>NZ_BMOP01000019.1 GCF_014647135.1 Shewanella xiamenensis
ATGCACGGCAATTTAAGCTGGATGGTAAACGGGAAAGGGCATATCCACGAGTCCTTAAAATGAGCAAAAACAAGTTTCCGGTTAGACCAAAGAAAAATGCCGTTCACTCTTAAGTGAACGGCATTAGACCCTAGGTCTCCTTTTGGTGAACGTTTGGACTCAATTAACGAGTTTGTAAAGCCGCAATACGCTTCTCTAGAGGTGGATGGCTCATCATTAACTCAGCCATTGAACGCTTGCCGTTAATACCAAAAGCAGACATTTGTGCTGGCATTGCTGAGCTTTCTGGGCCTTGGCGTAAACGCTCAAGTGCTGCAATCATCTTATGCTTGCCCGCTAAGCGAGCTGCACCTTCGTCGGCACGGTATTCACGGATACGTGAGAAGTAAGCCACGATAATTGAAGCCAAAATACCAAACAACATATCAAGAACAAATACCACTGCCATATAAGCAAACATGCCCAAACCTTCGCCTTCTTCATCATTGCTCGAGACGAAGTTGTTGATAATGCCTGCTACAACACGCGCCGCGAAGATCACAAAGGTGTTCACCACGCCTTGGATTAAGGTCAAAGTGACCATATCGCCGTTAGCGACGTGGCTTACTTCGTGGGCAAGTACGCCTTCGACTTCGTCTTGACTCATGCCATACAACAGACCTGTACTTACGGCAACTAATGAGTTGTCCTTACTTGGGCCAGTTGCAAATGCATTCATCTCCGGCGATTGGTAAATTGCCACTTCTGGCATTTTAATCCCAGCTTGCTGGGCTTGGCGGGCAACCGTCTCCACTAACCAACGCTCAGTGCTATCACGTGGGGTGGTGATTACTTCACAACCCATGGTCTTTTTCGCCATCCATTTTGAAATCGCTAAGCTGATGAAGGCTCCGCCGAATCCAAAAATCGCAGCGAACACTAAGAGTCCACCCATAGTAGACGTATTCACGCCTAGAATAGACATTACAATTGAGGCTACTAGCAACACGGCTAGGTTAGTCGCAATCAATAAAAATATACGCTTCATATCAGCTCCTTTACGGCACAAAGGTGCCATTTATTTTGTTCAAAGACATAATATGTCCAATTAATCGAAATTCAAGGGGTAAAGGTAAGAGTTTTTCTAATCGCTAATTTTTCTCTCAATTTAGACACAGCCTTTCATGGCTCGTGAGTCTAGGGACAGTCTATTAAGCCAAACTTAAATCTAGGCGCTGTCAGTGTTACAGCCAAATTCATGTGTGTTTATCTATGTTTATCGTAATTAAACTTTGTTAACATGCCTGCACATTCTGAGATTTAAGGATAAAAAAATGACCGTTAATGCCCTACTGCTAAGCAGTTCACGTGTTGGTGACACGCCTTATCTTTCCCATGCGCTGCCTTTTATCAAACCACTTACCGCTCACGCACAAAAATGGATTTTTATTCCTTATGCAGGGGTAAGCATGAGCTACGATACCTACTTAGCGTCTGTAGTGACGGGACTCAGTGAGCTTAAACTCGATATTAGTGGTATTCATCAACACCCTGATCCGCGCCAAGCGATTAAAGATGCCGACGGTATTTTAATTGGTGGCGGCAACACTTTTCATCTTTTGCATGAGTTGTATAAGTACGATCTTGTGCAGCTTATTCGTAATGAAGTCCTTAGCGGTAAGCCTTACATTGGTTGGAGCGCAGGGTCAAATGTATCTGGATTAAGCATTCGTACAACTAACGATATGCCGATCATTGAACCGCCATCATTCGCGGCCCTAAACATAGTGCCTTTTCAGGTAAATCCACATTATTCAAACTACCGTGCACCAGGACATAACGGTGAAACTCGAGCTCAGCGATTACTCGAATTTACCCGTGTTGATCCGATCACGCCCGTCATTGGCATTGTTGAAGGCAGTGCGCTATGGCGACAGGGAGACACTTTATCACTGTTGGGTGATAACCCTGCCTATTTATTCTGTGGCGAACAGCAGGAGCTCCCAATTCCCGTAGGTAGCGATTTATCTCATTTGCTAAAATAAGATCTCGTTAGCGGCATTCATCGTGGTAAATAGGGTAACATTCATACTCAGCTAACCACTTAACATGCAAATGCCGCTCCTTTAAGAGTTGAACGCGACAAAAAACTAGACTGATTATTGACCTTGCACGCTATCAATATCCTTTCATCATGCAAGGATCGGCATATCTCCCGCAGGAGAAAAAACTTGCACCACTTAAGTATCTGCACTAATTTCGTTGTCGAACACCTTGATAAACAAGATTAATTTTTGCATTTACCCCTAGCTACATTCTGAAACAAATTTTCTAAGTTATTTAAAATTAGGGAGTTATGACCAAGGCACAGGAGTATTTTTTTACCCTTGGTCCATCCAAGTGAGGAGTTTTCATTTTGCGACTGCATTCAACATTGAACCATTCAACCCCGATGAACGGTCATAAAAAGACCAAATTAACACTTTTTTTTGGGTCTATACTGGCCGGCATAATGAGCATCAGTAGTTTAGCCCCCGCCTATGCCGCCACTGCAAGCGATGATAAAAAAGCTAAGGCATTCTCCCATGACACCGTCGTTGAGTTAGCACAGCAACTGGCTCAAAAACCCTTCAAAGAAGCTAGAAAGGCTCCGAAGGAACTGATCGACTTAGATTACGCCACTTATGGCAAGATCAATTATCAAGAAAACGCTGCGATTTGGGGCGGAACACCCACTAAGTTTTCAGTGCAACTTTTTGCGCCCGGTTTTTTATACAAAAATTTGGTGGATATTGATGTCGTTGAAAATAGCCGAGCTTTTCCTATCGAGTTAACAGAATCTTCCTTTAGTGTGCCCAATGATACCATTGAGAAATTGCTCACGCAGGTAGGACAATATGCAGGCGTTCGACTTCATTACCCCATCAATGACGATGAAGTCAAAGACGAGTTCATTATGTTTCAAGGGGCAAGCTATTTTCGTGCATTATCCAAGGGCCAAACCTATGGATTATCAAACCGCGGGTTAGCCATTGATGTTGCCCAACCTAAAGGTGAAGAATATCCCTTATTTAAACGTTTTTGGATAGAGCGACCCTCTAAATATCAAACAGCGATAGTAGTACACGCATTACTAGATAGTCAGAGTGTTACAGGTGCCTATCGCTTTGGTATTTATCCCGGAGCACCGACACGTGTTGATGTCGATGTCACCCTCTTTCCGCGCCGAGATATCGCCCACGTTGGCCTAGCACCACTGACTTCCATGTTTCTTTATGGTGGTTTAGATACGCCTGACAAACCCGATTATCGTCCTGCTGTGCATAACTCTGAAGGATTACAAATTGATCGAGGTAACGGTGAGCGTTTATGGCGACCACTCAATAACCCAAACAAACTGCAAATCAGTGCCTTTGGTGACGAAGATATTAAGGGTTTTGGCTTAATCCAACGCCATCGTAACTTCGACTACTATCAAGATCTTGGTGCGAACTACCAACAACGTCCTTCTGCATGGATTGAACCATTAAACGATTGGGGTAAAGGGCAATTAATACTGCTTGAAATTCCATCAAGCGCCGAAACCAATGATAATATCGTCGCCTATTGGGAACCTCAGGGGGGATTAAAGCAGGCTGAGCCCTATCGCTATTCTTACCGCATTACGGCGTCTAATGACAGCCCTAGTTTTACAAACAAAGCACGGGTAATTCGTAGTTCTAAGGGACAAAAACAGGCCAAAGGCAAAGAACTCCTTATCGACTACAGCAATATCAAGCCACAAGATATTGAAAAAATTACAATTGATGCCAGTATCAGTAAGGGTAAAATCCTCTCATCTCGGATAGTAGCTCACCCTGAAATTAATGGTGCTCGGATCTTCATTACGTTTGAGCCTGAAAGTACCAATGTGGCAGAATTGCGCATTCAATTGCGTAAAGATGAAAAACCTGTCGCCGCTACTTGGCTATATCGCTGGAACAGTGATGATTGGCCCTAGGCCGATAAACTAAGACTCGATTTGCGTTTTACTTAACACCATAAAAATCGCCGGAAATCCGGCGTTTTTTATGGATAAAATCAATATTTCCACACTCATAATAATAACCTTACAGTTAAGCAGTTTAATATTTCCGATAACTTATCACAGTATTTTTCGGAATAAGTAGGATTATTTTTCTCTAACAAAAATAGGGATTTTCAGTTCCAGTTTTTGAATCCTATTTAGCATCTCATAACATTTACACCCCAATCCTACGGCGTTATATTAGCCTCTCAAAAAAACTGAATATTCACACAAGCTACGTTTTTATAAGATATCTACCTATTGTGCTCATCCTATTCAGTGTTTAGTTATTTTTCGCATCATCAATATGTTAGAGAAAAAATGAAGTTACCTACATTAAATGCTGCGTATTTTCGTAAGCCAACGACAATATTGTTAATTACAAGTACGTTACTTATCTTATATTATTTATTACCAATGATTGGACGAGCATTTTGGCTAGCCTTAGTATTACTCAGCTATTTGCTGATTTAACATGTAAACAAGATGCTAACATGGCGATAAAGGTTAACATTCATCTTAATATTCTCCATTAATCTCGCTTGATAATGCTAAGTTTCTTCAACCTATCAAATCTAGCTGACTCATCATCTAGACGGATATTTATGCTATGCCATTTTCACACTTGAAATCAGTTCTCACGCTTTCGTTACTGTTTACCCCGAATGTCTTGGCAACTGCCGTCGATTTTAGTGACTATGGTCCTTTACGCAGCTATGCGCAATCACCGGCCCAAGCAGGCAGTTTAACACCGATGTTAAGATCAGGGTTTTCGTTACCTGAAGGTCAAAAAGAGCTGCACTTATCCGCAAGTGCAGCCAGTGTTTGGGCTGAAAGCGATGACTATTTTGCCGATTACTATCACAACACCCTTGAAGGGGGACTGACTTGGCAAGTCAATGATAAATGGATGATAGATACCAGTTATCACTGGCGTTTTAGTGGCGATAATCACTTAGACTCAGTAACTATGTGGTTTCATGATGCATTTGGTTTTAGTCAAAATGGTCGTGAAGATGCCGCTAAACATCAAAATCAAATATTTTCTAAAGATGGCGTTAATCAGCAAAATATCTCGGGCGAAAACCTCAATAATGTCGTCATACTTTATGTTGGCTACCAATTGTTTGAAAACCAATATCAGGGCTTATCTTTAGGAGGCAGCCTATATTATAACTATGTCGACTCAGGCCCCTTTGAAGATGAAAGCTTTGAACAAGCGTTACAGCTTAATTACAGCTTTGGTTATGAAAAACATCATATTCATTCTACCGCAGCTGTTAGTTTTAGGCAGGGTAATGAGGTTCTTTCGGGGATAAGCTACGATAATCATGCTTATTCCGTCAATCTCGGTTATGAATATTTAACGGGTCGCCATGGCTGGTTGCTTGAATTACATCACTATCAGGGCTTACTCGAAACCGAAAATGACTTTTCAAAAGCCTCTAACGAAATATTACTCGGCTACCGTTACTATTTAGATACCAGTGCAATAGAGTTCTCTATTGTTGAAAACTATTTCAATATGGATAACAGCACTGATATTGCCTTTAACATTGGCTATCGCGTTAAGTTATAATCACAATATTTTAAAACTATGCCAACAAAAACAGAGGCGACATAGCCTCTGTTTTTATATCAAACTTATTATTTGAATAAGCTTATTTCAGCAATAAGGATTGGATATCGATAAAGTTGGCGGCATGCTCCGCATCCGCCTGCTTAAGATGAGGAATACACCCGAGGAAAGGCGATACCATCATCTCTTTAAGCGACGCTAAGTTTTCATCGAACACACTCATATTGGGATCGACACAGTTTGCCACCCAACCTGCGACCGTTAAGCCATCGGCTAATATCGCCTCTTGAGTTAATACCGCATGATTTAGACAACCGAGCTTCATTCCCACCACAAGAATGACGGGTAAATTAAGCTGTTGTACCAACTCAGATAAGTAGCGCCCTTCCCCTAAAGGCAAACGCCAACCGCCAGCTCCTTCGATCAAACAAAAATCCGCCTGCGCAAACGCCGCACGATCAAGCTTGGCCAAAATTGCCTCAGGGAATAAATTAACGCCCTGCTGTTTTGCTGCAATATGCGGTGCAATCGCAGGTTCAAAACTAATCGGATTCACCTGCTCATAGCTCAGTTTAAGGGATGAAGCCGACATCAGTTTTAATGCATCACTGTTACGCAAGCCCTTTTCAGTGATTTCACAGCCTGAGGCAACAGGCTTTACCCCAAGACTTGAGCGCGAAAACCCTGCGCGCAGAACTTCACGGTTGAATGCGGTCAAGAGTGCAGTCGATACTAAGGTTTTACCGCTATCGGTATCTGTTCCTGTTACAAAAAACATGCCTTTTACCTGTTAATCTGTTGGCCAACTATGCGCCAAACCGTTGCTAGAAATTTATACCGAGCCGCCTTGGCGACGCACACGAAATTGGGCGATCTGATAGGTTAAAGGCAGGCCCTGTGCCTCACGAAATTGCTCTGCGCGTTGTTGTAAAGCCTGCCAATCGTCACGGCCACGCAATTTACCTAAATGGGCATCGGATTCAGAAGAAGTTAGACTCTGTACTGAGGATTGCACCGATGCGCCCACGCCTTTAATGGAATAGAGTAAGGCTTTAAGATCTTGAAAATAGACGGTCATTGGCATGAGCTTCACATCAAGAAATTGCCAATCTGTGTCGTCAAATGCCGCTTGTAAGCTTTCAAGGGATAAGAAACAGTTGACCCTCAAACCAAGATTGGATAACTGCTCAAGGCTGCCTGCCGCCACGATACTCAGGTGAGCTTCTCCACCCGATGTTAAGACTCTGGCCATTTCACTGGTTGCAGCCGAAAAGTCATGGCACCACTGCAGTGCCAAATTGGAGTAAATATTATCGATGCACGCATCGGCAAAGGGTAATTGCTCGGCATTACCGCAAACACACTGTTGATAAGGGTAAGTCGCGTTAAGCTGTTGCAGCATGCCCAAAGCGATATCGAGTGCATAGACCCTGATATCTGTGCCTGTGGCATTATGATCAAAATTGGTTCCCGGCCCTGCGCCAATATCAAGAATTGCGCCCTTGGCTACAAATCCCTGCAACAAACTCGCGCCGCTTAAACGCTGCAAACAGTTATGTTCTTGATAGCGCTTGGCCGCAGCAGAAAACCGATCGGCAATATGCTCGACCTGACTGGCAGACTGATGGGAATTAACACTCACGCCAAGCGGCATAGACATCACAGATTATTCTCACTTTTACATCAAACTTTTACTTAGAAGCTTTTACGTTCAAGCTCTTACTTTCAGACTCTTATCTTCAAGCTCTCAATACTCGAGCATTTCAAGAACTCAATACCCGAGCATTGAAGTGCCCTGCCTTTCACCTGATATGTGAATCAAGTACTGGCTTACCGTTCAGGCCGCTCAGAAACCCTCGGCAGTGCGCATTCCTTCAGCACAGTGGCAATACTACTGACGCAGCGCCTTATTACCGCCTCGCTATGGGATGCGCTTAAGGTGATGCGCAATCTTGCCGAGCCGACCGGCACTGTGGGTGGACGAATGGCGCCGACCCAAATGCCTAATGTCTTTAGCTTTTCCGCCACCAGCAAGGTTTGCGTCGCATCACCAATAATCAAAGGTTGAATTGCCGTGTCACTTCCTAGGAGTGGAATGTCCGCATCTTGGCACAACTGCTTGAACAATAAGATATTGCGCTGCAATTTTTGCTTAAGCTCAGGATGGGTCTCAGCGTATTCAACAGCGGCCAAGGCAAGAGCCGCATTAGCGGGCGACAGCGCCGTAGAATAAATATATTCCCGTGCATTGCTGACCAGAAATTCAATCAACTGCCTACTCCCGAGGATCGCGGCGCCCTGACAACCTAACGCCTTACCAAAGGTCACGATCTGGATATCGATAAGGTTTGAAGCTGGAGCCGATTCAACTTGAGCACTCACAGCATCCACCACGCCAAAGCCATGGGCATCATCGACAATCAACCAAGCATTATGTGCCCGGCAAAGGCTGGATAAGGCCATAATCGGCGCGATATCGCCATCCATGCTGAACACACTCTCAGTGATAAGGGCAGATACAGCGTTCTTTTCTAATAAACGCTCGGCACTTTCGATGGAATTATGTAAAAAGCGCTTAAAATCCGCGCCGCTGTCGCGCAATCCATCAATAATCGATGCATGGACCAGTTTATCGGCCAGTACCACATCATGCTTATCGAACAAGGTTTTACACAAGGTGGTATTGGCACTAAACCCTGAGCTAAAGAGTAGTGCCGCCTCAAATCCCGTTATCTTGCACAGCTTAGTTTCTAGCGCCAAATGCGCCTCGCTGTAGCCCGTCACCAGTGGTGATGCGCCGCTACCCACGCCATATTGCTTAGCGCCAAGGTGCAGCGCCTCGACCAATGCGGGAGCACGGGATAGGCCTAAGTAATCATTACTGCTGAAGTTAAGATAGTGCTGCTCCGCTAAGCCAAACTGAGGGCCATCCTTACTGAGTGCTGCCGCGCTCGACAGCGCCTGACGCTGCCTAAGCAAACCTTGCTCGGCTAACGCCTGCTGACGGGCGAGGATTTTTGAACTCAGTTTTGAGGTGAGTGATGAACTCATTTTTTCTTACTCAACTTGTCTTGCTCAACTTTTCTTGCTGTGCAATTTACTTTGCTGGCTTACTCGGCGTCTTGACTGGTTTTTCGCCCAGTCTCGGCACAACGTCAGCTCAAATGCTCACAGAGTCTCACCGCCGGCATCACTCTTTGGAACCTGCGCTTCGCCGCTTAACGAAGCGCAACTCCAAAAAGCGAGTTTTACTGAGGCGATAAGTTTTAGTTACAGCGCCGCCGCATCATAAAAAGGTGCCGAGGCTTTATCTTGGTGGGCCGCAGCTTTGGCTAAGACCGCCTGCTCATCATCGATAGTTGCAGCAGCGCCCTGCTCAGGGCGTAAGCCCAGACGGCGGAACAGCCCCATATCATCACTTTCTTCAGGGTTTGGCGTCGTCAGTAACTTGCAGCCGTAGAAAATCGAGTTCGCACCCGCAAAGAAACACATGGCCTGCAATTCGTCAGTCATGTTTTCACGGCCCGCGGATAAACGCACACGGGACTTAGGCATTAAAATACGTGCAACGGCGATGGTACGGACAAACTCCAACGGATCTAAATCATCGAGTTTTTCGAAAGGAGTACCGGCCACTTTGACTAGCATATTGATCGGCACAGAATCCGGATGCTGGGGTAAATTCGCCAGTTGTTGCAATAAACCCGCTCTGTCGGTGGCCTTCTCACCCATACCAACAATGCCGCCAGAGCAAACTTTCATGCCCGATGCGCGCACATGGCTTAAGGTATCTAAGCGGTTTTGATAGGTACGGGTGGTGATCACATCGCCGTAATATTCAGGCGAGGTATCTAAATTGTGGTTGTAATAATCAAGGCCCGCATCGGCCAACTCGTTGGCTTGCTCGGCGCTTAACATCCCTAAGGTCATGCAGGTTTCCATGCCGAGGGCTTTCACCTCTTGCACCATTTGCTTAAGGTATGGCATGTCTTTATCTTTCGGGTTACGCCAGGCGGCGCCCATACAGAAACGCGAAGCACCCGCGGCTTTGGCACTGCGCGCTTCGGTGAGCACGGTTTCCATCGCTAATAGACGCTCTTTTTCAAGGCCAGTGTCGTAACGCGCACTCTGCGGACAATATTTACAATCCTCAGGACAAGCACCGGTTTTGATCGACAGTAAGCGGCTGATCTGCACTTCGTTAGGATCGTACACTTCACGGTGGATACTGTGGGCTTTAAATAATAAGTCATTCATCGGCAGCGCAAATAAGGCTTCGATTTCTTCCCGCTTCCAATCATGACGAACTTGCAACTGCGACATTGAACACCCTTTTATTTTTGTATTTTACCTTGGCTAGGATAACCTCAGCCCTTAAACTGTCAACGCCAACCAGTGATACAGGTTTACCACTGATTAATTTTCAATCAACACTGTGAGCTTTTATGCGCAATTTACTCGACTTGGATTTTGATAGCGCCCATATTTGGCACCCTTATACCTCCATGACTCGTGCACTTCCTGTTTTTGGGGTACATAGTGCCCAAGGCTGCGAGCTGGAATTGGTCGATGGCCGTAAACTTATTGATGGCACCAGCTCTTGGTGGGCCTGCGTGCATGGCTATGGTCATCCGGCAATATTAACGGCGATGGAGCAGCAATTGCACCAACTCAGCCATGTCATGTTTGGTGGCATTACTCACGAGCCCGCCATTGAACTCTGTAAAAAACTGTTGGCGATGACCTGCGAACCCCTCACTAAAGTCTTTCTCTGCGACTCAGGCTCCATTGCCGTCGAAGTTGCTATCAAAATGGCGCTGCAATATTGGCAGGGGCAAGATTTACCTTTAGCGCAAAAGGCCCAAAAACAGCGCATTCTTACGGTGAAGAAGGGCTACCATGGCGATACCTTTGCTGCCATGAGTGTCTGCGATCCCGAAGGTGGCATGCATACCATGTTTGGTGAAGCAGTCACTAAACAGTGTTTTGTCGACGCGCCGCAAACGCCCTTTGGTGAATCGTTACACCAAGACGATTTAGCACCCATGCAGCGTATATTGCGCGAGCAACATCAAGAGATTGCCGCCGTGATTATCGAGCCGATTATGCAGGGTGCAGGGGGAATGCGCTTCTACAGCAGCGAATATTTACGCGGCCTGCGTGCCCTGTGTGATGAATATAATGTGCTGCTTATCCTCGATGAAATTGCCACGGGTTTTGGCCGAACCGGTAAATTATTTGCCTATGAACATGCCGACATCACGCCGGATATCCTCTGCCTAGGCAAAGCATTAACAGGCGGTTATATCAGCCTTGCCGCCACCTTATGCACGGATAACGTCGCCCAAGGCATTAGCCAATCGCCCGCCGGCGTCTTTATGCATGGCCCGACATTTATGGGCAATCCCCTCGCCTGCGCCGCCGCTTGCGCAAGCTTAGATTTAATCAATCAGCAGGAATGGCCAGCACAGGTTGCTGCCATCGAGCAGCAAATGCAGCGCGAGCTTGCCGATGCCATCAATATTCCCAGCGTAAAAGAAGTGCGCGTGCTTGGCGCGGTTGGTGTGTTAGAAATGCACCAAGCGGTGAATACCGCGGCGCTGCAGCAGCAATTTGTCGACCTAGGCGTATGGGTTAGACCCTTTGCCAACCTAATTTATATTATGCCGCCCTATGTGATAAGTTCGGCGCAGCTCAGCCAACTCACCCAAGCGATGAAGCAAGTCGCGGCCACAATTACACCATCGAAAACCACTTCGGATGACGCAAGTCGAGGCCAAAACATCTGCATCAGCCATGGCTAATCGCCATGGCTGCAAGTTATTAAGCCTTCTTGACCAGGCTTGATATCAATGCCCGCAGCGCTGCCGGTTTAATCATTTTGGCCATATAGTGATAACCGCGGCGCTGCACATCTTCCACCAGCTCTTTGCGAGTGTTCGCTGTGATTAAAATGCCCGGTAACTCTTTGCCATAGAGTGCGCGGATCCCATCCATCGCATCAACACCGTTTTGACCATCATCCAAGTGAAAATCGGCTAACACGATATCGGGCGCCACGCCTTTAAGGCCTAACTTAATCCTCGCGTCGGCTAAATCCTTGGCACAAATCACCTCACACTGCCAACGACTGAGTAAGCTCTCAAGCCCCGCAAGAATCGCCTCCTCGTTGTCGATACACAATACTTTAATCCCTGATAACGGTTGTAATAACGATGGCAATGCCTTCACCTGCGGCTGACGCACGGTTTCCCCTAAGGGAACCGTAATGGAAAACACCGAGCCACGCCCCAATTGCGAAGACACCTGAATACTGTGATTAAGTACCCGGCTTATCCTATCGGCAATCGCCAACCCTAACCCTAAACCGCTGACACTTTTACTACGTGGATTATTTAAGCGTTTAAATTCTTTAAATATTTCATGAGTTTCATGCTCATCAATTCCGCAGCCCGTATCGAGTACTTGGATCTCCAATTCGCTGCCGCGATGACGGCAACCAAACAGCACTCGCCCACCACGGGCATAACGGTAGGCATTGGTTAAAAAGTTTTGTAGCACGCGCCTGAGCAAAGAAGGATCAGAATTCACCGTCGCGCTGCAGGGGATCATCTTAAAGCGAATTTGATTGTCCGCCGCCATCGCCTCAAATTCGACCGACAGACCATTGAGTAGCTCAGATATAGCAAAGTCGCGGCGGTTCACTTCGACCATGCCAGAATCCAACTTAGAAATATCCAATAAGTCGGTGAGCAACTCGCCGGCGGTTTTAAGCGAGCTATTCACATGGGATAAGGTGGTGCGTGCCTCGCGATCCAAATTAGGGTATTGGGATAACGACGCAGTAAACAATCTTGCCGCATTCAGTGGCTGCATTAAATCGTGCCCCACCGCCGCTAAAAAGCGACTCTTAGAGGCGTTAGCCATTTCTTCCTGTGCTTTGGCCTCAAGTAACTCACTATTTAGCAGAGCTAATTCGTAGGTACGTTCTTTAACACGCGACTCGAGCGTTTCATTGGCTTCGAGCAACGCCCGTTCTTGCTCACGATATTGGGTAATGTCGGTAAAGGTCATCACAAAACCACCATCGGGCATGGGATTACCTTGAATTTTAATCACTTTACCGTCTTTACGTTGCCGCTCTGAAGTATGCGGCGTGCCATTACGCATATGCTGCACACGTTTTTCAACCTGTTGTTCTATATCGCCATCGCCACAATAACCTCTGGCGGCATTAAAGCGGATCACTTCACTGATAGGCATTCCTTGCTGTAAAAAGCCTTCAGGATATTGATATAACTCGACATATTTGTAGTTCCATGCAACCAAGTTAAGGTCGCTGTCGATCACGCTCATCCCTTCGTAGGCATGCTCGATAGCGCCGCGCAGCATATCTTGACTAAGCATGATTTTGGATGAGGCTTCATCCACAAGGCTAAAGACTTCATCTAAGGCCAAGTCACGCCCTTGTAAGACCGAATCCATAACTAAAGAAGCACTCGAAGCGCCGAGCACGCCAGCGAGTAAACGCTCGGTATGAGCAATCAGTTCTGGAGTCGCGGCCTTATGCCAACTGTCACTTTTAACCGCTTCGGTAGAGAATCGACTAAAACTTTCATAGGCGCGGGTTGGACTCACAAAGCGGCTGGCTAAGATCAATAAATCCTGCTGCGAGATAGGGCCGCTTTTCTTATTGGCATTATTTTTAAGCTTACCAGGGCTGACAAAAGCACTGGCCTGAATACGCTCGGCCACCCCGGCCCTGAACCAAATCGAGCCCAACACATAACAGGCAATATTGGCAAATAACGCCGTAAGCGCATCACGCACATTCGGTGTAATAGCATCTAATAGGTCGAAATTACTAGACATTAATGTCGCTGGGCTTTGGTTACCCGTCATGCCACTGAGCATGATGTAAAACCACAAGCTAAAACCCACACTGAGTCCTAAAAACACCCCTGCACGATTGCCGTGTTTCCAGTAGAGTCCACCCACTAACGCGGGTGCAAGTTGGGCAAAAGCACCAAAGGACAGCATCCCCAGATGCGATAGCGAGTCGCTATCAGCCAGCGCCAGATAACTGCCGTAACCCAACCCAAGGATGATGATAATCGCGAGGCGGCGGGCATTTAATAGCATCTGCGAAAACTGGCTGAAGTTTTTCTCGCGGATATTGCCAGTACGTAACATCACAGGGACGAGCCATTCGTTACTCACCATAACACTGATTGTCACCACGGCCACAATCACCATCCCCGTCGCCGCAGATAAGGTGCCTAATAGCGCAATCACCGCCAGCAGCGGATGATCTAACGCAAGCGGTAAATTAATCACATAGGTATCAGCGGCAACGCTATCGCCCAAGATCAATTTACCCGCTAATGCCAGTGGCCCGACAAATAGGCCAAATAAGGCCAAATACAGCGGAAACAACCAACGCCCTTTAGACAAAACAGACTCATCGGCACATTCCACCACCATCACATGGAATTGGCGCGGCATACACAAAAATGCCGCCATGCCGACAAGCAGTTCAGGCATCAAGGTTTCAATACGGGGGTTTGGGTGATGAATTAACGCTTTATCACTCGCCTGCTGCCAAATATCGCCAAACCCGTCAAATACGCCAAAGCTAATCACCATCCCCACCAGCAAAAATGCTGCGAGTTTCACTAAGGATTCGAACGCGATAGCCAGCATCATCCCGGGATTATGCTCGGTAGCATCGAGCTTACGAGTGCCAAAAAGAATGGCAAAAATGGCTAACAGCGCGGTGATCAGTAGCGCAATCATAATGCCATTTAAGGGGTCATCCGCGGGTTGAAATAGATTAAGGCTGAACACCATCGCCTTAAGTTGCAGCGCAATATAAGGCATGATGCCAAACAACGCTATCAGGGTAACAATGGCCGCCAAGGTTTGCGATTTACCGTAACGGGCGGCGATAAAGTCGGCGACCGAGGTAATATTTTGCGCCTTGGACACGAGGACCATCTTGCGCAACATGCCAAACCCTAAGGTGAAGATAAGAATTGGGCCGATAAAAATCGGAATGAACGACCAAAAATCCTTAGCCGACTGTCCAACCGTGCCTAAAAAACTCCAAGAAGAACAATAAACCGCCAAGCTTAAGCCATAAATGACCACTTGCAGCTTCTTGGTCACGCCGCTAAACCAGCGCTCCGCCCCCCAGGCTAAAAGGAATAAAAGTGATACATAACAAATAGCAATAACGGCGACGACTAAGGTGAGATTCATATTTTTGCTCTTTTTTCCATTATTGTGCGATAAATAATGGCTGAAATCTAGCCAGATTTTCGAGTGCAACAGCCTAAATATAAAGGAAATTTTAAAACTAGACCAAGGTCTAATGGAGTTGACTCCCTCTTGCATACCATACTCAGACCACGCAATTTTTCGAAAGGGAAGCCCTATGAGCTCGCAGTCTCTCTACAAAGTCTCCGGCAATATCGCTGCCAATGCACTTGTAAATAACGATCAATATAAAACAATGTACCAAGAGTCGATTGTCAATCCAGAGGGTTTCTGGAGAGAGCACGGCAAACGCATCGATTGGATAAAGCCATACACTAAAATCAAAAAAACCACTTTTGACGATCATAATTTATCGATTAACTGGTTCTATGACGGCACCCTAAACGCATCGGCAAACTGTCTAGATCGCCATTTGGCGGAGCACAGCGACCGCGTCGCCATTATTTGGGAAGGCGATAACGCCAACGAACAACGCAAAATCACCTACGGTGAACTGCACACTCAAGTATGTAAGTTTGCCAACGCGCTACGCAGCCAAGGCGTACGCCGTGGCGATATCGTCACGATTTATATGCCGATGGTGCCAGAAGCCGCCGTCGCGATGCTGGCCTGTGCTCGCATTGGTGCCGTGCATTCCGTTGTTTTTGGTGGTTTCTCACCCGATTCTATTGCCTCTCGGGTTATCGATGGTAAATCCAAAATCGTCATCACCTCCGATGAAGGTATGCGTGGTGGCCGCGCCATTCCACTCAAACGCAACATCGACGATGCGTTAAAACATCCCGATGTGACCAGTGTTGAGAAAGTCATTGTGCTTCAACGCACTGGCGGCAAGATTGACTGGGTAGAAGGTCGCGATGTGTGGTGGCATTCACTGGTTGAAACCGCATCCGAACATTGCGCTGTCGAAGAAATGGGCGCAGAAGATCCGCTGTTCTTACTCTATACCTCAGGTTCAACGGGTAATCCAAAGGGCGTATTGCACACTACTGGTGGCTATATGGTGTATGCCTCCATGACCCACGAGTATGTGTTCGATTACAAACCCGGTGAGATTTACTGGTGTACTGCTGATGTGGGTTGGATTACTGGTCACTCCTATATGGTATATGGCCCGCTTGCCAACGGCGCAACGGTGCTCATCCACGAAGGTGTTCCTAACCACCCAAGCCCTGCGCGTTTAGGCGAGATGATTGACCGCCATAAAGTCAATATTCTCTATACTGCACCAACGCTTATTCGTGCACTAATGGCCGAAGGTAAACAACATTTTGATAAGTACGATGGCAGCTCACTGCGCATCATGGGCTCTGTAGGTGAACCCATCAACCCAGAAGCTTGGCGTTGGTACCATGAAGTCATCGGCCACGAGCATTGCCCGATTGTCGATACTTGGTGGCAAACCGAAACTGGCGGCATTTTGATTACCCCACTGCCAGGCGCAACCGATACAAAACCAGGCTCGGCGACTCGCCCCTTCTTTGGTGTGCAACCCGCGCTTGTGGACAACATGGGTAACATTTTAGAAGGTGCAACCGAAGGTAACTTAGTGCTGCTCGACTCATGGCCAGGCCAAATGCGTACCGTGTATGGCGACCATGAACGCTTCGTACTGACTTACTTCAAAACCTTCCGCGGCATGTACTTTACCGGTGACGGTGCTCGCCGCGATGAAGATGGCTATTACTGGATAACAGGCCGTGTGGACGACGTGATTAACGTCTCTGGTCACAGATTAGGTACTGCTGAAGTAGAAAGCGCGCTAGTATCACACGAACTGGTCGCAGAAGCTGCAGTAGTGGGCTATCCCCATGATATTAAGGGCCAAGGTATTTATGCCTATGTCACCTTAACCCGCGGCACAGAAGAAAGCGAAGAACTTCGCCAAGAGCTGCGCCAATGGGTTCGCAAAGAAATTGGCGCCTTAGCCACACCGGATCTGATCCAGTGGGCAACAGGCTTACCTAAGACCCGTTCTGGCAAAATCATGCGCCGCTTCCTGCGTAAGATTGCCGCAAACGAAGTAACCAATTTAGGGGATGCATCAACACTAGCCGACCCAGCTGTGATTGAGACCTTGATTGAAACTCGCTTGAATCGCAACGAGTAATCGTTGTCCAACACTTAATCGTGATTTATCACGATTAAGTGTTGCTTTAGCTCCTGTTCATTTGAACACCTGTCCGTTTTAGCAAGTGTTCCTTTTAATCAAGTAAACCCTGTTGAGAAAGTGCCTGATTGCCCCTTTCTCTTAGTTGCCCCTCCAACCAAGGGGCATTTTTTTGGTTCTGTGTTAAGCTTGACGCCAAACTCAGTCGACCAAGAATAGCTAACAGCGTGTCAGTTAATTCCAGCCCAAGCGTTACCCTCAGGGATTACCAGCAACAAGCCGTCGATGCCGCCATCGCGCATTTCAAAAAAAGCACCGATTCCGCCGTGTTAGTCCTACCAACGGGTGCCGGGAAAAGTATCGTTATTGCCGAGCTTGCCCGCATCGCTAGAGGACGCGTGCTGGTTTTAACCCATGTGAAGGAACTGGTTGCCCAAAACGCGCAAAAGGTCGGATTACTGACGACTGAAGCCAGCATTTACTCCGCGGGGTTAAATCAAAAATCGACTGACGGCAAAACCGTCGTGGCCAGTATCCAATCCGCCGCGCGCGCATTAACTCAATTCGATGAGCCCTTCTCACTGGTGATTATCGATGAATGCCACAGAGTCAGCCTCGAAAAAACCAGCCAATATCAGCAGATATTAAGTCATTTACAGCTGCGTAATCCCAAGCTGAGGTTATTAGGCCTGACTGCCACCCCTTATCGACTCGGGACGGGTTGGATTTATAAACGCCACTACCACGGCAAAGTCGGCTCGCCCGAGCTTGGGGTCTTCGAGCAGTGTATTTTCGAGCTTCCCATCCGTCCGCTGATTAAACAAGGCTATTTAACTTCACCAACCTTATTTGATGGTTTAAGCGCCCAATATGACTTCAGCCGAATCAAACCCAATGACAATGGCGAATATCCCGAGGCCCAAGTCAATGCGCTGCTGAACCACGCTGGGCGCGCCACAACGGCGATTGTGAAGCAACTGATTGAACTGAGTCATCATCGCCAAGGGATCATTATTTTTGCCGCGACCGTGCGCCATGCTGAAGAAATTGTTAGCCAGCTCAACAAGGATCACAGCGAGCAAACAGCAATCGTCACGGCGCAAACGCCAGATAATGAACGTGATGAGCTTATCGAGCGCTTTAAAGCGAAGGAGCTTAAGTTCCTCGTCAACGTCTCGGTATTAACAACTGGCTTCGATGCGCCCCATGTGGATTTGATTGCGATTTTACGCCCCACCGCATCGGTGAGTTTGTTTCAGCAAATGATTGGCCGAGGCCTTAGGATCTGTGAAGGTAAAAAAGATTGTTTAGTGATTGATTACGCGGCCAATGGCTATGATTTGTATTTTCCAGAAGTCGGCCAAGCTAAGCCCAATAGCAAATCTGTTCCGGTACAAGTGCATTGCCCTGTCTGCCAGTTTGCCAATATCTTTTGGGGATTAACCGACAAGGATGGCGATATTATCGAGCACTTTGGCCGTCGCTGTCAGGGCATTGTCGAGCATCATGGGCAAAAGCAGCAATGTGACTTTCGATTTAGGTCTAAATCCTGTCCCGATTGCGGACAAGAGAACGACATTGCGGCGCGAATTTGCCAGCATTGCCAATCAACCTTAATCGACCCCGATAAACGCCTTAAGCAAGTATTGAATAAGCAGCACCATCATCTGTTCCGCTGCCAGCATATGACGTTAATGGATGATGCGGGCGATCTTAAGGTGCAATATCTAGACATTGACGGAAATGAGTTTAATCGGCACTTTAAGCTGCAAACGCCCGCCCAATGGCGTGCCTTGTATGCGCTGTTTATTTTCCCCCATAGTCGCACGCCAGGCATTAAACCTAAGCAATACAAAAAAGTGTCTGAGCTGATTGCCGATAGTGCCGCCTTTCGGATGCCAGATCTGTTACTGCTGAAAAAGCACAAAAAAGGCTGGGATCTGCTCGAAAGCTATTTCGATTACCAAGGGCGCTATCAAACTGAAAATAAACACATCTGACATTATCAATTCGGTTAGCGCTATGGTATAAAACGCTTAAAGTAATCCTAAGGAGCTATTATGTACGTTGTTATTTTTGGCCGTCCTGGCTGTCCTTATTGCGTGCGAGCAGTACAACTGTCAGAGCAACTCGTTGAAAAACGTGATGACTTTAAATTTAGATATGTAGATATCCACGCCGAAGGGATTTCTAAAGCGGATCTCGAGAAGACTGTCGGCAAGCCAGTCGAAACGGTGCCCCAGATATTCGTTGATGAAAAACACGTAGGTGGTTGCACCGATTTCGAACAATATGTTCGTGATAACAATCTGTTAGGTTAACCCTAATACGAGATAACAAGGAGACCTGTGGTCTCCTTTTTTACTTTTGCATCAGTTGTTACATCAATAATGTTGCAGAGTAAAGCAACCCCAATTTTGCTTGTTTCATTTTGTGTTTCCCCAGTTGTTATTATTTATCCGCAGCCAATATGGACCAATTAACACCCGAGCAAAACTGACAATAAGTCTATGAGCAAAGTAGAAAATGCAGTGAAATTAAGATTTTTAGTGATGAGTAGCGAAGGAAGATTTTTACTAGGAGAGATAAAGAGTGGTGGGTCGTGAAGGATTCGAACCTTCGACCAATTGGTTAAAAGCCAACTGCTCTACCGACTGAGCTAACGACCCATCGAGTGAACGCTGATTTTACACTTCAGTAAGTGGTGGGTCGTGAAGGATTCGAACCTTCGACCAATTGGTTAAAAGCCAACTGCTCTACCGACTGAGCTAACGACCCATCTAGTGAACGCTGATTTTACACTTCAGTAAGTGGTGAATCATGAAGGATTTCAACCATTCGATTGATTGGTTAAAAGCCAACTGCCCTAGCTTTATAACATAAGCGACTGAGCTAACGACTCATCTAAGAATTCTGAATTTTACACTTCCAGAAAAGTGGTGGGTCGTGAAGGATTCGAACCTTCGACCAATTGGTTAAAAGCCAACTGCTCTACCGACTGAGCTAACGACCCATCTAAAGACTCTGAGTTTTACACTTTCAGAAAAGTGGTGGGTCGTGAAGGATTCGAACCTTCGACCAATTGGTTAAAAGCCAACTGCTCTACCGACTGAGCTAACGACCCATCTAAAGACTCTGAGTTTTACACTTCCAGAAAAGTGGTGGGTCGTGAAGGATTCGAACCTTCGACCAATTGGTTAAAAGCCAACTGCTCTACCGACTGAGCTAACGACCCATCTAAAGACTCTGAGTTTTACACTTTCAGAAAAGTGGTGGGTCGTGAAGGATTCGAACCTTCGACCAATTGGTTAAAAGCCAACTGCTCTACCGACTGAGCTAACGACCCATCTAATCTACTACACTTCAAATACCGTTAACTTATTCTATTTACTAGAGTAAGTGGTGGGTCGTGAAGGATTCGAACCTTCGACCAATTGGTTAAAAGCCAACTGCTCTACCGACTGAGCTAACGACCCATATACTGGTATTTTGCGCCCCGAACGACCTCGCCGTTCCGAGGGCGCCTATAATACCTTTTTCATTTCCCCATGCAAGCGTAAATTCCCAATTTTTTGTCGTTTGCATGAAAAACAGACTAAGAGTATGTTTTTTAGTTAATTACGCTTTAATTGCAGCCAGTTGTTGCTGGGCAATGCGTGCTGCAGCGCTGTTGGCGTAGTCTTTTACTACCTGTTGGTAATATTGAGTTGCACCAGCTTTATCGCCCATTTTCTCTGCGATCATGCCAAGCTTCACTAAACTGTCACCACGTTTGTTGGAATCACTAAAACGGGTCACGACCGTATTGAAAACTTGCTTAGCTTCAGCAAACTCACTTTTATTAAACAGCAATTGTCCTAACCAATAATTAGCATTGGCGGCGTAAACTGAATCTGGATATTGTTTAATGAAAGCGCGAAAGGCTGGGATTGCATCATCATACTTACGCTCTTTCAGCACGAGATTAACTGCGCTTTCGTAGCTGGCCGTTTCACTTAAACTACTGGCGGCCGCATTCGCGGTTGCTGCTGCAGCGGCAGGAGTGGAAGGCACTGAAGCGGCTGGAGTCGCTGCTTTAGAAGATAAATTAGCAATTTCATCATAAAGCTGACGCTGGCGTTGCTGCATCTGCTCTATTTGATAATTTTGTTGTTCAGTCAAACCACGTAAGTCGAGAACTTCTTGCTGCAAAGTATCCAGACGGCGCTGCATATCAATTTCGCTTTGTTGTCTCGATTTTACAATGCGCTCTAAACGAGCAAGTCTGTCATCACCTGAACCACCAGCAAGGTCTTCAACAGGAGCAGGAGCTGCAATTGCAGCTCCTGCGCCGAAGAACATTGCCGTAATTAAGACGGCACGTTTCATCTCGTTACTCTCCGTAATTCAATCTTAGTAAACTAAAACTGCACGACGGTTTTTAGCAAAACCTTCATCGGTACGAGTGAAGTCAAGTGGCTTCTCTTCGCCATAGCTTACGATGCTCATTTGGCTTGGTTGTACACCCATGCCTTGTAAGTATTTAGCAACAGCTTTAGCACGACGCTCACCCAGTGCGATGTTGTATTCTGGCGTGCCACGCTCGTCGGCATGACCTTCAATCAATACACGAACACTTGGGTGCTCAACTAAATAAGTACCGTGGGCTTCGAGGACAGCTGCATATTCAGTTTGAACTTCACTGCGGTCGAAATCGAAGTAAATAATGTGCTCTTTTCTCAACTGCTCGAGTTGCTGACGTTGTTGCTCTTCAGGCGACAACATTCCACCAATACCGCCCGTTTGAACACCACCATTGAGTTCACTACCAGAACCGCTTGTAGAGCCCATAGCATCAGTTTCTGATTCAGAAGTTGAGCTACACGCACTAATAGCCATAATTGGAAGTGCTACCAACATAGCTTTTAACAACTTGTTCAGATCCATTACTTGTTCCTTATAAAATTAAATGTTAATAAATCAAACTAATACACTAGAGAAACGGAGACCAAGAAGGTGATTTCACCTCGCCCTGACCTACCGGTAATCTCGCTTTAAAGCGTCCGTCCGTAGAAACAGCTGCTAAAACTTGCTTGCCTTGATACGTAGTGCCATAAATCACCATAGTACCATTAGGGGCCACACTTGGAGACTCGTCCAAACGTGTCGATGTCAGCACCTGCATAAAGCGCGTACTTAAATCCATACGTGCAATATTAAATTTACCATTTGTGCGATTCACAAAAATCATGCTGCGACCATCAGGGGTAATTGAACCACCTAAATTCCATTCACCTTCAAAGGTTTCACGGGTCACTTTGCCTGAATTTAAATCTACACGATATAACTGTGGTCTACCACCACGCTCGGAGGTAAACAACAATGACTTGCCATCAGGATACCAAGAAGGCTCAGTATCGATGGAATAGTGGTTGGTAATACGTTTAATCGCCTTAGTGGCAATATCAATGACATAAATCTCAGGTTGACCATCCTTAGAGAGGGTCACGGCCAATGATTTACCATCGGGCGAGAAAGAAGGCGCACCGTTAATGCCAGGGAAACTACTCACCTTCGTACGCACTTGAGTGTATAGGTCCTGAACAAAAATCTCGGCTTTTTTGTTTTCAAAACTCACATAAGCTAAACGACGGCCATCGGGTGACCACGCGGGTGACATCAAAGGCTCAGGAGAGCGCAATAACATCTGCTCATTGTAACCATCATAGTCAGCAATCATTAATGAATAAGCCGCTTTTTGACTGTGGTTAACCAATACATAAGAAATACGCGTTAAAAACGCACCACGAATACCGGTCAATTTTTCATAAACGATATCGCTTATACGGTGGCCATACTGACGAAACTGGGTCGCAGAAATCACGGTCTGACGACTATCCATCAAAAATTCAGTTGGACTTGCAGGACCTTTTAGTGCTTGGTTTTGTGCTTTAACCAAATCAATAAGATCAAAGCTCACCAAAAACTGATCCGTGCCGTAAGGCTTAACCGAACCAACCACAACGGCTTCAGCACTAACATTAGCCCAAGCATTGGCATCAAACTGTGCTAAGGCTCCAATACCACGTTGAGGTAACCCTAATTCATCTAAAGGTTTAAACGTACCGCTGCGCACTAAGTCAGACATAACCACATCGGCAATCGCCTGTGGTGGCGCACCGGCACCTTGCCATTGGAATGGCATCACAGCGATTGGTCGCGCTGCATCCACACCTTCGGTAATCACAATATCCAGCGCCGCTTTTGCCGGCATAGTGCAAAGCAGAACTGCCAATGCTAACCATTTTGCCAAAATTTTCATGGGACTCCTTTAATTAAACGTTGGTTCAACGATTAAGTTAATTTCTTTCATCAAGTTATATACCGCAGGGTCTGGAGACACTGGTAACTTACCCGCTTTTAAAATCGCCGCTTTAGCTGAACGACACACATTCGGATCACCACCTTGTGTCTGACTGCTAATCACAAATCCATCATTCGCTAAACGCACAGAAACAGTACACGTTTTACCACGCATCGATTCATCAACCACAAGGTTACGCTGAATCGTTGATTTAATCATAGCGGTATACTTACCGACTTCCGTTTGCATCTGCTTATTCATGGTTTGCGATAAGGCTGCCTGCTCGGCGGCTAACGCATCAGCCATTTCCTGCTCCTGTAGAGCACGGGCTTCAGCATCCGCTTTCGCCTTAGCATCTGCTTTTGCCTTAGCTTCGGCTTTTGCTTTCGCCTCTGCATCAGCCTTGGCTTTTGCCTCTGCTTTGGCTTTAGCTTCTGCCTCAGCTTTTGCCTTGGCTTCGGTTTCTTTCTGCTTACGGTCTGCCTCAGCTTTCGCGGCAGCGGCCTCTTCTACTTTACGTTTTTCCGCGGCTTTTTGAGCTGCATCTTCAGCAAGTTTACGTTCTTGCTCCTTCTGCTTGCGATCGGCTTCGGCTTTTTGTGCTTTTTCCTTTTCCTGTTGCTGCTTCACCTGCGCGGCTTTCGCGGCATCATTGGCCTTTTGGGTCTCAATTTCTTGCTGCTTACGTTCTTCCGCCAGTTTCTTCAACTGTGCTTGTTCACGCTCACGGGCTTGCTTTGCTTCCTGTGCTTTGCGTTCAAGTTCGGCTTGGCGCTCACGTTCTCGGCGCTCTGCATCGCGCTTTTCCTGCTTTAGCTTTTCAACTTGATTAGCGACTTGTTGCTGATCAACCATAACAGCTTTTACTGCAGGGGCGCTAACTTGTTGCACAGGTTCAGGTTTATGGGTGAAATCTATGCCAATGGCCAGAATAATTATCACGCCAATATGAATACCTGCTGAAATTGACAGAGGTAATGCAACATTTGAATTATCCGCCACCTATTTCTCCTTGGGTGAATCCGTCATCAAACCGACTGAGGGAACGCCTGCCTGTTGCAAGGTCACCATCAATTGGATCACGTTATCGTAAGGAATAGTTCTATCGGCTTTAACCACCACAGGACGTTCAGGCTCAGTCACCATAATCGCCGCCACGGCGGTGGCTAACTCTTCCAATTCCATTTCTTCGTTATTGGAACCGCCCTGATTAAGAAAATAAGTACCGTCGGCATCAATAGACGCTACAACCGGCGGCTTACTATCCGCGGGTAGCACTTCGGCCGCACCTTGCGGCAGCTCCACCTTCACCCCTTGGGTCACAATCGGTGCTGTTACCATGAAAATAATCAGCAACACGAGCATGACGTCGATGTAAGGCACCACGTTGATTTCGGCAACAGGGCGACGACGTTTACGCTGATAACCGACTTGCATTATACGCCTTCCTTCTCACTGTATGCTTGGCGATGCAGGATGCTAGAAAACTCTTCCATAAAGTTAGCGTAACCGATTTCCAGCTTTTCAACCTGAGTCGCAAAACGGTTATAAGCGATAACTGCTGGAATTGCCGCAAACAGACCCATAGCGGTAGCAATCAGTGCTTCTGCAATACCTGGCGCTACCATGGCTAATGTTGCGTTTTCCATCGAGCCAATTGCGATAAATGAATTCATAATACCCCATACCGTACCAAACAAACCGATATAAGGGCTAGTCGAACCAATGGTTGCCAATAAAGGTAAGTTAGCTTCTAACTTTTCTAATTCACGGGATAAGGTCACACGCATCGCCCGCGAAGTACCATCCATCACCGCATCAGGCACTTTGCTATTTAATTTATTCAGACGTGAATATTCTTTAAAACCCGTCACAAATAATGACTCTAAGCCCGTATTATCTGGACGAGCCGATAATTCTTTATACAGACGATTTAAATCGACGCCTGACCAAAATTTATCTTCAAATTTTGCCGATTTATTTTTTGCAGATGTCAATAAACTACGGCGTTGTAAGATCACCGTCCAAGACATTACAGACAAGCAAAGTAAAGTGAACATAACAAATTTCACTAATAAACTGGCTTGTAAAAATAACCCGACAATCGACATATCAGCTTGCACTGTCAAACTCCTGCACAATATTTAAGGGGATAGCTCGGGGCCGCATACGTGATAAGGCTACACAGGCTACTAGCACTGTGCCTTCACAATAACAGTCTCCCAGATGATCAACCAAACGTTGATGAAATACCAACGAGGCCTTTTTCAACTCTATGACCTTAGTTTCTACAATAAGGTTCTGTTCAAAACGTGCGGCTTTTTTAAAATCCAATTCCGCCCGCTTAACCACAAACGCCGTATCATCGGCCAACAGTGCAGTCTGACTTACGCCTAAGGCTTTTAACCATTCGGTTCGCGCTCGCTCAAAAAAATTGAGATAGTTCGAATGATAGACAACGCCACCTGCGTCGGTATCTTCGTAATAGACTGAAATGGGCCAATTAAACGTCATGCGAAATCAGTAGATTTTGGTTGAAAAATTGACGCTACTATACCTAGTGAAACAAGACTTGTGAATGACCCGATGAAGATATAGATAGGGATGGCAGGGGTTTCAACGCAATTGAGGGATTTGTAAATAACAATGGGGTCAAACGACCCCATTTAATTAACATAGTTAGCTATTTTGCAAGGGTTTGCGGTAGTGCCAAACCAAAGCTTTGCCACAGGAAGCTATAAATATCGGCAAACTCGTCGATCTTCATCGCGGTTGGTTTACCCGCACCATGTCCGGCATTAGACTCAATGCGCATTATCACGGGTTTATCGCCCTGCTGTTTTTCTTGCATCATGGCGGCAAATTTAAAGCTGTGTAGCGGCACCACACGATCATCGTGATCAGCCGTCATCACCATAGTTGCAGGATAAGCCTGCGCTTTAACATTATGGTAAGGCGAATAAGCTAATAATGCCGGGAACTGCTCTGCATTATCTGCACTGCCATATTCACTGGTCCAAGCCCAACCAATGGTAAACTTATGGAAGCGCAGCATATCCAGCACACCCACTGCTGGTAGCACGGCAGCAAACAGCTCAGGACGTTGCGTCACCGCGGCGCCCATCAATAAACCGCCATTACTGCGGCCATAAGCGCCTAACTTTGTAGTGTTGGTGTATTTTTCGTTGATCAGGTATTCGGCAGCAGCAAAATAGTCATCAAACACATTTTGCTTTTTATCGAACATACCTGCCTGATGCCAGCTTTCACCATAATCCGCGCCGCCGCGTAAACTTGGTACGGCGTAAATGCCGCCCATATCTAACCATGCGATGTTGGCAGGACTAAAACGCGGTGTCATTGAAATCGCAAAACCGCCATAGGCATACAGTAACGTTGGGTTTTGACCATTCTTCACCAGCCCTTTCTTGTAGGACACCATCATAGGGACGCGAGTACCGTCCTTACTGGTGTAGAACACTTGCTCAGACACATAATCATCGGGATTGAACGACACCTGCGGCTTAGCGACCACTGTCGACTCTGCCGTTTTAAAATCGAACTTATAGGTAGTTTCGGGTTGAATATAGCTGTTAAAGACATAGTAGAAATAGTCTTTACTCGCCTTGCCGAAAGGTCCGGCGACATTACCTTTACCAGGTAAAGTAACATCCTGACGCTTTTGTCCGCCCATGCTGAAAATCGATAACTGCCCTAATACATCGTGCAAATAACTCACGACTAAGTGGTCATTAATAATGGCCACTTTATTAATAGGATCTTTCGATTCTGGAATAATGGTTTGCCACTGGGATTTATCACTATTACGGGTATCGATGGCAATCACTTTACCGTTTGGCGCATCTAAATCGGTCTTGAAATAAAATACGGCGCCATCATTACCTAAAAACTCATATTCCGCTTCGAGGTTAAGGATTAATTCCACCACCTGCGCTTTAGGTTCAAACAGTGATTTATAGAAGAAACGATTACGTTTGTCTGTGCCTTGGGAAATTGACAACAGTAAATATTCGCCCTGCTCAGACACATCGATACCGAAGCCCCAATCTTTATTTTGTGGGCGTTCGTAAATCAATAAATCTTGGCGCTGATCTGTGCCTAACTTGTGGTAATACACTTTTTGATTAAAATTCACATCGGCCAGTAAATCACCGCCTGCGGGCGCATCGTAACGGGCATAGAAAACACCTTGGTTTTCCTTATCCCACACTGCGCTGGAGAATTTAATCCAGTTGAGTTCATCTTTCAGCTTTTTACCCGTGGCAATATCGATAAACTGCCACTGCTGCCAGTCAGAGCCTGACTTAGACACACCATAGGCTAGAATCTTGCCGTCATTACTGACGGAAACGCCAGAAAGCGCCACAGTCCCATCGGCTGAAAAACCATTTGGATCCAGTACAGGTTTCTCAACCCCATCTTTGCCTTTTACATAAAGCACCGATTGCGCTTGTAAACCATCGTTACGGTAATAAAACTGGTTATCGCCATTCTCGAAAGGAGCTGAGATTTTCTCGTAGTTCCACAGCTCAGTGATACGATCAACTACGGCTTGTTTATTGGGGATCTTCGCCAAGTATGCTTGACCAAAGGCCTGTTGTTCTTTTACCCAACTTTCGGTTTCTGGCGTGTTTTCTTCAAGGTGACGGTAAGGATCCGCCACTGCCACACCGTGAATTGTCTCGACTAAGCTGTCTTTTCGAGTTTCTGGGTAAACCAATTTGTTGGCGCTGACCTGCTGTGCAGCCTCTTCTGGCGTATTGCCACTCTGGCAGGCGGCCAACGCCATGCCCAATGTGGCCACTAATAAACCTTGCTGGGCAAGGCGAAATCTTAATGCCATCTTTTATCGTCCTTTTGGTGATGTCCGGCTTAACGCTCTTTTGCAGCAAGTACTATACAAGCAAAATTTTTCATGGCAATGCCGCAGCAAAAGATGAGCTTTTCTAGCGAAGAGGCAAGATTTAACAAAGTGGTAGCAATGATGAGTTTATTGAAGTGTATTTTTATGCATTAATTCTGACTGACAAGTTGTTAATCAAGCTAAATAGTGACTTAAGTGAGCCAGATCACTTAATTAATCATTAGTTTTGCTAATGCGTCTGGGCAATTTTTCTCGTTTGCTTGAGCCCTTGGGACGCACTAGAATGTGCTTGTTTTCAGGAGATATCCGCTAGCGGATATGGAAAACAAAGAACTTTTAAACTGGTGTCTTTTTAAGATGTCAGTTCATCCCTGGTTCTTATGCTTGACTTCCTTCCTTCAATTTGTTGATTGCAAATGCATTTTTTGCGGCCCGCTTAGATTAAGCGGGCTTTTTTTTACCCAGAATCAAACATCAAGCGACACTTATCGGCGTTCAGTATTTTTTGTTACATAAAAACCACTGGAGCCTCTCAATAAATGACGCTTATCTGCGTGTTGCCATCTAAATCAACAGATTGCCATAGTATTTTGAGGTGAATACAAACAGCGTCAATAAACAACAATGCCAAGTCAGTAGACTTGGCATTGTTAGGTTAAGCTTTGATTTAGAGGGGCTTACTAATGCGGATCACAACTCGGCGGTTTAGCGCCCTTTCCTCAATATCGTCATTTGAAGCCACGTGACGCCGCTCGCCGTGACCCACAGTCACAATTCGATCTTGCGGAATACCACTTGAGACAAAGAAATCTTTTACCGATTCAGCGCGTTTGTCCGAGACTTTCTGATTCACTGAACGACCACCATAACTATCGGTATAAGCATCGACTAATACTAATTCTACATCTGGATCGTATGACAAATATTCCTGTATTCGCGTAAGCTGTTGCTGTGAGAAGCGAGTTAAATCCGTTCCCCCTTCATCATAATTAAGCACGGTAAAAGCAATATCTTCAAAGCTATAAGGCAATAGGTGCGATAAACACGCCTTAAACTCAGCATATTTTCGGCCAAAATTCGCTGCCGACAGCCCTACAGCAATTTTATTGGACTCATCATACCAATCGGCATAGTAAAATGTCGGCTCCATACCACGGCTTAGCTCATTTAACATGGACCACGCGGCGCGTTTAGGCACTTCACCATTAAAATACTTTTGGTAACGTAACGAAGTGATTTCTTTTGACACCACACCTGGTCGCCATTTGGGAGCTCGGCTCATCAACTTGGCTTGGGTCACTTGATCAGGTTTTACCCACATATCCAAAGTGAAATTGAGATTTAATTGCTTACCCGCTTCACTGGTAAAAATCGCTTTACCGTAGGAAGGAATATCATGCTCAAGACGGCACACGATCGGACTGTTTTGACTGACTCGCCATTGGGATTCACCCAAAGAGGCCACATAGTGGCGCAACTCTGCCATTGCAGTTGCTGGAACGCATAAAATTGATACTAATATCAGTTTTCGCCACATAGCCCTTACTCGTGTTTATTCGGTTACGAGGTTTTATCGGCAAACTTTTTAGTTCCTTTAGCTCATAAAACCAGCAATCAAACATGACACATCCTAGTTCATTAAGCATAATAGCGCCCTGTGATTTTTCTTGGGTACTTTAATGAGCGATATTTGCGACGCAAACAAATTGAAACACCGATTTCGTGGCTACTTTCCGGTAGTGATAGATGTCGAAACCGCGGGCTTCAACTCTCAAACCGATGCGTTGCTGGAAATAGCCGTCACGCTACTGAAAATGGATGATGAAGGTGTGCTCGGGATTGATAAAACCCTGCATTTCAACATTGAGCCCTTTGAGGGTGCAAATTTAGAACCCGAGGCGCTGGCTTTTAATGGTATCGATCCCACCAATCCATTACGCGGTGCGGTCAGCGAAAAAGAAGCCTTTTTAGAAATATTTAAAGCCGTTAAAAAAGCCCAAAAGGCATCTGATTGTCACCGTAGTATTATTGTGGCGCACAATGCGGCCTTCGATCATGGCTTTGTGAGTAAGGCTATTGAACGTTGTGACTTAAAACGCTCTCCATTCCATCCGTTTGCCACTTTTGATACCGCGACGTTGGCAGGATTAGCGATTGGCCATACGGTATTAGCAAAAGCCTGTATTATGGCAGGCATCCCTTTTGACAATAAAGAAGCCCATTCTGCACTCTACGATACCGAGCGCACTGCTGAACTCTTTTGTTATATCGTCAACCGCTGGAAATCTTTAGGTGGCTGGCCACTCTTAGCCACCAACGAACCTGATGATTCGGATAGCGAAGCATAGCTTTACCAACAATTGCCTAAAACAAGAAAGCTGCCATTTGGCAGCTTTCTTTTTACCTAACAAAAGGTTTGTAAATTACAGAGAACTTGCGTTTTCAGCTAAGTAAGCCGCAACACCTTCAGTGCTTGCGTTCATACCTTTGTCGCCTTTTTCCCAACCTGCTGGGCAAACATCACCGTGCTCTTCGTGGAATTGCAGTGCGTCGATCATACGCAGCATTTCGTCAACGTTACGGCCTAATGGCAGATCGTTAACCACTTGGTGACGTACCATACCTTCTTTGTCGATCAGGAATGAACCACGGAAAGCCACGCCAGCTTCTGGATGCTCAACATCATATGCTTTACAGATGTCGTGTTTAACGTCAGCAACTAAAGTGTATTTCACTTGGCCAATACCACCTTTTTCTACTGGGGTGTTACGCCATGCGTTGTGAGTGAATTGAGAATCGATAGACACACCGATCACTTCAACACCACGCTTAGTGAACTCTTCCATGCGGTGATCAAAAGCGATCAACTCTGATGGACAAACGAAAGTGAAGTCAAGTGGATAGAAAAATACCACTGCAGGCTTGCCTTTGATGGCTGCAGTTAAGTTAAAGCTATCTACGATTTCGCCAGAACCTAATACAGCTGCTGCAGTAAAATCAGGAGCCGGACGGCCTACTAATACGCTCATTTTATATCTCCATCTATGAGTTGAACTAACTATAAAAGTAAAACATCCCTTAAACACGCTTGCACATTTGTGCGAGTGTATTTGAGAGCGCTTACCAATCAAATCTTTAGGCATTATAAGTCGTGCGTTTTGCCTTACAACCTATTTAAGACCAATATCACATTTTTCAAGGGCATTTTGACGTTACTGCTTAAGGATAGAGCAATCTGTGCCATTGATAAGCGCTTTAGCCCACATTCATCTAACACTAAAAGCCCTCTGGATTCACATTTTCAGATATTTTTCAGATTAAGGCTCGGTAAACTGGACAGACACGGCCTTCGCAGTCGAAAATAACCCTTTTGGTTTACAGAATTAAGAATTTGTCTATGAATGCAGTCGTCATTGCTGTGTGTTTAATGTTAGCCCTTAGTTTGGCGAGGGTGAATGTAGTGGTAGCGCTCACCATCAGCGCCCTCGTTGCTGGTTTAGTCGGGGGAATGGATCTGCATCAAACGATTGATGCCTTCAATACAGGATTAGGTGGCGGCGCACAAATCGCCCTGAGTTATGCCTTATTGGGTGCATTTGCCGTAGCATTATCCCATTCAGGCTTGACGACGCTGATCTCCAACTCGATCATTAAAAGCCTTGGCCAAGAACCTAATCCGACTAACACTAATTGGGTGCGCTGGTTACTGCTGTTATCCCTGCTCGTGATGTCGATGGCCTCGCAAAATATCCTGCCGATCCATATCGCCTTTATTCCGATACTCGTGCCGCCACTGCTGCATGTGATGACCAAGCTGCATATTGACCGCCGTTTGGTCGCCTGCGTGCTGACCTTTGGCCTTGTCACTACCTATATGATTTTACCCGTGGGCTTTGGCGGTATTTTCTTAAATGATATTTTGCTGTCAAACCTCACCAGCAACGGCTTAGTCGCTGTGCGTGACCAAATCCCCCCTGCCATGTTGATCCCCGCAGCGGGCATGGTAGTCGGTTTATTGATCGCCGTATTTGTTAGCTATCGCAAGCCAAGGGTATACGATGAAACTAAAGTGCTCAGTGCCGAGCCCGAAGAGACGCTCAATAAGCGCAATATCGCTATCGCAGCGGTAGCAATTCTTGCAACTTTATTTGTACAGCTTGAGACTGATTCGATGATCTTCGGCGCTTTAGTCGGCTTTATGATCTTTAGTTTCTCTGGCGCACTAAAACACGTTGCTGACCAAGATATCTTTACTCAGGGCGTGCGCATGATGGCCAATATCGGTTTTATCATGATCTCCGCCGCGGGTTTTGCCGCAGTAGTGAAAGAAACTGGTGAAGTTGGCACCCTGGTTTCATCATTGAGTAGTCTGATTGGCGACAATAAAGCCCTCGCCGCCTTTTTGATGTTAGTCGTTGGACTATTAATTACTATGGGTATTGGCTCATCCTTCTCGACCATTCCGATTATTGCGACCATTTATGTGCCCTTGGCGCTAAGTTTTGGCTTTTCAGTACCCGCAACTATCGCGTTAGTCGGAACTGCTGCTGCGTTGGGCGATGCAGGCTCGCCAGCGTCGGACTCAACATTGGGTCCCACATCGGGTTTAAATGCCGATGGTCAGCACGACCATATCCGCGACAGCGTGATCCCCACCTTTATTCATTACAATATTCCACTATTAGTATTTGGTTGGATTGCCGCCATGGTGCTCTAAGCGTAGGAAAGACATATAAACATAAGCAAAAGCGTGGTAATGCCACGCTTTTTTTATGCTAGGGATTTAAGCATTGAGTATTAGAACGTTACCGCAAAACATCATTTTCATCATCGGATCTTTTTTGTGTCTTATCCGCGTATAACGCCTTATCTGCCGCCAGAAATACCGCCTCAAAGGATAGGCAATCCATTGAATCTGCGACACCACAAGAAACAGTTAGCATATTTAAAAAATGTCGCTGCCGAATGTTATCTTTAAGTCTATCCGCAAGTTGTTGTGCTTTATCAATAGGACAGTTGGCTAAAATCACTACAAACTCATCACCACCAGTGCGGATAATAATGTCGTTTTCTCGAAAAACGGCTCGCATCGCTTCGACAATTTGCATTATTGCCAAATCACCTAATTGATGCCCATGGGTGTCGTTAATCGTTTTTATTTTATCGCCATCAATACAAATCACAGCATATTGAGACGCAGTTGCAGCCTTAAAAATAAGTGTTTCATAGATTTTTTTATTGTAGGTCTTCGTAAATGGATCCAACAGCATAGCTTCAGAAAATTGCTGACGCTCAGTACGTAACTGCTTGAGACGCATAAATTTAAGTTGGAAAATAATTGTTAAGCCCGACAGCAATAACCAAAGAGGCAGATATTGCATAAAAAACCTTAAAGTACTGATTTTGTACGTTAAAACACTCTGATTATCTAAGTGATTACTCATAGCATAAAACAGAAAGTTGGGCGTGATCCGTGTCCAAAAACTATCTCCACTAATGACAATCTCAGTGCCATAAGCCGAGTTCTGAGTTTCAAACACTTTTCTTTGCATAAAATCCGTTGCCATAAATGATGTATCAGCAATCACATCTCCCCAAAGATGCTCAGGCGCATGTGAGGATGAAATGGGCGCCGCCATAGAAAGAATAATGTTTCCCGTTACTTCATCACGATAAGGAACGGACAGCACAATATCATCAACTAAGGAGTCAGCAGAGGCATCCTTACTGCAATAATGCAGCCGTTGGCAAAACTCATTGGTGAAAGAATTTTCGTGTATTAAGCGACTTTTCACCTCATCAGGAATCGTGGAGGCAAAATATAGCGCATTACTTTTGTATAGACCGATATATATAAACGCACTTCTGACGGGATTCTTATTATTTGAATATAAATAGTCAAAATAGCGCAGGATCAGCTCTTCTTCTGGTGATAAAGCACCGCCTGAAGGCAATAATAAGCGGGAGGAATCAAGCTTAAATGGTGTCAGTAGCGCACTATCAAAATCAATAATATCGTGTAAAGATAAGCTCTTACCAAGCAACTCTAAATAACTTGGCACCACGTGTTTCGCCCGTACAAATTTGACAAATGCCCGGTGTTCTTTCTCTATTCGCAGGGGTAAAAGGACCAGCAGTAACACAACAAATATCAAGGTAGCCAATGAACAAGATTGGCGAACAAGTGACCAACTTAGTTTTGAAACCATCATAATCCCCGATGATGACCCGAGTTAAATCGATTTATTGCAAACCTACTGCGCCGCGCAAAACGCATTATGTCAAAATTAATCTTATCGTTAACTGTAGAACGAGTCGGCAAAAATGGAATCATAAAAAACAAAAAGGGAGCCTAAGCCCCCTTGTCAAATCGAGATAGCATTTAAGCCATCAGAACATTATTTCGTCCCAAAAATCTTATCGCCCGCATCACCTAAACCAGGCAGGATATAGCCCTTCTCGTTTAAGCATCTGTCGATTGCGGCAGTATACAGCTCAACATCCGGGTGAGCCGCTTCAAGGGCTTTGAGCCCTTCGGGCGCGGCAACTAACACTAAGGCTTTAATTGAGGTACAACCGCGTTTTTTCAGCAGGTCGATAGTCGCAATCATCGAGCCACCAGTTGCCAGCATAGGGTCAACAATCAGCGCGATACGCTCGTTCATGTCGCTGGCCAGCTTTTCAAAATATGGCACAGGTTCTAGGGTTTCTTCGTCGCGGTAGATACCCACAACCGAAATACGCGCACTTGGAATATGCTCAAGTACACCGTCCATCATGCCTAAACCCGCACGCAAGATAGGCACAACAGTCACTTTCTTGCCTTTGATCTGATCCACATCTACCGGACCATTCCAGCCTTCAATCGTAACAGTTTCGGTTTCGAAATCTGCGGTAGCTTCATAGGTTAACAAGCTGCCGACTTCAGCGGCTAGCTCACGGAAACGTTTAGTGCTAATGTCACCTTCACGCATTAAGCCGATTTTGTGACGCACTAACGGGTGTTTAACCTCGACAACTTTCATTTTTCTCTCCTACTATTGTTCGCGAATTATCTTAGGCAAATTTTTCAGATTTTAGATGATTTGTTTATTGGGTAAAACATAAAGTTTTTCCATTCGGACTAATCGTGAGCAATATCGCAAGAATTATTACTTATCGCTTAAGATACGCCCACTAACACACTATTTTATGACCAATCACTAGATTGAAAATGTGAAATATCCCCCTGTGAAGCTAAAAAAACTTCAGAGATACTGATAAATCCAAATCATGACTTTCGACCCCTAGCACAAGCTGATAGAATACCGCCGCATAAAAATCCAATAACGATGTACCCGAGAGGATCCTCCGTGAGCACTCCTACCCCACTGAGCTATAAAGACGCTGGCGTTGATATTGATGCTGGTAATGCACTGGTAAATAACATTAAAGCGGCTGTTAAACGTACCCGTCGTCCAGAGGTAATGGGCAACTTAGGTGGTTTTGGCGCATTATGTGAATTACCCACTAAATACAAGCAACCTGTTTTAGTGTCAGGCACCGATGGTGTTGGTACTAAATTGCGTTTAGCTATCGATTACAAAAAACACGACACAGTCGGTATCGACTTAGTGGCCATGTGTGTGAACGATTTGATCGTTCAAGGCGCTGAGCCATTGTTTTTCCTCGATTACTATGCAACAGGCAAGCTCGATGTAGAAACAGCAACTTCTGTTGTTAACGGCATCGGCGAAGGTTGTTTCCAATCTGGTTGTGCGTTAATCGGCGGCGAAACCGCTGAAATGCCAGGCATGTATGAAGGTGAAGATTACGACCTCGCAGGTTTCTGTGTGGGCGTGGTTGAAAAGGCCGACATCATTGACGGGAGTAAAGTGGCTGCGGGTGATGCACTGATCGCCTTAGCTTCAAGTGGTCCTCATTCAAATGGCTATTCATTAATTCGTAAAGTATTAGAAGTCAGCCAAGCGGACCCTCAACAGGATCTCAATGGCAAGCCATTGATCCAACATCTGTTAGAACCAACCAAAATTTACGTTAAATCATTGCTCAAGCTGATCGATGCATCAGATGTGCACGCAATGGCACACATCACTGGCGGTGGTTTCTGGGAGAACATTCCTCGCGTACTGCCTGAAAACTGCAAAGCCGTTATCCAAGGTGATTCATGGCAATGGCCAGCTGTTTTCAATTGGTTAATGGAAAACGGTAACATTGCAGAATATGAAATGTACCGCACCTTTAACTGTGGTGTAGGCATGATCGTTGCGCTGCCAGCCGATAAAGTGGATGCCGCACTTGCGCTGCTTGCAGCGGAAGGCGAACAAGCATGGCTTATCGGTGCTATCGCTGCTCGCGAAGGCAATGAAGAGCAAGTGGAGATCCTGTAATGCCCCAAAGCTGTCGTGTAGTTGTATTAATTTCCGGAAATGGCAGTAATCTGCAAGCCGTTATCGACGGTTGTGACGATAATTTGCAAGCCGAAGTTGTCGGAGTGATCAGTAATAAACCCGATGCCTACGGCCTAGTTCGTGCCCATCATAGTGAAATTGATACCAGCTGCGTGATTGCTCGCACAGGTGAATCTCGCTCTGATTACGATGCACGGTTAATGGCTGCAATTGAACAATACCAACCGGATTTAATCGTGTTGGCTGGATTTATGCGCATTCTAACCGATGAATTCGTGAATCATTATTTAGGTCGCATGATCAATATCCACCCTTCATTGCTGCCCAAATTTACCGGATTACACACCCACCAACGTGCCATTGATGCCAAAGAAACAGAACATGGCGCAAGTGTGCATTTTGTTACCCCAGCGCTAGATGCTGGTCCGGTGATTTTACAGGCGAAAGTCCCAGTTTATGAAGACGATACCGCAGAGATGCTCGCTGCGCGTGTCCACGAGCAAGAGCATGCTATTTACCCCCTAGTGGTGAAATGGTTTAGCCATCAACGCCTAAAAATGCAAGACGGCCAAGCCTATCTTGATGGCACGCTCATCGGACCTAATGGTTACGCACCCGATTAATCTCTGAATATTGGAAGAAGAGACCTTAAAGGTCTCTTTTTTTTTGGGCTATGACATACAAAACCATTGTTTTATGGACTAATGTGGCATTAGATAAGCTAACGAAAAGTGATTTTGTTCGGCATAAAAGAGATTATTAGATGAAAAATATTATCTGCGATATCGATGGTGTACTCCTGCACGACAATAAGCTGATCCCCGGCAGTGATAAATTTATCCAGCGCATTCTCCAGCAAGGCAATCCCCTTGTCATTCTCACTAACTATCCGGTACAAACAGGCAAAGATCTGCAAAACCGCCTTAGCGCAGCAGGGATAGACATCCCAGAAGAATGTTTTTATACCTCGGCCATGGCTACCGCCGACTTTTTAAAACATCAAGAGGGTAGTAAAGCCTTTGTGATTGGTGAAGGTGCCCTCACCCATGAACTCTATAAAGCCGGTTTTACTATTACCGACATTAATCCCGATTTTGTGATTGTTGGCGAAACCCGTTCCTACAATTGGGATATGATCCATAAGGCCGCCGGATTCGTCGCCCGTGGCGCCCGTTTTATCGCCACCAATCCCGATACTCACGGCCCCGCTTACAGCCCCGCCTGCGGCGCCCTGTGCTCCCCTATTGAGCGAATTACTGGCAAAAAGCCTTTCTACGTCGGTAAACCAAGCTCATGGATTATCCGCTCGGCGCTCAATCATATTGACGGTCACTCCGAAAATACCGTGATCATCGGCGACAATATGCGCACCGATATCTTGGCGGGCTTCCAAGCCGGACTTGAGACCATTCTGGTTACCAGCGGCGTAAGTAAGCTTGAAGATATCGATAAAGAACCTTTCCGCCCAAATCATGTTTTCGCCTGCGCGGGCGATATCGATGTCGTTTAAGCATCAAACTACCAGCTTCTCAGCACCTTAGCGTGCTGAGAAACACCACTGACCTTAACATTAAGTAACATATTTGCCGTTGGACTTCCCTTGTACCCCATTGTCGCTTGATTCATGATAAGGCACGACATACCCCTTCGATATTCGCGTTAAACACGCCCTAAAAATAACAGTAGGATCAACCTATGCGACGTTTGTATCCGTTTTGCGCACTAGCCTTGCTCAGTGCCTGTAGCCCCAACTCGGCCCAGCCCGATGCCAACAGCAGTGCCGCACTGAAACCCGTGCAAATGAATGAAGCACGTTTTAGAGACGATATTAAAAACCTGTCTTCCGATGAGTTTGAAGGCCGCGCCCCAACCACTCAGGGTGAAAAACTCACCTTGGATTATTTATCCAAGGCCTTTGCAGAGATGGGACTTAAAGGTGCTTACCAAGGTAGCTTTTTACAACCTGTGCCTATGGTGAGCTATACCGCAGATGAAGCACAGCAAGTCACGTTAGCAGGATTACCCTTTAAATACCGTCAAGATCTGGTGCTCAGTAGTCGCCATGATAACGGTGGTATTAACATTGAAAACGCGCCATTGGTATTTGTTGGCTACGGTGTTAATGCACCTGAATATGGCTGGAATGATTACCAAGATGTGGATATGAAAGGTAAAATCGCAGTCATCTTAGTGAACGATCCCGGTTTTGCCCGCCCAGACTCAGGCAAATTTAATGGCAAAGCGATGACCTACTACGGCCGCTGGAGTTATAAATTTGAAGAAGCTAGCCGCCAAGGCGCACTCGGCGCGCTGCTGATCCACGATACTGAGCCTGCATCTTATCCTTGGTCTGTCGTCGAAAACAGTTGGACGGGGCCACAACAGGATTTAGTGCACAGCAAAGCTGAGCAGGATAGCCGCGTCCAAGTTGAAGGTTGGTTAACCTTAGATACCGCCACAAAACTGTTTGAAAAGGCTGGCCTATCACTTCCTACTCTCATGGCTCGCGCTGCCGATAGCCCAATTAGCTTATCCCTAGAGCAAACGGCCAGCATCGCCTTTAAAAACAAAGCGGAATACGCCAACAGCTATAACGTCGTCGCCACCCTTCCTGGCACCAAGCAAGTAGATGAGCAAATCCTGTTTACTGGCCACTGGGACCATATTGGCAAAGATGACAGTAAAGAAGGCGATAAAATTTACAACGGTGCCATGGACAACGCATCGGGCATTGCGGGCATTTTAGAAATCGCCAGACAACTCGCCGATAACGCTAAACAGGGCCACGGCTTAGCTCGCTCGGTGACCTTTATCGCCACCACGGGCGAAGAGCAAGGGTTGCTTGGCTCACGTTATTATGCCGCTAATCCTATCTACCCCATTGATAAAACCGTGGCAGTGCTAAACCTAGATAGCACCAATATCTATGGAAAAACCAAGGACTTCACTATCGTCGGTAAAGGCAAGTCCGAGCTTGAAAACTACTTAATCGATGCCGCCAAACAGCAAAACCGCATTGCTTTGGGTGAAAAGAATCCTGCATCGGGCGGTTTCTTCCGCTCTGACCACTTCAGCTTCGCTAAACTCGGCGTTCCTGCGGTTTTTGCCGGTGGCGGTAGTGAGCCAATCGATGTGGCAACCGCGGACTATAAGACCCAAATGCAGGCGACCATGAAGGGCTGCTACCACAATGTCTGCGATGAATACCATGAAGACTGGGATTTGAGGGGTGCGATTCAAGATCTGGAAATTTACTATCAAGTGACTCGCAGCTTAGGCAACAGCCAAGATTGGCCAGGCTACTATCAAGGTACTGAGTTTAACAGCCTGCGTCCCGCCAAAACAGAACTTGCCACGACCGCAAAGTAAGCGGCTTAAGCAAAGGGATTAATCGCTAAAAAATCTAATAAGGCACCTTGAAGGGTGCCTTATTATGTTATGAGTATTTTATGAGCCGCCCCACTTTACGCTCACTGTTGACCTTGACTGTAGCAACACGGGCAATAACTGCCGATATGCTGCTTATAAAATCAGCGATTATGACGCTTGGATCACTATCTTGCTCACATTTATCATGATTTTCTCAAAAACGGATTTTCTTGAGTGAACATTATGTATTTGCCAATATCCCGCCTAGCAATCAACACCAAAAAACACTTTGTGTATAAAAAAGCGAAACTAATTAAACAAAATTCAATTAAAACCATTTTCAATATAGATTAAACTCACCTAAAACACCTAAAAACGAACAAATCATCAAAAATAATATTTGGCAAAATCCCGAATCGCTGGCACATTGATACTCAATTGAGACATCCTCAAATGAAATACAGCGGTTTAGGAGTTGCATTATGTGTTCGATTTTTTCAATTTTAGATATTCAATCCGATGCGAAAGAGCTACGCCAAGTGGCACTAGAAATGTCCAAACTGATGCGCCATCGCGGCCCCGATTGGTCAGGCATTTACGCCAGCGATAAAGCGATTTTGGCCCACGAACGCTTGGCCATTGTCGATATTGAACATGGCGCGCAGCCACTGCTAACCGAAGATGGCAGCCTTATCCTCGCGGTCAACGGTGAAATCTATAACCACAAAGAACTCAAAGCCCAACTCGGCGATAAATACAGCTATCAAACCAACTCAGATTGCGAAGTCATTCTGGCGTTGTATCAGGAATATGGCACTGAATTTCTTGATAAATTAAACGGTATTTTCGCCTTCGTACTCTACGACAAAGCCAAAGACGCCTACCTAATCGGCCGCGATCATATGGGTATCATTCCGCTCTACACGGGTCGAGATGCGGCAGGTAACTTCTATGTCGCCTCCGAAATGAAAGCCCTGATGCCAGTGTGTAAAACGGTGGAAGAATTCCAGCCGGGCCAATACTTATACTCAAGCGATGCTGCGGCAGTGAAATACTACACCCGCGATTGGCAACAGTATGATGCAGTTAAAGATAACGGCGCCAGCCAAGAAGAATTGCGTGAAGCTCTAGAAGCCGCAGTAAAACGTCAATTGATGTCCGATGTACCTTACGGAGTATTACTCTCCGGCGGTTTAGACTCATCGGTGATCTCGGCTATCACCCAGACATTTGCCAAACGCCGTATCGAAGATGACGGTGAAACAAACGCTTGGTGGCCACAGCTACACTCCTTTGCTGTCGGTTTAAAAGGCGCTCCGGATTTAATCGCGGCCAAAAAGGTTGCTGATGCCATTGGAACGATTCACCATGAGATCAACTTTACCTTCCAAGAAGGGCTAGATGCGATTAAAGAGGTCATCTACCACTTAGAAACCTATGATGTCACCACCATTCGTGCTGCCACACCCATGTATCTGATGGCGCGTAAAATCAAGGCGATGGGGATCAAAATGGTGTTATCGGGTGAAGGTGCCGATGAACTCTTTGGCGGTTACTTGTACTTCCATAAGGCGCCAAACGCGCAGGCCTTCCATGAGGAACTCGTGCGTAAACTGGATAAACTGCATCTATTCGATTGTCTACGCGCCAACAAAGCCATGGCGGCGTGGGGATTGGAAGCCCGTGTGCCTTTCCTCGATAAGGAATTTATGGATGTGGCGATGCGTATCAACCCTGAAGCAAAAATGTCTAAGGATGGCCGGATTGAGAAACACATTCTGCGCCAAGCCTTTGAGCATAAATTACCTAAAGAAGTCGCCTGGCGTCAAAAGGAGCAATTCAGCGATGGCGTAGGCTACTCTTGGATTGATGGTTTGAAGGCCCATGCCGCAGAACAGGTCGACGATTTGCAACTAGCCAACGCGAAGTTCCGCTTCCCGTATAACACGCCAGAAACCAAAGAGGCTTACTTCTATCGCTGTTTCTTTGAAGAGCATTATCCACTGCCAAGTGCTGCCGAAACGGTTCCTGGTGGTAAGTCGGTCGCCTGCTCTACCCCAGAAGCGCTGGCATGGGATGAAAGTTTACGGGGTATTATCGACCCATCAGGCCGCGCCGTGCGCTCAGTGCATGCCGCCAGTTATTAACCACTGATATCCCATCCTAATAATAAAGCCACCCTCGGGTGGCTTTATTACCTTTAACGCTTTGCCCCATTCATTTAGCTTTGCCAAGCAAGCTAAAATACGGCCGAGCAATAATACCTTGAGTGATTCAAGAAGAAGCGAACCAATGATCTAGGCCGATATTGCCAATGGTAAAACTGGCGTCACATCTTTAACCTTGGCAATTTGCCCAGAAGACTTAGCAAGAAACGCCTCCCCCGCCTTTATCCCTTGCTGGTAATCAATCCGTAAATCCGCATCTGTGCTACCTAACAGCTTACTCTGTAATGGTGACTTCGCAAAAATCTGCACAATTTCAACATCATCGGGAGGATTTGCAATAAAGTCTAGCTCGGCCTGATAGGCCTCTTCATGCTGCACTAAGTAATCAATGGTCTTAGGACAAAAACCTGAGACGCAGATCCACGACTTGAGTTTATGTACCCAAGCGGATTGGGCTTGAAAATCCTCATTCACCGTTCTGACCACCACAATTTTACGGGCGCCGCGTCGATACGCTTCACGCACAGGTAGCGGCGCAGCTAAACCACCATCGAGATAAAAATCCTGCTCTGGCTCAGCCATAACTTCGGCATGATTAGCAGATTCAATCGCTAACCAAGGTGTTAACTTCACCCCTTGTTTATATAAAAAAGGCAATGCGCTAGAGGCTTTAAGTAGTTCACGCCAGTGATCGTGGTTGGTTGGGCTCAAGAAATACCCTTGGCGATCGCTGACTCGCGTGGTGGTGATAAGAAGTTCTCGCCCACGGAGGGATTGACTCGCCGCGGCTAAATCTAGCTTAAAGCTGCCACGTTGAATCTGGTCAAAATACCAGTCGAGATCGATCACATTGGCGCCAATCAGACCTCGTCCTAATTGATAGAAGCGTTTATGACGCGTTAAGCCACGGATAAGTTTTTTAGCGTATCCCTTTTGCCTAGCTAAGAAACTCGTCAAGTTTTGCGAGCCAGCGGAGGTACCAATCAATAAATCGAAAGGGTCGAACTCCGCATCAAGCCAAGCATCGAGTACGCCTGCGGTAAAAATACCGCGCTGACCACCACCCTCTGCAATTAACGCCACTTTAGGCGCGGTAACAGATTGAGAAGCTGAGGATAAATGGTTAATCGGCGGCATAACTGACCTTATCGCAATGGAGAATAGATAAGCCCAGTCTAAACAAAGAAAGCCATAGTAAAAAACGGATAGAATCTATTGTTGTAATCGATAAATAAATATAAGAAGCGTTTTGCGTGAATTAAAGCACTTTAGCAACGATGCAATACTCGCATACATAGTTAAAAGCTATAGGTAACGTTGCTTGTAGATAAATCTAAGCCCGCGAATCGTCACGCTGGCTTAGATTGCACTTGGTTTCTTAACGTTAGAACTTATGGCTCAGTTCAAGCGTGATATTGCGCGGCTCGCCAGGGAAATGGCCATTGCGCTCACTAAATCCGCTAACAGCATATTCCTTATCGAAGATATTCTTCAGATTTACGCGCACTTGGGTTTGGTCCCACTGAGTCGTCCAGCTCATATCAAACACCGTATGGGGTTTTACCGTTTGACCATTGAGGCTAAATTGCTCGCCCACATAGTCCATCCCAAAAGCAATGGCGGAATCAATCGCTTGAATATCGTAGCGCGTCCATAGCCCTGCTTGATGGCGCGGCGCATTGGCAAAGTGTTTGCCGTCGCCAAAGGTGTTGGTTAGGCTGTCGTTGGTCACGCCCTTGATCACTTCCGTATCGTTATAGGCATAGTTAGCCGTTACGGTAAGGTTATCTGTGAGATCGCCCACCAGCGTAAATTCCACCCCTTGGCTACGTACTTCGCCAAAATTAACTAAATTCGGAATACCATCGTCATCCCCAGTATCTAAAGGGTTAGCCTGGGCCACATTTTGTTTTTCAATGCGATAGAGTGCAAACGTGGTCATAAACTGGCCATCGAGCCACTCGTTTTTCATCCCAAGTTCTATTTGATTACCAGTTTCGGGATCGAGTGCGCCGTCACTTTTGATGCTCTCTTGATCAGACAATGCTGCCGGATTGAAACTCTCTGAGTAGTTCAAGTAGAAAGACATCGCATCGATTGGACGATAATTCAATCCAGCCCTTGGGGTAATGGCATTATCGCTAAAGGAGAATCCGGTCTTTTTATCGTAATCATCAAACTGGCTAAAGCGTAGACCCGCAATTAAAGACCACTGCTCGTTGAAATGCAGATGCTCTTGCAAATAGAGGCCAAAACGGTTGGCACGGGTACCGTCGGTATCCATGTCTTTTAACTGATAAGCACTTGGGTTTGTTTCACCGTAATTCAGCTCAAAGATATTCAGATTACCCACGCCTTCCTTACTGGTCGCCAACTTGTAACGGTATTCGGTTTCGACATAGTGATAATCACCACCAAACAGGAACTCATGCTCAAAACCTAAGGCATTAAAACGATAGACAAAATCATTGGTTAAACTGATTTCGTCATTGGCACGGGATTGGACACGATATTCACGTTTGATGGTGCCATCGGCACTGTTTGCCTTGCCATCACCATTCACATCGACCCAACCACGGGATTCGTGATATTGCTGATCGGATTCATTATTCAGGTAACGAATTTGAGTTTTTACCGAAAAATCATCACTAAATTGATGATCGAGAATCGCTTGCAGCACCAAGGCATCCATTTTCTGGAAATCGCTTTTCTCGTTGGCATTGTAGGAAGGATCGACAAGGAAATTACCCGCATCATCCACGGGTACACCACGGAGTCGATTGCCACCCAAATCCTGCCTTATCAGATCGAAGGTGGTGGTGACTTTGGTATCTTCACTGATTTCATAGAGTAAACCACCTGCCACTTCGGCATTTAAGCTATCGGCATTGTTACGAAAGCTATCTTCCTGCTGATAGTAGCCCCCCAATCGATAGGCTAAATCCTCAGTTAAACCGCCAGTGAAATCCAGCGAGCCGCCCATCATATCGTAGCTACCCGTGCTTAGGGTGAGATCTTTACGCTCGACAAAGGTCGGTTTCTTCGTCACATAGTTAATCATTCCGCCGGGTTCACCGCCGCCATAGAGTGCCGATGCAGGGCCTTTTAATACTTCAACCCGCTGTACGTTGAACAGTTGTGGCACCGAAAATCCCGAATACGGGTCGCCACGTACACCATCATAAAACACGTTTGCATCATCGCGAAAGCCACGAAAAGTCACGCCGGAATAGCTAAATTCACTCACACCGGCAATGGAGCGATATAAGTCAGTAATATTACGAGCGGCTTGATCGTCAATCAGTTGCTCGGTCAGCACTTGTACAGACTGCGGCAATTCCATCACATTGATTGCCGTTTTAGTGCCGATTTCAGTCTCTTTATCAACATACATTTGCATGGCGCGACCACGCACGACAATTCGCTCTGGCGCCTTAGTCTCAGCTTGTGTGCTGGCTTGCGCTTCGGCCTGTGTGTTGGTTTGTATATCGGCTTGTGCCGTTGAAGCACTTTCTTGCTCGGGTTTACTCTCTTGAGCGTTAGGCGCAGCCGCAAAGACCAAATGCGGCATCAGGGCAAGCGTTAGTATTGAATAGGCAAAACGTGATTTCACAAAGTCCCCCAACCTTGAGCAAACCTATGGTTTACCCATGTCATCTAAAATGTGCCGTCATTATAAAGTTTGATTGCTAGATGACAATAATTCTCATTTAAATTTACATCGGTCAGGATTGGTAACAATTGTAAAGAGAGTCTACTCGTTATGTGTGGATATAGCGGCATGGCTCTTAGTGCATAGCACTTACTAAATGGCGCTTAATGAAAGCCATCTCCAATAAAAAAGCCAGCATCACTTTGCTGGCTTATTGTTGTTTTTTACTGGATATAACACTGCGGATGTAAATACTTAAAAAATAGTTTCATCAAGCGTGGTTAGCATCGCACTCGCCTGCTCCAACTGTTTACGCAAGCTGCGGCTCTGCACAGCCCAATACGCCATATAAAAGTCCGCCGTTTTCAGTTTAGCCTGGTAAAACTCCGCCTCTTGCGTGCCATTTGCGAGCGCAGTTAGTGCAATCTTGGCCATACGCGCCCACATCCATGCCAGAGCCGTAATGCCAAATAACTCCATATACGCCATCGATGCCGCGCCGATAATGTCGGGATTGCTGGCTGCATGGCTCGCTAAATAACCACTCGCCTTTTGTAAATCGGTGGCGCAATCCATTAGCCCACTCACGTAGGGCTGCATTTGCGCATCTTTGCCCTGTGATTGAATAAATTCAGTGACCAGCGTTGACCATTGCTGCATGGCAGCACCGCGATCGCTCAGCAGTTTACGCCCAACTAAATCGAGTGCCTGAATACCATTAGTTCCTTCATAAATCAGTGCAATACGGCTATCACGCACAAATTGCTCCATCCCCCACTCGTGAATATAACCATGACCACCAAACACTTGCTGGGCATCCACGCAGGCATTAAAGCCTCGGTTTGTGATAAACCCCTTCACTACTGGCGTAAACAAGGCCGCTAATTGCGAGGCCGCTTTGGCTTTTGCAGGATCGCTATGGCGCTCAGCCTCATCTAACCACAGCGCCTGCTGGCCAACGAGTGCACGGGCACCTTCATTAAAGGCTTTTTGCGATAACAACATCCGGCGCACATCACCGTGTACCAAAATCGGGTCGGCAACTTTTTCAGGCGCTTTAGCGCCACTAATGGCGCGGCTCTGCAATCTGTCCTTGGCGTAGGCTAAGGCATTTTGATAGGCGATTTCGGAGACGCCTAATCCCTGCATTCCAACCCCCAAACGCGCTTGGTTCATCATGGTAAACATGGCGCGCAGCCCTTGGTGGGGTTCTCCCACTAACTCACCGAGTGCCCCCTCAAATACCATCACACAGGTTGAGTTACCGTGGATGCCCATTTTGTGTTCAAGCCCACTGGCATAGAGGCTGTTCGCCTCACCTAAACGGCCATCACTGTTCACTAACACTTTGGGCACGGCAAACAGCGAAATGCCCTTAACCCCTTCGGGCGCATCGGGCAAGCGTGCTAACACTAAGTGCACTATGTTATCGGTAAATTGATGGTCGCCCGAGGAGATAAAAATCTTCTCACCAGTGATCGCAAAGTAGCCGTCCGCCGCAGGCACGGCCTTAGTACGCAATAGTGCTAAGTCGGTTCCGGCATGGGATTCGGTTAGGTTCATGGTGCCAGTCCATTCACCACTCACTAATTTCGCTAGATACTTCTGTTTAAGTGCCTCACTGCCGTGGGCATGAATGGCCGCATAGGCGCCGTGGGTAAGGCCGGGATACATGGCAAAGGCCATGTTAGTTGAGGTTTGCATCTCGGTGGCGAAAATCCCGACTACTTCGGGCAGTCCTTGGCCACCGTACGCAGGATCGCAGGTCAGTGTCGGCCAACCATTGTCGACAAACTGCTGATAGGCGTCGGCAAAACCTTCGGGGGTAACCACTTTGCCATCCACGAGTTTGCAGCCCTGCACATCCCCCACGCTATTTAACGGCAACATCACCTCAGTACTGAAATCCGCCATACCTTGGAGGATGGCATCGACCAAATCGGGGTCGATCTCATCGAAGCCTTTTAGGGCATCTTGCTGATAAATATGCAACATTTCATCGAGGATAAATTGATAGTCACGCAGTGGTGCTTGATAGACTGGCATAATCGCTTCCCTTTCTTGTTTTATGGCAATGGACTAAGTGCTCTGACCACTTTAGCTAAATCTGTTGAAAAAGGAAGCATCTGAGCCTCTGTGCAGTGACTTTTGTTTGCACAATCGAACAGCAAAACCGTAAATTGATCGCAACAAAGGCTTATGCTCAAGTGCAAAAGTTTGTAAGCTAAGTGTCTGTATTGCTGATACGTCATCAGGTTGAGGATATTGTTACTATGGGTTCTGTTACCACCAAAAAACACGCAAACGGGCTCGATTATGTCGAAGTGAACACTGCGTTATGCCAAGCAAGGATTTTTTTACAGGGCGCGCAAATCGATCATTTTCAACCCGTAGGTAAGCCCCCCTTATTATGGGTGTCTTCAGCGGATGACTATCAACCCGGTAATGGGATCCGTGGCGGAGTGCCCGTCTGCTGGCCTTGGTTTGGTATGAGCAATCAAGCTAATTTCCCACAACATGGTTTTGCCCGTACCCGAATTTGGACACTCGAGTCGGTTGAGATGCGTAATCAACTGGTGGATTTACGTTTTAGCTTAACTATCAGCGAAGAAGATAAGGTCTTTTGGCCGCACCATACCCAAGTCAACGTACTCTTTACCTTAGGTGAAACCTTAAGTATCAGCTTAGTTAACACTAACCTTGGCGATGTGCCGGTTACACTCACCCAAGCGCTACACAGCTATTTTCCGATTGAAGATATTCACCAGCTTAAAGCCACTGGTTTTAGCGGTGCTCAATATATTGAGTTTTCCGAAGGGCCTTACCCGCAAACGACGGATGACGTGTTATTTGACCGCGAAACCGACCGCGTTTACACCAACCTAGGTCCAGTACAACACTTACATACGCCCAAAGGTGTGATTGAAGTGAGCCGTGAAAATAGCCACTCGGCCGTGCTGTGGAACCCTTGGATTGAAAAATCGACCCGTCTTGCCCGCTTTAATGACGATGACTATCTCACCATGGTGTGTCTCGAAGCCGCCAATGTGCTTGAAGATAAGTTAACGCTGGCTCCCGGCGAGAGCCACAGTTTAGTTACCCATATTCGCTGGGCAGACTAATCGGTCTTTATCCCCAATCAATGCAAAAGCCCAGTGCATGACTGGGCTTTTTTATGCCATCAAATTCACGATGGTCATCTGTTTGGCAATCACCGCCTACTTAGTGTTTTTCTCAAAACGCGCTAACAAGCTTGAGGTATCCCAACGATTACCGCCCATGGCTTGAACTTCAGAATAAAACTGATCCACTAGCGCGGTTAAGGGTAAGTGCGAGCCATTGCGGCGAGCTTCTTCTAGGGCAATGCCTAAATCCTTACGCATCCAATCGACGGCAAAACCAAAATCATAGCTTTGACCCCACATGGTTTTGTAGCGATTTTCCATCTGCCAACTTTGCGCCGCACCTTTACTGATCACTTCAACCACTTTTTCACCGTCAAGACCAGCCTTACGGGCAAATTGCAGCGCTTCTGCAAGGCCTTGAACCACACCTGCGATACAAATTTGGTTGACCATCTTAGTGAGTTGGCCGGCACCAACCTCACCTAAGCGCTCTGCGCAACGTGCAAACGCTTCGATAACGGGCTTTACACGTTCGAATACGGCTTGATCGCCCCCGACCATCACGGTCAGTACGCCATTTTCGGCGCCAGCCTGGCCACCCGATACAGGCGCATCGAGAAAATCGACGCCTTTTTCGGCCAGCACTTTATGTAATTCACGGGCCACATCGGCAGAAGCCGTCGTATGGTCAACTAATACTGTGCCTGGCGCCATGCCATGGATCACGCCATCATTGCCTAATACCACTTCACGCAAGTCGTTATCGTTGCCTACGCAGGTAAAAACAATATCTTGGCCAATAGCCGCTTCTTTAGGCGTTGGGCAGCAACGACCGCCGTAATTCTCGACCCAAGTTTGTGCCTTAGCAAAAGTGCGGTTATACACAGTAACCTCATGGCCCTTGTTGAGTAAGTGTCTTGCCATGGGGTAACCCATTACGCCTAAACCAATAAATGCGACTTTTGCCATGAGGAATTCCTTTAATTGATAAACAAGGTGAAACGTTTTACACCACACATTTGCACTGCGTTCATTTAACCTCACTGAATTAACACAATAGATTAACGACACACAGGATGCGCGCTTATGTTACTCCGAGAAAGACCCGACCCAAACTAAAAAAATGCGAGCAAGTGTTTCAACTTAAAAGGTCAATCTGTAGCTAAAACTGTGGCGGCAGTGTAGCACTCGATTAGGCGAGCGTCAGAGTAAAAATGCCCTTGGTAACAAACGCAGTGTTCGACAGAAACAACAAAGGCGCACAGAGGCGCCTTTGTTTTTATAACTAACCCAAATCACTTTTGTACGTGTGCTTCCATTTCGGCGCCAATTTTCTTGCGCATTTCCATTAAGCGCAGTGCGGAATCACGCAGATGAATATCATACTCAGTCTGCGGCACCCATTCAGGCACGGGTGTAGGTTGACCATTTTCATCCACGGCAACCATGATGACGATACAGTGAGTGGTGAGATGACGCTCAGAGACCTTAGGATCCCCTGCCCGCACATCAATACCGATGTGCATAGAGGTCTTACCGGTATAAATCACCTTAGCGCTGACTTCGACGATATTTCCCACGAGGATTGGCTGAACAAAACGAATTCCACCCGCATAGGCGGTAATACAATATTTACCACTCCAGCCAGCAGCACAGGCATAAGCCGCAAGGTCAATCCATTTCATCACAGCGCCACCGTGAACCTTACCACCAAAATTCACATCTGCGGGTTCTGACAAAAATCTCAGGGTAATTTGTCTATCGATACCAGCCATATAACCTCAACTTATTCAGCCTCTGTGGCTCAATGATTTTGCAATGAGTTGAGTTTACGATAGAAATGCGCAATAGCGTAAAGATAATTACGATTGTCTCAGTGGAGAGAACCGATTTAGCCAAAGTAACTTATCAGCCCACAAGAGAGTAATAATCCCGGCAACGCCAGGCGATACAACCACAGCTGTAATTGACTGCTAACAAAGCGAGTGCCCTTGCCATAAGTGTAAACACCCAACCCAGCCAAAAACAGCCCAATCACTTCAAATCCCGATGACATATGGTTACTACCACCGACACTGATGGCGGTCACCAATAAGGCGAACCACACCAACACATATGCCGCAATCGCAAAGGTGAAGGTCTTCATGCCGATATCCATATTAGGATGCCAAGCTTTGGATTCTCCACGAATTAATTCGGTCAAATTTGCGGTTACGGCACCAACGATAGGCACAAGCGGGATCACCAGAGGGTTTAACATGACAGATTTCCTTTTAAATAGAATATGCCTGTCATTATCGGCGGCAAAGGGCATTAAACAAGCTTGATGAACAAAGGTTAACTATTTGGATATCAGCAGGTTAGAAAGTGATATTAGGCACAATTCGAGCATAAAAAAATGCGCCAGTAGGCGCATTTTTTATCGAGCTAACCGCTGTTTAGACTTTCTTAAACAGCAATGAACCGTTAGTGCCACCAAATCCGAAGGAGTTACACAGAGCATACTCTAACTTTACATCACGGGCAGTGTGCGCCACGAAGTCTAAATCACAGCCTTCATCTGGATTATCGAGGTTGATGGTCGGTGGTACGGCTTGGTCGCGCAGCGCAAGCAGAGTGAAAATCGCTTCAACCGCACCCGCAGCGCCCAGCAAGTGACCCGTCATAGACTTAGTCGAGCTGACAAGCAGGTTGTAGGCATGATCGCCAAACACAGATTTCACCGCGGCCGCTTCCGCTTTATCACCCGCAGGCGTTGAAGTGCCGTGCGCATTGATATAACCAATTTTTTCAAATGGCAGCTTAGCATCATTGACTGCATTGACCATAGCGGCCGCAGCGCCCGCGCCATCACTTGGAGGCGATGTCATATGGAACGCATCACCACTCATACCAAAGCCGACAAGTTCACCATAAATGGTCGCACCGCGCGCTTTAGCATGTTCGTATTCTTCCATCACCATCACACCCGCGCCATCACCGATGACAAAACCATCACGGTCTTTATCCCACGGACGACTGGCTGCCGTTGGGTTATCGTTACGGGTCGACAGCGCTTTAGCTGCGCCAAAACCACCTACGCCTAATGGACAAGTCACATCTTCGGCGCCACCGGCAACCATCACGTCAGCATCGCCATAGGCGATAGTGCGCGCCGCAAAACCGATGTTGTGCACACCAGTAGTACAAGCGGTCGTGACGGCAAAGTTAGGGCCAGTCATGCCGTACATAATCGATAAATGGCCGGCAATCATGTTAATAATGGTGCTTGGCACGAAGAAAGGCGAAATTTTACGAGGGCCACCGCTTAATAGCGCGCTGTGGTTTTGTTCAATCAACCACATACCGCCCATGCCAGCACCGATTGCGGTACCCACACGGCCAGGGTTTTCTTTGCTCATATCCAGACCTGAGTCTTGGATAGCTTGGATGCCCGCAGCCATACCATACTGAATAAAGAGGTCCATTTTGCGGGCGTCTTTTTTAGTTAAGTACTGCTCAACATCGAAATCTTTTACAGAACCACTGAAACGAGTGGTAAATTCGCTGGCATCAAATTTGGTTATGGGCGCAATCCCACTCTTACCCGAAAGCAGGGCTTTCCAAGTAGTGTCGACAGTATTGCCCACGGGCGTTACTAACCCTAAACCGGTTACCACTACACGACGTTTAGACACGGCAGTCACCTTTTGAATGCTAAATAGATTAAGTTATGACAGACAAATGCGGTTCTATCATTAAAATGTCTTCGCCAATCTGCGGCGAGCATCTCATGGATAAATTCAACACAGCTTCCAGAGACGATTGAATGGCACTATTGCAGAATGAGGCGGGGCTAAAACAAAAACAGGCGGCATATATGCCGCCTGTTCTCTAGAATTCAGAATTACTGATTCTTAGAAACGTAATCGATCGCTGCTTGAACAGTAGTGATCTTTTCAGCTTCTTCATCAGGGATCTCGGTATCAAACTCTTCTTCCAGAGCCATAACCAACTCAACAGTGTCCAGAGAATCTGCACCCAGATCGTCAACGAAAGATGCCGCTGGTTTAACGTCTTCTTCTTTAACGCCCAGTTGCTCTACAATGATTTTCTTTACACGTTCTTCGATGTTGCTCATTAGTTTTCTTTCCTATTCAAATTACGCACTTGCGTAAGATTGCGAGTAGTTTATTAGATTTGGCTGACAATGCAAGCTTAGTTTTCGTGGTCTAACCACGAAATTTAGCGACCAATTGATACAGATCACTACTCAGTTGCGACAGTATCCCTGCCATCCGCCCTTAAACCATGTACATTCCGCCATTCACATGCAAAGTCTCGCCTGTGATATAAGCGGCAGAATCCGACGCCAAGAAGAGTACGGCATTGGCAATTTCTTGCGCTTGCCCTAATCGTTCCATCGGAACCTGAGACATGATAGCTTTTTGCTGATCTTCGGTCAGCTCATCAGTCATATCGGTCTGGATAAATCCAGGAGCGATAGCATTAACTGTAATTTGACGAGATGCAACCTCTCTTGCAAGAGATTTTGTAAATCCGATCAAACCAGCTTTTGCTGCCGAGTAGTTAACTTGACCTGCATTGCCCATAGTGCCTACCACTGAACCGATATTGATGATCCGGCCGAAACGCTTTTTCATCATGGTACGCATCACAGGTTTTGATAGTCTGAACAATGATGTCAGGTTGGTATCGATGATATCGTTCCATTCATCATCTTTCATTCGCATCAGCAAATTATCACGGGTGATACCCGCGTTGTTGACTAGAATATCAACATCACCCGCTTTTTCTTTGATCGAATCGAATAAATCGGTGACGGATTGACTATCGGTAACATTAAGCACTAAACCAAAACCTTTGTCACCCAGATATTCTTGAATTGCTGCGGCGCCCTTCTCACTTGTGGCAGTTCCAACCACAATCGCACCGGCTTCGACTAAGGTTTCGGCAATCGCGCGGCCAATACCACGACTCGCGCCTGTCACTAAGGCAACTTTGCCCGCTAAACTCAGATTGATACTCATACAAACTCCTTATTCAGTTAACGCGGCAAGGGATGCAACGTCATTAACTGCTTGGGCAGAAAGAGATTTATTAATGCGTTTCGCAAGACCTGTCAATACTTTACCAGGACCACACTCAACTAACTGGGTAATACCTTTTTCGGCCATTAACTCAACGGTTTCGCTCCAGCGTACTGGGCAATACAGTTGACGAACCAGCGCATCTTTAATGTCGGCAACCACAGTGGGTGATGCCACATCTACGTTATTAATAACGGTGATGCTCGGCGCATTAAACTGCACATCGTTTAACGCAAGAGCTAATTTATCAGCAGCAGGTTTCATTAATGCGCAGTGTGATGGCACGCTGACAGGCAAGGCTACCGCCATTTTGGCGCCCGCAGCTTTACAGGCCGCAGCAGCGCGTTCAACCGCATCTTTTTGACCGGCGATAACCACTTGGCCAGGGCTGTTGAAGTTAACTGGGCTTACCACTTCGCCTTGAGCGGCTTCAATACACGCATTAGCAATACCGTCATTATCTAGACCGATAATCGCGTACATAGCGCCAGTACCGGCGGGTACGGCTTGCTGCATCAATTGACCACGTAGCTCAACCAGTTTGATCGCATCTTTAAAGTCGATGACACCAGCACAAACTAATGCAGAATATTCGCCTAGGCTGTGACCCGCTAACATCGCAGGCATAGCTTTACCAGAGGCAACATAGGCACGCCAAATCGCCACACTTGCCGCTAATAAAGCAGGCTGAGTTTTATCGGTTTCATTTAAGGTTTCAACGGGGCCGTCTTGCACTAATGCCCACAAGTCATACCCTAACACCTCACTCGCTTCGGCAAAGGTTTGTCCCACAATCGGCTGTACAGCAGCCAGTTCGGCTAACATGCCTAGGGCCTGTGAACCTTGGCCAGGGAATACAAAAGCTACATTTTCCATATCAAATTACCTATGGCGAACTTAATTTATTGAACACTAAACCGTTATCTTGGACAGCTAACCAAGATAACGATGAGCAGGAATTTATTCGTATACAGATACGGTTAAAAACGGACGAGCGCACTGCCCCACGCAAAACCAGCGCCAAAGGCTTCGAGCAGCAAGAGCTGACCACGTTGGATCCGACCATCACGCACAGCTTCATCCAGAGCAATAGGTACCGAAGCCGCCGAGGTATTACCATGCTTAGCAAGGGTTAACACCACTTTATCTAAGCTCATGTCTAGCTTTTTCGCCGTGGCATTAATAATGCGGAAGTTAGCCTGATGCGGCACCAACCAGTCGATTTCCGACTTATCGATATTATTCAGGCGCAAGGTTTCAGTCACGACATGGGATAACTGAGTCACCGCCACTTTAAAGACGTCATTGCCTTTCATCGTCATAAAACCAACCGCTTCAGAGGTTTCCCCCTGACGTGGTGGGAAAGCGCACTTAAGCAAATCGCCTTGACGACCATCGGCATAAATATGGGTTGAAATAATCCCGGGCTCATCGGAAGCACCGATAACCGCCGCCCCCGCACCATCCCCAAACAGAATAATGGTGGTACGATCTTCCGGCTCACACAGACGGGATAATACATCAGCGCCAATCACGAGGACTTTTTTCGCGGTACCGTTTTTAACAAATTGGTCCGCAACCGATAAGGCATAGACAAAACCTGAACAAGCCGCCGCAATATCAAAGGCTGGAATGGTATGCACACCGAGCATGGCTTGGATTTCGCAGGCCGCGGCAGGGAATGCATTTGCCGCACTGGTTGTACCGCAAATGATCATATCTAAATCTGATGCCTCAATACCGGCCATCTCTAACGCATTTAATGCCGCCTGATAGCCCATCGTTGAGACAGTTTCGTCTTGCGCTGCAATGCGGCGCTCTGAAATACCAGTGCGTTCAACAATCCATTGGTCACTGGTTTCCACCATTTTTTCCAAATCTTGATTACTACGCACCTGCACCGGTAGGTAACTACCAGTTCCGAGAATTTTTGTATGCATAAGGAGGAATCAGTTATTTATATCTAAAAGAATCGACTCCAAACGATCTTTTATCATTTCGGGGAGTCGACGTTGCGCTTCAGTCACTGCCAAACTAATTGCTTGTAAATAGGCAGTTTCATCCGCATTTCCATGGCTCTTTACAACTATGCCGCGCAATCCTATCAGACTTGCACCATTATAGTGGTCGGGGTTCATCTGGCTGAGAACCGCCTGAATGCGGGGGGCGATGAGTTTTGCCAAAAAACGCACGAAGAAACCTTGAGTTAGGCCCCGTTTTAACTGATGTACCAATAGCTTGGCAATGCCTTCAGAGGTTTTGAGCGTGATGTTACCCACAAAACCATCACAAACAATCACATCAACATTCCCAGAATAGATTTCATCACCTTCAATAAAGCCGGTGTAATTAATCTGATCAGTGTTTTGCAGTATTTGTGCCGCTTGTTGAACCTGATCGTTGCCTTTGATTTCTTCTGTGCCCACATTAAGGAGTGCGACTTTAGGGCGAGATTTTTTATCCACGGCCTCACACAGCACTGAGCCCATCACGGCAAATTGGAATAGCGTTTCGGAATCGCAGGAAATATTGGCACCTAAATCCAATAAATAAACTGGCTTTTGCGTCACGGAGGGTAAACAACTGACCAATGCAGGTCTGTCCACGCCGGGCAAGGTTTTTAACAGCACCTTGGCCATCGCCATTAACGCGCCGGTATTTCCCGCACTCACACACGCAGCAGCACGTCCATCTCGCACCAGTTCAATCGATAAACGCATAGAACTATTTTTACGAGTGCGCAAAGCGTGCACGGGCCTGTCAGACATACTCACCACTTCATCGGTGTGAATGACTTCAATACGGGAGAGTAACTCTTGTTCTGCTTGGTGCAGATAGACATCTATTTCAGTCTTATCACCGACTAAAATGATTTTAAGGGAAGAATGAGATTTTAGTGCCCGCAAAGCTGCAGGCACTGTGACGTGGGGGCCATGATCGCCACCCATCGCATCTAACGCGAGCGTCAGACTCGTCATTAGGAAACCAACAAATTACTTGTTGATTACCTTTTTACCGCGATAGAAACCATCAGCAGTCACGTTGTGACGCATATGGACTTCACCGCTGGTAGCGTCTACAGACAGCTGAGCAGTGCTCAGTGCGTCATGTGAACGGCGCATACCGCGCTTTGAACGAGATTTTTTATTCTGTTGTACAGCCATTGGCCCTGTCTCCTAGATTACTTGCTCTTCAGTTTTTCTAACACTGCAAACGGATTTGGACGCTCCTCTTGAGCGGGTTCGATCTCGCCTACAACTATATCCATTGACCCGATATTGCAATCAGTTTCTTCATGCATCGGGATGATGGGCATAGCGACTATCAATTCATCTTCGATCAATTGATGCAGACGTACTTCGCCAATCTCATTGCACTCAATTGGGTCATACGCATCCGGGAGCTCATCGATTTCTGCCTTAGTCCGGCATGGACCGAAGCAAAACTCGACCGTAACCTCAGTGGTAAATAGTGTCATGCAACGTTGACAAACCAGAGTGAGCTCCGTCACAGCCTTCCCTTTCAGGTAGACTATCCCCTGCAAATCTACGCCACATTCAATCGACACTGCCACATCGGAACAGTCGCCGGCACATAACTCATTTAATCTTTTCAATTGCTGCCCTGGCACTATCCCCTCATAGGTAGAACGGCTCGAGGCGGCGCGAATAGGATCAATTGAAACCGGTATCTTTACTGTTTGCATAAGGCGCGCATATTATAGTTTGAAAACGCTAGAGTCAAAGAAAAATTTCTTACTTAAGTCCCAGTTTGCAACTTAAGCGATTCTCTAGCCCCAACATTGAATTAACGGAAGCGAAATTTTACCCAAGCAGGGGGCGGCACACAAGCGCTAGCCGTCTAAAATAGCCGCATTCACCGAAAGAATCCTCAATTACCTTCCTAAAGTGACGGCTTCTGTTACCACTGCTTGCATTCAATCATCTAGATTGGCGACAATAAGTGAAGTTTTCTAATGGATTATTAATGATGACGCCCCAGTTAATCCTCGCCTCCACCTCCGTATATCGGCAAGCACTGCTGAATAAATTAGGCTTACCCTTTGAGTGCTGCGATCCCAAGGTTGATGAAACCTCACTGCCTAATGAGTCAGCGCAAGCCTTAGTACAACGATTAGCGCAGGCAAAAGCAGAAGCTGGTGCAAAATATTGTCCTGATGGTCTGATTATTGGCTCCGATCAGGTTGCCGTGATCGATGGCAAGATCATCGGTAAACCATTAAATCGCGATAATGCGATTAAGCAGCTCAGTCAAGCCTCGGGGAAAGCCATTACCTTTTATACAGGTCTTGCGCTTTATAATGCTCAAACGGGTGAAATGAATGCCCAAGTTGAGTCTTTTACAGTGCATTTTCGGCACCTTACAGCATCACAAATCAGTGCTTATGTGGATAAAGAGCAACCGTTTTACTGTGCAGGCAGTTTTAAAAGTGAAGGTTTAGGCATTGCACTCTTTAATCGTTTAGAAGGACGAGATCCTAATACGCTCGTGGGGTTACCTTTAATCTTACTCACGGAAATGCTGCTCAGCCAAGGCATAGATGTATTAGCGTAATGCTTATAAATGCAGAAGGAGCTGCTGCGGTGAATTAATCAATGCTATCGGCTTAGCTTGTCGTAATACCGCCTCACTATGGGCGCCGTAAGTCACACCGATGCTATCGATACCTGCGTTCGCTGCCATGGTTAAATCCAGTAAAGAGTCACCGACCATCAAAGCACGCTCAGGCTGAATGCCCAGCTCCTGCAATAGGCTGATGATCATCTCAGGATGGGGCTTACTCTGCGCTTCATCGGCGCAGCGGGAGGCAATAAAGTAATGCCCTAATCCAGATTGCTCCCACACGCGCACCAGACCAGCTCTCGCCTTCCCCGTCGCCACTGCTAGCTGATAACCCTTTGTAGATAATGATTCGAGCAATTGTGGCGCTTGGTCGAAGATTGGCGTTGGCGTGGTATCAAGATGCAAATACTGCGTCTTAAACTCGGCGCGCATCGTGATGTAACACTCGTCAGTGCCAGTGCTGACAGTAGAAGCAGTAGACATATCCTCTTCAGGAAACGCCGAAAATCGCTGTGATGAAGACAATAATCCGCAAGGAAACAACACTTGTAACGCCTGCGTCATCGACAAGCCAATCACATTACGAATATCCGCCTCAGCAGGAACAGGCAGCGCAAGTGCCCTAGCCATATTCTCAATGCAAATAATGATCTTACCGATGGAATCCATCAAAGTGCCATCCCAATCAAAAATCACTAAATCATATTTACGCAGGCTAGAATGGTTGGCAGCCTTCATACTTCAAGGTTATCCACAGGTATATAGAGGAGCGGGAATTAAACCCGCTTTAACTTATTCAACAGTTGCTGCAGATTATCATCCAGTGGTGCAGAAACCCGCATCACTTCATCGTTTTCAGGATGGATAAACATTAATTCTGCAGCGTGTAAAAACAATCTACTCAAGCCAAGCGAGCGCATACTGTCATCGAAAGCTTGCTCACTGTACTTATCATCACAGGCAATGGGATGCCCGGCATATTGACAATGCACGCGAATTTGATGAGTACGTCCCGTGACAGGACTCGCCTGCACCAATGTACAACCTTGATAACGCTGCACAATTTTAAAACGCGTTTCTGATGGTTTGCCTTCTACATTGACCCGCACAATGCGCTCACCGGATTTAAGTGTCAGCTTTAATAAAGGTTGTTTGACCACTTTATCCTGCGCCGACCACTCTCCCTTAACTAAAGCTAAGTAATCCTTCTGCATTTTTTTATAACGCAGTTGATCGTGCATATGTTTAAGCGCACTGCGTTTTTTAGCGACTAACAGTACGCCAGAGGTATCTTTATCAAGGCGATGAACCAACTCTAAAAACTTCTGTTGCGGACGTAAGGAGCGCAGCGCTTCAATCACACCATAATCAACACCACTGCCGCCATGAACCGCAATACCCGCAGGTTTATTGAGCACAATAAGATGATTATCTTCATGCAAAATACGATCTTCGAGTTGCGACACTTTGCTCAAGTTAGCCGAAGGCGCAGTCCGATTATCAGACTCAGCCATTCTCACGGGTGGCACACGTACCACATCACCAATTTGTAATTTATATTCTGGCTTAATGCGCTTCTTATTCACCCGTACTTCGCCCTTACGGACGATACGATAAATCATGCTCTTAGGTACACCTTTGAGCGCTGTGATTAAAAAATTATCAATTCGTTGGTCGAGGTGGTCTTCGTCAATGGTGATCAACTGCACCTGTTGCTGTGGAGATTCTGTATTCATGATGTGCCATCTACTTATAACGGCGGTCATTGTACAACAACTCACAAGAATTGTGCCTTTCCATTGCTGAATTTTTTGATTATTGCTATATTTCACCAGCGATTAGGGATAAGCCGTGAATAAAGTGTTCACAAAGTCCCTGTCCCAAGTGAAAAGCTTTATAGATCAAAAAAGATTTTCTTGATAGCAACTCATTGATTTGCAGATCGTATACTGAGTAAAAATACCACAAATGCGTTTTTTACGATTAAATCGAGAATCTCACCTTACTTTAACAAGGTTTATCGAAAGTTTTTCTCACCGATTTCGAAATATATTTTAACTTGTCGTCAGACAAACCGATTCGACTTGGGCATTACCGGAACGAAATTAAAGAATTTATGGGGTTGGTTGATGTTTTACAACGAATTCCTTGTTTTTGTAATCATTAAAAAATAAGCCATAAATAGGATGCGACACGCAGCGACTGCGTCTAACAGCAATGCGCACCTTGCCTAGCTCACCAGCCGAGAGGCTTTGTTCACCACAGCTAGGCCCGTAATGCAACGAAACGCGATTGTTTGATGACCTCTATTTAAAGAAGAATGACGTCATCATGAAACGTATGTTAATTAATGCAACTCAATCAGAAGAGTTGCGTGTTGCCCTCGTTGACGGGCAACAACTGTACGACCTCGATATTGAAAGTCCTGGTCATGAGCAAAAAAAATCTAATATTTACAAGGGTAAGATCACCCGCGTAGAACCCTCTTTAGAAGCCGCTTTCGTTGACTATGGTGCTGAGCGTCACGGCTTTTTACCATTAAAAGAAATCGCCAGAGAATATTTCCCTAAAGGCTATTCTTTCCAAGGTCGCCCGAACATCAAAGAAGTAGTCAGTGAAGGACAAGAAGTTATTGTTCAAATTGACAAAGAAGAACGCGGCAACAAAGGTGCGGCGCTAACTACCTTTATTAGCCTTGCTGGCTCTTATTTAGTGTTAATGCCGAACAACCCTCGTGCAGGCGGCATTTCTCGCCGTATCGAAGGTGATGAACGCACTGAATTAAAAGAAGCCATGGCCGATTTAGAAGTCCCTGCAGGCATGGGCCTTATCGTCCGTACCGCTGGTGTAGGTAAAGAATCGACTGAGCTAAAGTGGGACTTAAAAGTTCTGCAACATCACTGGGCTGCGATCACTGAAGCCGCACAAACCAAAGGTGCGCCTTTCCTCATTCACCAAGAAAGTAACGTGATTGTTCGCGCAATTCGTGACTACTTGCGCCGAGATGTGGGTGAAATTTTAATCGACCATCCACGTATTTACGAAGAAGCCAAACAACACATTGCCCTCGTGCGCCCAGACTTTGTTGAACGTGTAAAGCTCTACGAAGCTGAAGTACCATTGTTTACACACTACCAAATCGAGTCACAAATTGAATCTGCGTTCCAACGTGAAGTGCGCTTGCCATCTGGCGGTTCAATTGTTATCGACCCGACAGAAGCCTTAACCTCTATCGATATCAACTCTGCCCGTGCCACTAAGGGCGGTGATATTGAAGAAACGGCATTAAATACCAACCTTGAAGCCGCCGATGAAATTGCCCGTCAATTACGTCTTCGTGACTTAGGTGGCTTAGTGGTTATTGACTTTATTGATATGACGCCAGTGCGCCATCAACGTGAAGTCGAAAACCGCCTACGTGATGCCGTACACCATGACCGTGCTCGCGTTCAATTAGGTCGTATTTCTCGTTTCGGCTTGATGGAAATGTCACGCCAGCGTCTGCGTCCATCATTAGAAGAATCCGCTGCACATATCTGCCCTCGCTGTCATGGCCAAGGCACTATCCGCAGTACTGAATCTTTAGCGTTGTCGATTCTGCGTTTGATGGAAGAAGAAGCCATCAAAGAAAATACCTCACAAATCGAAGCCATTGTGCCTGTCGATGTGGCTGCATTCCTGCTTAACGAGAAACGTAAAGCGATTCGTATCACCGAACAACGCCATGACGTGGAAGTCTATGTGATCCCAGATCCACATATGATGACCCCAGATTATCGTGTGATCCGTCACCGCACCGACGATGAAATCGACGAATCCAGCTACAAGCGCATTGAACAGCCTGAAGCAAAATTGTACGAGCCACGTAAACTGGAACGTACTGCGGCGCCAGCTCCAGCCCTAAAAGGCTTTGCTGCTCCACAAAAAGTGGAACAAGACACTGCACAAGTTGCCAAAGTTGAAACCGCACAGCCGGGTTTCTTCAGTAAACTCTTCAGTGCAATTGGTGCTTTCTTTAGCTCAAGTGATAACGCAGTCGCAGAAAAGAGCACCGAGACTAAGAAGCCAGATAGTCAAGCCACGAATGCCAACCGTCGCAATCGTCGTAACGACACTCGCCGTACTCGCAATCCACAAGATACTGAAAAAGCGAAAGAAGGTACTCGCGAACCACGTACTCGTAATGCTAAAAAAGTCGCCGATGCACCACAAGCTCAAGAGCGCCCAATCCGCGAAAAGGATGAAAGTGCGAAACGTGCTAAGCCTGAGCCTAAACCCCGCAATCAAGCAGTTAAAGAAGTGACTGCGGATGTTCAAGACGAAGCACCAAAGCAAGAGGTCGTCCGTGAACGTCGTCAGCGCCGTAATATGCGCCGTAAAGTTCGTATCGACAACACCACAGATGTTGTAGAAACGTCAATTCAGGAAGAAGCGATTTTAGCTGAGTTGGTTGCAATCAATGCCGATGTCACGGTAGAAGTTCAACCGGAAGTGAAAGCGCCGCGCCGCCGCCAGCCACGTAAAGAGGTTACGGTTGCGAATGAGGTCGGCGACACCACAGTATCAAAAGCTGCTGATGTGGTAGAAACTAAGCCAGCCGATGCTATTGTTGATATGCCTGTTGTTGAAAGCCAAGCAGACACTCAAGTGGATGCTAAGTTAGACACTCAACCAGCGGCCATTGATGAAGAGAACGCCGAAGCAAATGCTGATGCAGATGACAAAGCCAAACGTGAATCCCGTGATGGACAACGCCGTAGCCGCCGTAGTCCTCGCCATCTGCGAGCTGCTGGCCAACGCCGTCGCCGCGATGAAGATGAACAAGGCACAACGGCTCCTGCGCAGTTCATTCCTAATGATGCATTAGGCGAAGATCAAGACTATCCAGCACCAACTGCAGTTGTTGAAACGGCTAACTTAACAGAGCAAACCGTGGCTGAAACGGTTGCAGTTGAAGTTGAAGTTGAAGTGAAGAGTACAGCAACGCAGCCAGCGCCGATTGTGCAGACTGCTGATGTGATCTCCTCAACTGAAGCCGCAGTCTCTCAAAGCATAGCGATAGAAAGCACGGTATCAGATACCACAGTAACTGAATCCTCCGCGGAAATTAAGTCTGATGCTGTTGTCGCTGAAGTCACATCTAAACCTGTCGTTAACGATAAGGCCGCTGAAACGGTTAAAGCATCTGATGCCGAGCCACAATTAGCAACAGAACCAGCAGTGCAAGCCACAGAGGCTATGCAAATAGTGACTGATATAACTCCTGAAGCAAAAGCCGAAGAAGTGACACCAGTGACAGAAAAGACTGAGCCGAAAGAAGCGGTAAAATCAGTCGCATCAGCACCGATGGCGAAACCTGCAGCGTTTGTTAAACCTCAGGCAAAACCTGTAATGGCGCAAGCTGCTACGGCTCAACCAACGGAAGTTGTCGTCAGCAAACCGAAAGCGTCTAGCCGTTTTGGTGCTATGGTGTCATCTGAAATGACTAAACCAACGGTAGAAGTCAGAGCGCAGGTTGAAGTGCCTAAAGGCCGTGAGTATGAAAATACCGCCACCGCTGAAGCCACTGAACCTAAGCTGAAACACAGCAATAGTGCTGAATCGGATATGGCTCGTCCATAGGACCCTTCCACAATCTAAAAAGCCATGCATCTGCATGGCTTTTTTATTTTCAGCTAATTAAGGCATATTTCAGGTTTAGCTCAATCAGTTTCTTTGATAGTATGCGCGGCTTATTTTGTCTACACACCAGTAACAGAGGTTTCATGTTCGATCTCTTCCGCCACAAAACATCTAGCTACAAAGCCGATATACTCTCAGGGCTAACCGTCGCACTCGCACTGATCCCTGAGGCTGTTGCCTTTGCTTTTGTTGCCAATGTCGAACCTATGGTGGGCCTCTATGCGGCTTTTATCATGGGATTGGTCACCGCACTGGTTGGTGGTCGACCTGGGATGATTTCTGGTGCAACAGGAGCGATGGCCGTGGTCATGGTGTCCTTAGTGGTTGAACATGGCGTGCAATACTTATTTGCGGCTGTCGTGCTGGCAGGATTAATCCAAATCAGCGCTGGCATCTTTAAACTGGGGAAATTTATTCGCATCGTACCCTATCCGGTGATGATAGGTTTTGTAAACGGCCTCGCCATTGTGATTTTTTTGGCACAACTTGGCCAGTTTAAAGTAAAAGACACTGCTGGAAACTTAGTCTGGTTACCACCAGAGCCGTTGTTGCTAATGTTAGGTCTCGTAGCATTAACCATGGCAATTATTTATTTCTTGCCTAAGCTGACCACTGCAATACCGTCCTCGTTGGTCGCAATTCTTAGCGTCACGGCTATTGTCGTTAGCTTTGATCTTGATACTCGTAACGTATTGGATTTTCTCAAGACTATGAGTGGTGACGAGAATGCGACAATTGCAGGCTCACTCCCAAGCTTTGCAATCCCACAGGTACCTTTTAACCTTGAGACGCTCTATATCATTCTGCCCTATTCCTTTATTTTAGCCGCAGTCGGATTAATCGAATCCCTGTTAACCTTGACGGTTATCGATGAGATGACCCATACCCGAGGACGCAGCAATAAAGAATGTATTGGCCAAGGTGTAGGTAACATCACCAGCGGCTTTTTTGGGGCTATGGGTGGTTGTGCCATGATCGGTCAATCGATGATTAATATTAATTCTGGTGGCCGCGGCAGGTTATCAGGGATTACCGCGGCCATTGGCCTACTGGCATTTATTCTCTTTGGTGCAGCCTTTATCGAAATTATTCCGTTAGCAGCCCTCGTTGGGGTGATGTTTATCGTTGTACTCGGCACATTCGAATGGGCAAGTTTTAAGTTTATGGGCAAAGTGCCCAAACATGATGCCTTTGTGATCGTTCTTGTAACCACAGTAACTGTGTTTACTGATCTCGCCTTTGCTGTATTTGTGGGAGTGGTGGTATCCGCGCTGGTATTTGCTTGGCAGCATGCGAAACACATTAGCGTCAAAGTGACTCAAAACTCTCAAGGCTGGAAAGTCTATGAGCTTAATGGACCACTGTTTTTCGGTTCTGTCGCGAGTTTCCTCGAGTTATTTGATGCTTCACAGGATCCACAGGATGTCGTCATCGATTTTAAGTTTTCTCGCGTAGCCGATCACTCTGCCTTAGAAGCGATTGATACGCTTGCAGAGCGTTATGTGTCCATAGGCAAAAGACTACATTTGGTGCATTTAAGTGCTGATTGTAAAGCCTTACTTCATAAGGCAGGTGATCTTGTTGAAGTGAATCTGTTGGATGACCCACATTATAAAGTCGCGGATGATAAACTCGACTCCTAATGAAGTCACTATCCATCCTTAAGCAACGGTCCACGGCACTGCAATATGGCTGTGGGCTGACAGTTATCGCCCTGAATGTTCGCGTACGTAAATAGTCAGTTTTCAAGCCAAGTTTATGTATTTATTAATATCGTTAACAGCGAAATAAACAAAATTCACGGGAAAAATGATAACAGCTAACAGCAGATTAATCTGAACGAGGTCTTAAAAGTGAGAGAAATGATAGAAATGAGAGATGTAAGTATTAAGATAAAACAGCACAAATAAAAAGAGCTATGGTAAAAACCACAGCTCTTAAATCCATTGCTATTAGCGCCTAGGCTAACAGCACTGAAAATTAACCGATTACGGTTACGTTTTCAGCTTGAGGACCTTTTTGACCTTGGGTCACAGTGAAAGACACTTTTTGACCTTCATCAAGAGTTTTGAAACCGTCAGAGTTGATTGCACGGAAGTGAACGAATACGTCTGGACCAGATTCTTGCTCGATGAAACCAAAACCTTTGTCAGAGTTGAACCACTTAACTACACCAGTTACTTGAGACATGATATAAATCCTGTAAATAAAAAATTAAAGCCTTAACGGCGGTGGAGCTGGAAAATGCCGGTATTACTTATGTTTACAGGACGAACGGGTCGTATTGAACACATAAATATAAGCCCAACCTTCAAGCTAGTAAAACTATAAACCATTCTAAAGATAAGTCAACATACTGCGACACTTTGAAAAATTTATTTAAACAAAGCCTTTTAAGGTTTTGCTACCGGCTCGCAGAACAATATGTTCTTACGGCTTAAGCTTTGACAGTAAAGCATTTTAAATAATTTATTTCAATAGGTTAAAATCAGCCCCTAGACTGAAATGCGATGTACTTCAATCTGGAAATCTAACTCACAGCTTAATCCGCGCTGAGTAAATGCTTGTTTCTGCTCTGCGGTAAACTTCCACGCATAGGGAGTCATTTCGAGAAAATTGCCGATATCTTTGCTGTCGTTAAGCTCGAGTTGCGCGCTAAGCCGCTCTTGATGTAGGCATTCAAATCCATCAACTCTGGCCTCAGACTCAGGATGCAATCTTGGCTGGTCATAAATCTGTTGTTTTAGCGCAAAATGATGCAAAGGCCCTGGCGATACCGTGATAAGAATGCCGCTAGGTGCCATGATCCGCTGAAGTTCTTCTACTTTTGATGGTGCATAAATTCGAATCGCTAAATCAATGCTATTAGATGGGATCGGCATTTCATAGGCACTCGCTACACAAAAGCTTAAGTTAGGATAGCGCTTGGCTGCATATTTTATTGCCGACTTAGAGATATCAACGCCCTGTAAATAACAAAAATGATGAGCAACAAGGGCATTATATAAACGATGACTGTAGTAACCCTCACCACAGCCTATATCAAGGATCTGCTGTGCACTACTGGCATATTGGAGTGCCAGTTGATTAACTCTATCACTTAAGATTTGATAATAACCCGCATTTAAGAACTCCCGACGAGCAAACATCATTTGCTGATTATCACCCGGATCTTTCGAGTTTTTTTTCTGAACGGGAAGCAAATTGACATAACCTTCTTTCGCCATGTCAAACTTGTGTGCCTGCGGGCATCCCCAAGTTCGTTGTGTTAGGGTGAGGGGTAACGCGCACAAAGGACATATATATTGCATTGATTAACTCTATTTAAAATGGGGGATGTCAAGCTTATATCTCATCTTCCATTAATCGCTCGACCATTTGCAGTAATTCAGGAGAAGCGAGTAGCTCAAAACACTCAAGTTTCCTTAAGGCTTTGTCGATATTCTGACTATCATTTGCGGCGCGACTAAAGCTCGGGCGCTCAAACATGTGGGTATAAGTTCGAAAAAGCCATTGGCGCTTCTGTTGCAGTAATGGATCTAATCGTACGGCCTCTTCAGCTAAGCCAGTATGGTATTGACCAAGTTCACCCCGTAAAAATGCTTGTAACTCCAATCTTATCTGCTCAATTTCGGTGAGGTAAACCGCAAGGGATTCCGATGTCGCACCGTAATCGTACTCCCTAGCAAGAATAGCCTTAGCCATCATCAGTACTCTCGGCTCATGTAAGCCTCTGACGTCGGATTCAAGTGTTACAAACTCGAACTTTGATGCCGATTGCAAAGAGAATGTTACACTTTCTCTCACATCAACTTTAATTAAAATTCCTGCCCGAAGCTCTTGGGCAACAAATTTAGGGGCAGTCCCCATTCGATGATAAAGCCGTACGCCTTGACCCAAGCACCTTGATACTGGAGCACTTAGCCCTGCGTCTGCAACAGAAGTTGTGTTTAGTTTTAACCCTAAAATCGGTTGAAGGCGCACTGCAATCTGTGGTGGAGTTTGTGAAACGACAATCAGCTCAAGTAAGGGAGCTCCCATCGTTTCAAGCACAATAAAATCACTCATGTTGCTTGGTAACGTTATGATCAATGACGACGTCTGTGCGACATCGAGTATCATAGGTTCATTGAGATATTGATGATGCATAAGACTGATCCCCTGTTCAATGGGAATTGTAACTGCCAATCGTGGTAAAGATCACCTGTTAAGCGCTTCTCTTTTCAATATAATTTATCCATCAAGGTTTTTGCTGATCAATATTGGGGTGAGTTTAACGGCTAAGATGCTATCATTCGACAAAACCGTCATTTGATTGAAATTATGTATACAGCATCTCAGCCAAGTATTTTTTGGCACGACTATGAAACATTCGGTGCCAACCCAGCCCAAGATAGACCCGCCCAATTTGCCGGGGTCCGTACCGATTTAGATCTTAACATTATCGGTGAGCCAGAGACTTTTTACTGCAAACAATCAACGGATTACCTGCCCTCACCCGAAGCGATTTTAATTACAGGGATCACGCCACAACTAGCCAATTTAAAAGGTTTACCTGAAACCGAGTTTATGGGGCGTATCCATACTCTCTTCAGCCAACCTAATACCTGTGTCGCTGGCTATAACTCGTTACGATTTGACGATGAAGTCACCCGCTATGGCTTTTACCGTAACTTTATCGATCCCTATGCCCGCGAATGGCAAAATGGCAATACGCGTTGGGATATCATTGATTTAGTGAGGGCTTGTTATGCCTTTAGACCCGACGGTATTCATTGGCCATTAAAAGAAGACGGTTCACCCAGTTTTAAACTGGAACATCTGACCCAAGCTAATGGTTTAAGCCATGAAAAAGCGCACGATGCCATGTCAGATGTTTACGCCACCATCGCAATGGCAAAACTGATAAAAGAAAAGCAACCTAAGTTATACCAGTACTATTTTGAATTGCGCCGTAAACAAGCCGTCAGCGCGCAAATTGACGTATTAAATATGCTACCGCTTGCCCATGTCAGTTCGAAGATAAGTGCAATGCACGGTTGTACAACCCTTATCGCCCCCGTTGCACACCACCCAAGTAACAAAAATGCCATTATTTGCGTGAATTTAGCGATGGATTTAAGCCCACTGTTTGAGCTGGATGTCGAGCAGATAAAAACGCGCATGTACACGCCAAGAGCGGAGCTTGCCGAGGATGAGTTACCCATCCCAGTTAAACAGGTGCATCTTAACAAATGCCCTTTTATTACTTCGGCCAAAATTTTAGATGATGTGCAGGCAGAAAGACTCAACATTGATAAAGCCTTTGCCAGAGAACAATACAAACGCTTAAAGTCTCACCCGGAATTACGGGAGAAGCTGGAGCAACTGTTTGAGCATGACGGCGAAGTAACCACCACGGATCCTGACTTAATGTTGTATTCGGGTGGATTTTTCAGCCCTGCCGATAAAGCCAAGATGGAGATCATTCGCCATACCTTACCTCAAAATTTAGCCGCACTTGATTTGCAATTTGATGATGGACGCATCCCAGAAATGCTATTCCGTTATCGGGCGCGCAATTATCCCGAATTACTTGATGATCAAGAGTCCTATCGCTGGCGCACCTTCTGTCAGCAGCGTTTGGCCGATCAGGATTATCTGCTCAAACTTGAAAATTTGTTGCAAGATACCGAAGGCGATGAGCATAAACAAAAACTACTCGCCGCCCTGTGCCACTATTTGCGTGGATTGTAGGCCACAAAATAGCCCATGTTTTTTGTTGATTTAGCGCCTATGATTGATAACTTCTTTCAGATGTTAACTAACAGGCGCGTAGTTGAACCATAAACGCGAACTAACTCGCATTTATACTGTAACAAAATTACTAGAATGTTCTTCCATGAACTTAACAAACAAGGAGTCGGGAAATGCAAGATAGATTTATCCGAAGCATAACCCAGCTGCCAACCCCATTGGCTGACGCATTAATTCCCTTATTACATCAAGGTTTTGCGGGACATATCGATGCACAGCAACTGGCAGAGTTAGTCAAAAGCAGCAATATGACCGAATCAGAGGTGTTACTGGCTTTGTTACCTATTGCCGCCGCCTTGGCCAAACCACCCATTAGTGAGTTTTATGTTGGTGCAATTGCCAAAGGAAAAAGTGGCGACATTTATATGGGTGCCAACTTAGAACTGCCTGGCGAAGCCCTCTTCCACTCAGTACACGCTGAGCAAAGCGCTATTAGTCACGCGTGGCTTAGCGGCGAAAGCCAGATTGTGGATATGATAGTGAACGCCAGTCCCTGCGGTCATTGCCGTCAGTTTATGAATGAATTAGTCGAAGGCGGCCAAATCAAGATCCATTTGCCATCACAGGATAGCCATTTATTGTCCTATTATCTGCCCTATGCGTTTGGGCCAAAAGACTTAAATGTTCAGTCACCGCTATTAGTCAAGCAGGAAACTGAATTTGCACTCGATAGCAGTGATCCTATGGTAATTGAAGCCTTAGATCATGCGGGCTTAAGCTATGCACCTTATACCCAAAGCTATGCGGCGGTTGTATTAGAAACCGCGGATGGCGCAACCTACTGTGGTCGCTACGCTGAAAACGCCGCGTTTAACCCATCGATGCTCCCAATGCAAATGGCGCTATCAAATCTGACTCGGCATAATCGTGATTTTGGCGAGATCCGCCGCGCGGTATTGGTGGAATCCTCCCAAGGTAAAATCAGCTTAGTGGGCGCAGCGATGGATGCATTGCATGCTGTTGCCGCGATAGAACTCGAACATATTGTGGTTGATCCTATCTAGCCAGTTAACGCGGCGCTTCTGTTTTTATACTTCGGTATTGACTTAAGTTGCGCCGCGATGCTTTGGCCTATTTTAGCTACTAGGGCGTTTTGCCATAAAAACGGCTTTGCGCTCAGCCATTTTAAGATAACAGGCGCTTCGCTGCTCCTCTGTCATGTTTCGCCACGCCAAAATCTCCTCGAGATGCCTAAAACACCCCATGCAGATATCCTGCTGATCGAGACAGCAATTTCGTACACAGGGCTGATAAATACTGTTATTCTGACCAGACCGCATATTCATTGCCCGCAGGCTCGATAAAATGGAAACGTCGACCACCTGGGAAGCTAAAAATCTCAGTGCTAATGATGCCGCCAGCCGCGATCACGGCGGCTAAAGTTTCTTCCAAGGTCTTACTGTATAGCACAATCAGGGGACAGCCCTTTTCTAGGGTAAAACAAACCTCAGCTTGATAAAAACCGCCCGTCATACCCGCATCGATAAAGCAACTGTACTGTGGGCCATAATCCTCAAAACGCCAACCAAATACAGTATTGAAAAACGCTTTAGAACAATCAATATCAGATGTTGGAATCTCTAAATAATTGATAGTGTGATGACGATTCATAATCTTCCCTGCCCAATGAATAACTTAATCAGTAAAGAATCCACCTTCTGAAGAAGGTGGCTTTGTTTTAACCCCCTAAAAGGGGGCCTTTATTCAAGAGCAAGTTGACCCTGCTCTTGCCGCTCTACTTTCTCTTGATGCCTAACGTATCTACGG
>NZ_BMOP01000020.1 GCF_014647135.1 Shewanella xiamenensis
ACAAAGTGGTGGTAAGATGGCCATTCTCAGTCCTCGGCGAGTGGTGGGTTTGTTTGGCGATAGATCAGATCGCTCAAACAGGACTGAGTTCCCTTCCTTTGATCTACTATTTGGAACAGCTATTTAGTTGGTTTAATGAGAACATCAATCAATAGGATAAAACTCACCAATAAAAATGCCGACACTGAGTCGGCATTTTGTCTGTAAACTAGTTGTTAATTAATCCCTTGCGGGAAGTTAATTACAGAACAACAACGTTCGCAGCTTGAGGACCTTTTTGGCCTTGTTCGACTTCGTAAGAAACCTTTTGACCTTCAGCAAGGGTTTTAAAGCCATCAGATACGATTGCGCGGAAGTGAACGAATGCGTCAGCGCCACCGTTATCAGGGGAAATAAAACCAAAACCTTTGTCTTCGTTAAACCATTTTACTACACCAGTAGTTTTAGACATGAATGTCTCCAAAATTTTCAAAAAAATAATTCGCAACAATGCGTGAAATTAGCCAGAAATAGAATTATTTACATTGATGATAAGTTATGAGTGGAAAGCTTCATGACAGCAAACAAATACCGGGTGCAGCGAAGGTTTTCAAATACATAATATTGCTTATAAATAGGTCTGACTCACAGGCCAGGACGCAGAATAGCATACTCCCACTTTTTGTATAGCTTTATTTTTAACTAGGGCATATCTATTAGGGGTTTTTAGTTCGAATATTTGATGGGGATGATTTTTTATTGTTTTTATTCATATGGATAGTGTTTTATTGTGTCACTGAAGCCAGATTGAAATAATTATTCCTGTAAGTTTACTCGCACTATAAAAAGTGGTGCTAAACATTTAGAAGGTGGCTTATTTATTTGTCACGTTTCGTTACGTTATTAAATTGTTGCTCATTTGTGGTAGTGGTATTGTTTTCCGTATTGGGAAGTTTTCCCATCGAACTTTGACAATAATGACCTGTGGAGCATCAATATTGAAAACAGTATTAAAACGCATTGGGCTTGGCATTTTAGCCATATTGCTATTGTTGATGGCAGTTGCCGCCCATGAATGGTTTGCCAAAAAGCCATTTTTCTTTCGCGCATTTTTAGATAGAAGCGTCGTAAAAATGGCCTTTGAAAGTCCTGAGACGTTAACATCCTTAGGATTTTTAGAATCTGTTGGGATTACGGGGCATAACGCCCTGCTCGACGATGATAGCCCTGAAGCCATGGACAAAACCTTTACTCAAGTCCGTGCGTTAAGAGACACATTACTGAGTTACCAAGACGCTGATCTCGATGATAATCAGCGTATTTCGAAGGATATTGCATTGTATCTGGCGGATTTTGCCCTCGCGGCCGAACCCTATCGCTATCATAACTATCCGGTGAATCAGTTGTTTGGTGTGCAAAATGGTTACCCAAGCTTTATGCAGGCGCAGCATCAAATCCATTCGGTTGATGATGCTGAAAATTACCTCTCGCGCTTAATTGCGGTGAAGACTAAGTTTGGACAAACCTTAGAAGGGCTCAAACTTCGAGAAGCTAAGGGCATTATTCCGCCTAAGTTTGTGATTGAGCGGGTGCTTACTGAAATGAATGACTTTATCAGTGCGCCAGTTGAAGACAATATTCTCTACAGCTCCTTTAAAACCAAATTAGCAGAAACTCAGATTAGCAGCGATGAACAGGCGCGTTTGCTTGCCACCGCAAAAACCAATATTGAAGCTTACGTGCAGCCAGCGTATCGACTCTTCATTGATTATTTTACTGAGTTACAGACTAAAGCAGGCACGGATGATGGTTATTGGGCTTTGCCTAATGGGAATGTCGCCTATGAACAGCTGTTGAAGTTCTTTACTACGACAAATTACACCGCCGATGAGATCCATGCTAAAGGATTGGCCGAGGTGAGCCGTATCCAAGGTGAAATCATGACCATCTTGTCAGCACAAGGTTACGATACAAGCCAAGGATTTTCGGTAGCGATTGAGGCCTTGGCCGCCGATCCTAAATTTTACTATGAAGACACCGATGCTGGCAGAGCGCAGATCCTAGTGGATTATCAAAAAATCCTCGACGAGATCAATGCTGGACTCGACAACGCATTTCGTATCCGTCCAAAGGCGGGAATGGAAGTGGTGCGTATTCCTGAATTTAAAGAGAAAACGGCTCCTGGCGCTTATTATCAGCAACCGGCGATTGACGGCAGCCGCCCAGGACGTTTTTATGCCAACCTCTTTGATATCAAAGCAACACCTAAATACGGTATGCGTACCTTAGCCTACCATGAGGGGATCCCCGGACATCATTTTCAGGTTGCAGTTGCAATGGAACTTGAAGGGCAACCACTTATTCGTAAGATGGCACCTTTTACCGCTTATATTGAAGGCTGGGCACTTTATAGTGAGCGTTTAGCTTGGGAACTCGGTTTCCAACAAGATCCCTTCGATAATATTGGTCGCTTGCAGGCGGAGTTGTTTAGAGCTGTGCGCCTTGTTGTTGATACAGGTATTCACCATAGTCGTTGGACGCGGGAACAAGCCATTGACTATATGAAGAAAAATACTGGAATGTCAGATCGCGATGTGACCGCTGAAATTGAGCGTTATATTGTGATGCCCGGCCAAGCGACAGCCTATAAGGTGGGGATGATGAAGATCCTCGAACTGCGGGAAAAGGCGAAACAAGCTCTTGGGGACAAATTTGATTTGCGCGATTTTCACGATGTGCTGCTTAAAAATGGCGCTGTTCCCTTAGATATTTTAGAAAAATTGGTTGACCGTTATATTGCTGATAAGCGTCGTCAAGCCTAAGTTGAGGTTACTTTAGTTGGCACATCCCCGCAGGAATGGTCTGCGGGGATATATCCCGCTCACGTAAGTGATTCGTCTTCTGGCTTTCCCCATCCGGTTTCAATACAATTCCCCCTTACACGTTGATAAATGCCTTTGACAATCGTGGTTTATTGTCCGTAAAGGTATTTTTGAGTTTCAAGGTTTTGCTGATGAATCGCTTCCCCCCCCAAGAGCCCATTCAATTGACTCAAACGGCAATTGAGTCCTTATTCACGCCGCCGACCTTGATGCGTGCCCGTGATTATGTAATGCAGGGGAAGGTGTTAAGCGCAAAAGCCAATGCCGATTTTCGCCATATTGAAGGCTCGGTAGCGGGCAGTGAAACCTCGCCCTATCGTCAGGATATACGTTTAGTCAGCGTCAATCATAAGCTCATCATGAACGGTTTTTGCTCCTGTCCCGCCACGGGACATTGCAAGCATATGGCTGCGGTACTGTATAGCTTGCTCACCGATAAAACGGTTGAGGATCAACGCATCGCCCAATGGTTACATCTACTCGATGATGCCGATGATCCTCGTTTGAATGATGTTGAGTCCCTCTACGATGATCGGGTGCTGTATATCCTCTCAAAGGACGATAATGGGGTGTTTATCGAGCTTAGGCGCGGCAAGCTTGGCAAGAAGGGCGGTTATAACAAGGGTTCCAAAATTGCACTCTCGGATGTGCAATATTATATGCCTGCATGGATTGGTGCCGAGGATGTGCTGATCATCAATCTGATAATGTCTACGAGGCGCCATGGTGCATCGCGGCTCTATCTTAAGGCGCAGTTAGGTGCGGTTGCGCTTGAGAAAATGCTCGCGACCGAACGTTGTTTTTGGGAGGAAAGTCGCCTCGCATTGACCGCGGGCGATGCCATTACGCCACAGTTTATTTGGCAAGATATTGATAGTGAACACAAGCAAATGCGCCTTGTTTTGCCCAAGCGAGATAATTGGGAGCTTGTGCCAACCGAGCCTGCGTATTATATCGAACTCGATTACTTTCAAATTGGTCTTATCGACACCGATATCAGTATTGAAAAATTGCGCCTACTCAGCCAAATGCCACCCGTGCCTCGCACGCAGGTTGAGGTGGTGAGTCATAAACTGATTAAACATTTTTCAGCGCGCACAGTGCCGCTACCAAGTGCCATCAATTTTGTCGAACTACGGGATAAACTTCGGGTTCGGTTGAGCCTAAATATGCTTTCGGCGGCATCGACTCATGCCAATGCTACTCTACCTAATACGACCCAACTCAAGACAACAACGCCACATATTCAAGCTGTTGATATCAATCAGCCCTATGTGACCTTGGCATTTATCTACGGTGATGTCGTTTTGAGTGGTAATGCAGCTAAAGAAGCCTTAACCCTTGTGACCCAAGGCGGAACGACCTATCAAATTAACCGTGCGTTGGACGAAGAGCAAGCGGCGGTTGAGGCTCTGCAAACGCTTGGATTTACTCGTTTTGTATTTGATCTTAGCAGTTTAGCCTGCCACTGGCGCTTAGGTGTGTTGCCCGAGGCGATTAAGGAGTGGTTGCAATTTATCGAGGAAGACGTGCCAAGATTACAAGCCCAAGGTATTGAGGTGTTATTGGCGCCCGAGTTTAGCCTTAAGGTAGTCGACACGCCGTTAACCGTTGAGCTGGATGACAGTAAAGAGGGCTGGTTTTCCCTGTCTTTGCATGCGGATATCAATGGGCAGCGGTTACCCATGTTGCCGCTGGTGGCCACTTGGCTTAAACAACATGGTGAGCCCGCCGATGATGCAGAGCTATTGCTACCTAGCCCAAACGGTGACTGGCTTAAAATTAAAGCCAGTGTTATTAAGCCCTTGATGAGCATTATTTTAGAGCTGTTTGAACAGCACCGCGGCAACAGTATCGCCTTACCTAAATATCGGGCACATTTACTCAATGAGTTAGCCCAGAGTGATATCAGCTTGCTCAATGGTGAGCGGGTGCGCCAACTTGCGGCCAAATTAGAACAATTTACTGGTGTTGTTGCGGTTACTGCGCCAATCCAATTACAGGCAGAGCTGCGTCCCTATCAGCAACAGGGCTTAAATTGGTTATGTTTTTTAAAGGAATATCAGCTAGGTGGCATTTTAGCCGACGATATGGGATTGGGTAAAACCATTCAAACTTTGGCATTCCTGTTGAAGCAAAAACAGCTTAAGTCAGCGGCTGGCCCTCATCTACCCAGTTTAATTATTTGCCCCACCAGTCTGGTCGGAAACTGGGCAAAGGAGGCGGCAAAATTTGCGCCTTCGTTAACACTGGCGGTGATCCATGGCGCACAGCGCGGGCCGCTTTTGGCACGGTTAAGTGAGTTTGATGTGGTTGTTACTACCTATCCGTTAATGGTGAGGGATAACGATTTTTACCAGGCACAACCTTTTGAGCACATAGTGCTTGATGAAGCACAGCAGATTAAAAATGCTCAAGCTAAAGTCAGTCAGATGATTAAAGCGCTGCAGGCGCCTTTTAAACTCTGCCTTACGGGGACGCCCCTTGAAAATCATTTAGGTGAACTCAAATCCTTAATGGATTTTTGTTTGCCAGGACTCCTTGGGACAACGGCTTATTTTAATAAGGCATTTCGTTATCGGATTGAGCGTTACGGCGATAGCGAGCAGGCAAAAGTGTTGAGTCAACGCATTGCGCCCTTTGTGCTCAGACGAACGAAGGCGGAGGTAGTGACTGAACTTCCGCCTAAAACCGAAATTTATCAAACCCTTGAGCTTGAGAAAGATCAACGCAATCTGTACGAGAGTATTCGCTTAAGTATGGAGAAAAAAATTCGAGAATTGTTTGCAAGCCAAGGCGTGGCGGGCAGCCATATCGAGTTTTTAGATGCCTTGCTCAAATTGCGCCAAGCCTGCTGCGATCCGCGATTAGTAAAACTCGAACAGGCACAAAAAGTTAAAAATAACGCCAAGCTTAACTGGCTTAGCCAAAACTTGCCGGAAATGGTGCAGGAAGGACGCAAAATTTTAATCTTCAGCCAATTTACTAGCATGCTGATTTTGATTGAAGAATTGCTGCAATCCTTAGAGATCGACTACAGCAAACTGACAGGGCAAACTCGGCTACGTCAGGTGCAGATTGATCAATTCCAAGAAGGCGATACGCCAGTGTTTTTAATTAGCTTAAAGGCGGGCGGAACTGGGCTTAATTTGACCGCTGCCGATACGGTTATCCATTACGATCCTTGGTGGAATCCTGCGGCCGAAAGGCAAGCCACTGATAGAGCACACCGTATTGGCCAAGAAAATCCGGTGTTTGTCTATAAGCTTATCGCCGAGGGGACGGTGGAAGAAAAAATCCAAGAGATGCAGCAGCATAAACAAGGTTTAGCCGATAGTATTCTTGAAGGTAAGGGCAGTGGCGCATGGCAAGGTAGTGCCGATGAACTGCTCTCTTTATTCCACTAAGGCATTGTTGCATATCACTGCCTGTGGTCGTTGACTTGGCGACTCTTGTACAAGCAGAGCGGTAACAGATTGATGCTTAAAAATTCTTTTTAAAATGCGAGTTAAAAGACAGAGGTGACCCATGCAGTACCCAGTCGATACCCATACCCATACCGTGGCATCCTCCCATGCCTATAGCACTATCCATGATTATCTTGCGGTGGCAAAACAAAAGGGGCTCCGCCTGTTTGCGACGACAGATCATGGCCCGGCCATGGCGGATGCGCCGCATTTTTGGCATTTTGTGAATTTACGGGTATTGCCGCGCATGGTCGATGGCGTCGGCATTTTACGCGGCATTGAAGCCAATATTAAAAATCGCGACGGTGAAATCGATTACTTTGGCGATTATCTGTCGCAGCTCGATATCGTCTTGGCTGGATTCCATGAACCCGTGTTTGCGCCCTCGGATAAGGCCACCCATACCGAGGCGATGATTAATACGATTAAAAGTGGCAAGGTCGATATTATTACTCACCCAGGAAACCCCGCATATCCCATTGATATTGAAGCAGTCGTCACTGCCGCAGCAGAATATGGTGTAGCACTTGAAATTAATAATTCCTCCTTTGAAGTGTCTCGCAAGGGCAGTGAAGCCAACTGCACCGCGATCGCTAAGGCGGCTAAAGCGTTAGGTGCAACCTTAGTCATGGGGTCTGATTCCCATGTGGCATTTAGCCTTGGTGGATTTGATCGCGCCTTAAGCATTATCGATGCGGTTGATTATCCAAAGGATAAGCTGCTTAATCGCTCGCCCATGGCGCTGTTAGACTTTTTGACTCTGCGTGGGCATCAAACTGTTGCTGATTTTATACCGCTCTTTCGCGATGAAGCAATTTGAGGCGCTTGAGTCAATCAATGCAGGATGTCACTCCCGCGCGACCAACAGTCCTCTTAACTGGCGCGCACAGCCAACTGGCGAAAGCATTAATCCGAACGCATCTCAATGGTGGATTCGCATTTAATCTCCATCCGCTTACGCATGCTGCCTTAGATATCAGCGATAAATACAGTGTGGCTGAGGTGTTTGCGCAGGTTAAGCCCGACTGGGTGATTAACTGCGCGGCCTATAATGCGGTCGATAAGGCTGAGACGGCGGTGGATGAGGCTTATCGCGTCAATAGCCACGGCCCAGAATTATTGGCAACCGAATGTGCGCTCACGGGCGCGCGGTTAGTACATATTTCCAGTGATTATGTTTTTAGCGGCCTGCTTGCGGGCGTTGAGGCCAATGCCTTAAGTGAAACGGTGACACCTTCGCCATTATCCGTTTATGGCAAGAGTAAGCTTGCCGGAGAGCAAGCGGTGCTGCGTATCTTGGGTGAGCGCGCGATTGTTATCCGTACCGCATGGCTTTACGGTGTCGATGGGCATAATTTTGTGAAAACCATGCTGAGGTTGATGGCCGCCACGCCTAATGCTCAGCCGCTCTCAGTGATAAACGATCAAATTGGCTCACCTACGTGGGTCGATACCCTCGCGTTGCTTATCTGGCAACTGATGCTAACGGGTGAGGCGGGGCTATTTCATTATTCAGGGCAGGGGCAATGCAGTTGGTATGAATTTGCCCTCGAAATTCAGCAGCAAGCGTTGGCTCTGAAGTTATTAAAGAAAGCCGTGCCCATCATTGCCATTGATAGCCTCAGCTATGCCGCCAAAGCGCTTGAGAAAGGCAATGTGCTGGCACAAAGGCCGACTTACAGCGCGCTTAATAGCGATAAACTGCGACAGACGCTGGATAAGCACCATCTTGCCGCTATGCAATGTCCTGAAGTTTGGCAGGATTGGCGAATGCAACTTAACTGCATGCTTAATGCTTTTATAACACAAGGCGAAAAATCCTAAACTGATGCCGTTTTTGTTACCGGTAAAGGCAAGTCGAATGCCTTTACCGGTATTCCAATCCTATGTGGTTTATTTTCAAGGCGGTGAATACGAATGCAGCCTAGGGAATGACTCTTTTCAGCGTATCTTGCTTGCCTTAGACTCGACTTATTTAAAATTAAAGCCTGTTGCTTAGGACTTAAGCTTTGGTGTTTAAGCCCGCTTAGTCAATTTTGCTTGATGTATGACGAATTTGTTCTTAATTCTCAATGGCTGCCGATGGCATAATGCCGCAAAGCTGATTGAATAAAGGACGACTAAGTGACCGATAACACCACGATTGCGCTGCATTTTTCTAAAGCGGACTTGTTGCGGCTAGTGAATATAGCCCATGCGGCAGGTGATGCCATTATGGCGATTTACGCCCAAGAGCATATTGCTGTTACACAAAAGAGTGATGAGAGTCCTGTCACTGCTGCCGATCTTGCAGCCCATAGGGTGATTGTCACTCAATTAGCTGAGCAATTTGCGGGCATTGCTGTGATGTCAGAAGAAGCCGCCGATATTCCTTGGGATGAACGTGAGCAATGGCAGACCTACTGGCTTATCGATCCTTTAGATGGCACGAAGGAATTTATTAAGCGAAATGGTGAGTTTACCGTCAATATTGCGCTTATCCATCAAGGCGAAGCTATTGCAGGTGTGGTTTATGCTCCAGTGTTGAACACGACTTATTATGGGGCGAAACACTTAGGTGCATGGCGACAGGATGGACAGCAAGAACAGCCGCTTCAGGGCTGTAAGATGCCAAGACAGGTGCCGATAGTGGTGGGCAGTCGTTCGCACTTAAGCCCAGATGTGGCTGATTATTTGAACAATATTGGTCAACATGAAATGCTAAGCGTGGGAAGCTCGCTGAAGTTTTGTATGTTGGCAGAAGGTAAGGCCGATCTCTATCCAAGATTGGGGCCTACCAGCGAATGGGACACCGCGGCAGCGCAGGCGGTACTTGAAAGCGCAGGCGGAAAAGTCGTGTGTTATGACTCAGGTTTACCCTTAACCTACAATCAAAAACCTGACATATTAAACCCTTATTTTATTGCCACAGCGCCTGGCTGGGCAAAATAACGAGCAATCACAAGTGAGTCTGCGCGGACTCCTTGGCAGAACAATAGCGGAGAAGCTTATTCATGATACGCATGGGCATCGATTTAGGCGGCACAAAAATAGAACTCGTCGCCTTAAATGACGAAGGAAATGAGGTTTTTCGTAAGCGTATCAATACCCCTCGGGATTATCAGGGCACGCTTAACGCGATCGTCGATTTAGTTAATGAGGCTGAAGCGACCTTAGGTGAAAAAGGCTCTGTTGGCGTGGGGATCCCTGGAGTTATTTCTCCCTATTCAGGATTAGTCAAAAATGCCAACTCGACTTGGATCAACGGTCATCCCTTGGATGTGCATTTAGGGGAGCTGCTCGGCCGTGAAGTGCGGGTTGCTAACGATGCCAACTGTTTTGCGGTATCTGAAGCCGTCGATGGTGCTGCTGCGGGTAAATCTGTGGTGTTTGGAGTGATCATTGGCACGGGCTGCGGCGCGGGTGTGGCCATTAACGGTAAAGTGCATGCGGGTGGTAATGGCATTGGTGGCGAATGGGGCCATAATCCGCTGCCGTGGATGACCAAGGAGGAGTTTAATACTACCCGTTGTTTTTGCGGTAATCCTGATTGTATCGAAACCTTTATTTCGGGCACTGGCTTTGTTCGTGATTACAATGAGGCGCTCAGTCGCGCAGCAAGCGTCCAACGTGTGCCCGCTAAATCTGGTTCAGAGATCATGAGCTTAGTCGACGATGGAGATGAGATAGCTATATTGGCATTTGACCGCTATATGGATAGACTCGCGCGCTCACTGGCTCATGTGATTAATCTACTTGATCCTGATGCGATTGTGTTAGGGGGCGGCATGTCGAATGTTGAGGCTATTTACCCAAGATTACCTGCATTATTAAGCCATTATGTTGTAGGGCGCGAATGCCGAACACCGGTTGTACAGAATCTTTATGGTTGTTCTTCGGGCGTGCGCGGCGCCGCTTGGTTATGGGAAAAATAACCCAGTAACCTTAGTTTTCACTCGTGACAACGCATCGCCTCGGCGATGCGTTTTGCTTTCTTTTGATGTTATGATTGCGCTCCTTTGGATTATTGGGCGCTAGCGCATGTTTTGGATTAAGAAAGTTGTCTCTCAGGCAATTATGCCTGTTCCATTTATCCTGTTGTTATTGCTGCTATCTTTGTTTATTTGGCGCAAACCGCGGTTAGCAAAATGGGCGATTGGCGGTGCTTTTACCCTTCTACTGTTATTAAGCAGTCAATTTAGTGTCGATTATCTCGTGAAACCGCTTGAGACCCAATATCCCATTAATTCCACTCCCATTGCGGATACCTGTGTGGTGATGGTGCTGGGCTCTGCTCACTCGGATATTGAAGGTGCTACGGCGGTACAGTCCTTATCGGCTGTGGCATTGGCAAGATTAACGGAAGGGCTTCGGCAGCTTAAGTTAGGTCAAGATTGTAGTTTAGTCGTTAGTGGTTGGGGCGGCGAGCTAACCCAACATCCCCACGCTGAAGTGATGGCCAAGGCTGCGGTTGAACTTGGCATCGATGCGTTACGTATTATTGAATTTCCGCTCGCGCGCGACACCCTTGAAGAAGCGCACTATTTTAAAGAGCGCTTTGGCAATCAGCCTGTGCGATTAGTCACCTCGGCCTCCCATATGCCACGGGCGATGGCCATTTTTAGTGGTAAAGGATTAACCGCAAGTGCGGCGCCAACGGATTTTAGGGCCAGAGACGATTTTTATTGGCGTTTTACTGCGGATAACTTACTCGCCTCGCAACGTGCGCTACATGAATACATTGGCCGTTTATGGCTTTGGGTAAAACAGGAATAAAAATATGGCCTTAGAGTCTGATATTGTCTCGGTTCGTCCACTCTCTAAACGTAATGGTTTGACTTTAACTATTGTAGGTGCCTGTGCCTTTGTATTGGGCTTTGGCTTGTTTGTGATACTACCTGAGCTATTTGCAGTGGGCTTAGTGTTTTTCAGCTTGGGTGCAATTGCATTGATATTGGGCCTTGCAAAGGTTTTCGAGCCTGACACCACATTGACTATGGATGAGCAGGGGCTGACTTATTTTCATCGCCGTGGCAAAGTGTCGATAAACTGGGATAATATTCAGCGGGTTGACATTCCAAGGGTGACTCAGGGAGTTGATACTATTGAGCTTTCCTATATTGGTATTAAGCTAAAGCAGTTAAATCCGATACTCGATAATATTTCATTACGGCTTGCAGCGGGATTATTGACTGAGCAGCGACCATTACTTGTTACCGCCGCATCACAGCAAGAAGATTTAGCGACCTTAGAAACTTATCTTGGTGCTGAATTTAGCCCTTTGGTGGTTGATGGTGACAGATACCGCGGCGTATTGGCGATGTTTGGACATCGCTGCGTGATGCTCAACACTCACCTTGGCTATCATCTTTATATTCCCCATGACAGTTTAGATCGTGAGCCGCGGGAATTTATTAAACTGTTAAGGCAACGCATCGCGCAGAGTTCGACGCAAATCGATGCTACAACAAATTAACACTACTGATAAAAAAGGGGCCCCGATGGAGCCCCAATAAGTTGCAGAGAGGAAGTTTGGGTTGTGCAGGGGGCAACCCAAAGGTACTAGTACTAGTGTGCTACCTCTGCGTGTACCTTATCTATGCCATAAGTTTTACCTTCAGCATGGCAGGTCGCGCATGATTCTACTGGTAGGTTAGGATCAGTCACTGCATCCGCTTCTACAATCGCACCGTTACTTCTAAAGTGAGCTACTGCTGCTGCATCTGAGTGAGCGTGACAGCTGCGGCATGATTCAGCTACTGGGCTAATATAGTAGCTACCCACTTTGATAGAGCGTTTTTCAGAAGTCAAACCACCGTCAGTTGCAAACAGTTTAGCGCCGTCTTTATGACATGCAGAACATGCTGTTTCTGGTGATGGGTAACCGAGCAATTCACCTTTATCGTCACGGAAGATGCCTGTGATAGAGTCAAAGTTACCACTGTGGAAACGGTGGGCAACGGTGAATAGGTCTTTGTTGTTGAAGGTGACGTCTGGATTCACTACTTTGCTTCCATCAGCGCCTTTGTAAACAACCGTTTTGTGACCTGAAGCTCCCGTTGTATCGTTATGACAGTTCATACATTGAGTGAAGGTGTAAGTACCGTGTCTTGTTCCTTTAACATAGTCTAAGGTACCGTGACAGGCATTACATTTGGCTTCTTCAACAGTGATACGAGTTGGGTCAGACATACGAGCAGTGCTGACTGCGCTACCATCTAAGCTGAAGAATTTAACAGGAGAGCTGTTGCCAATAGGGTTAGTTGGCCCAAATTCAAGTCCTGTTGCATTACAGCTTGCTACTGCACCAGCCTTGATACAAACGTTAGCTTCTGAACTGACATACATAGTTCCAACTGCTTGTGCATCTGGAATATCTTTAACAAAAGTCAATACACCACCAGAAAGCGTACCGCTTGCAAGGTTTAAGCTGATAGGTGAAGGTTTAACATCTCGCCACGCATAAACAGTTCCATCGGTAGCAACATTACCCAGCAATAAACCGTTAGCAACTAACTTTCCAGTTGGATTAGTGGTCGCATTATAGGTTGCAAGGCTTGTTCCATCGGCAATGGGTGTACCATTGATGGTCACATTAGCCTTGATGGTTAATGTTTTCATACCTAAGGTGGCTGACGGTACAACTGCTGCACTTGTAAAGTCCACTTTAAATAAGTTGGCGTATTCAGCGCGTTTACCAACACTATGAACAGCTTCTGGTGTTAGGCTACCACTACCGTGACAAGATTTACATTGAGTGTCGTCGGCTTGAGCTAAACCAAATTCTGAGTGGTTTTCACCAGTTGCGAAGTTGACATTGATATGGCAACCCACGCAAGCCTTAGCGTAGATATTGGTGTTATAACTTGGTGCACCATCGTGACAGGATTTACATTCTTTCAAGTCAGATGGGAAACCAATTTCACCAAAGTATTCTTTGGCTTCACCAGACAGATACGCTGCATTATGTTCACCGGCATGGATACGGTGGATCATTGGAGCAAAATCAAAGACCCAACCTTCAGCAAGTTGTGCATCGCTGGGTACTAGATCTGGGTTATGGCAAGTTACGCAGTTTTTAACGTCTTGATAATTATGGTGAGCTTCGATCTTAGCGATATGGCCATCAGTTTCACCGTGACAGTTTTTACATGCTGCACTCGATACTGTGTCTTTGCCTGATGCGGCTAACTCGTCGGTCGCTGGGATAAAATCAACAGGTACTGAAAGTACTTTATCTGCTAAGGCAACGCCTTGGCTATTGGCGATATTGTATGCGCGTAAAAATACTCTGTGTACTGCATTAGGGTTATCATTTGGATTAATGATCGGTGCAGCACCATCGTAAGTCCAAGTGGCAGTGTATGTACCAGGGTTTGCTGTATCTTCAGTTAATTTACAAGCATTCTTAGTACCGTTAAGGCCGTTTAGAGTACAAGTTAATGAGCTACCCGCTTTGTTTGCCGTAGCATTGTTTTGCCATTGAATTGGCGCACCAGTGCCTGACGTATTGTCATTTGCCGTTAAAGAGTAGATCGCAATTTTATCGAGTCCCATAAAAGGAACATCTTTGCCTGCGCTCTTTCCGGTTAAGCTGAACTTAACACTGAAGCCTTCGCTGCTGGTGACTTTGATATCAGCTGGGCTAAGAGTAAATTTCAGATCGGTTATAGATTCTGCGGTTTTAGCAAAAGAACCAGCGGGTAACCCTGGTGTACCAGGCGTGCCCGGTGTTCCAGGGGTACCTGGTGTTCCGGGCGTGCCGGGTGCACCATCTTGCCCGTCTTCTCCGTCCCCGCAGGCGGTTAAACACAAGGCACTAGTGAGAGCTAGTGCCAGTAGAGATTTATTGTAGTTTTTCATCATCGCGTCCCTTTTTCTTTCTATAAGACTGCGTGTGCAGTGACTCTACTATAGGTCGAACAATCTACTTATAAAGGGGTATTTGCAAGTTTGTATCTGATATGTGAACAGTGATTTAACACACCAAAATGGAAATTCTAAAATGTGAAATTAAGTATTTCGCAAATTAGAATCTGACGGTAAAAGTGAGATGTGGATTGCAGAATGTTATTTTTGTTTTTAACAATTAGTTGAGATTAATTTTCAATTAATTTTACTTAAAGATACTAATGAAACATTTATCAAATGCTTTTTTACAGTGAAAAATAAAACAAAAACAACTATTGAGAATCATAGAGTACAGAGGGAGAATGCGCTGTATTTACTTAAATTTAACAATTGAAGCTTTTGTAAATAGTGGCACAAGCATCCATGCTTTTGGGGATTATTGACTGACTCGCGTATTGAAAGGCGTGAGGGCGGTTAATAATGAACTGACGACAAGTTCGCATTGTGTTTGACTGTAGCGTCGATGGCTTCGTGGCTTTTCTACGAGAAAATACTGTGGTGGCATAATCGTTTCATGTAGACGATGTAACTCTGCGATGGGAAGCGGCGCTAGTTTTAATCCCGGCATATGTTTTACGGTATGCATATCAATACTCGAACAAAATGCCACACTTTGCATGGTGAGAAGGTGGGCATACCATTCTTCCCGATCTGTGACTCTTTCAATCGAGGGTAACAACAGCCCTTGGCGCTGACAGAACAGTTCTAGTGGGTCAATTCTGCTGTTAAAGCCTTTCAGTTCAATACATAGAAATGAATAACGGCATATGTGCTCAAGGCTGATTTCAAGTTGGCTTTCCCAAAGGGAATGATGTTTCGAGGCAACGACATAGACATTTGAAATACAGCCTAAGCGTGTAACACTAAGCTCTTTGGATTCGGTCGGCTCTATTGTGATCCCAAAATCTAATTCACCTGCATGTATCAGTTCCGCACTATTGTCTTGCCACTTGTGTAGTCTTATTTGGCCTAATTCACTTATCACATCGGGTGAGCTGAGCTGTGGTGCTAAGAAACTTAATAATCCATTACTTGCGGCTATATGGAGCGGTAATTCAACGTGACTCGCTGCATTTTGCAGCTGCATTGCAGATTGTTCTAGGTGATAAACCGAATCGGTGAATTGGCAAATAGCGACATACAGACTTTCAGCAAGAGGTGTGGGTTTGAGCCCCTGTTGGCGCCGATAAAATAGTTCATCATTAAATGTTAACCGTAGCGCATTGAGACAGCGGCTAATTTTGGGAGCCGACACATTTAACGCTTTGGCGGCACTATTTGCATGTCCGTTATCAAAAATACTTTTAAATACAAGTAAGGTGAATACATCAAGTTCGCAGATTTGTTTTAGTAATTGATTGCTCATTTGGTCTCGCCTTGCGATGAGTCTGAGTCTGCAGTCACACAGTTTTGCCTAAGCATATCGATACCATTGATTAAGCAGCAAACCGTATGCACAAAATGCATTGTTGGTGGATTAGGTTAGCAGTTGTCGTACGGCTTAACTGTGATCTCAATCCTTGATTTAACAATTGTGTAACTAATAATGCTAGTCATTGGATTGTATGGTGTTTATTTAGGCGATTTTGGGCTGGAGGAGTAATCTAGCGAGCTCATCATCTTCATCAGAGTCGCTCGTAGTTGGTTGGTACAACGACACATCACTCGCGTGACGTAGGCTAGAATTTAGCGGCGCAAATAAAGGTTAATCTCTAAACGTCGACACACCCTCGCTCTTTTATGGGCTGAAATGTGGATTAGTCATTTTGACTCTGCGATAACAATACGTTTGTCGATGTTGCAGAGGGCAGGCTATGTGCGTGGATTGTCTGGTGATCTTCCTTAATCCTTAAACCAATAAACTGGCCGCCTTCATTGACTTGCATTGAAGTACAAGCAACATCACCGTCGACAATCCCATGTGCTTGGATGACTAAGCGCTCGCAAATTAATCGGCCTTTGAAATAACCATCAATAATTAATTCTCGACACTTTACCTCGCAGTGAAGACTTCCCGTTTGCTCAACAATCACATTCGCCTGTGACAGTATTTGACCTTGAACTTCACCACCAATCAACACATCGCCAGCAAATTCAATATTGCCAGTCAGCCTAGTGCCTTTAGCAATAAAACTGAGCGCGGGGGACGATTTGCGGGTAAACAGGAGATTTTTGCCAAACATGGTGATGAGAAACCTAATACATTGGGAATGAAATACTAACGTAAATACAGGGACAAGCCTAGGGCGCTCAATGGCTATTCTGCTTGCTTAATACTAATCGCTTGATTTGGGCACGGAGCGACACAGGCGCCACAACCCGTACATAGGCTTGTATCAATTTTCGGCATAGGCGCTTTGCCTACACTTAGGGTGAAACTGATGGCGCGGGGCTCACAAGCATCCTTACAACTTTGGCACCAAATACCTTGAAAGGTTAAGCAGTTATCTTGAATCTCCGCGATGTGTTGCCATGGCGTTTGGGTCAAATCAAACAACTTTTGCTCAGGACAGACAGTGGCGCATTGAGTACAAAAAGTGCATTCATTGTCCTTAAACGAGACTTCAGGAAAGCCGCCATCACCTTTGAAAATTATCTTAGTTTCACAGGCGGTGATACAGGCTGAGCAGCGAGTACAGATATCGGTAAATTCTACCCCCTCGCGCACCCAAGGCGGCCTAATCGCCAAGGACTTTCGGCGACTAAAAAGACTACGGCGACTGTGATTAATGCTTTCTGTCATAGGTGTTTAATGAATAACAATTTTTATTAATCGAGAAGAAAAATGGCTTGGGAATTACCACAAGCCATTTAGATGATTAGCTTTTATAACCATTGGGATTGGTTGATTGCCAATGCCAACTGCTATTGGCCATATCCTCAAGACTATGGGTCGCCTGCCAGCCCAAATCGGTTCTAGCATGCTCTGGGTTTGCATAACAGGCGGCAATATCTCCTGGGCGGCGTGGTGCAATCTGATAGGCAATCGATTTACCACAGGCCTTCTCGAAGGCTTTAACCATATCGAGCACGCTGTAACCTTGGCCTGTACCTAGATTGTAGGTGACAAGCCCTGGTTTTGTGGCGAGTTTCTCAAGGGCTTTAAGGTGACCAATAGCTAAATCCACAACATGGATATAATCACGAACGCCAGTTCCATCGTGGGTTGGGTAATCATTGCCGAACACACTGAGGGCCTCGCGTTTACCCACGGCGACTTGGGCGATAAATGGCATCAAGTTATTCGGAATATCGTTAGGATCTTCGCCAATCAAACCACTGGCATGGGCACCAACGGGATTGAAGTAACGTAAACGAGCGATATTCCAACTTGGGTCGCTATGGTGTAAATCCGCCAGAATATGCTCAACCATCAATTTAGATTGACCATAGGGGTTAGTGGCACCCGTTGGAAAATCTTCGGTAATGGGCAGGCTAGCAGGATCACCATACACAGTTGCCGAGGAACTAAAGACAAGATTTTTCACCTTAAACTCTGCCATCACTTGGCAAAGAATTAAGGTGCCAGTCACGTTATTCTCATAGTATTTCAGTGGCTTAGCTACTGACTCGCCGACGGCCTTTAATCCAGCAAAGTGGATAACGGCATCGATGTTATGGTCGCTAAAGACTTTCTGCAGTAAGGCCTTATTGAGAATATCGCCTTGGTAGAATGTGACCGATTTACCGGTAATGCGCTCGACACGGTTTAGTGCTTCGATACTTGAATTAGACAGGTTGTCTAATACAATCACTTCGCTTCCCGCATTAAGTAATTCCACTACGGTATGAGTGCCAATATAACCAGCACCGCCGGTCACTAAAATCGTCATTATTTAATTCCCTTTACAACTGTTTTTAAGTAGTGGGCAAAATCTTCACCGATTTCGCTGTGGCGCAGAGCGTATTCTACGTTAGCGCGCATATAGCCTTGTTTGTTACCGCAGTCGTGACTCTTACCTTGCATATAGTAAGCGTTTACGGTTTCTTGCTTCATTAACATCGCAATGGCGTCTGTTAATTGGATTTCATCACCTGCGCCCGCAGGCGTTTTGGCCAGCAATGGCCAAATTGCTGCGGGTAACACGTAACGGCCAACAACGGCTAAGTTAGATGGCGCTTCATCAACTGGAGGTTTTTCAACGAGTTCGACTAATGGCTCTGATTCACCAGGCTGCAAATCGTGGCCGTTCACATCGGCAATACCATATTGATTGACTAAATGATGTGGTACGCCTTCAACCATGATTTGACCCACTTGGGTTTCATCAAACAGGCTTACCATTGCGGCAAGGTTATCGGTTTTTAAGTCGCAACTGGCGTCATCGATAATCACATCCGGCAGCAATACGGCAAAAGGTGCATCACCTACTACGGATTTAGCGCATAAAATAGCGTGACCTAAGCCTTTAGCTTGGGATTGACGTACGCTGATCACCGTCACGTCTTTCGGGCAAATGGATTGCACCGCTTCGAGTAATTGACGTTTAACGCGGCGTTCTAGCTGGGCTTCTAATTCAAAACTGGTATCGAAATGGTTTTCGATAGAGTTTTTACTGGCGTGGGTTACCAGCACAATTTCTTTGATGCCTGCGGCAATAGCTTCACTAACGACATATTGGATCAGTGGCTTATCAACAACAGGGAGCATTTCCTTCGGGATAGCTTTGGTCGCAGGAAGCATACGAGTGCCAAGTCCGGCGACAGGAATAACGGCTTTACGAATTTGATGTTGTTTCATTGCGAACCTTCAGATTAAGGAGAGGCGATTATTGGGCAATATTGTAAATGACCTACGCAGAAAAGCCATTTGCAAACGCCGAAATTTGTCGGTTTTTCTGCATATTATCTGTTTATCGTCGTCATTTTTACGTTTGAATGTCAAGGATTGATACCCGTCTGGGTGAGTCTGTATGTATATTGTCCATGCTTTTTAAACGACTTGTAATATTTGCTTTACGTTTACGTCACATTGGCGCGCAAACAATAAACTGTGAGGGAGTTAACAAAAATCGAGGCTTAGATCACTATGGAGGCATTAGCGTCAGCCATGAAGTGAATTTTATGACTAAAGAAATTGCGCACACTGCGCCCTATGTTGCGCGAAGTGCAGATGATTCAGGGTATATCCATTACCCACAGGAAGAACATGAGATTTGGAGCCAATTGTATGCTCGCCAAGCGGTGAACCTGCCTGGGCGTGCCTGTAAGGAGTATCTGCAGGGACTTGATGCCTTGGCGATGCCCAAGGATCGCATCCCACAATTGGCTGAGATAGACAAAGTGCTACAGGCCACCACGGGCTGGAAAACCGCGGCCGTGCCCGCCTTAATTTGCTTTGGTCGATTCTTTGAGCTATTGGCTAACAAGGAGTTTCCGGTCGCGACTTTTATCCGCCGCAAGGAAGAGTTTGATTATCTGCAAGAGCCGGATATTTTCCATGAGATCTTTGGCCATTGCCCCTTGCTGACTAATCCTTCTTTCGCCCATTTCTCCCATATCTATGGTCAATTGGGCTTAAATGCCAGCAAGGAAGACCGCGTCTTTTTGGCGCGCCTGTATTGGTTTACCGTCGAGTTTGGTTTGCTCAAGCCTCAAGAGGGTGAACTGTGTATCTATGGCGGTGGTATTTTAAGTTCACCTGGCGAAACCTTATATGCGATGGAAAGCCAAGTGCCTGAACGTAAACCGTTCGATCTTTTAGATGTGCTACGCACGCCTTATCGTATCGATATTATGCAGCCAATTTACTATGTGATTGAACATATTGATGTATTAGATGAAATCGCCAAAATGGACATTATGGCCTATGTGGCTAAGGCGCGGCAGCTCGGCTTGTTTGCCCCTAAATATCCGCCCAAGGCCAAGGCAAGTTAATGACCGACTTTTAGGGCGTGTTGACGTTTCGAGATTAAATTTTGTTCGTTCTGGCAAGTTCGTGCTCGCGAAACGAGGAATGATGTGTAGTTATTCTACTCAAATGACGAGTGACAAAGAGCAAGGGCTTGCCAGACGAACCCTTCGGGCAGCATTTGGCTGGCTTTTCTGCTGCGTTATCGTCCGTTTATGTAGAATAACTACACTGCACGGACTTTGCCTTGCATAAAAGCCAGCCTAATTGCTGCAAAAATAACCCTGAAACGTCAACACGCCCTAGACATAAACGAATTAAATAAAGCGTAATAAGAGCAACGGATTGAACCTGTGATGTTGCCAATAGGAGTATGTATGACCGCGTTAACCCAAATGAAATGTGAAGCTTGCCAAGCCGATGCACCGAAAGTGACCGATGAAGAATTGGCCGAGCTTATCCGCATGATCCCCGATTGGGGCGTGCAAGTGCGTGACGGCATCATGCAATTGGAACGGGTGTACAAGTTTAAAAACTTTAAACTAGCAATGGCATTTACCAATAAGTTGGCGGAATTGGCCGAGGAAGAATTCCATCATCCTGGTATTTTAACCGAGTGGGGCAAGGTGACCGTGACTTGGTGGTCACACTCAATTAAGGGGCTGCATAAGAATGACTTCATTATGGCGGCCAAGACCGACCAGTTATTAGATTAAAAAGTTAATATTTTAAATCAGCATCTTAATGCAATTTTGATGCTGATTTTTTCTTCCTGTTACAAATGCACTGTAAACTAGGCTTGCCACTTTGAGCGTAACCTTCTAACGTATACACGCCCAGCTATTTATCTAGTCCCTTACGTTTGCGTAAACTGAACGTGTTTCGTCAAACGCATGTCTTATGAAGGTCATCCTTTGGGACTATAGCTCGCACGTTTTATTCCAAAATTCGAATCAAAAAAGGGAATATCAGTCATTATGCGCTTGGAAGTTAGCTGTCAAGATCGCGTGGGTTTAGCGAAAGACATCTTAGTCGTGTTAGAACGTTATGGCATTAATCTCATTGCCATTGATGCCAGTAACCAAGGTTTTCTTTACCTGCAATTTGCTGAAGTCAGTTTTGAAACCTTAAGCGCCTTGATGCCGCAGATCCGCAAAGTGGAGAGCGTCCACGATGTGCGTACTGTATCATTTATGCCGTCAGAGCAAGAACACTACGCCTTAAAAACCCTACTTAAAACTCTCCCAGACTCTGTGTTTTCCATCGACGTGAAGGCGCGTATTCGCATTGTGAACGAATCGGCGCTGCTCAATATGGGCATGGGTGAACACGAAGTGCTTGATGAATCCTTAAACCATTGGGTACAAGGGTTTAACTTCAGCCGCTGGCTCAGTGAGGGCCAAGTGCTGCCGCAGGCGGCGCGGGTGAATATCGGCCAAAACGAATATCTGGCTGAAATGTTACCGATTTATTTACCTGATGAGGACGAGAAAACTATCCTCGTCGGTGCGGTGGTGTCGCTTAAATCGCCTGCGCGGGTGGGTAAACAATTTAATGCGCTGCAAAATCAAACCACAGGCTTTGAAAATGTATTGGCCAGCAGTGACAAGATGAAAGAAGTGCTTAAACAAGCCCGCCGCATGGCGCAGCTCGATGCGCCATTACTGATCACGGGCGAAACTGGCACCGGTAAAGAATTAATGGCTAGAGCCAGCCATGATGCCAGCATGCGCCGCGAAAAGCCGTTTATTGCCATTAACTGTGCGGCATTGCCCGATAGCGCCGCCGAAGAAGAACTGTTTGGCTACGTTAGCCAAGGTAAAGTCATTAAACGTGGTTTTTTTGAAGAGGCGAAGGGCGGCACTGTATTTCTTGATGAAGTGGCCGAAATGTCCAAGGCGGCACAGGTTAAATTGCTGCGGTTATTACAGGATGGCACCTTTAGACGTATCGGCGGCGACGAAGAAGTCCGCGCCGATGTACGGATTATCTGCTCGACCCAGAAAAACTTAGCCGAGTTGTGCCAAACCGGTGAGTTTAGAGAAGATTTGTACTATCGCATCCATGTACTTAGCTACCATATTCCGTCACTGCGCGAGCGCAAGGTCGATATCATTCCGCTGACGGAGATGTTCCTCGAGCACTACAGTCAGCAACTCTCTAGCCCAGTGAGACGAATTTCGGCCCAATGCCGCGATCATCTCTTAACCTACGCTTGGCCGGGTAACGTACGTCAGCTTAAGAATGCGGTCTTTAGGGCGGTATCTATGTGGGACGGTTCGGGCGAGTTGACTGTTGAGCAGCTCAAGTTACCATCCTACGCCGAAGGTTTTGGTTATTTCGATAATGCCTTCGAAGGTAATCTCGATGATGCGATGAAGCAATTTGAGGCTAGCTTACTGCGCCGCTTGTATCCTGCTTACCCTAGTACTCGGCAATTGGCGAAAAAATTGGGAGTGTCTCATACGGCTATCGCCAATAAACTTAGGGAATATAAGATCGCCAAGCCAAAGTAATCTTGGCTTAAGTTTGAGATGTAACAGTATCGTTCCACTTTGTTGTCGACTTTTTCACCATATCGTTCAGCGAAATAGTGACAAGCGGCAACAGGGTAGGAAACGTAATGATTAGTTTACAAAATGTGAAAAAATAAGCTGAAATGTGATTTTGCTCACGCTATAGGAATCCGTCGTCGCTTCGGGTATTTCTACGCGCAGCAAACCCTAATACAGAGTCAATATAGGTTTTTATTCACCTATGTTCTCGTCAGCAAAAAATTCGCGTTAGCTGATATTGTCGGTTAACTATAACGAGATAAAAAGCGCAGTACGCCGAGCCGTAGAAGCACAGGAGCAGATATGAAACTTGCCAGTTATAACAATGGTCGCCGCGATGGTCAGTTAATGTTAGTGAGCCGCGATCTTACTCAAACGGTGGCTGTGCCAGCGATTGCCCATACGATGCAACAATTACTCGATGGTTGGGAATTGCTCAAACCGCAATTACAAGAATTGTATGATGCGCTCAACGAAGGCAAATTACCGAACGCGCAAGCCTTCGATGAAGCCAAATGTTTATCACCCTTACCACGCGCGTATCAGTGGGCCGATGGTAGTGCCTACGTTAACCATGTTGAATTAGTACGTAAGGCGCGCGGCGCTGAAATGCCAGAAACCTTCTGGACCGATCCGCTGTTTTACCAAGGCGGCTCTGACAGCTTTATCGCGCCCAAGGCGGATATCCCGCTGGCGAGCGAAGACTGGGGCATCGATTTCGAATCGGAAATCGCTGTGATCACTGATGATGTGCCCATGGGCGTGAGTGTTGAAAATGCAGCGAAACACATCAAACTGCTGATGTTAGTTAATGATGTGTCACTGCGTAATTTGATCCCTGCTGAACTCGCCAAAGGTTTTGGTTTCTTCCAATCTAAACCTTCGAGCAGCTTCTCGCCGGTAGCTATTACGCCAGATGAATTAGGCCCACGTTGGGAAGATTCAAAGGTGCACCTACCGCTTATCACATACCTAAACGGTGAGTTATTTGGCCGCCCGAATGCGGGTGTCGATATGACCTTTAACTTCAGCCAGTTAATTAGCCATGTTGCCAAAACCCGTCCATTGGGTGCGGGCGCCATTATCGGGTCTGGTACGATTTCTAACTATGACCGCAGTGCTGGCTCAAGCTGTTTGGCCGAGAAACGTATGCTTGAAGTGATTAGCAACGGCAAAGCTAGCACACCGTTTATGCGTTTTGGCGACACAGTACGCATCGAAATGCTCGATGATAATGGCGCCTCTATTTTTGGCGCTATCGATCAAAAAGTGGTTGAGTACAAGGCGTAAGGCTTTTTTATTTGAAAAGTGATAGATAATATCGACGGGGCTATTTAGCCCCGTTTTTTCAGCATGACAAAAGGACAGCGTGAGATGAAACTATACGGTTATTGGCGCTCTAGCGCCGCCTATCGTGTGCGTATTGCCCTCAATCTTAAAGGTGTGAGCGCCGAGCAGTTATCGGTGCATTTAGTGCGTGATGGTGGTGAGCAGCACAAGGCGGACTATATCGCGCTAAACCCGCAGGAGCTAGTCCCCACTTTGGTGGTGGATGATGAGCAGGATGGGGATGCGTTATCCCAATCTTTAGCCATTATTGAGTATCTAGATGAACTCTATCCAAAGACACCGCTATTACCCGCATCAGCCCTTGAGCGTGCCCATGTTCGCGCCATGGCATTAACCATCGCCTGTGAAATTCATCCACTCAATAACCTGCGGGTATTGCAGTATTTAACTCAGAAGCTGAACGTTGACGAAGAAGCTAAAACCGCTTGGTATCACCATTGGGTGGCAACGGGATTTGCGGCACTTGAGACCCAACTGGCGCGCCATAGTGGCCGATATTGCTTTGGGGATAAGGTGACTATCGCAGATTTGTGTTTAGTGCCGCAGGTGTACAACGCGCAGCGTTTTAATGTGGATTTAACGCCGTACCCCAATATTATGCGAGTATGGGCTGAATGTAATTTATTGCCAGCCTTTGCGGATGCGGCGCCAGAGCGCCAAGCCGATGCAGTTTAACCTATCATTAACTGCTTATTAAGTGCGATGAAATCGATGATGAAGTGGCGTGAGTCGATGTCACTTCTGTGTTTCTAACTTATTAAAGCGGATATTGGCCATGACTGAAGCCGAATTAAATGCATTGTTATGCGCATGGCTAAGCCAAGATAAACAGCGGTTAAGGGCACTTGAATTAGCGCAGCAATGTGCCCAAGTGTATGATATTCCGCAGTGGTGCTTGGCGGCGGGGTTTGTCCGTAATCTGGTGTGGGACAAATTGCACGATATTAAGCCGCGTCCGTTAAACGATATCGATCTGATTTACTATTGTCCCTTGGATACTCTTCCTGAGCGAGATAGGGCGATAGAAGCCTACCTACAAACACTGGCGCCAGACTTACCTTGGTCAGTAAAAAATCAGGCGCGAATGCACCTTAAGCATCTCGACAATCCCTATCAATCGACACTGGATGCAATGTGTTATTGGCCCGAAATCGAAACTGCTGTCGGTGTGTCGCTTGAACAGACGCTTAAGTTTTCTGCTCCAGCCAATAAAGGCTTACATATTATCGCCCCCTTTGGCTTAGCCTCATTATTTGCCTTACAACTAACGCCCAATCCTCGGCGTCCCTTAGCGTTATTTCAGCAACGGTTAGCCGCAAAGTCTTGGCGTAAACAATATCCGCGACTAGCTATAGCCTATTGAGCCATTTGGTTAAGATGAGTTTAGAGGCTTATTCTTTTTTCGCTGATGAGTGTGTGTAAACCGAAATAAGCACCTTCTAGGTCGATTCTTAATTCCTGTCTTTGCCTGCTTTTGGATTCTTTCGCGTTTTATCTACTGAATATCGTCGAATTTCATCGGATTTTAATTTCAATTTATGTTGATTAAATGTAAATGGCGAAATTGGCAATTTTCCTCCTATTACCTCTTCGGGAGGTGATTAGTGATGGCTAATTAATGCGGTTGGTCACAAAAAATGAACCGGTATTGTCAATAAATGTTTAGATAACGTGACTTGTATCTCATGATTTATACCTCGAAATAAGTATCGCCGCCTAATCTTGATTTAGATCAATAAGGTGAATAATTTTATCTGGCAGTGTAGGCGTCAATTGTTAAGGATGTAATGTAAAACAAAAACCTATGTTGTACATATGGAGTATGATGATGAATAAAACTACTGTTTCTACACTGATCGCTGCCACCCTGTTAGCCGCTGGTTTCTCTGCTTCTGTTTCTGCCCATCAAGCGGGCGATATCATTGTTCGTGCCGGTGCTGTGGTTGTTGCGCCAAATGAATCGAGTGATGATGTTGCGGGCAATGGTGAATTCCAAATCAGCAATAACACTCAACTAGGCTTGAACTTTGGTTATATGCTGACCGATAACTTCGGGGTAGAGTTATTAGCTGCGACTCCATTTAGCCATGATGTCTCTTTAGGTGGTAATAAGATTGCTGAAACCAAACATTTGCCACCAACTCTAGTGGCACAGTACTATTTTGGTAATGCTCAATCTGCATTACGTCCATATGTAGGCGTGGGTGTGAACTACACTAACTTCTTCGACAATGAATTCACCAACGATTTAAATGGTGCCTTAACTGACTTAAGCATGAGCACCTCCTGGGGCCTAGCGGCGCAAGCGGGTATCGATTATCAAGTCAATAAAAACTGGTTAGTTAACGCCTCTGTGTGGTATGCGCAAATTAGCACCGATGTGAAGTTTAAGTTAGCGGGTGATACTAAAGTAATTGATACTGACATTAACCCATGGGTTTATATGGTCAGCGTGGGTTACACTTTCTAATCATCTGATTTTAAAGTAACAAAAAAAGGAGCCAGCGGCTCCTTTTTTGTTTTCGCAGTGTAATAAAGCTAAACGCGGAACAACACTACTTTTTAGCCTTTTTCGGCTTCCAGTGGCGAGTGTTATAGATAAACTCAGGCAGTAATTTAGTCAGCCAAGCCACTAAGCGCCAACGCTTGGTCACATAGACACGACGTTTACCCTGCTGCATGGCCTTAATGATCTGCGCCGCCACTTGCGGGAGCGGGGCAAGCCATAGGGTGCTTTGCTGCATGGCGGCCTTATCCAGTAAACCAAGTTGAATATCGGTAATAGTAATAGGCAACTTAAGCCGCTGGGCATGCATGCTTAAGCCTTCCAAATAGTTTTGCGCAAAGGCTTTAGAGGCATGATAAGCCACACTCGGGCCGCCGCGCAGACCAGCAATCGAGTTAATGGTGGCAAGCTGGCCGTAACCCTGTTCGCGAAATAATCTAAAAGCGGTATTACAGATAGCGGCAAAGCCCCGCACATTGACGTCGATAATGTCTTGCTCAGGTAACCATGGCAGCTCAGGGTCGTAGCTATTGAGTCCGGTATTCACCAAGACTAAATGAGCACCGCCGAGACTTTGCCAGACGTTTTCAAGCTGTTCGATGATGGCGCTTGGCTGTTCAATTTGCAGTGAAAATACTTGTACTTTGGTAGGTAAGGTCGAGGCGAACTCGCGCAGCGATTCAACATCCTGTGCAAAAAGTGCTAATTCAACTTGCTGTTCGGCCAATTGTTTGGCAAGTTCGCGGCTTAAATGTGAGCTAGCGCCCACAATTATCGCAGTTGCTTGGGTCATAAATTTTTCGGCAACGAAATGGTGGCTTATCATAGGAAGATATGCCCAGCATGACAAGATTTATAGCTTGGGCGTATAGACATCCAGAAGTCTTTATGTATGATTAGGAGAAATTAAATGACACATGGGTTAAGGATTAGCGGACTGACATCTGCATGGCAAAAATGGGCGGCAATGGTATTACTCACTGTGACGACGATGATGACAGGTTGTGCCACACCAAATGCGGTTGTTGAGATTAAAGGTGAGGCCATGTATCGCGAACGTATCGCACTGCCTGCCGAAGCCAAGTTGATTGTGCAGTTGCTTGATGTCTCTAAGATGGATGTGCCTGCTGTGGTGATGGCAGAGCGTGAGAGTCAAGGCGCTAAAACCCCTACGCCATTTAGTTTTACTATAGGGCGCGATCAGTTTGAAGCAGGGCATACCTATGCCATTGGTGCAAGGATTATGCTCGGTGATAAGTTATTGTTTATTAATACTCAAGCCTATCATGTCGATCTCAATTCGACTGAGCCTATGACGATACTGCTTGAGAAAGTCGGCCGCTAATTTGTTTGCTCTTTGCTGAGTGGCATACGCGCGCCGGAACCCTTGATTGTTTGAACAGAAGAGGCGCGGTATGCCAGTTAAAATTCCAGATCATCTGCCAGCAGCAGGGATTTTAGAATCTGAAAATATTTTCGTAATGTCCGAAACCCGGGCTGCCAATCAGGATATCAGACCGATGAAGGTACTGATCCTGAACTTGATGCCCAATAAAATTGAGACCGAAACCCAGCTTCTACGCCTTTTAGGCAACACGCCCTTGCAGGTGGATGTGGATTTACTGCGTATTCACGATAAAGAGTCGAAGCACACTTCTATCGATCATATGAACACCTTCTACCGTGATTTTGAGGATGTGCGCCATAAAAACTACGACGGCCTAATCATCACTGGTGCGCCGTTAGGGCAAATTGATTTTGAAGATGTGACTTACTGGGACCATATCCGTGAAATTATCGATTGGTCACAGCAGCATGTCACCTCGGTGCTCTTTCTTTGTTGGGCTGCTCACGCTGGGCTTTACCATCTCTATGGATTAAATCGTAAAATCCTTGAGCAAAAGCGTTCAGGTGTGTTTGTCCATCGCCGCACCTGCCAGCATTTCCCGCTGCTGCGCGGATTTGATGATGAGTTCTTTGCGCCCCATTCCCGCTTTGCCGAGATGGATATTGAGGAGCTTAAGCGACATCCTGAACTACAAGTGCTGGCAGAGTCTGAGGAAGCAGGAGCCTATTTAGTGCTCAGTCGCAATAATCGCAACCTGTTTGTCATGGGTCATCCTGAGTATCAAAAATCCACCCTAAACGATGAATATCATCGGGATTTGGCGCAGGGCTTAAACCCAAATGTGCCACAAAACTATTACCGTAACGATGATCCTAAGGCCGATGCCATTGCCCGTTGGCACAGCCATGGCAGTTTGTTGGTGAGTAATTGGCTTAACTATTACGTTTACCAATTAACGCCTTACGACCTGAGTGATATGACAGCGATGACACCATGGGAATCGCAGTAGGGACGTTGTTTTAGTTTGTCAGGCATTGACGGTTTCTTAAGCTCAATGCCTGTCGAATCACCTCGCTATGCTGTTTCTGTTTGCTTGAATTTTTTGAACTGACTAGGGCGTGTTGACGTTTCAGGGTTATTTTTGCAGCAATTAGGCTGGCTTTTATGCAAGGCAAAGTCCGTGCAGTGTAGTTATTCTACATAAACGGACGATAACGCAGCAGAAAAGCCAGCCAAATGCTGCCCGAAGGGTNGCTCGTCATTTGAGTAGAATAACTACACATCATTCCTCGTTTCGCGAGCACGAACTTGCCAGAACGAACAAAATCTAATCTCGAAACGTCAACACGCCCTAATAAATTTACCATTCGCTTAGCCACTGTTTGCTCGCCTGTTAACCTCATTTGTCTTTAGCGCTGTTCAACCTCAGCAGGTATGGTTTGTGTTACTGCTGCAAGGCAAGCGCTTTTATTGGGTCACTTCCTCCTTGTTACCATTTCAAATGCCGTTAAGGCCTCTCGACTGTAAATTCTGACTGACAATACGGCGAGGATTAAATCGATACATTAGACCAAGGAATACTTGCTTTACGTTCGCGTAAACGTCAGAGTGGTTTCATTGTTACTATTTATCCGCCGCTGGCGAGTGTTACCGTCATGGCACATTTAGCTTGGAGTCCCCATGAGTACTGAACAATTTAACCAAGAGATCGTTATTGTTGCCGCTAAACGCACCCCAATGGGGGGCTTTCAAGGCAGTTTGTCTGGCGTAACGTCTCCAAGCTTAGCGGCCTCCGCCATTAAAGCCCTGTTAGCCGATACCCAAGTTGCGGGTGATAAGGTGGATGAAGTGTTAATGGGCTGCGTATTGCCAGCGGGTCTGGGTCAAGCACCTGCGCGTCAGGCAACCTTAGGTGCAGGTTTACCGCTGTCTGTTGGCGCTACGACCGTAAACAAAGTCTGTGGCTCTGGGATGAAAACCGTGATGCTTGCCCACGATTTACTCAAAGCGGGCAGTGCTAAGTTGGTGGTTGCGGGTGGTATGGAAAGCATGAGCCAAGCCCCTTACTTGCTCGACAAAGCGCGCGCGGGCATGCGTATGGGTCATGGCAAGGTATTAGATCATATGTTCCTCGATGGTTTAGAAGATGCCTACACCGGCGGCGCCATGGGCACATTCGCCCAGAAAACTGCCGATGAATTTGGTATTACTCGCGAGCAAATGGATGCGTTTGCTTTAAGCTCACTGGAAAAAGCCAATGCGGCTATTACTTCTGGCGCCTTCAAGGCGGAAATTGTACCTGTGACGGTAAGCGATCGCCGTGGTGATGTGACTATCGATACCGATGAGCAGCCAGGCAATGCCCGCCCTGAAAAAATCCCTGCATTGCGCCCAGCCTTTGCTAAAGACGGCACTATTACAGCGGCAAACTCAAGCTCGATTTCCGATGGCGCGGCGGCGCTGATGCTAACCACCCGCGCCAATGCCGAGCAGTTAGGCTTAACTGTGCTGGCCACCATCAAGGGCCACACCACCCATGCCCAGGAGCCATCACTCTTTACCACGGCGCCCGTTGGCGCGATGGCAAAACTGTTGAGCAATGTCGGCTGGTCTAAGGATGAGGTTGATCTGTTCGAAATCAACGAAGCTTTTGCCATGGTGACTATGCTGGCCGTTTCTGAATTAGGTTTAGATATGGCAAAAGTGAACGTGAATGGCGGTGCCTGCGCCTTAGGTCATCCTATCGGTTGCTCGGGTGCACGTTTACTGGTGACCTTAATCCATGCACTTAAAGCCCGTGGGCTTAAGCGCGGCGTAGCCTCACTCTGTATCGGTGGCGGTGAAGCGACCGCAATGGCAATCGAAGTCTAAGCAAAGGCTTAATCGCGAATAACTGCTAAATCAACAAGACCAAGACTGAGCTGGCAAGGGCAAACATCCCACTGAGGATAAACATAATATCGCACCGCCAGCTCGACCCTAAACAAGGAAAAGGATTGCAACATGACCACACAAGTTAAGCATTACATCGATGGCGAATTCACCACAGGCACAGGGACATCACAAATCGTGGTGACTAATCCTGCCAATAACGCGCCGATTGCCGTTATCAATAGTGCTACGGCCGATGAAGTCCATACGGCCATTGCTAGTGCCAAGGCGGCTTTTAAGACGTGGAAAGAAGTACCCGTGTCTGAGCGTGCCCGTGTCATGTTGCGCTACCAACACCTACTTAAAGAACATCATGATGAGTTAGCGACCATCCTTGCCCATGAAACGGGTAAAACCTTTGAAGATGCCAAGGGCGATGTGTGGCGCGGGATTGAAGTGGCGGAGCATGCCTGCAACATTGCCTCATTATTGATGGGCGAAACCGTTGAGAACGTTGCGCGTTCAATCGATACCTACAGCTACACTCAGCCTCTGGGGGTGTGTGCGGGCATCACGCCGTTTAACTTCCCAGCGATGATCCCGCTGTGGATGTTCCCACTGGCGATTGCCTGCGGTAACACTTTTATCCTTAAGCCATCTGAGCAAGACCCAATGACGCCGCAGCGTTTAGTTGAGCTGTTTGTCGAAGCGGGCGCGCCAAAAGGCGTGTTACAGCTGGTGCATGGCGATAAAACGGCGGTAGATATCCTGCTGGCAGACCCTGTGGTGAAAGCCATTTCCTTCGTCGGCTCTGTGGCTGTAGGTCAATACATCTACAAAACCGGTACCGATAACTTAAAACGCGTGCAGGCCTTTGCTGGGGCGAAAAATCACTGCGTGATCATGCCCGATGCAAACAAACAGCAAGTGATCAACAACCTAGTGGGCGCATCGGTTGGCGCGGCGGGGCAGCGCTGTATGGCGATTTCGGTCGCGGTATTTGTCGGCGCGGCTAAGGAGTGGATCCCTGAGCTCAAAGAAGCGCTGGCGAAGGTTCGCCCAGGTTTATGGGACGATAAAGAAGCTGGTTACGGCCCGCTGATAAGCCCAGCCGCCAAAGCGCGCGTGCTTAAACTTATCGCCCAAGGTAAGCAAGAGGGCGCAGAGTGTTTACTCGATGGCAGCGATTTTACTGTGGCGGGCTATGAGTCAGGTAACTGGGTCGGGCCAACCATGTTCACTAAGGTCACGACCGATATGAGCATCTATAAAGAAGAAATCTTTGGCCCTGTGCTCTGCTGTATGGAATCCGATTCATTAGAAGACGCCATCGAACTGGTTAACGCCAGCCCGTACGGCAATGGTACTTCTATCTTTACCGCCAGCGGCGCCGCAGCCCGTAAATATCAACACGAAATCGAAGTCGGCCAAGTCGGTATTAACGTGCCTATCCCTGTGCCATTACCTTTCTTCTCATTCACGGGTTGGAAGGGCAGTTTCTACGGCGACCAACACGCCTACGGTAAGCAAGCGGTACGTTTCTACACTGAAACTAAGACCATTACTTCCCGCTGGTTCGAGTCGGACATTGCGGTGGCAGCTGGCCCTAATATGAGCATTAACTTGCGCTAAGCGGTTTAACAAACAGTTTAAACGCATTGTGAAACAGCAGGTTATTCAGTCTACATGTGGCGCAGTTGGCGTCCATTGATGATAAGCCTGCTGATAAATTCACTGTGTATTACGCAAAGAAATTTACGAAAGAAATGGCCAAAGAGTCATAGGAGAGCCAAATGGATTTTAATTTCAACGAAGACCAACGCCAATTTGCCGATCTAGCCCGCCAGTTCGCGGCGGATGAACTCGCCCCCTTTGCCGCCAAATGGGACGAAGAACATCATTTCCCGAAGGATGTGATCCAAAAAGCCGGTGAGCTGGGTTTCTGCTCCTTGTATTCCCCCGAGTCGGAAGGTGGCATGGGCTTATCACGCTTAGATGCCTCGATTATTTTTGAGGAGCTGGCAAAGGGCTGTACAGCCACAACGGCCATGCTGACGATTCACAATATGGCCACTTGGATGGTCACCACCTGGGGCACTGAGACGCTACGTCAGACTTGGTCTGAGCCATTAACTACAGGACAGATGTTAGCATCCTATTGTTTGACTGAGCCGGGTGCGGGCTCGGATGCGGCTTCACTGCAAACCAAAGCGGTGCGTGAGGGTGATGAATATGTGGTATCTGGCTCTAAGATGTTTATCTCGGGCGCGGGCGCAACTGAATTGCTGGTGGTGATGTGCCGCACGGGTCAAGCTGGGCCAAAAGGAATATCGGCGATTGCCATTCCAGCAGATGCCGCTGGCGTTATCTACGGTAAAGCTGAAGATAAAATGGGCTGGAACGCGCAGCCGACGCGCTTAGTTACCTTTGATAACGTGCGCGTGCCGGTTGCAAACCTACTCGGTGAAGAAGGTCAAGGCTTTACCTTTGCGATGAAAGGCTTAGACGGTGGCCGCATCAATATTGCTACTTGCTCTGTCGGTACGGCGCAGGCGGCTCTAGAGCGTGCAACCCAGTATATGAACGAACGTCAGCAATTTGGTAAGCCGCTGGCTGCTTTCCAAGCGCTGCAATTTAAACTGGCCGATATGGCGACCGAATTAGTGGCCGCGCGTCAAATGGTGCGTCTGGCCGCCTTTAAACTCGACTGTGGCGATCCAGAAGCGACCGCCTATTGCGCGATGGCGAAGCGCTTTGCTACTGATGTGGGCTTTCAAGTTTGCGATGCGGCGCTGCAAATTCATGGCGGATATGGTTATATCAGGGAGTATCCGTTAGAGCGTCACTTCCGTGATGTTCGTGTACACCAGATTTTAGAGGGCACTAACGAGATTATGCGCCTCATTATCGCCCGTCGTTTACTCGACGAAAATGCCGGACAAATCCTTTAAGCTGCCCTAATTGGACTGTAGGATTTGGCGATAACAGATTGGAAATATAAGGGAGCCGAAACAGATGGACTATTTAGTTGAGCGTATTGAAGGCCACACGGCCATTCTGACCATGAACAATCCGCCGGCCAATACTTGGACCGCCCAGAGTTTGCAGGCGCTCAAGGCCAAAGTGCTGGAGCTTAATGCCAACAAGGACATTTACGCGCTGGTGTTAACTGGCGAGGGCAACAAGTTTTTCTCCGCGGGTGCCGATTTAAAACTGTTTAGCGACGGTGATAAGGGCAATGCGGCGAGCATGGCAAAACACTTTGGCGAAGCATTTGAAACCTTAAGCCAGTTCCGCGGCGTGTCGATTGCCGCCATTAACGGTTATGCCATGGGCGGCGGCTTAGAAGTCGCGCTGGCCTGTGATATTCGTATCGCCGAAACCCAAGCCGTGATGGCGCTGCCTGAAGCGACCGTTGGTCTGCTGCCCTGTGCGGGCGGCACCCAAAATCTCACTGCTTTAGTGGGCGAAGGTTGGGCGAAGCGGATGATCCTCTGCGGTGAGCGGGTGAATGCCGCCCAAGCGCTGAATTTGCGTTTAGTCGAGGAAGTGGTTGAAACGGGTGAGGCCTTAAATGCGGCGATTGCACTGGCCGCCAAAGTGGCGAATCAGAGCCCAAGCAGCGTCACCGCCTGTAAGACATTAATCCAAGCTGGGCGCCAAATGCCGCGTAGCCAAGCCTTACCGATAGAGCGTGAACTGTTTGTCGGTTTGTTCGATACTGAAGATCAGGCCGAAGGCGTGAACGCGTTTTTGGAAAAACGTAAAGCTGATTGGAAGAACCGCTAATGACAAATTTAGTAGATAAGGCTGCACACACGTCCACCACACAAAATGTGGTTTTTCAAACTTTAGCCACCGCCTCAGGTAAATTAGTTGGGGTGGTGACGCTCAATGTTGAAAAAGCCCTCAACGCCTTGGATCTCGATATGGTTCGAGCCATGACGGTGCAGCTCAACTTGTGGAAAAAAGATCCGTTAATCGCCTGTGTGGTACTCGATGGCAGCGGAGAAAAGGCGTTCTGTGCGGGTGGCGATGTGCGGGCGTTATATCACGCCTCAGTTGCTGCTAAGGGACAGGTGACTGAGGTCGCTAAAGTATTCTTCGAAGAAGAATATCGTCTCGATTATCTACTACATACCTTTGGCAAACCTGTGCTGGTATGGGGTGATGGCATAGTGATGGGCGGTGGTCTCGGCCTGATGGCGGGCGCGAGTCATAGAGTGGTGACAGAAACCTCTCGTATCGCTATGCCTGAAGTCACCATCGGGCTTTATCCCGATGTGGGCGGCAGTTATTTCCTCAACCGCATGCCGGGCAAAATGGGGCTGTTTTTAGGCTTAACGGCCTATCAAATGAACGCCGCCGATGCCTGTTACGTTGGCCTTGCCGATCATTATCTAAATCGTGACGACAAAGAGCTGATGTTCGATGCCATGGCGACCCTCGACTGGAGCGATACGCCAGCGCTGAACCATCAACGACTCGACTCGATGATCAACGAACTGTCGAACCAAGTGGATATTCCTAAGGGCGATAGTTTACTGGCCGAGAGCCAAGAGATTATCGATAGGCTGATGGCGGGTAGTTTAACCGATATCGTCAGCCGTATGTCGACCTTAAGCACCGATGAAGCATGGTTAAATAAAGCCTGCGCGACTATGCTCGCGGGCAGCCCTATCAGTTGGCATTTGGCGTATATTCAAACGCAACTCGGCACCAAACTCAGCCTAGCACAATGTTTTAAATGGGAATTAACCGTCAGCGTTAACACCTGCGCTAAGGGCGATTTCTGTGAAGGGGTGCGGGCACTACTGATTGATAAAGACAGACAGCCCAAATGGCAATTTGCCGATGTGCAATCCGTGCCAAACAGCGTTATCGAGGACATTTTGACCTCACCTTGGGGAGAAGAACATCCCTTAAGCCAATTAAGCTAAGCCAATCGATGGCAGGCAGAGCGAGTGCTTTGCCTGCCATTTTTGTCTGGAATAACAACTATCTGGAATAATAAAAACACCAGAACACAGGAGTGATGGCATGAGTACAGTAGCATTTATCGGTTTAGGTAATATGGGCGGCCCAATGGCGGCCAATTTATTAAAAGCGGGCATGACGGTACGTGTCTTCGACCTAGTGCCTGCCGCCATGCAAGCCTTGGCCGACCAAGGCGCTTTAGTATCGAGCACGGCATGCGGCGCCGCGGCAGGGGCCAATGTGGTGATCACTATGCTGCCTGCGGGTAAGCATGTCAGAAATTTATATTTAGGTAATGGCAGCGAGAAAGGCCTACTCGACGTCGTCGCTGGCGATACTTTGCTGATTGATTGCTCGACTATCGATGCCCAAAGCGCCCAGTTAGTGGCGGCCGAAGCGGCTAAAAGCGGCATCGAATTTATGGATGCGCCAGTATCGGGCGGCACGGCAGGTGCAGCGGCGGGAACCTTGACCTTTATTTGTGGCGGTTCGGATATCGCCTTTGAGCGCGCGCAACCCGTACTCAATGCTATGGGCAAGAATATCTTCCACGCGGGCGGCGCTGGTGCGGGTCAAGTCGCTAAAATCTGCAACAACATGCTGTTATCTGTGCTGATGGTCGGTACTTCCGAGGCGCTTCAAATGGGGATTGACCATGGTCTCGACCCTAAAGTGCTGTCAGACATTATGAAGGTCAGCAGTGGCGGTAACTGGACGCTTGAAAAGTACAATCCTTGCCCGGGTGTGATGGAGAATGTGCCTTCTTCTAAGGGCTATCAGGGCGGCTTTATGGTAGATTTGATGGTTAAAGATCTCGGCCTCTCCCAAGAAGCCGCATTATTGAGCAATTCGAGTACACCCATGGGCTCACTCGCGCGCAGCTTGTATGTGAATCATGCAAGACAAGGCAATGGCCACCGAGACTTCTCCAGTATTTTTGAACAATTTGCACCACTTAAAAAATAGATAAACAAGGGATAACCAGATGGATTTAAAAGATAAGGTTGTCGTCATCACTGGCGGCGCGGGTGGTTTAGGCTTAGCAATGGCGCACAATTTTGCGCAGGCGGGCGCTAAGTTGGCGCTGATCGATGTTGATCAAGAAAAACTCGAGCGCGCCTGTGCTGATTTAGGCTCAGCCACCGAAGTCCAAGGTTATGCGCTAGATATTACCGACGAAGAAGATGTGGTCGCAGGCTTTGCTTACATATTGGAAGATTTTGGCAAAATCAACGTATTAGTGAATAACGCCGGCATCCTGCGTGATGGTATGTTAGTCAAAGCCAAAGACGGCAAAGTGACTGACCGTATGTCATTCGACCAATTCCAATCGGTGATCAATGTTAACCTCACTGGCACCTTCCTCTGTGGCCGTGAGGCGGCTGCGGCGATGATCGAGTCGGGTCAAGCAGGGGTGATTGTCAACATTTCTAGCCTAGCTAAAGCGGGTAACGTAGGACAATCTAACTACGCGGCCTCTAAAGCGGGTGTCGCGGCGATGTCTGTGGGCTGGGCAAAAGAGCTGGCGCGTTACAATATTCGTAGCGCGGCGGTAGCACCCGGGGTGATTGCCACCGAAATGACCGCGGCGATGAAGCCAGAAGCGCTTGAGCGTTTAGAGAAGCTTGTGCCCGTTGGCCGTTTAGGCCAAGCGGAGGAGATAGCCTCTACCGTACGCTTTATCATCGAAAACGATTATGTAAATGGTCGTGTCTTTGAAGTGGATGGCGGTATCCGCTTATAAAAGATTATCTTATTGATAATAAACAAGACCGAGCGTTTGCTCGGTTTTTTGTTGGCTAAAGTTAGCTCTCTTTTTTAGTCTGTTCGCTTGGGTAAGAGTTGTTCGGAGGTTGACATTTACTGGCTATCCTTCAACAATCGCACGCTACTTTTTTACATAACTTTACAAATAGAGTTGACATTATCGTATTGGAGTTGATTATCTGAATGTCATGGCAGGATAAAGCCCTTTGGCTGGAAAAAATTACCAAGCGGATGATGCTGATTGTCGGTGCCTTAGGAGTCATAGTGATTTACGGAGGCTTCTTTTTTCTTCTCTTCAGTGGTCGTTCGGTCGCCGTGATCCCGTGGTTTTTTCTGTTATCACCCTGGATTTGTATTTACTTTGGTCTGACGCAAGTACAACAGGCTAGCGTACTGAAATGGTTTGTTAAAAAAGTCAAAAAATAAGCCCTTAAGGGGATTTGCATATTTACGGTTTGTTTTAGTTTGCAAACTTGGGGAACACAATGGGGTTAGGACGCTATTTTCCATTCTTGCTAAGTGCAGTGTTACTGCTACTCGGCGGGTGTGAGCGTACGGATACAAAAGATCAATCCGCCAAGGAAAGCGGCGACATTAAAGTTGCACCCTATGGCAGCTGGCAATCACCTTTGTCTGCTGCTGAGGTTTTTGAACGAACCGATGATATTGCTGAACTACAAAGTGTAGGTAATGCGATTTATTTTGCAGAATCGAGCGGACGTGCCCAAGGCAAAGTTGGTATCAAGCGTCTCGATGATCTTGGCAAGGTCACTGAAGTGGTTCCTCCTGATTTTAATGTTAAATCTACTGTGCATGAGTATGGCGGTGCGGCGTTTTTGGGCATAGGTCAGAGCCTTTTTGCCACTAAATTGCAGGATCAGCTGTTTTACCGTTTTGCGCCTAATCAGCCACCATTGCCGTTAACTCCCAATGGTACCCGTCATGCCGATTGTGTGGCATATCCTAAGGGCTCACGGATTATTTGTGTGCGTGAAGATCACCGTCAGGGCGGCGAACCGAAAGCGAGCCTAGTGACTATCAATCTTAACTTTGCCGGTGAAGGCGATACCTTTGTTACGGGTCACGATTTTATTTCTTCTCCGACTATTTCACCCGATAACACCCAACTTGCGTGGATCACTTGGGAACATCCCTATATGCCTTGGGATAAGAGTGTGCTCTGGCTTGGGGATCTTGACCGCAAAGGTCAATTAAAAAATATTCGCAAGGTGAGTACGCCAGAGGACTCTTCGGTGACTCAGCCGTTATTTGGCCCAGACGGTAAATTATATGTGGTGTCCGATCTCAGTAACTGGTGGAACATTTACCGCGTCACCCCTAGGGAAACCCTAGAGCCTGTGTTGAGTAAAAATGCCGAGTTTGCGGTGCCGGATTGGCGTTTAGGTAACCATAATTATGCCTTTGAAAATGCTTCGACTCTCATCGCGAGCTACGTTGAAGGCAATCGAGCCGCATTGTTGCGTATGCACTTAGATTCCGGATTGACCGAATCCCTTGCCGTTGATTTTGCTGAGATCACTCAGGTGGTAAAGGGCGAAGATGGTGTTTATTTTGTTGGCGCTAAGGCAACACCAGAGAAAGGTATTTATCGCGTTGTTGGGCGTGGCACTGAGCTTGTGTACGCCCCAGCGCTCGCGAATCTTGATCCCAACTATGTCTCGCGGGCGAAAAATATAGCCTTCGCTACCGGTAAAAATCAGCAGGCCTATGGTTATTTTTACAGCCCTGTGAACCCTAATTACGTGGCGCCCCACGACACAAGGCCGCCGCTTATCGTGATGCTACATGGCGGGCCGACGGCGCGGGCTTCACTGGCCTATCGCAGTGAAATCCAGTTTTGGACCAGTCGCGGGTTTGCGGTGCTGGATTTAAACTTTCGCGGCAGCAGTGGTTTTGGCCGCGCCTATCGCCAAAGCCTTTATGGCAAATGGGGTGAAAGCGATGTAGAGGATGCGGTTAATGCCGCAAAGTATTTAGTGGCTAAGGGCTGGGTAGACGCCAATAAGTTAGCAATTCGCGGCATCAGCGCCGGTGGCTTAACAGTGATGTCTTCGCTAGCGTTTTATGATGTGTTTCAAGCGGGTGTGAGCTATGAGGGTATCAGCGATTTTGAGCAGCTCGCTAAGGGAACCCATAAGTTTGAGTCGGGTTATTTAGACCAACTTATCGGCCCCTATCCAGAGAAGAAGGAACGCTACCGTGAGTTATCGCCACTCAATCACTTAGATGGTTTGAATGAACCTTTGCTGATTTTCCAAGGCTTGAGAAACAAGATTGTACCAACTGCGCAGTCGCGGCAAATCTATGATGCCCTTAAAGCCAAAGGTGTGCCGACGGCCTATATCGATTATGGCGATGACGCAAGTGATGGACGCACGCCAGAACATAAAGCGGCGGGATTAGAAACCGAGTTAGCCTTTTATGGGCAAGTGTTTTCATTTACACCAGCGGGTAAATTGCCAGCCTTGCAGCTAGATAATGTGGCGGCACTTAAGCATTAAAAGGTGAAAAGAGCTTAGGGTTGATGGTTAAGACTATCAATAATGGCGCAGTGGGGCTGTTCGCCGCCTTGGCACTCGCTGACCATTTGCTGTAACTGGCTACGAAGATTCTGCAATTTACCAATTTGATCCTCAACATAGGCCAAATGGTTGCGGGTGAGTTGCTTCACATCTTCGGCATTGCGGCTATCGTTATTGCGAAGGCCAAGCAGGAGTTTGCAATCCTCAAGGCTAAAACCTAAGTCGCGGCACTGGTGGACAAATTTCAGCGATTCGATATCCCTATGGCGATACACCCTGTATCCCGCCTCGTTACGCTCGCCACAGACAAGACCGATATCGTGGTAATAGCGTATGCTTTTGACGCTTAACCCTGTGTGCTTCGCGACTTCACCAATTTTCATACTGACCTCGGTTCTTATCTGTTCTAAAGACTCGTGCAGACAAGTGTGATACTTGCCACAAAAACACCCTTGACTCTCCTGTGATGGGAGACTTTATCTTAATCCTATAGCGGTTAAGTTCAAGTGAGGGATCTTCCATGTCGCAGATAAAACTCTATGTCGCCACCATGAATTGTGCAGGGTGTGTGGCCAAAATTGAAAAGGCCTTTGCGGCCGAACCGAATGTGAGTGCCCGTATCAATCTCGCCGATAAGCAAGTGACTGTCGATGGCAAGATGAGCAGTGATGCGGCGCTGGCTGTTATGGGCAAGGCGGGTTATCCCGCTCAATTGATCGTGGACGCAAAGGCGGCCGCAGAGGAAAAGCGGGTCGAAGATGCGGTGGAGTATCGCCTGCGGATGCGTCAGGCTATCGCTGCGCTCGCTGTCGGTATCCCTATGATGTTATGGGGATTACTGGGCGGTGAAATGATGATTAATCGCCCTAGCATGCAGCTTGGCTGGGGCATTATGGGCTTTGTCACCTTAGCTCTTTTAATCGGCACCGGGCGCCATTTCTATCAGGGAATGTGGCGCGCGCTTAAAGCCAAAACCACCAACATGGATACCTTAATCGTGTTAGGCACCAGCACGGCATGGATCTATTCCATGCTGGTGGTGCTTATCCCGAGTGCGTTTCCAATGGACACTCGCCACGTGTACTTTGAGGCTAGCGTGATGATCTTAGGCTTGATTAACTTAGGCCATGCCCTCGAACTCAAAGCTCGGGGCAAAACCAGCGAAGCGGTGCAGCGCTTGCTCGGCCTGCAATCCTCCACTGCGATTCGTATTGGCGACAATGGCGATGAAGAGGTGGAAATCGACCAGCTTAAACTGGGGGATAAACTCAGACTTCGCCCCGGCGACAGGGTCGCACTCGATGGCGTGGTGGAGTCCGGCCAGTCATTACTCGATGAGGCCATGCTAACGGGCGAACCTATTCCGGTGCCAAAGCATGTTGGGGATAATCTGAGCGCGGGAACTGTCAATGGTAACGGCAGTTTAGTCTACCGAGTGACCGCTGGGCAGCAGGATACGCGCCTTGCCAAAATCATCGCACTGGTGCAGGAGGCGCAAACCTCAAAGATGCCGATTGGTCGCCTGGCCGATAACATTTCGGCGGTATTTGTGCCAACGGTCGTGGTTATCGCCTTACTCGCGGCGGCGATTTGGTATCTTGTTGGGCCAGAACCCGCGCTTAGTCATGCGCTTGTGGTGCTCACCAGCGTGCTGATCATCGCCTGTCCCTGCGCCTTAGGCTTAGCGACACCTATGTCTATCATGGTATCCGTTGGCCGCGCTGCTCAAATGGGCGTCTTGGTTAAAAATGGTGAAGCACTGCAAAGCGCCAGCAAGGTTGATTGCGTGGTGCTGGATAAAACCGGCACAGTGACTCAGGGTAAACCCCAAGTGACCGATATCCATTGGGCTGGTGACAATGACCAAGCACTTAGTGATGAAGACAAGCGCGCACTGCTTGGCGCTATCGCAAGTCTTGAGCAGCATTCAGAGCATCCGCTGGCCAGCGCAATGGTCAGCTATGTTAAGCAAGCCTCGATTCCATTGCCCGCAACCGAGATTTTTACTAATCATCAAGGTAAGGGCATAGAAGGGCGAGTCGATGGCGCCGACTTTTTAGTGGGGAATCAAGCCTTAATGGCGGCATTTGATGTGCCTTCAGGGGAGGGGGTGGCAGGCCGCAGCTCAGGTATTACGGTAGAAGCCGCCGCGCAATTTGCCAAACAGGGTAAAACACCGATTTATGTCGCCAAGGCGGGTAAGTTAGTGGCCACTATCGCGATTGCCGACCCGATAAAAGCCGATGCGAAAGAAGCGATTAGTGCAATACGCTCACAGGGCATTCGAGTAGTGCTGCTGACTGGAGATAATCCACAAACGGCGCAGGCGGTGGCAGCTCAAGTAGGCATAGAGGAAGTGATTGCGGGTGTGTTACCCGAACAAAAGCAGCAGCATATTAAAGCCTTACAGCAGCAAGGCCATGTGGTTGCCATGGTGGGGGATGGTATCAACGATGCGCCCGCCTTGATGAGTGCCGATGTGGGGATCGCCATGGGATCGGGCACTGAGGTGGCTATCGAAAGCGCGGATATGACACTGCTGTCGCATCAGTTGATAGTGATTGCTAACTTATTGGCACTTTCCCGCGCGACCATTAGCAACATTAAACAGAACCTGTTTGGGGCCTTTATCTACAACAGTTTAGGTATCCCAGTGGCGGCGGGCGTGCTTTATCCGCTCACGGGGATGCTGTTAAGCCCTGTGATTGCAGGGGCTGCAATGGCGCTGTCTTCTTTAACTGTGGTCACCAATGCGAACCGTTTAAGACAGCAAAAACTGTAACGTATTGGTATTGTTTATCGGCCCGCGAGCGAGCGGGGGCTTACAAATACCGCCCAGTTCAGTGGGCGGTATTTGGATTGTCTGGCTAAAAATGCAATGTTAATTCAATTGTCATCCAATAGGATTATCTTGGGTTGTATTTGTAAAAATTCAGGTTAAATAAACAGTTATCTTTGGGTTACATGGCTCAGAATCGCTTAAGCATTCGCGGCTAACGGGGCCTTTTTAGTTGATAATTTAACCCAAACTGCTATAGTGCCACGTTTATTTTTACCCCCTCAGGCTGGTGGAAATTGGTTTATGCTTATATGCACTGCCAATAGTCTGGCCAACATTACTCGATTTGGAAGTTCATTTTGATCACAACAGCGAATATCACCATGCAGTTTGGCGCTAAGCCACTGTTTGAAAACATCTCAGTTAAATTCGGCGGCGGTAACCGTTACGGTCTTATCGGTGCGAACGGCTGCGGTAAATCAACCTTCATGAAGATCCTTTGCGGTGATCTAGAGCCGAGCAGCGGTAACGTATCTTTAGACGTCAATGAGCGTCTGGGTAAACTCAGCCAGAACCAATTCGGTTACGAGGAATACACGCTGATTGACACCGTTATCATGGGCCACCGTGAACTGTGGAAGGTCAAGCAAGAGCGTGACCGTATCTATTCTTTACCTGAAATGAGCGAAGAAGACGGCATTGCCGTGGCAAACCTTGAGATGGAGTTTGCCGAAATGGATGGTTACACCGCCGAATCTCGCGCTGGTGAACTGCTACTTGGTGTGGGTATCGGTATCGAAAGTCATTTCGGTCTAATGTCTGAAATCGCCCCAGGTTTAAAACTGCGGGTATTATTGGCGCAGGCGCTGTTCTCCGATCCTGATGTACTGCTGCTCGACGAACCCACCAACAACTTGGACATCGACACTATCCGCTGGTTACAGGACGTCTTGAACCAACGCGATAGCACTATGATCATCATTTCGCACGACCGTTACTTCTTAAACTCAGTCTGTACTCATATGGCAGACTTAGACTACGGTGAACTGCGTGTTTACCCTGGTAACTACGACGAATATATGCAAGCAGCGACTCAGGCCCGTGAGCGTCTGCTGGCCGATAACGCCAAGAAGAAAGCACAAATCTCTGAGCTGCAAACCTTCGTGGCGCGCTTCTCTGCCAACGCCTCTAAGGCAAAACAAGCAACTTCTCGTGCGCGTCAAATCGATAAGATCAAGCTGGATGAGGTTAAAGCCTCTAGCCGTGTTAACCCCTTCATTCGTTTCGATCAGGAAAAGAAACTGTTCCGTAACGCTTTAGTGGTTGAGAATTTGGCTAAAGGTTATGACACCCCCCTGTTTAAAGACTTAAACCTAATTGTCGAAGTGGGCGAGCGTATCGCTATCCTCGGTGAGAACGGTGTAGGTAAAACCACGCTACTGCGTACTTTAATCCATGATATTCCACAGGATGAAGGCCATATCCAATGGTCTGAAAACAGCAATATCGGTTACTACGCGCAGGATCATGAGTCTGATTTTGAAAACGATATGACCCTCTTCGAGTGGATGAGCCAATGGCGTAAACCTGAAGATGACGACCAAGCGGTACGCGGTATTTTAGGCCGTATGCTGTTTAGCGCCGACGATATTAAAAAGTCTGTAAAGGTGCTGTCGGGTGGTGAAAAGGGCCGTATGTTATTTGGCAAGCTGATTATGCAAAAGCCAAATATCCTGATGCTCGACGAACCGACCAACCACATGGATATGGAATCGATCGAATCCTTAAACAACGCCTTAGAGAAATACGAAGGCACCTTGTTGTTTGTGAGTCACGACCGCGCATTCGTATCGTCACTGGCCAACCGTATCCTTGAAATTACTCCTAACGGCGTGAATGACTTCAAGGGCACCTATGATGAGTTCCTCGCGAGCAAGGGCATCGAAGGCTAATTACTTGTTTTAAACAGCCTTAAATGCACAGATAAAAAACGCCGCTTCTTAATGAGCGGCGTTTTTATTTATGGTGTTTACCTTGAGTGTTCGCCTCGGCTTAGCGGTTATTGTTTTGCCTCTGCTTGTTGTTCGACATAAATCAAGCTGTCAGTGTCAAAGCCGCGGGCGCTCGCCATGTCGACAAATTGCTTAATCACCTCAGGGGATACCGTTGGAGTTCGGGCTAGTAGCCATAAATAATCCGTATCTGGCCCCGAGATAAAGGCGTATTGATAATTTTGTTGGTCGAGCCCAAAGACCACATACGAACCATAAAACGGCCCGAAAAAGGAGACTTTTAAGTAGGCTTCGTTCTCTCCATTCACAAAATAGGCTTTACCTTCGGCTTCTTTCCATTCCTGTTTGGCGGCAGAATAGCCCCGATTAATGACTTTAACGCCACCATCGGGCTTAAGGCTGTATTCGGCAGAAACTTGGGTTAATCCGCGCTCGAAGGAGTGGTCAAGCCTCGCAATCTCGTACCATTTGCCTAAATAGCGGTCGAGTTTAAAATCTTTAACGGGTTCGACGTAGTTAGGCATTCCTAGACAGCCTGTCAGGACCAAAGCACTGATCATTAAGAGTAGTTTTTTCAAGTGATGCTCCTATCAAAAAGATTTAGTTTATATTTTACTCATTTATTCATGGTGGCAAACAGAGGGATTTTCAGGGCTTTGTATTGGCTTAACCAACCTTGTGCTATACCCGCCAGCATTATCAGTGCCATACCTATCAATTGCTGTGCGGTTAATGTTTCATTAAATAACCACCACGCCAGAGTGACCACCACCACAGGCTCCATATAGGAGAGTGTGCCGTAGGTGATTGATGGCAATTGATTTAGAGCTTTTACTGCAAACAGAATAGCTAAAAATCCCGGAAAGAACCCAATTGCCAGCAGCCAAGCAAATTGATTCAGGCTGGGTACTAAGGGTGTGGTTAACACTAAGGGAAGTAGGCATAAAGCGCCAACACCTAACTGTACCAGCGTACTTTGATAGGGCGAGGCGGCACTTGGTTTGCGGTTGATTAAGATAAAGCCACTATAGGTCAGTAACGACAGTAATGCATAAAAATATCCCAATATTTCAGAATCATATAGCGATTGGCTCGATGTCACGGGGAGCATTAATATAAAGCCCGCTAAGGCGAGTACCACACTTGCCATACTGAATCGGTTGAGTCTTTCATTAAACACAAAGTGCGCAAAGAGTGACGCTACCACAGGTGCGAGGTAGATGATCATAATCACGGTTGCCATTTGAGTGTATTGAATAGCCTCGATATAAAAAGCCATAAATCCGGCGAGCATTGCGCCATTTATTAAGGTGCGTTTGCTCGGTTTATGGCGAATTTGCTGTCCTTTACCCGTTAACAGCATATAGGCCATTAAAAACAGCGCGCCGAGTAGCAGGCGGTAAAAGGTAATATGTTCGGCTGGCAGAGCTGCAAAGCGTGCGAATACGCCAATCGTGCCCATTAAGGTGGCAGCCAATAGGGCAAAGAGCAAGGCCAAAGTAGGAGGTGGATTCATGTGTCACCTTTAGCGTACAGTCCAGTACTGTAGAAACAGTCCAACGGGTAAGGACGCTGAGTTTGCCCTAAAATATCTAGCTAGGCTAGCGAGGTATTCGACTGTACTTTGGGTATAGTGCAAACTAGCTGTTTCGAAGGGGGGCTTTTTATGATCCACGCTATAACGGGGATCGCTTCAGTCTTTAAGTGCTCATCCGCTTGTCGAAGCGAGCAACGATCAATCCTAGGATTTTAATAATCCTTAATAAAGCGCATAGCATGTTTGGCTAGCGTAAAATCGGTATTTTCACTGATACGAATTTCGGCGACTAATCGACTTGAAGTAGATTGACTGATAAAGCAATCAAATGTCAGTTCGTTGGTAAGCTGCAAATGAACATGGGAACGGTTAGGTGTGAGAGATTTTAATATATCAAAATTTAACGCAATATCGGGATCCTCTTCGTAAAAATAATTAGCATGATAAATAAAGTGTGGCCAATTTTGATTATTTGATTCAATTATATAAGCACAACGATCATTGGCTGGAATAATATTAGATAGCTGTTTTTTGAAATTATTTGTGGTTAGATTGTTTTTAATGAATTTATATTTCGTATCATTAAAAATAACTAGCATCACATCTTGCCTTGTTGAGTTAAGTGGGTTTGAATGAATGTTTTTTAGGGAATGTTTATCTTGTGCAGTATAAATATTGTTTTCGGTGATAGATGACTGACTATCAGGTTGCAGATAATAATTTAGGATTTGATAGTCTGTTAAGTAGTGTTCAATTAAACTGATGTTAGTCATTTCTCCTTCAAAAGATAATGCGTTATTGGACATAGCCTTTAATACACGGTTATCTGTTAAAGGGATAATTTGCTGTTGAACTTCGATTTCATCGCCATCGATATAACATTTTAGCTTATGATATTGGTAGCTGATGGATAATAAATGCCAATAATCATCATTTAAATCACCTGACATCGAAGCCATTTCAATCGATAATAATCGGCTATTAACAACCGATTCAATATTGCCAAGTGCATTTATCTTCACAATAAAGCCCGTATGATTAAACTCACAACAATATTGAAATACTAGTCCTCCATGTTGGTTTTTTATCCAAGCTTGCCAAGTGAAAATATCGAGTGTTTTCGAGCCTAATAAAACGACTTTAGCCGTATTTTCTGATGTTTCTTGAGCGAGGTCTTGAACTAAGTTATTCGAGCTAAAACAGATATTTTTTGAGGTTTTCATGGGTGACATCCTTGTGGTTATGTCATGCATAAACCTTTGGTTTTATTTCAGACAAATATCATCACAGCGAGGTATTAATTCTATCGCGACCATCGGCCTTGGCGCGGTAAAGCGCGGTATCGGCGGCGCATACCATGGCGAGTGAGGTACGGAACTGGCCATTGACTTCACTGGCAATCCCTTGGCTGGCGCTTACCGAGACATAATCCCTGAGCCCTTGGTCGGTAAAGCGAATATTATTAATCCCTTGCTGAATTTTTTGCGCTATGGTCAGCGCCATTTTGGCATTGTGATTAGGCAGGATCAGCGCAAATTCTTCGCCGCCATAACGGGCTGCAAGACCGATTTCGATAGGCACAATGGTGGCGATCACTTTGGCAATTTTTCTAAGGCATTCATCACCTTGGATATGACCAAACTGATCATTAAACACCTTAAAATAATCCACATCGATAATCACTACGCTGATAGGGCGCAGTTTAGCGGTGCATTCATCCCAATGTTGTTGCAGCATTTCATCAAAATAACGTCGGTTCGCCAGTTGGGTGAGGGAGTCGGTGGCGGCCAACTTACGCAGTTTTTGGTTTTCTGCTTTATGGTGAGTTAAATCGTGCATCACCATCACAAACACAGGTTCATGGCTGGGAATATAAGAGATAGACAATTCAACATCTTTGGCCTTACCAGAGGCGCAGATCAGCGTGGTTTCCTGCGCTGGGTGCTGCACGGGGTGACCACAATTGGTGCCTAATTGCACATCGTGGCTCAGGAGATTGTCATAGCGCGCTTGATGATGTTCGGTCAAAAAATTGCGCCAGTCTTGGCCCTTTAAACTCGCCTGCGGGCAATCGAGCAGCTCGGCACTACGTTGATTGCATGAACGGATAAAGCCATTGGCATTCACTAGGATCACTGGCTCGGTTAAATGTTGAATAAAGAGTTCAATGGTCTCGAGGGAAGAATGCTCGAAAAAGTTCAGCGGTAGCTCGGCAGCCTTTGCATGCTGAGTTGCGGGCAATACAGCCTCATCGACAATGGATAAGGCGGGTTGTTGGCGTGCCAGTTTCGGTGAGTTTGTCATTGTTATCTTTCTCCGTGAACTTTAATCATCTGCGCTAGGCGCTTTTCTGAGGATGACTTTATTCTGGTGGAAGAAAAGATACCTTCTGCTTACCTTCTGGTATAATCATATGATTTTAAATGTTTTATTTTTTTACCTTCTGAGTCGTTTTGTCTGCGATTAGGGCGTGGTTGGCTGGGTGCTTGCTTACATCTCGCAAAATTTGGGTTAAATAGCCCCTAATCTGAGGCCTCAAGATTGAGTCGTATACTTGTTATTGGGTCAATTTAATGCAATGTAAGTCCATTAGTTTGCTCGGGATGTAGTGCTTGGCTATGGGATTTTCCTCGACACCATTTGCCACCTTGCTTGTGTTTAAATGCACACATTGCATCCCATCGACCGCTTATGCCACTGTACTGTCGGCGAAACTCCTTGGCTGAAAGTAACCAGGCATCGGATGCTATGCCTAATTCATTAAGTAACTTAGGTCGCTGATTATCAATAAAGCCCTTTTTATCATGGCGGATAGCGCGGCCGGTCCAATCGATAAGCTCAAGATAATCGGCAAAATGAAAGGGGATGCCCGTTTGCTGATGGAGATGCGTTGCACCATCAAATTTTACGAGGGGTTTATGTGGTAATGGCTGAGTGTTATCTACAGGGGGTTGGGTTGACAGTGGTGTGACGCTGTTAGATGAAAGCGCATTCAGGCGCTCTTGAATCGATGTAAAATCAGAGGATTGCAAAGAGTCGGCAATGCCAGCTCGAATAGGATTTAAATCAACGTACATCATACACGCCAGTAATGCTTGCTCATCTAACAGTGCTTGGGATTTAAAACGACCTTCCCAGAAGGCGCCTTTGCACTCATCTTCTCGATTGGCTTTACGGGCAATCTCTTCGTTCAGGCAGCGCATAAACCAAGAGATACTACTTAATCGCTCTTGCCACTCGGCAATTAAGGCATCGAGTAACATGCGTTCGCCGTCGATTAATGCATCACCATTCATATACTTAGTGGCAATGGCATGGCCTTTAGTGATTTGGCACCAGCGGCTGATAATATCTTTTTGCGTTAACGATTTGGCCTTCTCGACATCAATTTTAAGCACTAAATGGTAATGGTTGTTCATCACTGCATAGGCGCAAATGTCGATACAAAAGATGGTGGATAATGCTTTGATTTTATAGACAATCCAGCCACGTCTATGCTCATAACTGCGGCCAGTGAGTTTATCCTCACCGCACAGAAAAGCCCTTCTGACACAGCGATTAATCACATGATAGAAGGGTGTTGTATTGGCATCGATAAGCATTCTTCTGGCCGAGGTCATTATCCGCTCCAAACAGACGCAATCAAGATAATGTAAGGCTAGTATAAGAGGGGATAAAGCACAAAAAGACATGGCTGTCCCCGCTTTTCCGTTGTTCATCACTGCATAGGCGCAAATATCGATACAAAAGATGGTGGATAATGCTTTGATTTTATCGACAATCCAGCCGCGTCGATGCTCATAACTGCGCCCAGTGAGTTTATCTTCACCACACAAAAAAGCCCTTCTGACACAGCGATTGATCACATGATAGAAGGGTGTTGTATTGGCATCAATAAGCATTCTTCTGGCCGAGGTCATGACTCGCTCCAAACAGACAAGGTGAAGATAATTTAAAGACTAGTAGAAGAGGGGACAAAGCACAAAAAGACATGGCTGTCCTCGCTTTTTTACATGATAGAAGGGTGTTGTATTGGCATCGATAAGCATTCTTCTGGCCGAGGTCATGACTCGCTCCAAACAGACAAGGTGAAGATAATTTAAAGACTAGTAGAAGAGGGGATAAAGCACAAAAAGACATGGCTGTCCTCGCTTTTGCTCGGTGGCAAGTAGAGGCGGCCTGGAAGGTGGAGAAAAGGGGACTGCTAAGCAGTCCCTTTCAATGGAGATTAGTTTTCAGGACGGTTAACCACTTCTGGATCAGGACTCAATAACATTAGTGTGTTTGTCGTGTTTGTTAATACAAACTGAAACTTTGTTGTACCCGCTGTGTGGTCCAAATCTACAAGTTGTACCAACTGTCCATCACTACTAATTGTTACGGCGTCAATAATTTCATCAAAAGGAGTGATGAAACCAACGCCAGCAAATTTTAATCCTTTTCCAGTATTATCCACTAATTGATAAGTGATAGTGCTTGCCTCTGTAATTGTTACATCACCTTGGCACGGCTCACCAGTCGTGTCGACATAGCTAAAAACGGGTTCATTATTATCTAAGTTAACAATCACCTTGATAAAGTGAGCGTGACCTTGTACATTTTGCATTTCTTACTCCTTTTTTATTGATTAAAATTCAAGATTATTAATTTTTGATTTAGTAAGAATCTCAATTAATTCTATTCCAGTATTTTTATCATTTAAGCATTTCAATGATTTTATATATGGGATTGTAATTCCTGGACTTTTGTTTTTACTTACAAAAGGTGCTAGTAAGGACTTTATATCTTTACATACTTCAATGTAATTATCGTTTTCATTTAAATTTTTTAATGAGGATGCTTCTATTAATAAGCTTTCTGAAAAGGGTATAATATTGTCTTGAGAGTTTGTGCTATCTTCTTGTAAGGACATGAAGATAGCCTTTGATTTTTTAGAGAAGTCTAGGCTGTCTTTGTAGTTTTTTATTTTATCCATATGCTTTGCAAGAGCTAGATAGTATTTTGCTAATAATTCTTTATCCTTTTTTGATGCTGTTTTATTGATTTTTATTTGTTCAATTAAGCGCTCGAGTTTAAGCTTTTCATCTTGATTGAAATCACCATATCCAAGGCTTATTAGATTTAAGTATGAATAATTTTTCTGCATTTTAATTATTCTATTTTCGGAGTCTTTGTCTGATGCTTTTTTTATAGTTAAAAAACTAAGTTTAGCCTTTTCAACTGCTAATTTAGTATCATTTTTATAATTAATCAAAGTTGATGATAGCTGATAGCTACTTGAAAGCCTTTCAAGAAGATAGGGTTGTTGCTCTAATTTTTCATTCGAAAGTTCAGTTTGTATTTTTTCATGAATATTAATTGCAGAAGTAACTTCACCTAATGAGGTTAAGGAACTTGCTAACCAAGATCGTGCATTTACTACATCAGATAAAAGTTGTGTATTACTAGGATCTGTTTCTAGAGCACTAAGTTTTAATGTCAGAGACTCCTGAAATCCATTCTTTGCTTCAACGAATTGTTGTCGTTGCATAGAAAGCGAACCTAGGGAGTTATATGCATATGATAGTTCCATCAATGCATCCTTATCATCCGGCGCTAAGGAATACATCTTTTGACTGTATTGCAAATACAGTTCAAAAAAGGGTTCGACCGATTCCCACTTTCTATCATCGTATTCAATTTGACCCAACCAAAAGGCATTGGCGCCTAAGGTTTTTAGCAAGGCTAGGTTGTCTGGCTGCAATTCGAGCAGCGGCAGCATTTTTTCCTGCGCGGCGAGTAGGGCGCTGCGGGCTTCATCGATTTTATTGCGTGAATAGGCGACTTCGCCCATGGCCTCTAAGGTCTGCCCATGTTGGAAGCGGGCATCGAAGCTTAAGTACTTCTCATCGTCTTGGCTGGAGAAATCCGTGAAATATTCCAATGCCTTATTACTGATGCCATCGAGTAAGTCCATCCGGCCGATGCCGCGCATCTTATCGGCGAAGTCACCCACCATAAACCCGAGTAGATCTTCGGCGGCGAGGCGTTTTTGCTGGGCCAGCTTTTCGGCTTCGATACTGCGAACACTCATAATGACCGAGGTTAAGGTGAGTACGCACAGCAGGGCGACGGTGACGCGCCTCGTCCAGCGCAGCATAGTGGCGCGTTTGCTGGAGGCGGCAATAAAGTCGGTTTCCCGCTCGTCTAAGTCAAACAAGGGGTTTTGCCTAAGGCTTTGGGCCTCTTTTAAGGGTTTACCCTCGGCCAGCAAATAGGCGCTGTGTTTGGCTTCGCTGAGCCAGCGCTGGGATAAATGCTGTAGTCGGCTCTTAATACTGAGGCTGTCGTTATGTTCGCTGATCCACACCGTCGCCCTTGGCCAGCGGCGCAGCAGGGCTTCGTGGGCGATGCTAAAACAGGGTTCACCATTTTGCAGATGGGACACAAATAAGCGGCTATCGACCATGGCTTGCACTAGGGCGGTTTCGGCCGCGCTTTGCAACTGCGACCAGCGGGCGGTGCGGCTGGTGATGGATTTTTCATCCTCACGCAGGGTGACTAACAGGGACAAAATCCGCGGCAGACTGGCTTTTTCGGCCTCAGTTAAATGGGAGATGGCCTGCTCGGCATTTTTACCGATAGCGCCTTCGATGCCGCCCAAGGTGCGATACACAGAGACCAATAGTTTGTCATCGTCACTGCGTTGTAAATACAGCGCCTGTAAGGTGTATTGCAGCATGGGCAGCGCATCTGGATTGCTGGCGGCATCGCTACAGAGCATTTCATCGAGCGGCATGGCGGTGTCGCTGTCAATGTCCCAAGTTAAATTGGCGGCAACGGCTGGCAGGCGGATCATCTGCAGCAGCTCGGTGCGAGTGGGCGGCGCTAAGTCGAAATGGGCGCCGCGGGCTTTGCCCGCCATCAGGCTGGGATAATTGACTAGCTGCGGATAAAAGTCGTTACGACAGGCACTTATAATCAACACCGCATGGGAAGTGGCAAGGCGCTCTAATAGCTCGATAAAGGCGCTGCGCTCGGTGTCACTAAACAGCGGCGATGATAATAGCACCTCTAATCGATCGATAAATAAGGCAAAGCGTGGTGTAGCATAAGCCTGATTTTTAAGGCTTTGTTTACATATATCGACAATGCTTTGTGGATCTTGCTCAAGCTTGGCGGCAAGCGAGTCTGCGCTCATTCCCTCAAAGACTGGGGTGTCGTTTAGTTCCCAGTCGAGCATGGCACTGGCCAGATCGGTGAGCAGTTGTCCCTTGCTTACATCGGCAAAATCGAGGCTGCTATAGGCCACAACGCCAACGCCATTAAAGCCATTGGCGGCCATGAGGTTAGGCAATACACCTGCATTAATTAAGGAGGATTTACCGCTACCACTCGGGCCTAAAATTAAGCAGAAAGCGCGGCCAAATTGAATTTGCTGGCTAATGCGATTCAGTAGCGTGCTAATTTGCTCGCTGCGGCCGAAGAACACGTCGGCATAGTTGGCGCTGTAGGCTTGCAGGCCCGGAAAAGGCGAGCCGCCTTGCCAAGTCTGTGGCGTGGCGCTGGCCTCGTGGCCAACCGGAAAGCGAACCTCGGCTAAGGTGCGATAGCCACGTTTGCGAATGGTCTCAATGTAACGGGATTCGGTGGCGCTATCGCCTAAGGCGCGACGTAACTGGTTAATAATCTTATGCAGTGGATTGTCGCCCGTGTCGACCCCCGGCCAGCAATGGCTAACAATTTCGTCGCTGCTGACTACTTCACCGGCGTTTTGGCAGAGAAACAACAACACATCCATCGCCTTAGGCTCAAGCTGTTTGACTTGTTTGCCCAGAAGCAGGCTGTTGGCGCTGGGATTGACTTGCCATTCACCAAAAAAAAATGTGCTGTCACTCATAGGATTTCCATTGCTTGAGCATCGACTAAGGCGGGGGAATCGCGGTGCCATTAGCCATTGTTATTTTTATATTCCATTTGCATATGTTGCTATGGGGTTTTGCGTCAAAACATTGGCATTATGCCTAGACTCCTTGTTATTTAAAAGCAGTAAGCTTTTATAATCAATGTAAATTTTATCTTGAAATTGTGACAGCATTTTGTACTGATACCCATGTGTTGTCACAGGGTTGGGGGATTGCGCGATAATTGCACTTTTACTTGGGTAAACGCTTGGCTTGGCTGCATTAACTCGGATGACGGGTAAAAAAAGAGTGCCCAAGGCGGGCACTCAAAGCGGTTGGGAAGGGAGAAATGGGTTAAATTGAGTTAGCGCGTAAGCACCAGTGCGTTGGCCTGAAAACTTAACCGTGCCATTTGCCCTTGGTCTTGCAGCTCTAGCTCGTTGAGTTCGAAGGGCGGTTGCAGGCCCGATGCTTGGATGAGAGTTGGGTCAAACATCAGCTTGAGTTTGGGGGATTCGGGCGTTAACCAAGTCGCCGCTTGGGTGCGCATAATCGCCACTTTTTGACCCTCGGCATTGGTGCCCGTTAGCACGCCACTCAAACCAAAGCGTCCCGCTTCGGCGATATCGAGCTCAAAGTTGACTTGATTCGGTACGCCTTTATCCCAAACGGTTAGCACTTCGGGTTTGATGCTGGCCGAGTTCACATAGGACTTAAAGGCGGTTTTCACCGTGCGCTGTACTGGGCGGCCATCGACTTGAGTCTGAACGGTAACTTCGATTTCACTCAGCCCCGCATTGCTGCTGGCAAGGGGCAAGTCCGCGGGCACTAAAGCCTGCCATTCATCCCCCTGTTTCACCATGGCCAGCGCTTGCTCTGTGCCATCGGCTTGCTTGAGTTTGGCCTGAGGCGCAAATTGATTATCGCTTTGGCTTAAAGCGAGTTTTACCCCAACCGTTTGGGCATCGGCCGCAATCGCGCTCGGCGCCTTGATACTCAGTTGATAGGGCGAGCCTTTTTCCTTCACGTTGACCAAATAGTTGGCCTTAGCGACCAAGGGCTGGCTGACTTGTAGGCGATATGCTCCGGCCGTGGCCTTTTCAGACATCTGTAGTGCGCTGGAATCATCGGCTAAGCCTGCGCTGGCTAAGGCTTCGGTGCTCACCAGCGATTTAACCAAGGATTCCGTTGCTTGCGGGCTGCTGGCGTTTTTACCCTGCGGCGTTTGGTCTATCCGCTGAATTTGCACCCGCTCGGGGGCTACGGCATCGGCATGCATTAAGGCGCCTGTGCTGACATCGCCACGGGGCGCAATTCGCACTAAGCTGCCCGCTTGGCTTAAGTTGAGCTGCACGCCAGCATTTAGCTCGGCGCCGGTGACATTTAGCCAATACTCATCACTTTGGCTTGCCTGCTCAAGCACGGGTTGACTGGCTTGGTATTCACCATAGAGCGGGGTAATAAAGCTGATGTAATCGGAACTGGTATTAATCGGCGCGAGAGTTGGCGAGGCGATATTAGTATCGACAAGGTCGCTCTGCGTCGGCGCGGCTAAGGTTAAGCCCTTGGCATACATTGGGCTGGCTTCTTTTTGTGGCTCAGGCGTGGGTGAATCATCCTGACAGGCACCGAGCAGGCTAGCTAATATGGCCAAGCTGACCGCTTTGCTTAAGGTGCGGAGTGTAAAAGGTTGCATGTTAGGCTCCTTAAATATGATTGCGGATCAGCGTGTCTAAGTTAAAGCAGGCACGGCGACTCTGCTGATGGCTTAACGGTTCTTGGCCTCGGGTCTTTTGTTTATCGGTAAACCAGACTGTGCCTGCGGCTTTTTGGGAGCTGCAATTTAAGAAGCCGTCGGAGCAGCTATCGAGCCAGTTTTGGGTAGTTTCGAGGGCGACCTGATATTGATAGCCAGCGCAGTAGCTGTCGCTGTCCCAAATGGCGGAATCCACATCCGAGCCGACAACCACCTCGAAGGGCTTACCTAAACTCGGACGACCAGCGGTGCCATAGAGCCAAGTGTTGTTGTAGTTTGCCATCCAGCCGACTTGCTGCTGTTTGACCGCATTGCTGCCATAGCCTAAGAGCCAACCTAGAGTCGTTTCGAACACATTGCCTTGATTGACTGCATCGGACAGCGGCGTGCCGCCACTCGATGGCGCGAGGGCGATGACTCTGGAGGTGGCTTTGATCACCGCAGGATAACGGCTGTCCCAGGTGGGGTTTGATAAAATCCAGCGCACCACATTACCGCCATTAGAGTGGGTGAGCAGGATTAAATCATCAATATTCTTCGCTTGAATAAAGCTATTGAGCTGAGTGGCGAGGCAACCCGCGGCGGCTTCTTCCCACATATATTGGTCGAAGTCACAGTTGATGACAGTGTAATTATTGGGGACGGGGATCCCTTGGCGCACTGAGTTAACAAATTCCGAAGTCCAATAGTCGGCTAACGCATTGGTTTGTTTTCCGGTTCCGTGAACAAAGGCGATACCTGTTGCGGCAAAAACCGCGGGACTGACAGCTAACAGACCCAAGAGCATTAAGGTGTTTTTTATCTTCATGGGTGTTTCTCATCTCTAGTGATTGAGCGCGGCCTTACAGTGCATTGCAATCGTGAACATTAATCAGGTGTCTGTGTCGATTGACATCGCTGCACTCTGGTGCAAGGCAATCTTAGGCTGGTTTTAAGGAATGCTGCGCAGTAAAACCACTGGGAGTAAAAGTTCACAAGCTGAGTGACCTTGCTATGGTGGACAGGGTAGACTCTTACTCTGGCTTATTAACCTAGTCGCAACATTTGGGGCTGGCAAGCAAAAATTCGCTATACAATTTAATGACATAGCGACAATCTTTTGACTTTGTTTTAATATGACCTAACCGACAGCTAATTGCTTGATCAGTAAACGCTAATAAAACGTATAGCGTATTTAGCCGTTTGAATTGGCTGGGATGGCTCAAAAATTATTTTTACTTTAACGTTTTGGATCGTTATTGGTTCTATAGCGTTTTCACACTTATTGGGAGGCACCTTTGGCCATCACACAACAGGAAATGAGCCGCTGTTTAACCGAACTCAATTGCCGTAGCAATTTTTCGGTGAAGAGCATTACCGAATATATGTTGCCAGGTACTAAGGAAGCCTTTTACCTGCATATGGATGGCAAAACGCCGCAACTGATTATTCGCCCCGCGTTTGAGATATTTTCGGGTGAATTTACCACCTTAGCAGGCGTGCATGCTAAATATGACTATTACCACAGCGCGGAAATGACGCGATTTCCCAAACGTTTACATAAAAGTCTGACTGAAACCCACTATGGATTGGCCTTTAGTTTTGATTCCATTGAGGCGGTGCAGCAATTTATTGAGCGTTTAAGCGCTATCGTCAAAGGGGCTTAGGATTTCATCAAAGATAAATACAAGCCTTAAGAGTGGTTTTAAACCTCTGATATTTTAGGCTTAAGCCTTTAGGTTAAATTCCTCAATTTTAACCAAAATGAGGAATTTAACTGCTGCCTTTTCCAGCAGCTTTTCAGTATATTCATCAATAGATGAATTCTGCCGGAGAGGCTTATGTCGGTTATCCCTCGTCGCCCAAGAGGTGTGGTTCCCTTTGCCGCCCAATCTGGGCTGTCTATGGCTGCTGGTCGCCCGAAAGGCAACTCTGATGCACGTCAACGGCTGATCACCGCCGCGGTGACGCTCTTTAGTGAACGCAGTTATCCCACTGTTTCTACTCGTGAAATAGCCCGTGAGGCCGAGGTGGATGCGGCGCTTATCCGTTATTACTTTGGCTCTAAGGCTGGGCTATTCGAGCAGATGGTGCGTGAAACCCTCGAGCCTGTGATTGCGCGTTTGCGTGAAATCTCCTGCGCTCAAGCACCTAATGATATTGGCGAACTGATGCAGATCTATTATCGGGTGATGGCACCTAATCCCGGATTACCCCGATTAATTGTGCGCGTGTTGCAGGAAGGCGATGGCACCGAGGCCTATCGGATCATGTTGTCGGTGTTTGAGCAAGTGTTATCCCTTTCACGCCGTTGGGTTGAGTCGGCATTAGTGAATGCTGGATTACTCAAAGCAGGGCTAGACCCCAATTTAGTGCGCCTGAGTTTTATCAGTTTGATGGTGTTTCCGCTGATTGCTCCCCCGGTTTTAATGCGTCAGTTTGGCCTGTTTAGTAGCAATGCCGAGGATTTACAACGTTTGGCACTGCACAATATGCAGGTGTTTACCCAGGGCGTTTTGCGTGAACCTAGGAGTGAATGATGAGTGTATCTAATGGGTTAGCTGTGATGTCGGTTAAGACGCGGCAACTATCTCCCCAAAGATGGGGCAAGCTGGTGATGAGTCTATTGGGCGCGGCGCTGTTGCTGCAATTAACAGCCTGCGGCGATGAATCCCCCCGAGTGCTGGGTACGGTTGAGCGCGATAGGTTAACCCTCACCGCCCCTGTGGGGGAGCTGATTAATCGAATTAATGTGGTCGAAGGCCAGCAAGTGCAGGCGGGGGAAGTATTACTCGAGCTGGATAGCACCGCCGCTCAGGCGCGCCTTAGCCAGCGTCAGGCCGAGCTTAAACAAGCCAAGGCAAAGCTGGCGGAAGCGGTAACGGGGGCTCGCTCGGAAGACATAGATAAAGCCCGCGCCGCCCTTGATGGCGCCAATGCCAGTGTTAAAGAGGCGCAGCAGAGTTTTGAGCGTACGCAGCGGTTATTTAAGACTAAGGTGCTCAGTCAAGCAGATTTAGATGCTGCGCGCGCGGCGCGTGATACCAGCCTTGCCAAGCAAGCCGAAGCCGAGCAGAGCCTAAGACTGCTGCAAAACGGCACCCGCAGCGAGCAACTCGAACAAGCCAGAGCCGCAGTCGAGGCGGCCATGGCTGGCGTGGCGCAGGAGCAAAAAGCCCTCAAGGATTTAAGCCTAGTGGTGGCGAGAGCCGCTGTGGTAGATACCTTGCCTTGGCGGGTGGGTGATAGGGTGGCCGCAGGGAGTCAACTTATTGGTTTATTGGCAATTGAGCATCCCTATGTGCGGGTGTATCTGCCTGCGACTTGGCTCGATAGGGTCAAGGCGGGTAACCAAGTTAAGATCCTTGTCGATGGCCGCACGCAGCCTATTGCTGGCACTGTGCGTAATATTCGCAGTCAACCGGCTTACACACCTTTTTATGCCTTAAATGAACGCGATAGGGCGAGATTGATGTATCTCACCGATATTGATATTTCGCCAGAAGGACAGGATTTACCCACGGGAATGGCCCTTGAGGTACAGTTGCCATGAGTGCACAACAGGCTTCAGCAGATATATCAGTCGCTGGAACATCTGCGGCTGAAACATCAACCGCGGCATCTGAGTTTGCTATCGAAACCCGTGGTATGACCCGCGCCTTTGGCGGTGTTAATGCGGTAGAAAATCTCGATTTGGCGATCCCTAAGGGCACGATTTATGGTTTTTTAGGTCCCAATGGTTGTGGTAAATCGACCTCCATTCGGATGTTGACTGGGCTGCTTAGCCCAACCTCGGGGGATATTCGGGTGTTGGGCGAAACCTTGCCCGGCGCCGAGGAAAAACTGCGCCGCCGCATTGGCTATATGACGCAAAAATTCTCCCTCTACGACAATTTATCGGTGCGGGAAAATCTCGAGTTTGTGGCGCAAATTTATGGGTTAAATCGTCGCCAAACCAAGGCGCGTTTGGCCGAGTTATTAAGCCTGTACGATTTGGCGGGGCGCGAGAAGCAAATGGCGGGCTCCATGAGTGGTGGGCAAAAGCAACGTTTAGCCTTAGCCGCCGCGACCTTGCATCACCCCGAGCTGTTATTTCTCGATGAGCCAACGTCGGCGGTCGACCCTGAAAATCGCCGCGAGTTTTGGGAGCGACTGTTCGATCTCTGCGCCCAAGGCACCACGATTTTAGTCTCGACCCACTATATGGATGAGGCCGAGCGTTGTCATGGTCTCGCGATTTTAGAGCGTGGGATAAAACGTGCCGACGGCTCGCCACAACAATTAATGGCCGCCATGGGCGCGCGGGTGATTGAAGTGTCGGGGGAAGATTTACGTAAGCTTAAACAGTCGCTTATCAGCGATGCCAACGTGTTATCGGCGGCGCAGATTGGCAGTCGTTTACGGGTATTAGTGCAAAGTTCGATTGCAGATCCGCTGGCTTGGTTAAGCCCAAGGGTTGCTGGGCGGGCACTGACCGAGGTGCGCCCAAGCCTTGAGGATGTGTTTGTGACTTGCACGGGCGGACGTGCCCAGCTAACGCCGCCAAACGGCAGTGAGGCCACGACAGTGGAGGCTCAAGATGCTAGGTAGAATTTGGGCCGTAGTGGTCAAAGAACTCAGGCAGTTATCGCGGGATCGCATGACCTTCGGCATGATTGTGATGATCCCCTTAGTGCAGTTGATGCTGTTTGGTTATGCCATCAATACCGATGCGCGTCATTTGCCCGCAGGTTTAGTCAATTTAAGCGATTCCGCCTATAGTCGTGCCTTGGTTAAAGCGGTAGATGCGACCCAAGTGGTTGATTTTAAATATCACTATTTGAATGTCAACGAGGCGGAAGCCGCGATCACTCGGGGCGAAGTAAAAGCCGTGCTGTATTTAGGTGCCGATCTTGATGAGCGTTTAGTACGGCATCCAGCGTTTGCAGGGCAGACCTATTTTGCTGAGCCTGTGGGGCAATGGTTGGTGGATGGGTCGGATACTGTGGTCGCCTCTACTATTCGCAGTTTAAGGCAAATGCCACTGGATGAGATTGCGGGCAGGGCGGTCAAATCGAATCCCCCCAGTTTTGAGGTGGTGCAGTATTTTAACCCTGAGCAGCGATCTGTGGTGAATATCGTCCCCGGCCTCTTAGGGGTCATTTTGACTATGACCATGGTGATGTTTACCTCGGCCGCGATTGTGCGCGAACGCGAGCAGGGCAATATGGAGTTTTTAATCACCACGCCGGTGAGGCCACTTGAGCTAATGCTAGGTAAAATAACCCCTTATGTGTTAGTCGGCTTTGTGCAATTGGCGATTATTCTTACCGCTGGGCATTTGCTGTTTGCTGTGCCGATTCGCGGCGGTTTGGACTCGATTGCGCTGGCGGCCATGTTGTTTATCTGCGCCAGTTTGACCTTAGGCCTAGTGATTTCGACCATCGCGAAAACCCAGTTACAGTCGATGCAAATGACGGTGTTTATCCTGCTGCCATCGATTTTGTTGTCGGGTTTTATGTTCCCCTACGAGGCCATGCCCGTAGCGGCGCAGTGGATTGCCGAGGCGTTACCCGCGACGCACTTTATGCGTATGTCCCGCGCGATTGTGCTGAGGGATGCCCAGGTGAGTGACTTGCAATTTGATGCCTTGTGGATGATTGGTTTTACCTGCTTGGGGCTGCTGGTGGCAAGCCTGCGCTTTTCCAAACGTTTGGATTAAGGGGCTGACTCACGCTTTAGGCGCGAGTTTTGATTTAACGCAAATTATGCGTAAAGATTTGGACTAAGTAGTTGAAATGGATGTTAGTTACTTTAGAACTCGCTTACACTGCTGCTAACAAAATGTTCCTTTTATGTGATGGCTTAGTGTGTCCCTTCGCGCGATTTATGCAGACCGATTTGTGTAAATCGATACCTGAGGTTATCAGCTCAGTGAATGTGAAGGCCTATTCGGCTGAGCAGCGCGATGCGTATCAACGTTACATCATACGCAAAAGGAATAGAGATTTAGCTTAGCGAAGGAATTCTGTATGCCTGCGATTGTGTGTCAAAGTGCCCTCGAAGCGGTTTCACTGATCCAAAGTGGCGAAACCCTGTGGACCCATTCCATGGGCGCAACTCCAAAAGTCTTATTAGATGCGCTGGCAAAACATGCGCTCACCCTTGAAAATCTCACCTTATTACAGTTACATACCGAAGGTGCTGAATCCTTAAGTCATCCCGATTTACGTGGGCATTTGCGCCATCGCTGTTTTTTCGGTGGGGTGCCTACAAGGCCGTTATTACAAAGTGGCGATGCCGATTATGTGCCGATTTTCCTCTCTGAAGTGCCTAAACTATTCCGCTCCGGCGAGCAAAAAATCGATACCGCGATTATCCAAGTGTCGCCGCCGGATAAACATGGCATGTGTTCCTTAGGAATTTCGGTGGAGGCCACTTTAGCCGCCTGCCAAGTGGCAGGTAAAATCATTGCCCATATTAATCCACAAATGCCCCGCACCCACGGCGATGGTTTTATTCATATCGACCGTTTTGCCGCCGTGTATGAGCAAAGCGCCAGTTTACCCATTCATTCGTTTGCCACTGGCGATGCTGTGAGTCTGGCGATAGGGAAAAATGTGGCTAAATTAGTCCGCGATGGCGATTGTTTGCAGATGGGCATTGGCGCGATTCCCGATGCGGTATTGTCCTGCCTGACCGAGCACAAAGACTTAGGCGTGCATACCGAGTTATTTTCCGACGGGATTTTGCAATTAGTTGAAAAGGGCGTGATTAACAATAGTAAAAAGCGCTTTTACCCCGGAAAACTGGTCACAGGTTTCGCCTTAGGTAGCCAGAAGTTATATGACTATGTGGATGATAATCCTGCGGTTATCTTTATGGATATCGAGCAAGTCAACGACACGTCTATTATCCGTAAAAACCCCAATGTAATGGCGATTAACTCGGCGCTGCAGGTCGATCTCACTGGGCAAGTGTGTGCCGATTCCATTGGCACTAAGATTTATTCGGGCGTGGGTGGCCAGATGGACTTTATCCGCGGCGCAGGGCTGTCCGAAGGTGGCCGCTCTGTGATTGCGCTGCCAAGTACTGCGGCGGGAGGTCGAGTTTCTCGCATCGCTAGCGTGTTATCTCCTGGGGCGGGGGTTGTAACTACCCGCGCCCATGTTCATTACATAGTGACCGAATATGGCGCGGCTAATCTTCGTGGCCGCTCGCTACGTGAACGGGCACAGGCCTTGATTAATATCGCCCATCCGGATTTTCGTGAGCAACTTTGCCGCGATGCCTTTGAAGAGTGGGGATTAAGTCTCTAGCCTTGTAAATCATGGCGTTATTACTTAATGCCTATTGCTGTGTTGTTATGCCTTTCAATGCTGAGATGAAGAAGCGTAAAGCGAGAATTTGTTCAAGGAGCCTTTTGAACTGAGTTTAGCTTGTATTCTTGCTTCATATATCAACCGCCTTCAACTCACTCTTAATGTAAAAAATCAGCACAAGTGCTGATTTTTTACATTGAAATAAGCTTTGTTAAGCTTATTTGCCTGAGCAACCATAGGTGGTGAGGTAAGTATCGGCCGCTTTAGCATTGACGATACCATAACCAAAGTAGATATCTTTACCCGCTGCGCCCGCATCCATTGCGGTTGCTTTTAACGCTTTGCGAATTTGGGCTCCAGTACATTGAGAATGGTTAGACCACACGAGTGCTGCAATACCCGATACCGCTGGGGTTGCCATCGATGTTCCGCTCATAAAACCATAGTCAACTGCGCCAATCGAGATCGTCGCATTTTGTGCGGCAACAAGGCGAGCTCTATCTTCAAGCGCTGCGCCTACTGCCGGAATACTGGTGGCATTAGTATCTCCCAAAGTGCCGTAGAGCATACCAGCGGTGTTATTGATCAGAATTGCACCCACGCCACCAGAGTTTTCGCAGTTAAGTACTTTATCATGGAAGGAGATCACACCGCGGTCGATCACACAGATCTTACCGTTAGCGCTAGAGTCTACTGCTTGAGCTGTTCCCATAAAGTAAGTATTGCCCGTGGCTGAGCCAGCGTTTTCCATCGCTGAGGAGACTACATTCGCGCCATCGACGCTTAAGGTTGATGCCGTTGCCATCCCAGCTGGGTAGGTTGAGAGTGTATCGACACCGCCTGCGGTGACTTCGACACAGATACCGTCATCATTGACGGCTTTTTTACCGCGACCACTTAAACAGCTGGGATATTGAGAGAAATCGGCAATGTTATTGTTCGCATCGTTAGCGCCGATCATCATGACGGATGGATATCCCGCAGGATAAGAGCGTACTGAATTACCGTCATTACCAGCAGCGGCTACCACTAAGCCTCCGGCAGCTGTAAAGGCATCAAAGGCATTCTTTTCGGTATTGTTTGCCGCACCACCACCTAAGCTCATGCTGATAATCTTAGCGCCCGCATTGCTGCATTTGTTGGCTGCATAGGCTAAATCAGATGAATAGCCCCAACCCGATGCATTGAATACTTTAACGATGTGCATAGGTACGCCAGGTGCCATACCGACGACACCAATATTATTGTTGGCGGCGCCAATGGTGCCCGCAACGTGCGTGCCATGTGGGCCACCATTTTGGAACCAATTTCCTGTACCTGAATCGTTATCGCCAGTAATGTTGTTCCAGTAAAAATCGGGGTTTGAGCTATCTAATCCTGAGTCAATAATACAAACCTTCATGCCCGCATTTGGGTTAAAAGTCACTTGGTTTGCACGGGATTGATATACCGCATATGGCGTGACTTGTTGGGTCATAGGATTACCCGCATCATCGTTATACAGCGCCATAGGATGACGACGAACGTCTTCTTCAATCAGGGTAATGTGAGGATTATTTAATAGGCCTTTGACTTGGGCGAGATCTTTACCTGTAAAAGTTGCAGCAATAAATTCATCCCCTTCAAGATTTATTTCACCACCAAGCTTTTTAGCGAGTGCTTTAACAATACCTTTATGGCCTTCTTCGACTTGAATGACATAACGATTGTCATCCGCATGGGCTTGGGTAATAACGCCTACAGATACGGCAATAACGGCACTGGCTATTTTGGTTAATTTCATTGTGCTTGCTCCATTTGTTATCAAGGTTATAAGACCTAAGTGACACGGAGCATCTACTTGCGCTCCTATGCGCAGACGAGAGTCTGCTGACTTAAGCGAATTCAACCTAACACAGGAAATTGTTTTTAACAAACAAATTACAAATGTAGCAATTTGTAAACATTTGAGCGGTAAGCAAAGGGTGACAATGAGCGCAGCGTTAATAACTAAGCCATGCAGGGGTAATATATTGGCTAATTTTCTTTAAGTTATTTAAATATATTTATTTTTTGTTGATAAGGCCTTGGGGTTAGGGTTTGTGACTGCTTGGTTTGCACTGCTCGCCAAGCAAATCTCACTTCATGATTTGATGGGTTTTATACCAATAATTACCAACTTTAGTGCGGTAAAGGTCGTAACTTCTGGGGTTTTCTTGCAAAGTTTAATGGCTGTGATCATTCTCTTTGAGTTGCAAATCAACTTTAACAATAAGAGCAGAGCCGAAGTTTATATCCACAGCAGTAATGTTGAAGATGAGTATCTGTTTGCGCTAAAAAAGCCTATGAATGGCGTATCAATAGCGATAAAAATCGCCGCTATGGCAATAAGAAATGGAGCATACAAATCCTTTGATTGGGCTCAACTCGACACTAAAAGTAAACAAATGCTAAAAACCATCGGGCTGGATAAGGTCGACTTAAAGTCAGCGATACAACGAAATTTGAAATAATGTTGTGCCGTTAGAAAATCTCTATGCCATTAGATAACACGCTTGTTACTCCGTTCAAAGCCACACTAACACATTGAAGTTGAATAGTATTTCTTAAATCATCCACATAAAACCTTTTATGTCTTTTCATTTGATGTCTATGCCGGATAAGCTGAATTAACTCTGTTTTAATACCGAATCGGATTGCCAGTATTGCTGAGCCCATTCCCCGTCGGGAGAATAGTCTGCGTCATACCAAAGCCCTGATACCATCTAAAAGCTTCGTTGATACGATATGTTGGATATTTTGCAGCCATTACACTGATGGTGTTGATTTAACTTTTTGTTTTTATTTTATAAATTCCGTTTAATTACTTGCCGTGCTTTCTCCTGCCTCTGACTTCCACAATATACTGTTGATTTAAATGTTATACATATAATGTATTTTGCTGATTGGTTAACTAGGTCAATAAACGGTCATGGGAAAATTATTACAATTGCACTGGATTTGTTTACTCATCTTTAAAATTGATACGGGGTATTTAAATGGAAGGTTTGCGCCGCTTGCTAGGAAACATGACAGTAACCAATAAGTTAAGGCTTGGTTTTGGGATCTTGTTATTGCTGATATTTATTGTAGCAGCGGCTGGATACAGGGGACTTACCTCAATCGATATCAGTAGTCGTCGGTTAGAGTTTATTGCCAATGTCGATAAAACTTTGCTTGCGGCCAAGGCCGTGCGATTAGAATTTATCGCAAATGGCGATTTAACAAAATTAGATGAACTCCAGAGCTTAATTGAAAATACAAAAAGTGGTTTACAGCAACAATTGTCAGAGTATAGCGATGCCTACGATAGACAGTATCTTCAAGAATCATTAGTGGCGATGGAACGGTATCATCAATCAATAAATCAGTTTAGTGATGTGTTTAAGCATAAACAGGCATTAAAAGTCACAGGTGCCCAAGTGGGAGCAAAGTTGGTTGCCACATATGCGGAATTGGTCGATAGAATGACCAACAAGGCTCAAGCGACCCAAAATACTGAATTATTAAAAGATGCCTTAAGTGTTAGCCAGCAAATGACCATGTTACGTTATCACATTCGAGGCTATGTCTATGATGCTAGTGATCTTAATTTAAAAACGGCAAAAGATGCCATTGCCAGATTATCTCAGACTATTGCCACTCTTAAGGGAGAGGATACTGCGCAAGCCATACAGATACTGGATCGGTATGACCAAGATATTGATGCGTTAGTCAATGTTAACCGTGATATGGCTAACCTAACACAGTCAATGGGCGCCGGCTGCACAAACATTGATGGTGAATATTCGTGAATTAGTTGACATCCAAAAGCATCAGCGGGCAGACGCGGAGGCTCAAGCCAAGGAGGTGGTACTCGGTACATTAATTGTTGCCTTGGTCGTCGGTCCCTTACTGGCTTGGTTAATCAGTGGACAAATTGTTGGGCCACTTAAACAAACCCTTGTTACAGCGAGAAAAATTGCCGAAGGTGATTTAAGTAGCACTATTCACTCAGAGCGTCAGGATGAGATGGGAGAACTATTGCGTGCCATGGATGAAATGAATAGCACCCTTAGGCAAATGTTGACACAAATAGGTGATAGCGTGGTGCAGTTGGCTTCATCGGCTGAGGTGCTTTCTTCGGTCACAGTACAAAATAGTGTGGGGATGCAAAATCAGCGTAGTGAAACTGACCAAGTCGCTACCGCGATTAATGAAATGGCTGCGACAGTACAAGAGGTCTCAACGAGTGCTGAAAATGTTGCATTAGCCGCTAAAGAGGCGGATCACACCACTGCGGTAGGTAATAAAAAAGTTATCGAAGCGGTTAGCCAAATCGAACTTTTAGCCAAGGAAATAGCGACCACTGCACATGCAATGGAGCGCTTACAATCGGAAAGTGTCAGTATTGGTGCCGTCCTTGATGTGATCAAATCGGTTGCACAGCAGACTAATTTACTCGCACTAAATGCGGCCATTGAAGCAGCAAGGGCTGGTGAGGCGGGACGGGGATTTGCAGTGGTGGCCGATGAAGTGCGAAGCCTTGCGAGTCGCACACAATCCTCTACCGAAGAAATTGAAAATATGATTGTTAACTTGCAAAAAGGGACATCGGAGTCGGTACAAATGATGACCAAAAGCCGAACATTGAGTGATGGCGCAGTGTCATTATCACGCGAAGCCGGTGAGATGTTAGTGGATATTGCCGTTGCGGTTAGCCGTATTCAGGATATGACACATCAAATCGCTGCAGCCTCGGAAGAACAAAGCGCGGTGGCAGAAGATATTAATAAAAGTATCGTGAGAGTGAGGGATATTGCCGAACAAACCGCTGATGGCGCAGCAGAAACAGCAAGCTCCGCCGATAATCTTGCTAGCCTTGGCGTTACGCTAAAAGGATTAGTAACACGTTTTCAGTTATAGGTTCGACTGATCTTATTCGTGAGTATTACTGACTATGAAAAAGAGGCCGTAGATATCCTTAATGCGATGATTTATAGCATTTAAATTTCTACGGCCTACTTCTTATGTTAGTAGGCGGCTTTGTTTCCTAAATCAGTTGAACTAAAACCATAGCTGGTGATCTGATCGGCATAGCCTATCAACTCACCCATCAATCGTGTCAAAACCTCGCTATAAAACAACTAACTGGAAGCAATACAAT
>NZ_BMOP01000021.1 GCF_014647135.1 Shewanella xiamenensis
AATGCACGGCAATTTAAGCTGGATGGTAAACGGGAAAGGGCATATCCACGAGTCCTTAAAATGAGCAAAAACAAGTTTCCGGTTAGACCAAAGAAAAATGCCGTTCACTCTTAAGTGAACGGCATTATGCCTTGGGCACCTTTTTAATGTTCAAAAGTAACTTTGACTTTTGCCAGTCACTGTTAGAAGTGGTACTGAGCAATTACAGAGTAAGTGTCTTGGTCGACACCTTTCACGCCGTATTTATTGGTCCACAGATCGTACTCGATACCTACCAGCAGTTTATTTGCCTTATGGTCACCAAATAGGCTCTTACCTAAATCGTATTTAAGCTGAGGATTAAAGTGGAAGTTCTCTTCATAACCACTGTTGTCTGTTGCAAATACCCAATCGATAAAGCCATCGAGAATGATGTTAGCAGACCCTACAGGGATATCGATTCTGAATACTGGGGTGAACTGCCAGCCATCACTGATATTGCCTGAGCTCATCGCATCGCGACGATAGGTGTTGAAGTTAAGGTAGGTAAAGTAAGGCACGGCAACATCGACCCCTAAGCCATAGAGCAAGCTATGCACAGGGCCTTCACCTTCTTCGTAGGTGAGGGCTAATGAAAGATCGGTGATTGGGCCGAAGGCAATCTTTTCGCCGAGGATTTTACTCGCGCTAAAGCGAGGTGAAATCTCTCCGTAGGTGGTGCTATCCATGCCCGTGTGGTCGCCTTTGAAATAGATAAAATCTTGGAAGGCAAACCAATCACCGTATTTCCATGCACCAGCGGTTTCGAGTGTGACTGTTGTTTGCTTGTCCGAAGGAGCCAAGTCGTAGTCTTCGCCATAAAGGGCGGTTGCACTGAAATCCCACCACTGTACTAAGTCACCAGCAAATGCTTGAGGTGTAAGCATTAATGCTAGACATAGGCATGTCTTTTTCATTGTTATTTCCTGTTGTAGGGGTAGAGGTTAATAAGGTTGTACTCAGTTCCTGCTCTGTGCACTGTATGGCAAAGCGACTCAGGTGTTGTGTCTTGAGTCGACCCCCGACAGAGAGCTAGGTCAAAAGTGCGGGCAATATATGCAAAAATTTACAATTATTCAAAGTTTTTATCGAATGTTGTTGTGAAAATCACATAATCATATTGTGGGTTTGTATTTGCTTAATTTATTGATTTTGTATGATTATTTATTGTTTCCATTCTTGTTTGTTGATGTTTTAAGCTAACTTTTTGAATTGATTGTGCTTAATTTTAGAACAGAAGCCCATAGCGTTTTCACTATAAGGCGATTCAGCCTATTAGTCAGCTTCAGTTATTTCCCTTGCTGTCGTGTAAAAATCGGCGTATAAATTTATGACATATTATGTCGCGCGTCTGTTGTTCTGCTGCTATAGTGCTGCACTGGATGCTCTCATTTCAGGGGGAAATATGGAGTTTTCGAATCTGATTGTCATCTGGTCTATTATCGGGATTATCTTGATGCTAGCGGAACTGGTGATACCCGGAGGTATAGTTGTGCTTCTTGGTGCCGCCTGTTTAGTGGTCGCAGGTGCCTTAGGTATTGGCCTAGTGGAAGGCCTAGTTCAAAGTCTGACACTGTGGTTTATGTCGGCCATTGTTCTATTGCTTGCCTTTCGGCAAGTCACACAAAAATTGGTCGGTGGGGATTCCCATGTGGACAACACCGATGAAGAACTTGATATCTACAATCAAATCGCTCGAGTGAAACAAACCATAGGCCCAGGACAATCGACAGGAAGAGTCGAGTTTCAAGGGAGCGAATGGCCCGCATTGGGGGATGGTAGTGTCATTGCTGCGGGCTCTGAGGTCAGGATTATCTGCCGTGAAAACATTGCCCTAGTGGTTGAGCCTGTTCATCAGGCAACGTCTCAAAACTAAAGGATGAGTCTATGTTTGTGTTTACCTTAATCATTTTATTTGTCTTGTTTATTCTCTATAAGCTCATGCTAATAGTGCCAATGCGCGAGGTGCATGTCATTGAGCGTTTAGGGAAATTTCGCACTGTGTTACAACCGGGATTTCATTTCTTAATTCCCTTTTTCGACCGTGTGGCCTATCGCCACGATACCCGTGAGCAAGTGCTCGACGTGCCGCCACAAAGCTGTATCTCCAAGGATAACACTCAGCTTGAAGTGGATGGTTTAGTGTATCTGAAGGTTATGGATGGAAAACTAGCTAGCTACGGTATTGAAAACTATCGTAAAGCTGCCGTCAATCTGGCGCAAACTACGATGCGTTCTGAAATCGGTAAGCTCACTTTGAGTGAAACCTTTTCCGAGCGTGACCGCTTAAACGAATCCATAGTGCGCGAGATTGATAAGGCGTCTGAGCCTTGGGGGATCAAAGTGTTACGTTATGAGATCCGTAATATCACACCATCGCGCCACGTGATCCATACCCTTGAAAAACAAATGGAAGCCGAGCGCCGTAAACGCGCTGAAATTACCCTAGCCAATGCTGAAAAGGCTGCGATGATCAATATGTCAGAGGGTGAACGCCAAGAGGCGATTAACATTTCTGAAGGCCAAAAACAGAAGCGTATCAACGAAGCTAAAGGTACAGGCCAAGAGATTGCCATTATTGCTAAGGCAAAGTCCGAAGGCATGGCTATGATTTCCCAAGCGTTAGCGGTTAATGGTGGTACCGATGCGATGAATATGTTGTTAAAAGAGCAGTTTATTGCTCAGGTTGGTAAGATCCTCAACGATTCGCAAGTGTCGGTCGTCCCCGCTGAAATGGCAAAACTCGAAGGATTCTTCGAAGGTATGGAACAAGTCACCCAAACCGTGGCTGGCCATAATGCAACTAGCAAAGGAGCTCGCTAATGGAAATCCCATTGAATACTGATGTCGCAGTAATGGTTATTTGGGGACTGATTTTCGCCATATTTGTGATTAAGCTGTTCCAATCCATTCGCTTAGTCCCGACTAAATCGGCCTATATCGTTGAGCGTTTAGGTAAGTACCACTCGACGTTAGATGCGGGTTTCCACACCCTGATCCCATTTGTCGATAAAGTGGCTTATATCCATGACTTAAAAGAGGAAACTATCGACGTGCCACCACAGGAGTGCTTCTCGAGCGATGAGGTGAATGTGGAAGTCGATGGGGTGATTTATATCTCTGTTACCGATCCTGTGAAGGCAAGCTACGGCATCACCGACTATCGTTATGCTGCTATCCAGCTGGCACAGACCACCACGCGCTCTGTGATCGGCACTTTAGATCTCGACCGCACCTTTGAAGAGAGGGATGTGATTTCGGCCAAGGTAGTGGAAGTGCTCGACCAAGCAGGCGCCATGTGGGGGATCCGCGTGCATCGTTATGAGATTAAAAACATTACGCCGCCCGAGACGGTGAAAAACGCCATGGAAATGCAAGTGAATGCCGAGCGTGAGCGCCGTGCATTACTGGCAAAGAGTGAGGGTGATAAGCAGAGTAAGATCAATCGTTCCGAAGGGATTAAAGCGGAAACGATTAACCGTTCTGAGGGGGAAATGCAGCGTCGTATCAACGAGGCCGAAGGTAAAGCGGAGGAGATTTTAACGCTGTCGCGCGCAACTGCCGAATCGATTGAACGTTTAGCAACAGTGATTGCCGCTCCTGGTGGCCATAACGCACTGCGTATGCAACTCGGTGAGCAATACTTTAAGCAGCTTGATGGTTTAAGCCAAAAGTCTAGCCGTATTGTGTTGCCCGGTAATATGGTCGATTTCGATTACTGGATGAATAGCATAGGCTTAAAAGAGAAAGCTTAAGACACTAAACCATGCAGTTGCTTAAATATTCATAACTTAAGCACCAATAAACCTAAGGCCAAATAGTGATATTTGGCCTTATTTTTTGCGGTTTTGCATAGGATTGACAAGGATGATTGGTTGAAAATGTTTCGGACGAATGCATCTAATTGACGCGGTACAGGGGGAATTCAATGAAGCCATCCGTTGGCGTTACATTGTATTAAGACTAAGCGCGTTAATAGGCCAAACGTTCAGAGATTTCAGAGTGGGAATGGGTTTCGATAAGCCGCGCTATAGTGTCTTGTTCAAGTACTGCTAAGGCGGAAATTTCGTTGTAAATCTTATCCTGCACATCTAAAGGCATGTGAACATGCTCCATAAACATCCGGATACTTAAGGCGTCACCACTTTTGAACAGTTGGCTAAATTCAGAGGCTTCGATCTCGATTAATGCATTCATAATACTTCACCCTGAGGTTGGTTTTTGGAGAGTAGACAACAGGTTTTGCTGTTTATTAAGAGATACGCCTAAGTTTGATCTAGGTCAATTAAACGCCATATTAATCTTTCTTAATAAACAAATTTACTGTGTAAAAATAGGTGGTTATAAATTCCATAAAATGAAGTTGTGACTTATACCAATCACATTAAATATCTAATCAGTTCAGAGCCTCACAGGCATCTCAATCCAAGGCGCATTGACGCAGAAATGGTTATTCCCTTTTAAGTCAATGTAACACGGGAGTGAGATGCCTGTGAGGCTCCCGAAGGGCGGGGTTGAACGTGCTTTATACTGCGTTTAAGGCTTTCGACAGAGCGCCACTATGCCTTCAAGCCTTCGCCTTGTCTAAAACCCGTTTAACTCCCGCTGAATGAACAGATATTTAATACGATTGGTATTAGCTCAATGTTTAAAACGAGGCGAAAGAGGGTGGTTGGGAGCGGACTTCAGTTGGCAAGAAGATAAAAAATCGCGGCGCGTGATGGCTCACGCGCCGCGATTCAGAGACCCATTTCCGAGTAGGATTACTTAGGAATGGCTAAGAGTTGGCAGCCATTGATCCCTGCATTTTGCAAGGTGTGACGCTTACGCTCGGCATCACGTTTGCGCTCATAAGGCCCGAGGATGACTTTGTACCAAGTGCCTGAGGTGCCCTCAATTTGTCTGACCTGCGCTTCTAATCCTTGGAATGCAATCACGGCCTTCATCTGGTTCGCCTGCGACTCCTGACGGAATGAGGCGCACTGCAATTGATATTGCTGTGGCGCTCGCGTCGCCACGACATCAGGAATATCCACTTCGACGTGTTTATTCTCAAGCTCGTCCAGATAGGTCCATTCTTCCTTGGGTTTTGGCGGCAAGGCATTCGGATCTTTCTTCGGCACTTCAACTTCAACTACCGGCTGTTCCTCTACCGGAGCGGCGACGGCGACTTCTTGGCGCTCAACCTCTTTCACCTTTGGCGTTAGCGTTGCAGCGGGTTCTCTTGCCTTCACTTCTTTTTCTGTTTTGACTTCAACAGGCGCTTCCTGCTTAGCTGTGTCTTTAATGCTCCACAGAAAATACCCAAAACTGCCTACTGCTACAAAGGCAAACAGGATCAAAGGAATAGGAAGTTTACGGCTAGGAGGGGCCTTTTTAGCCGCAGGCCTTGCGCGTGTCGCGCGGATCGGGCGCGGTTTTGCGCCCGATTGCGGTCTTCTGTTGGCATAGTCACGATTGCTCATGGCTTACATCCGTTCTAGGGTTTCGATACCTAGTAGATTTAGGCCTTTTTGCAGAGTGCTCGCCGTCAGTTGTGACAGCAGTAAACGACTGTGTTTTTGCTCGTCGTTATCGGCTGCAAGCACTGGGCAGGCCTCATAGAAACTAGAGAAAGCCCCTGCTAATTCATAGAGGTAACCGCAGAGCACATGTGGTTGGCCTTTGTCGATAACACGGCTTAGGATTTCACCAAACTGCGCCAGTTTGTTGCCTAGATCTTTCTCTTTTTCGTGGTCGAGTACGATTTTGGCTTGGCTTAAGTCAACATCGGTCGCACGCTTGAAAATGCCCGCTACACGGGTGTAAGCGTATAACAGGTAAGGCGCGGTATTGCCTTCAAAACTCAACATTTGCTCGAAGCTGAAGATGTAATCGCTGGTACGGTTTTTCGACAGATCAGCATATTTCACCGCGCTGATCCCGACTACGCGGGCGATTTCAGCAAGTGTCGCTTCATCCATATCTGGATTCTTACTGCGAACTAATTCCAGCGCGCGGGTGTTGGCTTCGTCGAGCAGATCAACTAATTTCACCACGCCACCAGTACGGGTTTTAAATGGACGACCATCTTCGCCATTCATAGTACCAAAGCCTAAGTGCTCGAGTGACATATCCTCGCGGACAAACTTGGCCAGTTTGGCAAGGCTAAACACTTGCTGGAAGTGCAGCGCTTGGCGTAAATCAACAAAATACAGCACGCGGTCAGCCTTGAGCACGTTTGAGCGGTAACGCATCGCGGCTAAGTCGGTTGTGGCGTACAGGTAACCACCATCGGCTTTTTGAATGATAACCGGCAGTGGTTCGCCTTCTTTTGTGCGGAAGGCCTCTTGGAAGACAACTTTGGCACCGTTGCTTTCAGTCAATAAACCTTGGGCATCTAAATCTTTAACAACTTGCTCTAAATCGGCGTTGTAGGCACTTTCACCGTGCACGTCGGCGCGGGTTAAACTCACCCCTAAACGCTCGTACACTTCGTGGCAGTGGCTTAGTGAAATATCGTTAAATTCGCGCCACAGTTTGTTGCAGTACTCATCACCGGATTGCAGTGCAACCACAAGCTGACGGGCGCGGGTAGCAAATTCGGCAGACTCGTCAAAACGCAGTTTGGCAGCGCGGTAGAAGGTTTCGAGATCCGATAACTCTAATTGAGCTTGTTCGCCATTGGCCGCACGTAATTCTTCCATGTAAGCCAACAACATACCAAATTGGGTGCCCCAGTCGCCCACGTGGTTTTGACGGATCACTTTGTGACCTAAAAACTCGAGGGTGCGCACCACGCTATCGCCAATGATAGTTGAACGCAGGTGACCTACGTGCATCTCTTTGGCGAGGTTGGGTGACGAATAATCCACCACAACAGTTTGTGGTGCGGGTAATTTGATCCCTAAATGCGCATCGCCAATCGCGGCTTGTAACTGGTTTGCCAGTGCGCTGTCATCGATGAAGAAGTTGATAAAGCCTGGGCCTGCGATTTCAACTTTTGCCACGTAAGCGGAGGCGGGAAGGGTGTCGATGATCAGCTGTGCTAATTCACGCGGATTTTTACCCGTCGCCTTGGTTAGCATCATGGCTACGTTGGTTGCCAAGTCACCATGGCTCTTATCCTTGGTTCGATCTACTTGAATTCGGGCCTCAAAATCCGTAGGTAAAATACCTTGTTGTTTAAAGGATTCGATAGTTTGTTCAAGTAATGATTGGATATGTGATTTCATGGGTTAATTAGCTACTAACTTTAAGAGTGAATACAGGGAATAACCGCGTATTTTAGCCGTTTGTGGTGACTAATTGCTATCTTCCCGATGATTTTTTATCAAATTATTGAATCACAACAGATCCTGCGGATCCCTATCTAGGCTCCAGCGGCAGCGTTTGGCTTCGGGCAGTTGTTCCACAAGCGGATAAATACGCTCAAACTCCTGCTGTAATCTATGTCTATGTTTGGCTTGAAACATCAACTGGCGGCGGAACTTACCGGCCTTTCGATCGAGTGGCGCGGGCATTGGGCCGATAATCTCAAACTCTTTATCTTGGGGCAGCAAGGATGCAAACGCATTAAGAAAGTTATCGGCATCCACGGCGGAGTGAGCTTCTGCGCGCACTAGCACCATATGCCAAGCGGGAGGCAGCAGCGCCATTTGCCGTTCTTTTAATTGGCTGCGGGCAAACTCACCATAACCGCGGTGGAGTAAATCCCTAAGGATCGGGTTATCACTCTGGTGAGTTTGCAGAAGCACTGTACCGGGTTTATTGGCCCGCCCAGCGCGGCCCGCCACTTGGGTATAAAGCTGGCCGAAGCGCTCTGGCGCCCTAAAGTCGGCGCTAAATAGCGCACCATCGACATCGAGTAAGCCCACTAAGGTAACATCAGGGAAGTGGTGCCCTTTGGCCAGCATTTGGGTGCCGACGAGGATCTTATACTCGCCCTTATGAATCGCACTTAAATGGTTTTCAAGTGAACCTTTAAGGCGGGTGGTATCGCGATCGATACGTACCACTGGATATTTTGGAAACTCCAATTGCAGTGCTTCGGCGAGCTGCTCGGTACCAATACCTTGGCCCATCAACATGGTACTGCCGCAATTATGGCATTGCCTTGGGATGGCATATTGATTACCACAGTGGTGGCAGCGAATTTCCCCAAGGGATTGATGCACGGTAAAAAATGCATCGCAGCGGTCGCATTCATGTAAGTGGCCACACTCGTGGCAGAGCAATGCTGGCGCAAAGCCGCGGCGGTTTAAAAATAGTAATACCTGATTTCCGGCCTCTAAATGGCTGCGGATCTCGTTGATAAGTGGTGCCGACATGCCCGCCTTAAGGGGCAGGTTTTTAATATCGATAATACCTTGGCGTACTTTTTTAGCATTGCCAGCCCGCTCACCGAGTTGCAGATGATGATAACGACCACTGAGCGCATTTTGCAGGCTTTCTAAGGAAGGCGTTGCTGAACCTAAAATCACCGGAATAGATTCTAAATGCCCGCGCATTACCGCTAAGTCGCGGGCATGATAACCAACGCCTTCTTGCTGTTTAAAGCTGTTGTCGTGCTCTTCGTCGAGGATGATTACACCGGGAAATGCCATCGGCGTAAACAATGCGGAGCGAGTACCAATGATGATGGCCGCTTGGCCACAGCGAGCTTGCCGCCAGGCTTCGAGGCGCTGATTGTCGGTTAAACCTGAGTGCAGCACGGCAACATTCACCTTAAATCGGCGTTTAAAGCGATTAATGGTTTGCGGCGTGAGGCCAATTTCAGGCACTAGAATAAGTGCTTGTTTACCTTGCTTTAGGATATGTTCGAGCAAGGCTAAATAGACTTCTGTTTTACCCGAACCGGTAATGCCCTCGAGCAGAGTACAGTGATATCCTTGTTGCTGGGTTAATACCGTTACGGCAATCGCTTGTTCTTTATTTAGTCTGTGGGGCGTTTCATCGAGCTCGAGTTGGCTGCGCCAATCGAGATTGAGCTCGGCGAGTTTCTCGTGGCGGGCAATCCAGCCTTTCTCTTCTAAGGTTTTGAGCGCGGTTTTGTTCAGCGCTAGGCTGATGACTTCTTCCTGGGTGAGGCTGGTTTGTTTTAGCTGTTCAAGTAATTTTTTTTGAGCGGGCGCGCGTTTTAAGGTTTCTGGCGCAATATTGCTGCCAAGTGTAGTGATTTGCCAATATTGAATTTTTTGTGGCGCGGCATCTAGGCCCTTGCGCAGTGCCACAGGTAAGGCTTGCGTGAGCATTTGGCCTTGGCTGCAAAAGTAATATCGGGCTGCCCATAGGGTTAACTTATAAAGCGAATCTGGCAATAAGGGCGCGTCATCAATAAACTCTATGACAGATTTGAGTTGCGTTGGCGCCAGATCGCAACTGTCAGTAATGGCGGTGACGAGACCAATAAGTTGTTGGCGTCCAAAGGGGACTTTGACCCGAACGCCAATTTGCGGATTGGCTTGGGGGCTATCATCGCTTTGCTCGTTTGTCTTTACGCGATAAGTAAAGTTTTGCCGCATAGGCACAGGTAACGCAACTTCAACAAACAGTGACATATGCTGGGCGAGTCTAAAAGGGGAATGAGGTTTAGTGTACTCAGCACGGCTAGCAAGGGCTAGTCCTAATGACAGTTTATCCAAGGATAGTTGAGAGTAAGTAAATGACTAAAATAGTGAAATCATTAGGACTCTTTGCCTTCGTGTGCAGTGCGGCAGTGTCGGCGCAGGTTTCCCATGTGAGCATCAACAGTCGGATGTTTGAATTGGGCGCCTATCCCAAAATGCGCGTGAATGTGATCAGTGATAATCAGGATATGACGCGGCTTGAGTTTGTGTTGCATCAGTCCAGCGGTGAAGAAAAGCTGATGGCTGAGCAGCTTAATCGTTTTTTGATATTGCTGACGGGAGTTGAGGATGTCACTGATCCTAAGGCACGCTTGTTAGTTCGTGAATATCGAGTCGATCGCTGGTATGAAGTGAAAAATCTGCCGCTGTTTGATAATACTTCCTCTGCGACGTCTTCAGTATCGCAAGCAAAAACCGCGGTTGTTAAATCAAGCAAAGCAGCCAAAGCCGAAACTAGTCAGTTGGCGGCAAGCTCTGCTAAAAGTGACAAAACCACAGTTAAATCAACTAAGGTTGTGCAAGAGGTGAATTTAGTCACCGCTGAAGCAGATGTTGCGCCCGTTATTGTGGCGGCTGTGACGGCAAACGTTGCAGCGCCCCGCGCTTCTGGATTTACCTTCCCAGAGGATAAGCCTGAGGCGAAAGCATCCTCAGCTTCGAGTTTGTCTACAGAACCTTCTATAGCTAAGCCATCGACCGAACCATCTGCTGCCCAAGTCTCATCTGCAAACGCAGATATGGTAAAAGCTGATAAGAGTACAAATGGGATTGATGTGTCTGAAGCTAAGACAGCCGAAGTGACTAAGATTGCTAGCTCGACAAATGCCAATGCAACAAGCTCGGGTGAGTGTATGTTGGATTATCACAACGAGACCCTATGGCGGATTGCCAATCGCTATGCCCTTGAGTGGCAAGTCAGTGTATATGGTGCGATGTTGGCGATTCATGACGCTAATCCTAAAGCATTTGCTAAAAATCGTATCAATGCCTTAAAGAAAGACGCCACTTTAACTTGTCCATCGGCTGAGATACTCGCGCGTTATCCCAATGCACAGGCCGCTAAGGCGAGTTTCGAAGATAGGGAAGCCGGCCAATAAAAGCTGAGACAAATGGGCAGTAAACAAGTGGATTATCGTTAAAATGCTCAGATAATCTACTTGTATCCGCTTAGGTGATACTGTAATATCCTGCGCCCTAACATATCCGTTATTAACTGCATGTGGTGTCCGACTTCGGGTTGGAAGAGCGACATGGCCTTACTTTTGAGGTAACCCCAATGAAACCAGGTATCCACCCAGAATATGCAGTAATCACTGCAAACTGTACTTGTGGCAACGTAATCAAAGTAAACTCTACTGCTGGTAAAGACCTGCATTTAGACGTTTGTGGTGCATGTCACCCATTCTACACTGGTACACAAAAAATTGTTGATACAGGCGGTCGTATCGACAAGTTCAACAAGCGTTTTGGTATGCTTGGCAAGAAATAATTGCGTTGGCAATATTTCTCTCAAAGGCGCCTCTGGCGCCTTTTTGCTTTTTGTCGTTAGCTGGCACGTAATCGCTACTTTTTAGCCTTTCTGGTACGACTTCAATTAAAAAAACACCACTATCACTTTCTTCCTGTTGAAATTGCGCAAAATCGACTTATTTATAGTAATTAACGATAAGATAATGCTAGTTAGTGTCTTTATTGTAATTTAGTCAACATTTTTTAGGTTTGACTAAAGTTTTACCCTTGTTTTATTGCATATTTTCGTTTGTTTTCTACAAAATTAAACAGGTAATCATCCGTTATCGACTAAGATAAGTTTGTAAAACTTAGCTTAGGGCGACAATTCAGCCGTAAAGGCGAAATTTCTCAAGATCTTATTTAAAATGTGACCTAATTGGCGTATCTTACCCCGACCTGCCACACTGTTTAAATCACCCATAAATGAGGTGATCTTGAGTCGGTCGGCCTTACTTCCATACTTATAAATGTCGCATTTCAGGATGTTAAAATGTCAGATATTCGTCAACAAGCACTCGATTATCATGAATTCCCCGTTCCCGGTAAAACTGCAGTATGCCTCACCAAACCTGCTGAAACGAGCCATGACCTCGCGCTAGCCTATAGCCCTGGTGTGGCTGAACCAGTACGTGAAATTGCCGCTAATCCTGAAAATGCCTATCGTTATACCAACAAAGGTAACACTGTTGCCGTTATTTCTAATGGTACGGCGATTCTGGGCCTAGGCAACTTAGGTCCATTGGCTTCAAAGCCAGTTATGGAAGGTAAGGCACTATTATTCAAACACTTTGCTAATATCGACTCGACCGATATTGAAGTAACGCATAACACTGCTGAAGAGTTTATTAATACAGTTGCGGCTATTGCTGGCACCTTTGGTGGGATTAACCTTGAAGATATTAAAGCGCCTGAGTGCTTTGTTATCGAGCGCGAATTGATTGAGCGTTGTAATGTGCCTGTGTTTCACGATGACCAGCATGGCACAGCCATTGTTACCGCAGCTGGCATGATTAACGCTTTAGACATTCAAGGTAAACTGATTAGCGATGCCACTTTTGTGTGTATGGGTGCTGGTGCGGCTGCCATTGCCTGTATGACCATGTTAGTGAAGTGTGGTGCTAACCGCGCCAACATTTACATGCTTGACACCAAAGGCGTGATCCATGCGGGTCGTACTGATCTGAATGAATACAAAGCCTTGTTTGCGAATGAGACTGACAAGCGTACCTTGCAAGATGTGATTAAAGGCGCTGATGTTTTCTTAGGGCTATCCGGCCCAAATGTGATTGGTGCTGAAGAAGTGGCCATGATGGCGGATAAGCCAGTGATTTTTGCCTGCTCAAACCCAGACCCTGAAATAAAACCTGAACTTGCCCACGCGACGCGCAGCGATTTAATTATGGGCACTGGTCGCAGCGATTATCCAAACCAAGTGAACAACGTACTGTGTTTCCCATTTATTTTCCGCGGTGCATTAGATGTGCGTGCATCGTGCATTAACGATGAGATGAAGATTGCGGCTGTGCATGCCATTGCCGGATTAGCGAAAGAAGAAGTCCCAGCAAGTGTACTTAAGGCTTATCCAAAGGTAAGTTCATTAAGTTTTGGTCCTGAATATGTGTTACCAAAACCGATGGATCCACGTTTATTGCCGCGCGTGGCCCGCGCCGTGGCGCAAGCGGCCATTGATTCGGGTGTTGCTGCAATAACGACTTTGCCCCAATATGCGGATTAAGCGACAACAGAATTAATAGAAGAAGAGGCTAATTAGCCTCTTTTTTGTTTTAACGTTGGCTGAAATCTCTGCTATTGGCGCGATTTTCAATGTCTTTGAAAATAAATCCTAGGTTGCCTTTTAGCTTATGCTACTGAATAATCTTGAGTAGCATTTGTTTAACTCATGTTAAGAGTGCACCAATAATTATAATAATCCTGCAGGATAGCGGCTCGATGAAATTCACTCGAATGTTAACAACAAAACTAACCAGCTTCTGGTTAATGTCTTTAGCCGCTATTGCCTTCGTGTTTTTACTCAGCGCAATGATGAGTTTTGTACAATTAACCTATAAGTTTCAGCAGCAGAAAGTGTCTGAACTTGAATCCCTTCTAATAGAGCATTATCACTCCCAGCCCGATTGGGAGTTGGAGTCTTGGCTGCCTCCCATGTTGCTGGCGTATAACGCCGTTGAATTTCGTTTAACCATGAAGAGCGAAGTGCTTTTCGCCTATCACGGCAATGTGCAGACGCAAAATGCCATGGTGTATACCCATTTGCTCGATCCTCAGTCGGGTCTCACAATGGCTCTGAGCTTGCCACAACCTTTCGAACATTACAGTGTGAGTTGGTACGAGTTGCTGATCTTGGGCATTGGTTTGCTAGCTGTGATTGCTTTGGTTCGTTTCGGACATATATGGTTTTCGCAGCAGTTGGATGGTATTGAGGAACTTGCTCAGCGCAGTCGATTAATTTTACAAGGTAAACATGAACAAGCGCTGGCAACCCCTGGTAATGGTAAGCCAAGGCTAATCAATAGAGCCTTAACCAAACTGCTTGAGGAATTGCAGGATGCCCATAAGGAACGAGGTCGTTTCGATAAGTTTATTCGCTCCAATACCTTTTTAGATGCGCAAACCCGTATTGGTAATCGGTTGTTTTTAAATAACCGCCTCGATGCCATGAGCCATGACCAAGGTATGGTCGCTCATGGGGTGATTTATCTGTTAGAAATGGATGATCTCGATTTGATACAGCAGGCAAAGGGTGAAGCTGCTGTTAAAGAGTTACTCCATGCGACGGTCAATAGTATTAACTCTATCTTGCAAACCTTGCCGAACAGTATTTTTGCGCGGCGTAACCATAATCAATTTGCGATAGTTGTGCCCCACGTCTCTTTGATTGAGGCAGATCAGCTCGCCAGTAAGTTACTTAAAGTCTGCTTGAGTCAAACCTTGCCCGATGATGTGGACAATAGAGATAACTTTTACCACTTGGGCTGTGCTTATTTTACCGCCGGGGATAATGTTAATCAGCTGCTTGATGAGGCCGATATGGCGTTACGTGCTGCTCAATTACAAGGTAATAGTAATTGGTTTATGTACGATAAGGGCGCGATTGATGAGGAGTTTGCCAAAGGTTCAGTGCGTTGGCGCAGCTTCTTAGAGAATGCCTTAGTTCAGCGGCGTTTTTATCCCTTTAGTCAGCCCATTATGGATTTAGATGGGGGAGAGCACCATAAAGAGATCTTTACCCGGGCGCGGGATAATCAAGGGACATTAGTGCGGGCGACGTTGTTTATCCCCATGGCAAACAAATGTGGTTTGATGCCACAAATTGAACGGCAGATGATTGAGCGTGTATTGGGGTTGCTCGGCCAAGAGCAGCATAAAGATCAAATCTATAGTGTGAATCTTAGCTTAGATAGTTTGATGAGCCGCGCCTTTACCCAGTGGCTTAAAACGACCTTACTTGAGCATCGCCATCTGACACCTCAACTGATTTTTGAGGTGTCAGAGGATATAGTGATCCAGCATCAAGACAAGCTTCAGCCTAAACTCGATATGATCCGTAAGATGGGCGCTCGTCTGTGTGTCGACCATGTGGGACAACAGGTTGTTGGCACTTACTATATCCGAGAGTGCCATTTCGACATGATTAAACTGCACCGTTCTATCGTACGTCATATTCATTTACGCCCTGAAAATCAATTGTTTATTCGTAGTTTAATCGGTGGTTTGTACCGTACTGAAGTGCAAGTGTGTGCGGAGGGGGTTGAAGTGTTTGAAGAATGGCAAACTTTGCAAATTCTCGGGGTGGGGATGGCCCAGGGCATGTATTTTAGCGATCCAGCAGAGGTGTTATAAGTCGTATTGTTTTCCCCGAGTGATGTGATCCTCGTGGAAGAATAGGGCTGGGTTGTTGAATTTCTCTATAAAATTCACAGATTAGCGGATAAACTAGCCTGTGCCAAAATTATGACGCTGGATATGACGAATTTCGCATTCTAAATGCTGTGAGCTTATCTCCGTCTGGTGGTGTAGAAATAGCGCAATTCGCTGGCTTATCACTCAAGCTTAACTTTATCGGAAGACAGGCATTTTTATGGATAAAGGACTTTTTGCTCGGTTGGCCTTTTGGCGAGCCAAACAGACGGGTGTTGCACTGGGGGTGTATGTCTGTGCTGATAAGCTGTGGGTCTATGCACCTGCCACCGAACGTCTGCATGAGCAGTGGGTTTCTTTTGAATTACAACAAGATCAATGGCAAAGTGTCTTTGCTGAACTTGCCAGCACTTTCCCCCATGCCGCTTTACAGATCACTCTTAGTAGTGGTCGCTATCAATTGCTCGTCGCCGATAAACCGAATGTCAATAGTGAAGAATTATCTCAAGCTTTGATTTGGTCTATCAAAGATATGGTCAATATTCCTGTGCCGCAAATTCACTTGGATTATTTTGAGTCCCCTTTGCCAAGCAATAAACTCAATGTTGTCGTGGTTGATAAAGATAAATTGATCAATATGGTTCAAGCCATCAGTGAGCAAGGTTTGACTGTTTTAGGGATTAGCATAGAAGAACTCGCGATGACCAACCTGTTTATCGATGATAATCAGGCAAGATTGGTCGTTAGCCATCATTCTGGGCAGGAGTTGTTACTGACGGTGGTAAAACAGGGGCTGTTATATATGCAGCGCCGTGTACGCGGTTTTAGCCAATTAGATAAGGCTGAAGTGGATGAACTAAACTATGGATTGGCAGATAACTTAAGCCTAGAAATTCAAAGATCTATGGATTATTTTGAGAGTCAACTGCGCCAGCCTCCAGTTAACTCCATTGAGTTATTTGCCGACGGTGCGGTCGATGCCTTAGCGAAGTTGGTGTCGGCCAACTTTAATCAAGCTGTAAACGTGGTTAATAAGACCTCCGTTGGCGCGAAAATGGCAGGATTGGCCTTTAGTGAGCTTTCACGAGGTGACGAGTGATAAAATCGAGAGTCAACCTATATTCTGCCGCCCTATTGCCGCCAAAGCAGAGCTTAACCTTCGCTAAATTAATCAGTTATACCGTAGGCTTGTTAGTTGTCTGCGGTGCAGTCGCTGGTTTTAGCTATTGGACATTAAATGAGTCTGTGCAGGCGCTAAGCCAAGCGTCAGCGCAAAAACAGCAATTTGACCAGCAAAAGGCGGAGTTTGAAGCACAAATCGCCGCCCGTAAACCCGATCCTGAGTTAGTTGCGCGCGTCGAGTTAGAGTCACAGCAGCTCGAGCTAAAGCAATTATTAATGAATGAGCTGGCATTGCGTTCCTCCCTCACCAGCCGAGGTTTTGCACCTGTATTGAAGGATTTGGCTATGGTGGCCGATGCGAGTGTTTGGCTTAACCATATTGTGATTAACGAGCAGCACTTTATGTTTGAAGGATTTGCAGATCATCCTCAGAGTATCCCGCTTTGGGTGAGTAAGCTAAAAGCGACCCAGACCTTAAAAGGGCAGGCTTTTTCGTCTATGACCATGGATCGCGGTGAGGATAAACCGCTGGCTTTCACGCTGACGAGTGAGACCCCAGAGGAGCAGGCGCGATGAAAGCCCAATTTGAACAATTAGCGCAAAAGTTTGATGCTCTCAGCCAACGCGAGCGTGGGCTAATCGCCATTGCCCTGTTAGCACTGATCGCTATGTTGGCTTATATGCCTATTGAGTCGCTTTGGAAACAACAGCATTCGACGGCGCAGCAGTTAAAGGTCATAGAGCAAGAAAATCAGGTTTCGGTGCAACAGATTGATTTATATCAGCAGCGATTAGCGCTAGATCCCAATCAGGACTATCGCCAGCGTTTAACCTTGCTACAGCAACAAAACCAACAGCTTGATACTCAGCTTAACGAGCAGATGGTCGATATGGTGCCCGCCGATTATATGCCTGAACTATTGGGTAATCTGCTTGGGCAGGTTCAGGGAATCACCTTACTGAAGTTTACCTCTGTCGCGCCCGTACCACTGCTTGCGGTGGGTGAAGAGAAAAAGTTGAATTTGTATAGCCATGGGATCCGCATGAGCTTAGAAGGTGATTATTTCTCGGTATTGCGTTTTGTTGAAGCAGTAGAAGCCATGCCCGACAAACTTTACTGGAAACGCCTCGACTATAAAGTGGCTGATTACCCCAAAGGGAAAATCGATATCGAGCTTTATACCTTGAGTATTAATAAGGACTTTATCAGTGTTGCTCAATAAGCCTTATATTTTCATCGCATTACTGGTGATTTCGGCACAAGTGTCGGCTGAAAACTTACGGGACCCTACTTTGCCCGGTAAAAGCTATTCGGCTGTAGGCGCTGCGAGTCAAAATCAGCATCAAGCCTTAGTGCTCAACAGTATTGTCAGCTCAGGCAACACGGCTTACGCCGTGATTAATAATAAAATTGTGTCCGTAGGTGATAGCATCCAAGGGGTCAAAGTCGTGCGTATTACCCCCTCGTCAGTATCACTTTCTGATGGACGGAAATTAGCATTATTTCAAGCAATAACAGAGAGATAGGGAATAAGACTCAGATGACTGCCATTAAATACTTCACACCTCTACTCTCACTTTGCCTTATGGCTTGCCAAACCACAGATAGACCGCAGCCTATGGCATCAAAAGAGGCTCTTTCTGCGTCGATGCAGGCCGCGAAGCAGTCAACGCCACCTCCGCCAGCCGTTATGCCAGACGCGGTGCAGCGTGAACTGAATACTAATACCTTAATGGGCAGTTTAGCTGCGCCCATGGAAACCGAACGTCGTATCGATGTTTCTGCCCATGATGTCGATGCGAGGGTGTTTTTCCCGAGCCTCGTTCAGGGCACCCCCTTTAGTGTGGCGGTGCATCCCGATGTGCAGGGCACGATTTCATTGTCGCTAAAAGGCGTGACATTGAGCGAAGCCATTCAAGTGGTTGAAGATATTTATGGCTATGAGGTCAGCCGTGAAGGACGTATTTTGCGAGTATTCCCTGCGGGGATGCGTACTGAGACTTTTCCGGTCAATTACTTATACATGGTACGCGATGGCCTGTCGTTAACCTCGGTGAGTTCGGGTCGAATTTCCGATAACAGCAACTCGAATAACAATAACGGCAATAATAACTCGAATAACGGTAACGTTAGTGGCAATAACAATTCGAGCAACGGTAATAATGCCAACAATAACAGCAGCGATAGCAGCAATGGCACCTTTATCCGTTCGCACACTAAGACCGATTTTTGGGGCGAGTTAAAAGAAACCTTAACCGCCATTGTGGGTGACACGGGCGGCGGTCGCCAAGTGGTCGTCACTCCACAGGCGGGATTAGTGACGATTCGTGCCTATCCGAATGAATTACGTCAAGTGCGTGCTTTTTTAAGTTCGGCAGAGACACATTTACAACGCCAAGTGATCCTTGAGGCAAAGATCCTCGAGGTGACTCTGTCTGATGGTTATCAGCAGGGGATTCAATGGCAAGCGCTTGGCTCAGCGTTAGCAGGGGGAAATACTCAGGTAGAAGTAGGTACGTCTGCAGGTCCAGGTTTGAGTGATCAAATTAGCTCAACGCTGGGTGGCGTAACGACGATTAGTTTCAAGGGTGCGGATTTTGCGGGGATGATTAACCTGCTCGATACCCAAGGTGATGTGGATGTATTATCCAGCCCAAGGGTGACGGCATCGAATAACCAAAAAGCGGTAATTAAAGTCGGTACCGATGAGTATTTTGTTACCGATGTTTCATCAACTACTGTGGCTGGCACTACGCCTATTACGACACCTCAAGTTCAATTAACTCCCTTTTTCTCGGGGATTGCGTTGGATGTAACTCCGCAAATCGATAAAGATGGCAACGTATTACTGCATGTTCATCCATCGGTGATCGATGTCAAAGAACAGGAAAAAGGCATTGTAATCAATGACCAGCCTTTAAAATTACCCTTGGCGCAAAGTGAAATTCGCGAATCTGATACTGTGATCCGCGCGGCCTCTGGCGATGTTGTCGTCATTGGTGGTTTGATGAAGAGTGAAAACTCAGAAGTAGTATCGCAAGTACCGTTGCTTGGGGATATTCCTTGGGTGGGTGAACTGTTTAAAAACCGCAGTAAGCAGAAGAAGAAAACCGAGCTGATTATTATGTTAAAGCCGACCGTGGTGGGCGGGGATACGTGGAAAAACGAGTTAGAGCGTTCTAAGACCTTACTCGACCGTTGGTATCCAGAAAATAAGTAAGCTTTCATGTATTTGAAGCACTTTGGACTCAGCCAAACGCCATTTTCGTTAACCCCTAATACCGGATTTTTTTTCGGGTTATCCCCGCACGTAGAGGCGCTGCAAGTATTGCAGACCGCCCTACAAACCGGGGAGGGTTTTATCAAAGTCACAGGCGAAGTGGGCACGGGCAAAACCTTAATCTGCCGTAAGTTGATTAATGAGCTGCCGCAGGGTTTTCATTGTGCGTATCTTCCTAATCCTTATCTCACCCCCGCCGAGCTGCGCTGGGCGGTGGCCAATGAACTTGGATTAAAATACACCAGCGAAATCGATCAGCAGCAACTCACTGGACTTATTCAGCAACAATTACTCGCCCTGAGCGCCCATGGTCACGCCATCGTATTAGTGCTGGACGAAGCGCAGGCCTTGCCCGATGAGAGCCTCGAAGCGTTGCGGCTGTTTACCAATCTTGAAACCGAAAGCCGTAAGCTGTTGCAAGTGGTGCTCTTTGGTCAGCCCGAGTTGGATGAGCGATTAAAGCGCCAAGCCTTTAGACAATTACGTCAGCGCATCACCTTTAGCTACAGTCTGCGGCCGTTAACCTGGGATGAAACCGATGCCTACATTCGTTACCGCTTAGCGGTGGCAGGCTATGCGGGGCAAGCATTATTTAGCCCTAAACTGACGCGTAAAATCGCCGAGGCATCACGAGGCATTCCAAGATTGATCAATATTTTAGCCCATAAAGCCCTGATGCTCAGTTTTGGCGAAGGGGCAACTCAGGTGCGCATGACCCACATTAAGGGCGCGATACAGGATACCGAAGATGCCAGTCGCGGTTCGCAAAACTGGCCGACCTATATGGCGATCGCACTGATAGTATGTGCAGCGGCAATTGCGGCATTGCTGGCATCTGGCGTTAACCTACAACAGTTGTGGGGAGGCGCCGCATGAGTGTGATCAACAAGATGCTGCAGGATCTCGATAAACGCCAGCAGGGGCATTCTCTCAGTAATGTGGCTGTGCATCAGGCCCAGTTTCTGGGGCGCCCAAATACATCACGTAAATGGTTAGTCATCAGCTTAGTGTCACTGTTTGTAGGTGGTGTGTCGGTTTATGCCTTTCAGGCCATGTACGACTCAAGGAATGCCACTGATAACAGTGTTAACACTGTGATGAGTGCCCAAACTCCGTCGGATAACACCAACCCACAGACAGATACTCCAGCAAAGGATATGTCTGCGTCAGTAGAATCTGCCCCAAGTATGGCTCAATCTCCCCGTGTTAATGCTGCGCCCGTTGAGCCAACGAGTGAACCGACAACCGAATCAGTTGCGGTAAACACCTCAACCGATACGGCTAACAAAGCGGCATTAACCCAAGAGTCGGTGCAGGCACAAACTGAGCCACAACAGGTTGCGGTTAAAGCAAATCAAGCGGAAGTTAATGTAAATCAGAATGAAGTAAAAATAACCCAAACAGAGGCCAGGGCGAGTGAGCCAGTCGAGTCTGCTTCGACTCAAGCTTTGAGCCAAGCTTCGGCTCAGCCAACAGGGCAAATGGCGGTGACGGAAGTAAAGCTTTCTCCAAGCCAGTTAGCACAAAAACAACAGGTATTGGCGAGCGATGCCGAAAAGCAAGGTCAGTTGGTTAAGGCGATGGATTACTACGCTAAAGCGCTCAAGCTCGACCCGAGCCTACATGAGTCGCGCAAACAACTGGCGGCGTTGCACTATGGTCAAGGTGAGCAGCCCCAAGCGGCCGAAGTGTTAGCGCAGGGACGGTTACTCTATCCGCAAGAGTTTGAATTTGCTTTGTTATTGGCTAGGGTGCAACATGCGATGGGCGATACTGACGCAGCACTTGCTAGCCTTGCGCAAATTCCCGATAGTCATCCTTTAGCTCGGCAAAAGTGGTTAGCGCAGACGGATTTAGCCCAAAAACAGGGGCAATATCCGTTAGCTGAACAGGCTTACCGCAAGTTATTGCAGCAGGAGCCGCAGCAGGGGAAATGGTGGATGGGATTAGCCTATGCTCTTGACTCTCAAAAGCAATTTACCCAAGCCAGTCAAGCCTATCGTACAGCATTAAGCTATTCCGGTTTATCAACTCAGGCCACGGCTTTTATTGAACAACGTTTACAACAACTAGGAGATAGCCAATGAAACCCAGATTAAAGATGCGTTTGGGCGATCTGTTAGTTCAAGAATCCATTATTACCGAAGAGCAGTTGCAGCAAGCCTTGGGCGAGCAGCGTAAGACGGGCCATAAACTTGGCCGAACCCTCATTGAGCTGCGCTCTATTACCGAAACTCAACTGCTGCAATTTTTGTCGCAGCAGTTAAATCTACCGCTGCTGGATATCAGCAAACGCCCAATTCCCACCGAGGTGGTGAATCTGATCCCTGAGGTGCAAGCAAGGCGTTTTCGTGCCCTTGCGGTTGAAGATCGGGGTGATACGGTGTTAGTGGCCATGAGCGATCCGGCGGATTTGCAGGCGCTCGACCATTTAGAAAGCTTAATTGCGCCGAAAAAGCTCAGTGTCGCAGTCGCACCCGAGCAGCAATTACTGCAAGCCTTCGATAACCTGTATCGCCGCACCGACCAAATCGCGCAAATCGCTGGTAAGCTTGAAGAGGAATATGCCGCCGATCAAATGTTTGATCTGGCCAGCTTAACCTCGGGCGATAGCGATAATGAAACCACAGTGGTTAAGCTGCTGCAGTCGATTTTTGAAGATGCGGTGCAAATGCGCGCTTCGGATATTCATATTGAGCCCGGCGAAAAAGCCCTGCGGATCCGCCAACGTATCGATGGTCAGTTACACGAGACCATTCTAAATGAAGTCAATATCGCAGCGGCCTTAGTACTGCGGCTTAAGCTTATGGCTGGGCTGGATATTTCTGAAAAACGTCTGCCGCAGGATGGGCGTTTCCATATGGAAATTAAGGGCCACAAGATTGACGTACGGATGTCGACCATGCCGATTTACCACGGCGAATCTGTGGTGATGCGTCTACTCGACCAATCTGCTGGGCTGTTGACCTTAAATGAGACGGGGATGCCGCCACATATTTTGGCGCGTATTCGTAAACAGATTAAACGTCCCCATGGCATGTTGCTGGTGACAGGGCCTACGGGTAGCGGTAAAACCACCACCTTGTATGGCATCTTAAGTGAGCTCAATACTGCGGATCGTAAAATTATCACGGTAGAAGATCCGGTCGAATACCAATTGCCAAGGATCAACCAAGTTCAAGTTAACCATAAGATTGGACTCGATTTTTCTAACGTGCTGCGCACTACTTTGCGTCAAGACCCGGACATTATCATGGTCGGTGAGATGCGTGACCAAGAAACGGTGGAGATTGGTCTAAGGGGCGCACTTACGGGTCACTTTGTGTTATCCACATTGCACACTAACGATGCGGTAACCAGCGCGCTGCGTTTACTCGATATGGGCGCCGCCAGTTACTTAGTAGCGAGTGCGTTAAGGGTGATTATTGCCCAGCGTTTAGTGCGCCGCGTGTGCCATAACTGCGGGGTGGAATATCAGCCTACGGCGCAGGAAAAAGCCTGGCTGAATAGTGTGAGTCGTCAGGACTTTTCATCGGCCAAGTTCCGCATTGGCACGGGCTGCCAAAGCTGCAATGGCAGTGGTTATCGCGGCCGTATCGGTATTTTTGAGATCCTCGAGTTGGATGAAAAGATGATCGATGCGATGCGTACCGGTAATCCACAGGATTTTGCCCGTGCAGCCCTGCAAAGCCCAAATTTTACTCCGCTTGCCGAGTCAGCACTGCAATATTTGAGCGAGGGCATGACGACCATTGAAGAGGTGGCTAAGCTAGTTGAGGATGTGAGTGAGTCGCAGGTGCCACTCTCGCGGGATATTATCAGTCAGCAAGGCGTTGAGGCGTAATTATGCCGGTTTATCAATACCGTGGACGCAGTGGACAAGGTCAGGCCGTAACGGGTCAGCTCGATGCTGCCTCCGAAAGTGCTGCTGCCGATATGCTGTTAGCGCGCGGCATTATTCCCTTGGAAGTCAAAGCGGCAAAGGTGACGAAGTCATTTTCACTGATACAGCTCTTTGGTAGTAAAGTCGGCTTAGATGAACTGCAAATTTTTACCCGGCAAATGTATTCGCTAACGCGCTCGGGGATCCCAATTCTGCGCGCCATTGCGGGATTATCCGAAACTGCCCACTCCCAACGGATGAAGGATGCACTGAATGATATTTCAGAGCAGTTAACTGCGGGGCGCCCGCTGTCGTCTGCGATGAATCAACATCCAGATGTGTTTGATTCTTTGTTTGTTTCTATGGTTCATGTGGGGGAAAACACCGGTAAGTTAGAGGATGCTTTTATTCAGCTCTCGGGCTATATCGAGCGTGAGCAGGAAACTCGCCGCCGGATTAAGGCCGCGATGCGTTATCCCATATTTGTATTGATTGCCATCGCACTAGCCATGGTGATTTTAAATATCATGGTGATCCCCAAATTTGCCGAAATGTTTGCCCGTTTCGGTGCCGACTTACCTTGGGCGACTAAGGTGTTGATCGGTACATCTAACTTATTTGTTCACTACTGGCCTTTGATGTTACTGCTACTACTCGGAACTATTATTGGGATCCGTTATTGGCACCATACGGAAAAAGGTGAAAAACAATGGGATCAGTGGAAATTACATATTCCCGCCGTGGGTTCGATTATTGAGCGCTCGACCCTCTCCCGTTATTGCCGCAGTTTTTCGATGATGTTAAGTGCGGGCGTGCCGATGACGCAGGCGCTCAGTTTGGTCGCCGATGCGGTAGATAATGCGTATATGCACGACAAAATAGTTGGGATGCGCCGTGGTATAGAGTCAGGTGAATCTATGCTGAGGGTATCGAATCAAAGCAAATTGTTTACGCCACTGGTACTGCAAATGGTCGCCGTCGGTGAAGAAACCGGCCAAATTGACCAACTGTTAAATGATGCCGCCGATTTTTACGAAGGTGAGGTTGACTATGACCTTAAAAATCTTACCGCTAAGTTAGAGCCGATTTTAATCGGTATTGTGGCCGTTATTGTGTTGGTACTGGCGCTGGGTATTTACCTGCCTATGTGGGATATGCTCAATGTGGTTAAAGGCGGGAAATAATGCCGAATCGAGAATTTAACGTCATTAGGATCAAATAGATGCAGAGCCAACAGAAGGCTGAAAGCAATCTGTTACGGGTTTATGGGCGGCTCGTTAGCTTGACCTTGGTGCTGATTATTCTCGCGGTGATTGGGGTTAAATATTTTACCGCTATGCCACAACTTGCCGCCCGAAGTGTGGAGGTCGAACATAGTCGCTTCTTAAATGTGTTGGCTATGGTGCGCTCCCAGTGGCTATCCCTTGGCAAACCACAACAAATGCGACTAGATTGGGAAGTGTTTAATGAGCAAAACACTCATAATGAGCAGCAAACGCTGGTGATCATGAGCGCGCAGGGATGGCCGCAACCGACCGAACTTAGTGACCAAGGTTGCCAAGCCTTATGGTGGCAACTAATGGGGCAGGAGGCGGCGGATAACTCCCTCATTGGTAGCTATTTTCTCAAGGATAATAGCTGCCGTTATCGCTCACAAAATGGGGATAGTATTGGCTATCAACTAAACTCTGGCAGGGTCATTTTTTTGACGAACTCCTAAAATATTGTTAAGTAACGGGCTTTTATAAACTGATTTAGCTGTTAGAATGGACTTTCATCAAGTAGGGGGAAACTAATGAAGACTAAACAAAATGGTTTTTCATTGATTGAACTGGTCATAGTGATCGTCATTTTGGGTCTGTTAGCGGCAACGGCAATCCCACGTTTTTTAAACGTCACCGATGATGCTGAAGATGCCAGTGTGGACGGTGTGGCGGGTGGTTTATCTACAGCCGTGAGTTTTGTGCGTTCACAATGGGAAGTCGATGGTCGCCAAAATAGCAGTGTGATCTTAGATGGTACTTCTGTTTCACTCGACCCACGTTTTGGCTATCCAACGGGTACCTCTGGCACCGATGCGACGGCGATGACGGATGCAAGCTGTCAGCAGGTATTCAATACGGTATTGCAAAGTGCGCCGCGTAATGTGCTTTATTCGCAAGATGCGCGAAATCAACGTTATACCGTACGCGTTATCGATGGTGCGGGTGGCAGTACTAATTCAATTGCGGGTACAGCCGTGAGCGGTTTGGATTTATGTGTTTATCACCAAGTGGCCTCTCTGGTGTTAAACCAAAATACAGGTGTGCCAACTCCAGCACCAGATTTATCAACCACTGGCGCTAAAGGCGTGGTTTATAATCCAGGTACAGGCAAAGTACTAAGTTTCACTCAAACACCATTTACGCCTTAATTTAATGTTTTAATTGGTTTATCTTTTAATTAGTTTTAGTTAATTGGTTCTCAAAAAAGGGTAGTTTTATATGAAAAGACAACAAGGTTTTACCTTAATCGAATTAGTCGTAGTGATCATTATCTTAGGTATTCTTGCTGTCACAGCAGCACCTAAGTTTATTAATCTGCAGTCAGATGCTCGAGTGTCTGCTCTTCAAGGGTTGAAGGGGGCAATCCAAGGAGCTAACAGCTTAGTATATTCAAAAGCTGCACTTTCAGGTGTAGAGAAATTGGCATTTGGCGCAAGTCCTGCTCCAACAATCAATATTGGTACCGCCAACGTGACTACTAGTTTTGGCTATTTGCAAGCAACTAAAACTGAACTTGAAAACGGTGTTGACATTAAATTTGATTTAGGTGCTGATGGTAAGGCAACAGCAACAGATGGAACTGCTGAGTGGGTTATTAAGGAAACTGCTGGATCTGGAACAGGTGCTAAATCCGTTGAAATATGGCAAAAAGGCGCGCCTGCAGGTTGTAAGCTAACATATACTGAAGCAGAAAATGCAACAACTGCTCCGAAATTCTCAGCGTTACCTGCTGCTTCAGCTTGTTAATTTTAGTTATACGAAAAGGCCTGCCTAGCAGGCCTTTTTTTTAGGCCAACAATCTATTGGAGTGTTGGCTATAATAAAATGAATTTGCTAATTATTTCTTTTATTTAGGCGAAATATTTGCCTTAAGAATTAAGTTGGCAGAAACTGAACCTAGAACCTAGAACCTAGAACCTAGAACCTAGAACCTAGAACCTAGAACCTAGAACCTAGAACCTATAACCTAGAACCTAGAACCTAGCATCACGGCAAAGCGGACAATGCGTAAATTTTCCACCGGCAGACAGTTTGGGTTTACCTTAGTTGAACTTGTGACCACTATTATCCTGATTGGGATTCTATCGGTGACGGTATTGCCGCGTTTATTTAGTCAGTCCTCCTACAGTGCCTTTAGTCTGCGTAATGAGTTTATGGCCGAGCTGCGCCAGGTTCAGCAAAAAGCCTTAAATAATACCGATAGATGTTACCGCGTTGTCGTTTCAGCGACAGGCTATCAAGTGAGTCAGTTTGCCAGTCGCGATAGCACAGGTTGTGCGGGCTCGCCATTGTCTCCTAACCCTTTATCCAGCCAAGCTTTTCAAGGTGGTGCGCAGTTAGTGCTTATCAGCAACAATGCCAAGAGCTTTTATCTTGATTTTGATATCAATGGTCGAGCGTCGCTTGCTTGTAATGGGCCGTGTATCAATGTGATTGCCAATGACACTGTGGCGATTAATATCTCCAGCGAGGGCTATATTTATGCGAATTAATCCTCGATTGCTGGAGAGCAGAATAATAACGCCATTCTTAAAATCCAAACCACAACAGGGATTCACCTTAATCGAATTAGTGGTCGGCATGTTAGTCATTGCCATCGCTATTGTGATGCTCAGTAGCATGTTATTTCCGCAGGCGGATCGCGCGGCCAAGACTTTACACCGAGTAAAAAGTGCCGAACTTGCTCATTCGGTAATGAATGAGATTTGGGGCAAACGTTATGATCAAAATACCAATACCAATGGCGGAGTGCCGGCTTGCGGGAGTCCATTAGGCAGTAGTTGCTCGGCCAACTTGGGGCCCGAAGCGGGAGAGGGACGCAACGATTTTAACGATGTGGATGACTATCACGGCTTAACGCAAAACGCCACTATGCTCAATTCCAGCCAAACTTATGCAGAGGCCTACCCCAACTATCAACTAAGTGTCACTGTCGCCTTTGGGCAATCGCCTAATACCAAGTTAGTGACCATTAATGTCACCACGCCAGATAACGAAGTGATTACTTACAATTTGGTCAGGAGCAATTACTAATGGGCGCTTTATCAATGAAGCGTAAGCATTTATGCGCACAGGGTTTTACCTTAGTTGAAATGGTCACTGTGATCCTGATCTTAGGCATTCTGGTGGTTGGGGTGAGTAGCTTTATTATCTTCGGCACGCGGATTTTTGTGGAGTCGAGTTCGGTCGACCAAGTGCTAAGCCAGAGCCGTTTTGCTGTGGAGCGTATGACCCGCGAGCTGCGCCGCGCCGTGCCTAACAGTGTGCGGCTCAATGGTAATGGCTTAACCTATCAGTGTGTTGAATTCGTCCCTATTGAGGCGAGTACTACTTATTTGTCGATGCCAATTGCGCCGAGTGCTGCCACCCTCACAGGAACTGTGATTTTAGATAATCTGAACAGTAAGATCGCGACGAACCAATATGCATGGATTTATCCCTTAACCGATAGCGATGTGTATAACAGCGCGAGACAAAAACGCGCGCAGATAAACAGCATTAGCAGCGCCGCAAACCAAGTGACTTTAACCTTTACTGCCAATGCGAGATTTGCCGAAGCTTCTCCGCGTCAACGGATCTATTTTGCTTCGGAACCTGTGAGTTATTGCTTTGAAAAAGCGTCATCGACTAATGAGTTAAGCTTAAAGCGTTATACTGGCTATGGGTTGAATGCCAGCCAGCCAACACCTGCGGATATGAGTTCGGGTGTGCTAATGGCACAGAGTGTGGCTAATGTGTTGAGTAATAACGCCGATTTACCGCTGATCTTAACACCATCGAGTCTAGTCAATAATGCGATGGTGCATCTACAACCACGATTTAATGTCAACGGCGAGACATTTCAATATCGACATCAAGTGCAGGTGATTAATGTCCCTTAACTTAGTTAGTCTATCGCGCTCAAAGTATTGTCAGTCTTCGGCTCGTCGCCAAGATGGTAGCGCCTTAGTCATCGGTATTTTTGTCATTACCGTGATGTTTTTATTGGCCGCCGCCTTAATCAACATTGTGGAAGATGCCGATAGCGGATTAACCCAAGAAGTGTGGGGAACCCGGGCTTTAGCCGCGGCGAATAGCGGTGCCGATGCCGCATTAGCGCAATTATTCCCATTAAACGCCCCCGCTAATGCGACGGCGACATGTACCAGTGTTGCAAACTCTTGGACGCCGCCCTATGTGGTGGGCTTTCATGCCTGTAGCGTCAGTTTAAGCTGCACATCCTATGCGGTTGGCGCTGTCACTCAATATCGGATCAATAGTAAAGCGGTGTGTGAGAGTGGTGAAACCCGTGTTAGCCGTCAAGTAGAGGTAGAAGCCCGTGGTTAGAGCATTTGGGATTGGTACTCAATTATTTTCCGTGTTGGCAATATTGCTAATGACAATGATGTCTTCACATGCAGCGATTGATTGTGGCAGCGTATTTCCTGGACCAATACAGAGTTTTAGTTCTAATGGGCAGTTAGAAATGCAAAACCAATCTATGGTTGTTAATTATGACAACCTAGATGTGTGTTTTAAAAAAGCCAAACCTAACGGAGTGAATAATTCTTCGTGTGGTATTGGTCAGTGTAAAGTCAGTGGAATTCCAAGTTTAGCCAAGACTATTCCCGATATACTTGATAAAACAAATAGTTCTATTAACAGTAATTCAACAGTGGCAAGTTGGACAACACCATCGGTGGAGCTGGGCGTCACTTTGGGATATGGTGCCAAGTTTGATGCAACTCGCTGGGATATCGGTAATGTTGAAGTCAATGGCGGTAGCGTCACTGTTTCTGACGCCTATGATGTTTATGTGTTTAAAAGCGTGACATTCTACCAGAATGGCACAATGACATTAAGGGCGGGAAAAACGTATATCATAGATGGTGATCTTAATCTTAGCTTAGGTGCGATTAATATCATTGGTACAGGCAATACTCAGTTTTATGTGAGAGGTACTTTTACAACATCAGATACATCAGTATTTAATGCTTCGAGCACTACAGATATCTATGTTGGTAGAGAATTGGAATTGCAAACAGATTCTAAAGTACAAGGCAGTTTCTACGTTGCTGGTGATGCTACGTTATTTAATCGCTCAACTTTGACTGGTCGTTTAAGTGCACAAAATGTGCGTATGTTTTCAAATTCCAAAGTGATTTATGACACCAGTCCAGCCCTTGAATGTTTTACTGATGATTTTTCCCGCACAAGCCTTGGGAATGATTGGGCGATAAAAGTGCTGGGGAGTTCAACTCCGCCGAGTATTGTCAGTAATCGACTTCGAATTACCCCCGCATCGGGGAACCAAGCAACCGCAAGTACCTTTCAGCGGCTATTTCCTGCAGAAAATAACTTAGTGACGGTCGAGTTTGATTATTATGCGTGGTCGCCATCTTCAGGAACGGGTGGTGATGGGGTTGCGGTCATTCTCTCCGATGCGGCGGTCACGCCTCAACCCGGTAGTTTTGGTGGTGCGCTTGGATATGCACAACGTAATGATGGTACGCCTGGTTTTGCGGGTGGCTGGCTTGGGGTGGGATTGGATGAATATGGTAACTTTTCAGATTCCAATGAAGGGAAGGTCGGAAGACCGGCAACTGCTCCTTATTTCAGACCACAATCAATTACATTACGTGGATCTGCGGCGGCAAACTACAAGTATTTAGCTGGTACAGCAGCGAATTTAAATCCTAGAGTTGACGTTCGTAGTACGTCAACTGCGGCGCCCAATCATAAATATCGGATTAAGGTGGATTCAACTATTCCTAGCCAAGCCTGGGTCTCAGTTGAACGTGATGTGCGCAATGGGCAAGGGTATCAAGTTCTGGTTCCGGCATTTAACGCCAGAGCCATATCTAATCAAGGCGCAGTGCCTGAAGATTTTTACTTGTCTTTTACTGGCTCTACTGGCGGCGCCAACAACAACCATGAAATTGATAATTTTAAGGTGTGCGCCCTAAAATCTCGCCCCGTAGGTCAGCAAGTGCATCATTTCGAATTTGATTATTCGAGCTCACCGTTGACCTGTAAAGCGGAAACGATGGCCATTCGTGCTTGTGCAAATGCTAATTGTAGTCAGCTATTTACCGATCCCGTTACGGCGCAATTATCGTTAAATCCCAATGCTAATGGCGCTTGGTATGTGGGTGGGGTGAATACTCCGAGCGTCAATTTTGTCAACGGCTTAGCAACTGCCAGCCTTCGTTATAATGTCACCACACCTCCTGTAACCATTGGTGTGAGTAGCTCTATCCCATCCACCATTGCAGGGAGTAATACGCTTTGCCGTAAAGGCACTGGCCCATTAAATACGGCTTCCTGCACGTTGAGCTTCGCAGAGAGTGGGTTTATTTTCGATGTCCCTGATAAGTTGGCGAATAAGCCCACCTCTATCAATATTTCTGCCGTGAGAAAGTCAAATTCAAGCCTTGAGTGTGTTCCCGTATTTGGGAATGCGACTAAAAACGTCGGTTTTTGGAGCACTTATGTTTCCCCGTCATCCATTCCGAGCGCTTTGCAGCAAGCGATAACGATTAAGGGGAATTCAACGGGGGCAACAACGGCAATTGGCAAAACCCAAGCCTTGCGCACTCAAATTCCTTTGCGGTTTACTAATGGCGTGGCCTCCCTTGAGATTAATTACCCCGATGCAGGGCGAGTTCAACTCGACGCTAGGTTTGATGGGACTGGGGAAGATACAGGTCTAGTGATGACAGGCTCTGATCAGTTTGTCAGTGTGCCGGCAGGATTATGTGTCAAACCCGTGGATGCCAGTGCCAGCTGCCCAAGTGCGGATATGAGCTGTAGTGCTTACCGTAAAGCGGGGCAGAATTTCGGTATGACACTACAAGCCATGGCATGGGAAAAAGATGGCGATACGGATTTTTGTTCGGGCAACTTATCGACACCTAACTTTAGCGACCAAGCCATGAAGCTTATCAGTAAAGTTGTTGCGCCTAGTATCGCCAGTGGTGGCCATGATGGGGTGTTAGGCGTCACTTCCTATAGCCATACCGCGCAAACTAATAATCTCAACACCATCAGTAATCAAAGTATTAGCGAAGTTGGCGTATTTCAAATTACGGCGCAGGCGAGTCCTAATTATCTTGGCTCAGCCAGCAGTTTGAATATTCCGATTGGCTATTCAGCCAATATTGGTCGCTTTGTGCCCGATAGTTTTTTAGTGGGAGACGTTTCTGTCTTACCTGCCTGTGGCAGTTTTAGTTATATGGATCAACCTTTTCCTATGTCAATGAGCATCAAAGCCTTGAATATCGGCGGCGCGGTGACACAAAACTATTTCCCACCATTCTCCCTTGCGACCGCGAAATTGGTCGGAGAAAACAATAACAATGGTGTCGATTTACAGAGTCGCTTAAGTGCCTTGCCTGTAAAGGTTGATAGTTGGAGTCAGGGTGTGGCGACGGTGGATGGCGCTTATCGAGCAACCTTTAGTCGAATAACGCCAAATCTTGCTGCCAATCTGTATCAGGATGGCCCGTTCGAACTGCTCGATATTGGCGTGCAGTTGATGGATAACGATCCTCGGCCAAATGGACTTTACAGCTATGTGGCCTCGCCCGATATGGATGCGGCAACCACGGGTAATTGCACTAACTGTAATGCTAAGAAAATCACCACTCAAACCCTACGCCACGGCCGAGTGGTGATGGATAACACCTATGGCCCAGAGACTGAAATCCTTAAAATGCCGACAAGAGCTGAGTATTGGAATGGCACTAGTTGGGTAATAAATGGAAATGATAGCTGCACCATTGCCACTTATGGCCTAGGTTCGCAGGTGGATAATGCAGGCCTTGGCTACAATTTTGACCCGGATTTAGCCACGGGGCAGAGTATTACTCGCACTGGCGCATCTTCAGCATTTCAAGCGGGGCAATTTGATTTGCTGTGGCGAGCTCTCACCTCTAGTGGCAACTTATATCGCGGTCAAGTGACCGCGCCTTTAGACGTACCGACTTGGTTAGAATGGTATTGGAACTGGAATGGGGTGTCTCCAACCAGCTTATCCGATCCCCGTGCGAGTGCATTTTTTGGGCGTTACCGTGGTCATGACAGAATCATCTACTGGCGAGAAGTTAATTAGTGGGGTAGATCGATTTTGCTGAATTGGAATTAGTCCGTAGTGATTTATCGTTATGCGATGCGTTTTGTTGCATGAACTCAAAGCATCATGCTAAGGCTAAAATGCAAGATACAGGTTTTACGCATGTTGCCAGCTTGTATTAAATGGGGTTTTGGGTTGTTTGATTTTTGTTCAATAAGGCGCGTTTATCGATTAAATAGTGTTTTTGAGTGGTCTATTTGAAAAAAAATCACTCCATTAGCGATTGTTAACCTCAACGGTCTTGTGGAATCAGGGTGGCATTGATAAAGTTAGCTGATTTTTCTTTTCTTCTGACTCCACAGAATACAGGCTAGTTACATGTTCAAGAAGCTGCGTGGCATTTTTTCTAATGATCTATCGATCGATTTGGGTACAGCTAACACCTTAATTTATGTTCGTGATGAAGGCATCGTCCTCAATGAGCCTTCAGTTGTTGCTATACGTGGCGAGCGTAACAGCTCTGGTCAGAAATCTGTAGCGGCTGTAGGTACAGAAGCTAAACAGATGTTAGGCCGTACTCCTGGCAATATTCAAGCAATCCGTCCAATGAAAGACGGTGTGATTGCAGACTTTTATGTGACAGAGAAAATGTTGCAGCACTTTATTAAGCAAGTGCATAACAACAGCTTTTTTCGCCCAAGCCCACGTGTTTTAGTCTGTGTTCCCGTTGGCGCAACGCAAGTTGAACGCCGTGCGATCCGCGAGTCAGCCATGGGCGCGGGTGCCCGTGAAGTGTATTTGATTGAAGAACCAATGGCCGCGGCTATCGGTGCTGGTTTACCTGTGTCTGAAGCCACAGGTTCAATGGTTGTTGATATCGGTGGTGGTACCACTGAAGTTGCCATTATCTCCTTGAATGGTGTGGTATATTCTTCTTCTGTGCGTATTGGCGGTGACAAGTTTGATGATGCCATCATCAATTATGTTCGCCGTAATTACGGTAGTTTGATTGGTGAAGCGACCGCTGAGCGTATCAAACACACTATCGGTACTGCTTATCCAGGTGATGAAGTATTAGAGATTGAAGTCCGTGGTCGTAATTTGGCCGAAGGTGTACCTCGTAGCTTTACGCTCAATAGCAACGAAATTTTAGAAGCGTTGCAAGAACCATTATCGGGCATTGTGAGTGCGGTTATGGTGGCACTAGAGCAATCACCACCAGAATTAGCTTCTGATATCTCTGAGCGCGGCATGGTGTTAACCGGTGGTGGCGCCTTATTGCGTGATTTAGACCGTTTATTGATGCAAGAAACGGGAATCCCAGTCATGGTGGCTGATGATCCATTGACCTGTGTAGCGCGCGGTGGTGGTAAAGCCCTTGAAATGATTGATATGCACGGCGGCGATCTGTTCTCCGAAGAAACCTAATCTAACTTCGGTATAGGGCGGCTAATCACCGCCTTAGCTTTCCTATGAAGCCAATTTTTGTTCGTGGTATTTCGAACCAGTTCCGTTTAACACTGGCAATTATCCTGTCGGTGATTTTGCTTGCGGCAAATCACCGCCTTGAGCCTGCCCGTGAATCCCTTTCATCCGCTTTAAGCCCTATTCAATACCTCGCGAGTGTCCCCAGTGCGATCCTCGATTGGTCTTCTGAGAGTTTTGCGACCCGCAATATGTTGGCATTGCAAAATAAAGAGCTGTTAAGGCAACAATTATTAATGAGTGAACGCTTACAGCGTTTCGAGCATTTACGTCAGGAAAACGAACGTTTACGCGCCTTGCTAGGTTCGCCTGCCTATCAGGATTCTCTCAAGATGGTTGCAGAGGTCATGGAGGTTGCCAGCGATCCTTCCCATCATTATGTGGTTTTAAACCGAGGTTCCCGCAGTGGCGTCTTTGTTGGTCAGCCTGTTGTGGATGCGCAAGGTGTGGTGGGGCAAGTTGTGCAGGTCAGTGAGATGACTAGCCGAGTGTTACTACTGTCTGATGTGTCCCATGGCTTACCCGTACGGATTACCCGTAATGATGTGCGCCTTGTCGCCAACGGGACGGGGGAACTTGATGAAATTGAGTTACGCCATGTGGCCAAGAGTACCGATATTCGTGTGGGCGACCTACTGGTCACTTCAGGCTTAGGTAACCGCTTCCCTGAAGGGTATCCGGTTGCGCGGGTAGTGGAAGTCTTTACCGAAGATGGCCAAAGTTATGCGCGAGTCACGGCTCAGCCTCTGGCGGCACTCGACCGTATTCGTTATCTCCTGTTAATTTGGCCATCGCCCGATTCGGGTGTGACACTGCCTAATCAAGTGCCAGTACCGGCCGCAGATCATCCTGCACAAGACGTTAAGCCTGATACCAGTAATGGAACGCCAGCGACTCAAGGCGGTACTCAGGGCACAAATGTCAATGTGGTACCCAGTAATCCCAATGCAGCATCCAGTAACGCGAATGGGGCATCTAACGCTGCTACTACCCAACCGCCAGCAGAGGTGCACTAATGAGTTTACAAGCTGCTAATGGACGCATCGCGGTTTGGCTAACCCTATTTGTTGGGCTCTTAAGCCAAATTATGCCACTGCCAGTAATTGTTGAGGCCTGGCGTCCTGATTGGTTACTGATGATTTTGATCTATTGGTCGATTGCATTGCCCCACCGATATAACATTCTGACGGCTTGGGTTATGGGCTTAGCCCTTGATATTCTCTTGGGCGCGACTTTAGGTGTTCGCTCTTTGGCAATGTCGTTGGTGATTTATATTGCTATTTTACATTGTCAGCGTTTACGTAACTTCCCGAAATGGCAACAGTCGCTGGTCATAATGCTGTTAATTGCTATCTATCACCTCATTGTTTATTGGGTTGAGTTTGTGATGGATGGTGCAACATTCCACTCTGAACTGTTTTTGCCTGCACTATCGGGCCTCGTTTTTTGGCCTTGGATTTTTTGGATTTTACGTCGCATTCGACGTCATTATAAGGTTCGTTAGTTGTGAATTTAGTTTTAGCCTCGACATCGCCGCGCCGGAAAGAATTACTGACTCATATTGGATTCGGACGGGCTGATTTTACGTTTGCGCAAGTAGCACCAGATATTGACGAAACTCCGAAGACAGGAGAGTTACCACGGGATTATGTTCAGCGCCTTGCGGCTGAAAAGGCCCAGGCTGGGCTTGCATTATGCTCAGGTATGTCACAGCCTGCTGTATTAGGTTCTGATACTATCGTGGTGCTTGAAAATGAAATATTAGGTAAGCCAGTTGATGAGGCCGATGCCAAGCGGGTACTGCGTGCGCTTTCTGGCAAGGTGCACACAGTAATGACTGCCGTCGCCTTAGCAAGTGTCAATCATACCGCAGTGCGTTTAGTTGAAACCTTAGTGCGTTTTTGTGTGCTTTCTGATGCAGATATCGATGCCTATGTTGCCTCACAAGAGCCCATGGATAAAGCGGGCAGTTATGGGATCCAAGGATTAGGTGGCTGTTTTGTCGAGTCAATTGATGGTAGTTACTCCTGTGTTGTCGGTTTGCCATTAGTCGAAACTCGCCAACTCTTATCTGAGGCGGGCATTATCTAGTCTGCGGTATTGGTTTTCAGGCTTAGAACATACTGAGATTAATTTAATTTCCCTAATGGGGTGAGTCGTGAATACCAGTCGCTTAAATCCGAATAAAATTCAGCGCAAGATGGGTTCAGAATTACTGATTAATGTAACCCCCTCTGAGGCGCGCGTTGCCTTAGTCGAGCACGGCGTGCTGCAAGAAGTTCATATTGAACGGCGCATGAAGCGTGGTCTGGTGGGCAATATTTACAAGGGCAAAATCAGCCGTGTGTTGCCTGGCATGCAAGCCGCCTTTGTGGATATTGGCTTAGATAAAGCCGCGTTTTTACATGCCTCCGACATTGTGCCGCACACTGAATGCGTCGCCGATGTGGAGAAGGGCCATTTTGTGGTCCGTGATATCGCCGAGCTGGTTCGCCAAGGGCAAGATATTATGGTGCAAGTGGTGAAAGACCCTCTGGGCACTAAAGGTGCGCGCCTAACCACAGATATCACACTGCCTTCCCGTTATTTGGTGTTTATGCCTGGCTCGAGCCATGTTGGGGTGTCCCAGCGGATTGAGCAGGAAGAAGAGCGCAGTCGTCTTAAAAAAATCACTCTGCCATTCGTCGATGAAGACGGCGGCTTTATTATCCGCACCGCCGCCGAAGGCGTAGGTGAGGACGAGCTTGCCCAAGATGCGGCTTTTTTGCGCCGAGTATGGTCTAAGGTCTCCGAGCGGCGTCAGCGCCGTGGCGTAGCATTACTCTATCAAGATCTCGCCCTGCCGGTGCGCATTGTGCGCGACTTTGTCGGCACCGAATTAGACCGAATTCAAGTCGATTCGCGCCGCACCTTTGCCGAGCTGCAAGCCTTCGCCCAAGAGTTTATGCCGGAAATCGCCGACAAGATTGAGCACTATTCTGGTCCTGCGCCGATTTTCGATTTGTACGATGTCGAAAATGAAATCCAGCGCGCTCTGGGACGTAAGGTGGAGCTTAAATCTGGTGGCTATCTGATTATCGATCAGACTGAAGCTATGACTACGGTCGATATCAACACTGGTGCCTTTGTGGGCCACCGTAATCTTGAAGAAACCATCTTTAACACTAACCTTGAAGCTACCCAAGCGATTGCACGGCAACTGCGGCTGCGAAATCTCGGCGGCATCATCATTATCGACTTTATCGATATGCTGAGCGACGAGCATAAAACGCGGGTACTCAATAGCTTAAATAGTGCGCTCGCCAAGGACAGAGTTAAGACTAATGTCAGTGGTTTCTCTGGGTTGGGTCTAGTTGAAATGACCCGTAAGCGCACCCGCGAGAGCCTAGAGCATGTGCTATGCAGTGAGTGTCCAGCCTGTCAGGGCACGGGTAGCATGAAGACGGTAGAAACTGTTTCTTATGAAATCTTCCGCGAAATTATTCGCTTGAATCGGGCCTATGACGCCGACGAGTTTTTGCTTTACTGCTCGCCCGCTGTCTATAACAGCTTAAGTGGAGATGAAAGTCATTTGGTCGCCGAGCTTGAAGTTTATATAGGTAAGCGTATTCGCCTGCAAAATGAGCCTATGTATTCCCAGCATAAATACGACGTGGTGATGATGTAGTGGCAACGCTTTTTACTGCTAAAAAACTAAGCCGTTTTTGCTGGCAATTACTGGCACTGATCTTAGTCTTGTTTGCCTTGACGGTAAGCTTGATCCGTGGATTATTGCCTCAGGTCGATGAAGTACGCCAGCAGTTAGTTGAGTATGTAAAAAGCGAATATCAAATTGATATCCAAGTTGGCGAGTTATCCGCCCAGTGGCAGGCCTTTGGCCCAGCGGTAACAGTTGATAATTTAGTGATCCCTACGCAGGACAAGCTCCCTGTTACCGTGTTGGTGAAGCATGTCCAAATCAAATTGGATTTTTGGCAATCGCTACTGACCACCAGTCCACGCATCGAAGATGTCAATTTCGATGGTGTTCATATTGCCCTTGATATCGATAAATTATCGGGTAATAAGGCGCAGGGGGCGGCCAATCAAACGGTGCAAACCGATTGGTTGTATAAGCTGCTCTTAAAGCAGCTCGAGCGTTTCTCGCTGACGGATGCTTCGGTGCAACTGCTTAGCTTGCAACATGAATATCGACCCATCCACGTTCGCCACCTTAACTGGCGTAATAGTGGTGAGCGCCACCGCGGCGCGGGGGAAATTTACCTCGATAACAATACCTTGGTTAAGGAATCGCTCAGCCTGCAACTCGATATTAACGGCGATGCTACAGCGCCCGAGAGTTTAACTGGACAAGTTTATCTGGCGGCTCAGTCCTTAGATTTGGGCGAATGGGCATCACGCCAACCTAATCCCTATGATCCGAGCAAAAAACTGCCCTTAGAAGGGATAGTCAATCTTAAGGCGTGGTTTGATTTTGCCCATCGAAGTTTACGTTCTGGACTCGTGCAGTTTGAGCCAAGTTGGTTGCAATGGTCGATGCAAGGTCAACCGCAAAAGTTTGAGATCCAGTCCGGTAGCATTCATTGGGAGCCAAACGCGGCAGGTTGGGAGATCAGCAGCACTCATTTGGATTTTATCACCAATGGGGTGCATTGGCCCGAGCTGAAGTTTGCGGCCAAGCAGCAAGACGATGCTTTATATGCCTATGTTAGCCGTTTGGATTTAGACACGTTATTTCCATTGCTACCGCTTTTCCCTGGTGTCGACTTAGCCGTATTGCAGCAATGGTTTCAGCTCGCGCCCGAAGGCAGTGTTGGGCCGATTCGCCTCTATCAAAGCGCCAAGCAACCCTTGCTCGCCAGTACACATATCCAGCAATTGCATTGGCAGAAAGTTGAAGGCATACCTAACACCAACCCATTAGACATTAAGTTGCAGTGGCAGAATGACAGCTTAGTGTTTTCGCTGCCAGAGCAGACCTATACTCTCGATTTTGGCGATCAATTTTCAGCGCCTTTAGTGCTGCATGGCGCGGCGTTAACCGGTGCCTTCGATACCCAAAGGGCAACCTTATCTGTGCCTCAGGTGCAGTTCGAAAACGACGATATTGGTCTTGCTGCTGCTCTAAAGCTGGATTTTAGCGCTGCTACCAGTATGTCCCTTGCCGCCAATGTTGAAGTCAAAAATGCCGCCAATGCGGATAAATACTTCCCGATCAAAGCCATGGGCGAGTCACTGGTTGAGTATCTGGATGGTGCGATTAAAGCGGGGCAGAGTCAAAACGCCCAAGTATTATGGCAGGGGGCATTATCGAGTTTTCCCTTTGAGGATAATAGCGGTGTGTTCCAAGCGGCATTTACCTTAAACAATGCCGAATACCAATTCCAACCGGATTGGCCCGCAGTCACTGATCTTTCCCTCGATGCCTTGTTTGAAAATGCCCGCATGGATATCTGGGTTAACCAAGGTAAGTTGATGAATGTGGTTGCCGATGGTGCCCACGTGTTTATTCCCGAGTTAGGCGAGCATTCGCTGTTAAAAATTCAGGCCGATCTTGCGACCCAAGGCAGTGCTGCGACTCAAGCGCTACAGGCTTCTCCCCTTGCCGATACTGTGGGCAAAACCTTAAAGGTTGTGCAAGTGCAGGGCGCGGTAACGGGGAATTTAGATATTAGTATTCCCTTGTATGAGGGTGAGGCTGAGGATATCCGCGGTCAAATTATGTTTGATAACACGCCGGTGTTTATTGCGCAGCCAGGGTTACAACTCAAGGCGGTGACGGGCACAGTGCAATTTGCCAACGAGATAGTCGAAGGCAAAGGGATTAAGTCTCGCCTGTTTGAGCAGCCCTTGGAGTTTAGTTTTGCCACTCAACCCGAAGGTAAAGATTTTGCGCTGAATGTGGATATGAAGAGTCGTTGGGATCTCAGTCGTTTACCCTTAGAGTTACAAAATCCCTTAAGTAAGTTTTACCAAGGTAAAGTCGCTTGGGGCGGTAACTTGAGCATGATATTCGATGAGCAAGGCTATCAAATTCAAGCCAATTTAGGTTCCGATCTGGTCGGTGCCACCTTAACATTACCGGGCATTTTCGCAAAACCTGCTGACGAGCCTAGGCCTTTAATGGCCGAGTTTTCTGGTGATCAGCAGACTTCAACCCTGAGGGTCAAACTCGATAAACAAGCTGAGTTTATTGGCGGCTTTGAGGCTGAAAAAGGTACGCAATTCAGTTATTTCGATCTGCTATTAGGGCGACTCTTCGAGGCTACCGAGGTGCCCAATACCGAGCTTGGACATATTAAGATTGATGTAACCAGTGGCAAGTTAGCTAATTGGTTACCCGTAATTAATGCCTTTGTTGCTTCAGATAACAAACCGACTCGCACTGGTATTTTGGTGGAAGAGGCAAATAACGCTAACTTATTCCCTTCAGTGGCTGGGATTGATGCAAATATCGGCAAGTTTGATTTATTAGGGCAAGGGCTTACAGAGTTGAGACTCAGCGCCAAACCCAATGAAAATGGTTGGCGCTTCGATGCCAAAGCCAGTGAGTTTGAAGGAACGGTAGATTTTTACCCTAATTGGTTGACGCAAGGTTTAAAAGTGACTGCCAGTAAGTTCTATTTTTCACCCAATGTGAAGCCTGAAGGTGAAGCGGATTTTGCGGCGGAGCAGGTGCTCACTAATTTGCCGCCTGTTGCGGTGAATGTAGAGGATTTTCGTTTTTTCGATAAGCCATTTGGCCAGTTAGTGGTGCAAGCAAGTCCGCAAGCCTCGGGTTACCGCATTCAGACGTTATCTTTAACCACTCCTGAGGTGTCTTTGCAGGGGAATGGAATTTGGCAACAGCAGAATGGTCAAAATCAAACCGAGTTATCCGTCAGTTTGAATGCTAGTCAGTTTAGCTATTTGAGTCACCAACTTGGGATCGATCCCGGTGTAAATGAAGCTCCATTGAAGGTGAATGCCGAGCTAGCTTGGCAAGGTGCACCCTATGCGTTTTCCCTTGAAACCTTGAATGGTAAAGTCAAATTTGAATTGGGCAAAGGCCATTTATCCCAAGTGAGCGATAAGGGCGCACGGATTTTCTCACTGTTTAGCCTCGATTCATTAGTACGTAAATTGTCCTTAGATTTCAGTGATGTATTTGGTCAAGGCATGTACTTCAATTCCTTTACCGGTAATCTGCAAATCGATAATGGTGTAGTGAAAACTACGGACACTGAAATGGATGCGATTGCAGGTAATATGAAGGTGCGCGGCTATACGGATCTCACCAGCGAAAGCTTAAATTACGATATCCGTTTTGTTCCGCAACTGGCCTCAAGTGTGCCAACTGTGGTGCTGCTCAGTACCAGTGCGTGGACGCTCGGGCTTGGGGCGTTTGCCTTAACCAAAGTGTTAGAGCCTGTGATTGAGGTGATCTCTGAGATCCGTTTCCGAGTAACGGGCACTATGTCTGAGCCTGTGGTAGAGGAACTGGAACGTAAGAGTAAAGAGATTGAAATCCCCGAGTCGATTCTGCCTATGGTGGGGGGCGAATTGCCAGCGCTAACCGAGGGTGCTGAGCCGAATGATGCGCCACCCGTCAAGAATAGCGCCCCGACCAAGACAGACGATAAGCCGCCCGTCGAGCCCGAAAAAAACAACGAGCAACCTGCGCTAGATGCTGATAAAGCTAAAGAGAAACCTGTAAAAGCTGTTAAGGAAGAGACATCGCCGCAAACGCCGACGCTCCCTAAGGTTGAGCCTGCTGAGCCGCCTAAAGCCGAACCAGAACAACCTAAGCCTGTGAGCCCCAAGGTGGTATTGTCGATAAACACAATTCAAGGAGATAGTCATGCGCATCAGCCTGTTGCAATGTCAGAGCAGTCGCGACGTCAGCGCGAATCTGTTGTTTATCGAATCGCAGCTTGAGGAATTAACCCGTGAGCGCCTGCAATGGGACAAAAATGCCCCGCATTTAGTGGTGCTGCCAGAATGCAGCTTGCTGTTTGGTGGTCATGAGAGTCAACAACTCGCCTATGCGGGTGATAGTCATCTTAGCCCGTTAAAATCCGCCTTAAGTGCCTTAGCCGCCCGTTACTGCGTGTATATGGTGGCGGGAACCATCCCCGCGCTGGCGGCGGATGGGCGCGTCTACAGCCGCTGTTATCTGTTTGATGATAAAGGTGATACCTTAGGGCAATACGATAAACTGCATCTGTTTGATGTGGATGTCGCCGACGGCACTAAGCAATACCGCGAGAGTGAAACCTTCTGCCCCGGCAATCATATCAGTGTCATCGACACCCCTTTTGGCAAAATTGGCTTGACCATCTGTTATGATTTACGCTTTCCGGACTTATTTAGGGCGCTGCGCCTTGCGGGAGCCGAGATTATTACCGTGCCTTCGGCTTTTACTAAGGTCACGGGAGAAGCCCATTGGCAGGTGTTATTACAGGCCAGAGCCATTGAAACCCAATGCTTTATTTTGGCCGCAGCCCAATGGGGCGCCCATAACGAAGGTAGTCGTGAGACCTGGGGGCAGAGCATGGTGATAGGCCCTTGGGGCGAGGTAATTGCCGAGCAGAAAACCGGTACAGGTTGGGTACATGCCGATATCGATGTGGCCGAGGTGCACAGCATCCGCAGTAAAATGCCCGTGGCGCAACATAATCGCTTTACTGCACCGAACCTTAAACCTTGAACAGATTAAGCCTTCAACAGATTTAGATGAAATAGACTCACAGCGAATTTAAGTTATTTTAAAAATGAGTGAGTTGCCAATTTTAGCCAAGCTTTCAGAGAGAACCGCGATGCCTTTTTTAGCACAAGTAGAGCAAAGTTTATTAAAGGGTGGCTTAGCCCTAGATGGGTTACAAAGTTATTTAAACACCATACATCAACATAAAGTCGATTTTTCCGATCTCTATTTCCAAGGCAGTCGCCACGAATCTTGGGTGCTCGAAGATGGCATTATTAAAGATGGTAGCTTCCATATCGAACGTGGTGTCGGTGTGCGTGCTATCAGCGGCGAGAAAACCGGTTTTGCCTATGCCGATGATATTACGCCAGCGGCCTTAAGCGCTGCGGCCGAGGCGGCGCGCGGTATTGCAGGGGCGGGTGAGCAGGCCAAGGTTCAGGCCTTCAAACGCCAACAAGCCTTGGCGCTGTACGATAGTCTCGACCCTATCGCCGCCATGGAAGAAGTGAAAAAAATCAACCTGCTGAAAGAGGCTGATGCTTATGTTCGTAGCCTCGACAGTCGCATTATTCAAGTGGTGATTAGCCTTGCTGGTGTGCACGAAGAAATCTTGGTCGCTGCCAGCGATGGCACCTTGGCTGCCGATATTCGCCCGTTAGTGCGCTTTAATTGCAGCGTGATTTTAGAAGAAAATGGCAAGCGTGAACGTGGCAGTGCCGGTGGCGGTGGTCGTCACGATTACAGCGTGTTTATGGTAAATGATGAAACCAGTTTGCCGATGTGCTTTGCCTTTGCCCGTGAAGCGGTGCGTCAGGCACAAGTTAACCTCAATGCCATTGATGCGCCCGCCGGAGAAATGCCCGTGGTGCTCGGTAATGGTTGGCCAGGGGTGTTATTGCATGAGGCTGTAGGCCATGGTCTGGAAGGTGACTTTAACCGCAAGGGCAGCAGCGCCTTTAGTGGTATGGTCGGCCAGCAAGTGGCGTCGAAACTGGTGACAGTGGTGGACGATGGCACGCTTGCGAATCGTCGAGGCTCATTGAGCATCGACGATGAAGGCGTACAAACCCAGAGAACCGTGTTAATCGAAGACGGTATTCTCAAAGGTTACATACAAGATAAATTAAATGCGCGCCTGATGGGCGTAGCACCAACGGGCAATGGTCGCCGTGAATCCTATGCGCATCTACCTATGCCTCGTATGACTAACACTTATATGACGGCGGGCGAGTCTGATCCGAGCGAGATCATCAAGTCGGTGAAGAAGGGCATTTATGCGCCTAACTTTGGTGGCGGCCAGGTCGATATCACTTCAGGCAAGTTTGTGTTCTCCGCCTCTGAAGCCTATCTGATTGAAAATGGTGAAGTGACTCAAGCAATTAAGGGCGCTACCCTGATTGGTAATGGCCCAGAAGCCATGAGCCAGATTTCCATGGTGGGTAACGACATGGCCCTAGATAAGGGCGTTGGTGTGTGTGGTAAAGATGGCCAAAGCGTGCCTGTGGGTGTCGGTCAACCGACCCTTAAGCTCGATAAGCTGACCGTAGGCGGTACTGCGTAAAACGAGAAGCTAGAAGCTAGAAGCTCCTACGTTTATTGGCTAAGTACTTATTTTAGAACCCATCTTACACTTCCAGCGGTGGGTTCTAGCCGCCTTCCATGATGGATGTTATCATTTGCAAAGGAAATTAGAGTAACTACTCTAGAGGTGTTAATGAAACTATCACGTTTGGCATGGCTGTGTTTATTGCCTTTGCCCTCACTATTGCCGTTAGCGGCCTATGCCCAGCCCAGTAGCTTTACTGAGGCTTGGCAGCAAGTGCTTAAGGTGAGCGATAAACTCCAGGCTCAATCCCAAGAGGTGAATCGCGCCAAGGGCGAGCAAGAGGCGGGCGAAAGTTTAAATCTGCCGTCCCTCAGTCTGAATGGCAGTTATACCCACCTCGAAAAACCAATTGAATTAGATTTAAGGGATCTTAATCCCCTTGCCTCGGGTTCATTGCCATTACCTCCTGAATTAGGTGGCATATTGGCGAGTATTCCGGGTTCATTATTTGTCACGCCCTTTACCGAGCAAGATATTTTTCGCGCCAGCTTACAGGCGATGTGGCCGATTTATACCGGCGGCCAGATCACTGCGGCTCAAGGCATTCATGCCGCCATGGTGGCCGAGAAACAACAGGAATTACAGTTAGCAACTCGCGACTTATTCACTCAGTTGGTTGATCGTTATTATGCCGTCGATGTGACTCAATCCCTCGTCAGCACCCAAACCGAGCTGGTGGCCTCCTTAACTAAGCACGTTGACCACGCGCTAGCGCTAGAGCGCGAGGGGCAAATCGCTAAGGTCGAGCGCCTCAATGCTCAAGTGGCCTTAGACAACGCTAAGGTCAATTTAGGCAGCGCCCGCCGCCAACATGAAATGGCCGTTATCGCCCTATCGCGTATGTTGCAACGGAGTGATGTTAGTACTAACTCGCCGCTATTTGTGCTGCCACAGGCGCCGTCATTGGGGGACTTGACCCAAATGACCTTAAATCAACACCCGGCGCTTAAGCTACTTGAGGCTAAAGAGGCGCAGGCGAATGGTTTGGTTTCCTTAGAGAAAGGTAAATATCACCCCACGGTTTTCCTCTTTGGTAATTACACCTTATACGAAGATGACAGCTTGTTTTCTAAGGTAGAACCGGACTGGATGGTCGGTGTCGGTGTAAAAGTGCCCTTGCTGAGCCGCGATGGCCGCAGCGGTAAAGTGGAAGCGGCTAAGAGTGCCTTGCTGCAAGCCCGTTACACTAAGGCGCAGACACGCCAAGACTTAAGTTTGCTGCTCGACCAAAGTTACCGCCAGTTATTACAGGCCGAAGAAGAGTTCAAGGCCCTGAATACCTCACTCGAACTGGCCACCGAGAACCTGCGTTTAAGGGAAATCGCCTTTAATCAAGGGCTTTCAACCTCTATTGATAGGGTCGATGCCGAATTAAAACTGAGCGCCGTTAAAACCCAGCAGCTCGGTGCCAGTTATCGCTATGTGCAAGCCTATGCCAGATTAATGGCCATCAGTGGTCAATTAGATGAATTTATCGGTCGCAGTGCCACAGGCACTCAATCGCAGGAGACTATCAATGCGCGCTAACAGAATTCTTGCTCTCACGGCGTTGGTCGCATTAGGCCTTATTTTAGCCTATGGGCTCAAACTGGCTTATAGCCCAAAGCCGAGTGTGTTGCAGGGGCAGATTGAAGCCCGCGAATATAACGTATCCTCTAAGGTGCCAGGACGGGTCGAACAAGTGCTTGTGCGCCGTGGCGATAGTGTCAATGAAGGTGATTTACTGTTTGCTATCCACAGTCCAGAGCTAGATGCCAAGTTGATGCAGGCCGAAGGTGGCCGTGATGCCGCTAAAGCCTTGCAACAAGAGGCAAATAATGGTGCCCGTAGCCAAGAAGTGATGGCAGCTAAAGAGCAATGGCTCAAGGCGCAAGCGGCGGCAACACTGGCAAAAACTACCTATACCCGCGTCGAAAACTTATTTGCCGAAGGAGTCGCCGCACGGCAAAAACGCGATGAAGCCTTTACCCAGTGGCAAGCGGCAAAATACACAGAACAAGCGGCGTTAGCCATGTATCAAATGGCCGAAGAAGGCGCGCGGGTCGAAACCAAAGCTGCTGCGGCGGGGAATGCGCGTATGGCCGAAGGCGCGGTGAAAGAAGTCAGTGCCATTATGGCTGATAGCCAAATGCGTGCGCCTAAGTCTGGGGAAATCAGCGAAGTATTATTGCAAGCAGGTGAACTGGCGCCGAGTGGTTTCCCTGTGGTGAGTCTGATTGATATGCAGGACGCTTGGGCGGTATTCCAAGTACGTGAAGATCAACTAAAGCGTTTTAAAAAGGGCGATAAACTGCAATTAACACTGCCAGCGCTGGATAAAACGGTAGAGTTTACTGTCTCCCATATCAGTGTGATGGGTGATTTTGCGACTTGGCGTTCGACCGAAAGCGGCCACGATTTTGATATGCGCACCTTTGAGGTGGAGTTACGCCCAACGGCGCCCATTGCGGATCTGCGCGTCGGTATGTCTGTGTTGCTCAGTGCAGAGTAACGACTGTGACCAAGTTACCGAGCGAGCCTAAGCCATTGAGCGAGCATGGCACTAACGCCGATGCGACAGAGTCTGCCTCCGTAGGCTTTATGGCGTTGTTCATGGCATTGGTGCGCCGCGAGCTTAAGGCGCTATGGCGCGATCCTTGGCAACTAGCCCTTATCAGTTACATTCCGCTGCTGGGGATTTTGTGCCTGTGGTGGTTATTTAGTGCGGGTTTACCGCGGCAGTTACCCGTGGCGATTGTTGATCAAGACCATAGCCAACTCAGCCGGATGCTGACCCGTCAACTCAAAGCCAATCCTGTGACCGATCCCCAGAGTTTTACCGATCTCTCCTCGGCCGTCGAGGCTATGCAGCAGGCGCAGGTCTATGCGGTGGTAGTATTTCCCTATGATATGAAAAAGGATTTGCTTACCGGCCATACACCCACAATCGATGTGCGCTACAACAGCCAGTTTTTGTTGGTGGGTAAGCTGTTGTCGAGTCAAATTCAGTTGAGTCTCGGCGATGGGTTGTTGCAGGTCGCAGGCCTTAAGCAACTGATGACGGGCACACCAAAATCACAAGTGGCGGTGAATTTAAGCCCGGTCAAAAGCCAGACCACGGCATTGTTTAATCGTAACAATAACTACATTGGCTTTTTAGTGCCGCCGGTATTGGTAGCCCTTTGGCAGTTGTTATCTATGCTGGTGATGGCTAACAGCTTAAATCGCGAGTTACACCTTAATGCCGCACAGTCAGAGGAGGGGATCTCCAATCAATTGACCGAGCATTTTTGGCCTAAGGTGTTGGCTAAGATCCTGTTGTTTACGCCTATCTTGATGTTACAGGGTGGGTTTATCCTCGCTTGGTTGTATTTGTATCTGGCCCTGCCTTTTGCGGGCAGTATAGCGCTGCTGCTGTTTGCCCAGTTGATCATGCTGTTGGCGGTATGGAGTTTGGTGTTACTGGTGTTTGTGCTGATGCGTGATAGTGCGCGGGTCATCAGTTTTTGTACCGCATTATTTGCACCTGCCTTTGCCTTTATGGGGATCACTTTTCCTACCCACGAAATGCCACAACTTGCCCAGTGGTGGCGGCTCATTATGCCATCGAGCCATTATATTGAATCCCATGTGAGCGTGGTCAGTTACGGTGCTACTTGGTCAGCGATGGCGCAGCAATTGAGTAGTTATTGGGGATTTATTTGCCTGCTCCCCGTGATTTATACCTTGGCGAGTAAACTACTGCCGATAACGCTAACCCCCAATTCGGTAGCGGCTGACACCGATACATCTCTATCAGTGAAGGGGCAATAACATGAATTTATGGCAGTTAGTGCTCACTGAATTAAAGGCGATTATTAGCGATAAGGCTATCGCTGTGACCCTATTTGGCGGTGTGCTGTTTTATTCGGTGCTCTATCCCTTGCCTTATTTGCACCAAGTCCCAACAGAACAGCAGCTTATCGTGGTGGATTTAGACCATTCTTCCCTGAGTCGTCAACTTATTCGCCATGCGGATGCCAGTGCAAAAATCCAAGTGATAGGCCAAGTCGGCTCTATCTCCGAGGCGAAACGCTTTATCGAAACGGGTAAGGCGCACGGTTTATTGGTGATCCCCGAAGGATTTCGCCGCGATTTGTTGCTCGGTAAGGGCGTAACCTTAAGCTACGGCGGTGATGCCAGTTACTTCTTGATTTACTCTGCTGTGGCCGAAGGTCTTGTCAGTGCGGGGATGGATGCCGGTAAACAAATTCAATGGATTGGCATGCTCGCCCAGGGGAAAAATCCTAAAGAGGCCGAGCAGAACCTCAACTCGCTGCACTTAAATAGTGTTCCTGCGTTTAACCCAAGTCTAGGCTATACACCTTATGTCGTGCCGGGGTTATTTTTACTGATCCTGCATCAAACATTGCTGATCGGTACTGGCATTTTAGGTGCAGGCCAGTGGCGTCATCAGGGTTATTGGCAACAGGTGTCGCCGCTGCAATTGGTTTGCGGTCGAATTATGGCGTTTATGTTGATTTATATGGTGTTTACCAGCTTTTATGTGGGCTATTGCTACCACTGGTATAACGTGAGTATTCAAGCGCGCTTTGGCCTGGTCGCACTGTGGCTATTACCGTTTTTACTGGCGACGGCGGCGGCTGGAGTCGCAATGAGCACCTTGTTTACCCGCCGCGATTTGCCTACTCAAGTATTGCTATTAATTTCAATGCCAATCCTGTTTGTCTCAGGCTTTGTCTGGCCGATTGCCTTAATCCCTGAGCCGCTTGTGCTGGGCTCGCAGATTATCCCTGCGGTGCCCGCCATTATGGGGATGTTGGAGCTGAACCAAATGGGCGCGACGTGGGCAAGTGTACTGCCAAAGTGGTTACAGCTTTGGGGATTATTTGCGGCATTTTTTGGCTTAGCTCTCTTAGGTATTCACCGCCGGGCGCGGGCTTGGGTTTAGCTTGTGAACTGGTGGCGAGAGTGTGCTTAGGAAGATTTTTAAGGGCGAAATTTTACTTTGGTATTGAATTGCTTGTGAGATGAATCCAAAGATTTGCCCTTTGGCATCACAAGATGCCGCAGGGCTTGTTGTCAAAGTAATATGACCGCAACGCGAGTATTAATGCTTAGTCCACGCATCTTGCCAAGCGCTGCCAGTGCCAGGGGCATAGTAAGGCGCTGAGCCGCTACACCATCCGCTGTTTGGCCAAGGTCGGCATTGGTAAACGCCACCTGCGTTGGTAACAATATCACCGGCTTGGTATTGGGTACCTGCATTGTATGCTGGGTATTCTCCGGGCTCGATACCGCCGTCATCTGCAACTAAGGACAGGGCAAACTGTTGTTTGAGGCTGTTATCTTTGTTGCTGATGATGAGCTGATAAGCTCCTGCGTCGAGTGATGCTCCCTGCAATACCATGGCGCCATTACCATTAATGTTAGCTGTGCTGCTCGCGTGGATGCGCTCATCCTGCACAAGGCTAGCCGTTAATTCCATCGCTTGATTGGTATTGACGTTAAAGTTAATGCTAACTTGCCCTTGGGTGAGTGGGTAGCTCGAGGCTAAACCGCTTATCGTAAAGTTCGGCGTGATAACCGGAGGCAAGCCTGAATCGCAATCACTGTCACCTTGGGATTTCCACACGCCCCATTGACCGGCTAAGTCTGGTTGCTCACCTTGAGTCCACCAACCCGCTAACCAGATTTTGCCTGCGTAGCTAACCGTATCACCGCCTAAGTAAATCTTGCTTGGATTCCATAAATTTTCGCACACTGCACCTTGCTCTTTGACGGTTACGATACGCACTGCGCGGGATTGCTCGCCAGCACTGTCAGTTACGCTGTAGACCAGCTCATATTGGCCGATACGGTCGCTATTGACTTCACCTTCAATACGGATGCTATGGGTCAGATCGCCATCTTCGGCATCGGTGGCGCTAACGCCTGCCATTGGATCGAAGGGGGCTGAGACTGTGATGCTAGTATTATGGATGCCACTCAACTCAGGTTTAGTGTTATACACCTCAACAGTGCGTACTTGCTCCGTAGTGTTGTTATCTGAATCGGTGACTTTATACGTTAGTGGATAAAGGCCAAGTTGCTGAGTATTCACATCACCAGTCACTTGGATGTCGGCCGTCAGATCTTTATCTTCGGCATCATAGGCGCTAACGCCATCCAGTGGATTAAATACGCCACCTAATTTGACCCGAACATGGCCTAGGCCGCTGAAAATGGGTTTGCCGTTTTCTGGCTCTGGTGGGGTAATGTCTTGATTGTGGATGAAGGGCCCGTACGCCTTAATAAATGATTCATTATAGGCTTGGCCTGCAGCATTTTTCCCCATATCCCAGTTGATCGACCATGTCATTACGCCACGGAGTGGCTGCCCTTGATTTTTTAATTGTTCGAATGCGGCAAACAGTTTTTGTGGATCGCTCACATAGCCTGTGGCTGCCGCATCAATATTAGTCGGGATGCCAAAGACCAGTTTGTCATGGGGAATTTTTGTGAACCCATGGCTGCCATTGGCGAGTGCATTAGCGATATGGTAGATAAACTCTTGTTTTAAATTGTCATTATTTTGCGCAATCCAGCCTATACCATCGATATAAATACCATCGCCACCTTGGTTATAAAATTGCGGGTTAATCCAATCGTAATAGCCCTCAAGGGCGTTGATATAAGGTACATATTTCCCGCCGGTGGTGAGGTAGGGGAATTCAGGCGCCATAGTGATTAAAAAGTTTTTCTGCTGCTTACGGTAATGATCTTTAACGATCCTTAGCGCCGCGGGAATGACGATTTGATTGTCTGCAGCGGTGACTGCGGCTTGTTCGAGGTCGATATCAAGCCCATCAAAGCCATATTTTTCAACTAACCGAATGATTTCATTTGCCAGATCTTGCTCTTGGCCATTGCGCAGTTCAATGTGAGCATCCGCGCCACCTAAGGCGATTAATACTGCTCGGCCTTGACGATTGAGCTCACTAATTTGATCAATAAATTGTGCCTCAGTTAACCCAATTGCGGGGTCGAGTTTGAAGGTCGGAATGCTGCCGTTGGCACCATAGCTTTTCATAAATGAAACATCGACAACGTTATATTGCGGATTGACCTGCGCTAAGGTCACACAGGGGGCGATACCACCTTTATAACCTGCGCCATCACACCAGTTATGCCAGTAACCCACGACAACGCCTGCTTGCGGGTTGACCATTGCAGAACCCTCTGCGCTTGCAGGGGCGGCCAACACAGCGGTGGTAAGTGCTATGCAACTAAACAGGGTATTGAATTTAAAAGATTTCATTGAGTCTTGCCTTTTTATCGATAAAAACAACCAAAATAGCCTAAGGTGCTTAAGTTGTGTTTAGTTTGGTGAAAAACAGTGTTAATTCTGATTAACTGGTGGTTTAAGTGAGCTTTTATTGTTTTTATATGCTTTCTTAGTTCATGGTTATTATGCATAAAGTCTTAAAAATTTATATAAAAAATGATTTTGTGGTTTATTTTATTTGAAGTTCGCATTTATTAGTCATTTGTTTGGCAGTGTCAATTTTGTGGTAAATGTGACTTTTGGCTTTTAGTGTCATCAATGTGATTTAGCAAAGACGTGAAAAGCCAATTTTTGAGACAAAGATAAGGACTGTGAAGCAAACTATGGTTTTTTGCTTGTCTTCCTGCTTGTTTAAGGCGAAAATGCGCGCCGAAAAAATAACCGAGGTATTCATTGCCTCGGTTATTTTCTTTTTGAATATATGGGTTTTAAACCAATAGAGGCCGGTAAACATCCGGAAATGATACGAGGTTCGCTTGAACCTACTTTACTGAGGACAATTCAATGGGGCTGTTGTTTACCGGATTTTCGGTCATTGCCGTCAATCAAGATGTTGCGTTAGTCATTCCACCGACGGCACTCGGAGGTGGTATATGAGCCAACAAAAACCGGGCTTAAAGCAAAGCCTTAATCTATGGCAAGTGGTTGTGATGGGGCTCGCTTACCTCACGCCTATGGCCGTGTTTGACACCTTCGGAATTGTCTCTGAGATCACCTCTGGCCACGTGGCCACCTCTTACTTGCTCGCATTAGCGGGTATCCTGTTTACCGCTTTTAGCTACGGTCATTTAGTGCGTAAATATCCCTATGCGGGGTCGGCTTATACCTATGCCCAAAAAACCTTTAGCCCAAATGTCGGTTTTATGGTGGGTTGGTCATCGCTACTCGATTACATGTTTATGCCGATGATCAACATGCTATTGGCCAAAATCTACCTTACTGCCATGTTCCCCAACGTGGAGCCTTGGATTTTCATCTTTGGTTTAGTCACCGTCATGACGGTACTCAACCTGAGAGGCATTGATTTAGTTGCGAATTTTAATGGCGTTATCGTATTTGCTCAGATAGCCATTATCTTAGTCTTCATCGGTTTAATGGCCCATAGCTTGTCCCTTGGCGAAGGTGAAGGGGTCATTGCCAGCGTGCGTCCATTCTATTCGGAGCAGATAACCTTAGCGCCGCTCTTTACCGGTGCAACCATTCTGTGTTTCTCCTTCTTAGGCTTTGATGGCTTAAGTTCATTGAGTGAAGAAACCAAGGACGCTAAGCGAGTGATCCCCCGCGCCATTGTACTGACAGCGCTGATTGGCGGGGTGATTTTTGTGAGCGTGTCCTATTTCTTACAACTCTATTTCCCTGATATTTCTCGCTTCCAGCAGTTAGACGCTGTGCTGCCTGAGATTGCCCTGTATGTGGGGGGTAATTTATTCCAGTCTATCGTGCTGGTGGCGACAACGATTGCGGTGCTAGCATCGGGCATGGCGGCTCATGCGGGGGTGGCGCGCATCCTCTATGTGATGGGGCGCGACAATATGCTGCCCAATAAAGGTTTTGGTTATGTTCACCCTAAATGGCGTACTCCGGCATTTAACGTGATTCTGGTGGGGTTACTGGCGCTTTCGGCGGTGTCATTTGATTTAGAAATGGCCTTGGCTTTGGTCAATTTCGGCGCCTTAGTGGCTTTTACCTTCGTTAACCTGTCGGTGATAGTGCAGTTTTATATTAAAGAAAAACGTAATCAATCCCTTAAGGAACATTTGCAGTATTTCATCTTGCCCCTGTGTGGTGCGGCAACCATTGGCGTGCTGTGGATTAACCTCGAGCCTCAGTCCTTAGAACTTGGCTTAATTTGGGGAGCTGTAGGGATGTTGTATTTGGCGCTGCGCAGCCTACGTTTGCGCAAAGCAGTAGAGTTGCAGAGTTAACTAAGGTATTGACTCATAAAGTAACAGCACTGAGGTATGCTAATGTCGTTCGCTTAAGAGTGAACGACATTTTTTTACGCCGACTGGAGACGCCATGTTGTTCGTTTGCAAAACTCGTGGATAAAATTTTCCCAGTTTTGTTGACCCATAGAAAGCAAGGTTAGAGACATTAACTTTTGCTAAATCGCGCCTAGCGCCTAAGGCAATATTCCGAAGTGCGGGGATTGGGGCGTGTTGACTTTCAGGGTTATTTTGCAGCCATATGCTGGCCAAGAGGGTGTTCTGGCAAGCTCTTACTCTTACTTTTAATCATAAGAGCCGCCCGTCATTTGAGTTGAATAACGATGTGTTATCCCTCGCTTCGCGAGCTAGAGCTTGCTTGAACAGTAAAATGTAATCTCAAAAACTCAACACGCTAGTCTTGGATTTCGCTGCGTAAATATTTAAACAGCTCTTTTGAGGATTTAGACTCAGGACCTTTTGCCAGCTCTTTGGTTGCTTGGCGCACTAAGGTACGCAGTTTTTGTCTGTCCAACTGTGGGTAATGTTCCACTAACGTTTGGATTTCACCGTCGCCTTGTGTGAGTAAACGCTCACGCATTTTCTCGAACATTTGCAACTTGGCGGTTTCGTTGCTGTTTTTGTTAAGCACGACCGCGAGCGACGCCTTGATAGGTTCAATATCGACGTTACGCATCAGCTTGCCGATATACTGCATATGGCGGCGATAGGCTTCGGTCTTTGGCTTAATCTTATGAGCTTGCTGAATGCTGTCGTACAAGTGCTCGTCCAGCTCGATTTTATCTAGCTGGGTTTTGCTGAGTGAGACCAGTTCCATACCGACTTTTTGAGCCGCTTCGCAGTCACGCTTATCCTCAGTTTTACTGACATAATCGTCGTTACTGTCATAGGGCTGTTTAAAATGTTCTGAATCACCAACAATCTTCATATAGATAAAACCTCAGTTAAATAACGCGCTAATAATAACATCTCCCGCCAAAATTCGCCTAGTTAAAGCGCGATTCAATCAGTAAAGCGCGCAATAAATAATGAGAATGGGATAGGTGTTTGTTATGCTAGCGCCATTGCCTATAACGAAAGAGTTGCTTTGTGTCTTTGAACAGAATCGATAGTGAATTGACCGCGCTGAAAGATGCGGTTGCTGTGGCCCTCGAATATGCGAATAAATTAGGGACAAATGCCGCTGAAGTGGCGATCAGTAAACAACAGGGATTATCGGTTTCAACCCGTTTAAAGGAAGTTGAAACGGTAGAGTTTAATAAAGATGGCGCCCTCGGTATTACGGTTTATCGCGATGGTTGCAAGGGCAGTTCATCTACCTCAGATCTCAGTCCTGAAGCCATTGCTCTTGCGGTTAAAGCGGCAGATGATATCGCCCGTTACACCTCGGCCGACCCGTTTAGCGGTTTAGCCGATAAAGCCTTAATGGCGACTGAGATCCGCGATCTTAAACTCTATTATCCTGAAGATATTTCCCCCGACGAATTAGCCCAATTGGCCATTCGCGCCGAAACCGCGGCGCTCGATGCCGATCCGCGCATCAATAACTCTGATGGCGCCAGCGCAAACGCCCATACGTCGGTTAAGGTTTACGGTAATAGCCACGGCTTCTTAAATGGCTATTGCAGCTCGCGCTATAGCTTAAGTTGCAGCGTGATCGGTGAAGACAGTGACGGCAATATGCAGCGGGATTACGATTACACTATCGCCCGTAAATTCAATGAGATGCTTTCACCTGAATCGGTGGGGCTAAAAACCGCCGAGAAAACCGTGAGCCGTTTAGGGGCACGTAAGATTGCCACCACCCGTTTGCCAATATTACTGGCGCCAGAGATTGCGACTGGCTTAATCGGCCATTTGATTGGTGCCATCAGTGGCGGTAGTTTGTATCGTAAATCAAGTTTCTTACTCGATGCCATTCACACCCAAATCTTCCCTGACTGGTTCAATATTGAAGAACAGCCGCATCTATTAGGCGCACTCGCCAGTGCCAACTACGATAGCGAAGGCGTGGCGACCCAAGATAGACGCATTATCGATCGCGGCATATTAGAAACCTATTTACTAACCAGTTATTCGGCGCGCAAATTGAGCCTACCTAACACAGGTCATGCGGGCGGGATTTACAACTGGACGCTGGCGCACACTGGTCAAAGTTTTGATGAGCTAGTCAAAGGCATGGGTACGGGCTTGATTGTCACTGAAGTGATGGGCCAAGGTGTGAATATGGTAACGGGGGATTATTCCCGCGGCGCCGCTGGTTTTTATGTCGAAAATGGTGAAATCCAGTTCCCCGTTGAAGAAATTACCATTGCTGGCAATCTTAAGGATATGTTCCGTGGGATTCAGGCGGTCAGTAAAGACTTCGATTTACGTTCATCTATCCGCACCGGCGGAATTTTATTATCCGAGATGAAGGTCGCGGGTAACTAGCCAGCGGCATATAACGGTTCAGTCAATTGAAACACAAAAGGGCAAATGCAGCTGCATTTGCCCTTTTTGATTTAACTGACCCGCCCTAAATTGCATCACCACTTGTTAGCGGCGGTGCTCATTAGAATTTGTAGCTGGCACTTAATTCAAATGAGCGACCCGAACCTGCGACTTGGCTAAAGCCACCAGTACTATCGGCCTTAAATTCGGCAAGGTTGACACCACCCAGTGGTAGTTCGTAGTAAGTATCAAACAGGTTGTTGATTGCAAGGGTTAAACTCAGCTCTTGCCATTTAACACTGCTGCTTAAATTTAACAGCGAATAGCTGTCGGTCTCATTTTCTAAACGGCGCTCATCGACTTTATCCTTAGTCGCTACCCATTGCCATGATAGGCGGTTTTCCCAATCACCCAGTTGATGGCTAAGGGCTAACTCGGTTTGTAGCGGTTTGATTTGATAAAGTGGCTCATTACCCTCATTACCCTCATCACGCTCGCCGCGGGTGATATCGAGCTTACCCAGCATCTGCCATTTTCCGCTGTCGGTATTGGCTAATAGGTAGACCGCACTAAACTTAGCGCCATATAAATTGGCATCTTCGTTGGTGAATTTAAGGATATTGCGTTTACCGCTGGCAAGGCCTGTACGGTTAAAGCTGCCAATCACCTCGGCATCAATATAGTCGGTTACAGCGCTATACCAAGCCGTGGTCGAGAATTGCCATTCATCGCCATTAAACTTGTAGGCCGCGCTCAGAGTATGCGCCGTTTCAGGCTTAAGATCTGGGTTGCCGACATAGCCGTTACCGTCGCCATACCAGCCGATCATTGTGGTTGCCATCACGCCGCGGCCCCAGCTGTAACGCTCGTACAGGTTTGGTGCGCGGTTTTTACGGGCTAAGCCAAATTCCAATTGTTGTTTGGCCGACAATTGATAACGTGCCAGCAATGTCGCATCGATTAGGTTGTCGTCACGGCTTCTATCCATGGCATTAAAGGCTTTTGCCGCCTCGGCATCCACATTGGGCATGCCCATCATGGGCATATTGCTGTAGGCCTGCACTTCGCCAGTATTTGTAGTGACATATTCATAACGCACCCCAGCAGACAACCACCAGAGTGGCGTGAGGTTTTGCTGCCACTCGCCATAAACTGCGGCGCGGCGGCGCTCACCGTCGTTGATATTGATATAGTCATTGGGGGCCATCATAGTGCCGGGCACCGCTGGCCAAGTATCATCGAGTTGATAGTTATAAAATTCCTGGCCGATGAGTAGCGTGCTGTTATCGCCCATAGGTAAGCGCCAATGCAGTTGGTAGCTGTAATCGCTACCCTCTGTATTCATTGGCATCTTGCCAGTTTTTTCTGGGGTGAAGAAGCCCATTTCATGCTTCACACTGTGCCAGTTTAACTGGGCGCTAAATTCACCGTCATTATCTAAATCCCGCAGGTAACGGACTAGGGCGCCGTAACTCTTGTTATCCGTCATATCCATGTATTGGTTAGGAAAACCTTGAAATGGGATCGCTTGGTGCGTTAGCTTAATCGCCAGTTGTTGTGTGTCATCGCGCCATGCCGCTGTTAATGCATGGTTTTGGGCGCGATAGAGGGTATCGAGTACTTTATCGCCCTGACCATCGTGGTAGCTATTGGCGTCTTCATAGGCGCCTTGATAACTGAAACTTAGGTCCTTACTGGCAATCCCAGCCTTAGCGCCGAGTAAGAAGGCATCGCTGGTGCTGCGGTATCCCGATGAGATTTCACCGCTTTCAAAGCTGAGGTTGTCGCTGTCGTTAAACTTTGGATTGAGGCTATTAACCTTAATCACCCCGGCGATATTGTCGCCGCCCGCACTGACGGGGGACACGCCCGCGACCACTTCTACCGAGCTGATTTGGTTAGCGGACACGTAGGATAGTGGTGGGTTCATTTGGTTAGCACAGGAGGCGGTGATATCTGCGCCATCGACTAACACTTTAATGCGATCGCCCATCATGCCATTGAGTACGGGCAAGGCAGAAACGCCGCCCGCTTCGGAGAAATCGACGCCTTGGTCTTTTAGCAAGGCATCGGCCGAGCCTAAGGCATTACGGCCAATACTCTGTTCGCCATGGACTTGAATACGTTCAATTTGAGTTTGATTTGTCTCGTCGGCTATGGCCTGTGAGGCAACTGAAGCGCCTAATGCTAAGGTCAGCGCGCTGGCGATTGCGGAGCATTTAAAGCCGTGGGGAATAGTTGAAGCGTTTGCAGCCATCTTATTGTCTTCCATTCACTTAGATAAATTGCGCTGCATTATAAAGATCATCTAAGTGTGACAAGTGCGGCATATTGTCGCAGAGCTTATAAAGATAAAGCTGAAATAGCGGCCTGAAGTGCTTGCTAGCACCAAGATGAGGATAAGCTAGTGCCAATGTGAGGGTAATAAGCAGCGTTGTTTAACGCGCCCTAGGATTAACTGAAGTGATTGAAGTAGATACGCTGGGTTTCCCCTTCTGCATCCATGGCGGCGAGTGCTTTGGCAAATTCGTAGGCCTTTGAATCTTCAGCGAGTACGCTTGGGCTGTTATTCGGACTTAAGGGAAGATCGGCGCGATAGTTAGGGTTATGTTGCCCACGAAAATGGCGGCTTTTTTTCGAAAATCCCAGATACATAGCTTGAGGTTGCTGGCAGCAATTAGGGTGTAGCTTAAATTGGCTTGTATCTCGATTTTTAAGGTAATAACTGATGGTTGCTTGATCGTAGATAAAAAAGTCCCCTTGGCCACTAATAAGGTAATCTAAGGCCTTAGGCACATTGAGTTCTGGCGGTTTACGGACCGACATGGTTTCGGATATGCCATTAAAGTCGTAGCTGCCCGGGGCGATTAATAGCGTCATACCGCTCTGTGATAACTGCTCTAATGAACCAACATTTGCCGCACCCGCTCGGCTAATTCCAATAATGCGCTCCGACAGACCGTTAGGAATAAAATAGGTAAATTGGGCACGTTCTTCACTAAAATGCAGCCCAGGATAAAAATCGATATTTCCGAGTTTGAGATCCCGCAAAATACGCAGTTTAGGTGCTCGAATTACCCGTAATTTACACCCCACTCTTTCAGCCGCGACTTGGTAAATATCGTAGTAAAACCCTTGGTTATTAGGTTCCTGTTCGATAAAGGGGCGGCGTTCACTGGTGCGATAGCCCATGCTAATAACACACTCAGAGCTTGAAAAAGCCTGCGCTAGGCTGGGGGATAGGATGAGTAATAGGCAAAGTAGGCTCAGTAATGGCCGATAAATCACTGCAAACGGCAAAATTAATCACTCCCTATCCTGTGATTACAAAGGGTAATCGTATCGCTAAATAGCGACTTTAAATGAAGGCTTGTTAGCCTAATGTATTATTTTTGTTGGATTAATCTATCATACTTTTTGATAATAAAAAGAGCGATTCTTTGCGGTTTTGCACAAACTCTGTACATCTTTTTAGATTGGTTTATAGTGTCGCCGCTGGCTGAGAATGATTAACTTGGCCCTTGACCAATATAGGATGAATTGAGGATTAATTGAGGAGTCATTATGACGAAGGTAAATGTGGCAAAAGTAACAGCCCAGAGTGTGCAAGAGCATGAAAATGGTCGCGGCACCATTACAGACAATGCACTTAAGGCGCTGGTGACCAGTCCGTTATTTCGGATGCGTACCGAAAAGCCGAAAAAGGGCAAAGGGTCTTATAACCGTAAAGCAGCAAACCGAAAGGGGTATCAGCACAGGGGCGATACCCCTTTCGACTTTATGGGGATGATGTTTTAACGTTTTTGCCGCGTTAGTCCTGCTCATTTTATCCCTGCTAGACTCCTCCCTCACATTGCCTTGCGATTTCCTTTTCAATCCCTTTTGTCGCACTATCTAGCCTTCAACTATTGAGAGTTAGTCCTCACCTATTGAGAGAATTAGCCAGATTTTGCCCATAAAAAAACGAGCCACAATTGAGATTGTGGCTCGTTTTATTAAAACTTGAATGATTTGAAGGCTTAAGCCTCGACTTCATCCTCTGCATCGGCATCCACTAACTCGGCCCACAGATCGTGCTCGTCCGAGTGAGTGATCACCGCGCGAACTAACATGCCGGGTTCGAGTTCAGTTTCACCGTTGATAAATACCATGCCGTCGATTTCTGGGGCATCGGCGAAGCTGCGGCCAATCGCGCCTTCTTCGTCAACATCATCGATCAGAATATCCATAGTGCGGCCAACGAAACGCGCTAAACGCTCAGCGCTGATCTCGGCTTGGACTTCCATAAATCTGTGGTATCTGTCTTCCTTCACGTCTTCACTGATAAGTTCAGCGATGGTGTTGGCGACAGCGCCTTCCACTTCTGAGTACTTGAAGCAGCCAACGCGGTCGAGGCGCGCTTCACGCAGGAAGTCGAGCAGCATTTCGAAGTCTTCTTCGGTTTCGCCAGGGAAGCCCACGATAAAGGTTGAGCGGATCACCAAATCTGGGCAGATTTCGCGCCAACGTTGGATGGCTTCTAACTGACGGTCAACACGGCCTGGACGCTTCATCATCTTCAGGATGCGTGGGCTGGCGTGCTGCATCGGAATATCTAGGTATGGCAGGATTAAACCTTCGGCCATTAATGGGATCAGATCGTCTACCCATGGGTATGGGTAGATGTAGTGTAAACGTACCCAAGCGCCCATCTTGCCCAGTTGGCGAGCAAGGCTAGTGATGTCTTGCTTAACTGGCATACCGTTCCAAAAATCGGTGCGGCCGCCCTTGTCTTTACCATAGGCAGAGGTGTCTTGGCTCACGACTAAAATTTCTTGTACGCCAGCTTCAACTAAACGTTTGGCTTCATCTAATACGCTACCTGCGCCGCGGCTATCTAAATCGCCACGCAGTGCTGGGATGATGCAGAAGGTACAACGGTTGTCGCAACCTTCTGAAATCTTTAAGTAAGCGTAATGTTTAGGCGTTAACTTAACCCCAGTTTGTGGGATTAACGAGGTAAATGGGTTGTGCTCAGGTTTTGGCACGTACTTGTGAACGTGCTTTAACACGGCTTCGTAGCTGTGTGGGCCAGTAATTTCGAGCACGTCTGGGTGTACTTCACGGATTTGGTTTTCTTTAGCGCCTAAACAGCCCGTTACGATTACTTTGCCGTTTTCTTCTAGGGCTTCGCGCACCGCATCTAAGGATTCTTCAACCGCCGCGTCGATAAAACCACAGGTATTAACGATTACCAGATCGGCATTGTCGTAGCTGTTGGTGACTTCATAGCCGTCGATGCGTAATTGGGTCAGAATGCGCTCTGAGTCCACGAGGTTTTTTGGACAACCTAAAGACACAAAACCGATGCGATTGCCTGTGGCAGCATTGCCCGTATTAACAGAGTCAGCACTGGCGGCTTCCAATGTTTTGGCAGGGGTCTCAAGCGTGGTAGTTTGCTTAGGATGAAAAGTTTCAACTGTCATGGTGTCTCGCTGATGCTGATAAAAGAGCGCCGTAAAAAGAGCGCGGATTATACCTGAAGTGATTAAAAGGTACAGTGTCTTTGGGTGAAAAGTGTACAGCTAAGAGTGCGTTTCTACCAGTTAGAGACTGACTGGCTCGTATGCGTGCTCGTATGGAAAGTCACAACTGTAGCTTGAGTGCTTGTGGAAGAGGATTTTAGCGATAGGCTGATAAGTTTTGCCAATTTAAAAAGTTTTAAAAAAAGTAACCCTTTTTATGTTTACCCGCGTTTATAGGGATAGTTTGTATGATTCGTTTGTATGGCTAGCAGATGGCGAGTCACACTTTTAGCTGATAGCCATCGCATTAGAATCAAGGCAGTCTCGCCTTAAATGATTTAGTTGGAGTTAATAATGAAGCATTCTCTTTTAGCTGTATTAGTGGCTGGTGGTCTTTTCTCTGGTGTATTTACAGCCACCGCAGTGGCTGCCGATGTGGACTTTCCCCATATCGAAACCATGGGCGTAAGCCAAATTCAAGTCGAGCCGGATATGGCTGAGCTTAATGTCGAAGTGGCTGTCACCGAGAAAGACGCTAAGGCGGCTAAAGATAACTCGGATGCGGCGGTGGCGAAATTTATCGCCCGTTTGACGGCCGCGGGGATTACCAAGGAGCAGATCCAAAGCGCCAACTTAAATCTGCAACCCCAATATGTGTATGCGCAGGATAAAGCACCTGAGCTAACTGGTTACACCGCGAGTCGCCAAGTCACTGTGACTATTAACGATTTGGCACGTTTAAATACGATTTTGGACTCCGCCTTAGAGGAGGGGATCAACAGGGTTAATAATATCGCCCTTAAATCGAGTAAAGAGGCCGAGTATGTGGCCAAGGCGCGCCAAGCGGCGATTGTCGATGCCAAACAAAAAGCAGAATCCTTAGCCAAGGGATTTGGGGAAAACCTAGGTAAGATTTGGCAAATTCGTTATTACGATCAACGCCCAGTGCAACCGGTGATGTTACGTATGAATGCTAAGGCCGATGCCATGGGCGCCGCCGAAAGCTATCAATATGGCCAAGTGACTATCGAAGATAGAGTCGAAGTGGTTTATAAACTCAAATAAGTCATAACGAGATGCAATGGATGAGGATTCTTTGGCTCATCCATTGCTGTTATGGGGCGCAATCGGTTAATTCTGAGTCAACATATTTACAATATTGCATGTTTTAACAGAGCAAAGGCACTAAACGCTGGCAAAATTAGCGATTTATCCCCACACTGAGAGAGGATAAGGTTATGGAGACCTATGATGGATTTTCCCTCTCGAATCAAGCAACAAACCTGTATGGACTGTTTAAGTGGTAAGTCACTCGGATTTGAAATTCGTATGGCATTTCAGCCCATTATCGATTGGCCAAATCAGCAGATTTACGGTTATGAAGCCCTAGTGCGCGGCCCAAATGGCGAAGGTGCGGCTTGGGTGTTTGAGCGAATAAACGAAAACAATAAGTACTACTTTGATCAGGCTTGTCGGGTCAAAGCCATTGAAACCGCCGCTAAGCTTGGCCTTGATAAAATATTAAGTATCAACTTTTTACCTAATGCGGTTTATAACCCTGAAACCTGTATCCGCGCCTCGATTGAAGCGGCCGACCTCTTTGGTTTTAATATTCATAACATCATGTTTGAAGTCACTGAGGGTGAACAAATTGTCGATAGAGCCAAATTGAGCCGTATCTTTGACAGTTACGCTAAACGGGGATTTATCACCGCCATCGACGACTTTGGCAGTGGTTTCGCTGATTTGAGTTGGTTAGAATTTTTGCGCCCTCAGGTATTAAAACTCGATATGGAGTTGATCAGAGATATCCATTTAGACAAACAAAAACAGTTTGTTATCGATGAGGTGATCGGGATTTGTAGCACACTTAACACTCAGGTGTTGGCCGAAGGGGTCGAGAGTAAAGCGGAGTTAGACTATCTTGTTGGCCGTGGTATTAATTATTTTCAAGGTTACTACTTCGCCAAACCCCAACTCGAGTATTTAACTACCTTTGACGCCTTAGATTGTTATGCTGCGCTGTAGCATTGTTTTATTGAATTAATGTGCTCCAAGTGCCTTGCACTCAGATTGGTTGTGGAATTGTGTATCGGTTCTGGGCTAACTGATATATCATGCGCCACCCTTAATTGCCCATACCTTCTCTTCGCTGCTATGTCTTCTAACGCGCTTTATACCGATCTATCCGGTTATTACGATTTAATGTGCTCCGATATTAACTATCAACAACAGAGCGCGAGCATCCATCGATTGCATCAGTTCTTAGGGAATAATGGTAAACAACACCTTGATTTAGCCTGTGGCACTGGCCCACATGTACGGCATTTTATCGACCTTGGTTATCAGTGTAGTGGCCTAGATATTAATCAGCCAATGCTCGATATGGCCATGCGTCGTTGCCCTGAGGCCCAGTTTAATCTGCAAGATATGACCGCCTTTTATCTTGAGCAGCCAGTGGATTTAATTACCTGTTTTTTATATTCCATCCATTACAGTGCGGACATAGAGCGCCTTAAAAGTTGTATCGCCAGTGTGCACAGTGCCCTGAATGACGGTGGGATATTTTGTTTTAACTCGGTTGATAAGCACCGCATTGATAACCGCTTATCGATTAAGCATTTTGCCGAGTTTGAGGGGCACCATTTTGCCTTTGAATCCGGCTGGCATTACAGTGGTCAAGGTGAAAACCAGTCGTTAAATCTAAGCATTGCAAAGCGTCAGCAGCCTTTTACTCAACTCACTGATGTAGACGCCGATGCTGATACATCTGCGCATCAAACTGAGTTATGGCAAGACCAACACACTATGGTCGCCACCAGCTTTGCGGAGCTGCAAGCGTTACTCGCGCCATATTTTGAAGTGCATATCTTTGAACACGATTATGAAAAAATCGTCCCGTGGGATTTAAGCTCAGGTAATGCGCTGTTTGTCTGTGTGAAGATTTAACCTTGGGTTGAAGGTGTGACAACTTTCTTTAATTCCATCAGTCTTCTTTAGCTTAGTTAGACTGTTGATGGTTTCTTGATAAATTCAAAGTCAAAGTCGTGGGGCTTCATCTCACACTTGTTTATGTAGATGTATTGTCATTGCGGCCTAACGGCCGAGGTGAATCAAAGTCGTGGGGCTTCACCCCCTGATTTTTAATAAAGAGTCGACCAAGGAGGACTGCTCGTCCTATCCTCCTTGGATGCTCCAAGACGCCCCTAACGGAGTTGAAAGCCCCTTGTGCTCATAGCCAAATTTGCTATCGCTTCCGAAGGATGCATCCCTGCACCTGCGAAAGCTAGCTTGCCATCCATGGCAAGACTCACGCAATTTGTCTATTCGCCCTGCGGCAACTCCGAGGGGATGGTGAACTCCTGTCGCTTCTGTGTTGGCAGCTTTTGTATTGTTTGCAAGTCATGCAAAGCAAACCGAGTAATGCTTACTGCCACATTTAGAAATTTAACAATGGGTGGCTCGTTAAATTTGCATATTCTATCTTTTGCTGTAGCTAGATACTGATTTTCCTGATAAATTTAAAATATGGTTGCAAATTAGCTTGTTCCACATTTATTACTAATGTTTTAAACTTATTTTATGATTGATTATAGAGAAATAACAACATGGCAAATAAAAGAACAGCAACAGAGTTAGCTGATGTCTTATTCCCAGCACAAGATGATTTTGCTGATGGAGTATTATCTATCCCTCCAGAGCAACGAAAATTACATACTGACACATATGATTTTACCGTCGAGACTATCGTTGAAAAAATAAGTGATGGTTCGATATTTATCCCTAATTTCCAACGAAGATATGTATGGAGTGAGGCTTTGTTTCCTAAATCAGTTGAACTAAAACCATAGCTGGTGATCTGATCGGCATAGCCTATCAACTCACCCATCAATCGTGTCAAAACCTCGCTATAAAACAACTAACTGGAAGCAATACAAT
>NZ_BMOP01000022.1 GCF_014647135.1 Shewanella xiamenensis
ATGCACGGCAATTTAAGCTGGATGGTAAACGGGAAAGGGCATATCCACGAGTCCTTAAAATGAGCAAAAACAAGTTTCCGGTTAGACCAAAGAAAAATGCCGTTCACTCTTAAGTGAACGGCATTAGGCATTAGGCCGGTATTTTTAGTGGGATTAACCCTTAGCTCTGTTGTTCACGGGCAATGGCGCGATAGCCAATATCGGTACGGAAATACACATCATCCCAATGGATTTCATCAACCAATTGATAAGCGGCTTTTTGTGCTTCGGTCACTGTGTTTCCTAAGGCTGTGGCGCATAACACGCGGCCACCGTTGGTGACCACATGGCCGTCTTTCATCTCAGTACCCGCGTGGAAGACTTTGGCATCATGATTACCTAGGCTTAGGCCGTCAATCACATCGCCTTTGCGGTAGTCATCAGGGTAACCGCCAGCGGCTAATACGACACCGACTGCGGCGCGCTCGTCGTACTCAGCGGTGACTTTATCTAGCTCGCCGCGGGTTGCTGCTAAACAGAGTTCAACTAAGTCTGATTTTAAGCGCATCATAATAGGTTGGGTTTCTGGATCGCCAAAACGGCAGTTGTATTCCAGTACCTTAGCGCTGCCGTCTGGTGCGATCATCAGACCCGCATACAGAAAGCCTGTGTAAACATTGCCTTCGGCCGCCATGCCATCCACCGTTGGGCGGATAACGTTAGCGATTGTCCAATCGTGTACGCTTTGGGTGACCACAGGAGCAGGAGAGTAAGCACCCATTCCGCCAGTGTTTGGACCGTGGTCGGCGTTATCACGGGCTTTATGGTCTTGGCTGGTCGCCATCGCGAGGATATTTTTACCATCGACCATAACGATAAAGCTGGCTTCTTCGCCTTTTAAGAATTCCTCGATCACCACGCGAGAACCCGCATCGCCAAACTTATTGCCCGCAAGCATATCTTCGATGGCGGCATCCGCTTCGGCTTGGTCTTGGGCGATGATCACGCCTTTACCCGCCGCTAAACCGTCAGCTTTGATTACCACTGGGTAACCCGTCTTGCCTGTCAGTTCACGCACAAAGGTTTTAGCGTCTTGGATTTCGGTACAGTTTTTATAACCCGCGGTAGGGATATTATGGCGAGCTAAAAAGTCCTTAGTGAAGGCTTTAGAGCCTTCTAACTGTGCAGCCGCTTTGGTTGGGCCAAAAATGGGCAGACCCGCAGCGTTAAAGGCATCGACCACACCTAATACCAGCGGTGCTTCCGGGCCAACGATGGTGAGTTCGATCTGATTGGTTTTAGCAAAATCGAGCAGGGCAGGAATGTCAGTTGCACTGATATTTAAGTTTTCAAGCTTTGGCTCGAGAGCAGTGCCCGCGTTACCCGGTGCAACATAAACCAGTTCTACCTGAGGTGATTGTGCCGCTTTCCAAGCTAGGGCATGTTCGCGGCCACCGCCACCAATAACTAATACTTTCATGTTAAGTCATCCCTTTGAGTTTTAAATTCTGATGGTTAGATTCTTAGCGCTACAGAGTGCGATAAACGAAACAGCCAGCACTTGGCGTGCTGGCTGTAGGTGGCATTAGTGACGGAAGTGGCGCATGCCCGTCATCACCATGGCCATGCCGTGCTCGTCGGCCGCGGCGATGATTTCCGCATCGCGCATTGAACCACCTGGCTGGATGATGCAGCTGATGCCCGCCGCCGCTGCGGCATCGATACCGTCGCGGAATGGGAAGAAGGCATCGGACGCCATCACAGAGTTCACCACTTCTAAGCCTTCATCGGCAGCCTTGATACCCGCAATCTTAGCGCTGTAGACGCGGCTCATTTGGCCTGCGCCGACACCAATTGTCATGCCGTCTTTGGCGTAAACAATCGCGTTAGATTTAACGAACTTAGCCACTTTCCAGCAGAACATTAAGTCCTTCAGCTCGCTCTCGGTCGGTTGACGTTTAGTTACGACTTTAATGTCATCTAAGCCAACCATGCCTTGGTCGCGGTCTTGCACCAGCAGGCCACCGTTTACGCGCTTATAGTCTAAGGTCTTGGTCTTAGTATCCCATTGACCGCACTCTAACAGACGCACGTTGGTTTTCTTGGCCACTACATCGCGGGCACCTTGGCTCACGACTGGCGCAATAATCACTTCAACGAATTGACGCTCAACGATAGCGCTAGCGGTTGCTGCATCTAACTCGCCGTTGAAGGCGATAATGCCGCCAAAGGCTGACGTTGGGTCAGTTTGGTAGGCGCGGTTATAGGCATCGAGCAAGTCTTTACCCAGTGCAACACCACATGGGTTAGCGTGTTTAACGATAACGCAGGCGGGCTCGCTGAACTCTTTCACACACTCAAGGGCGGCATCGGTATCGGCGATGTTGTTGTAAGACAGTGCCTTACCTTGCAGTTGAACGGCAGTTGCGACTGAGGCTTCGTCGATCTTAGTGTCAACATAGAAGGCCGCAGTTTGGTGGCTGTTTTCACCGTAACGCAGATCTTGCTTCTTCACTAATTGAGTGTTGAAGGTGCGTGGGAACTTTGAGTCTTCGAAGCACTCATCAGTGCTATGCGCTGGAACCATAGTGCCGAAGTAATTGGCGATCATGCCATCGTAACCCGCAGTGTGTTCGAAGGCGGCAATCGCTAAATCGAAACGGGTCGCGTGAGTCGTGCTGCCATTGTTGGCGGCCATTTCGGCTAATACGCGGTTATAGTCGGCCGCATTTACCACGATAGTCACGTCTTTATGGTTTTTCGCCGCAGCGCGCACCATAGTCGGGCCACCGATGTCGATGTTTTCAATCGCATCTTCTAAGGTGCAACCGGCTTTAGCAACGGTATCGGCAAAGGGGTAGAGGTTAACCGCAACCAGATCGATTGCATTGATATTGTTAGCAGCCATGACATTTTCATCAAGACCGCGACGCGCCAAAATGCCGCCATGCACTTTCGGGTGCAGGGTTTTAACGCGACCATCCATGATCTCAGGGTGTCCTGTATAGTCAGATACTTCGATAACAGGCACGCCGTTATCCGCTAACAAGCGAGCGGTGCCGCCCGTTGACAGCAGTTCAACGCCTTGGGCGTGTAATGCTTTGGCGAATTCGAGAATTCCGGTTTTATCTGAAACGCTTAACAGCGCGCGACGAATGGGTCTGGCATTATTTGCAACAGTCATTTGGGTACAGGGTCCAGTTATTTTAGTTTCAAGGATCTTTCGGAAAACAGAACAACTTCAATCGGTTCTGCTTTCCAAAAGCCCCTTGGTCCTACTTATATTTTTTGTCCCAACGTCAGGCGCGCGTATTCTACCGTAAAACGGGATTTACGGGTGTTTTTTCTGCGCGATTTCACAATATTGATATCAGAACAAAGTGGAATGATTTTGGGGTGAAGTGTAAATTTGAAAATAGCCCTTGACCTTGGAGTAGGCTCTAAGGTTTATACTCGCTCCATCATATTGATTGTCAGTGTTGCTTGAGAAGATTCGAGTAAAACTGCAAAGGATTAACTATGTACCGAATTGGTGAGTTAGCCGATTTATGCGAGGTGAAGGCCGATACCCTCAGATTCTATGAGAAACACGGTCTACTTTCGCCTTCGAGCCGAACCGACTCTGGCTATCGGGTCTATACCGATGCCGACGCGGCTAGGCTGCGTTTTATTCTGCGGGCGAAGGCCGTGGGTTTTACCTTGAGTGAAATCAGTGAGCTGTTGTCTATCGATCTTGATAAATCCAATTGGGCCTGTGCCGATGTAAAGGGCATGGTGGACCTGAAGCTGGCGCAGGTACAGGCGAAGATTGCCGAGTTACTGCATTTTCAAACCAGTTTGCAGAGCTTGTCGGATGCCTGCTGCGGCGGGCCTCGTAGCGCCGAACATTGCTCGATTTTAGAGGCGTTAGAGTCGAGTACCGAACGAGTACGCGTTGAGCATGATCATGGTGCAGCCCACAGTGCTACAACCCCAGATAAGTCAGGGAATTAATTATGTTACTGAAGAATTTTATCGATCTGTTTTTAGATTCCGCCCCTTGGCTGCTGCTTGGCTTGATTCTGGCGGGTTTACTTAAAGTATTCGTGCCTATGGCCTGGATGCAAAAGCAGCTCGGCGGACATGGCTTTAAAACTGTGGTCAAGGCAGCGTTATTGGGCGCGCCTTTACCTCTGTGTTCCTGCGGTGTGATCCCCGCTGCCGTGGGGCTGCGCCGCTCTGGGGCATCGAAAGCGGCAACCACCTCCTTTTTAGTCTCCACTCCTGAAACTGGGGTTGACTCAGTAACGGTTTCCTACGTGTTACTCGGCCCTTTTATGGCAATAGTGCGCCCAATTGCGGCGATCACCAGTGCCATTGTTGCGGGCTTACTGGTGGGACGTGATGATGACGATGGCAAGCCAGCGGCTAAGGCCGAGGCCCTGTCAGACACGGCTCAGTTAGACAAGACTCAGTCAGACAAGGCATTAGCTAGCGCTGCGCCTGTCGCTTCATGCTGCGCCTCAAAATCCCCGTCGCCAGAGACAGTGGTAAAAGCCGAAGCGGTAAAAAGCTGCTGCGCCTCGACTAAGGCGCCTGCAATTACGCCGGTCAAATCTTCCTGTTGCGGCAGTGATAACGCGAAAGCGCCATCAACCGAACCGAAAATCAAAATGACACCTATGGCTAAGCCTAGTCTAATGGCGACTGGCGGCCCAAGCATAGGGGCTGTAGGTATGGTTAATGCGGCTAAAGTCAGTGCGGTCAAGGTTGAAAATGCTGGTTCATGCTGTGGTACTCAAACTGCCGCGCCTGAAAAAATAGTCGTAGTCAAGAAGGGCGCTTGTTGTGGTAGCTCAAGCGCGAAAACGGCTGAGAGCCATCAAGCCGAAGGCGAGAGCTGCTGTGCGTCGACTCAGGATATGGCGACTGAGTTGAAGTCTGAATCTGTGATTGCACGTATTGGTATTGGGCTTAAATATGCGGCGACGGATCTTGTGCGTGATACGACCCTCTGGCTGCTGGTGGGTTTATTCTTCGCAGCATTAGTACAAACCTATGTTCCTGCTGACTTTTTAGCTAAATGGGGCGATGGGTTGCTGGCCATGCTGGTGATGGTACTAGTGTCTGTACCTATGTATATCTGCGCAACGGCTTCGACACCGATTGCTGCGGGCTTGTTACTCGCTGGCGTGTCCCCCGGCGCCGTGCTGGTGTTTATGATGGCAGGTCCTGCAACCAATATCGCTACTTTAGGTGTAGTGACTAAGGAGCTGGGTAAGCGTGCGCTCTATGGCTATCTTGGCGGTGTGTTAGGTGTTGCCTTAATAGCTGGTGCCTTAGTGAACTATCTAGTGGCGAACTTTGGCTTTGAGGTAATGCCACAGATTGGTCATGAACACCAAATGCTACCAAGTTGGTTAGTGGCCACCTCGGGCATAGTACTGGCGTTGTTGATGGCGAAAGTGGTGTTTGAGAAGATCCCAAGAAGCTGGTTACGCCGCAGCGATTGCTGTTCATAGCGCTAACGCTAAATAAAAATCCCCAGCAATGACTGGGGATTTTTATGGTAAAGCCTAATGCGTATCGCTAGTGGCAAATAGCTTACTTGCGATGCTTAGTCGTTTGTTAGTTCGACTTCTTAGCATCGATAAAGGGCAGAGTGCCCGTTGGTAAGACTGTGGTTGGTAGTTTTCCATCCCATTTCTCGGCCTTGGTCAGTTCGACAAGGTTTTGATTTTGTGCCAGTGCCTCGGCGCGGCTCTTAATCGCAGAGGCTTCTGCATCCCCTTTAATCCTAATACTTTCGGCCTCAGCCTTCGCGCGGGCGAGTTGTGAGTCTGCTTCCGCTTGCGCTTGGGTCACGGCGATTTGGGCGCTGACTCTTTCTTTCTCTAAGTTTTGCAGTTGGGTTTGCACTTCAACCTCTGCGCGCATTCTGTCTTCAACAGATTTCTCATAAGCGTTGGAGAAATCGATATTTTCAATCTGTACCGAGGTGATCTCGATTGGCCCTTTCACCGATTGGGTGATGGCATTGGTCACATCGATACCAAATTTGATCCGCTCCTGTACCACTGAAATTGCAGTGTATTTACCAAAAATGTTTTCAACTTGCGTTGGCACTTGGCGGTCGAGTAAGCGCGCCACCATGGCATCGATACTTTTGAAGTTGGCATAGACTTCTTCGACCCGATCCGGCGGGACACTAAAGGTGACTGAAGCGTTAAGTGTCGCGGGTTGTTGGTCACGGCTATAGGCTTGTAGTGAACTGTAGCTAGTCGTGTGGGTTTGGGTTGAGATTTTTACTACGGTGTCAAACATGGGCAGTTTAAACCCAAGTCCCGGCTCTGCTGTACCAATGATCTTACCGTTACGTAGAATCACCCCGCGTTCACCTTGGTCAACCGTGTACCAACTGCCAAAGAGTGAGATAAATAGGATGAGTAAAATCACTAAAGGAATGATTTTAGATAGGCCAAAGGAACTTGGCAGGTTGAGTTCATTTTTTATCATTTAGCTTCCTTTGCTAGGGTCGTCGAGATGGGGTTGGAGTGAGCGCGGATCGTGTTGATGACTATTTATATCGAGACGAAACGGTTGCTGCAAAATGTATCTTAATGGTTAACGGCTGGCAACAATCGGGTATCTAGCTTATCAATATGTGACAGTAATATCACAACTCATCCTTACACTGTAAATCTTATTGCGAATTATTCTCACCATGGCTAGAGTCCTGAGATTCAAATTCTTCCATTGCTTTCATGCGTTTATCTTTTTATAGGATATACACCGAGCATAGGCAAATGGACTCGAATGCTAACGCTTTGTGGTGAGAGGAAAACATCCCGTGTTGCAACTTATATCTGTGTTAGCGACGCTGTTGGCCTGCTTGTTATTTTATGTGACGAATAAGCAGCAAAAACTATTTGCAAGCTCCCTTCCTAAGCGGCCTTGGCGGTTACTCGCCTATGCTTTTGCCTTTGCCAGTTTACTCGGTTGGCTCAGTCTCTTTACCCTTAGCGCCGCGATTTTTATTTGGTTAGCCCTGTTGATGTTATTGACGGGGTTAGTGCCTTTTGTCTCACTTTTGGGGCGGAAATAACTCATGGCACGTTTAGCTGAACAGGACAAATTACAGCCTGATTGGTGGACTAAATCACTGGCGGGATTGATTTTAGGATTTACCTTAGCGCTTGGATTGGTGGGGTTATTTGCCTGGTTTGGCCCAGGCGGTATCGATGCCGATACTAAAGTGCAGTTCAACATGTGGCTGATAACGCCTATCTGGTTATTGATCTTAAGTTTTAGCTTTATGTTTAAAACCGGACTCAGGGCAATTGGCTACTTGAGCCTATTTAACATTTTGACTTATATAGTGTTATATACCTTTAGGTGACAAGGATGAAAGTTCGCAGTGATGTGTTACGGGTGTATCAGTCTATCCATATTTGGACTGGTATCATCGCCGGAATCGTATTGTTTATCGGCTTTTATGCTGGTTCGCTCACCATGTTTAAGGGGGCGATTGACGCTTGGTCAATGCCGCCAGCCCTAACTTTGCCTCAAGTGCCCGCTGACAAACTGGATGATTTAGTTGCGCAAGTGTTAGCGCAGGATGATAAGGCCAAAACCGGTTTTAGTTTGCACTTAAATGATGAACATCAATCGCCGATGACCTGGTATCAGCAGGGCTCTGAGCGTGAACTCAGCATGAGTAATCAGCTTTGGCATGCCAGTCTTGACGAAAATGGGCAGCTACTGACACAGTTAAGTACGCCCAGTGAGTTGGCTGAGCTGATTGACCAATTACATCGCACCGCAGGGATTGCCGGCGAAGTCGGTCACGATCAAGCGGGCGTCTATGTGCTCGGCGTCGCCGCCTTCTTATACTTCTTGGCGCTGGTTTCTGGGGTGATTTTTTTACTGCCCACCTTAACCAAAAGCTTTTTCGCCCTGCGTAAAGATAAAGGTGAGAGTCGTTTCTGGCTTGATGCCCATAATTTAGTCGGTATTACCAGTCTGCCATTTCATTTAGTGATTAGCCTTACCGTGATTGTGTTTGCCTTCCATGATCAGCTTTACGATGGGCTTAAGCAGGTGGTTTATGGCGAAAAACCGCTCTTTGTCCAGCCCGCGCCTGACAGAACGCCCTATACACTTGCCGATTTGCCAAAGGTCACCACTGTGTTAGCCAAGGTGCAGCAAATCGCCCCCGATTATCAAGTGAATGAAATGACCTTTATGAACTTGGATAATCCCCGTGCGACCTTGCGCTTGGGGTTATATAACCCCAATGGTTTTATGCGTGGGCCTGTCACTGATTATTTATATCTGCATCCCTATAGCCTCAAGGTATCCAATAGCACGATTGACCAAAGTGATAAGGGGATTTGGGCCAGAACCGTTGCGGTATTCTTTGGATTACACTTTGGCAGTTATGGGGGCGATCTCGGGCGCTGGGTGTATTTCTTCTTAGGTTTGAGCGGCGCTTTTTTATTTTACAGTGGCAACTTGCTGTGGCTGGAAAAACGCCGTAAAAAGCAGGCCAGTGAACAAACCCGTGCTTGTCGTTTAATGGCCAGTGCCACAGTGGGGATTTGCTTAGGCTCAGTTGCCGCCTTAACGATAAGTATGTTGCTGGGTAAATGGTTTTACGCGCATGTGAGCAATATTAACCACGTCTATTTGTGGCTGTATTATCTGGTGTTTGGATTGCTGGTGGCTTACGCCTTTTGGCGTGGTGCAGCCAAGGCGGCGCTACTGATTTTGCCTTTGTGCGGCTTGGCTACATTGGCGATGCCAATCACGTCTCTAGTTGCGGTATTCGCGCCAAGTTTAGGTTTATGGGCGCCTTATTCTGCGGCAACGTTAGGCGTCGATCTGGTGGCGTTAGCCTTTAGTGGAGTGTTCTTTTATGGTTATAAGCTGACTCGCTATCGGGTGCTTAATGGGCCGCAGGACAGTATCTGGGCCATTCCCGCTACAGTGCCCGTGGCAGAATTAACCCAGCAAACATCGTAATAGCAATGGGCGCCGTTATCGGCGCCCATTGTTATTCACAAGGGGGAGAGACTTAACATTAACGGCTCTGGACTAAGCCTTCGCTGTGGGTAGGCGAGCTTTACTTCGGGCCAGTAAGTGCGCACTGAGGTAGCAAGCCGTGACTAAAAAACTTGCGGCTAAATACAGTGGTAAGCCATGTTCTACATCATCGAAACGACTGGCGGCAACCGGACCAATAACCGAACCCACAGAATAGCTGAGCAACATAATCTGAGTGGCGGAGACGATTTGGCTGCTGGGTAAATGATCGCACGCCAGACTGATGGCGATGGGATAGAGAGCAAAGGCGCAGGCGCCGAGTAACACAAAACCCAACCATAATCCCACAAGCGATGTTTGCATCAGTAACAACAGCGCCGCAGCACCCACTAAGCAAAAGGCGGTCATCAACACACTCTTTTGAATGCGGGGAGATAAATAGCTCACTAAGGGCTGGACTATCATGCCGCCCAAGATAATTAGCGCCATAAATTGCCCTGTTTGCTGGGCAAAACCCATGTCTCGCGACACATACACAGGCAATAAGCCGTAGATGGGACCTAGTAATAATCCCGAGACTAAACAACCGACCACGGCGGGTTTACTTAAGGTTTTTAGGTCGGAAAGGGCAATAGCGTGTTGTTCACTGGACTGTGGTTGGCCACGTTTAACCAACAGTGCAGGTAAACTGGCGGCGGCCAGCAAACCTATTACCACCAAGTAGGGTAAATTACCCGTGGTACCTAAATAATCTACGGCGAGTTGCCCAATGGCGGTGCCACCGTAGAGGGCGGTCATATATAAACCTAAACGTTTTGCCCGTTGTTTTTGGGTGTCGGCCATCAGTAACCAGGATTCAACTACCACAAAAATCCCCGCCACGGCGATGCCGGCAATCAAGCGTGCTGCTAACCAAACACTGCTCTGTGGCAGCAAAACCATCACCACAACGCTGCACAGTAAGATATTTAAGAAAAAAATAAAGGCCTTACTGTGCCCTATGCGGCTGACAATCGGTGCAATACAAGGTGCGCCCAGTAATAAGCCAAGGTAGAAAATACTCGCCAGCCAAGGAGCAAGATCAAGGCTCAAATCAAAGTAAGTGAGTGAGAGTGGGATCAAACTCATCAAGTAGCCTGACGCTAAAGCAAATAGACTAAGTCCTGCCACTGGAACAAAAAGCCCTGGCTTTTGATTGGGTTGAGCTAACAGCATATTTTCCACAAGCGGTACCAAAACAGGTAAAAAAATAAACAGGAGGCGAGAATACGGTCGCGACTCTAGGCTGGATTGTTGACGGGGTAAAGTGAGTTAGATTGACTGAGATGGTGAATAATATTTGTGTTTATTATTCATATAGATATTGAAGTTTAAATGTTATTGGTTTGGGTGAAAAAGCAACATTCAACGCGTTGTTTGGTGATCACTTACTTATCAGAACGAACAAAATCTAATCTCGAAATATTAACACGCTCTAGTGCTCATAAGCTTTGTTATTAGCGATGAAAAGTCAGTGGGATGATTATCTGGATGTTATGCAATTAATTAGCATTTTATATTGTTAAAAATTAATATTAAATTAAGGCTTTTATCACTTTGAATTATGCTGCGATTTGATCTTTGTCACAGTTTTAAATATTTATTTAGTTACAGCTTTATCAAGCTTTTGCAGTATTTTTATCCGTTTGAAAGTTTTGTTCATCACTTAAGATCAAAAATGGGTGGTTTTTATCGCGAAAATGGGTTTTTTGCGTTTTAAGTCTTAGCATTTTGTTGTTGCTGTGTAGCTAAAGTACAAAATAAACTGCTTTTACTAGTGTGACCTATGCCCTAAATTTGCTAGAAAAAATAATGGTATGAAGGTAGTAGTCACCATGTCCTTAACGCAATCAACGTCGGTTCCCCCTAATCATTCGCCCGCCAATACTGGGCTTGAAAAGAAAAATATGCTGGTCTTAATGGCGGATATTGTGCTGCTATTTGCACTGTATTACGGATTACCCTTTGAGCAGGGAGTGAATACGGGGCTTGCGATTTTAGTCTTTGCAGCCATTCTGTGGTTAACCGAAGCGATTCATATCAGTATTACTGCGATTTTAGTGCCTATTTTGGCGGTATTCTTTGGGGTATTTGAAACTAAAGAGGCCATGAGTAACTTTGCCAATCCAATTATCTATCTATTTTTCGGTGGTTTTGTGCTTGCAGCTGCATTGCACAATCAAAAGATTGATACCTTAATCGCGCAAAAATTACTGCTGGCCTCTAAAGGCAAGCTGAGTATTGCCTGCTTAATGTTGTTTGGGGTAACTGCGCTGCTGTCGATGTGGATCAGTAATACCGCAACCACGGCAATGATGCTGCCTCTGGCACTGGGAATTTTGCAGCAATTAGATCGTAAAACCTATCACAGTACCTATGTGTTCCTATTATTGGGGATTGCCTATTCCGCTAATATCGGCGGTATTGGTACTTTAGTCGGCAGTCCTCCCAACGCGATTGCCGCAGCGCAGGTGGGGTTAAGTTTTAGCGATTGGCTAAAATTTGGCATTCCAACCGTGATCTTAATGCTCCCTATGATGCTCATTGCGCTCTATTGGTACTTTAAGCCAGACTTGTCGGCTAAATGCGAGCTTGCACTTGAAGATCAAAAGCTTACGTTCCAAGGAAAACTGACGCTGGTTATCTTCCTTGCGACCGTATGTTGCTGGATTTTCAGTGTGCCGTTGGCAAAAGCGCTTGGCGGAATAACCCAGTTTGATACCGTCGTTGCACTCGGTGCTGTGGTATTACTGGCGGGGCTCGGTTTAGTTGGTTGGAAGAAGATTGAATCGACTACCGACTGGGGCGTGTTGATTTTATTCGGTGGCGGTTTGACCTTGAGTGCCGTGCTCAAAACTACCGGTACCAGTGTGTTCCTCGCGCACTGGATGACGGATATTTTTGGCAGCACCCACATGTCGCTGTTTGTGTTTGCGGTGATCGCCTTTGTGGTAATGCTAACCGAATTTGCCAGTAATACCGCGAGTGCGGCGCTGTTAGTGCCTGTATTTGCGGCTATTGCCGAAGCATTGGGGGTATCCCCCGTCATGCTATCCGTGCTAATTGGTATTGCCGCATCCTGCGCCTTTATGTTGCCTGTGGCGACGCCGCCTAACGCTATTGTTTACGGCTCTGGCCATATTAAGCAGTCGGAAATGGTGCGAGTGGGCATGATAGTTAACTTCCTCAGCATGATAGTGCTGGGCATTATTGCCCACACCTTCTGGGAAGTGTAATCGCCTCTGATTCATCCAAATAAAAATACCCAGCTTAGCTGGGTATTTTTATGGGCGAAGCACACATTAACTATAACGTTTTAACCATTGATCGAACGCTGGCTTAGGTAAGGCGCCAGCTTGCTGCGCGAGGAGTTGTCCCTGCTTGAAAATCATTAAGGTGGGAATGGAGCGTATATTAAATTGAGCCGCAAGTGCTTGTTGTTCTTCAGTATTGATTTTACCGAAGCGGAATCTTGGCTCCCATACTTTTGCGGCCTCAGAAAATATAGGCGCAAAACTCTTACAGGGACCGCACCAGCTGGCCCAAAAATCAACAACTAAGGGCAACTCTGATTTATGGGCATGATTGATAAAATTGGCACTTGTGAGTTCAATCGGAGTCGCCGCAAACAGATTCTGTTTGCATTTGCCGCAGGTCGGCTGCTCAGTTAACCGCTCTTGGGGTACGCGGTTTAAGGTGTCACAGTGGGGGCAAGCGATAATCATAATCTGGCTCCTAAGCTCGGGGATGATCTAGATATGGGGTTGAATAAGTGGAATTTAAAGGAGGATAGGATCAAGCAAGATTGGTATAAGCCACAAAATCCCCACTGCACGCCGACAAGTAGGAGTGCCGATGTTAGAATAAGCACTTTGATAAATCACTGTGTTAAGTGAAGAGTAAGAGATTAATTAAATGACTGAATTAGAAATAATCGATCTGGTTGTCGGTGATGGAAAAGAGGCCGTAAAAGGCGCGTTGATCACTACCCAATACCGCGGTTTTTTGCAAGATGGTACGCAGTTCGATTCCTCCTATGACCGTGGTCAGGCATTTCAATGTGTGATTGGGACTGGCCGAGTGATTAAAGGTTGGGACCAAGGGATTATGGGGATGAAAGTGGGCGGCAAACGCAAGTTATTGGTGCCAGCTCATTTAGCCTACGGCGAGCGCCAAGTTGGGGCTCATATCAAACCCAATTCTGATCTTACTTTTGAAATCGAATTGCTTGAAGTGCTGACTCGCGACTAAGTATGACAAGATAGTAAAAGTCTGTGTAAGCTCGATAGGGCGAGTATGACCTAGGGTCTTCTCGTCCTCCTCACTATGTCACTTCGGCATTGTTTGTTTTACACTGGACGAGGTTTCCCCACGTTAAGGAAAGAGATTTTTCTGTGGCATCGGATACGGCAGCAGAACAGATTAAGCAACTTCAGGCCGAAATTGCACAGCTTAAACGTGAAAACGCTCAATTAACGGCGTTGAATCGTCGTGCCGAAGAGAAACTATTCGCCGCCCTTGATGGCAATGGTTTGTGCTTATGGGAACAGCATATTCCAAGTGGGAATTTAACCATTTTCAATATGCGCTGGGGCGAAATGCTCGGTTTTAGCCCCGATGAGTTAGCAGCCCATGTTGATATCTGGAAAAGCAAATTACACCCAGAAGATAAAGACTGGGTAATCCAAGCCTTTGAAGATCATGTGAATGGCAAGGCCGATTATTACCAGGCCGTGCACCGAATGCTGCATAAAGATGGCAGCGTTACTTGGGTGTCGGATCGGGGCCGCATTGTTGAACGTTTACCTGATGGTACACCGCTGCGGATGATGGGCAGCCATATCGATATCACCCAAGAAAAGCGTTATGAACTCGATTTAGCGCTACTCGCCCATAGCGACCCACTTACCAACCTGATGAATCGCCAAGCTATAGCCAAGGCCTTCGATGAGTGCTTGCAGCCCGGCATGAGTGGTGCGTTATTTTTTATCGATCTTGATGGTTTTAAAGCCTTAAATGACCGTTACGGCCATAAATTTGGCGACAATCTGTTAGTGCACGTTGCAGATTCTTTGGTCGCTCATTCGGGTGAGCAAGCGAAGATCGCACGGTTAGGTGGTGATGAGTTTGTGATCATACTGCCATCCACCGAAATTGAATCATTAAGCATGCTTGCACAATCCTTGCTTGATGTTTATCGACAGGTTTTTTTACTTGAAGGTCATGAAGTGGCGATTGGACTGAGCATCGGCATTGATATTTTTAGTGATGGTGATAGTTTTGCTGAAAGTTGCGAACGTGCAGACGCAGCCATGTATCGCATTAAACATCAAGGGAAAAACGGCTACAGCTTCTCTCGTTAAGAGCATTATCGAGCGCTAATGGGCAGCATCGCGCCTTGCTTGCGCGTCTGTATAAAGTGATATTTCACTGCTCACAACTCCATACCTCAACAGCGGCATCTTGCTTATTTGGAGGGCCAAGCCAATGACTCATGGCTTGGCATTGCACTTTACCAGTGGCGTTGGCGAAACACAGCTCAAAATCTCCCGCTTCGGGGGTGCGACCTAAGCGTAATTTGGGCAGCTCGGGCAGCTTAGGCTGATAATGCCAACTTCCATTGTTAAACACCGCATCATCAGGGATTTCCATACCCGCACCTGTGCCTTTCACTCTGGCTTCAACTAACACTAAGCCTTGTGGTGTGAGCTGATAGTCTTCTTCCCAGCGAATTTTTTCGATGCTGTGGTTCCACGCGAGGGTGAACTGCTCTGTGGGCACTTGTGCCCACAGTGTGCCAGCTAGGCCTAAACATAGATCTAGCATGCTATTGCCTTACCTTTGCATAAAATTCCAAAACATTACCCCTGCTCGGCAAGACGTTTCAGTTTGCGGGCTCTGAGGCTGTGCTGCACGATAAACAGTAGCGCCAGTCCAAAGCCAATTTCATCACTGAGCGGGGTGGCAAGGATCAAACTGGCTCCAGCGAGGAAGCCGATAACCCGTTCCCACCAATAGAGTTTTTGCAGCAGGTAGCCGGTAAAGACCACTCCCCAAATCCCAATCGCGACAGTGACTTTGATCAGCACATAAATAGTGGCTAACCAGCTATCGCTTTGCAGCATTAGTGCGGGGTCATAAACCGCCATAAAGGGGATCACAAAGCCCGCGATAGCAATACGAATCGCCCACAGACTGATCTTAAGCCCCGACTCCTTTGCAATCGGCGCGGCCGCAAAACAGGCTAAGGCAACGGGTGGTGTTAAGTCAGCCATAATCCCAAAGTAAAACACAAACATATGGGAGACGATCAGCGGCACGCCTAAATCCAGTAACGCCGGTGCGGCAATTGAGCTGGTAATAATATAGTTAGGGATGGTGGGTATTCCCATGCCTAATACCAGACAAGTGAGCATAGTTAATACTAAGGATAAGAACAGGTTATCCTGCCCGACAGCGAGAATATAGCTGGCAAAAGTGGAGGCTATTCCCGTGAGCGAGACAATACCGATGATCACTCCCACTAAGGCGCACGCAATCCCAACTGGTACGGCATGGCGGGCACCTTCGACCAATGCATGTAAGCAAATAGTCAGAGTATCTTTACCGCCCTTGATAAACCAACAGATGGCCACGAGTATGGCAATGACTCCAAATACCACGCCAATCCCCATCTGGAAGAAGCCCGCGCACAGTACGCCAAGGGCAATCCAAAAGGCAAAACGCAGGGCATTAGAAGGCAGGCGCAGCACAATGGCTGAGCCTAAGATCACTATCGAGGTCAGCGCTAAACCGACCATGCCCGAGAACAGCGGTGTTCTGCCAGAAAACAGCAAATAAACCAAAATAAACAATGGAATAAGCAGATACCAACGCGCTTTAACCGCCGCCCAAGGATCGGGACATTGATCTTTAGGCAAGCCACAAAGATTGGCGCGTTTGGCTTCTAAATGCACCATCCAAAAAACGGAGCAAAAATACAGTAACGCTGGCAGTAAGGCCGCTTTGGCTATTTCAATAAACGGCACGTTAATGGTTTCGGCCATGATAAAGGCAACTGCGCCCATAATCGGCGGCATGATTTGGCTACCCATACTGGAGGTGGCTTCAACACCACCGGCAAAGGCGGGACGGTAACCAAAGCGTTTCATCAGTGGAATGGTAAATTGTCCAGTGGTCACCACGTTGGCGACGCCCGATCCTGTGATTGTCCCCATCATCGCCGAGGAAACCACGGCGACTTTGGCCGGGCCACCCAGTTTATGGCCGAATAAGCCCATCGCAAAATCGGTAAACAAACGGATCATGCCTGCTTGTTCTAAAAAGGCACCAAACAAAATAAACAGGAAGATATAAGTGGCCGACACATAAGTTGGAGTGCCATAAAACCCCTCGGTGCCAAAGGATAACTGGTTGATTATTTGATCAACGCCATAGCCGCGGTGCATTAAGTCGCCGGGGAGGTATTGGCCGAATAAGCCATAGGCTAAGAAAATACAGCAAATGATTGGTAATGCCCAACCCATCACCCGCCGCGCGGCCTCAAACACTAATACAATCAAAATAATACCCATGACCATATCGGCATCGGTTAATTCACCCGAACGTTGGATCAGATCGGCCTCAAAAATCCATTGATAGGCGGCCGTTGCCATGCCCGCAAGGCCAAGCAGCCAAGCTAAGGGTTGCCAAGGGCGAGACTTGCCCACGGCGGGATAACTTAAAAAAACCACTAAAAGTAAAAAACCAACGTGGGTTGCCCGCAGCACTTGAGTCGATACGGGGTGAAATGCGGCGGTAATGATTTGAAAAATCGAGAAAATAAGTGCCGTATAAAACAGCGCTTTGGGCCAGTCACTGGTGCTTGCACCTAGGCCTTGTTCGGAATCGCTCATATTTATGCCTCACAGCATTAGACAACAGAGGGCGACGCAGCACTTGGGGAATCGCCCAAGTGCTGAGTTGGAAAAGGGTCGCTCAGATTGAGGTTACACCCTTAGAGTGCGCCAACTTCTTTGAAATAACGCTCCGCACCTGGGTGCAGCGGCGCTGGTAGGTTTTTGGTCGCTTTGTCTAATTGAATCGCTTTTGCCGCTGAGTGCGCATTACCGAGACGATCTAAATGTTCAAACATCAGTTTGGTCATCTGATAGGCTAAATCGTCTGACACTCCCGCGTGAGTGACAAATAGGTTTTGAATCGCAACCGTTGAGACATCAGCAGTTTGACCTTCGTAGGTCGATGCGGGGATGACTCCATGCTGATAGGCAGGATTATTAATTTTGAGGATCACATCTTCGGGGACTTCAACAAAGTTGATTGGCATCGTCGCAGCTAAATCACGGATCGCCGCCATCCCTAAGCCCGAGGACTGTAAGGTTGCATCTAACTGACGGTTTTTAATCAGCTCAACGGATTCGGCGTAAGGTAAAAACTCAACCTTGCCCATATCCTCATAGCTTAAACCAGCCGCTTTGAAGATGGCGCGAGCATTGAGTTCAGTACCCGACTTAGGTGCACCGACAGAAATACGTTTACCTTTTAAATCAGCTAAAGTTTTAATGCCAGATTCTTTACTCGCCACTATTTGAATATAGTTAGGGTAAGCGGCTGCGAGTACACGCACTTTATCTAACGGTTTTTTAAAGCCTGCATCGGCATCGCCTTGATAGGCCGCAGCCACTGAATCACCTAAGGCTAAGGCCAGCTCACCACGACCGGCTTGCAGCAAGTTGAGGTTTTCAACCGAGGCTTTTGTGGCTTGTACTGAGGTCTTTGCGCCTTCAATACCTGTACCATAAAGTTGCGACAGTGCCACACCAATCGGGTAATACACACCACTGGTACCACCGGTCAGAATATTGATAAAGGCAGGTGCGGCCGCCATCGTGGCTGCACTGAGTGAGAGGGTTAAAGCGGCGCCCACGGCGATAAAACGTTTGTTGATTTTCATGCTTAAATATCCTTATTTTTATTGTGTTATATAGGTTAAGAACAATAGATATCATTGATTATTTATTTTAGTATCAGACCTTATATACCCAAAACTGTTCAAAATACAAGCTTTAACACGCCTTTCGATACAAGCTAGATGGTGATTTTTTACGGCTAATGTGCCGAGTTAATCGGGGTAACCATGAGTCGATAATGCGTAGATTACATCTGCATCTAGGAATATATCGGTAAATGTGTTGCGTTCAGAATGTGTGGATTTGGGTGAAGAAAACCATAGCAAAAGACTCAAGCATTGTAGATATTGCTTTAGTCTAGGTGAGGTCCTAAATAAAGGCGTTATAGCTTATTAATATTTAAAAAAATCAGTATTTTAGCGTTTTTGTGTTTGCGGAATAAATTATCGTTAAGTTGGTGAGAATAAAAAACGGGCTAATAAAAAGGGCTAACCGTAGTTAACCCTTAATCAAGATATTGGAAGCGCACCCTAAGGTGTCACAATATTACTTAACGTTATCGAGGAGGCCTTTAGTCGCGTTTTTGGCGTGCTTTGCAGCGCGTTTTTCCTTGATCGACATTAACGGCTTTTTCTTGGCCTCTTTGCGATTTTTTTGCTCTTTACTCATAGTTAACTCCATGTACTTTCAGTGGTTGTTCATCAGGCTAATCATGTAAGCCATTTGCATAAAACCCGTTCCATGATGTCCTGATTAAAGCGAAACGTTTAAACTCGAATTACACCATTTTTAAATCACAACTATTTAAAACGATTGGTAATTTATTTGAATTTGTTTGCCTCTCTGAGCTGTACTCGCAAAATAATCTTATCACCGAAATCCTAAGGAAGATCCACTCGCTGCTTAGAATAATTCACGCTAATGCTAGTGCTAATCTGTATATAAAATATGCGGTTCAGAACACGGTATTTACACATTTCATTACCTTACCTGCGAGTCGATTTTCCCAGTATACCGCCGAGTAATCCGCGTAAAATTTGTTTTCCGAGTTGATTACCAACGGTTCTCGCCGCTTGTTTCGACAAGGTTTCGGCTAATCCTTGGCGGCGTTTATTACCAAAGATAAGCTCGCTAAACCAGCCTTGCTCAGCTGCTTTGGTCGTTGACGTACTGGTTGTTTGCGCAGTACTGCTGCCATTCGTCTGTTCGGTATGACGTTGATTCAGTCGCTCATAGGCGGATTCGCGATTGACTAAAGTATCGTATTTACCACCAATCGGACTCTGATGACGGATAGCGGTTAACTCCTCGGTCGTGGCTGGCCCCATCCGGCAGCGTGGTGGTGCTATCAAGGTGCGCTCAACCATAGTCGGCACACCTTTCTCGGCAAGGGTTGACACTAAGGCTTCGCCCACGGCGAGTTGTGAAATTACCTCGCTGACCACCAATTTAGGATTCGATACAAAGGTTTCGGCTGCGGTTTTAACGGCTTTTTGATCCCTTGGGGTATACGCCCTGAGGGCATGCTGAATGCGATTGCCGAGCTGACCGAGAATTTCATTGGGAATGTCGTCGGGAAATTGCGAACAGAAATATACCCCGACGCCCTTGGAGCGGATAAGCCGCATAATTTGCTCTATGCGTTTAAGCAAACTTGCTGGGCAGCCCTCAAATAATAGGTGTGCCTCATCAATAAAGAAGACTAATTTAGGTTTATCGAGATCGCCGACTTCGGGTAAATTTTCAAAGAGTTCTGATAGCAGCCAGAGTAAGAAGCTGGAATAGAGGTTAGGGGTCAAGATGAGTTTATTGGCGGCTAAAAGGTTGATAATGCCGCGCCCTTGCAAGTTAGTGCGCATCAAGTCTTCGAGTTGAAGTGCAGGTTCACCGAAAAAGTCGTTACCCCCATCGCGCGCTAAACCAAGCACTGAGCGTTGAATCGCAGCAAGGGACTGGGCGCTGATAAGCCCATATTTGGCGGAGATGTCTTTGCGCTCATCGGCCACTAAGTTGAGCATGGCGCGCAAATCGTCGAGGTCGAGTAACAATAAACCTTGGTCGTCAGCCAGTTGAAACACTATGTCTAAAATACTGCTTTGGGTGTCATTGAGCTCGAGAATGCGCCCGAGTAAGGTGGGCCCCATTTCACTCACTGTGGTGCGCAGTGGATGTCCTTGAATCCCTGCTAAGTCCCAGAACACAACAGGATTTGCCTCGGTTTGATAATCCACTATCCCGATTTCAGCGGCCCTTTTTAGTAGCTTATCGTTTGGAGTACCTGCAACCCCGAGTCCTGAAATATCGCCTTTGATATCGGTGATAAATACTGGCACCCCTTGGCGCGAGAAACCTTCGGCTAGGGTCATCAGCGAAACGGTTTTGCCTGTGCCTGTGGCGCCAGCGATAAGTCCGTGGCGGTTGGCATATTTAAGATTTAAGTGAACCTGTTGCTCACCTTTACCTAAGAGTAGAGTATTCAAGCGCAGTCCTTGTCTTCATTAATGCCGTAATGAATCGATTGAGCATCGATCGTGGCTGGATAAAAAATCATCATCCAGTGTTTGCCTTTAGCCAATTTCTGTCAATGCTGATGAATGCATAATCGATACAGCTCAAGTAAAGCTTGGTAATGTTAGTTTGGCTAAGTGTAGTTATTTTGTAGCATTTGTTGCGGAGTCGAAGATGAAAACCCCATTGATTATGTTAGTCTTGTCCACATTATTATTGACCTCTGGCTGTGCTGAGTTGGCCTGTTCCGCCCGGACGGATGTCGACCCCTATGAGCCAATGCTAGATAAACAACGCTGCGTGGCGGAGGCGGATAAGCAGTTAACTGCCCATGAAAAGGCCAAAAAGGCTGAAGAGGAACAACAGCTTAAAGAAGCTGTGGATCGAGCGATTAAACAACGTCAATAAAAAGGATTGGTATGAAGGGAGCGGGAGGAACACAGGGCGGTATTGGCCAGTTTTTTATCGGGCTTGCTATGATGTGTGCGGGATTTTATCTATTATTCAATGCGATACAGGTAAGTTCCAGCTTTGGGCTAGGTTACGGCCTCTATCGCATGAATGCCTTTGGACAGGGATTTTCGATCACCACAGGTATGGTGATGCTGCCGTTTATCATCGGGATAGTGATGGTATTTTTTGATGGCAAGACCAAGCTCGGTTGGCTGCTCACCTTAGGCTCGTTAGTTGCCTTGATTACTGGCGTTATCAGCTCGATTCAGTTTCACTTTAGGGCCATGTCGGCCTTCGATTTGATTGTGATTTTAGTGTTAGCCTTTGGTGGACTCGGGCTGTTTTTGCGCTCGTTAAAAGAGGCGCCCACTGAGCAGAATGATCCCAAATAACGGCTAAACTGAAATGTCTATTGCATACCCATAGCCGAGGAAATCCAATGCGTTGGCGTGACAGTGACCGCAGCTCCAATATCGAAGACAGACGGGACCAACAGATGGCCTCCGCGGGTGTGCCCAGTGCGCTCCTGCTTAGGTTATTGCCTTTTCTGCTGCAAACTAAAATCGGCCGAGTGATATTGCTACTAGGCGGGTTATATTTTGCGTTTCAATACTTTACTGGCGGATTATCCCTCGAGCCGAGTAATCAAGCGGGATTTAGTCAGTCACAATCGGCCAGCAATACCACGGCTCAAGATGAAAATGCCCAGTTTGTGGCGGCGATTCTCGGCACGACGGAAACCGTTTGGAATCAATTGCTACAAGGGCGATATGTCGAACCTAAGCTAGTGCTTTATCGCAATATGACCTCAACCGGATGCGGTATGGGGCAGGCGCAATCTGGGCCTTTCTATTGCCCCGCTGACAGCAAAGTCTATATCGATTTGAGTTTTCTCGAGGAGTTGAAAAAACTCGGGGCGCCGGGGGATTTCGCCTTTGCCTATGTAATTGCCCACGAGGTCGGTCACCATGTGCAGAACCTACTCGGCACCAGCACTAAAGTGCGTCAGGCGCAGCAAGCCGCTAGCAAGGCGCAGGCCAATCAACTGAGTGTTGCCCTCGAATTGCAAGCCGACTGTTATGCTGGCGTGTGGGGGCATTATGTCGATAGACAGCTCAATTTGCTTGAGCCTGGCGATGTAGAAGAAGGCATTGCCGCCGCCAGTGCAGTGGGGGATGATCGCTTGCAAAAAATGGCGGGTCGCGCGGTGCAACCCGAAGCCTTTACCCATGGTAGTTCGGCTGACAGAGTGAAATGGTTTAATATCGGCTTTGCCTCCGGCAAGCTCGCTAGCTGCAATACTTTTAATAGCAAATAGCGAGCAGGTAATCGCGCCAACGTAGGATGGGTAGATGGCATTTGAAGATAGGTTTCGGCTCAGTAGTCATGCAGTGATCACCAATGAGTTAGGGCAAGTGCTGCTGCTTAAGGCGAACTATGGCAATTTTGCTTGGGGTTTACCCGGCGGCGCCTTAGAGCTTGGAGAGACCATTCACGAGGCCTTGCTGCGCGAATGCCAAGAGGAATTGGGGCTTGGGGTTAACATCCATTACCTAAGCGGCGTTTATTATCACAGCGCCTATCAATCCCAAGCCTTTATCTTTCGCTGCGAGCTAGTACAACCCTCGCCTGATACGGCAATTTGTTTAAGCCACGAACATTCAGAATTTGCCTTCCATGATATCGACACGCTTAGCGCGGTTCAGCAGCAAAGAGTTAGAGATTGTCTTAATTTCAACGGTGTTGTCGTGAGTGCGAAGTTTTAAGGCTTGGCCAGTAAGTATCTACAACAATAAAAAGAGACAGCAATGAAACTCGGTCGTAACGATCCTTGCCATTGTGGCAGTGGTAAAAAGTTTAAACGTTGTTGTATGAACAGCGTTTTCCAGCAACATGCCCAAGTGTTCGATGATGTTGAGGCCATGTTGGCAATGAACCCAAATTTGAGCCTTGATGAACTTAACGCAGCTTTACAATACAAAGTGCAAGACCGCAATAATCAACCTCATCCCGATTTTTGTGGCGTAACACCAACACAAATGGCCAATTGGCTTTATGCGCCGTTTGAGCAATTACAGTGGGTGACAATCAGCACACCAGACGATCTTTCAACCAGTCCGGTGATGCGTTATCTAGCGCTAATTCTTGATGAGGCCATGGCGCAAGAAGGCTCCTTCAAAGCCACAAGTAAAGGCAGCTTACCGACTAAGTTGGTTAAACAGGCCAGTGAGTTATTACCTGAGTTTGCCGTTGCTCAGTTTCCAATAAATATTAGCATCAGCGAGTTTGCGGGCAGTAACGAAGATAAATTTAATGCCTTGCACTACACCCGAGTGTTAGCCGACATTTGCGGTATTATTTACCTTCGTAGTGGCCGTTATCACGTTAAAAAGTCAGCGCAAAAGCAGTATCAAGCTCTAGGCATACAGGCATTTTTTAAACCTATGTTAGAGGCCGCCATCAGCCAATATAACTGGGGATATTTGGACGGTTTTGAATACGATATCGACTTGCGACCCTTTTGGCTGTTTATGCTGTGGCGCCTACAAGGTCATCACAGTGTAGAAAAGCTGGTGAAAGAGGTGATGACAGCTTTCCCCGATTTACTTCAGTCCTTGCCTACGGATGATTACTTCTCGCCAGAAAGAAGTTTAAGCATGCTCATCGAATCAAGATTTATTGAGCGATTTTTACAGTTTTGGGGATTTTTGATCATTGAGCCAAGGCGTTACAAAGGCGCTGAACCGATCGGCAGAGTTGTTAAGGTACAGCCTTTGTTAAAACAAACTTTTCAATTCACCATTAACGCATAGCAAGGCCATCGTGAGCGAATATCAATACTATAAATTCGAGCGTCTGGATGGTTACTTAGATGCTAAGGCGCGCCAAGCACTCAGAACCATTTCAAGCCGTGCGGACATCACTGCTACGTCCTTTCAGGTGTATTACACCTACAGTGACTTAAAGGCGGAACCTTCTACGCTGATGTTAAAATACTTCGATATCGGGTTTTACTATGCCGATTGGGGCTCAATCGATGTATACATCAAGTTACCTGCCGGAACGATCCCTGAAGCGTTGCTTGCCTTTTCAAGCGATGGGCTTCATGTACATCAAAGCGATGAGTGGCAACTGCTGATTTTTTCCATCGAAGAGTATGGCGAGTATTTTGACGATGAACAGGCTGACGACTTTTTCCAGCATTTAGCTGGGTTACGTAGCGAGTTAATCCACGGGAATTGGTGTCTTGTGTACTTTATGTGGCTCAAAGCGTTTGATTGTAATGAAGAACCTGAAGAAATACCGTTAATTCAATACGATTTTGAGCATCTCAGTGAAGAGGTGCAGACGTTTGCGGCGCTGTATGATATTCCGTTAGCATGGGTTAAGGCACTTGCGATGGTGCTGAACGAACAACCAAGTCACCAAGCCAAACAAGCCCAATTTCAGTTTGATGCGTGGCTGCATAATCTCACGGATGCGGAGAAAGACACGCTATTACGCACGCTGTTTGAGCAAGGCCAGCTAACCCGTCACCAAGCCTTAGCACTGACGCGAAAAGAATCGGCCAACACCGACGAAATCTATCAATACTGGTTAACCCCCGACTTGATTTCCCCTTTCATAGAGCAAGCGCAAAGCCAATTACAGCAAGAGCAAGCTGAGGCGCTCGCAAAAAAATTAGCCATCGAAAAAGCGGAAAAAGAGAAGATGTTGACGGATATCTACAATCAGCGTGAGCACAGCTGGCAGCAAGCACAAGAGCAAGCGAATCGCACCTGCGCCAGTGGCTATGATGAGGCAGCACGCTATTTGCATCAGCTGTTTGAGGCCTATCAGTTTAAAGCGGATAACGTGGCGTTTGAGCAACGTTTTAAGCGCTTTGTTGTGACTAATAATGGTCGTAAAGCGCTGTTAAACCGGTTAAGTGATTTGCTTTAAATAATGGGGTTACAGACAGGCCAAGCGTTGTTAGCAAAAAATATCGTTCAGTTTTGATTGGCTGAAAGCTTGTATGCTCCTTAGGTCTACAGATTGTTACTCATAAAGTCACTTTGTGTCGACCTCGGGATGCTAAGCAAGGCTCTTTACCATCTCTGTGGTAAATACTGGGTGAAATACAAAGGCATTACAATATTGGTTTGTTCTAACGCCGATGAGCCTTGTGTGCCAGTTAACTTAAAGGTTTTACTTGGAGCACATTTTTCAACGTAGGATGCCAACGATTTAGCTCTGGTACGTTTGCCACTTTTGACTTCAACAGGGATGATATCGCCTTCATCGGTTGCCAAAATAAACTCGATTTCGGCGCGAGCGTCATTCCATGAATAGCTTGGGTCAACGCCAATAGCAGTGAGCTCTTGTTGTACAAAGTTTTCAGCCACATAGCCTTTGTATTCGTAATTTTGTTGCTTAATCTCTTTATAACTGCTGCCCAGCATATGATTGAGCAGCCCCACATCAAATAGAAACAATTTAACCATATTTTCTTTTTTATAGGCCGCCAGCGGCGATTTCGGCAGCCCTTCAATAGGGTAGTTTGGCAAGGCTAAGCGGCAGCAGTGAAGCCAATGGATCGCGGTCTCAAAATCGCTATAACGAGATTTGCGCTCATGCACATGTTTAAATTTAAAGCGTTTAACGGACTCATCACTTACAAGTGATAGCTGCGCTGGAATACTGTTAAACACAGATTCAATCAGTGTGGCATCGACCTTGCCCGCGTACTTGCCAAAATCGCGGCGATAACCTTCAACTAAATCGGCATGAATTTTTGTGACTTTTTCAACCCGCTCTAAAATGCTCGCATCTTTCAACCTATACCAAGCGGAAACGGCTTCTGGCATACCACCGGTAAAAAAGTAATCTGTAAGTTTATCCATCAATTTAGTGTGCACCGCCGGTGTGCTTGCTTGGGCTTCAAACGCTTTGATCAGTGCTTGCTCGTTGGATGCGTAAATAAACTCTTGGAAGGTCAGAGGTCGTAAATTGTATTGTTCTACCTTACCTACAGGGAAGGTGTTGAGCAAACCAATATTCGAGCCGCTTGCTGCGACAAAATAGGACGGTGCTTTTTCAGCAAAATACTTTAGTGAGGTAACGGCACGCTCACATTCGCCAATTTCATCTAATATCAGCAGATCGGTTTCTGGGTTGAACGCCTGATTGGTCAACAGCTCAATGTTCATTATTAGCTTGTCTGGTGACAGTGAGCCATCGAATGCTTGTTTGTAGGCGGGATTTTCAAGAAAGTCGATACGCAGGATGTTGGCAAAGGTGTTACCAAACAACTCTTGCAGCAGATAGGTTTTACCCGTTTGTCTTGCGCCATCGATCAATAATGGCTTGCGCACAGGTTGATTTTTCCATGCGATTAAGGCGTTGAGTAGGTTGCGCTGCATTGTCATTTCCCGTCAATTAAGATTGTTAACGGCCTATACTATAACTCATTCTACACTTTTACGCGCATAAAAGTGCGGAATTTTACACTTTTATGCGCATAAAAGTGATAATTCGATCTGTTTCATGCATGTTACTCTTTATTTAATTTAAAATTAACGAGTTACCGATTGTTCAATTTATAAAATCAAAGTCAAAGTCAAAGTCAAAGTCAAAGTCAAAGTCGTGGGGTTTCATCCCCTGATTTTTAATCAAGAGTCGACCAAGGAGGACTGCTCGTCCTATCCTCCTTTGATTATGAAGTTTGCTATTGGTCACTTAAAGCATCAAAGAGTTGAGGATGTCCTGTTTCAACCTCACCTTATTCGGTCCTTGTGTAGCAAAATTTAACAATGGGTGTCTCAATAAACTATTCGTAAATATCTATTACGTGCTTTGGCTCAAACCATACTTCCATACCAGATCTTATTTCTTCCGTGCAGTAAGGGTCATTATCAAGTTGACCTCTATAAATGTTATTGATGCGGTCTTTAACGATCACCCACATGCGCTCTACATTTAGCTCTTCCACGCCAGCGTCATCCTCCGTAATTATCTGGAAGATGAGTTTAACCAGTTGTCCTGTTTTAAGATTGCTCCTTGCCTCAAAAGAGGGAATCCAGAAAGTGTCTGAATGCTGATGGTGAATGGCCTCACCATCATTGAGTTCCCATCCATCAATTTCTATGCGGGCAAATTTATCTTCCATAGTGCCTCAGTAATCTAACGTTTAAAGCAAACGCGTGGTGCGAGTTTGTTAGGGTCTTATGCCAGTTTATATATGACACAGTCCCCTAAACGGTTTTAGTTTTATAGCCGAAAGCTAGCTTGCCATATATGGGAATACTCACACAATTGCTCAATTATCCATGCTGCAATTCCGAGGGATGGTGTATTCCTTTAATTGTTGAGTTGTTTTGGGTGACTTAAAACATTGAAGAGTTGTGGATATCTTGTTTCACCTTGTGCCTACGATTGTTAGATGGGCCATTCTACCCACCAACCGAACTTATAACTTTGTGTACGAAACCCAAAACAAACAACGCTAGAACCATTAACACCAACACCACGGGAACTCCAACGATAATACGCAGCCCACTTGGCATGCGCTTAAAGAATGACGCATCCAATACGAATTCGCCTGTAAACTCCAGTATCACCCAAGCCGGAATACCTAAAAAGAATAAAGCGACCCAACCTAAAAATGATCGGGGAATTGTGGGGTAAAAATGCATCACTAGCAGGATGGAAATAAATCCAGTTATTCCAACGAAACTCAGTATACCCTTGACATTCATATTAGCTCTCATGCCTCACACATTGGTTTGGTGTCTCGTTAAACTCTCTCACGCAACGAACGCAAATGCCCTGCGGCAACTCCGAGGGGATGGCATATTCCTTTGATTGTTGAGTTGTCTGTTGGTCACTTAAAGTATTAAAGAGTTGAGGATGTCCTGTTTCAACCTCACCTTATTTGGTCCTTGTGTAGCAAAATTTAACAATGGGTGTCTCAATAAACTACCTGCGAAAGCTAGCTCGCCATCCATGGCGAGACTCACGCAATTTGTCTAATCGCCCTGCGGCAACTCCGAGGGGATGGTGTATTCCTTTGATTTTTGAGTTGTCTGTTGGTCACTTAAAGCATCAAATAGTTGTGGATTTTCTGTTTCACCCGCAAAATTTAACAGTGGGTGTCTCGTTAAACTCCGGAGGGGCGCAGCCCAAACCCTGTTTGATTTCTTTAATAAAAGCAAAGTCAAAGTCGTGGGGTTTCACCCCACACCCGACCAAGGAGGACTGCTCGTCCTATCCTCCTTGGATGCTCCAAGACGCCCCTAACGGAGTTGAAAGCCCCTTGGACTCATTGCCAAATTTGCTATCGCTTCCGAAGGATGCGTCCCTGCACCTGCGAAAGCTAGCTCGCCATCCATGGCGAGACTCACGCAATTTGTCTAATCGCCCTGCGGCAACTCCGAGGGGATGGTGTATTCCTTTGATTTTTGAGTTGTCTGTTGGTCACTTAAAGCATCAAATAGTTGTGGATGTTCTGTTTCACCCGCAAAATTTAACAGAGGGTGTCTTGATAAGCTTTTTTATGATGGGCGTGTCGATAAACTTTTAATAAAAAGTCGTTAAACTTTCCGACAAGTGTTATTAATATATCCACATTAATTGCTGGGACAAGCTAATGAATAATATTTATTTTTTAGGTTTTATACCTAAACCATATGTGTGGGTTGTAGTCGATGCCGATGAGCATTGGTATGATTTCAACGATAAAAATAATAAATCTCTTTTAATAAGAGATGTGGTTTTTGCTGCTGAAGGGAAAGATCTTTCTATAAAAGTAACAAGACCAGGCATGGTTTGGATATCAAGCAACACAAAGAGATTAACAATAAGCCAAGATGATGACTATTTCAAAGCTGTTGAGTTGCGTAAAACGTTAATTAAGATAGCTAACGTTTATAACTATCTACTAGCTTTGACATCTAAGGAATATATTTCAGGCTTTTCCACTTCTATTATCCCAATAGAAATCACACTACATGAAACCATGTGCATGAAATTTTTCGGTGAAATCGGTCAAAACCTTAATGAACCAACAACATTTATCCCGACATATCCTAATTTAACTTCAGTTATGAATCTTGAATTCAAAGAGTTAGGAAGTCGAGATGGTCAGATTTCGGTTGATGCATACAAAAAGGCTTTTGATGTTTTAGAACGTTTAGACGAGAAGGGAATTGAATGCTTAAACACTCTATCAAAATCTGAAAGCGAATATATAAATAGTGATTACAGTACCTCATTAATTCTCTCTTGGTTTATCATTGAACATATAATACTTGATATTTTCTTAAATGAAGCTAGTGGTGAAATGACTACAAAGGGGCATTCCCCTAAACTCGATGACATGCTTGTAAAAATAAAAACCACTGAAAACTATAATAAGTATGAATCAGTTGTCCCATTGATAGAAAAAGCCCGAGAAGCACGAAATGGCTTTGCCCATCGAAATGAGCAAGTGGATAAGTTTTCCGCAGAAAACTCCTTGAATGCAGCATTCGCTTTAGCTTCCTACAAATTAAAGATCGATTTGAAACATAGTATTTGTGTACCCCAATTTCTTTCTTATGCCAATTAGGGTTTATCAAAGTTTATGAGTTTAACGAAACATCCATTGTTAAATTTTGCCTAAGCTATTGGTTTGTGCCCAACTTGCTCAAAGATATATACCTGCTGAGATGATTCGCTCAATTTACACGTCACACTTAGATGCCGTTTCAGACTGAAAAAATACGATTTAGCTCGCGTAATTAAGCACTGGCATGTAAGTGACCGTTGACGGCATGGATGCCGTCGTCGAGCCCTCAGGGATGAGTTAACGGCGTGTCACTGGAATGACAGTGCTTAATCGCTGATACAGAATTAACGAGCCATCAATTATTTAGTTTTCTTTATCTTGCAAAGGCTTCGTGAGCCAAGCCATTCGTATCTGTGTAAGCTCGATTCGGCAAATCTTGCAGAGAAAGTGCAAACCAAGGTGTGGCAACTTGTCATTCTCCTTATGCCTCTTGTCTTGTGGATCAGGCGCGCAGGTGGGATTTCTTCTGTTATAATGCCCCCTCGATTTTTTGGAGGCGAGAATGGACGTATCTTCTTTACTAGACGGCCTGAATGATAAGCAGCGCGAGGCTGTCGCGGCACCGCAATCTAGCATGTTAGTGCTTGCGGGGGCGGGCAGTGGTAAAACGCGGGTGTTAACCCACCGTATCGCGTGGTTAATGCAGGTTGAACAGCAGAGTCCTTACTCGATTTTAGCCGTGACGTTTACCAATAAAGCTGCGGCCGAGATGCGCGAGCGGGTTGAAAAAGTCGCTGGCACCAATATGGGGCGGATGTGGATTGGCACCTTCCACGGGCTGGCGCATCGTTTATTACGCACTCACTTCCAAGATGCAGGATTACCGCAGAGCTTCCAAATTCTTGATTCAGACGATCAGCTGCGTTTGCTGAAACGCATCCTGAAAAGTTTGAATCTGGATGAAAAACAATATCCTCCCCGTCAGGCACAGGGCTATATCAATGGTAAAAAAGACCAAGGATTAAGACCAAAGCATATCGATGCGGGTGGCTTCCCGATTGAACAGAATCTACTGAAAATTTATCAGGTTTATCAAGAGTCTTGTGATCGCGCAGGTCTTGTCGACTTTGCCGAAATCCTGCTGCGTGCCCACGAGCTTTGGCTCAATAAGCCGCATTTGCTGGCACATTATCAAGAACGTTTTAAGCATATTCTGGTGGATGAGTTCCAAGATACCAACGCCATTCAATATGCCTGGATCCGCGTGCTGGCCGGCCAAACCGCCAATGTGATGATAGTGGGTGATGACGACCAATCGATTTACGGTTGGCGTGGTGCTCAGGTTGAAAACCTGCACCGCTTCCTGAAGGATTTCCCCACGGCGACCACGATTCGCCTCGAACAAAATTATCGCTCCAAGGGTAATATTTTGAAGGCGTCGAACGCCCTTATTGCCAATAACCCCGAGCGTTTAGGTAAAGAGCTGTGGACCGACGAAGCCGATGGTGAGCCGATTTCCCTCTACTGCGCCTTTAACGAAATGGACGAGGCGCGCTTTATTGTCGGCCGGATCAATGATTGGTACGAAAAAGGCGGCAATTTAAGTGACTGCGCGATTCTCTATCGCTCAAACGCTCAGTCGCGCGTGCTCGAAGAAGCCTTATTGCACAAAGGTTTAGCTTATCGTATTTACGGTGGCCTACGCTTCTTCGAACGCCAAGAGATTAAAGACGCTATGGGTTATATGCGGCTAATCAGCAATAAAAATGACGATGCCGCCTTCGAGCGCGTGGTTAATACGCCGCCCCGTGGGATTGGCGATCGCACCTTAGATATTCTGCGTTCGACCGCGCGTCAGCAGGAACTCACCCTGTGGCAGGCTTGTTTACGTTTGCTGGATGAAAAAGTGCTTGCGGGTCGTGCTGCCTCTGCGGTACGTGGTTTTATGGATCTTATCGTCACCCTACAGGAAGAAACCCAGGATATGGCGCTGTACCGGATGACGGACACAGTGATCCAAGCCTCTGGCCTCAAAGCCATGTACGAAGCGGAAAAGGGCGAAAAGGCCCACGCTCGTATCGAAAACTTAGAGGAACTCGTTACCGCCGCGCGCACCTTCGAAATGCCAGAGGAGCTTGAGGATATGGGCGAGCTTAACGCCTTCCTATCCCACGCTGCCTTAGAGGCGGGCGAAGGTCAGGCCGATGCCTTTACCGATGCCGTACAGTTAATGACACTGCACTCGGCCAAGGGGCTGGAGTTTACTATGGTGTTTATGGCGGGTGTCGAGGAGGGGATCTTCCCGAGTAAGATGGCGCTCGAAGAGGGTGACAGACTCGATGAGGAACGCCGACTCTGTTACGTGGGCATGACCCGCGCGATGGAAAAACTCTATATCACCTATGCCGAGTCCCGCCGTATTTATGGCCGTGAAGATTACGCCCGTCCATCGCGTTTTATTAAGGAAATCCCGCCGCAATATGTGGACGAAATTCGCTTAAAGGCGCAGGTGTCGACGCCGATGGCCAATAATCGCTTCAGTGCGCAAAAGTCGGCGGTCGCCAACGATACTGGCTTTAGCGTCGGCCAAAGAGTGCATCATCCAAAGTTTGGTGATGGCAAAGTGACTAACTTTGAAGGCAGTGGCGCACAGGCGCGGGTACAGGTGAATTTTAGTGATTTTGGCAGTAAGTGGCTGGTGGTGGCTTACGCGCGCTTAGAGGCGCGTTGATTGGTATGAATGTCATGATTTTGTGACAGTTTCAGCCTGCGCAAATTCGCTTAAAAGGGGGCTAGGGTATATGATGTTTACCCTAGCAACCGAGATAAAAAATTAGGTTTGGGAGTAGTTAGTTAATGAATCTAAAGCAGAAGTGGGACGTGTATTCCCGCCTGACTCGACTCGACCGTCCTATCGGCACCTTGTTATTACTCTGGCCGTGTTTGATGGCGCTGGTGCTAGCAGCAGGTGGTATGCCCGATCTTAAGGTACTCATTATCTTCATTATTGGTGTGGTGATTATGCGTGCCTGTGGCTGCATTATTAACGACTATGCCGATCGCGATCTCGACTCCCATGTTGAACGTACCAAATCCCGCCCTCTCGCCAGCGGCGAAATCAGCACCAAAGAAGCGTTATTACTGTTTGTGATCTTAGGTTTAGCCGCTTTTGGTTTAGTCTTACTGCTCAATGGCTTAGTGGTTAAATTATCCGTTGTAGGCATTATCCTCACCATTATTTACCCCTTTACTAAGCGGGTAACAAACATGCCGCAGATGTTTTTGGGTGTGGTATGGAGCTGGTCTATCCCCATGGCCTATGCGGCGCAAACCGGTGAAGTGCCCATCGAAGCTTGGTGGTTATTTGCGGCGAATTGGTTTTGGACCGTGGCCTACGACACTATGTATGCCATGGTCGATAGGGATGATGATTTAAAAGTCGGTATCAAATCGACCGCCATTCTTTTTGGCAAATACGACCGTCAAATCATTGGATTATTTCAACTGGCTGCACTGCTGTGTTTTATTGCAGCCGGTTGGAGTGCCGACCGTGGCCTGCTCTATGGTCTAGGATTGCTGACCTTTGTTGGTTTTAGCACTTACCAACAGATGTTGATTTTTGGCCGCGAGAGAGCCCCTTGTTTTAAAGCCTTTCTCAACAATAACTGGGCAGGGTTAGCCTTATTTATTGGTCTGGGAGCCGATTACCTGTTTTAAGTTTTCCTCTCCGTTGGTATGAGTGCTATCAGGCGTGTCGCCTGATAGCCGTTCAAAACTTAGTTCAAGCCGCGACTCACTGACTCGAAGTGGTATCCTGCGTCGCATCAATCTGCGGATACTGACTGGCTGAACTTTGGATGTCAGAGCATTGGTAAGCATTTCCCATCATAGTCACAGAGCCTAAAAACTTAAGCGGTTGATAGAGATAAACAGTATCGGCGCCGAGCGCATGGCTTTTGATGCGCATCTCGTTGAGTGTACCCCACACCATATCCCTATCACTGTGCAGCCAATAATCATAGAAATGCCCCTGCGAACCAATCACTGTGCCTTTATAAGTACAGTTTTCAATAGCTGCGGAGTTTTCCCATAATATTTTGACATGTGCCGATTCCTCAGTAGGAAAGGTAACACACGCTGTTACATTAAGGCCGAGTAATAACATTAATATTGTGCGAAAATTCATTTATTTATGACTCATATTCAGACTATTAATAGAAATCGGCTAGCTGAAAGAATATTATTAGCTGATTAATACTTATTGTTGATGACTTAAGTTATTTACGTCCTAATACTTTTATCCCAGCTTTACTACGATCTGAGTTTCCATATACTTCAATTTTTTTAACACAGCGGCGGGCGCCTAATGATTTCCATTCCGAGTGTTCATCTTTGTCGATATCGGTATCAAATTTGATGGTGCGGGTTTTATCATCCCCATAGGTGACGACAACGCGATCGATACTCACATCTCTTTCTGCTTTGATTTTGATATATTTTGCCTGTCGGCAAATGATCAAAGGTATGGTGGCTGGATGATCGCCAATGCCGAGTAATATGGTGCGGCCAAGGGTGATTTCATCGTCATTATCATCTTTTTTTGCATAGGCAACGGATGTGGTAAACATCAAGAGTAAGCAGATAATTATTCGATTAATATTGAACGTCGAAAATAGACTAGATTTTATTAACATATGGCCTCCAAAAAATGGGGGCGAATCATAAAGTATTTAATGTAACCTAAATAGTTTTTTTATCGCTTAGTGCGGCTGATATCACGGGTTTTATTTGAATAAGGTCAATATGTGTTTTGCATTATGATACAAATGTAATTTAAATTATGCCGATATTATTTTTACTTTTAATTAGACTTAAATATCCCTTAACGCATGACATTTTATGATCTAAGCCAATTTACCGATTTTTCAATATTTGGCAAATACTACAAGTTGCGTGCAGTTTTCTGGTAGATTGTGATAAATGCCACTCAGTTTGGTGTTAATCGTTGTTTAAGCTGGCGGTCTCGGAGTGAGTAACTGCTGCGGAGTGAGTGACAGCAGGATTAAGTTCAAAGGAGGTGAAGTATGCCGTGTCGACTTACACGATTATTTGGGATTGAATTTCCGATTATTCAAGCGCCTATGGCTGGAGTGCAAGGCAGTACGCTTGCTATCGCCGTGTCTGAGGCGGGTGGTTTAGGTTCATTACCTTGCGCCATGTTATCCCTCGAGGCGCTTGAAGCTGAGTTAACCGAAATTCGAGCCAACACGACTAAACCTATCAATGTGAACTTCTTTTGCCATAGCGAGCCTCTGCCACAGGCGGCCAAGCAAGCGACTTGGCTCGAACAGTTAGCCCCCTATTTTGCGGAATTTAATCTCGACTCAAGTGTGCAGCCTGCTGGCGCCCAGCGTACACCCTACAGCAAGTCACAGGCCGAGGTGTTAGCCAAATTTAAGCCCGAGGTGGTGAGTTTTCACTTTGGTTTGCCCGATGAAGAATTGCTGCTGGAAATTAAAGCTTGGGGATCAAAAGTTATCTCTACGGCGACAACCGTCGAGGAAGCACTCTGGCTTGAGGCCCACGGCGCCGATGCGATTATTGCCCAAGGCCTTGAGGCGGGTGGGCACCGAGGGCACTTTTTATCCGAGGATTTAACCGAGCAGCTCGGCACTTTTAGCCTACTGCCGCAAATTATTGCGGCGGTGGATATTCCGGTGATTGCCGCAGGTGGCATAGTGGATGCGAAAACCGTGCGCGCTGCCATGACGATGGGCGCTTCGGCCGTGCAAGTGGGGACTGCTTATTTACTCTGCCCTGAGTGCAATACCAGTGCAATCCATCGTGAGGCGCTGCAAAGCGATGCCGCGCAGCATACGGCGCTGACTAATTTATTTTCTGGTCGACCCGCTCGCGGCATAGTAAACCGCTTTATGGCTGAAATGGGGCCGATGAATGAGGCAGTACCGGATTTCCCCTTGGCATCCTCAGCGGTTGCAGGCTTAAGGACGGCGGCGGAGCGACAAGGATTTGGCGATTTTAGTCCGCTGTGGTGCGGGCAAAATGCCAGTGGTTGCCGAACGATTCCCGCAGCCGAACTGACACGGCAATTGGCTTTAGGCTTTGGGTTTAATATCCAATAAATAGTTACAGGCGCAAAGCCTGCATCTACTGTTAATTCCAAGGCTCAAGGCCGCGCCATAAGGATTTTCAGCCATTTGGCCTTCGAGACATTTGAATACCTTTGGGGATGCAAGCACCACTGATACACTACTCACGCTTTTGTTAAATGTCGTTGCCCATGGAAAGCACTGCGCAATAAACTGGCTAACAAAATGGGGAACACCCAAAGGCTGGTTGTTGCTTGGCACTCTGCCGAGTTTTCCACCTTGTTGTTGGATTCTATTGTGGGAGTATGTGGATGGCACAGATTATCAGTAATGCTGCGGTGGGTCGTACCCTATTGATTTTATTGCTGTGTGCTGGTGTTTTCTTTTTTATCGATTTTTTAGTTCCCGCCTTGGCCGCCCTGATCGTCTGCTTCTCCAGTTGGCCGCTGTATCAAAAATTATTGGTTAAATGCGGTGGTCGCTCGGCGCTGTCTGCCACTATCGCGTTAGTTTTGATTATTGTCGGGCTAATTACACCGCTGATATTTGTTTTTTCCTATGCTTTACAAGAGATTAGGATATGGGCTGAATGGTTGGTGTATGCTAACCAGCATGGCGCGCCCGTTCCCCTTTGGATTAAGGATTTACCTTGGGTTGGTGCGTGGTTTACCCAACAATGGCAACAGTTTATTGGGGAACCCCATGAACTGGGCAAGATAGTCAGTGCAATTAGCGGACAAAATTTGACAGGCATTTCCCGTTGGGTGCTGCAATTGGGCTGGAATACTTTAGGCTTGCTGCTGACCTTGTTGTTTATGCTGATCACCTTATTTTTCTTATATAAAGATGGCGCGTCGGTGGCGAAGCAGATTGATATTGTCGGTGAGCGTATTCTACCCGCCCGCTGGTATCACTTTTCCCGCGTGGTGCCCGCGACGGTAAGTTCAACCGTTATCGGCATGACGCTTATCGCCATCGGTGAGGGCATAGTGCTGGGGATTGCCTACTGGATTGCGGGTGTGCCTTCGGCTGTGGCCTTTGGGGTGTTGACCGCGTTTATGGCCTTAGTGCCAGGCGGCGCGCCAACCATGTTTACCCTGATCTCACTATACTTAGTCGGCACTGGCGATATGACTGCTGGGGTCGGCTTATTCCTCTGGGGCAGTATCGAGCTGTTTATCGTCGATAAAACCCTGCGCCCTAATCTGGTTGGTGGGCCTATTAAGCTGCCTTTCTTACCGACTTTTTTCGGCTTGATTGGTGGGGTGAAAACCATGGGCTTTGTGGGTCTGTTTGTCGGCCCCGTGTTGATGGCGCTGTTAGTCGCTATCTGGCGCGAATGGTTAAGGGATGACCCTGATAGTTCGGTTGTAACTGAATCCCTTGAATCACCGCAGGAATACGGCCATTCAAATTAAGGACGAGTGAGTGCTTGTTTGCGCTCCTCGGTATAAAACCACCAAGGTTGAGGATCGTCGCCCGCCATAAAGCGGGTAATCGAAATAAACACATCGAGCATACAGGGATCGTGTCTTTGCCCCGTTTTGTCACACAGGGTTTGATACATTTCATAGGGATTTCTCCCAAGCAATTGCACTGGCGTTTCTATGCCGAGCAGACGTAGATCCGCCGCGCAGGCCTTACCAATATTCGGTAAATCCGTTAATTGTTTTACTTGGGTTCTGACAACCTTTGCTGGATTCATTCTTTATCCCTAACCAACTGAAATATTCCATCTTTAAGTATAGATTGTTACGGTTTTCTGCTCGTTATCCGGCATGATCTTGAGAGCTGAAGGTGAGCTTATATATAAAATCTAGGCTAGTTTGCCGCCTTTCTCTTCCTTGGTAAAGGCGGCAAAAGTTTAGAGCTTACTGATGTCGACGTTCAAGCTGTCTAAGTGTTTTAGAATTTCAGGATTCACATTGGTGTCGACACGCCCACCTAAATGCTCAGCAAAAAACTGTTCGGTGGCGACAATCGAGGCTAGCTTGTTGGCACGTTTACTAAAGCCATGTCCTTCGTCTTTTGCCAGTACGTACTTAACGGGTAAAGACTTTTGATACATCTTCTTGGCGATATTATCCGACTCAATTTGCGTGACGCGTGGATCGTTCGCCCCTTGGATCAGCATCAATGGCGCCTTGATATTATCGACATAGTTAATTGGTGAGCGATTTTCCATATCTTGCTTCTGCTCGGCAATTTGCGGGTCGCCAACCGACTCAAACCATTGACCTAAATAGGGACGCCAGTAGTCGGGGAAGGAATTCATCAGTGTCACTAGGCTCGATGGCCCTACATAGGCGATCACAGCATGGTACAAGTCAGGTGTAAAAGTCGCGCCAGACAGTGCCGCATAACCACCGTAGGAGGCGCCGAAGATCCCTAAACGCTGTTTATCGGCAATACCCTGTTCGACTAAGTAATTGGCACCATCGGTGAGATCGTGCTGCATGCTGCCAATCCCCCAGTTACGGTTGCCTAAGTTTAAGAACTTCTTACCGAAACCCGTCGAGGCACGGAAGTTAGGTTGTAATACGGCATAACCACGGTTGGCATAGAACTGGGCAATCGCGTGGAAGTAGCCCGAGTCGAGCGTCCAAAAATCCCGTGCCCAAGGTCCGCCATGGGGCAGGATAATGGTCGGTAGCTGAGTCTGTTTGCCTTTCGGTAGCGTTAAATAAGCTTGGATTTTCACGCCATCCCGCGCGGTATACAAAATCGATTGGCGTGGCGAGAGTTGATCAGCTGGAATGCTGGCCGGAATATCCACTAACAGGTGGATATCCCCCGTGGTGGCATTGTATTGATAGTCAGCGCCTGCGGCTCGGTCGCTGGCGACATGAATTTGCCACAGATGGGTTTTCTCGTTCATCTCGCCAATCGTGATTTCAACATCTTGATTAAAATGACGATTAATCACATCCCAATGACGAGCAAACTCGGCATTTAAGGGATAAACCCGTAAGCGTCCACCATAGTAACCAACCGCTAAGGGCTCACCCGCGTCGCTAAACTGTACCCCAAAGACGTCGGCCTCGTTATCGGGATCCTTGTGAATGGTTTCATATTTACCCGTCATCAGATCGACTTTCAGCAATTCCTGCTTATCGCGATCGCCGATATTGGCGCTGATATAGGCGAGTTTTTTGGCATCATTCACTTTAAGAATATCGATGCTCTCACCCTTGGCACTTTGAATGATCTTGCGCCACTTACCGTCGATCAGCACATACAAGGCATTGGTGTTATCGAGATTACTGCTGCTGGCAATCACAGGTTGACCCTGCTTGTTAAACTTCACCTGAGTAAAGCTATGCTCGTTCTTCAGGATAGGGGTTAACTTGCCGTCGTTGATATTGAGCAGATAAATATCCATGCGGCTCGAATCGTCGTGGTTGGCTTGAACAACCAACAAATCGGGATTGTCTTTTACCTGCTCGAGCACGCTATATTGCACATCGTCCTTATGGGTTAAGCGCTGCTCTTTGGCGGTGATCTTGCCGGCTTTTTCCTCAAAACTCAGCTTATAAATTTGCGTATTTTCGTTACCGCCTTTGTCCTTCATAAAGAATAAGTCATTACCCTTGGCGGACCATTCGAAGGCGCGGATGGGTTCTACCGATTTGGTCAGTGGTGTGGCACTGGCAAGGTCGGCCTTATCGGCCATCAGGAAGATATTGCTGGCTCCTTGGTACTCCTTCACAAAGGCAAGCCACTTGCCATCGTCGGACATTTTTAGATGGCGAATGCTTTGCTCATTGAAGAAGTTTTCGATAGGAATGAGCGGCGCCTCGGTTTGCTGTGTCGCGGCAACTTGAGGTTGCTCGTTGCGAACATCCGCCGTAGTGCAACCCGTCAGCAGCAGTGCGGCGGCAATGGCAGCACTGCATAACTGACTCGTAAAAGGAAATTTTTGCATTGTCGTAACCTTAGTTTAGGAAAATTGACATTATGCTAATACGAAAATTAATTATCGTAAAACAATAAAATTATATTTCTTTGTAATATTTTTTGTCGAAGGATTATACTGGTGTTCGTTCGCTATGAACGGCTTGGGATGATGTTTGGGTGAGTGGATGAATCAAAATTTTAAAAAATTAATAAAAATCAGTGGCTTTTGTCGCTGGCTGGTGCTCTTGTCTGCTGTGGCGATTATCGCCCATCTGCTTTATAGCTATTGGGCCTATGATGAGATCCGCTTCAATACCAGTAATTCCCAGTTCCTCGAACTGTGGAACTTGCCGAACGCTAACCGAAACCTGTTGATCGTCATGCTAACCCCATTATTTATCTCATTTTTAGTCGGTGTTTATTGGCTACAACGGCTCTTATCCTGCTATCAACGGGGGTTATTTTTCAGTGATGAGAGTATGAAATGTTACTTGTGGCTCGTATGGCTGAAAGCCGCCGCTTTAGTGTTTGAAATGCTACAAAACTTAGGCATAGGCTATTATCATCAGTCATTTTTTGAGGATGGTCGCATCGAATTAGTGCTTGATTTTGGCAATATCACCACGATTTTATTGATGTTGCTTATCGTGTATTTGCTTAAAGCCGCCCGCGATTACGAGGCGGAAAACAAAGAGTTTGTTTGATCTTGAATATTATCGTTAATTTAGACGTCATGATGGCGATGCGAAAGGTGAGTTCTAAAGAGCTTGCCAAGGCAGTAGGCATTACCGAGGCTAACTTGTCCTTGCTTAAGCGGGGCAAAGTCAAAGGGGTGCGTTTTGATACCTTGGCGAGTATCTGTGAATACTTAGCCTGTCAGCCGGGGGATATTTTGGAATACCGAAAGGATGCTGAGCAAGATACGTCGGACTAAGGGGAGATGCCTAGGCTGCATGCTGTGCAGCCTAGGTTTGCGGTTTTACGCTTTTACTAACTGAGTTAAATCCGCTGGGCGGTAATAAACGGATTTCAGTACCTTGCCTTGGCGCACGACTTTACCGGCCATTTCTACATCTTTAGCGCATTTGGCGATGATAAATTCGCCCTTTTTACTGCCGACGATGTCAACGCCTTGCTCGGCATAAAAAGCAATGGTTTCGGCTAGCTCTTGCTCGTTGCGGCACACTTTGCTCATATTGCTCGAATGGACTTCGTCCCAGCAGGCGATAAAGTCAATTTCACGGTTTTTGGCGACACACAGCAGCAAGTCGATAAGGTAGCTGATTTCTAATTTGTCATGCATGTGCTCGGCGCCTAAGTGCACTAAACGCCCCATCAACACATACACTGAATCGACAATCGCATCGGCTTGTTCGATACGGCTATCGGCTTCGGCAAGTTCAGTTAACTCTTCAATAATCAGCGAAGTATGTAAGGTGTCAGCCTTATCATCCAATGAGCTGGAATCGTTGACGGCGAGGTCGAAGGTACTGCGAAACTCACTGATATCACGATACAAGTGGTCATAAATAGGTTGAGTTAAACAGCTGAGTTTCATCGGAGTGCCTTAGATTTTATCAATAGGTTTTACAAATAGATTGGTGAAATCGATTTATGGATAACTGCGGCAATTCTAAAGAAAGGTGGCGCAGAATACAAAGTGTGCTGGCCTTGAAGTAAAAAATACCCGCTGCCAAATCGGGGAGCAGCGGGTTTCGGCAAAGATTAGGGTGGACACCGAATGGAGATTTGATTAACAGGCACGGACTAAGTCACTAAAGACCTCGTCATTGACCGCTGGGTTAACGGCTTATTGCGCGTATTTGGCGATCAGCTTATCCAAATAAGGGGCAACCTCTTTGTCAGACCAATCTAAATAGCCACGAACAAATCCAACAAGATTACCTTTTGCATCAAATAAATAAGTCGCAGGAACCACATTGGCAGGAATGATCTGCTCGATATTTTTGTTGGGGTCGAGCCAAGTGCTGTATTGATTAAAACCATGCTGATTAAGAAACGGGCGTACTTCTTTTATCTCTTCATCAATTGAAATTGGCACAATAGCGATTTTTTTATCGGCAAATTGCTGTTGTAGTTTTTGCAGCTCGGGGATTTCCCTTAAACAAGGGACACACCAGGTTGCCCAGAGGTTTACTAGCGTAAGCTTACCTTGATGTTGTTTGAGGCTTTGTGCTTGCCCAGCTTCATCCATAAAAGGCACTTCGGGTATCCCGCGGGCATGTTGCATCTCAATAAAACCCGTCATGACTCGTGGTTTTGGAATTGCTTCGCCAGTGTCATAGAGTTTGTTTTGCAGAGAATGGGCCTGCACGACGCAGCTCAGCAGCAATGAAGTGCAAAGGAGGGTGAGCTTGGCTGTGGATGATTTCATGGGTTTATCCTTATATTCAAACTGAGCGAGTCGCGTTGTTAGCGGAAGGTGACTTGCGTTTTATCAGGGTAAGACCTAAGCCTAACCCTATGATTAATAACGCCAGTGGGCCTAGCCAAAGCGCCAGTGTTGAGGGTTTTAATTCTGGCTGATAACGGATTTTTTCACCGTAGCGCTGCACCATAAAATCGAGGATCTCATCCCGTTTATAGCCTTGTTCTAGCAGCGAAAAAATTTGCCCCTTGAGCTCATGGGCGATAGGTGCCTGCGACTCGAATAAGGTTTGGTTGGTCGCCATCGGGCAGCGCAGTACTTTGCTGATCGCTATTGCCTGTTGCTGATAGGATGTGCCCATATCCGAGCTTTCCTGTGCCGTCGCGAGAAAGGTTGTTCCGCCAAAACAGAGGATGAGTGACAACAACCAAAACAATAAACTCAAATAGGGGGAGCGAAATAATGGATTCATGGGGTTACAGTCTCCCTAGCTGAGGGGTACCTGCTGCCCTCAGTGCTTCTGTGTGTTCAACATGGCGAACTTGTCTGACGGGCCACGCTGCGATTGCTCCTGCGAGCATCATCAACATGGCGCCTAGCCAAATCCAAGTCGCTAATGGTTTATAGCTAATGCGGATCAGGTACTCAGTGTCGCTCAGTTGCAGTCCCATTGAGACGTAAATATCGCGCCAAAAACCGTGGTCGATGCCCGCGTGGGACATCTCCATACCATTGCTTTTAAAGGTTTGTCTTTGTGGTTGGATATAGCCCAGTACTCGATCGTCCTGCTTGGCATCGCGTACACTGATATTGGCCTGAATAGCAGTAAAACTTTGGCTCTCAACTTGCTCGGTACTCTCATACACCAGCACATAATCCGCTAACGGTTTACCTTGGCCTGGCCCCATTCGTAGCAGGGCTTCCTGCTCGAAAAAAGACACCGATGTTGCGCCGATAATCGTCACTACAACCCCGAAGTGTCCGAGCATCATGGCGACCCTTGCGCGCTTTGATGCTGACGGCTGGATTGGTCGTGCCGTGGATAAGTGTTCTGGAGCGCCGCGTGGTGGCTTGAGTATCATCTTTAGACTCAAACCAAGGCATAACAATAAAAATAACGCGCTGGCACTGCCAAGAACGAGGAATAATGCGCCATCGCCTTTAGTTTGATAACCCAGCACTGTTGCAATAATGGCAATGGCTACAGTGGGGACGGCCAATACCTTGAGTGGTTTGTGGGTGGATTGCCCCCAATTGAGTAGCGGGGCGAGGCCCATTAAGACGACAGCGATAAAGGTCAATGGGACAAAAATCGCATTAAAATAAGGTGCGCCCACCGACAAAGTACCCAGGTTTAACAGCTCATATATCAGGGGATAAAAGGTGCCAAGTAGTACGGAAAAAGCCGCGACTACCAGCACGATCACCCCAAGCAGTAATAAGGTCTCTTTGCTTAATAGAGCATGGGTGACTTCTCGTCTCAGTGCTGGGGCTTTTATCGCAAAAATAAATAGGGCAGCACCAACAAAAAGCACTAATAAACATAGGATTGACATACCTCTGGTTGGGTCAGCAGCAAAGGCATGTACCGATTGCACGATACCGGAACGCACCAAAAAGCTGCCTAACAAACTGAGGGAGAATGCTAATAAACATAAAAATAGTGTAGTAAGAGTAAAGCCCTGTGTTTTTCGGGTGAGCACTAAAGAATGCACCAGCGCTGTCGCAACCAGCCAAGGAATAAATGACGCGTTTTCAACGGGATCCCAAAACCACCAACCGCCCCAGCCCAGTTCGTTATAAGCCCACCAAGAACCAAAGGCATTGCCCCCTGTGAGGAAAATCCACGCCAATAGCACCCAAGGGCGCATGTATTCGAGGTGGCGAGTCGGTAACTTTCCTCCCAGTAACGATGCCAGTGCTGCGGCAAAGCAAACCGTTAGCCCGACATATCCCAAAAACAGCATAGGTGGATGCAGTATTAAGCCTATGTCCTGCAATATGGGGTTAAGGTCGCGCCCTTCGACTGGAATATTTGGTAGCAAGCGGGCAAAGGGATTGGAGGTAAAGAGTAAAAACAAATTAAAGCCGAGGATCACTAAGGCCAAAATTGCGAGGACTCGGCCAAAGTAAGCCTTATCAGCCTGTAAACTGGCACTATCGAGATTAACCTTATTCGTTGCTTGGCGCCAATTGATCACTGCGCCCCATAGGGCAATGGCGAACACCCAAAATAACATTGAGCCTTCATGGCTGCCCCACACGGCCGCAATTTTATAGCCCACAGCGAGTTGACTATTAGAATGGTTGGCAACATAGGCGACTGAAAAATCATCGCTAATAAAGCTAAATATTAAGCTACACAGTGCGGCAAATAAGGTAATAAATAGTGCGTAAAATAATTTATTGCCAAAGTGGATTAGGTAAACGTTATTCCGATAGCTACCAATTAAATGATTCGTTGCCGACAATAATGCAAAAACAGTGCTCATGATTAGCAATATGTGCCCTATTTCTGGAATCATATTTATCATTGATATTTCCTGCATGGCATTAGTTATCGATTTACATTAATACTGAAATTAATGAGAAGTTACTTTTTAGCGGTTAATCGGTACAGACTTATTTGTTTTTATCTAGGTAAGTTAGATGTTGAGTCTTTACCCATTCCACGATTGGCTTGCAGGGTAACTGAGTTTTAACGGAAGGAATGTGATCTGTCTCGGTATTAAAATCGTCATTTGTGGCTTTGGTTCTTTTTGAAAAATCAAAGCTGTTTTTAGGTTTTTTTAGATGTAAAAAAACAGATTTAAAATCTAAAAAATCACTAATAAAATTTTATCAAGTTTATGATTTGTTTGTATTTTTTGATTTTTAGCTCTATTGATTTCTGAATCAAAATTTAATGTGCTCTAGCGCAGATTTTTTGCTTTTTCTCTCATTCATTATGCCGTCACTGGTCAATTGTTTATGTCGTTCAGTGAACAGTTAGGTTCAGTGGAAAATATAAAACTAATGATAAATTAGGAGTGAATGATGAAGCGATGGAAAACCAAAACAGCCTTAGGCGTGCTGTTTTGTTTAGGTTCTGCCGTAAGCGCTACCACAATCGCATCCGATGCTAAATCGGATGGTAAAGTGGTCCCTGGTGTGGGTAATAAACAACAAACTCACTATACTCAAGATATCTTGGCTAACCCCAATTTAAATGAAAATTTAATGGAGAAATCCCGTGGTGTTAAAACACTGCAGGATTATATTGTTCAAGAGCAAGAATTGTTTGATTTTCTATTTGAAAATCACCCAGTTTTTAAATATGACGCAGAAGGTCGTTTAAAAGGCACTTATAAAGTCAGTGACCGTGGTGAAGAATATTTACACGGTGGTGACAGTGTTGCTTACAGTAAACACAGTAAAGAAGTGAACTCAACCGATGGCACCGCTGTACGTTATAGCTCTTATAACGATGGTCAGCGTCCAAAAGCACTGCAATACCGTTTAGGGGCAAAATCGATTTTAGATTTCCCTAACAAGTTTGTGGGCCCAGAAAAATGCGGTGAGTGTCATGGGCCGCAATACGAAAAATGGAGACGTTCACGTCACTCTAAGACGATTCGCTTCCCTGGCGAACATCCAGAAGTCGATAACGACCTGAAAAAAACCATGTATACCACCAAAGATACCACGATTCTGCCATCGGGTATTACGCCAGACGCTATCTACGCGACTGTGGGTACGCCACGTACTAAATATGGTTTTATCGACGCCTACCTAGTGCGCGGTACTTACCATGTGAAAGACGGTCTGTTGAAAGATGGCACTGGTACTATGGTCGCTGGTGGTAACCAATTCTCCCGCGGTTGGGCTGAGTGGTTAACTCCTGAAATGGCTGCAAAAATTAACAAAGCTATTCCAAGTTTCCCCGTCAAAATGGAAGATTTTGGTACCAGCGGTTCACACCAATGGGGCATGAGTTCATACGGTGCTAAGTATGAGAAGGAATTCCTATTCCAACCAGCTAGCTCCTATTGCGAAATGTGCCATAGCTTCAAGTTTGACTTCCAAACGAAAGATGAATTCTTCGCTGCTTTAGGCAACCCGAAAGAGCTGCAAAAACACACGATTTCTAAAGGGATTACCTGTGAAGAGTGTCATGGCGCAGGCGGCCACTTAGACGGCGGTATTGGTGGCGGTATGCCATCTAACTGTGAACGTTGTCACCAACGCTTCAACTTTGTTGAAGAGTTAGCTGAAACGCCACAGGGTAAAGAGAAGCTGGAATATGCCTTCAACGTGAAGATGAAATCTTCTTGCCCATCTTGCGGTACTGAAGGTTCACAAATGTTTGCCTCTGCTCACTATGACAAAGGTATGCGTTGTTCAACCTGTCACGATCCTCACGAAGTGACCGATGGTGATTGGAAGTCAGGCATTACTAAACCAAAAATCATCAAAGAGTGTACTGAGTGTCATACGGCTCAAGCCGAGATTGCTAAGAACACTAACACCCACAGCAACCAAACTTGCCAAAGCTGTCACATGCCAAACATGGGAAGCTGTGAAAACTTCACTGCGATCCAATTCCCAGATATGGCGGGCTTCGACAACGTTCGTAAGTCACACATGTGGAAGATTGATGTCGATCCACTGCGTAAGACCCTTAACCCACCAGAAGGTAAGTCTCGCGATGCGACGACCAAAGGTTGGACTGTGGCGAAAGATGAAAACGGCTACAACTACCTCGACCTAATGTGGACCTGTGCCCGTACTTCGGCTTCAGACCACGATGTAGTGGAAAACAAAGGTTGTCACAGCCAGTTCCAATCTGAACTTGAAGTGGGTCTGCACTTTGAAGACCAGATGGAAATCTACGGTGAAGTTCAAAAGTGGCAAAAACCAGTTAAAGAAACTTTTGCCCAAGTAGAACAAGCCCTTGCCCGTATCGACAAGCTGTTAGAAGTCACCAAGCTGTCGGTAGAAGACAAGACTCAAGTGCTGATGTTGACCGACAAAGCCCAAGATGTTGTTCGCCTGATCAAGGCTGACGGCTCATGGGGTGCGCACGGCCCAACTTACTCACTGAAACGTCTCGATGCAGCCTTAACCTATGTCACTCAAGCCCAAGCCATTATCGATGGTAAAGGTCTGAGCGCACAGAAAATCTAGTTCGACTCGAGTCTAACTTGTCCCCGGCACATCCGTGCCGGGGAATATACGAGGCCAAATAATGAATAACGTGATCCGACAAAGCCTGATAGGCGGCTTAATGGCACTGAGCTTGGGTGGCATCAGCCTTCCAGCCATTGCAGGGGGCGGTTCTGATATTTCTGAAGCACCCTATAACGAAATTCAGTTGAATCCTATTTCCATGCGGGAAGCAGAGACCTTAGTCGGTAAGCAAGGGGTTTATTTTTTCGACGTAAACACGCTGGAAATCTGGGCGGAAGGTTTTATCCCCGGGGCGGTTTTTTTCAATGTTCAAAATTGGAGAGAGTTACTTCCAAAGAATAAAGATGCGGTGATGGTGTTTTATTGCGCTAACCGCCTTTGTACCGCCAGCAACATGGCTGCACGGGAAACCATGAAGCTAGGTTACACCGGTGTACGCCATATGGCCGATGGTATTTTCGGTTGGCGCATGTCTGGAAGAACAACAGAAAAACCCTAGTAATCAAATAAATATATTAATCGGTTATGGGCAATGTCCATACGTTTTCGGCTAACGCACCAAGCCCCAGGGCTAAATTGTAGAGAACATAAAATGAAAACATCTATGCCAACGTCTTTTATCCCAAAAACCATCACAGTGGCGACCTGCGCCGCACTGTTTGTGTCTATGGCGAGCTTTGCCGCCCCAAGCCTTAAAACCGATGCAGATAAAGCGTCTTACAGTATCGGTGCCTCTGTCGGTAACTACATTTCTGGCCAGGTTTATAACCAAGTGGAACTGGGCGCAGAAGTGAATGTGGACTTAGTGGTTCAAGGTTTTGTGGACGCGCTGAAAAAACAACAGCAATTAACCGATGAAGAAGTGGTGACGTATCTCAATCAACGCGCCGAAGAATTAAATCAAGTGAGAAAAGCCAACGCTGAAAAATTAGCTGCTGAAAATACCAAGGCGGGTGAAGCCTTTCTTGCTGAAAACAAAAAGAAAGCTGGCGTGATTGTGACCGAATCTGGCCTGCAATATGAAGTGTTAACCCAAGGAACCGGTAACAAACCTAATCCTGAGGACGTGGTCACCGTTGAATACGTTGGCAAGCTTATCGATGGTACTGAATTTGAAAACACCGTTGGCCGCAAAGACCCTACGCGTTTTGCCTTAATGACGGTAATCCCTGGTTGGGAAGAAGGCTTAAAACTGATGCCAATGGGCTCTAAATACCGCTTTGTTATCCCAGCAAACTTAGCCTATGGCAATGAATTTGTGGGTGAAATTCCACCGCAATCTACCTTGATCTTTGAAATCGAACTGAAAAATATCGAAAAGCCAAGTGAGAAAAAAGAAGCCCGCATGATGGGCATGATGCCTGCTCACTAAGAGCAAACATCGGGGACTGAGCGTTCGGTTTTGTTCGCTCAGTCATAAGCTTGGGGCGGCAAGCAAAGAGGTTAGGTATGGCAAGTTTAGGGTTCACCATCGCACTCCTATTAAGCGGATTTGTTGCTTGGATATTTTGGCAACACGCACGCTTAAATCAACAGCAAACCGTTGCGGGGCTGCCTTTAGTCTCCCCTGGGTTGCCAGTGCTGTGCAGTGGTGTATTGCTTGCTATGACGCTCGCTATCTACAGCCAAACGGGGCGTTACCAGGATTGGGATAAGGGCATAGTCAATGAGCATATTGACTACTTAGTGGCAGCCGATATCACCAAAGCCGTTCGCCTGGTGGACGATCAACCACAAAACCCGCTGGCATTGATGTCACTTGCCCAGGCCTATAGCGCGGGTGGTTTATATAGCGATGCGGTGCAGACCTTGGACAAGTTGCTTGCGTTGGTGGGAGAAGATGCCGAGGTGCTAGGCGCTAAAGCGAATGCACTCTATTACCGCGATGGTCGCCAAATGACGCCGCAAACCCAAGCGCTGATTGCACAGATCTTGGCATTTGCGCCCTTTGAGCCGCAGACCCGCATGTTACAGGCCACCGATGCGTATCTTCATGGGCGTTACCAAGAGGCGACAGACCATTGGCAGGCACTACTGTCACAGCCAACGGCAGAGATTAATCGTGAGGCCATTTTAAACGCCATTGGCAAGGCCCAAAGCAAATTGAATGAAAGTGGATATTAATCAAGTCGCTAGCCATTTTCAGGCATGTAGGAACGATAACGATATAAATAAAAACGTCGGTATAAAACCGATAGATGGAGGATGTTGTGAGTGAAAATATAGAGAGACGGAGGTTCCTTAAAAGCGCTGGCATGTGCTCTTTGATGTTAACACCTTTAGCGGGTTGTTCGGTCAAAGAAGATGCTGACAGCGCCCATAAGTCCCATTACGTCATGGTGTTTGACCAAAATAAATGTGTCGGTTGTGGTGATTGTAAAACCGCCTGTAACCAAGCAAACAACTTACCCGCGGGTGTTTCTCGGGTGATCCTTGAGCAGCAAAGTGGTCGTGTTGAAGGTCAAGCCTGCCCTCATTGCGGCAAGATGAGTTGTGACTGTGAGCGTAAGTTTGTGCGGGTTTCCTGCCAGCAGTGTAAAAACGCCCCCTGTGTCACTGTTTGTCCAACGGGCGCGGCGCACCGCGACGCGAAAACGGGCATCGTGACTATGGATGCGAGCAAATGTGCGGGTTGTAAGTACTGTATTGGTGCTTGCCCTTACAACGCTCGTTACATCAACAAAGAGACGGATGTGGCGGATAACTGTGACTTCTGTTTGCATAGCAAGCTGTCTAAGGGCGAGCTACCCGCCTGCGTACAGAGCTGTAAGTACGACGCGCTGATCTTTGGTGATGCCAATGATCCTCAGTCCTATGTGAGTAAGTTATTGGCGGTAAAAGACTCAGTGCGGATTAAGCCGCAGTTTGGTACTGAGCCGAGCTTACGTTACATACCAATCGTCAAACTGGGAGTGTAAATATGGATACCAGTATGGAATTTACCCTCGGCTTATCCCAAGGCGTTGCTTGGCCTTGGCCGATTGCAGTGTATTTATTTTTCGCGGGGATTTCGGGCGGGGCGTTAACCATTGCGCTGGCGCTGCGTTTTTACCTAGGCCAGGTTGAAAATACCGCCTTCTTAAAAGCCGCGACTTTGCTGTCCTTTGTAACCATTAGCTTAGGGATGTTATGTCTGGTACTCGACTTGACTAACCCCTTATTCTTCTGGCGAATTTTGGTGTTTTATAACTTAAATTCTGTGATGTCGATTGGTGTTATTGCGCTGTCGGTGTATATCCCGTTAGTGGCAGTGGTGGCACTTTTAGCCCTCGAAAAAGAGCTGATGGCCATCCCACAATTGAAGTTTTTAGCGCCGATTATTGCCAAGTTAAAAGGCTTTAGACGCCCAATGGAAGCGCTCGTTTTAATACTGGCGTTATCAGTGTGTGCTTACACAGGCTTCTTGATTTCTGCGCTGATCCGCTTCCCGCTGATCAACACCTCGGTACTCCCTGCGCTGTTTATTGCCTCGGGTCTATCCGCGGGTGGCGCTTCAGCCAAAATGCTGGCGGTGTGGTTATTTAAAGAGCCCTTGCACAGCGGCGAAATGAAGATTCTACACGGCGCTGAGTGGCCGATTATGTTCGCCGAAGCCATGTTTATTTTCATGATCGCGACAGCACTATTAACGGGTAATGCCGGTGGTCAATTTGCTTTTGCCGCCTTCCATGAAGGTGTGTGGGCAAGCGTATTTTGGATTGGTGTTGTAGGTATCGGCTTTGCCGCGCCACTGCTACTGAACTTTGCGACGGGTAAACATTTTAGCCATTCGGCCAAAGCGTTTTATATGTCGGGAATGTGTGCGGTAGTGGGGATGATGTGTCTACGACTCTTTATCCTGTTAGCGGGCCAAAACTACGCGATTTAACGATGTACTAAGGCCTCGGCCTTTGATGAACCATTTTTTTATCAACCCTCGTCGCAAGAGGTCTGTCCCTGCAAGGTGCCTTGGCGAGGCGTTGATATTTTTCAAAGGATTAACAGCATGAAAAAGTTCTTTGGGTTGTTACTACTCGCTCCTTTGTTATTAGGCTGCAATAAGAGCGAAGCGACCGATCACCAACACAAAGCCGAGATGATCCACGAGCATGATCGTTGCCACCTATGCGGTATGGTGATCACTAAATACCCTGGACCAAAGGGTCAAGTACACCTTAAGGCCGAGAAGATGGTGCCTAAGTTTTGCTCTAGCCGCGATATGTTTAACTTTGCCTTACAGCCTGAAAATAAAAGACAAATTGCTTACATGATGGTGCATGACGCCGCGACAACCGATTGGGAACAGCCTGATGATGGCGCCTTTATCGATGCCGCCAGCGCATTTTATGTTTACGGCACCAGTAAAAAAGCCGTGATGGGGCCAGCAGTCGCACCTTTTAGCACTAAAGCCGCCGCCGAAGCCTTTGCAAAGGAATACGGTGGACGCGTATTAACCTTTGAAGATATCACTCTCGAATTACTCGCTGGCGATAAGTAGGCGATTGATCATGCTGCGTTTATTGCTCCTCTGTTGGCTCTGCACCTTATCCTTTATCGGTGTGACGCAGGAGTTAAGGGTTAAAGATACTGCCTCTTTAACCCACGCATTGGCGCAGGCGCAGGACGGTGACACACTCGTACTTGATACCGCAGTGTATGAAGGTAATTTCAGTGTCACCCGCTCCATTCATATTAAAGCCGAAGCGGGCGCGACCCTCGATGCCTTACGCCAAGGCAGCGCCCTCACCATTACTGCACCCAAAGTGATTGTCGAAGGACTCAATATCCGCCATTGGGGGCGGGATCTTTATTATCACGATGCAGGCATTTTATTGCAGCCCGGGGCAGACGAGGTGCTTATCAAGGGCAATCGGCTAGTGGGGGATGGCTTTGGGATTTATGGCGAACAACTTGCTGCGCCCCGTATTCTTGAAAATAGCATCAGTGGCAATGGCGCTATCTATGTATTAGACCGAGGCGATGGGATTTTCCTTAAGCATGTGACCGCGCCCGATGTGCAACAAAATCATGTTATCTTTGTCCGTGATGGGGTATATCTCGAGTCGGTGACGGACAGCAAAATTCACCATAATCAATTCGCTAAGCTTCAATACGGCATCCACTACATGTATACCCGAGGTGATGAAGCCTCAAACAATCAAGCGATTAGCGTCGACGGCGGCTACGCATTGATGAATTCACAACAAATCTACCTGCACCATAATCGCGTCAGCCAAGCGCGGGACTTTGGCATTCTGCTCAATATCACCAACGACTCTCATATTCAGGCGAATATCGCCACAGACGTGAAGCATCCCCAAGGTTCGGTAGAACTCGGTAACGAAGGCAAGGGCATTTTTATCTACGCCGCGCAGAATAATCGCATTCAAGATAATGAATTTAGTCACAGTGATACTGGGATCAGCATGGCGATGGGCGGTGAAGCAAACCGCCTTTGGCATAATCGTATTTTGGCCAATCAGGCCCAAGTTAAGTACGTCGGCGAGGCGCAGCTGGAGTGGAGTTATCAGGGGCAGGGCAATTACTGGTCTGAATACCGCGGCTGGGATGCTAATGGCGACGGAGTGGGGGATGTTACCCACAGACCTAACGACAATTTAGACAAGCTATTTTGGCTCTATCCCGAGGCGAAACTACTGATGGAAAGCCCGGTGGTATTGCTGCTGCGTTGGGTAGAGCGGCAGTTTCAGCCAACGAGTGTCAGCGGTGTGAGTGATAGTTTCCCCTTAATGCGACTGACCACAGAGGGAGATGGAATATGAGCCATTTTACCAACAATGCCATCGATCCACAGGCGCTGACATTAATGACAAAGCAAACTGCCGCCCAAGGGCAAGTGGCTGTTAAGGCCGTGGGATTGAGCAAGCGATATGCAGAGTTTGAAGCGGTAAAAAATCTTAATTTTGAAGTGTTTACAGGCCAAACTTTGGCGCTGCTTGGCCATAATGGTGCCGGTAAATCTACCCTGATCAAAATGATTTTAGGCTTGGTATCCCCAAGCGCGGGCCAGTTGTTTGTGCAGGGACAAGAGGTGCAAGCCAAACGGGTAAATGCGAGTTTGTCTTTGGGCTATTTACCTGAAAATGTAAGCTTTTATGACAGTATGACGGCGCATGAACTCTTAAGCTACTTCGCCAAACTTAAGGGTGTCCCCCCTGTGCGAGTCAGCCTTTTACTCGAAGAGTTTGGTCTGATGGCGGCTAAGGATAAACGGCTGCGCACCTTTTCCAAGGGGATGCGCCAACGTTTAGGCTTAGCGCAGGCGGTGCTTGCTGATCCTAAAGTGTTGCTGCTGGATGAACCGACTGTCGGGCTCGACCCTCTGGCATCGGCCTTTTTGTATCAAAAAATGGCGCAACTTAAGGCCCAAGGCTGCGCGATTATTATCAGTACCCACGAGTTAGGTTTAGTGCAAGATCAAATGGATAGCGCGCTGATTTTAGGCCAAGGCCAGATGCTTGCCTCAGGGAATTTGCTCAGTCTTAGGGCTGCAACCTCGCTACCTAGCCTGATTGAATTGCATCACTTTACGCCGCTGCAATATCAGCAGTTGCTAAGCCAAGCGTTGTTCGCCTCACTGTTAGAACCCTCAGCCTCAGACCGAGTGTGCTTAAGGGTGCCTGATGCGCTAAAAGCCAAGGTCATACAGCAATTACACTCCCTGAAGATCCATGAGTTTTCTATTGTGCCGCCGAGTTTACAGGATATTTTCCATTGTTATATGGCGAATCTTCAGCCCCAGAGCGCGTCCAGTTGCAACACCTTTGCTGGTACAGAAAACCTTAATTCGGAGTTAGTGGCATGAGCCAAATCTGTCAGTTAGAAAAGCAGCAAGGCTTGTCGAGTTTTCGTCCTCCTATGGCGCTGACATTGATTCAAGCCGTTGCGGCAAAAGAATTTAAAGACAATCTGCGTAACCGTTGGTTATGGCTTATGGCGGGTATGTTATTGATTCTTTCGCTGTGTGTGAGTTTTATGGGCAGCGCAGTATCGGGCAGTTTAGTGGTATTTGAGAGCGCGCAAATTTTTTCTGGTTTAGTCACGCTCGCGGTGTTTATTTTACCCTTGGGTGCCATTTTACTTAGCTACGATAGCTTTGTTGGTGAGCGGGAATCGGGCACCTTACTGTTGTTGCTGACTTACCCCTTAGCCCGTTGGCACTTGGTGTGTGGCAAATTACTCGGCCACGCCTATGTAATGGCCACTGCCTGTTTATTAGGATTTGGCTTAACGGCCTTGTTGCTGCTTGTCCTTGGAGCCGAACACGCACGGCTGGCCTTAGTGATTGGCTTTATTCATCTGATGGGTAGCGGAATTTTATTGTCCTTAGTGTTTGTACTCTTAGGTTACTGCGTAAGCCTGTGTGTGCGGGAAAAAGCCAAAGCCTTAGGTGTATTACTGCTGCTCTGGTTTGTGTTGGTGTTGGTCTACGATTTGGTACTATTAACAGCCCTCGTCAGTATGGCTGAAGTACTCAATCGTCAACTATTTAACCTATTGATTTTAATCAATCCTACCGATCTTTTCCGGGCTTTAAACTTACTCGCAAACCCTGCCGATACCTTATCGGCAAAGAGTACTCTCGCCCTAATTTCCCAAACGGGTATGGGCTTGCCCTTAATGTATGGTGTATTTGTGGGCTGGTTGACTGTTTTGCTACTGGTTTGTTGCGTTATTTTTAATCGCCAAGAAGTTTAGATACCCCTGCATTAGTTTAAATTTACGCTTAAAAAACAATAGGTAAACTGAGTGTAGAGTCACAGTATTTTATGTTGTTAAAAGGTAAAATAAGCCATCTTGATTTGGTAGCCACAAGTCACGGTTGCTCTCGGGTGAAACTGAGTTTCACTGTGTTTGCCCGTTGTTAGCGCAATCATAGTCTATTGTTTTGGCTTAGTTTTGGGCGCTTAACATGCATAAAATTACTTCATACCTCATGCTAGATGAACAGGCCAAGCTGCTGGTTGACCATGTTCATGGAACCGAGATCGGCCTGACTTTTTCAGAAGCCGCCGTACTCGTGTTGCTGCTGTCATCGCCGAATGCCATTTTTACCAAGGAAGAATTGCTACAAGTAGGCTGGCCAGATCGCGTGGTCGCACCAACCTCTTTGACTCAATGCATCAGCACATTACGTAAAAAATTAGAGCCTTATACCGAGGTACAGCTCAAAACTGTGGCACGCCGCGGTTATCAATTGCATGTCTCAGAACAGTCCCATGTAAAAATGTTGGCGATTAACGATGCCGATGCTATCCGCGATGCGATTGTGGGTGTCTCTGCTTGGACTAAGGTTGCTGGTATCGTCATGCTGGGGATGATCCTCACCTTGATCTGGTACTGGAGCGATCACCATGCTGTGGTGAAGCATGTCGCGAAATGGAATGCCGATAAATATATCAGCCTGAATATTGGTGGCACCTTAGGTACGGCGCAGGTGTTGTATATCGATGATGAAGAGCATTTACACCCCTCGTGGTGGCAAAAACATTTAGCACCAGAAGGTAACCATATCGATGGCTTACCTTATTTCAGTGCCTTTGCGTCAACGGATGGTAAAAACTATTCGATGGCAATATGCCCTGCGTTAGATGCCAAGGATTGTACTGGCAAAGGCATCATCAATATCACTTCGATTGATGCTAAACCCGCTGGCCTGAGCATGGCGGAATTTATTCCACTTAGTAAAAAGATGGAAGAGCGGATCCGCTACAACCGCGTAGTCTTACCCGTTGATGATAAAGGGGTTGGGGAGCTACTGGAGCATAACTACCATGCGGATATTTATTTTCCGGTGGCTGGTGAGTTACTGGTTCGCACGGATCTCAGCATGTCGCTGGTGTACGAGGGGCAAAGTCGAGGCAAGTTTTACTCCACCTCATGCATTACCGATCAGGACTGTTTAACTACACCGATTAAGTACACCATTCGGGGCGATTTTGAGCAATATCAAACCCAGATAGGTGATCTCAATGTGGATGTTTTTCATGTCAAAGTATCACAAAAAGAGCTGACTAAACCCGATGAGGTGAGCCATTCGGCCATGCAGTTTTACCGTGCGATTCGCAAACACGATATTCGCGATGAAGATCTGTTCTATTATCGGGTTTATCAAAATAAGGACACTGCCGTTTGGATCGTCCCGCAAATGGGGCAGTTGCTGGCGTGGACTCAGTACACTCAAGTTAAGCTTTAATCACAAAACCATCTAAACAGCCGATAACCATCGGCTGTTTTGCTTTTTGCTAGAAGCATCCGCTTGCCAAGAGATAGAGTGTATTAAAGACTTTGCATTAACTTTCTATCATAAAGTGTGAGTTTCTTTTACATCCCACCATATCGCCAGTTACACTGCCTCGCCATGCTGGAAAGCATTTAAATAGCCAAAATACCAAAAATACAAGAATAACAACGGAAGGAGTCTCATATGTCGGACCGCCTGATCCCCGCCATATTACTGTCGACGACAGTGCTGACAGGGTTAACTGCCTGTGGTGATAACACCAAGGAAACCGCCGCTGCCGCCAGCGATAATGCTGCAAAAGTACAAACCAGCGCAGCGCCTGCTGCCAGCCAACCCGCCACGCCAATCGGCATTAACCTCGCGGCCATGTCGCCCAAGGTGAAACCCGGTGATGACTTTTATACCTACGCCAATGGCGAGTGGATGAAAACCACAGAGATCCCCGCCGATCGTTCAGGCACAGGCGCTTTTTTAGTGGCTTTCCAAGAGACGGAAAAGCATAAAACCAGCCTGATAGCCGACTTAGTTAAGGCCGAACACCCCGCTGGCAGCGATGATGCGCGCATTGCCGATTTCTACAAGGCGTACACTAACACCGCGGCAATCGATGCGGCGGGCATGAAGCCAATGGAAGCCGATTTAGCCCGTTATCAAGCCATTGCGGATAAACAGGCTTTATCGGCGGCGCTTGGTGCTAACCTGCGCGCCGATGTGGACCCGCTCAATGCCACCGACTTTTTCACTGAAAACCTCTTTGGTATTTTCGTCACCCAAGGTTTGGCGACACCGGGTGAAGTACTGCCTTACCTGCTGCAAGGCGGTTTAGGTTTACCCGAGCGCGAATACTATCTGTCGGACGATCCTAAAATGGTCGAGATCCGCACCGCTTACCGCGCTTATATCGAAACCCTGTTGACCGATGCGGGCATCAGCGATGCTGCTAGCCGTGCAGATCGTATTTTTGCTCTCGAACACAAGATCGCTAGCGCCCACGCCAGCCGTGAAGACAGTGAAGATTTCACTAAGGCATCGGGTGTGTGGAGCCGCTCCGACTTTGACGCTAAAGCCCCTGGCATCGACTGGACAGCCTTTTTGGATGCCGCCCAGCTTGGCAAGCAAGATAGATTTGCCGCTTACCACGCCAGTGCCATTACTGGGCTGTCGGCGTTGGTGGCCTCTGAGCCGTTGGATGCGTGGAAAGACTGGCTGGTGTTCCACCATATCAACAGCCACGCCGATGTATTGCCATCGGCTATCGATAACGCTTCTTTTGCCTTTAACGGCACTAAACTGTCGGGCACACCCGAGCAGCGCAGCCGCGATAAACGCGCATTGAGTGCCTTGGATGAGTACCTTGGTGATGCCGTGGGCCGCGCCTACGCCGAGCATTATTTCCCGGCCTCGGCCAAGGCCGAAGTTAGCACTATGGTGGATAACATCGTCAGTGCCTTTGGTAAGCGGGTCGAAAAACTCGAGTGGATGGACCCTTCAACCAAGCAGGAAGCCTTAGCTAAGGTCGCGACCATCGCCGTTGGCGTGGGTTACCCTGATAAATGGCGCAATTACGATGCCTATGCCGTATCGCCAACCAATGCCTACGCCAATGCCATCAATGGTGAGAAGGTGGAATATGCCCATCAACTCGCCAAAATCGGCAAACCTATGGATAAAGGTGAATGGTGGATGACGCCGCAAGTCGTCAACGCAGTAAACTTGCCAGTGCAAAACGCGCTTAACTTCCCCGCGGGGATTTTACAGCCGCCATTCTTCGATGCGAAGGCCGATGCCGCCTATAACTATGGCGCGATTGGCGCTGTGATTGGCCATGAGATCAGCCATAGCTTCGATAATAATGGTGCCGCCTTCGACTCGACGGGCGCAATGCGTAACTGGTGGACGCCAGCGGACTTTGCTCAGTTTGCCAAACAAGGTGAGGCACTGGCGAAACAGTTTGATGCCTATGCGCCATTCCCAGATTTGCATGTAAACGGCAAGCTGACCTTAGGTGAAAACATTGCCGACGTGGCGGGCTTAGCGGCCGCACTCGATGCTTACCATGCTTCACTTAATGGCAAACCCGCGCCGGTTATCGATGGCTTTACCGGCGACCAACGCTTCTTTATCGGCTTCGCCCAGACTTGGGCAACCAAGATGCGTGACGAAGCTTTGCGTGCCCGCGTGGCGACCGATGGTCATGCCCCTGGCATGTACCGCGCGCTGACCGTGCGTAACTTAGATGCCTGGTACACCGCATTCGATGTGAAGCCCGGCGATAAGCTGTACTTAGCGCCAGAGGATCGTGTGAAGATCTGGTAAGTTCATCGTCTTAAACAGCATCAACTAACGGGAACATATTGTTCCCCTTATACTTTGCGCTATTCAGCTATTAGAATATTTAGCGGTTCGCCGAAGTCCTGTAAGATGATGCTTTAGTATTTACATTGTGATTAAGGGATGAGGCATGAGTGTAGAAAACCGCTATTTTTACGAGCCGAGTAAGGGACATGGGTTATCGCACGATCCCTTAAATGCCATTATAGCCCCCAGGCCCATAGGTTGGATCTCCTCCCGCAATGCACAGGGACAACGCAATCTTGCGCCCTATAGTTTTTTTAATTGTTTCAACTACAAACCACCGATCATTGGCTTCGCTAGTACGGGCTGGAAAGACAGTGTTGCTAATATCGTCGAGACAGGGGAGTTTGTGTGGAACCTCACTACCCGCAGTCTCGCCGAGAAAATGAATCAAACCTCCGCCATGTTGCCCCGCGGTGAAGATGAGTTTGCCTTTGCCGGACTGACTCCTAAGGCTGGCACTATTGTTCAAGCCGAGCTGGTGGCCGAAAGCCCAGTGAATTTTGAGTGTAAGCTTTCTCAATCTATTCAATTAACAGCCGCCAATGGTGACAAGATTGATACTTGGCTGGTGCTAGGTGAAGTGGTTGCTGTGCATATCGCCAAGCATTTACTCAATAGTGATGGCGTGTATCAAACCGCCCTCGCCGAACCCGTGCTGCGCGCCGGCGGCCCATCGGCCTACTATGGGATTTCGGAAGCGTTACGGTTTGATTTACATAGACCACAAGTGTAAGGGGCTGCTGAGGTGTCGCAGGGCTGTGGGTGTTTAACCCCGAGTTGGTTTATGGTTGTGGTGTTAAAGGTTTATACATTAGTAATTAAAAGCTAAATCAACGTCGTGGGGCTTCACCCCCTGATTTTTTATAAAGAGTCGACCAAGGAGGGAGCAACAGCAATTCCCTCTTGCCCCTTCGTTAACAAGAGTCCTCGCCGAACAACGTCCATGTTTAACTGCCAGTTCGCCGTCCATGGCTCTCGTTCGTATAGCTGCGTTGCAGCACTCACCCTAGTGAAGTTACATGCATTGGTTACCTGTCTCATACTCCAATAAAAATCGCCTAACGGCTCAGATGGGACATCCCTGTCCCCCCGAGCCTGCGCCATCATCCATGATGCCGCCACGGTTCCACTCAAACAACTAAGAGCTATCTGCGTATTTTGACAACTTCGCAGGGGGAGGTGAACTCCTGAGATTTCGGTGTTAGCGGCTAATCTCAAAAGAGTTCTGCCTGTCCAATCTTTTCCAAAGATCTGTGCCTGTCCTGTCTTTTTTAGGTTGAATTTGAACAACATATGTTTCTTCCATACTCATATGAGGTAAGTTATTATAGCTTGTTGCTTAATTGTGCGTTTTTGGTTTGGTAAATGTTTGCGATTTTTCTCAAGGATGAAAGGATATGAGGATAACAATTTTTGTAGTAGCCATTTGTGGTCTGCTAACCAGTATGACAAGTATCGCTGTGGGCTATAAAGTAGTAAATACAAATCCAACATTTGATAAGCTATCATATCTAGATTCTGACAGTGAATTCGTGATTCCAAGTGTTAATCCTACTGATTTTGAGGAAAAGGCACTAATTCTAGGTGATAGATTAGTTTTTACAGCTGTTGATGCTAATGGGAGTAGAGAATTATACTCTTATTCTAATTTAGATAAAAATGTCAAAAAACTTAGTACTTCAAATACTACAGGATTAATTAATGGTTTAAGAAGAATAGGGAAAAATAAGGCTGTATTTACGGCAGAGAAAGGTCTTTTTGAGACTGATGGTACAATTGTCAATACGAAGAAAATATTTACTGATGAATTTGTTAAATCTACTAGGATTATATCAGTTAATAATATAATAAGAGTCGATGCTGATGGAATCGTACATCAAAACGTTAATGAAATCGTTAAACGACAAATTTCAGGGGAGGATACTGTAATCTATTCTGGCGTTAATAGCACATATGGTATTATGAGAATAGGTCGTTATAGTATTACAGAGCAAAGAGGTGATCAAATCTCTGCAAAAGGATTTATAGGCTCAGTTGTGACCGATGGAACTATAGAGAATACTCATGAAGTGAGTATGAAGAAGATTCAAAGTCCTGATAGATTGAAGCGCAATGTAACCTATAACTACAATGAAAATTCGATGTTCTTTTTGAGTGAAATTGGTTCTGATATTGTTTTTTCAAAACTGACAGATGATGGTATTGAAAATATTCTCAGCCTTAATGGAGACATTGCCTGTGGTGCTGAAAAATTAGATATGGTTACATTCTTCGCTTTTTCTAATATCTTTGAGAATGAACATAGCTATTATATATCGAGTGATGATGAAAATGATTTGATGGAATCAAGGACATTTAAGAAAAATTCTTGCGTAGTTGTTATTGGAAAACAAAGTAAAAAAATAGAAAAAATCATAAACTATAATAAAAATAGCTATGTCTATTCTGATTTCATCGGCTTTAATTCTGCAGGTGAATTGATAGCTGTAGTTGATCAATGGCAGAAAGGGGATTATAGCTCCTATGGAACTCGTTTTGAAAAAAACAACATACTGATTTTCGATCCTAGAACAGAAAAATCAAGATTTATTTTCGAGTCTGATTATAGAACATTTGAATCTTTATACGTTTCAGATTCAAACTTTATGTTTAATTTAGTGGACTTCAATTCACCAATGGTTGATTCAGCGAAATGGCGCACTTCAACCTATAAACTCAATTTATATAATCTTAAGTTGACAAAGGTTTCTGGAAACTCGAATAATTTTGATCAATATGGACGGCCTGCAGGTTTCGTTCTTATCGATAAGACAGAAGATCTAGCTCAATTTTACGAGATCAATGGCAATGTAATTTCAATTGGTTATTTCCCATTTTTTGGTATGTACAGTTTTACTGATAAGATTAATTTGATTAGACTAGATTCAAGATATTATCGCGATGGTAAAAGTGATACCTCTGAATATAATTACTTTCCGGTATCAAATGGATGGATTTTTAAGAATGGAATAAATAATAAAATTGGACATATAAATTTTCGAGGAGAACTTACTTACATTGACTTCCCTGTTATATGTAGAGTTGAGTGTGGTTTTTATTTTAATGGAGTTATTAGTGATGGAAATTATTACTATGTAAAAATTGATATCAATGATGAGTCTTTACTTTTTAGACTTAATCAAGAGAATACTGTGCCAGTAGATAAAATAAGGCTGGCGAATGAATTTTTATATTTAAATATTAACTCTGTTATTGATGTTAATCCTGTGGTTGATGGTAAATATCTTAAAGCGTCGGTAGGTTTTTATGACTTTAAGGCTGGTGCTTTTGTCGAGCCGCAATATCAGTGTGGAACTTCAACACTTTTTGCAAAGTATATAGATCATAACCAACATGTTAGGCTTATTTCTCAGCAAGGCAGTGAACTGTTTTCTAGTGAGTCTGTTGCTTATATAGAATTCAGTTCGAAAGAGCTTGGTAAAGTTTTAATATCTTATACTGACGAGAGTTATAGATTTAAATTATCCTTGTTAGATTGCAAAGACGGAAGTTTAGCTATTATACCAGAAGATAAATCACCGTTTGTCGATCTTAGTCGCAACATGGCATTCAATAAATATGATGGTAAATATTATTACTTTGCGAATAGTATGCTGTATTCACTGAATGTGATGACTGGTAATATTGATTTAGTCTATGATGCAACCCTGATACCATTCCCATATGGCATTCAGAATTTGGCCTTTGTTGGTGAAACAGTTTTATTTTGGTCTGAGCAACTAAGTCCCATGGATGAATATAAGGTCTATTACATCAAGGCTGGGAGTTTTGGTGAGATATATCTAAACGATGGAGTAACTCATCAGCTATCACTAATTAAAGGCCAGTATAATATTGATGGAAGATATATTTATGGATATCATCGTCGCGCTTCTACTCAATTTGACTCTGGCAGTCAAAATGAGTTTTTTATTTTTGACAATGAAACATTGGAAGTAAAGCTGTTAGATACTTTTCCTGATTCCTCCCGTTCTGATATATCTACTCCTAAATTTTCATCCGGCCGTGTTATGTATAATGGTAGTGCTCCTGGTTTTCTTGATGAGTTCATTTTGATAAATCCTGCTTGTGCATTTTATGATCAATGTGACTGGGCGAATTCCCCTCCAAATGTAGATATGAATTTGACATTATATTATGCGGCTGGGGATCATTTTTATATTCCAGTGAGAGCTATTGATTCAGATTTTGATAAGTTGACATTTAGCTTGGAAGATAAACCAAACTGGATGAGTGTTACCGCTGATGGAAATATTAAAGGAGTAATTCCTAATAATGCAAAGGCAAGCAATCCTATAACTATCATCGTAGATGATGGTATTAATCGTGTCAGTCAGACATTTTCTTTAAATATAGTGGATGCCAATGTTAATGATGGTGGAACTAAGCCTCCTCCGATCGTTCCGTCTGAGCCTCCGACGACAGAAGATTCAAGTGGAGGAGGTGGCGGGGTTGATATTGCTTTTTTATCGGCATTGTTGCTGCTCTTGTTTTTGAGAGAGTTTTTTTACTTTCGCAAAATAAAGTTTTAGGACGACGTCGTTTTCTTATCTTGTGCTACCAAAAGATAGGACTGGCATAACTCTTTTTTGCTTTTAAATCAGAGTCAAGATCAAAGTCAAAGTCAAAGTCAAAGTCGTGGGGCTTCAACCCTGATTTTTAATCAAGAGTCGACTAAGAGGGGAACAATAGTAATTCCCTCTAAATAGCTGATCCGAATACTGCTACATTTTCGCCGTGCCATGCCCACTGCCAGGAAATGGGGAAACGGTTCCCATAAAATGCCATACCATGCCAAGCAGTTCCCGTATGTTCCTGCAAGCGTGAT
>NZ_BMOP01000023.1 GCF_014647135.1 Shewanella xiamenensis
AACTCCCTTGTGCTGCCGCTCGACTTGCATGTGTTAGGCCTGCCGCCAGCGTTCAATCTGAGCCATGATCAAACTCTTCAATTAAAAGTTTTTTGTTTAACTCGCGTTAAACGACTCAATGAATTCTACTGTTTTGATCCGCGTTGCTCACTAAGAAGCATCGCGTTTCAATTCATACATTACTGTATGTACATATTGCTATGAACACTCATTCATTGATTTAATTCTTTGATTACTCGCCAAACGGCAGAGTAATTTCGATTAACTCAACACCTGTGAGTGTCCACACAGATTTCTTGTTTAGATTGTTAAAGAGCATTTGACCATTAACTTAGCATTACCGCTCAGTAGGTCAGGGCTGCGTATTCTACGCATTTCCCTCATCGCGTCAAGGCGTTTTTGCAAACTTCTTGAGGCTTTCGAATCAACTGCACAATTTGCATTCGATTCGCACTGTAACCGCGCTCGCTTTCGCTGTCTGCCGTGTCAGTGGATGCGCATTATAGGCAGCGAAACTTTTTGTGCAAGCGCTTTTTTCAGGTTTTTATGATTAATTTTCAAATAGATTGTTACACCCAAGCTAGGCACAACCTACACACTTGTTATACCCAGAGTTATCCACACTGAGAAGGTTTAATTACTAGATTAAATAATTAATTACTCAACTTTAAGTTAAAAGAACTCACAGCTGTGCGTATTCAAAGTTAATTGTGAGGCTGATTTTTTTAGTCTCAATTGATATTGGGTTTCAGGACGAAGCAAGATCCGGCCAGCAAAATACAACGACACGCCTTTGGGCCCCCAAAGGCAGTAGACCAAGAGCGTTAAAACAGCAGCAGTTTGAATATGTGCACCTCTTCGGCGCTGTCTGTCCTGCAACAGGAGAAACTGAAGCCATCATCACGCCATTCGTCAATAAGGACATCATGCACCAGCACCTGGAGCTAATTGCAAAACGCACCAAACCTGGCCGCCATGCAGTCGTGGTAATGGACGGTGCGGGTTGGCATACCAATGACATTGCTGCTGATATCCCTAACCTGTCGATCCTCAAACTGCCGCCATATTCCCCAGAACTAAACCCCATCGAACAGGTATGGAGTTGGCTGCGCTAATACCATTCCGCATTGAAGTCTGATCTAATAGCAAGCAACCCAACAGCTTAAAATTGGATTATGAAACCTGAAACTGCTGAAAGTCTGCTTAGCCTCTCCAAAAGAGAAAAAAATCCGCATAAGCGNGCTTGATAAATTGTTAAAGAGCGTTGACCTTCGCATTACCACAAGTGATTTCAGCGGGTCAGGGCTGCGTATTTTACGCATCCCCGTTTTTGCGTCAAGTAGTTTTTTAAACTTTCTTTTCGCTCATCAAGGACTGAATCACTTGATGAACTGGCACTTGAAACTGCGTATCGCTGTCTGCCGTGTCAGTGGATGCGCATTATAGGCAGCGGAACTTTTTGTGCAAGCGCTTTTTTGTATTTTTTCGATCTTTTTTCAATAGTTTCAGTTAGTCACAAAGTACCCACTAGTTACCCCCAACGTTATCCACAAAAAGCAATTTTACTGCTTTATTTGTGAACAAAGCATGACTTACCATAACTGGAAGGCTGGAGATTCAAATAAGCTTTATATAGATGCAGACAGATTCAATGATTTGTATCTGGCTTTGAGTAGGCATGAAAAAGGCGACTATTACAGTCGCCTTTTAGAATTAGGTGCACGTGTTGAATTAGCTTAGCTTACCGTGACACTGCTTATATTTACGGCCAGAGCCACAAGGACAAGGATCGTTACGGCCAACTTTATCGCCATCGCGGATCATTGGTGTGTGCGCCATCATCTCGTCGCTACCATCATCCCCACCAACTAAGGCTTCGGCTGCTGCGTGCTGGTAGTCGCGTTGGATCTTAGCATCTTCTTCACGACGACGAGCTTCCATTTCTTCAACATCAGATTGGGCTTGCACTTGAACTTTAGACAACACGCTAATCACGTCATGTTTCAGCGTATTCAGCAATTGTTGGAACAGTTCGAATGACTCACGCTTATACTCTTGCTTTGGATTCTTCTGTGCGTAACCACGTAAGTGGATGCCTTGGCGTAAATGATCCATTGCGGCTAAATGCTCTTTCCACAAGCCATCGAGGGTTTGTAGCATCACTGCTTTTTCGAATTGGCGCAGTACTGAGGCACCGACCATTTCTTCTTTGGCTTTATAAGCATCTGACCAAGAAGTGATAATACGCTCACGCAGGCTTTCTTCGTGTAAGTCGTCTTCTTTATCGAGCCATTCTTGGATTGGCAGTTTAAGCATAAACTCTTGGTTTAGGCGCTGCTCTAACCCAGGAACATCCCATAACTCTTCTACTGATTGTGGTGGAATGTACTGATCGATTACCGCACCAATTACATCGTCTTGGATGTTTTTAATCGTGTCTTCAATACTTTCCGCATCCATCAACTCATTACGCTGGGCGTAAACCACTTGGCGCTGATCGTTTGCCACGTCATCGAATTCAAGTAATTGCTTACGAATATCGAAGTTACGTGCTTCTACTTTACGTTGAGCATTTTCGATTGCACGAGACACCCATGGATGTTCGATCGCTTCGCCTTCTTCCATGCCCAGCTTCTTCATCATGCCGGAGACGCGATCAGAAGCGAAGATACGCATTAAACTATCTTCCATCGACAGGTAGAAACGTGAAGAGCCCGCATCACCTTGACGGCCCGCACGACCACGTAGCTGGTTGTCGATACGACGTGATTCGTGGCGCTCGGTACCGAGAATGTGTAAACCACCCGCGGCAACGACTTCGTCATGACGCACTTGCCAATCAGCTTTGATCTTGGCTTTTTGCTCTGGGGTTGGATTTTCCAGCGCCTCGATTTCCATATTCCAGTTGCCACCAAGCACGATGTCGGTACCACGACCCGCCATGTTAGTGGCAATGGTTACGGCGCCAGTACGGCCTGCTTGGGCAACAATCTCGGCTTCTTTTTCATGGAACTTGGCGTTAAGCACTTGGTGCGGGATCTTCTCCTTCACCATTAAGCGTGCTAACAATTCAGACTGTTCGATTGAAACTGTACCCACCAATACCGGCTGGCCACGTTCACGGCAGTCTTTGATGTCTTTAATAATCGCTTGATACTTTTCATTAGCGGTTAAGTAAACTAAATCCGCCATATCCTTACGGACCATTGGACGGTTAGTTGGCACCACAACGGTATCTAAACCATAGATGTGTTGAAACTCAAACGCCTCGGTATCGGCAGTACCTGTCATGCCCGCTAACTTCTCATATAAACGGAAGTAGTTTTGGAAGGTAATCGATGCCAGAGTTTGGTTTTCGTTTTGAATACGAACACCTTCTTTGGCTTCAACAGCCTGATGTAAACCTTCTGACCAACGACGACCTGGCATAGTACGACCAGTGTGTTCATCAACGATGATCACTTCGCCATCTTGAACGATATAGTCCACATCACGCTCAAATAAGGTATGAGCACGTAGTGCAGCGTTCACATGGTGCAGTAGCGAAATATTGGCTGCTGAGTAAAGTGAGTCGCCTTCGGCTAACATGCCACGTTCAATCAGCAGGTTTTCAACCTTCTCTTGACCGCGTTCAGTAAAGTGCACTTGTTTGGCTTTTTCATCAATGGTGTAGTCGCCTTCGCCCACATACTCTTCAGAGTCTTCTTTATCTTGACGGATAAGATTGGGGATAAGCGTGTTGATCTTGATGTAAAGCTCAGAGCTGTCTTCCGCTGCACCCGAGATAATCAATGGCGTGCGGGCTTCGTCGATAAGGATTGAGTCGACTTCGTCGATAAGTGCATAGTGTAATGGACGTTGAACACGCTCTTGTGGTGAAAACGCCATGTTGTCGCGCAGATAATCGAAACCAAATTCATTGTTGGTACCGTAGGTAATATCGGCGTTATAGGCATCTTTCTTCGCCTGTTGGCTAAGGCCAGCAACGTTAATCCCAACAGTTAAACCTAAGAATTCGAACAGTGGACGGTTATTCTCAGCATCACGGCGTGCTAAGTAATCGTTGACGGTAATAACGTGAACGCCTTTGCCCGTTAAGGCATTTAAGTAAGCAGGCAGTGTTGCGGTTAAAGTTTTACCTTCACCCGTACGCATTTCAGCGATACGGTTACTATCAAGTACCATACCACCGAGTAACTGCACGTCGAAGTGACGCATTTCGAACACACGCTTAGATGCTTCACGCACGGTGGCAAACGCTTCCGCCATAATGCTATCTAATGAAGCACCCGCAGCTAAACGCTCACGAAACTCTGCGGTTTTCGCTTTAAGCTGCTCATCGGTTAATTTTTCATAATCGGCTTCAAGCGCATTAATCTTATTAACTACTTTTTGTAACCCTTTAAGGGTACGGTCGTTGCGACTACCAAATACTTTTGTCAGTAATTTACCAAACATCTGAATCACTTATTTTCTGTAGGCCAAGTCCATGATGGAAACTAGAAGCCAATGTTTCAATTAACTTGCTTTGCGGTAGACAAACTTTTGTGGATCTATCTGCTGTCCGCCACGCAACACTTCATAATGCACATGAGCCCCTGTTGAGCGCCCAGTGCTTCCCATACTGGCGATGGTTTCGCCTTTAGCGACCACATCACCTACAGCTACTGACAAAGCTTTATTATGGCCATAGCGTGTACGTAAACCGTTACCATGGTCGATTTCGACCAATTCGCCATAACCAAACATATTCCCAGCCCAAGTCACCACGCCTGCTGCAGTCGCGACAACTTTAGCCCCTTCCCGACCGGTAAAATCGATCCCTTTGTGCATGGTTCGACGACCGTTAAAAGGGTCATTACGTAATCCGTAGGGCGACGATAACCAACCTTTATCGAGTGGGAGCCCTGATACATAACGTTCAGCATCTATATGGTGGTTAGATGACACTGTTTCAAGTAGTGATAGTTGAACATTATTGTTGTCAATTCGTGACGCCAGTTTATCCATATCTTCGATAAGCTGACTAATTTCGATATTTGAGCCTAATTCGCTTAAACCACCAACCCCAACTTCAGATGAGAAATCAAAGTCTTCATCCAATTTGTTTTGTTTTGCGACTTGTTGACCTAAGGCCTCGAGACGGGTGATTTTAGCTTGCATGCGCGCGACATGGGTCGCCAGCATGGCTAGCTGTGACTCTGTGGCACTTTTAAGCTCTAAGACTTGCTTCTTTTGTTGTTCGCGTTGGATTCGATCGTTATCGACACTGGCTTGCTGATTTTCAAACCTAGCAGAGTTGTGTTGATAAATACCGGCACCAGTAGCTAACAATAGCATGGGAAGGATCAACCAGCGTTTACTGGGTTGCCAGCGCGTAACGCCATTCCGACCTTGAATAAATACTGTTACACTCATAGCCTAATTCAGCCATCTTATTATCATATGAAAAAGCCCCCTCAGGATCTCAGCCAATTACTACACCAATCAGGCACATTACCCGACATAGCTGAGAAAGCGGAACTACTTTTATATCTGGATCAGCACGTGAAGCAGATTGTCGCAGGTCCTGTTGCGGAGCAGCTGAAAGTCGCCAATTTCCGCCAGGGTGTTCTTGTGGTTGAAACCACTTCGGCAGCATGGGCTGCACGAATTAATTTCCAAAAGCCGAAACTACTCGCGCAGCTTCAAGCAGAAACGCTCCCAATCCTTACCGCAATTGAAGTTAAAGTCAACCCGAGATTAGCATTGTATGACGCAAAGCCGAAACAGACGCACAAGCAACTCAGTCCAGCTGCGGCAGAACATATTGCCGCACTTGCAGAAAATGTGAGCGGGACACTAGGCGAAAAACTAAAACGGCTGGCCACATTGGCCAGCCGTAATAAGTAAACATCAGACGCAATTAAGCGAAGACCGCGCCACCAGGTACAGCAAAGCTAACGGGCACATCGGCTTCTTTCTCAAAGCTCACTAACTCCCACGCATCTTGCTGCGCCAATAAGGCACGTACTAACTGGTTATTCAGAGCATGACCCGTTTTATAGGCAGTAAACTCACCAAGAATGGCGTGTCCTGCCACATAGAGATCACCAAACGCATCTAAAATTTTGTGCTTAACGAACTCATCCTCATAACGCAGGCCGTCGGGGTTGAGGACGCGATATTCATCAAGTACAACTGCGTTTTCCATGCTGCCACCTAATGCTAGGTTATTCGCACGCAGATACTCAATATCACGCATAAAACCAAAAGTACGAGCGCGGCTAATGTCTTTAACAAAAGCTGAAGTAGAGAAGTCCATCACCACATGCTGTTGGCTGCGAGCAATTTCGGGGTGAGCAAAGTCAATTTTAAAGTTGACTCTAAAACCTTTGAAAGGCTTGAGCTCGGCCCACTTATCACCGTCTTCAACACGCACAGGGCGTTTAATCTTTAAGTACTTCTTAGGTGCAGACTGCTCTTTAATACCCGCAGACTGAAGTAAGAATACAAATGGGCTCGCACTGCCATCCATAATTGGGATTTCAGGGGCGTCCACTTCGATTACGGCGTTATCAATGCCTAAACCCGCTAAGGCTGCAAATAAATGCTCAATAGTCGAAATACGAATACCTTCGTCATTGACAAGTGCCGTGCACATCGTGGTTTCGCGAACTTGTTCCGCCTTTGCTGGAATAGCAACGGCAGGACTCATATCGGTACGCACAAGTACGATCCCTGTATTGACTGGTGCGGGCATAATGCTCAAGGTGACTTTATTCCCAGAGTGCAAACCGACTCCGGTAGCTTTCACCATTTTTTGAACAGTTCTTTGAAATATCATTCAGTTACCCGTTTAGATTTCAATAATTAAGCCTAATATTTGCGCACACAGCAGCAGCAAAACGACCACATAGGTTCGACATAGTAACATAAGTTAGCTATGTCATACAAATGTCGTCATTGGGTGGTATTGCCGATAGAGCAATACATCACCCGATACGCTGGACTCAAATACCTGTTTTAATCAGCTTGCTTACGCAAAAACGCTGGGATATCTAAGTAATCCAATTCATGCTTTGTTGAAGGCGCTGGCGCAGGAGCAGGTGCTGGCGATGCAGGTAATACGTTACCCTTTGGCGCCGCATAGCTCACATGAGTTGCTTCTTCGACATAAGCTTCAACTTTTGGTTCCACAACCACTGGTTCTGGACGTGGTGCTGGCTTAGAAACTAATTGGATATCAGGACGCTTTTCAGCACCAATACCCGTTGCAACTACGGTTACGCGCAGTTCGTCGCTCATTTCTGGGTCGATAACCGCACCCACAACCACGGTAGCATTGTCAGAAGCATAAGCTTTAACATGGTTACCAACAGTTTCAAATTCTTCGATGCTCATGTCCATACCTGCGGTAATGTTAACTAACACACCACGGGCACCGGCTAAGTCGATGTCTTCTAATAATGGGCTGGCTACAGCAGCTTCAGCCGCTTCTTCTGCACGGTCTTCACCACGTGCAACACCAGTGCCCATCATGGCATTACCCATTTCAGACATAACGGTTTTCACGTCCGCAAAGTCGACGTTAATCAGACCTGGGCGAGTAATCAGCTCAGCAATACCTTGTACTGCGCCGAGTAACACGTTATTCGCTGCGGCAAACGCATCGAGTAATGACGTACCACGACCCAATACTTTTAATAATTTTTCGTTAGGGATAGTGATTAGCGAATCCACGTGCTTAGCAAGCTCAGCGATACCTTGCTCGGCATAAGCCATGCGCTTTTTGCCTTCGAAAGGGAAAGGCTTAGTCACGACCGCAACCGTTAAGATGCCTTCTTCACGAGCGATTTGAGCAACAACTGGCGCAGCACCTGTACCAGTACCACCGCCCATACCGGCGGCGATAAAGATCATGTCTGAGCCTTTGATCGCTGCACGAATGTTTTCGCGGTCTTCTTCCGCTGCGGCACGACCCACTTCGGGGTTGGCGCCAGCGCCAAGCCCTTTAGTGACATCGCGACCTAATTGAATCGTTGAGCCAGCGCCAGATTTACGTAGCGCCTGTGCGTCTGTATTGGTAACGACAAACTCAACACCTTCAATGTTGTGTTTGACCATATGTTCGACAGCGTTACCGCCGCCGCCGCCAACGCCGATGACTTTAATCACCGCGTCGTCTGAGTGAGTGTCCATGATCTCAAACATTGTCTGATCTCCGTGTTGCCTGCGTTATTAAAATTCACCCTTAAACCAGCTTTGGACCCGATTCCAAGCACTGGTAACCCCTTGACGCTCAGGACGCTCGAATTGACGCTCAAGCACCCGTCTTGCACCGTAGTGAAGCAATCCAACCCCAGTGGAGTAAATAGACTGATCCACGTATTCGTATAACCCTTTAACTGGCAATGGTGAGGCGACGCGAACAGGCATACCAAAGGTTGCCTCCGCAATGTCCACCACGCCTTGAATCGACGCCGTACCACCTGTTAACACGATACCTGCGGCGATTTGATCTTCTAAACCACTGTCTTTCAGCTCCTTGAGCACTAACTCAAACAGCTCTTGATATCTTGGCTCCACCACTTCGGCCAGCGTGTGACGTGACATGCTGCGCGATGGACGCCCACCGACCGAGGGCACTTCGATACTGTCTTCGCGGCTCACCATGGAGCTGCGCGCACAGGCGAATTGCACTTTAATTTGTTCGGCATGTGACGACGGCGTGCGGAAAATCTTCGCAATATCGTTGGTCACTTGGTTACCCGCAACCGGCACAACTGCACAGTGACGTAGCGCACCATTGGTATACACGGCGATGTCCGTCGTGCCGCCGCCGATATCGACGATACACACACCTAAGTCTTTTTCATCAAAGGTTAATACCGCATCCGCCGACGCAATGCCGGAGAACACTAAGTCATCGACCTTCAAACCACAGCGCTCAACACTCTTAGTGATGTTCTTCGCCATATCATTGGCGCAGGTCACTATGTGTACCTTGGCTTCCATCCGCATGCCTGACATGCCGATGGGGCTGCGAATGCCGTCTTGTACGTCAATCGCGTATTCCTGCGGTAACACATGCAGAATACGACGTTCGGTCGGGATCTTCACCGAGCGCGCAGTGTGGATCACGTTATCGACGTCTTCCTGTGTCACTTCTTCATCGTTAATCGACACCATGCCATTTTCGTTTTGGCAGGCGATATGTTTACCGGAAATGCTCAGGTAAACCGATGATACTTGGCAGTCTGCCATTAATTCCGCTTGATCGAGCGCGCGTTGCACACTGCGCACGATGGAGTCTAAATCGTTAACGCCACCTTTATCCATGCCCCTTGAAGGGTGGTTACCAAGGCCGACTATGCTGATTTCGCCATCGGGCAGAACTTCGCCTATGATCACTGCGACTTTAGAGGTTCCTATGTCCAATCCGACGATCAGATTTCTATCTTGGTTTTTGGTCATTAATTATCGGCTCTCTTGTTTGTGCATCGCCCCAGCCTACGGCCAACCCTGTGTCGTAGCGCAAATCCACTCTGGCAATCGGTTTATCTTGTTTCGCCAATAATGGGTAAACAGTGATAAACCTCTGTATCCTTGCCATTTTATCTTCTCGACCTAGGTCTAAAACAATACCGTTACCTAGTGTCGCGTGCCACGCATGACGTGGTGTTAAACTCAAATTGGCTAAGGTAAAGCCATTAATCTTCAGTAGCGAGTTAACCTGCGCGTAGGCGGTTAACACTTCGGTCCCCATATCATCTGGCCCAGATAAATAAGGCAGATGCTCTAACTCAGGGTGCGATGGCGCTTCAAACACTTCACCATGCACATTGAGCCAAGCGGTACCATTCCAATGGGCGACCGGTTGTTGCTCCTGTAAATACACCCTGAGTTTCGCAGGCCATTCACGTCTCACTGACGCACGATACACCCAAGGTAAAGCTTCTAATGCCTGTTGCACTAAGGTGATGTCAGCACTAAAAAAACTCCGCTGCATTAAATCCTGTAGTGCAATTTGTATATCCCTATCTGTGGTGTAAGTCCGCTCACCTTTAATGGCGACCGCTTCAATGGGCAAAGTGCTGGCATCATTTAAAAACTTATGTAGCAGGTAGCCGCCAAAAACAAAACTACCAATGACTAACCATAAAAAACCAATCCCACTCCACAAGTACCAATTAACCCGTGACATCCTCGCCCGCCAGTGTCGCCTCTTATCACTCCAAGACACGTTTGTTTCCACCCTTCAACGACACTACTAAAAACCACAGAAAACCGGCCATTATATAGCGCTAAAACATCGGATCAACATTTCCTTTAAACCCAAGTTGTCACGCAATACATCAAGGTTTTACCTCGGTTGTCACAGCCGTGCTAAAGCCTAATTCAGTGGCGGCTAACTGACGCGACAAGGCACCTATATTACCTGCACCTTGGGTCAACAATAAATCCCCTTCCTGCAACACATCGGGTAGCACTTCGGCTAACTGATCTGGGCTAGCAATAAAGATGGGGTCTAACTGCCCACGCAAACGAATCGAACGGCATAGAGCCCGACCGTCGGCGCCAGGGATCGGTGCTTCACCGGCACTATACACATCGAGCAATAGCAAGCAATCTACCTGAGATAACACTTCAATAAAGTCTTCGTACAGATCGCGAGTACGAGTGTATCTGTGTGGCTGATAAGCCATCACTAAACGTTTGTCAGGCCAGCCTGCACGCGCCGCTTTAATGGTCGCCGCCACTTCGCTGGGGTGGTGACCATAATCATCCACTAACATCACTTCGCCCTTAGGCGTCGCGAACTTGCCTAAGTGTTGGAAACGACGACCAATACCCTGGAATTCAGCCAAGGCTTGAATGATGGCGCTATCATCAATTTCATCTTCTGTCGCCACGGCAATCGCTGCCAGTGCATTTAATACATTGTGCTGACCCGGCAGATTAAGCAGCAGGTCTAAATCTTCTTTGCCTTTACGTCTGACGGTAAAGCGGCATTGGTGACCCTGCTGATGGAAATTCAGCGCCTGCACGTCGGCATCGTCACTGAAGCCATAGGTGATCATATGACGACCTATACGCGGCATAATCTCACGTACGACTGGATCATCGATACAAACGACAGCCACGCCATAGAAAGGCAGGTTATGTAAAAAATCCACGAAGGTCGATTTGAGCTTTTCAAAATCACCACCGTAGGTATCCATATGATCGGCTTCGATATTCGTCACTACGCTGACCATAGGTTGCAGATGCAGGAAGCTCGCATCACTTTCGTCTGCTTCGGCGATCAGGTAACGGCTAGTACCTAAGCGGGCATTGGTGCCAGCGCTGTTAAGTAAACCACCGATAACAAAAGTTGGATCGCGCCCCGCTTGACCATACAAACTGGCAATCAAACTGGTGGTCGTGGTTTTACCGTGAGTTCCTGCAATCGCTACACCATGGCGATAACGCATCAACTCAGCCAACATCTCAGCGCGGCGCACGATAGGAATACGCAATTCCTTCGCCGCAATAATCTCTGGATTCTCAGGATTAATCGCGGTCGAGACCACCACCACATCGGCTTGCTGCACGTTATCGGCGCCATGGCCGATATGAATTTTCGCGCCCAGCAGGCAGAGTCTGTCAGTCACGGCGTTTTGCGCGATGTCAGAACCACTGACAACATACCCTTCGTTTACTAATACTTCAGCGATCCCGCCCATGCCCGCGCCGCCAATGCCGACGAAATGAATACGCTTAATCCGGCGCATTTCTGGGATCATACTTCTTAGCTGTAAGTATCTTTCTGTCTTAGTCATACCTATCCTTTCTCGGCGAGAGCGATACACACTTGGGCCACCTGTTCGGTTGCATCCAGTACGGCAACATCTCTCGCTCTTTGGCCCATTTGGGCTAATTCTGCTCTGTCATTGGCGAGTAACTGTAATTTACTCACCAGCTTATTCACGTCCAAGATGGCCTGCGGCAATAGGAAAGCGGCGCCAGCCTCAACCAATACTTGAGCGTTACGGGTTTGGTGATCATCCACTGCATGGGGATAAGGCACCAGAATACTCGGAAGTCCCACCGCCGCTAACTCAGATACCGTCAGCGCGCCAGCGCGGCACAATACCACATCTGCCCAGCGATAGGCGGCTTCCATGTCATCAATAAATTCGGCAACGTTAACGCCGCCCTCTTGTCCTTGCTGTTGATAAGCCGACTTGACTCCTGCCAGATTATCCTTACCCACTTGATGCCAAACCGTAATCGACTGCTGTTTACTGAGCGCTGCCACGACTTCAGGCATTAAGTCGTTAAAGACTTTGGCGCCTAAGCTGCCGCCTACCACCAAGACTTTTAAGGCATCATCCGCGGCTTGCTTAGGCTCGGCACCTAAAGCAATTAACTCGCGACGGATGGGGTTACCCACCACCTTTGCCCTAACCTGAGTGAAGGTATTTTTAAAGGCGCATAATACTTGGCTAGCGATCCGCGAGAGTAATTTATTGGTCATTCCCGGAATGGCATTTTGCTCATGCAACACTAAAGGCACGCCCGCTAATTTCGCGGCCACACCACCAGGGCCACTGGCAAAACCGCCCATCCCTAGCACCACATCGGGTTTAAATTCGGCAATCACTGCCTTGGCTTGCAGAATCGAGCGCACCACTTTAAAAGGCGCCGCCAATTTACGCACTAAGCCATTGCCACGCACGCCCTTAATGTCGATAAAATCGATGTCGAAGCCATACTGAGGCACTAAACGCGCCTCCATGCGGTCGGCTGTGCCTAACCAACGCACTTGCCAACCTTGCTGCGCTAAATATTTTGCCACCGCGAGCGCCGGAAACACATGTCCACCCGTGCCGCCTGCCATGACTAAAATACGTTTACCCGCGTCGGTCATTACTTCAATCTCCCTTGCACGGCCTGAACTAAACTCATGCGCCGCTCATAATCGATGCGTAGCAATGTCATTGCCGCCGCCGTCATGACCCATAAACTACTACCGCCGTAACTCACAAAGGGCAGTGTTAACCCTTTAGTAGGTAACATACCAATGCTTGCGCCCACATTAACGACGGTTTGAAAACAGATCCAAATCCCAATGGCATAGGCCAGATAACCTTCGAAGGCTTTATCCATCACCAGGCATAAATTGCCGAGGCGAATGGCCCTTAATGCCACAAACAGCAACACGGATAGCACCGCGATAATGCCGATAAACCCTAACTCTTCACCAATCACGGCAAAGATAAAGTCGGTATGCGCCTCGGGGAGGTACTCCAACTTTTGAATACTGTTGCCAAGGCCCTGGCCGAACCAATCACCCCGGCCGTAGGCCATCAGCGATTGGGTTAACTGGTAGCCACTACCAAACGGATCTTGCCAAGGGTCTAAAAACGATGTCACCCGGCGCATACGATAAGGCTCGAGCAGTACCAGCGCGACGAAAGCTAAAATGCCAGCAAAGATCAGCGCGAAAAAGTCCAGCAACCGAGCACCCGCGAGAAACAACAGTCCAACAGTGCCGACGAACAACACCACCACAGTGCCTAAGTCGGGCTGCATCAAAATCAAAATCGCGTAAATCGCAAATACCGCAATCGGCTTATAGAAGCCCTTAGCATTTTCACGCACTTCCTGATGACGGCGCACCAGATAGCCCGCCATGTACACAGAAAACGCAAACTTAGCGACCTCGGCCACTTGAATACGGATTGGACCGATTGATAACCAACGGGTCGCGCCGTTTACGGTAGTTCCCACGACCAGTACTGCCAGTAACATCAAAAATACAACCAGCAGCATGATAGGGCTCATCCGCTGCCAAGTTTGCATTTCAACCCTCAGCACAAATGCGGCAATCACTAAACATCCCAACAGATAACCCACATGGCGAGTCATAAAATGGAATGGGTTACCCGTCAGTGTTTGTGCCTCGGGCATAGAGGCCGACATCACCATTACAAAACCAAAGCCAATCAAAGACAAAACAGCAGTGAGCAAAGCCCGATCGTACAATTGTGCGCCCGGGACTTCGGTATCTCGTTGCCAGTTAGGCAGTGCATTCAGCACTCGCCCAAACAGGCTGAGCTGTCTTGCATCACTCGCCATCGAGTTGCTCCACTTGGCTTCTAAAATCATCACCACGGGCCATAAAGTTGCTGTACATATCCAGACTTGCACAGGCGGGCGACAACAACACAATATCACCCGAAGTCGCTAATTGAGCGGCCTTAGCAACAGCGGCAGCCATTGAATCAACCTTAATAGCGCCTTCTTTCAGCGCGGCAATCTTATTGCCATCTCTACCTAAGGTAATGAGGTGAGTCACTTTTGTTAACGGCTCGGCCAGTGGACTGAAATCCGCACCTTTACCATCGCCGCCAGCAATCAAAATAATGTCGCCGAGGTGATCGCTTAAACCATCAAGGGCCGCAACAGTAGCCCCCACATTGGTAGCTTTAGAGTCATTCACATAGGTCACACCACCTTTGACGCCAACCACTTCGCAACGGTGAGAAAGGCCAGTAAAGGTGCGAGCGACTTTGGCCATCACTTGCTTATCCACACCCACGGCATAAACCAGCGCCATCGCAGCAAGTAAATTGGCATGGTTATGGCTACCAATCAGTGACACTTCGGTGATTGGCATGATTTCACTGTGGCCGTGATAAATCTTGCTGTCGCAAATGCCCCACTCGTCGCCTTCAGGCGGCGCTAAACCAAAGCTGTTTTGGTTCATGGGTTCAGTTGGGATAGTCAGCGCATCATCACGGTTAAAAATGATGGAACGACTTTGATGATACAAACGTAGTTTGGCCTTCCGATAGGCATCCATATCGCTGTACCTGTCCATATGATCTTCCGTCACGTTTAAACAGGTTGAGGCCACGCAATTCAAGCTATGGGTGGTTTCCAGCTGGAAACTCGATAACTCAAGCACAAAAATATCCGCATTCTCTTGCAGCAAATCCAGCGCCGGAGTACCAATATTGCCTCCCACAGCAACAGCAATGCCTGCTTCACGCAGCATTTCACCCACTAAGGTGGTCACTGTCGTTTTGCCATTTGAGCCCGTAATCCCAATCACACACGGTTTACGATCGGCAATCTCACGGGCAAATAACTCAATATCACCAATGACTTCAATCCCCATATCCAGTGCCGCGCGCACTTCGGGAGTATCAATCGCAATCCCAGGGCTGATAATGATTTGCGTCGCCTGCACTAGATAACGGCAATCAAATCCGCCAGCAATTAATTGCACCTCAGGGAATGAACTTGCCAGTGTTTCGGCACCGGGAGGCTGGCGACGGCTATCCATCACCAACGGCGTAATGCCTTTTCCACACAAATAGCGCACTACCGAGAGCCCTGTGGCACCCAAACCTAATACTATGTGTGAATAATGACTTTGCATGAATGATTACCTTAACTTCAACGTGGCTAAGCCGAGCAACACTAAGAAAATAGAGATAATCCAAAAGCGGACAATCACGCGTGGTTCAGGCCAACCTTTTAACTCGTAGTGGTGATGGATAGGCGCCATGCGGAATATTCGTTGACCGCGTAACTTGTAAGAACCAACCTGCAATATCACTGACACGGTTTCCATGACAAACACCCCGCCCATGATCACTAACAGGATTTCTTGGCGAACTAATACCGCAATCGCACCTAATGCAGCCCCTAAAGAAAGAGAACCCACATCGCCCATAAAGACCTGTGCAGGATAAGTGTTAAACCATAAAAAGCCTAAACCTGCGCCCACAATCGCGGTGCAAACGATCACCAGCTCACCAGAGCCAGGTAAATGCGGAATATGCAGGTAATTGGCAAACTGAGCATGGCCAGACAGATAAGCTATCAGCGCGAATGCTGCGGCCACCATCACAGTTGGCATAATCGCCAAACCATCGAGACCGTCGGTTAAGTTCACTGCGTTGCTTGAACCCACGATAGTAAAGTAGGCCAATACGATAAACACAGCGCCCAGTTGCGGCATCACATCTTTAAAGAAGGGCACGACTAACTGGGTTTCACCCGGGTTAGACGCTGTGGTGTAGAGGAAGAAAGCAATGATCAACGCCGCTAAGGATTGCAGAATATACTTCCAGCGCGCAATTAATCCCTTAGTATCTTTACGTACCACTTTGCGGTAATCATCAATAAAGCCAATCATGCCGAAGCTGCCTAAAACAAACAGCATCACCCACACATAACGGCTACCAAGATCGCCCCACAACAGCACACTGATAAAGATGGCCGCAAGGATCAGTAAACCACCCATAGTGGGCGTTCCGCGCTTACTGAAATGCGACTCAGGCCCATCATTACGCACCACTTGACCAATTTGCATCAACTGTAAGCGCTCGATAAGTTTAGGACCCCACCATAAACTAAATACTAATGCGGTTAACAAGCCCAAAATGGCTCGAAACGTCACATAGGAAAATACGTTAAACCCAGTGTGAAAACGGGTTAAATACTCGGCCAGATACACCAGCATCTACACTAACTCCCCACGCCCGAAGGCTACTGTTAGGCCATCCACGACCCGCTCCATTGCGGCACTTCGTGAACCTTTAACTAAAACCGTCACCTGTCCCGGCAACTGGTTGATGTGTTTTATGAGTTTTTCTACTAACGTCGCCACGCTATCATGGTGCTCCGCCCCGAAAGCTTGGCTAGTATGCTGAGTCAAGGTGCCAGTACAGAACAGGGCATCGATCCCCTGTTGCTTTGCCAGTTGTCCCAGTTCAGCGTGTAAAAGGGGCGCATTGTCGCCTAATTCGCCCAAATCTCCCAGTACCAAACAACGATTTTCAGAAATTTCCTTTAACCAAGCGATAGCCGCCCCCACGGATACAGGGTTAGCGTTATAGCTATCATCGATTAAACGGACTCGGCCTAATTGAGTCGGCTGCATACGTCCCTTCACAGGGATCAGTTTGCTTAAGCCTTCGGCGATCTCTTTTAGAGTTAATCCTAATGCGATACAAACACTTGCAGCAGCTAAGGCGTTGCTGACTTGATGACGTCCCGCTAAAGGTAAGGTCACTTCGCAGGACTCACCCGCATAATTAAGGATAAAGCGGTAACAACCATCGCTATTGGCTTTGTGGCCAGTCGCAATCACATCGATTTGGCGTTTCGCCGCGCCTTCCTGCTGGGAGAAGCTCAATTGCTTATAATGCTTGGCTTTAACACGCATCACATCAGCAAAGGCGTCGTCGGCATTAATAATCGCAGTGCCGCCTTGTTGTAGATGGTTATAAATTTCCGATTTCGCCTGGGCAACGCCAGCCTGTGAACCAAAGCCTTCTAAGTGGGCACTGCCGACGTTATTGACTAACGCCACATGCGGACGGACCAATGCAGAGGTGTAATCAATCTCGCCTTTATGGTTAGCCCCTAACTCAAATACCCCATACTTATCTTCGGGGGTTAAGCGCAGTAGGGTTAAAGGTACGCCGATTTCATTATTAAAATTACCCGCCGTGTAAAGTACTTGATGCTTAGCCGACAAAATAGTGGCAATCATCTCTTTCACGCTGGTTTTACCGTTAGAGCCAGTTAATGCCACACAAATAGGATTCACTTGGTCGCGGACATAGGCGCCAATCGCGCCCATGGCCTTTTGGCAATCGGCAACAATTAGCTGCGGAATATCAAAGGCCAATTCACGTTCAACCAGTAATGCAATGGCGCCATTTTCAATTGCCGTGGCCGCAAAATCATGGCCATCAAACCGCTCACCCTTTAAGGCGACGAAAAGGGTCGCGGGGCCGATTTTACGGCTATCGCTGCTTAATGCTTGGATGGTGACATCGTCACCGACTCGATGCGCACCTAAGTATTGGCTCAGTGCCCCGAGGGAAATTGGGATCATTAGCGTTGCTCCGATAACTGACGTGCCAGAGCGCGTTCATCATAGTCATGACGCACACCTGCCGCCTCTTGGTAAGTTTCATGGCCTTTGCCCGCAAGCAAAATCACATCCCCAGATTTAGCCTGTGCGACGACTTGTTTAATCGCAGCCACACGGTCAACCTCGGTCAGCGCTCGCTCTGGGTGAGTCAGCCCTTGGATAATATCGGTAATAATTTGGTTAGGATCTTCGCTGCGGGCATTATCGCTAGTCACCATAATGCGATCGGCAAATTGCTCCGCCGCACGTCCCATTAATGGCCGCTTGCCCTTATCACGGTCGCCACCGCAGCCAAACACGCACCAAAGCTCCCCTGCACAGTGACGACGCAGGGCATTAAGTGCCTGTTCAATCGCATCGGGGGTGTGGGCATAATCGACGACTAAGGTGATGTTGTCCGCGGTGGTAAAACGTTCCATACGGCCAGCAACGGGCACTAAGTAAGGCACTTTGGCAGCTAATGCAGGCATATCCATTCCCTGTAAATACAGGGCTGATAGTGCAGCGAGTAAATTCGAGAGGTTAAAGGCGCCTAATAACGGCGAACGAATATCGATTTCGCCCTCGGGCCAGACTAAGGTTGCCTGCACGCCTTGGTCGTTAAATTGGGCATTCTTAGTGTAAAACGCAGCATCGGTATGCGCTTCAATGCTAAAACCCCACATCTTCGCAGGAACGTTTGCCAGCTCGGATAACCAAGCGACGCCCACGGGATCATCGAGATTCAGTAGGCCGTGGCGCAGAGAGTCGAAGCGAAACAGCATTTGCTTGGCCGCGGCATAGTTTTCCATATCACCGTGGTAGTCCAAGTGATCACGGGTCAGGTTAGTAAATACAGCCACATCGAAGGGCACTGCATCGACTCGCCCTTGGACTAAACCATGGCTCGAGACTTCCATCGCACAGGTATTTACACCTTTATCTGCAAACTCATGCAGTTGGTGCATTAAGGTAATGGCATCGGCGGTCGTATTGCCGCTATCGACTAACTCGCCCCACAGGCCATTGCCGAGCGTGCCCATCACCGCCGCTTTACCCTCAAGCAGCGTCACTAATTGCGCGCACAATTGGCTTGTCGAAGTTTTGCCATTAGTCCCTGTAATACCCACAATGGCCATAGATTGACCTTGAACAACGGGATAACGCACCGCAGCCACCGCTGAAACGTGCTTCGCTAAGTCGTAGAAGTAAATCTGCACGCCTTGCTCAGCCGCAATAACTTTGCCCTGCTCTTGGGGATTATCCGTATGCACTAACACCGCCGCCGCACCTTGGGCTAAGGCTTTATCAATAAATTGACGACCATCGACCTTGTGTCCTGGCAGCGCTAAAAACACATCGCCGCGACGTATTGCGCGGCTATCTAGAGTCAAATCTTGGAAGGTTTGTTCGCCCGCGTAGGGGAACCAAGGAGCGAGTAGATCCCTTAATAACATTATTCAGTTCTCCCGGCGAGACCCGCCAATTGCACCTGTTCTTTATCGGAAATGGGTTCAACATTTAACATTTGCAGTGCGCCTGACATCACCTTAGCGAAAGCAGGCCCTGCCACTGAACCACCATAATAGAGATCGCCCTTAGGTTCATTGACCACAACGACGATAGCGAGTTTGGGATTATTCACCGGCGCAACGCCTGCAAATAACGCAACATAATCATCACCATAACCACCGGCTACCGCCTTACGGCTGGTGCCCGACTTACCTGCGACGGGATAACCATCGATATGCGCAAGTGTACCTGTACCACCTTTTTCGGTGACACCCACCATCATTTGCAGCACGTCTCTAGCCACTTCTTCTGAAATCACCCGTTCACCTTCGGGCGGCTTTTTAAGTTTTAAAATCGATACTGGATATAAAGTGCCGCCATTGCCTAAAGTCGCGTACATCCGCGCTAATTGCAGCGTCGTCGCGGTTAAGCCGTAACCAAAGGATAACGTGGCACGCTCAAAGTCAGACCAACGGTGACGATCTTGGATAAGGCCTGCGCTTTCTCCCGTTAAGTTAATCCCTGAAAAACTGCCTAATCCCATGGATTGATAAGTGCCGAGTAACTGCTGTACTGGAATCGACAGGGCTAATTTACTAATGCCCACGTTACTGGATTTGGCCAAAATACGCGCTAGCGTCATATCACCGTAGTTAGATGCATCACGCACTTGGCGTCCACCTAAACGCATCCAACCTGGAGAGGTTGGGATCACATCGGTGGATTTAACGGTGCCCGCTTCTAACGCCGCCGCAACCACAAAGGGTTTAATGGTCGAGCCGGGCTCGAAGGTGTCCGTCATCGCGCGGTTACGCATTCTGAAGGTTTGAAAATTATCACGGGAATTAGGGTTGAAGGAGGGCGTATTCGCCATCGCTAACACTTCACCCGTGTGGATATCGAGTACCACAATCGACCCGGACGTCGCTTGGTTCATCTCTGTGGTGCGCTTTAACTCTCGATAGGCAAGCTGCTGGATCCTATGGTCGATACTCAGGACAAGATCATTTGGGCTTTCGCCTTCTTGGACGATATCGAGGCGCTCAACCACATGACCATCACGTGACTTACGTACTTTTTGTTTGGATGGCGTACCAGTAAGCCAACTGTTATAGGCATTTTCAACGCCTTCAATACCAACATCATCGATATTAGTGATACCGATAAGCTGGGCAGTTATCTCACCACCGGGATAGTAACGGCGAGACTCAGACTTTAAAAATACCCCAGGCAATTTAAGCTGAGTGATGTAGTCAGCCACTGCGGGAGTCACTTGACGCTTAAGGTAGGTAAAACGTTTGGTTGGATTGCTACGGACTTTATCGAGTACGTCTTCAACGGGTTCGTGTAACACGTCAGCCAGTGCTTGCCAACGGCGCATATCTGTAAAGCCATTGCTATCGTTAACTTGCTTTGGATCTGCCCACACTGCACGCACTGGCACACTCACCGCCAGCATATCCCCATTGCGATCAGTAATTAAGCCACGCTGTACCTCACGACTGGTAGTACGTAACGTACGCATATCGCTCTCATGGCGAAGCTTATCAGGCTCAATAATTTGGATATAAGCAGCACGACCCACCAGGCTTGAAAACATCGCAAATACAAAACCAACCACGACGTATAACCGCCAATGGATCAGTTGTGGCTTTTGCTTTTTGCTTGCCTGTTTGGTTTTTGCTTGCCTAATCATATCTTCCCTATGTTCACGGCACCTTTACCACAACTTCTTCGCTGGGTAATGGGCGACTCATGTTGAGATCCTTCGATGCAATCCGCGTAATTCGGCTATGCTCCGTTTGGGATTGCTCTTCCAATAATAAATTGCGCCACTCGATATCTAACCTGTCACGCTCCTGCAATAGCAGATCCCATTCAGTAGTGAGTTTACGACTCACATGGCTGGTATACACCACAGCCACTGCATTACTGAGCACGAGCAGGGCAAGTAACAAAATCCATTTGTGTTGCCAAAGGTCGTGTAATACAACCTGTGGTAGACTCAATGAGGGCTTACTCATTTACTTGCCCTCTAGTAATCTAGTCGCTCGGCAATGCGTAATACCGAACTACGGGCTCTTGCATTGCGTTCAATTTCCTCATCGGATGGCATAATCGCCTTGCCAATGGCGCGTAGTTTACGCGACTTATTAATCTGATCTTCAGTGATGGGTAAACCATGAGGCACACTCTCACCTTGACTGTGGCGGCGGATAAATCGCTTCACTATGCGGTCTTCTAAGGAGTGAAAGCTGATAATCGATAAACGGCCCAGCGGAGCAAGCACGGTTAATGCACCTTCAAGTGCTTGATCAATTTGATCTAACTCACTATTGATATAGATACGTATTGCCTGAAACACGCGGGTGGCAGGATGTTTATTACGCTCTTTGTTTTTGGTGATCCGCGCAATTAAATCGGCTAAATCTTTGGTACGTAAAAATGGGGTTTTATCGCGGTCGGCAGCAATGCAACGGGCAATATGACGAGCATTTTTCTCTTCGCCATAGGTTTTGAATACCCATGCCATATCTTCAATTTCAGCACGGGCTAACCACTGGGCAGCGGTTTCACCTTGACTATTGTCCATGCGCATGTCGAGTGGACCATCACGCAAAAAGCTAAAACCACGTTCCGCATCATCGAGCTGCGGTGACGACACGCCTAAGTCGAGTAACACACCATCAATCTTGCCAACCAGACCAAGCTCTTCGACGTAATCGGCTAACTGACCAAAGCCACCGTGTACGATTTGAAAACGGGGATCATCGGCAAATTGTTTAGCAGCTTCAATAGCCTGAGGATCGCGGTCGATCGCAATCAGGCGTCCGTTTTCACCCAGTCTTTGCAATACTTGTCTTGAATGACCACCGCGGCCAAACGTGCCATCAATATAGATGCCATCGTCTTTAATGTTTAAACCGCCAACCGTTTCTTCGAGCAAAACGGATAAATGGGCAAATTCTTGACTCATTAATTTCTTCTTATTTAATTATGCGACTCGTTAGAGTGAAAAATCCGCCAGACGCTCGTTGTTAGCAAGCTCCTCGCTTCGAATCGTTTCCTGACACTCATCAATTTGCTGCAGCCAAGCTTGCTCATCCCACAGCTCAAATTTGTTTAACTGTCCCACCAGCATGATGCGCTTATCTAAATTGGCATACTGCCTTAGCGGTGGTGGCAGTAATATGCGTCCGTTGCTATCGAGCTCCACCTCATGGGCATAGCCCAGCAACATGCGCTTAAGGGATCGTTGGGTTTTATCTGTATCCGAAAGCTTGAGCAACTTAGCTTCAATCAACTCCCATTCGTGGAGGGGATAAAGGAGCAAACACGCAGATTGAATATCGACTGTGATGACGATGCGGCTCTGGTGCTCTAGTTGCAAAGGTTCGCGGTATCGCACTGGAATAGCGATCCGTCCCTTTGTATCTAAGTTGATAGCACTGGCTCCACGAAACACGCTAATTCATCCTATCCTTTGCTTTTTGATCCACAAATATCCACTATTTCCCACAAATGCTAAGTTTAGGGATAGTCGACAAGCATTGTCAAGGGATGGGATCCTTTTATAAAGCCAGTCGGCAAGCGGGTTAGCAGCATGTTGACCCCATAACTTAGCGACAATGTTTTGACAAAATGAGCAGCTTAAAATCAGCTAAACGGTGGAAACCATAGAAATAAAAAGCGGACAAAAAAACAGCAGCCTTTTGCTTTCAGGCAGTTGCAATGAAATTTCTGCCACAAAATTTCGGTAAATGTGGGATTTTCCTCATAGGTAAATCACGCTAGACTCACAACGCGTAACAAAACAAACCTAAAATTAACCTTTTTGTGATCCCGTGAAGTGTAAAATTTCAGCATAAATAGCTGAAATTTTATTTTTGGTTGTAGATTTATTCTGCAATTAGGTGAGTATTTTTATTTCACGATTGCGAGGAAGATCAAAACTCCCATGGGATTAACTCAAAATAAATCGCCTATGACCGCAACTCAGATCCGCACCTACCACAAATGGTTTGCACTCCTCGCCGCCTTTCAATTGTTAATATGGATTGCAACAGGTGCATATATGGTATGGATGGATATCGAGTTTATCCGTGGCAAACCTCTGGCAAACAAGAACAATGCCGCAATTTTCCATGTGGAAGCTCCCGCTTATAGCTTGACGGATTTCATCAAAACTCACCCAGATGCAACAGAAATCAATTTATATGCTCACCAAAGCACACTCTTTTATAGCGCCAAAATAGCGGGGAAATTACAGCGTTTTAGCACTGTGACGGGAGAATTATTACCCCTCTTAAATCAACAACAAGCACTCGACACCGCTCAGCAACTATACACGGGCAAGGCTAAGATCATCCATTCAACACTCCACCAGCAAACAGCACCGAATGAAATCTCCCTCCGCGCATTACCTGTATGGCAGTTGGAGTTGGACGATGCAATGAACTCGACACTCTATATCTCCGCGGTCACAGGACAATTGGTCAGCGCTCGACATAATTACTGGCGGCTGTTCGATATAATGTGGATGCTGCACATTATGGACTACAAGACTCGGGAGAATGTGCAGAACCCGTTACTCACGGTAATGAGTACACTCGCCCTATTGACCGCACTCTTTGGTATCGCGTTGAGCTATATCAGTTTTCGCAATACTAACTCCCAAGAGGAGCCAAAATGAGCTTCTCAAACAAACGGAATGCTGAGAGTAAACGCCATATCAGTTTAGTGATGCAAACTCTACACAAATGGCTATCACTTATTGTTGGCCTGCAACTGTTGATTTGGATCGTAACAGGACTGGCCTTTAACCTGATTGACGAGCGTTTTTTCGATGCGAACCCATATCGCACTACGCATCAAACAGCGAGTCCCACTACTGCACTCGCCCCCACGGCTAATCTACTGCAACAATATCAAGCAGAAGGCATTATCGAGCTTAAGTTGACTTCAGTGCTTAGCCGCGCAGTGTATGCCCTCACAACAACTCAGCAAAACCGCTGGTTTTGGGCCGACTCACTCCAACCGCTATCCTTGCATGATGCCGAGATACTCGCTATTGCCAAACAGAGTTACTCAGGCCCTGGTGAACTCAGCGCACCGCAAATCCTCACCCATGAAACGCCATTCGACGCCAGTGGCCCAGTTGCTATGCTGACAGCCGCGGACAAAGTAGGCACTCGGATTTATATCGATACAGCCTCGGGCCTGATTCTTGCCCACCAAAATCGCCAATCGGATCTTAAAGATCTGCTCTTTATGCTGCATTTTATGGATTATGCTCCCGATAATGGCATTGGTTTTAACCACGTATTGGTACAACTTGTCAGCATTGCCGCGCTGTTATTAGGTCTTTCGGGGATTTACATCCTTGGGCATAAATTCCATCAAGGTCAGTTATCACTCCCTTTCTTTAGACGCAAGGCCGCAACAGGAAAACTGGCGCTTTATACTCAGGACAATCAGCCTCTTGCTGAATTTACCGAGCTCAATGGCACTTATTTAGAAAGCATTAATCGAGGGAGTGAAAGGCTAAGAACCCAATGTGGCGGTGGCGGACGCTGCGGCCTGTGTAAACTAAGGTTTGTCGAGCAGGCGCCCAGTCCCAATGATTATGATCTGGATAAACTCACCACAGCAGAGCTTGAACAGGGCATTCGCCTAAGCTGCCAACACAAGGCCAGCCCTAGCAAACTTGCACTCGTCACTAAGGCGCAACACAGATATTGGCCAAAGTCAGAGTGCCAGTAGAGTGTCGCGCATAGGCTTCAATCGGCGTATAGTCTAAATATTGAGCAGCCCCTGCCGATAAAGGGTTAAGTGGTCATAAACCAAGGAGGCGCTATGAGTGGATTGGACAGTCTTTACGCTATGCTGGCTCAGCCAGTAAAACCCGTATTAACCCCAAAGCGGATCGTTGATCAGGTGAGCAGTGCCACCGCCAATGCGCCCGATAGCCATGAAACGCCGCAGTCGCAATTGCCACCCACCTTAGATGCGAAAGTCAGAGAAAGACGTAAACAGGATAATGCCAGTCGCAATAAAAAACGCCGCGCAGCGGACAAACAAGATTTAAAAGAAGGAAAAGTACTTGAAGTCACTGACGATACCGCTGACACAGCGCAGCCAGCTAACAAACATATTATCGATATCGAAGTTTAACGTGCTGGCCCTTAAATAAGTAAGGCGCAACCTTAGGATGCGCCTTATGTGTTTTAAGCCTAAACGAAACTAAGAACGCGTTCTTGCCACCGCATCTTGCCAACCAGCGTATAACTGCTCCCTTTTACTCACATCAATATTCGGTTTGAAGTGTTTATCGATACAGGCCTTATGCTCCAGCTCAGTTACCGAGTGCCAAAATCCAACGGCCAGCCCTGCTAAGAATGCCGCACCCAAAGCGGTCGTTTCACAAACACTCGGCCGTAACACTTCAACATCGGTAATATCTGCTTGAAATTGCATTAAAAAGTCATTTGCGACCGCGCCACCATCCACTTTCAAACGCTTTAGGCTGACGCCACTGTCTTTGATCATGGCATCGAGCAAATCCTTGCTCTGGTAGGCAATCGACTCTAATGCCGCGCGGATAATATGATTACGGTTAGCACCGCGCGTTAATCCAAATAATGCACCACGGGCATTGGGGTCCCAATAGGGTGCGCCGAGCCCCACAAAAGCGGGGACTAAATACACCCCATTAGTATCCGCCACTTTAGAGGCAAAATATTCGGTATCGCTGGCGTCGCGAATAAGTCCCAGCTCATCCCGCAACCATTGAATAGTCGCACCGCCCATAAATACTGAGCCTTCGAGGGCGTAGTTCACTTCACCTTGCGCACCTACCGCCACTGTGGTTAATAAACCATGGGATGAACGCACGGCGTTGTTACCTGTGTTCATCAGCAAAAAGCAGCCTGTACCATAAGTGTTTTTGGCCATTCCCGGCTCAACACAGAGCTGGCCAAAGAGCGCCGCCTGTTGATCGCCCGCAATCCCCGCCAGTGGAATTTCACTGCCCTCACCGGCAATACGGGTTGTGCCATAGACACTGCAGGAAGGTTTTACTTCGGGCAACATGGCGGCAGGAATATCGAGCGCCTCAAGCAGCTTACTATCCCAACTCAAGCTATGGATGTTAAACAGCAACGTGCGAGCGGCGTTGGTGGGATCGGTCACATGCACTTTGCCTTCCGTGAGTTTCCACAGTAACCAAGTGTCAACCGTACCAAATAACAGTTCACCTCGTTTGGCCTTCGCACGTGCATCCGGCACATTATCTAAGATCCATTTGATCTTAGTGCCTGAAAAATAAGGATCGAGTAAAAGGCCGGTATTCTCACGCACATAATCTTCTAAGCCGTGCGCTTTCAGTTGCTCACAGATCTCAGCGCTGCGGCGACACTGCCAGACAATGGCATTGTAAACCGGTTTACCGGTTGCCTTTTCCCAAACAACGGTGGTTTCCCGCTGATTGGTAATACCAATCGCCGCCACTTCATCGCTGTGAATCCCCGCTCGAGCCAACGACTCAATAAGCACTGAACTTTGGCTTGCCCAAATCTCCATTGGATCGTGTTCAACCCAGCCGGGATTAGGATAAAGTTGAGTAAACTCCCGCTGTGAAACACTGACAATATTGGCATCGTGGTCAAACACAATCGCTCTTGAGCTGGTTGTGCCTTGATCTAGGGCCACCACATATTTCTTTTGCACTGTTATTTCCTTCCATTACACCAAGCAGAAATCAGAGAAGCGATGCAAGACATTCCACTCGGGATTTATCATGGGATTGAATATATTCGTAATAATCCCGCTTGACCAGCGCTCTATAAATCAGAGCACCATCCCAACTAATTGATAAAAAGCATTGTAATTCGATTGCAAAAAATGACATTCCTTCTACGCTTAAGTCATTAGAAAAATCTAATTGACCATATTTAGATAACACAAAGACCAAGGTAGGTTGTTTGTTAACAATATCGATTTGAAGGAATAGATAATGAAAAAAATCATTGTGATTGGGGCGGGATTAGGTGGCGTATCAGTGTCATTTGAACTCAAACAACGACTACCCTCCGATTGTGAAATCGGCGTGATAAGTGAGGGCACTGATTTTCAATTTGTGCCTTCTAATCCTTGGGTCGCCCTCGGTGAACGTACACGTGAAGACATTAGCCTACCCATTGGGACTTACTTGGCTAAACGCAAAATAAGTTATTCGGGTGAAGGTGTTACCCATATAGACCCACTCAACAAAAAGCTCACTTTAGGGGATGGTACAACAAATAATTACGACTATTTAGTCATCTGCACAGGCCCTAAACTCGCCTTTGAAAACGTCCCAGGTTCGGGCCCTGAAGGGTTTACTCAATCTATTTGTACCATTGATCACGCCGAAAAAGCCTATGAATGCTTTCAACAACTGCTCGCAAAACCCGGCCCAGTGGTAGTAGGCGCATTGCAAGGGGCAAGTTGTTTTGGTCCAGCCTATGAGTATGTGTTATCCCTAGAAAGCTTATTACGTAAACATAAAGTTCGTCAGCATATCCCTATTACCTTTGTGACCAGTGAGCCCTATGTGGGTCATATGGGGCTCGGTGGCGTTGGGGACTCTAAGTCACTTATGGAACATGAATTTAGAGAACGTAGCATCAAGTGGATTTGCAATGCTAAAACAACCCACTTTGAATCAGGTATGGCTTATGTTGACGAATTGGATCGAAAGGGCGAAGTAGAATTCCAACATACCTTACCCTTCTCCTTGGCGATGTTTTTACCGCCCTTCAAGGGCAGTGCAGCCATTGCATCGGTACCTGAGCTATGTAACGAGAAAGGCTTTGTTCTCACCGACTCCTTCCAACGATCACCACGTTACCCAGAAATCTATGCCGCTGGAGTTTGTGTCGCGCTGCCACCACTGGAAAAAACCCCCGTACCGATTGGCGTACCCAAAACAGGTTTTATGATTGAATCGATGACGACAGCAATTGTGGATAACATCCTTGCGAACCTAAAAGGAGAGCCACCACAAACCCACCCAACACTCAACGCCATTTGTTTAGCTGATATGGGAGATAAGGGTGCCGCCTTTGTGGCTCTCCCCCAAAATCCTCCCCGCAATGCTAACTGGACATCTATGGGTAAATGGGTACATGTGGCCAAAATTGCCTTTGAGAAATACTTTCTCTACAAAGTCCGCAATGGCACTAGCGAACCTATTTATGAAAAATATGTACTCGGCAGTTTAGGCATTCACCGCACCCACGAGCCTAAGGAACCGGAATAACAGATCAGCGTCAGACAAAAAAGCCCTGAAAATTCAGGGCTTTTTTAATCAAACTTGATATTACATCTTGTAGCTCATTTGGATACCAGCTAACCAAACATTACCGCTCGCTTCACCGTTAAAGTTAACAGTCGCGAGGTTTAACAGATTTTGCTGCTCATTAATTGGCGCATCACCCGTGGCGCGGATATAAGTCAGCGCGAAATCAACATTCAGGTTTTTAGTTGCCTGATAACCGGCACCAACAGAGAACCACAGACGATCTGAGTCAGGGATAGTCGTTGTACGCCATTCATTAGTTGCCGCCGTTTTATCTAAGGCCACACCCGCACGCACTAACCACTCATTGTTCACTTGGTAAGTCGTACCTAAAGCAAAACGCCAGTTATCTTCAAAGTGCTCTTCTTTCACTAAGTCAGACTCTAAACCACCCTTTGGTTTTACTTCACCAGGGAAGTAAGCCACTAACTGATCGAATACACTCCAATCGGTCCAGTTAACACTGGCGTGCATCGCCCAGTTATCCGTTAATTGGTGATAGGACGACAGTTCGGCAAACGCAGGTAACTCAAGGGGTAAATAACCTTCGATTGACAGATTTTGACCACCATCGTAAATCACTCCTGAAGCATGACCATCTAGATCAAGCTGCACGCCACTGTGGTAAGCCAAACCTAAACGATGGGCAGGGTTAATTTGCCAGCTAGCACCGAGTTGCCAACCGTAGCCAATGTCATCACCCTTCATGCTTTTGAGTTCAGTGCCACCAGGAGGCAGCATACCAGCTACTTGTGGAGGTAAACCGGGTTTAATTTTATCCACCCAGCCCGGTAACGAAGCACCGATTTCACCTTCGCCATAAACGATACGCACACCACCACCAACACTGACGGCATCATTGATGCGGTACGCAATGTTTGGATTAAACTCAACGGTCGTTACTGATGTCTTGTTACCAAAAATGGCCGCAGCATGGGTCGCTGGCAATTCAGTGGCGAGACCATAGTTAGAGTTTACCGCTAGACCCCAAGTCCATTGGTCATTTAACTGATTGGAATAATAGAAGTTAGGTACCAAAGCGTCATCGGCTACGTCGATAGCATCACCGTTCATCACGATTGGATTAGGACCAAGCAGAGGCGAGCTTAGGCTTACATCACCTTTTACATCCACATTTGGCATCACATAGATACCACCAGCAGATAACTGGCGACCTTCTAAATAGGTCAGCATCGCAGGGTTGCGCGCTTGTGCCGAAGCATTATCCGCCATCGCAGCTTCACCGGCGAAGGCACGGCCTAGGCCAGTTGCTGAGTATTCGGCAAGTTGAAAACCTGCGGCATGGACTTGAGTCGTTGTACTTAATAGGGCCGCAGTCACAGCCAAAGTCAGAAGACGTTTTTGCATCATTATTCTCGAAAAATATTATTGTTATCTTGTGCCATTCACGGGATCACAATGGCGCTCACACAAAATAGAGCAAACACTCCATATTGAATGCTCGGCAGTTTACTGATGCAGAAGATGTTTGCAACAAGCGAGAATAAAACAGATAAAAAAACTAGCCAAAACAATCTAATCAATATTTTTAGTGAGGCAAATCACTTTTAAAACAAGAATAATCAGTGCATTTCCAAAGATAGATTTGCTGAAAGCATTTTCAAGGCAAGCACCACAAGAGTTAAATTAATTTAAAAACAATAAATTAAATAACATAAAACTCATAAACACTTGTAAGCCATTTTATTCATAAAAATTCAGCACAAATCACTATCGATCATTTTCCTTACCATACAGGAAAGTCACCCTTCATTTTAAACTAATAAATACAATAAATTACATTTAGCCGCTTAAGCAGAAATAACAAAAACGCCTAGTTTTCGAACTAGGCGTTTAAGATTAACATCTATTAAGGTACAAGTGTTCGCCGAATAGCTCAGCGTCGCCAACTTGGGATTTGTGATTCGTATTCGCTGATCTGCGTCCCGTGGGATAAGGTCAATCCAATGGCATCTAATCCATTCAGCAATTTATGTCGCGCCGACTCGGCCAGTGTAAAGCTAAACTCAGCGCCAGAAGGCGATGTCACCTTACAAGTGGTTAAGTCGACGGTGATTTGTGCGCCTTCTTCGCTCGCCACCTCATCCATTAACTGACGCACTTCACTCGCGCTAAGCTTCACCGGCAGTAAACCGTTATTGATGGAGTTTCCATAAAAAATATCGGCAAAGCTCGGGGCGATAATGGCGCGCAGGCCAAAATCCGCCAATGCCCACGGGGCGTGTTCACGGCTAGAACCACAGCCAAAGTTTTCCTGCGCCAGCAGAATCGAGGCGCCGCTATAGCGAGGTTTGTTTAGGGTGAACTCAGGGTTTGGCACATCTCCCGCATCATCGAAATAGCGCCAATCGTGAAATAAGTGCACGCCGAATCCATCGCGCGTCACCTTAGATAAAAATTGCTTTGGGATAATTTGATCGGTATCGATATTGGCGCTGTCGATCATGACCGCAAGCCCGGTATGGCAAGTAAAAGGTTGCATTAACTTCTCCTGTTGGGATGACGGTTAGTAAGGTTTACGGATATCGACAAAATGCCCAGCAATCGCCGCTGCAGCAGCCATCGCCGGACTCACCAAGTGCGTGCGACTACCACGGCCTTGGCGCCCTTCGAAGTTACGGTTGCTAGTCGAGGCGCAGCGATCACCCGCTTCTAATCTGTCATCGTTCATCGCTAAACACATAGAGCAGCCCGGTAAACGCCATTCGAATCCGGCATCAATAAAGATTTTATCTAACCCTTCGGCCTCGGCCTGCGCCTTCACTTGGCCAGAGCCAGGTACTACGATTGCCGTAACGCCCGCAGCCACTTTGCGCCCTTGCGCCTGTTTCGCCGCGCTGCGTAAATCTTCAATCCGCGAGTTAGTGCAAGATCCGATAAAGACCTTATTGATCGCCACAGCTGTCATTGGCGTACCAGCAGTTAAGCCGATATAGTCCAGTGCTTTTTCCATGCTAGCGCGAATTGTTGGATTCACCTCATCGGCAGGATTAGGCACTGGCGCATCGATAGCAACGACTTGTCCAGGGTTAGTACCCCACGTGAGCTGCGGCGCGATATCGGCAGCATCCAACACCACGGTGGCATCAAACTCAGCGCCAACATCGGTTTTCAGTGTTTTCCATTCAGCGACGGCTTGCGCCCAATCTTCGCCCTTGGGTGCAAATTCACGCCCTTCTAAGTAATCGAAGGTAGTTTGATCCGGCGCAACCATGCCCGCCTTAGCGCCCATTTCAATCGCCATATTGCAGACTGTCATGCGCCCTTCCATCGATAAGGCTTCAATGGCATCACCACAAAACTCAACCACATAGCCAGTGCCGCCATCCATACCTATCTTACCGATAATCGCCAGTACGATATCTTTGGCGGTCACGCCATCGGTGACCTGACCACGGACTTCGATTTTCATGGTCTTGGCTTTTAATTGGCGCAGAGTCTGGGTCGCCAACACATGCTCCACCTCGGAAGTGCCGATACCGAAGGCCAAGGCGCCAAAGGCGCCGTGGGTCGCGGTGTGAGAATCACCACAGACGATCACAGTGCCGGGTAAGGTAATCCCAAGCTCAGGCCCCATAACATGTACAATCCCTTGATTCGGATGGTGAATATCATATAAGCGTACGCCGAAGTCTTTACAGTTTTGCGCCAAGGTCTCGACCTGAGTGCGCGCCATCGGACTTAAAGCATCTAGACTAGCGCTGCGGGTCGAGGTGTTGTGATCCATGGTCGCGAAAGTTTTCTCCGGGGCACGTAATTTACGCCCCGCCACTTTTAAGCCACTAAAGGCTTGAGGCGATGTCACTTCATGGACTAAGTGTCTGTCAACATAAATGATCGGTGCTTCACCCTCGGGAATTGCTACAACGTGGGCATCCCACACCTTTTGATACAGGGTTTTCGGAGCGCTTGATATTGAAGGATTAGTCATTACACACCTGCCTTAACTGCATCGGCGATAAAGTTGCCCATTTCGACCGTCGATTTAGCCTTATGGCGTTGGTCGCTACTTAATAGCTCACCGGTTAAATAGCCAGAATTCAGCGCCTTAGTCACAGCACGTTCAATCGCACTTGCCGCCTCTTCTTGCTTTAAGCTGTGGCGCAGCATCAGTGCCGCCGACAGAATTTGTGCAATAGGATTAGCAATACCTTTACCTGCGATATCCGGCGCACTGCCACCAGCGGGTTCAAACAAACCAAAGCCAGTGCTATTCATGCTCGCCGAAGACAACAAGCCCATAGAACCCGTCAGCATGGCGATTTCATCCGATAGAATGTCGCCAAACAAGTTAGAGCACAGCATGACGTCAAACTCATCGGGGCGACGCAGCAACTGCATGGTCGCGTTGTCGATATAGATATGTTCCAGCTCAACGTCGGGAAAATCGACCGCCACTTCTTCGACCACTTGACGCCACAATACCGAGCAAGCCAATACGTTTGCCTTATCGACCGAAGTGACTTTTTTACGGCGTCCGCGAGCGGCTTCAAAGGCAATGCGCGCAATACGGCTAATTTCACGGCGGCTGTAACGCATGGTATCGAAGGCTTCTTCGCTCTCACCTTCACCTTGGCGCCCCTTAGGCTTGCCGAAGTAGATCCCACCCGTTAACTCACGCACGCAGAGAACATCGAAACCTCTTGCAGAAATATCGCTGCGCAGCGGTGACATATGTTCTAAACCATCATGCAATTTAGCGGGGCGTAGGTTACAAAACAGTTCGAAGTGACCCCGTAGCGGCAGCAGTGCACCGCGCTCGGGCTGATCATTGGGCGGCAGTTTTTCCCATTTGGGGCCACCGACAGAGCCGAATAGAATGGCATCGGCCGCTTCACAGCCTTTCAGTGTTGCCTCTGGCAATGGACAGCCATGATTGTCGATGGCGATACCGCCAACATCATATTCAGTGTATTCAATATTAAGACCAAAACGTGCCTCAACCGCCTTTAACACCTTACGCGCCTCGGCCATCACTTCAGGCCCAATGCCATCCCCGGCTAATACTGCAATTTGATAACTCATACGCCCGCTCACTCCTTCAATGTGAAAACTTTATGCTCGATATTACCTTGGCTATACGCCGCCCAGCTCTTTGTTTTTATGCATATTCTGTTTGTAATCTGCAACCTTATCGGCGCGGCATGTCAGGTTCATCACGTGCACTAATGCACGGGCAGATGCCTCAACCACGTCGGTCGCTAACCCGACACCGTGGAAATTTTGCTCATGGTAAACCGCGGTAATATCAACTTGGCCGAGCGCATTTTGTCCTACGCCCTTAGCACCCAATTTGTAGCTGATGATATCGATACGGCGGTCAGTCGCACGGGCGATAGCATTATAGGCAGCATCAACAGGGCCATTGCCTGTAGCGGCCTCAGTTTTAATCTCACCGCCGACATCAATACGTACCGTCGCCGTGGCCACGCCTTCGGTTGAGTCAGATTGCACCACTAACTGCTGTAATTGATAAAAGTTATCTTCTGCGGCTTGTGTCTCCATGAAGGCTAAGGCTTCTAAGTCATAATCGAAGACTTGGCCCTTTTTATCCGCCAATTTTAAAAACTGTTCGTACAGGGCATCCAAGTTGTAATCCTGCTCGCTGTAGCCCATTTCCTCCATGCGATGCTTAATCACATGACGGCCGGAGCGCGAGGTCATATTCAGATTGTTACGATTCAGGCCGATGCTCTCTGGCGTCATAATTTCATAAGTGTTTTGCGCTTTTAACATGCCATCTTGGTGAATCCCCGACGAATGGGTAAAGGCATTAGCGCCAACAATCGCCTTATTCGACTGGATTGGCATATTGCACAACTGGCTGACTAAATTTGAGGTTCGGTGAATTTCCTTCGCATTGATCCCCGTTTCAAACCCTAGCAGGTTCTTACGGGTCGCTAAGATCATGGCGATCTCTTCTAAAGAGCAGTTACCCGCACGCTCACCAATCCCATTCATGGTACATTCGATTTGGCGCGCGCCATGCTGCACAGCAGTAATCGAATTGGCGACCGACAGACCTAAGTCATCGTGGCAGTGAACCGAAATAATGGCTTGGTCGATATTCGGTACGCGATTAAACAAAGTTTGAATAATGCTGCCAAACTCGCTTGGCACTGTGTAGCCCACAGTATCTGGGATATTGATGGTGCGAGCCCCCGCGTGAATCGCCGCTTCCACCATACGGCACAAATTATCAATCGGCGTACGCCCCGCATCTTCGCATGAAAATTCAACATCATCGGTAAAACGACGGGCATATTTCACTGCACCGACCGCCATTTCCAACACTTGCTCGAATGAACGTTTTAATTTGCTCTCAACATGGATGGTCGAGGTGGAGATAAACGTATGAATGCGGAACTGTTCAGCAACAGATAATGCTTGAGCGGCGGCATCAATATCTTTTTCCAAGGCGCGGGATAATGCGCACACTCGGCTATTTTTAATGGTGCGAGCAATGGTTTGCACCGACTCAAAATCACCGGGGGAAGATACGGGAAACCCGACTTCCATCACATCGACACCGAGACGTTCCAACGCCATGGCGATCTGTAACTTTTCTTTGACCGACAAGCTTGCCGCTAACGCCTGCTCGCCATCACGTAACGTGGTATCAAATATAATGACTCTGTTAGACATCGGGTTTCTCCATGGAACGTCACCGTTCATTATTTAACTTTTGCTGTATTCAGATACAAAAAACCCCGCAACATCGGTGCGGGGTTTATGAGTGTTTTGCCTATCTATCGAGCGAGCAACACTAAGACCTCCGCGTTTGTGGCGCGAGAGAGAGAAGGAGGAGGAGGTCGAGTTTGCTGCTAATTCTATTCATTTAAATTAAATATTTATTCTGTTGATTGAATATTGCTTTGGTTAATATTTAACTTGCTTGGCTAAATGTGTCAACCCCAATTTTTTTCATGTTCCTTAATATATCTGCTGCAAAATGGCAGAAACAGATATGTTTGTCTCAAGGTTGTATTGTTAATCCCTTGCAATACAAGATAAATAAATTAAATGCTGCACCTCAAACTTTTAACAAAAAAATCATTTTTTATGCAAAAATAACCTGAGACACGTTATAATCCTCGCCCGAAGTTACGGATACTAGAATAAATGCACGGTATGGAGCAAAAAATGGATTTTCGCGTCTTAGCGCTGAGCCTATTATTGTGGCTTGTGCCATTATGGGCTTGCGCTAATGAGCAGTTAGATAAATTGACATGGGAAGTTTATCAGTATCCAACCAAGGCTTTGGCACAAATTACCGCATTAGAAAAACTGCAATCCACTCAATCCACTGATAATAAAAACGATATCGATAGGCTCCGCCTCAGTATATTGAAGTGTCAAAACCTGTTACAACTCGGTGAAAATGAAGCGGCGATTAATCTTGCGCAAATGGGTGAAGCCCATGCTAAACTGCTTAAGTTAGATCAAGCACGCCCCTATTTTTTGAATTGTCAGGCCGATGCCTATCTAAATTACGACAATATTAAAGATGCATTACCCATACTGGACTCCGCAATCACTCTTGCTAGGCGCTACCAGCAGCCCCAAGCCCTGATCGATGCACTCCGCTTGAGGGGGCAACTGGATACCAATACGGATAATTTTTCCTCCGCGATTGAAGATTTACGCATCGCTATTGATATCTATCCCGATATCCATACTCAAACGCAAAATTGGGTCTGGCCGCCAGAGGGATATGTCTATGCTGCGATGGGGAATTTACTCTATGCCACCGAAGATTTACCCCAAGCCATGTATTACGCCAAGCTTGCGCTAAAAAGCGCTGATGCCCAAGGAAAAGTCCGGCATATATTACTGCGAAATGCCGCGCGGATTGCACTAGATAATGGTGAGCGTGAATATAGTGATCAACTAGAAAAACAAGCCAAAACTTTACTACCAGAAATAGGCTCCCCACTTGAACTCGCCTACAGCTATGCCATTCTGGCTTCAATTTCCCTTGATAAAGGCAAAATTGATACAGCCGAAGAGTATATCTCCATTGCAATGAACACTTTTAAGCAGCAAAAGCAACAGGTTGCCATGATGCGTTCGACTCGTTTACTCGCTCAAGTACGATTTGCGCAACATAGGGATGAAGCAGCGCTAACACTCATGCGCTCTGCCATTGAACAAGGCGAAACGCTTAAGCAATATACTGATCTTAAATGGTTTTATGGTATATTGAGTGATTATTACCACACTCAAGATAACTACAAACTCGCCTACGAATTTTTACAAAAGCGCTTCGATGCCGCAGAACTGGCTAACGAATCAATAAACAACATGCGAATTTTGCAGTTTAAAGCCAGATTAAATCAGCAGGGATTACAGCAACTCAGCGCAGATGATCCACAGAGCAATCCCACCTTACTGGATGAGCTGAATGTAGATTGGGCCTTTAGTACCTTGTTTTTAGTGAGCATGACACTCTTAGGTGGCGCCATTTGGTACTTTATTGATAAGCAAAATAAACACGCCCCATCACCTGACACCAAATCCAAGCGCCTTGCACCTATTCAGCAGCTTGAGCTCACCCTGCATAGTGCCAAACAGGGCGCTTATCCACTGACATTATTACTTTTTAATGCTAGCCAAATTCGCCAAGTCGATCTGCCAACCTTGATCGATAAATTACAAGATAAACTCCGTGAGCAAGACATACTATTACGGTATTCGATGGATGAAATTGTGATAGTGCTACCTTACACTTCCGCCCGCGGCGCACAACGAGTCGTCAACCAATTAACGCCCACAATTCAAACATCACAAGGATCAAGCAAGGTCAATATCGGGATTGCAGTGATGCAACAGTTTGATACGTTGGATTCTTTAGTGAAACGTGCCAATATCAATCAACTCAGCAAACTCAAGGTGACCGATACACAAAACGACTACTCCCCCGCTAAATAAGCGGCTATTTCGTCGAGGAACTCACCGCCAAATCGACTGAGTTTACGTTCCCCCACGCCATTAACTGCCAGCATTTCCCCAGGGCTTGTCGGCATCATAGCCGCCATTTCCGCTAAAGTAGCATCGTTAAACACCAGATAAGGCGGCACATCCTGCTCTTCGGCAATGGTGCGGCGCAGTGTTTTAAGGCGGGCAAATAACTTGCGATCATAGTTAAGCGGCACTCTCGACTGTGTCGTTTTACGCTTTATGCTGGTGAGTTGGATACGCGGCTCAGCCAACATCAACGCCACCTCTCCCTTCAATATTGGCCTTGCAGAGGGATTTAAGGTGATGGATGAGCCACGAGTAATATCTTGACTCGCTAAGCCCAAATGGATCAGTTGGCGAATAACGCTCAGCCAATATTCATGGCTCTTATCTTTACCAATTCCCCAAGTGCTGAGCTTATCGTGGCCACGATCAACAATCGCTGCGCCCTTAGAACCTCGCAAGACTTCGATTAAGTGATTAATACCAAAGCGTTGTCCGAGTCGATAAATACAAGAAAGCACCTTCTGCGCATCTTCGGTGCCGTTATAACGCTTAGGCGGGTCAAGACAAATATCACAGTTACCACAGGGTTCTAATGCGCTTTCATCGAAGTAATGCAACAGCACTTGGCGCCGACAGGTTTGCGCCTCGGCAAAGGCGGCCATGGTATTGAGTTTATGGAAATCTACCTGCTGCTGCGGCCCTGGCTCCGATTGCTCGATAAGATGGCGCACTCGCCCAATATCGGCAGGATCGAACAACATAAAGGCTTCGGCCTCGAGTCCATCACGGCCCGCTCGGCCAGTTTCTTGATAATAGGCTTCGATACTCTTCGGGATATCGTAATGCACCACAAAGCGCACGTTGGATTTGTTAATCCCCATACCAAAGGCGACGGTCGCAACGACAATATCTATTTGATCTTTAAGGAAGCTATCCTGCACTTCGCCGCGCTCTTCTGCCGTCATGCCCGCATGGTAAGCCTTAGCATGAAACCCTTGCAGGGTGAGCCTTTCTGCCACCTCATCCACGCGGCGTCGACTGCTACAGTAGACTATGCCGCTACTGCCATTTTGTTGCAGTAAAAACTGTCGTAATTGATTCGCGGCATTGAGCTTTTCGGCAACCGTATAGCGAATATTGGGCCGATCGAAACTCGATAGTAATTTAAAGGGATTAATCCCTAGGCGCTCGCAAATATTTTGTCGCGTCGCCTGATCCGCGGTGGCGGTGAGCGCCATCATTGGCACATGGGGAAAAAGCTGCTTTAACTGCCCAAGGGCGGCATATTCGGGTCTAAAATCATGCCCCCACTGGCTGATGCAGTGCGCCTCGTCAATAGCAAACATCGACAGCGGCAAGGAGCGCATGCGCTCGATAAAATCAGCCGTCAGCAACCGCTCAGGGGACACATACAGCAGTTTTAGCTCGCCTCGATGCAACTGCCTAAGCACCTCTACACTCTGCTCCCGCGGCTGCGATGAGTTTAAATAGGCGGCATTGACCCCCGTCTGCAACAGGCTGTCGACCTGATCTTTCATCAATGAAATCAGCGGTGATACCACGATAGTGATGCCAGGCATCAGCAGTGCGGGCAACTGGTAACACAGACTCTTACCGCCGCCAGTGGGCATGATCACCAGGCAGTCCTCACCACTGCATACACGTTCGATAACCTCGCGCTGACCGTCCCTAAAGTCACGGTAACCAAACACCTGCGCCAGGCGTTGAGACAGCGGATCATCATGTATGTCGAGTAACTGAGTTTCCATGGATCTTCTAGCTAAAAAGTAAGGGCGCCTATTCTAAAGGACAGAATCGCTCCTGTCTTGCGCCATCTTGCCCAAACTGGCCCACGCCAACAACTAGAGGATAGGCTTAGCCTACTTCCACGGCTCATCACAACACCTAAGACAATTTGCCCGCACAAAGGCTTAAGTTGCATTAGGCATAGGCTTGGCTGTAGATTAATTGCTCTAAGTCGAACGCCATTGCGTGTGCTTCGACCCTATTCTAAGAAGCCCTACAGCCTACAAGGACGAACAGCATGACAACCCCAATTCAAGCCGAAGTACTCAAACGTGTTGCCGAAGTGTTTGACCAGCACGTACCGTTTCATAATTTATTGGGTCTAGATATCAAGCGATACGACATAGATGGCGTTGAAGTGGTGATCAATATGAAGCCAGAGCTCATTGGCAATATTCATCAACAAATTCTCCACGGTGGTGTCACCGCCACAGTGCTTGATGTCGTAGGAGGGCTCACCGCCTTTGCAGGACTGGTCGCTAGCCGTGATGATTGGACGGTTGAAGAGTTACAACAACGACTGCAAACCTTAGGCACTATTGATATGCGTGTCGATTACCTGCGCCCCGGGCGTGGACAGATTTTCACTGGCACCGGCAGTGTGATCCGAGCTGGCAATCGCGTCTCGGTCTGCCGAATGGAGTTACACAATGAGCAAGGAACCCATATCGCCTTCGGCACTGGCACTTATATGGTGGGATAGTCCGTTGTCACCCATCGTTTTTTCAAGATTTCTTTACCGCATTCAACATCAATAAACCAAAGGGAAACACCTTGATTATTCAGCTGTTTCCCTCTTATTCATTTCGAGCACTCGTCATCAGAGACATCCTGTAACGAAAAAGGCGGCTGTACACACCTTGAGTCAATTCCCATAGCCTCCTACAATCGCCGTCCTGTTGTCCTTCGAAGATGTCTCATGCCTGATACCGAATACCGCAAAGGGATCCTACTTGCCGTCAGTGCTTACTGTATGTGGGGATTTGCGCCCTTATATTTCAAACTACTCCACCATGTTTCGGCGACCGAAATTTTACTGCATCGGGTGATCTGGTCATTTGTATTTATGGTGATCATCATGCTGTTTATCGGTGGCTTTGGAAAACTGCGCCAGCTGTTTAAACAGCCAAAACAGCTACTCGTGCTCACCATCACCTCCCTATTAATTGCAGCCAACTGGTTGATTTTTATCTGGGCAGTGAATAACGATCATATGCTCGATGCCAGCTTGGGTTACTTTATTAATCCCCTACTGAATGTGCTGCTCGGCATGCTGTTTTTAGGGGAAAGATTACGTAAGTTGCAATGGTTTGCCGTCGCGCTGGCGAGTACTGGCGTGCTGATCCAATTAGTCTCATTCGGCTCAATCCCTATTGTCTCCCTCGCCTTAGCGGGCACCTTCGGGGTATATGCTCTGCTACGTAAAAAGGTCAATGTGGATGCTAAATCGGGTCTGCTAGTCGAAACCGCCATCCTACTACCGGTCGCATTGGTTTATCTGGTCGCAACCTTAGATAGCGCCACGGCGAATATGCTCACCAACGATTGGCACCTTAATTTATTGTTGATAGCAGCCGGGATTGTTACCACGATTCCACTATTGTGTTTTGCCGGTGCAGCGGTACGTATTCCATTGTCTATGCTCGGCTTTTTCCAATATATCGGCCCGAGTATTATGTTTATCCTCGCGGTAACCTTATTCAATGAACCCTTCGATGCCGAGAAGAGCATCACCTTTGGTTTTATCTGGAGCGCCCTGCTGGTGTTCACCTTCGATATGGCCTATAAACGCAAAACGGCGCGATAATATCGCGCCGTAGCCAATGGTTACAAAAGTAGTGGTAAGTGTACTGGACCTGCTACTTTTGTAGTTGGGCTAAAAATTTCTCGCCCTCGGGTACAGATAAGAGCAGATTGTAGCCTCGCGTCGTTGGCACTAACACTAGCTCGGATTTATCCGTCACTGCCACAAATGCCTTGCCCTTCCCCTTCAAATTAAACCAGCCGAGTTGAAACCCTGGCATACCGATACCATTGGTTTTAAAGCTGGGTACCAAATCCGCCTCCAGCTTCAAGTCGATAAGACGCGCCTGCTCGACCAACAGTTCGGAGCGTGCTAATTGCACTTTATAGAAGGGAATATCGAGTTTTAGCTCGGTGTCGGTTAGCGCGATTTCAGCATTATGGGATTGATAAAACACCCAAGAAAATCCGCCAATCATTACTAACAAGATGCCTAAGCTCGCCGATTTAGCCACTTTCGGCATAGGTTTAACCCACAACATCCACAGTACGCCAGCTAAACCTAACAGCAAGATAATAAAGCTTAAAATTGAAGTTTGAGTCAGAGGCGCGAGGGAGAAAAACTGAGTCACCATGGTGGGCAGTCCTTAAGGAAGAAAAGCTTAATCTGCCAACAAAGACATATTATGTCAACAAAAATGCCAGCGCTAGGCTGGCATCTTATCAAGCGTAAAAAGCTTACAGATCAAGGGCGAGAATTTTAGAGCGGCGCTGATAGTTATACAGCTGCTTTTTCTTCTGCGGCAATGCATCCACATCTTCAATCACAAAGCCATGTTCTAAAAACCAGTGAATGCTGCGGGTAGTCAAGGCAAACAAACGCGAATAACCACGGCTACGCGCCTGACCTATAATATTTTTCAGCAACAAACTGCCCCTATCCGCATCACGATAATCAGGGTGCACCACAAGGCAAGCAAACTCACCGGCATTATCTTCTTCGAACGGATACAAAGCCGCACAGCCAATCACTAAGCCATCACGCTCAATCAACATAAACTGCTCGATCTCAATCTCAAGCTGCTCACGGCTTCGGCGCACTAAAATGCCTTGCTCTTCCAGAGGACGGATTAAATTGAGGATTCCACCAATATCACTAATCGACGCGCGGCGCAGACGCTCAGCGCTCTCTGTTACGATTTGCGTACCTATGCCTTCACGGGAGAACAACTCCTGCAGCAAGGCACCATCATCAAGATAGCTAACCAAATGACAACGGGGCACGCCATTACGGCACGCATCAATACTCGCCTTGAGGAAGGCCATCGTGCCCACACAGGCAGAACCTTGCTCAGCAAGCTTAGCCAGAATATTTTGCGCATCATTTGGCATTAATTCAGCAATCACATCGCCATTGCGATCGAGGATGCCGTTTTGCGAACTAAAGCCAATCATCTTGTCGGCCTTCAGCTTGATAGCAACCTGAGTAGCAATCTCTTCAGCCGTGAGGTTAAAGCTTTCGCCAGTGACGGATGCAGCAATCGGCCCCATCAACACGATACAGTGATTATCGAGCTGGCGCTTAAGCCCTTGGGTATCAATACGGCGCACTTTGCCGCTTAGACAAAAATCCACACCATTATCGACGCCCAGTGGCTGAGCAATCACAAAGTTACCGCTGACTAAGTTGATTTGCGCGCCTTGCATCGGCGTATTACTTAGACTCATCGATAAACGTGCGGTGATATCAAACTGCAATGCACCCGCGACTTGCTTAATCACTTTGAGCGAGTCCTCATCGGTGATACGTACACCTTCGTGGTAAGTGGGTTCAATCCCATTGGCCGCTAACGCGGCGTCGATTTGCGGCCTCGCGCCATACACCAATACCACTTTAATGCCTAAACTGTGCAGCAGGGCCACGTCATTTAAAATGCCGCGAAATTGATTTTGTGCTAAAGCCTCACCACCCAACATCACCACAAAGGTTTTCCCTCTATGGGCATTAACGTAAGGGGCAGAATGACGAAATCCATCAACCAGTTCAGTGGTACGCACGCGTTGTTTACACCTCATATTTAAGCTGGTAACCCCAAAATGGCTTACCAGGAGTGAATAACGAAAACCCGCGTATAGTATTGCATTTTAATTCACCAATAAAGAATTTATTCTCATTAAAATGCAGTTTTAATACAATAAAGTGCTTATATTTTCAAAAAATTGCACTTTTGATAAATGATCACATTTTTTTAACCAAATATGATTTAGTCGCGCTCGCCAAATATGGGGCAGATTTATCTCATCTTGATGACGAAAAGCCAAAAAAAAAGCCCCTTAGATAAGGGGCTTTTCTCGAAACACTAAACAAGGATTACTTGATTTTTGCTTCTTTGTAGATAACGTGCTGACGAATAACTGGATCAAATTTTTTGATTTCCATTTTTTCTGGCATGTTACGCTTGTTTTTTTCAGTTGTGTAGAAGTGACCAGTTTTAGCTGTAGAAACTAATTTGATCTTCTCACGATTACCTTTAGCTTTAGCCATGATCTATTACACCTTCTCGCCACGGGCACGAAGTTCAGCAACAACAACTTCAATACCTTTCTTATCGATCAGACGGATACCTTTAGTAGATACACGTAACTGTACGAAACGTTTTTCTTCTTCTAACCAAAAACGGTGGTTTTGTAGGTTAGGTAAAAAACGACGACGGGTCGCGTTTTTTGCGTGCGAACGGTTGTTACCAACCATCGGCTTCTTGCCAGTAACTTGGCATACTCTTGACATGTCAATCTTCTCCAAAAACAATTTTAACGCTCGAGCATTAATGTGCCTCGTATGGCCGTCGCCCGAGGCACAAAGAGGGCGCATTTTATACACGATCACAGAGTGAAGATCAAGTGTTAGATTAATTAATCCAGCCTCGTTCCGCGAAGGAAACTATCTCTCGATCACCAACAACCATATGATCCAACAGGGATACATCTATGGTTGCCAACGCATTTTTTAATCGCTCAGTTATTCGTCTGTCAGCCTGACTGGGCTCGGCAATACCAGACGGATGATTGTGACACACTATGACGGCAGCAGCCTTTTTCTCCAGCACTAAGCTCACCACTTCACGTGGGTACACTGAGGCTGAATCTATTGTTCCGCGGAATAATTCGACGAACTGAATCACTCTATGCTGGCTATCCAGCAGCAAAATTGCGAACACTTCATAGGAGCGGTCAGCTAATTGTCTCATTAAATAATCCCGAGTTAAATCGGGATTTGTCAAAACCTGACCTCTCTGCAGGTTTTCTTGTGCCACACGCCTCGCTAATTCAGCCGCGGCTTGAAGCTGGGCGTATTTTACAGGTCCCACGCCAGGAAGTCGACACACCTGATGCTTTGGTGCGCAAAGTAAGCTTCTTAAACCACCAAATTCTTGAATAAGTGAACGGGCAAGGTCTACGGCATTCAGCCCTGACAGGCCATTACGCAACAACACCGCCAGTAATTCAGCATCCGAGAGATGACTGGCGCCTTTTACTAATAACTTATCCCGCGGCCCTTCGCCCTCTGGCCAATCCTTAATCGCCATGTGACCTCCTGTCGTCGCATATTTTTACTTTAGCAAGTATGGACGAGATTTTTTGAACTGGGACAGTCACGCCAATTCATCGCTTTGTGGTATGGTTGGCGACATTATTTCAATCTCGGATGATGTCTGTGAGCCTGATAACGAAAAACGTCCTGCTGGGTATTGGTGGCGGTATTGCAGCCTACAAAAGCGCGGATTTAGTGCGCCGCTTAAAAGAACGCGGCTTTGATGTACGTGTGGTCATGAGCCAAAGTGCGATAGAATTTATTACCCCACTCACACTGCAAGCCTTATCAGGGCATCCGGTATCATCGAGCTTACTCGATCCCGCTGCCGAAGCGGCGATGGGGCATATTGAACTGGCGCGCTGGGCGGATTTAGTGATTATCGCCCCTGCAACGGCGAATTTACTGGCCCGTATCAATGCTGGCATGGCGGATGAGCTTATCACCACCACTTGTCTTGCCACTGAAGCGCAAATTGCGCTCTGCCCTGCGATGAATCAGCAGATGTATCGTAATCTCGCCACTCAAGCCAATTTAGCCAGTTTACAAAGCCGTGGTTACACCCTGTGGGGACCGGCAAGTGGCAGTCAAGCTTGCGGTGAAGTGGGCCCAGGCCGCATGCTCGAACCGCTCGAAATTGCCGAACTTGCGAGTCGCTTTTTTGCAACAAAAGATGTCTATGCTGAACAGGAGTCACAACCGCTAGCAGGTCAATCGGTACTGATCACCGCAGGCCCAACCCGCGAAGCCATCGACCCTGTACGCTATATCTCTAATCACAGCTCTGGCAAGATGGGCTTTGCCTTAGCGAAGGCCGCGGCCGATATGGGCGCCGATGTGACCTTGGTCGCAGGACCCGTAAATTTAGCCACGCCTGAAGGGGTGACGCGAATCAATGTCGAATCGGCGCAAAACATGCTCGATGCGGTGATGAATCATGTTGATAAAAAAGATATTTTTATCGGATGTGCGGCGGTTGCTGACTATCGAGTCAGCGATATTGCCACCAGTAAAATCAAAAAGTCAGCGGAAGAAATGCAACTTGCGCTGGTGAGGAATCCTGATATCTTAGCGACGGTCGCAAGCTTGGCAAACCGTCCTTTTATGGTGGGATTTGCCGCAGAAACCCATGATGTAGAAGCCTACGCCCGCGATAAACTCAAACGTAAAAATTTGAATATGATCGCGGCAAACGATGTATCCGTTACTGGTCTAGGCTTTAACGCCGATGCCAATGCCCTGCGCGTATTCTGGCCACAGGGTAGTCAAGATTTGCCTGCTACCGATAAACTCACGTTGGCTCGGCAATTACTTTCGTTGATAGTGAAAGAAAAAACAAAATAAATGAAAACACCGATTGAATTAAAGATCCTCGACTCCCGCATTGGTTCCGAATTTCCCCTGCCAGCCTACGCAACACCTGGTAGCGCAGGCATGGATCTTCGTGCCATGATAGATACCACCATGACGATAGCCCCAGGAGAAACTCAGTTAATCCCAACGGGTATCGCCATCCACGTAGCCGATCCAGGCCTTGCCGCCGTGATCCTGCCCCGTTCAGGCCTTGGCCATAAACACGGTATCGTCCTTGGAAATCTCGTTGGCCTCATCGATTCGGATTATCAGGGGCCCTTAATGGTCTCTTGTTGGAACCGCAGCGATACCCCATTTACCTTAGAAATCGGTGATCGTCTCGCACAACTGGTGTTTGTTCCTGTGGTACAAGCACAATTCAAACTCGTTGATGAGTTCGATAGCTCAGACCGTGGTGAAGGTGGATTTGGCCATTCTGGCACTAAATAACCTGAATCGTTATTGAGCGAAGGATACTGCAATGGCTGTAAGCCCAAAAATTAATCGTCGTGAACACATACTGCAATGCCTAGCACAAATGCTAGAAACCAGCCCAGGACAACGTATTACCACCGCTAAACTCGCCTCAGAAGTCGGCGTATCGGAAGCGGCACTCTATCGCCACTTCCCGAGTAAAGCGCGGATGTTTGAAGGGTTAATTGAGTTTATTGAAGAGTCATTACTCTCTCGTATCAACATCATCATGGATGATGAAAAAGACACCATGAAACGCTGTCAATTAGTACTACAGTTGTTATTGATTTTCGCCGAGCGTAATCCTGGGATCTCTCGCGTTCTCAATGGTGATGCGCTTTTAGGTGAAAATGAGCGTTTGCGGAGCCGCATTAGTACGTTATTTGCCAAAATTGAGACCCAACTTAAGCAAATTCTACGGGAAAAAACGTTGCGAGAAGGCAAAGGCTTTAATTTAGATGAGGCTATTTTAGCCAATTTGCTGTTAGCCTTCGCAGAGGGGCGAATTGCTCAATTTGTCCGCAGTGAGTTTAAGCTAAAACCCACACAACACTTCGATGAACAGTGGAACTTTATTCAGCATCAACTGTTGCAAAGCTAATGATTTATCAACATAAAGGACGGTAATCACCGTCCTTTCTTTTATCCCGACTCCTTGTATCAGTAGTGCTTTTGCTTTAATCTTGTTTACACATTGTTAAAACTAAAAACACAATAATATTACAAGGATGTCAGATGAAATCTTTGCCATTTGCTGCATTGGCCGTAATTTGCTTGCCTATTACGCCTTTCAGCACATTAGCGGCCGAAACCTCGGCGACAAATGTCCTGTCACAATCCCAATTATTCAGTCGCGGCAACGAGTATTCTAACGTAAAGATCTCGCCTACCGGCAAATACTTAAGTGCAATTACCAGTGTTGAGAGTAAAAATGTACTCATAGTATTAGATGCTCAAACCAAAAAACTGCTGAATGCGATTCGCTTCCCAAGCAACGCCCAGGTAGGCACCTATGAATGGGCCAATAGTGAGCGTATTGTACTGGCAAAAGAATACCTTAAGGGCTGGAGCGATGTGCCCCAATACTACGGCGAATTAATGGCGGTCAACGCCGATGGTTCTCGCCCTAAATATCTATTTGGTTATAACAGCGGCGAGCAGCAAACGGGTTCAAATCTCAAGAAAAATACCGCCATAAATGCCACAGCATTCATACTGGACCCTCTACCGGATGATGAACGCTATATGCTGGTCAACGCGCTCCCATGGACTGGTGCCCCGGACTTGAGTGAAACACGTCAGGATGTCTACCGCGTTGACCTTTTTAGCGGGGTGCGTAAACGCATCACAGGCTCTCCCATAGGCCAAGCTCGCTTTATGACCGATCATGATGGTGACGTCCGCTTTGTGGCAGGGAAAGACAGCAAAAACATTACTAAAGTCTTTTACCGTAAAGATGGCGAATGGATAAACACCGATAAACTCAACCTAGGCTTAAGTGATTTTACGCCTATCTCCTTCGCTGATGATAAAAATACCATCTATGCAGCGGGTCGAGTGGGCACTGAAACCTTAGGCGTCTATCGCATCAACCTCGAAACAGGCGATAAGGCCGAGATCATTCAAGATGAGGTTGTTGATCCTAGCAACTTCTGGATCAACGGCACCAACAAACAGCTCTATGCCGTTGAGTTTGAAAATGGCTATCCAAGCTATGCCTTTGTCGATAACAACGACAGCCACGCCAAACTACTCAAGGATTTACTCGCGGCCCTGCCGGGGCATCAAGTACAAATCGTTAGCGAAACCCGTAATGGCGAACAATTGGTGGTAATTGCATTTAACGATCGCAATCCCGGTGATTACTATGTGTTTGATACGAAAAAACTCAAGCTAGAGTATCTAGCCACCGCCCGTAAATGGCTAGACCCAGAAAGAATGGCTGAGGTCAAACCCATTAGCTTCACTAACCGCGATGGCCAGAAAATACATGGCTATTTAACCTTACCCTTCGGCAAAGAAGCCAAAAATTTACCCTTGGTCGTTAATCCCCATGGCGGTCCCCATGGCATTCGTGATTGGTGGGGATTTGACCCACAAAACCAACTACTTGCTCAAAATGGCATGGCGGTGTTGCAGGTTAACTTCCGTGGCTCAGGTGGTTATGGCGAGCGTTTCGAGCAAGCTGGCTATCGAAAATGGGGCTCGGATATTCAGCACGATATTATCGATGCAACTCAATACGTCATTGACCAAGGCTTTGCCGATAAGGAACGGGTATGTATCGCTGGCGGTAGCTTTGGCGGCTATAGCGCACTACAAAGTGCCGTATTGGCGCCCGATATGTTTAAATGCGCGGTTGGGTTTGCCGGTGTGTATGATCTGGAGTTGATGTTTGATGAAGGTGACGTCGCCAGAACACGTTCAGGAACAAGCTACCTTAAGGACGTACTTGGCCAAGATAAAGCCACCCTAAAAGCCATGTCTCCCTCTGAAAACGTTGCTAAATTAAAAGCGAACCTCTTACTGGTGCACGGTGGTGAAGATGAGCGCGCGCCAATTGAACAGTTGGAATCACTCGAAAAAGCCCTCAAAGCCCATAATTATCCCTACCAAAAACTGGTGATGGATAACGAAGGCCATGGTTTTTATAACGATTCTCATAGAGCCAAGTATTACGATCAGATGTTGAGCTTCTTAAAAACTAACCTGAAACTTTAGCCTTAACTAAAATAAAAGCTATCTTCATCAAGATAATGATGTTTTAGCGCCCCAAGGAGCCGATAATCGATAAGGACTATCGGCTTTTTCATCTTCAGCGTGAGCGTTTTTTGGTATGAATTATCCGCAATTCGCGCTATTCTGCCCCACCTTGTTCTTGTCCAAGTGACAACGAATCGATTTATACCCTAGCGCACCTGATTGCTGATATTCAGCGACCAGTGCTAGGTTTTCAGTGATAGCCGCTACTGAAGTAGTGGAGGATAAAAATGTCATTAAGTGAAGCAGCAGTAAAAGTACAGGCCGCCCTGCAAGAGCGCGGACTTGAAACCCCCATGCTCCCCAGTGTGTTTACTCCTGAAGAGCGTAAGGACAAGATTGAACACCATATGAAGGAAATTCTGACGCTCATGTCACTGGATCTTTCTGATGACAGTCTTGCCGATACCCCACGCCGCATCGCCAAAATGTATGTCGACGAAATCTTCTCCGGTCTAGATTATGCGAACTTCCCGAAGATCACTGTGATTGATAACAAAATGGGCTTTGATGAAATGGTGCGCGTACAGGATATTAGCCTGACCAGTACCTGTGAACATCACCTTGTCACTATTGATGGCACGGCAACCATTGCGTATCTTCCACGTAAAAAAATTATTGGTTTATCAAAGATTAACCGCATTGTACGTTTCTTTGCCCAACGCCCTCAGGTACAAGAGCGTTTAACTCAGCAAGTGTTAGTCGCGCTGCAGACCTTGCTCGAAACTAAAGATGTTGCGGTTAAAATGGATGCGGTGCATTACTGCGTAAAATCCCGCGGCGTAATGGACTCCACCAGCTCCACCACCACGACGGCCTTAGGTGGTATTTTTAAATCCAACCCAGCGACCCGCGCCGAGTTTTTACACCAGTCGAAGTAAGACCTTACTTTGTGTGAGATATAAAAAAACGCTGCCATTCTTATTGAATTGCAGCGTTTCTGTTTTAGCGGTTTATAACACGCTTAAGCCTTATTAGGCCTCGATGCCATACTGCTCACGGTACTGGCTTACCGCTGCTAGTTGCGCTTCCATACCTGGTTTTTCAGATAAATAGCTGATCAGATCCGCAAGCTTGATAATCGCCACAATACCACAGCCAAAATCACGCTCGACCTCTTGGATGGCTGACAATTCGCTCTTGCCCTTCTCTTGTCTATCCAGCGCGATTAATACGCCTGCCAGCTGCGCTTGATGAGCTTCGATGATTTCCATCGACTCACGGATCGCCGTCCCCGCAGTGATCACATCGTCCACCAGCATTACCCGACCTTTAAGCTCGCTACCGACTAAGCTACCGCCCTCACCGTGATCTTTTTTCTCTTTACGGTTAAAGCAGTAGGGAATATCGATATCGTGATGTTCGCACAAAGCCACCGCTGTCGTGGTCGCAATCGGAATACCTTTGTAAGCTGGGCCAAACAACAGATCGTACTCTATGCCAGAATCCACTAACGCCGCCGCATAAAAACGCCCTAAACGGGCTAAATCACGGCCAGTATTGAATAGGCCTGCATTAAAGAAGTAAGGACTGATACGGCCCGATTTAAGGGTAAACTCGCCGAATCGCAACACCTGACGCTCTAGGGCAAATTCAATAAACTCACGTTGATAGGCTTTCACAATCTCTCCTTACGACTTTAACGTTCTATTTTTATTGGGTTATAGCAATATTGATTTAATAAAAAGCCCCATAACGGGGCTTTTTATCAATAACAATTAATTTAATGCGGCTTTCTGCACATCGACGATTTCGCGAATACTGTTCTTCGCTAAACCAAGTAGCTCAATCAACTCTTCGTGAGTAAACGGCTCACCTTCGGCAGTGCCTTGAATTTCGATAATCTTACCAGTTTCTGTCATTACCACGTTCATATCGGTTTCGGCAGCGCTGTCTTCAACATACTCTAGGTCGCTTATCGCTTCACCGTTGTAGATACCCACGCTGACCGCAGCGATTAAGAACTTAAGCGGGTTAGATTTAATAATGCCTTTACCACGGGCCCAGTTAAGCGCATCCACTAAGGCGACACAAGCACCAGTGATTGACGCGGTGCGAGTACCGCCATCAGCTTGGATCACATCACAATCGATGACAATGGTGTTTTCACCCAGCGCTTTCATATCGACACAGGCACGCAACGCACGGCCGATAAGACGTTGAATTTCTTGCGTGCGGCCAGATTGCTTGCCGCGAGCGGCTTCACGGTCCATACGACTATGGGTTGAGCGTGGCAACATGCCGTATTCCGCCGTTACCCAGCCTTGGCCCTGACCTTTAAGGAAACGCGGTACACCCTCAGTAAAACTGGCGGTACAAAGCACTTTAGTTTCGCCAAATTCGACTAACACAGAACCTTCGGCATGGGCCGTAAATTGGCGAGTGATAGTAATTGGGCGTGTTTGTGCTGGCGTTCTGTTACTTGGACGCATGCGAAATTCCTGTATTCTGAGTCATTGACCGATTTTGGCTGCATATTATAGGGTTTTGTGCCTATAGATGCCATGCTTAGGGTGATTCTCTAGCAAACTCGTCACACAAACACCTAATCCTCCTCGCGAGTAGTGGTATGCCTTTAATCCTAAAGCCATTGACTCTATAATCGCCTCTCATTATGACGATTAAACCACTAGGACAACCCATGATCCAAAGCATGACAGCCTACGCTCGCATTGAGCACAAAGCACAATGGGGCACAGCCTCTTGGGAAATTCGCTCAGTCAACCAGCGTTATCTCGAAACTTACCTACGTCTGCCAGAACAATTCCGCAGCTTCGAGCCCGTTTTACGCGACCGCCTGCGTAAACGCTTAAGCCGCGGTAAAGTCGAGGTCAATTTACGCTACGAATTAGCCGATAACAGCAATAACGAACTTAAATTAAACCAAGGGTTAGCCAAACAGCTACTCGACGCCGCTAGTTGGCTCAAACAAGAAGCCGGACAAGGCGAAGTCAACCTCACCGATATTTTGCGCTGGCCAGGAGTACTTTCTAGTGCTGAGCAGGATATGGACGCGGTTGGTGCCGATTTAATGACCGCCTTCGACTTAGCTATCGACCAATTCATTGAAGCCCGTGGCCGTGAAGGCGCAGCCATCAAAGACATGCTCTTAAGCCGTTTAGACGGCGTCAGCGAGCAAATCGCCGTTGTGCGCGAGCATATGCCTAAAGTCATGGAATATCAGCGCGATAAACTCACCAATCGCCTCGCCGAAATCAAAGGTGAACTCGATCCCGCCCGCATCGAGCAGGAGATGATCTTATTAGCGCAAAAACAAGATGTGGCAGAGGAAATGGACAGGCTCGAAGCCCATGTTAACGAAGCCCGCCGCATCCTCAAAAAAGGCGGCAGCGAAGGTCGCCGTTTAGATTTTATGATGCAAGAATTTAACCGCGAATCGAACACCCTCGCCTCTAAATCTATCAGCACCGAAATCACCGCCGCCGCCGTCGAGCTCAAAGTGCTCATCGAACAAATGCGCGAGCAGATCCAAAACGTTGAATGATTTCCATAGTCATCCACCAAACATCATTAACCATTGTTTTTAATCAATTTTAACATTTAACCCGTCTACTAACATCCATCCATGCCCACCAATACCCACCGCTATATGGTGGGTATATTGGTGGGTATGCTACAATAATCCCGATCGTCAGTGGTGGGTATTATTGGCTTTCATAAAAGCAACCTTAAGGTCATGATGGGGAATGGATTTATGGGGAACCTGACAGTAAAAGAGATTGAGTCCAAGGCTAAAGGAGAACCTGGCCGGTATGCAGATGGAGCCGGTCTGTATTTTGTTGTCCCAAAGCTTGGCGTTCCATATTGGATGCTCCGTTACACGGCGCAATCCAAACGCAAGGAAATGACCTTAGCAAAATACAGTGATATGTCTCTTGCGGATGCGCGTGCGGAAGCTACTACCAAAATGAAACAGTTTCGCGATGGTCTCGACCCGCTCATAGCCAAAAAACGTGCAGAGCAATCCCAAATCAAAACCGTTGATGATCTCTTTGCCGATTGGCATTTAGGTAACGTTAAAAGACTCAAGCACCACGAAATCCCCGAACGTATCTACCGTAAAGACATTGCTCCCCATATAGGCAGCTTCAATGTCGATAGCGTCACAGCCAGAGACATAAAGGCTGTATTACAAGCTATTGCAGCCACTAACCGCCCAGCAATAGCTAACGATGCACTAATGTACTGCAAGCAGCTTTTTAATCACGGCATAAAGCTGGATTTGCTCAGCGCAAACCCAGCAAGTGCATTTTCTGTATCAGATGCTGGTGGCTTAGAAAAAAGTAAAGACCGCGCTTTAACGCTAGAGGAAATCACCACGTTTTTTAAAATCGCTAGGGAAAATAGTGACAGCTTTAGCCGTGACAACTACCTAGCTTGTGCACTACTGATTACATTGGGAGTACGTAAGTCTGAGTTGGCAGAAGCGCCTTGGAAGGAGTTTAATCTTGATGAGAAGGTGTGGAATCTGTCAAAAAATAGGAGCAAATCTGGAGTGGGTATTGCGATTCCATTGCCGCCCATAGTGATGGAATGGCTATATGAGCTAAAAATCAGAGCATATGACTCCGAGTATGTCTTCCCCAGCAGACGCTCAAGTAAAAATCCCCATATGGGCCCTGATACGCTAAACCGAGCAATCACTAAACTATTTGACCACGAAGCTGGTAAGAAAAAACAACCCCCAAACTTAATGGGTGATATGCCCCACTTCACTGTGCACGATCTACGTCGTACCTGCCGCACCCTGCTTGCAAAACAAGGAACGCCAGGGCACGTTGCAGAGCGTTGCCTTAACCACAAACTAAAGGGTGTTGAAGGGATTTATAACCAGCATGATTATTTCGAGGAGCGAAGAGAAGCGTTAGCAAAAATGTCACAATATTTGAAGGATATTATCAACACTCCTAAAAAGGCGAATTGAAAATTATTTTTATTCAGTGGGTCGTGCACGATATGATAGTTTGGTGGTTTCATTAGATCTATCCGTAGAAGCTAGCATCATCGAAGTTATTTTTGGACAAAACATTGCTAGATTTTTTACTCTAATTCATTGGTTTCGGATTAATATTTCTATGGTTTCGGCGAGCAATTATAAATTACAGCGCTGATGTAACTTATTAATAATGAAAAAAATTGCTAAAATCATTATTCAACTTTGTATATTTCTAGCTCTGGATTATGGTTCAAAATATAATAGGTAGTTCAGCAACTCCTGAATCTGAGACTGTAAAATAATTAATCAGGATTGCTATGATTTGTTTTCCTGTTTACCCCACAATAGAGGGACGCAAGGTTATGCGTCCACTGCTTTAGAATTGAGATGATTAATTTTTTTGAATAGGAGTCAATCCATTGTTGCGGCTATCAACAGCATCCTCTAAGTCGAAACCTGAATCACGCCAGGTCTTAGCTTCTTGGGGGAGAAATTTCTGCCCCCCCCACGCAATTGCATCTTCTAAATTGAAACCATTCATGTTCCAATCTGACGCCTCTGAAGCATTAAAGCCACTTAGATGCCATTTTTGAGCTAATGTAGAAGTAAAGCCAGCAGACTTCCAAGCTGAGATTTCATCTGCTGACATACCAGACCAATCCTTCGGCATAGAGCTACAAGCAAACAACATTAAACAAATCAAAAAACTAGAGCAAATTTTAAACATAGCGCCTCCGCAGGTTTTATCATTTACAGTATAAATTCGTAATTTAATCATCATTAGCAATGGCTGAAGCTATGCCAATGATTGCTGCACCAACCACAACACCACCTAAAATTTCACTATCGTCATCCCATCGTTCACGACGGGAATCTCTCAGTTCTCGACGAATTTCTCTTCTGGCTTCTCTTTTTTCACGGCTAACCTCACTATATCCCTCACGAATCTCTCGTTTTGCACATTCGCGAGTTTTACAGCGTTTGAGTTCACGTTTTGCTTCACGCTTTTCACGCTCAATTTCATGCTTTCCTTCTCTATATTCATTCCTAACTTCCCATCGCCCGGCGAAAGCATGGTTACTCCACAACCCCAAAAAAAGAGCAGTACTTAAAGATATAACAATGAATAATTTCATTGCTGAACTCCTTTGCTTTTACGGAAGGAGTGAATTTTTTCTTCGTAACGCTTAAGAACCTCTGAACATTCTTCAATTTTGAGTTCAATATTGCTGCCATAACCAAAGCTAGCGGAAAATAAAAACGCTCTATCAAGACCAAGTGCTCTGGCAATTTCACCATTGACATCCATCGCTTCACGCTCCAAATCAGCTTTCTGTTCAGATGTAACACATCCAAGAGAAAGACCCGTTAGATAGCCAAACTTCTTCAAACCATCATCTATTTCTGCTTCAGCCTGAAGAAGATCTGCGGGATTTTCTTTTGCAACGGCGAATATAGAGAGAGTTAGGAATACGTAACTCAACAACATCTTTAAAATTCTTTGCATCATCATCTCCATGTGTCGAATTTAGGTATTGTTCAGTGAAGCACTAGTAAAATAGCGTAGTCTTAGTAACGAGTTAGTGCTAATTTTGAGGTGAAATATTTTAACTTGACAGCATTTGACATTGTGACTAGATACAGAACATTTGTCGTTTAGAATAATTTAATATCTATAGCCAACTACAAGTAAATCGATAATCAGTAAACAGTCGATGGGTTCTACGCTCTACGCTCTACGCTCTACGCTCTACGCTCTACGCTCTACGCTCTACGCTCTACGCTCTACGCTCTACGCTCTAAATTAGAACTAACTAAACTAGAAACCACAACTGCCATGTAAAAAACGCCTACGATTGACTCTAAGTATACTAAGGTCTTCGCGATCGGAGTCACAGGACTGATATCGCCATAGCCAAGAGTAGTTAATGTGACAAAGCTAAAATAAGCGCTATTAGAGAAATTATCCTCCCACTTAATTGCTTCCAATCCATGAAAAGATAGTGGATCTAACTCGACTAAAATCAAGTAAGTCACTGCCCACATTAATCCTAGTAATAAAAATAAAGCAACTGAACCAATAAGCTTATTGTTGTCGATTTTACCTGAGAATAAGATTTGCCTAACTAATGATTGGAAGGTACCACAGAAAAATATCAAGGTCAGAGCAAGCATCAGTAGGCTCGTCTCTTGAATATTAAGTGTATACTGAGTCACTGTCGCACCTATCCATGTCACTACCAGCCCTCTTAAGAAATGCGTCCACTTTCTGTCAAACTGCAAGCTAACAAAACAAACTATGAAGATAATAATGATGATGCTCCGGATCACATATTCCGTTATATTACCTCGCAACAACTGCACTAGAGAGGCGGAGATTAACAGCATGATTAATGCTAGCGTTAAGTAGATAAAGTTATTTTTCTGACTTATTTTTTGCGTTGCTCTGCTGAGCTTCATCGTTATCCCCCTTTCGCTTTTGAGCGTTATGTATTTGTATGTTTGATTGGATCATATCGGAAAAATATGTGAGTCTTAACATGCATTAATTCGCATGTTATCGCTATACTCAACAACAGGTTATTAAACAACATTCAAGGTGCTAAACGTGGATATCAAAATGAAGGACTCCTTGGTTGGAGGGATCATTAACGGAGCCATCAATGGCTACATCGCCAGTTACCATTTTAAGGGAATGGATAGTGTCCCCATGTCGCTTAACATGATCACCAATACTGAGGTGACTGTATGGGGTCAAGCTGTATCTCTCACGTTTGGTTTAGGGATTATTTTATCGCTGATCACGTCAAAGTTGTTTATTCATCAACTCAAGAAATCCCATCCACTGCTTATCAATAAACTACAAAGTGGTTTTTGGTCTCACCTTGTCCCTATTGCAGTAACGCATGCCGCGGCGCTATTCGGTTGGTTCGTTGCTCTTGCGGTTATCTGGACGAAATATGTCGGTGAAGTGTCTGTATCTTCTTCGAGTGCTGTTGGGTTGGTTGGCCTGTTTGCTTTCATCATTACAATTGCCGTAGAAGTCAGAACTAAGAAAAGTATCATCTATAAAAAGGTCAATTTACTGGAACAAAAATAACAGTAAACGAGCATAGGAACACAAAATGTCAGAAAACAATACTAAAATGAGTTCAGAGCAGGATGATAAAAAAATTAATCAAGCTCGTTCATTCACTTACTACATTTTTACTTTGTTTGCCGCACTCTGGCTTTACACTTTGTGGGCTGATCGAATCACTCCTATGACAGATCAAGCTCGAGTGAATGGTCAATTGATCCGCATTAGTCCCGAAGTATCAGGTCCTATTTCACAAGTACATATTATCAACAATAGCTCTGTCAAGACGGGAGATCCACTTGTCACCATCGACCCGCGCCCATTTGAATTAGCTGTTAAAGCTGCAAAGTTTGATTTACAGCAAGCCGCGCAATCTTATGAGGCAGATTCAGCTGCGATCAGTGTCGCTCAGGCGAATGAAGTCGCGGCTCGCATTAAGGTTGATAATGCAAAGAAAAATGTAGAGCGTAATCGCATTTTGGCAGAAAAAGGTACTATAAGCCAAGCCTCAATGGACGACATCATCGCTAAACTGGAGACTGCGCAAGCAGGACTAGTTCAAGCTTCGTCTGCATTGGATAAAGCTAAACAGGAGTTTGGTCCCAGAGGAATAGACAACCCAGAAATACAATCTGTTCTTAACCGGCAAGAGCAGGCGCTACTCGATCTCAATCGTACTAAACTTTTAGCTCCTGCTGATGGTGTGATCACTAACATGAATGTTGCAGTTGGTCATTATGCAAGTACTGGGCAACCTATTCTCACGTTTATCAATAACAATAACCCGTGGTTGACCGCCATGGTGAGAGAAAACTCCCTTGCTCATTTGAAACCTGGTGATAAAGTCAAAATTGTTTTTGATGCTCATCCAGGTGATGTGTTTGAGGGGCAAATATCTTCCATTGGTTGGGGAAGTAGTGGTAATGGTAGCCTTGCAGAAGATGCCAGCAATGGGCTAATGACTTCACCAACAAGCAGTTCAAAAGCACAACGTTTCCCCGTGAATATTGAGTTCAAGCAATTACCCGATAATCTTGAGCTGAGATATGGTGGCCGTGCAGTCGTTGGTTTCTATCCTGATGAAAGCTATCTTGGTGAAAGACTGCAAGATTTGTGGATCTGGGCATGGAGTTATATCAGCTATGTATCGTAGTGCAGCAAACCCCATCATAAGAGTTGCGGTATTCCCTGTTTTATTACTGTTCTGGCAATACGTATTCGGAACGGATTTGCCTTTACTAGCACCTGCGATGTGTGCGGTATTTCTTACCACTACTCATGAGCCCCCCCCCGTCATTATGGTGTTTATTATGGGTGGCATTCTGTTCATTACAGCTTGGTTTCAGGCGTTAATGAGTGAGCTGTTAAGCGATTATGCGCACCTCTACTACCTATTATTGTTTGGGGTCTTTTACTGGTGTATGGAGCGTACAAAGAAGAATTCGCAAGACGTGTTTGCAATCTTGCTCATTGTGTCAACTGCGATGATTGCTGTTTTTACCCAGCAAAAAGGCATTAGTGTTGAGCAAATTCCCATGGCTCTGCTAGAAAATATTTTTATTGCAGGTTTTACCGCGTACTTGGCTTATTTTCTATTCCCAGGAGGTGAGCCACTTGCGACAAATACCATTTCAGTTGCCTCGACAACTAAATATTTGTTCGATTGGCAGACTATGCTCAAAACGATCATTGTTATGACTATGATGGTATGTACCATCCAATTGGATTTGGAACAAAGCACAATTATTACCATCATTGTCGCGTTAATCATTAAGGACCCAGATCCTAGTATTGGTAAAGATTATGGATTGAGAAGATTACTGACGACATACGCTAGTGTGCTCTATGCAATTCCGCCTCTAGTGATGTGTTTATTGCAGGCCAATATTGTGGGGACTTTAGGCGTAGCAGTGGTGAGTGCATTATTTATGGGGATTAATGCCGTCTCGAAGAAAGCCAGTTATAACTCGATTCAATTGATGTATTCCAGTTATGTCGTTTTGGTGTTTTATGGAATTACCTCAACGAGTATCAGTGCAATTTCAGATGATCTTGTTCGCTTTACTTCCGTGTTTGCAGCAGTTCTACTTGGTATTATGAGTTTAATAATCTTGTATCCAAAAACGCAAAAATGATGCGGCAAGAGCCATAATGGTGCGAGTAAAATGAATAGAATCGATACTTAGTAAACCGCCGCAACTTCATTAGACGACTTCTAGCCCAATTACAACACAACTGAAATGCAACAATGTCAGATCTAGTCTGAGCTAGTACAGACTAGTACACTATCTACCTACGTATTACGTTTGTTCTTTTTGTTCTGATACATAGCATTATCAGCCTCATTCAACATCTGCTCGATTGACTGATGCCTAAGGGGGTCAAAATCAACAAGGCCAAAAGAAAACTTTATACTATAGGGTAAACACTCTGACAAACAACGCGACCTTAGCGATGCCTCGAAGCGCATAATTAACTGTTCAATTTGGATTGAACTTGTATTCGTTAGAAATGCTACAAACTCATCACCTCCGAGCCTAGCAAAAATATCCGAACTGCGGAATGATTCCCTCATTTCATCAGCAAAGATTTTAAGTGCTCTATCACCTTCAGCATGTCCATGTGTATCATTGATCTCTTTGAATCTATCTAGATCAAAAAATAAAAGAGAGGCTGGAAACAACTCACGTTTGCATACGTCTAAGCTGTATTGAGTAAGCGTTAAAAAGCCGCGGCGATTTGATATTTTAGTCAATTCATCGGATATAGTGAGCTGCACAGCGGCTTTGTTTCCTAAATCAGTTGAACTAAAACCATAGCTGGTGATCTGATCGGCATAGCCTATCAACTCACCCATCAATCGTGTCAAAACCTCGCTATAAAACAACTAACTGGAAGCAATACAAT
>NZ_BMOP01000024.1 GCF_014647135.1 Shewanella xiamenensis
TTATTTGCCTCTTTTGACTTCGCTAAAAATCAAAGATGCATTTAACATGGGTAGGTATACAGGCAAAGCCTCAAATGATGATAACCACCTACTGAAGTAGGTGGTTTTGGGCTAAAAATAAAAAAGGCCTAACAAATGTTAGGCCTTTTTTATGTTATGGTACCCGAGGCCAGACTTGAACTGGCACGCTGTTACCAGCGAGGGATTTTAAATCCCTTGTGTCTACCGATTCCACCACTCGGGCAAACTCTTTATATTAACGACAGTAATCGTATCATTAATACTTTAATCTATGGAGGCGCGACCCGGAGTCGAACCGAGATCGACGGATTTGCAATCCGCAGCATAGCCATTCTGCCATCGCGCCAAATTTCCAAACTCGTAAAGAGTTGGAGCGACATATCGGGTTCGAACCGATGACCTATACCTTGGCAAGGTATCGCTCTACCAACTGAGCTAATGTCGCATCGATGTCATAGAGTAACGTTACTACGCTTTCCCCTGACTGCGGATTGGCATTCTACCGATTTAACCTTCAGAGTCAATCAACAAATTTGAAATATTGCGCTTAACCACACTGTTTGCCCAATATTCAGCCATAGCGATATAAACTTGCCGATAGAATCAACAATTCACGGATTTGCTCAATAACAATGTTCAGATAAATTGTTATTCAACATAATTGAAGTATAAAAAAAGCGCCCTCTCAGGCGCTTTGTCTGTTGTACTTCTGTCTGTCGCAATTAAGCAGGCAGAGACAGCGTTGTTAAGCCTAACATCGTTTGCATCACACCGACTACTTGGCAGCTGTAACCAAATTCGTTGTCATACCATACGTACAGAATGGCGCGTTTACCTTCGGCGATGGTCGCTTGAGAATCAACCACACCCGCGTAGCGAGAACCTACTAAATCGCTTGATACGATTTCAGTTGAGTCTGTGTAGTCGATTTGGTTCTGCAAGGGTGATTGCAGCGCCGTGTCTTTTAGGTATTCGTTCAATTCGTCTTTGTTGGTCTCAGCATTTAAGTTCATGCTGATGATTGCCATAGACACGTTTGGCGTTGGCACACGAATCGCGTTGCCAGTCAGTTTGCCCGCTAATACTGGCAGAGCTTTAGCGACGGCTTTCGCTGCGCCCGTTTCAGTGATCACCATATTTAATGGTGCACTGCGACCGCGACGGTCAGCACTGTGGTAGTTGTCGATCAGGTTTTGATCGTTCGTGTATGAGTGAATCGTCTCAACGTGACCATTCTCGATACCGTACTTATCATTTACCGCTTTCAGTACTGGTGTAATGGCGTTAGTGGTGCAGCTCGCTGCAGACACAATGATGTCTTCTGGCGTAATATCGCCTTCGTTCACACCGTAAACGATGTTCTTGATGGCGCCTTTTGCTGGTGCTGTCAGTAACACTTTGCTTGCACCAGGGCTCTTCAAGTGTAAGCCAAGGCCTGCTTCGTCTTTCCAAATACCCGTGTTGTCTACCACTAAGGCATCTGTAATACCGTATTTAGTGTAATCCACTTCATCTGGTGAGTTTGCGTAAATCACTTGGATATAAGTACCGTTAGCGATGATAGCGTTGTTCTCTTCATCCACTTCAACAGAACCGTTAAATGGACCATGAACAGAGTCACGACGCAGTAAGCTTGCGCGTTTTTCTAAATCGCCCTTCTTACCACCACGTAATACGATTGCACGCAGTCTTAACTTGTTGCTGCGACCAGTACGTTCGATCAGTAAGCGCGCTAATAAGCGGCCAATACGACCAAAACCATACAACACCACATCACGCGGAGCGATATCATCAGCATGATCAATCGCAGCCGCTAATTCGCGTGCCATATAGCTTTCAATTTCGTTGGTATCGGTATGTTCAGCCCAGTATTTGACAGCAAGCTTACCAATATCCACTTTACATTGTTTAACAGCGAGTCTGCTTAAGGCTTGAACAAACGGGAAACTCTCGCGTAAACGTAATTTCTCACCGACATGACGACGAACTAAACGGTGCGCTTTAATAATCTCAATAGTAGAAGCATTGAGTAATGGCTTACCATAAACCACAACTTCGACGCCTTGGTTACGGTATAACTTGCCCAGCAAAGGTTGCATTGCCTCTGCCATTTCAAAACGTTCTTGCCAACTTTGTAGGTGTTTATCAGCGCTCATTTACAGATCCTTTATCTCACTTTTCAATAAAATATATTGAAAGGTTTGAGTAACATGACGAAAAGACCAATAATCTTATGTAGGTTTTAGGGAAAACCCTCTGTTTTGGTCGGCGCCATTGTAATGAAAACTGACCCAGCTTGCTAGTAAGATATTTTCTGTAAATCTGTAATTTTATTAGAGAAAATTGCATTTTGGAGCGTATTTTGAGACAAAATCTAGTAATAATTACATCATTTACCCTCGCGATAAGCCTTTTCGGTTGTGATAATGGCCGAAATATCGAAACGATTTGTAAAAATAATCCTGAAATTTGTGCAGATTTGCATAAGGATGGCTGGTGTTTAGCAGAGAAAACAAAGTTGATCCAAAGTCGATACGACCTAATGGACAATAAAAATCCTACAGGCAAGCAACTCTATCAACAGTTAACTTACCTCGAGGACTATAGTCGATGTATTGAATTGGCCTCGGGCGTTCAGCACATTATCCACACAAGCCGCACAGCTGATAGAGCCAGAGCCTTTCGACTAAGTACACAAAATTTGAGTCGGTTGCAGGATGAAACCCGCGAGCGCCAAGACCCGTTTATGTCTTATTATCAATGGACACGTTTTGGTGACACGGATGCGTTAAACCGACTCTTGGCGCAAGAAAATGCTGGCGAAGTCACTGAGCCATTTCTTTTAGCGCAAATAGCCACCTACTACAGCAACCGTAATGCCATCAAAGCGCAACAACTCTACCTTACTGTGTTCGCAGAGATCCAATACGCTGACTTTGATCCAAATTGGTTGCTTGGGCTCGCTGCAGCCTATCGCCAAACCCAAGCGCTTGAAAAAACTTACATGCTGACAAAAGCCAATTTACTACTTACGCAGCAGAAGTATTCTGAAGATAAGATGCTAGCCTTAATCGGTGGCAACAAAACGCTGGCGACAAAATTAGATGAATACGCCCAGAACTTGATCAATGCGTTAGAAAATGGCCTCTATTCGACTAGTCCGGTTGCGCTCTGGCTTGCTCCACCTCGGACAGAGGTAACACCGCCAGCGGCAACTCCCGTCGAACCAGAGAAGCCAAACTCGCCTTAAGGCTTGGGCCTTGAGTAACGTCGGCAAAATGTTTGCCATCTTGTAATTTTTTATCCAAATGCAGTGCTAAAAAAGGTGTTTTCGCGAGCAATGTAAAAAAAACACCTAATTTGTTAACCGAATCCCGGCAAAATAGCCGAATTAACTTGACGATAGCTGTCAGTTTGGTAATTTTACTACCAGTTGAATTTTATAATCACCAGAGGGATATGAGATGACTATCCGTGTTGCAATAAATGGTTACGGCCGTATCGGTAGAAACGTATTACGCGCCCTGTACGAAAGCGAAAAAGCTTACCCAATCAAAATTGTTGCCATCAACGATTTAGGCGACGCTTCAATCAACGCTCACCTGACAAAATACGATTCTGTACATGGTCGTTTCAATGCCAAAGTTGAGCATGATGCTGAAGCAATTTATGTTAACGGTGACAAGATCCTCACTTTCCAAGAGCGCGATCCAGGCAAATTACCTTGGGGCGACCTACAAGTAGACGTGGTATTTGAATGTACCGGTATCTTCACTTCTAAAGATTCTGTTCAACCGCATTTAGCCGCTGGCGCAAAGAAAGTGATTATCTCTGCACCAGGCAAAAACGTTGATGCAACCGTCGTTTACGGTGTGAACAACAATGTGTTGACCGCGGATATGACCGTTATCTCTAACGCGTCATGTACCACTAACTGCTTAGCGCCTTTCGCTAAGCCGTTAAATGACGAAATTGGTATCGAATCAGGTCTGATGACCACCATCCACGCGTATACCAACGACCAACGTTTATCTGACGTATACCACACAGATTTACGCCGTGCTCGCGCAGCGGCACTGTCGATGATCCCAACTAAAACTGGCGCTGCCGCGGCAGTAGGTTTAGTTGTGCCTGAATTACAAGGTAAATTCGATGGTTTAGCGGTACGTGTACCGACTGTTAACGTGTCTTTAGTGGATTTATCTTTCATTGCATCACGTGACACAACCGTTGAAGAAGTTAACGCCATCATCGAGCGTGCAGCAAGCGTAGCACCACTGAGCGAAGTGTTGGCCGTCAACAAAGAGCCATTGGTATCTATCGACTTTAACCACAATGCGTTTTCATCTAACTTCGATGCGACGCAAACCCGTGTTAATGGCCGTTTAGTCAAAGTAATGGCTTGGTACGATAACGAATGGGGCTTCAGTAACCGTATGTTAGATAACGCGGTTGCGTTAATGAACGCTAAATAATCTCGATTAGCGATTTAGCTAAAGCCCTGCAAATGCAGGGCTTTTTGTTATTTGCCGTGTGGCAACTGTAATTAAAAAAATATCCCCGCAAAGCGGGGATATTAATGTTGAAACTCGATGTGCGACTAAAAGCGCTTAGGCATTACCTTTCACTTTCATATTGAGCGTTTTAGCGAAATCGAGCATACGGGTCAGCGGGATTAACGCTTTCACTCGCAAGTCTTCATCGACAAAGATCTCATGGGTGGTTTTGTCGCTATCACTTAATGACGCTTCAATGGCTTTTAAGCCATTCATTGCCATCCAAGGACAGTGGGCGCAGCTCTTACAGGTGGCACCGTTACCACCAGTAGGCGCTTCTATCAATGTTTTACCCGGCGCCGCTTGTTGCATTTTGTAAAAAATACCGCGATCGGTCGCGACAATAAAACGCTCGTTAGGCATGGTTTGCGCAGCTTTGATCAACTGACTGGTGGAGCCGACAGCATCCGCCATCGCCACCACACTCGCGGGTGATTCTGGGTGTACCAAAATTGCTGCGTCGGGATAAACGCTTTTCAGATCACGCAGGGCATTCGCTTTAAACTCATCGTGAACGATACAGTCGCCCTGCCACATCAGCATCTCGGCGCCCGTTTGTTTGGCAATATAGCTGCCTAAGTGACGGTCTGGGCCCCAAATAATTTTTTTGCCTTCGCTGTCTAAATGCTCAACAATTTCAAGGGCAATACTCGAGGTCACCACCCAATCGGCACGGGCTTTTACCGCCGCAGACGTGTTGGCGTAAACAACCACGGTATGATCTGGGTGTGCATCACAGAAGGCGCTAAATTTATCAATGGGGCAACCTAAGTCCAATGAACAGGTCGCTTCAAGAGTCGGCATCAGAATGGTTTTTTCTGGGCTTAAGATTTTGGCAGTTTCACCCATAAACTTCACCCCAGCGACGATTAACGTCTTTGCGGGATGATCGCGGCCAAAGCGCGCCATTTCAAGTGAGTCTGAAACACACCCACCAGTTTCTTCAGCCAGAGCTTGAATTTCAGGGTCGGTATAATAATGGGCAACCAATACCGCATCCTTTTCAATCAGCAGCTGCTTGATACGTGCCTTGTAGTCCGCCTTTTCGGCATCGGACAGAGGAATTGGCTTAGGCGGAAACGGATAATCAATAGTTTCGATTGTTGGGGCAAATGGGCTGGGGCTCATAACAAATCCATCAGGATAACAACGTTCGCGAATTATACGTAATTGGGTTCAAAAGATTAACCCATTTATGGCCTGCGAATAAAAAAGGACGCTAAATTGCGTCCTTTTTTGCCGGATTGGCTGTAAGTATTGGCTGACAGCCGACTAACGCATGGCTAATAGCATATCCTGCGGTTGCTCAAGGTATTGTTTCCAAAGGTTACAGAAACGAGCAATGGTGCCGCCATCGATAACGCGGTGATCGCCAGACCAACTCACTTGCATGATCTGGCGCGCTTCGACTTCACCTTTCGCATTGAAGCGAGGCAAGGTTTGCAACTTACCAAGCGCAACAATCGCCACCTCTGGCTTATTGATAATTGGTGTTGCGACTGTGCCACCCAATGCACCAATATTCGAAATCGAAATCGTGCCTTCTTTAAGATCCGCTGGTGCCACACGGCCGCTACGCGCAGCAGTGGTTAAGCGGGTGATCTCGGCAGCCACCTCAAGAATACTCTTATCTTGCACATCCTTCACATTGGGCACTAACAATCCCACTTTCGAATCTACTGCCATACCAATGTTATGACGCGCCTTGTAGGTGATTTCCGTACAATCAGCATTCACTTGGCTGTTAAGCACAGGGAACTGCGTTAAGGCTAATGACATGGCCTTCATAAAGAATGGCATCATGGTCAGCTTAACTTCGTCGGAGGAATACTTGGCCTTCATGCTTTCACGCAGTGCGACTAAGTCTGTCAAATCAAACTCTTCGCAATAGGTGAAGTGTGGAATGGTTGATACCGATTCGACCATCATTTTGGCCATCACGGCTTTCACGCCACGGATAGGCTCCACAATGTCACCCCGTGCAGAACTTGCCACGACGTTAGAGACGGTTGATTGAGTCACACCTGATTGAGTCGGTGCTACAGCCACTGGCGCAACGGCAGGCACAGCGCCGCCCTGCGCTTGGAAGCGAGTAATGTCTTCCTTATACACACGGCCATGTTTGCCACTACCAGGTACGCGACTTAAATCGATATCTAAGGCACGTGCCATACGGCGAACGGCTGGGCTGGCTAAGGCTTTACCTTGGCGAGCAGACTCTTGCACCACACTTGCACTCGAACAAGCTGCTGGAGCGGTATTTGCAACGACGGCGCTTGCTTCCTGAGCATGGCTGATCGGCGCACTAACGCTACCTTCGACCTCAATAGCAAATAGTGGCGCATGTACTTTCGCTAACTGGCCCTTACGGTAGTGCAATTTGACAATTTTGCCCGCTTTGATGGCGGGGATTTGCACTAGGGCTTTATCAGTCATCACATCGGCGATGGGTTGGTCTTCAACCACTGTATCGCCTTCTTGGACTAGCCATTCGACCAGTTCACACTCAACAATGCCTTCGCCAATATCGGGCAGCAGGAACTCTTCGACGCTGGTACCCGCCACGCAGGCTTGGCTTACGGATGTTTGAGTCGCTGTGTGTACTTCAGGTTGAGACGCAGGCGCAACTTCGTCAGACTCAACCTGCACGGCATACAGCGGTGCATGCACCTTAGCAATATCGCCTTTGGCGTAATACAACTTAGTCACGACTCCGGCAAAAGGCGCCGGAATTTGCACTAAGGCTTTGTCGGTCATCACATCGGCGATGGGTTGATCTTCCACAATCGTGTCGCCCTCTTGCACCAACCACTCGACGAGTTCGCACTCGACAACGCCTTCACCAATGTCCGGCAAAATAAAATCTTTAATCATACCGGACTCCTAGAAGTTCACTGATGCCTTAATGGCTTCAAAGGTTTTGAGCGCATCGGGCATATATTCTTTTTCGTGGACCAGTGGATATGGGGTATCTAGACCACATACACGGCTGATGGGTGATTCTAAATACAAGAAACACTCCTGCTGAATGGTGGCCGCAATTTCACCCGCAAAACCACCCGTTAATGGTGCTTCATGGTTGATCAGTAAGCGGCCTGTCTTCTTCACAGAATCGGCAACGGTATCTACATCCCAAGGCGCGAGTGTACGCAGGTCAATAATTTCGCAGGAAATCCCCTCTTTTGCCGCCATGTCGGCCGCTTTTTCGATGATTTCCATCTGTGCGCCCCAGGCCACTAACGTGATGTCTTTCCCTTCACGCACCACTTCGGCTTTACCCAGCTCGATTTCATAATCGCCCGCAGGGACTTCCCCCACAGAAGCACGGTATAAACGCTTAGGCTCGAAGAACACCACCGGGTTTTTATCGCGAATAGAGGCTAATAATAAACCTTTGGCTTGAGCAGGATTACGCGGCACAACCACTTTTAAGCCTGGGGTTTGGGTAAAATAGGCTTCTGGCGATTGTGAATGATAATGGCCGCCCGCAATACCGCCACCATAGGGTGTGCGGAACACCAGGCTTCCCACATTAAACTCATTACCGCTGCGGTAACGGAATTTAGCCGACTCGTTTACGATCTGGTCAAACGCCGGAAAGATGTAATCAGCAAACTGGATTTCCGCTACGGCAGTCATACCATTAGAGGCTAACCCGTTGGCAAAACCCGCAATACCTTGCTCAGTCAGTGGCGTGTTAAAGCAGCGGCTGCGACCAAACTTTTCCTGCAAACCAGAAGTTGCGCGAAACACGCCGCCAAAGTGGCCAACGTCTTCACCAAACACCACCATGCGCTCATCAGCTTGCATGGCGATTGACAAGGCCTCATTGACGGCCTGTAACATATTCATTTCTGCCACGGCTTATAGCCTCCCTGCACTTTTGGGATAGGATTGCGGATATTTTTTGATGTGTTCTTTAAGATCGCTCAGTTGCTTTTTAAGCGCAGGCGTTGGCTTGTCGTACACGTCTTCAATAATCTCATCCAGCATAGGGATAGGTAATTTTTCCGCGACTTTAACGGCGGCTAACACTTCTTCACGGTACTTTTCGTAACGCTGGGTATCATCGGCCTCAGCTAACCAGCCTTTATTAATCAGCCACAACTTAAAGCGTTTGACTGGATCGTGTTGTTGCCATTTCGCCTCTTCTTCTTTTGAGCGATAACCCGAAGGATCGTCAGAAGATGAGTGGGCGCCCAGACGATAAGTCATTGCTTCAATCAACACGGGGGCATTGTGCTCAATCGCATAGGCACGCGCCTGTTGTGTCGCCGCTAACACCGCCAGCATATCGTTACCGTCGACGCGAATGGTGTGCATGCCGTAACCCACGCCACGACTGGCAATGCCGTTACCGGCAAATTGCTCTTCCGTTGGGGTAGAAATGGCATAACCATTGTTACGGCAGAAGAAAATCACGGGGCATTTTAACACCGCCGCCATATTCAATCCGGCGTGGAAGTCACCTTCAGACGCAGCGCCTTCACCGAAATAACAGACAGCAACATTACGTTTGCCCTGCATTTTCAGGCTATAACCGACACCTGTCGCTTGCGGGATTTGCGTGGCCAATGGCGATGAGATGGTTTGGTAGTTTAACGCCGCGCTGCCATAGTGGATTGGCATCTGGCGACCTTTACCTAAGTCCTTCTCATTGCTGAACATTTGGTTCATAAACTGTTCAGTGGTAAAGCCGCGATAACGTAGCGCAGCATGTTCACGGTATTGCGCGAGGATCACATCTTCTTGATCAAGTGCGGCCACGCTACCGACGATCGCTGCTTCTTCACCGGTGCAGGTCATATAGAAGCTGATCCGTCCCTGACGCTGTGCGCCAAGCATACGTTCATCGAGTACTCGCGTGAACACGCAAGTATCATAAATTTTGGTGGCTAAGGCTTCATCTATTACAGGCAAAACCGCGGTTTCATAGGTAGTGCCGTCTGCTTGTAGAATTCGAAGGATAGGAATGTGAAGCGATGCCTTATCCAAGAAGCCGACACGGTGCACTGTATCAGTGTTGAGTGTTGCTTTGCTCATATTGTGCTCTTGTTATCTCGTTACGCAGCAGAAGAACCACTGCGCCTAATTTATACGAATATGCCGGATGAACATTACGTTAACGTAAACTACCTATCAACCGTTGGCACAGTTCAAACGACAACTAATCCCCTGTGGGCATGTATATAATGCTTTACAAAACTATCGAACATCTGGCGCGACTGAAGGGATCAGGCAAATCACAGTGCGATTGCCGATGGGCACCTTGGCATTGGGGAAGACAATCGCTTCAAATTCCTGTTCGACTTTAATTTCCTGCCCACCCTCTCGGGCCAATACAAAGCCTTTAGGGAAAGCTCGGAAGTTTTCGACATCGGTCGCGAAGGTAAATTCAAAATCATCAAAATGTTTGTTAATCACCCGACACACTTGATACAGATTCACCTTATCCGCTGAGAATGGCTCAAGCGCTAAGGGTTTGTCTGTGATAAGGCGCATAAACATCTCTTGGGCGGCAATAAAACGCGTCATATCGTTTTGGCCCATGGGATACACCTTACCTAATTCAATGGTAAAGGCATCGGCGCCATACTGCTCGGAGGAAAAATAGCTAAAGGTGGTTGTCGGCTCATGGTGAAATAACACAGTATCGACGCCACTGGCCGCTAAAAACATGATTTGCTCGGCGCTGTAAGCACGGCCGGGACGATAGGGATAAATCGCAAACTTTTCGTGTTTTGACGCCCGCATCGCCGTGTGTAAATCGTAGTGAATTCGCTGGCGCCCTGAGGCTGCGCCCTTAAAGAAGCGGTTGACATAGGCTTCTAATTTTTTTGCCCGCACCCGCTCAGGATTGACTAATCCCGGTGGATTTGAATGCTCGCCACTAAACAGACGATTCATGTTCTCGTCGATAATGCGAGTGCCATTATTAATCGCTAAAGGGTTACCAATAAGAAAGAGCGTGCGTTGTTTGGCGATGATTTTTTGTTGGAGAAGCTGTTTGATTAAGGTATTGCAGAGTTCGATGGGAGCGGTTTCATTACCGTGGACACCGCAGGAGAGAATGACATCCTTACCTTGGGCTTGTGCTGGCTCAAAGACGATGACGCCCGTGTCCCACACCTCGACTCGAGTATGTTCCCCTAAGGCGAAACTAAACTCATCCCCGAGGGTTTCAGGATTAGCGAGGGTCAGCGCGAGAAAATCCTTCGAATCTAACAGAGCTTGTAACACAGAATTCTCCTTATAATAGCGTGTTAGAGGCGAGTCGTTATGGCAATAACTGCCTGTTTCATGGCACTTATCGCTACCCGCCTTAAAAAGCGCATCCATACTAACACAAGTTTTTGGGCCGTTACTCTGTCATTCTGGTCAAACATGCGCATTTCGCGGCAAAACAACAGCATCTTAGCCGCATTTGGATTAATTTTGTCGACACACTTGCTTTTAGGGATGAGTTTTATCACAATCCTTAGCCATCTAGACTTCTATCAGGATTTATCATGGCGTTAGCAACTTTCGGTGCCGGCTGTTTTTGGGGCGTGGAGTATTTCTTTAGACAAGTCAACGGCGTGACCAACGCGACCTGCGGCTATATGGGTGGCAATAACGAAGCGACCACCTATGAGGAAGTCAAAAAAGGTAAGACAGGCCATGCTGAAGTCGTACAAGTAGAATTTGACCCTGCGATTGTCAGCTACGACGAGTTACTGGATGTGTTTTGGAAAAACCACAACCCGACCACGCTCAATATGCAGGGCGGCGATATTGGTACTCAATACCGCAGTACCATTTTCTTCCATGATCGTGAGCAAAAAGCGGCGGCAGAAGCCTCAAAACTGGCCTTTGCCCGTTCAGGTCGTTGGGGATTGCGTCATATCGTCACTGAGATTGTGCCGTTACAGCAATTCCATGTGGCTGAGGAATATCACCAAAACTATATCGATAAGAATAACTTACCAAGTTGCCATATCGAGTACTAAGCTTAGCGATTCAGCTCAAACCTGAATAATTTGACCTTACAATCGCTGCAAATAAAAACGCACTCATTGGATTTCGATGAGTGCGTTTTTTTATCGGTAAAAAGAATGCGTAAACGCTAAATCAGGCGCTGAGGGCCTTATCGATCAGGGCTTGTGCGTCCTTAATGATATCGGCAAGATGCTGCTCACTGATAAAGCTCTCACCGTAAATCTTAAATAACGCCTCAGTGCCCGACGGCCTCGCCGCGAACCAACCATTGGCCGTGGTCACTTTAATGCCACCAATTGAAGCATTATTACCAGGTGCATGGGTCAATACGGCCTCAATGTTCTCACCCGCCAGCATAGTGGCGTTTAAGGTCTCGGCATTAAGCTTGGCAAATTTGGCTTTGTTCTCAAGGCTAATTGGGCTGTCGATACGCTTGTAGAAGCTTTGACCAAATTGCGCCACTAATTCTTGATGGCGTTGCCCCGGCGTTTTACCTGTGACCGCAAGCATTTCGGCTGCGAGCAGCACTAAAATAAAACCGTCCTTGTCAGTACACCAAGTCGTGCCATCACGGCGCAGGAACGCGGCGCCCGCACTCTCCTCACCGCCAAAGGCAATGGTTGCCTCAGCTAATCCATCGACAAACCACTTAAAGCCAACGGGGACTTCAAGCAATTTTTTGCCATGGAAGGCACAGATTTTATCGATAAGCGCGCTCGATACCAATGTCTTACCAATGGCTAAGCTATCGCTCCACTCTGGTCTGTGGGTTAGCAGATAATCAATCGCTACTGCTAAATAGTGGTTGGGGTCCATCAGCCCGGTGCCCGGACACACGATGCCGTGTCTATCGTAGTCAGGATCGTTACCCACACATAAATCGAAGGATTCTTTATGGGCCAGTAAACCTGCCATCGCATAGGGAGAAGAGCAATCCATGCGGATCTTGCCGTCCTTATCCAATGACATAAAGCTGAAGCTTGGATCGACCTTATCGTTAACTAAAGTGATATCAATGCCATAGTGCTTGGCAATCGGTGCCCAATAATGAATACCGGAGCCGCCTAATGGATCGACACCCAGCTTAAGTTTAGCCTTAGCGATAGCATGCATATCGACCACATTGACTAAATCCGCGACATATGGGGAGATCAAATCGATGGCATGCACATAACCCGAAGCCAATGCATCTGCATAAGCGAGCTTATTAACGCCCTTGAGCGCTGCGCGCAGGTAATCATTTGCGCGGGACTCAATCCACGCAGTGATATTACCTTCAGCAGGGCCACCATGGGGTGGATTGTATTTAATCCCACCATCCTGCGGTGGATTGTGGGATGGAGTAATAATCAAACCATCACTTAACGCGGCACCACTTAGTGCCGCCTCGCGATTTGCACAAATAATCGCATGTGACACCACAGGCGTTGGCGTAAAACCATCATGTTGCTGGATATGCACAGTCACCTTATTGGCCGCTAACACTTCAATCGCCGACACGTAAGCCGCATAAGATAAAGCGTGGGTATCGATACCTAAAAACAGCGGGCCTTCGATATTCACCGATTGGCGATAATCGACAACGGCTTGGGTAATCGCCCAAATATGGTCTTGGTTAAAGCTCCCTTGAAATGCAGTTCCGCGATGGCCTGAGGTCCCGAATGTCACACGCTGCTCGGCAGCATCCACATTGGGTTTGATGCTGTAATAATGGCTCATCAGCTTTGGAATATTCACCAGATCCGTCTGACTCGCGGTTTGTCCTGCCCGTTGATGTATTGCCACCTGATCCTCTCCTACTGGAAAATCGGTTATTAAATGGAAACGCCGCATCATTGCGGCGTCGATAAGTCGTTATACGCGTTCGGCAATGCCGTTGGCGATTTGGGCATCACAGCCCAATTGCACCAAGGCCTCGGCTAAAATTGTCCGTTTTTTTGCAGTATTGTTGTTGGTCGTTACCCAAAATCCGGTATTACCGATTTCCTTCGGATTTGCGGTGGCGCTAGCCTTGAGTAACTCCTCACGAGAGCGCGCAAAGTAGAGACGATCGCGCCCTTGGATCTGTAAAATTTGCGAAAACTGGGCTTTGTTAAGTTGATACAAGCTCTCGAGCAAAAATAAGAAGCGGCCCACCGCGCCTTTTTGTTGTTCTAACTTATGTTCATCAACCAATTGATTAAAATCGATGACAGACTCGAAGCTTTCTACTTGCGGAACGCTCTGTGGCTCAGGCGTTACCACCTCTAAACTCGGTTGGCTGATAGACTGTGGCTGTGACTGTTCAACCGCATCGACGGACAGGCCGAGTAATCGACGGAGAATATCAGAGGCACTCTCACCAATACGTTCCGTTTTGCTGGCAATATGACGATAGAGCTCTTCATCCACTTCGATGTATTTCATAACCTTATTATCCTTTGTTATTCGATAGGCTTACCGAAAAAGTGCACCACAGGCGATCCTAGCAAAGGATCTGTGCGATCGTTGCCTCAGTGTATCTATCTCTATCAATCTGATAAAGCATCATTAATCTAAAAATGCGTGAAATCGCACATCAAATTAGCACAACGATGTTAATCGCTGAAAAAGCCAGCAAGTTGAAGGTTCTTAATTTCAAAACCGCCACAAGACTTGTCAAACTTAACGCATTGAAGGCACAATTCGCGCAACGTTAGGTACCATAGCACAGGCTATTCCATGAATTTTGTATCTTCTGGTCAAGGAGAAGCTGTCCTCCTTATCCATGGTCTCTTTGGCAATTTAGATAATCTTAAAGGCTTAGGTCAAGTTATCGAAACCCATCATCAAGTCATCCGCGTTGATGTACCTAATCACGGCTTAAGTGAACATTGGCAACAGATGGATTACCCAAGCTTAGCGAAAGCGATGGTGGATTTACTCGATGATCTCAAGCTTGAGCGCGTGCATATTATGGGACATTCCATGGGTGGGAAAATTGCCATGGCAACGGCCCTAGCCTATCCAGAACGCATCATCAGCATGGTTGCCGCTGATATTGCCCCAGTTGCTTATCAGCCACGCCATGATGCGGTATTTGCCGCACTCGAAAGTTTGCCACTTGAAGGCCACACCGATCGCCGTTTTGCCTTGGCCCATTTAACCCATAGCGGCATTGATGAAGCGACAGCCCAATTTCTTCTCAAAAATTTGCAACGGACTGAGACAGGATTTCGTTGGAAAATGAATTTAAGCGGCTTAAAAGCGTGTTATCCCAATATAATTGGTTGGCATAATCTTGTAGAAGAAAAGCGCCAAACTTACCACGGCCCCAGCCTCTTTATCCGCGGAGGAGACTCAAACTATGTCACTGGTGAACATAGAAATGCCATCATGACGCAATTCCCATTGGCGCAAGCAAAAACCCTTGAAGGGTGTGGCCATTGGTTACATGCGCAAAAACCTACCATTTTTAACCGGATTGTGTCTGAATTTATTGACAAACACACGGTGTAAATGACAACGATTCTCGACCTAAATCATATAGCCGACACCTTGTTGATGTGATATATTCGCGCCTCTTTTAGCCTTAGAACACTCTAGAGGACTAAGAAAGTATGTTATCTCAGTACATGGAACAAATTGAGACCATCGGCTTGAACCTGTTTTTTGCCGCGATATTTTTCTTTATCGGCATGGCCATCCACGATGTGCTAAAACAAGGTAACGTACCGAAATTCGGTCGATTTATTGTTTGGTTAGTGTTATTTCTCGGCTGCGCCGGGTTTATTGCAAAAGGTATTATCCAGATGTCTTGGGAAGGTTCAGGCATCGGTTAAACAATAAGAACATGGCAAAAGAAGCAACAGATAGAACGACCATTGACCTTTTTGCCAATGAAAAGCGACGGGGACGCCCACGTAGCAATCCTTTGTCCCGTAGCCAGCAACTTAAGGTCAATAAGCGCAACCAGATCCAGCGGGATAAAGCCAAAGGATTAAAGCGAATAGAGTTAAAGGTGTCACAAGATTTATATGACGCCTTGAATGAGCGGGCATTGGCCAGTAACATCAGCCGAAGCCAGTTAATCGAATTAATTCTTCAGCAAAAAATAGAATGCTGAGCAATCAATAGCAGCAAGATTAACGTATAAGTGAACTAGACATAAAGGATAGACAATGGCAACTGTAGGTCTTTTTTTCGGTAGCGACACAGGCAACACCGAAGCTGTCGCCAAGATGATCCAGAAGAAACTGGGTAAGAAAATGGTTGAGGTGAAAGATATCGCCAAAAGTACCAAAGAACAGATCGCAGAATACGACCTGCTGCTGTTCGGTATCCCAACCTGGTATTATGGTGAAGCACAGTGTGACTGGGATGACTTTTTTCCTGAGTTAGAACAGATTGATTTTACAGACAAACTGGTTGCTATTTTCGGTTGTGGTGATCAAGAAGACTACGCGGAATATTTCCTCGATGCCATGGGCATGATTGGCGATATCGTTCAAGCCCGTGGTGGTATTATCATTGGACATTGGCCTACTGCAGGTTACAACTTCGAAGCTTCTAAAGGCTTAGTGGATGACGATCACTTCATCGGTTTAGGGATTGACGAAGACCGTCAACCAGAACTGACCGAAGAGCGTGTTGATGCTTGGGTCAAACAAATCTACGAAGAAATGTGTTTAGCAGAACTCGAAGACTAAGCCTAGTTTCATCGAGTGAGCTCTGTAAAAAAAGTGGCCAATGCCGCTTTTTTTACATTTGTTATCCACGTAAATGAAAGCGATATTTCCAATGGTAGCTCCCCAACATCCCCACTGGGATATCTTCTGTACTGTCGTCGATAACTACGGTGATATTGGCGTTACTTGGCGTTTAGCCAAACAGTTAGTCAATGAATATCAGATCCCAATTAAGCTTTGGGTCGATGACTTAAACAGTTTTTCGCATATTTTACCGACCCTTGACCCTAACCTCACTTGCCAGATTTTTCATGGCGTGACTATCCTTCATTGGACTACGCCCTTACCTTTGGTATATGAGCCAGGCGAAGTGTTAATTGAAGCCTTCGCCTGCGAATTACCCGATGTAGTGAAGCAACAACTTGCTGAACTGCATATTAAAACACCAAAATCTGTGCCTTTATGGCTTAATTTAGAGTATTTAAGCGCAGAAGATTGGGTAGATGGCTGCCATGGTTTACCCTCGATGCAGGCAAGCGGCATTAGAAAGTACTTCTTTTTCCCGGGCTTTACACCTAAGACGGGTGGACTGATTTGTGAGCGAGAGCTATTTGCCGAGCGCGATGCATGGCAACAGGATAGCGCCAATAAGCTGCAATTATTTGACCGTCTTGGTCTTAAGGATATTGAAGCGCAAGATACTGTCTATAGCGTCTTTAGTTATGAAACCGAGTCGCTCCCAGCCTTATGTGAACTCTGGCAAGCCACGGCCAAACGCGATGCAAAAATTCACGCCCTTATCCCAAAAGGCCGCAGCTTAAACAGTTTGCAGCACATATTGCCCTGCCCTATAGAGGAATTAATACCTGGGCAGCAAATTAAACTGGGGGATTTAACCCTGCATATCTTGCCGATGACCGATCAACAGGGATTTGACCGCCTACTATGGAGCTGCGACGTTAATATTGTCCGCGGTGAAGATAGCTTCTTACGGGCCCAATGGGCGGCAAAACCTTTTATTTGGCATATTTATCCGCAAGAAGATGATTATCATCTAATAAAATTAGAAGCTTTTATTCGACTTTACTGCGATAATCTGCCCCCTGATATTGCTGACACTTGGTCTAAATTGAACGTTGCATTTAACCAAGGAGAGCAATCCGCCGTGAAAACTCACTGGCAAAACCTAAATCCAGTCTGTTTGCCACTCTTACAACATGCTAAAGAATGGCCAATTGACGCAATAAATGCTGCAGATCTTGCAACTCGGCTAGTCCAATTTGTGAAAAAAAGCTAAGATGCTGCGCTGATATAGAAAATCGACATATAGGAAATTGTGTAATGAAAACTGCTCATGAAATCCGTCCTGGTAACGTGATCATGTTTGAAGGCAGCCCATGGGTTGTACAGAAAACAGAAACAACTCGTTCTGGCCGTAACGCTGCCATCGTTAAGTTAAAGCTGAAAAACTTACTGCTTAACTCTGGTACTGAAACCACTTTTAAAGGTGAAGATAAGTTAGACGATATTATCCTAGATCGTCTGGATTGTACTTATTCTTACTTTGCTGATCCTATGTATGTATTCATGGATGCAGAATACAACCAATACGACGTAGAAGCTGAAAACTTAGGTGATGCAGCAGCTTACATCGTTGACGGTATGGAAGAAACTTGCCAAGTGACTTTCTACGAAGGCAAAGCAATTTCTGTTGAAATGCCAACCACTATCGTACGTGAAGTGATCTACACTGAGCCATCAGCTCGTGGCGACACTTCAGGTAAAGTAATGAAGCCAGCAACTATCACTGGTGGCGGCACTATCAGCGTGGCTGACTTTGTGAAAGTTGGCGACAAGATTGAAATCGATACCCGTACTGGCGAATTTAAAAAGCGCGTATAACCGCCTTTTTCCGCCAAAGAAAGCCAGTGTCCGCACTGGCTTTTTTATTCTTTGGTAAACGCAATAATTTCCTCAGCAATATTGCTTAAAGCAACCTGCCGACTGACTGCGCCGAGCTTCACAGCCTCTTTTGGCATACCATAAACCACACAACTGGCTTCATCCTGTGCCAATGTTGTGGCTCCAGCATGATGCATATCTAGCAAACCCCGAGCACCATCGTCCCCCATACCAGTCATAATTATGCCTAGGGCATTTTTACCCGCAGCATTAGCGACTGAACGAAACAACACATCAACCGAGGGGCGATGCCGACTGACCAACGGTCCGTCCTTAAGCTGAACACGATATTGAGCACCACTACGTTGTAGCAGCATGTGCTTGCCGCCGTTAGCAATGAGCACAAGACCCGGCATCACTCTATCGTTATCTTCGGCTTCTTTCACTTCCATTTCACATAAACTATTTAACCTACTAGCAAAGGCCGCCGTAAAATGCTCTGGCATATGTTGGACAACAACAATACCGGCACTTGTACGTGGCAATGCCGTTAACACGCACTCAAGTGCGTGGGTTCCACCCGTTGAAGTTCCGAGTGCAACAACCCGATCCGTGGTTTGGTGTAGCGCATGGTTTGTTGATGTTAACACTACATCGGCGTTATGTTTTGCGGCGACAGGCATTTTTGTGGGGGTATTAACACGCAATTTTGATACTGATGCTTTAGCTGCAGCACGCACGGACTGGAGTAAACGGGCTTGTGATTCCTCCAAAAATCCCTTCAATCCTAATTTAGGTTTAGTAATGATATCAACCGCTCCCGCGGCAAGTGCAGCAATAGTCACTGAAGCACCTTGCTCAGTGAGTGTTGAGCAAATCACGACAGGGGTTGGCCTTTCAGCCATCACTTTTTTTAAGAAAGTAATGCCATCCATTCTTGGCATTTCAATATCAAGAATAATGACATCGGGCCATTGCTGTTCAAATAATTTAAGCGCAAACAACGGATCCCGAGCACAGCCTAATAAAGTAATATCAGGCTGGTTAGCTAACATGCTGCTGAGCACTTGTCTGACAACTGCTGAGTCATCGACTATGGCGACATTAATCACAAGGCCCCCTTAAGTCTTGTTAATCCGACCAAATCACCACCGAATTATTAGAGGTACGCATATCTTCACTCGCTTTATTAAAATATCGGTATTCTTCATCCTGAAGTGACGCAATTTCTTCATATTTATTCTCGATTAAACTGCGATACACCGAATAATCCGACGGATCGAAATAAATTATTCGACCAGAATGGCCTCCAAGATCTTCACTAATAACAGGGATTCGTTCACGTTGTAGAAACTGTCTAACAAAATCAATATTCATCCCGCCAATATCATAGTGATTAAGGATATTGTCAGCACACAAAGATAAAACATTCGCGCCTCCAAATATTTTACTCTGCAAATATTGCCGCTGTGCTCCTAACTTTAGCATGGCATTGATTAAGATCTCCATGGCATGAACACCATAGTAACCTGCGCGAGAATCAAGAAAATGTGTAAGCTTGCGCCGATCAGCAGCCAATAAAAAGTGATTCATTCCAATGACCTGAGCCTTGGGATCAAATAAACATACTGCCACACATGAGCCCAATAATGTCTTTATGACTTCGTTTTTCGCCGTCACATAATGCTCACCAGGGCCAATCATAATTACTGTTCTTTGATTTAAGGCTGTCTTTTCCACATCAAATCCTTTGATAGATAGAAGGTTTAATCTGCTTTAACCCATGTTTTACGTGCATCAAGGATTCGGTATGTGAAATAAACAAATAACCACCGACTTTCAACTGCTTTATTACATGGTTTATGACCCTTTGCTTAGACTCAGCATCAAAATAAATCATTACATTACGAATAAAGATTAAGTCGCACATTCCGACACTTTCACAGGATTGAGTCAGATTCATCGCAAAAAAGCTAACTTTACTCTTTAAGCTTTGGTCAATTAAAAATGTACCGTTTTGCTTACCTACCCCCTTTAAGCAATACTTCTGTAATCTCTCAAAGCCGATGGCGTCATTACGTTCAAGGGGATAATGTGCCATTTCAGCCTTCGCTAGCACCCGCTGGCTAATATCAGACCCCTGCACTTGCCAGTGACCATCAATCCCTAAATGATCCGCCAACAGCATGGCCAAGCTATAAGCCTCCTCTCCAGATGAACAAGCTGCTGACCATACCTGCCAGCTTTTTTTTTGTGGATGTGTTTTTATTAGGTGTTTAACAAATTCAAAATGCTCTATTTCACGAAAAAAGAATGTTTCATTGGTCGTCAAAGCATCTATAAAATGATGATATTCAATATGTTCAGAGTGTTTTTTGACGAACTCAAAGTAATCTCCATAGTTTTCATAACCAGTTTCTTTTAGGCGTCGACATAATCGACTAGCCACCAATGATTTTTTAATGTCGCTCAAGAATATACCGGCCTCCTCATACAAAAATTGCCGGATATGTTCAAATTCCCTTTGCGTTAAGGCGGTATGTTCAAGCGGCAACGGTGAGGACTTCATAGTGCTTCATCAGTGGCATCAGCTGCATGAAAATTGAGTTGGCTAATTGCACTAATGTCGGCCACCGATAGCACATAATTGATATCAAGTAATATCATAAAATGTTCGCCAACTCGCCCCATTGCGCGAATAAAGTCAACTCTGAGATCGGCACCAAAATCCGGTGGCGGCTGTGTATGTTCATCATCAATTTCAAGGATTTCATTCACTTCATCCACTAACATCCCAATGGTTTGCTGCTCATCCTCGTGACTAACTTCTACCAATACAATACAACTTTTTTTTGAGATGACCGTTGTCAGACGCCCTAGCCTTTTTGACAAATCAATAACAGGAACGACCTTACCTCGTAAATTAATAATACCGCACAAAAAATCTGGCATCATAGGCACCCGCGTAATGCCTTCAATTTCAATGATCTCTTTTACATCCAAAATACCAATTGCAAAGGTATCATTCCCTGACTGAAAGGTAAGATATTGGGTAATATCTCCCACTGAATTGGCCTTCATCTCATTCACTAATTGATTCATGATAGGCCCCTATCAGAATCGTTCGAAATCGGTACGTTCAACATGTTGCTTAGCTTTGGCTGTCTTACGCCCAGAAGCCGCCATTACAGTTGATTTACCTTGATGAGATCTTTCACTACTGATGGCAAGTTTAAAAAACTCTACTGCGTCAAGTAGTTGATTAGCCTGACCGTTTAACTCCTCTGATGTCGCGGCTAACTCTTCTGACGCAGATGCATTCTGCTGTGTGGCTTTATCAAGCTGTAACATAGAGTCATTAATCTGGCTGATCCCAATGGCTTGTTCCTCAGAGGAGGAACTAATTTCCTGAACCAAATCAGATGTTTTTTGGATATTAGGCACAATATTAGCGATCAAACGGCCAGCATTTTCAGCAATACCAACACTTTCGCTGGCTAGTTTATTAATTTCTTGTGCCGTTAAGCTGCTGTTTTCAGCTAATTTTCTAACCTCGGAGGCGACAACGGTAAAGCCTTTACCATGTTCACCAGCACGGGCCGCCTCAATGGCCGCATTGAGACTTAATAGATTAGTTTTATATGCAATGTCTTCTATTAGGCTAATTTTCGCCGCAATCTGTTTCATTGCGGCAACGGTTTGTTCTACCGCTATTCCACCTTGTCGTGCTTCTTCAGCGGCTACCGTTGCCATATTATTGGTAACCCTAGCATTTTCGGAGTTCTGCTGGACAGATGCATTTAACTCTTCAACGGCACTGGTCGTCTCTTCGACACTAGCAGCCTGCTCTGTTGCTCCTTGGCTTAGACTTTGAGCGGTACTACTGACCTGTGAAGAAGCACTAGACAAATTATCTGCACCACTTCGAACCTGAGCAATCACAGAAGTAAGGCTATCAATCATATCAATCATCGCCTTATAAACCCCCGTCGCATTTTCACGCTGTTTTAGCTCTACCGTTAAGTCTCCGTTAGCGATTGCGCGCGCAATCGTTTCCATATCACGAGGTTCTCCACCCAACGGTTTTTTAATTAACTTCACTAAAAACCATGCCAAGAAAATACCGATCAAAATGGCGGCAATAGATACACTAATAACAGTGGTAAGGGTCTGCTCATTCTGTGCTTTAACAATAGGACCAAGGACATCTTGCCTTTTTTGGATGGTTAATTTGATATCTTCAGTTTGGCGCGCAACATCAGCACCGATACGGTCTAGTTGATTTTGCACAATATCGTTTCTTTCGCTAATAGTGCTATAAACTGACTTTAACGAAGACGCATAATTGTCAATGCTGCTGGTAAATTGTAATAATTTTGATTGTGCATCTAGATCTGTTGCCACAGTTTTTAAGGCAGAAAGACGCTCTCCCTTAGCTAAATCAATAGCCATCAGCGCCTGCTGTAAATCGGCATCTAAATTTGTTTCAAGGAATTTAGATGCCGCTAAACGAGCAGTCAATATCGATTCGAGCACAGAACCTGCTCGATAAGCAACATCAATCTGACCTTTATTATAGGATTGATGCATTGTGTCAGAAATCAGTTTTACAACTTCAGTTCCTTTAGGAACCAACACGTTAGTAACTTCATCATTGCGAGATTTAATCAATTTTACTACAGATTCAAAGTAACTATTGTAATCAACAATATCTTTGCGAATATCTGAAAGTTGTTGACTCAATTCAGGCTCGTTAATCTCCGTGATCGCTTTTTGAATGATGTCATTAAGAATAACATTACGTTCATTGAATACTTTATAAGCCGATTCATTCTTCTGAAAGATATAATCATAGGCCTGTATTTGAATTGTAAGCATATTAGCTTGGATGCGACCAGCCATATTAGAGTCGCGCGCCAACGAGCGGTAATCATTAAAACCGTTAATGGCTTTCGTTAGCCCGACATAGGCGGCTAATGAAATCACAATCAATAGTAATAACACCAATGCATAACCACCAGAAATCTGCATGCTGAGCGTCAGTTTTTTAAACATAGTCAATATTCCTTTTCAACATAGGCTATTCATCAATCAGTGCTACATGATGATATTTTTTGGCGCTAATACTTGCTTCAGTAATTAACCCCTGTACGTCAAGGATCAAGGCAATATCTCCCGTTCCTAAAATAGTGGCACCGCTTAATCCCTTGAGATGTTGAAACATTTTCCCTAAGGGCTTAATCACTGTTTGCTGTTCACCAAATAATTTATCGACAACTATCCCTGCTTTAGTTCGACCAAAACGAACAACAACAAGGCTTTCACGGGTATGGTTTTGATTTAAATTGGGTATTTTAAAAAAACTTTTAAGTCGTATAAAAGGCATCAGTTCCCCACGCAAACTGATGTAATTCTTCTGTTGCTCATGCCATTCGCCCTGATTGAGCTCAACACATTCTTCTACCATATTCAGCGGTATCACGTAGTTTTCGTTGGCAGCACCGACCATAAAACCATCAATAATGGCAAGAGTTAATGGTAATGTGATCGTCACTTTTGTACCTTTACCCAGCTCGCTATCGAGTTCAACTGAGCCGCGTAACGCTTCAATATTGCGTTTAACAACGTCCATACCAACACCTCTTCCTGACAGATTACTTGCTTTATCTTTAGTACTGAGGCCTGGTTCAAAGGCTAATTTCAAAATTTCAGAATGGCTAAGCATCTGGTTTACATCAATTAACCCCAATGCTTCAGCCTTTCTTCGAATGCGTTCAGGGTCAAGTCCAGCACCATCGTCAGTGACTTCAATAACGATATGTCCAGAATCATGGTAGGCATTTAACATCAGATGTCCCTCAGCGGATTTACCTGCCTTGAGACGAGCCTCTGGAAGTTCAATACCGTGATCTAGGGCATTGCGAACGAGGTGGGTTAAAGGGTCATTAATCTTTTCAACAACGATTTTATCGAGTTCAGACTCTCCCCCTTGAATGGTTAACTCAATTTGTTTACCTAGTTCATTGCTGACATCGCGTACTACTCGCCGGAAACGTGAAAAGGTTTCGCCTATCTGCACCATACGTAGTTGTAAGGCATTTTCTCTAATTTCTTGGACCAGATGTTCTACCGATCCTACTAGGTCATTAGCATCGAGAAATTGGTAACGGTCGACCATCACCTTCATCGCGGCACTTGCCGTCACCAGCTCACCAACCAAATTAATTAACTGGCCAAGACGATTAGAATCGACGCGAATAGTTTGCGCCTGCTCTCGAGCTTGAATTTGCTTTTTAAGGGCTTGCTCAACCACAGGTTTATCGACAAGTAAGTTTGCAATTAGCACTTCGCCCAGTTTTTTAGTCGTGCAGTCTTCACTCTTACCAGACTGTAAATCGAGTGATTTAGAGAGTTCTCTTTCAGTGATGGCGCCGATCGATAGCAGAATTTCACCTAGCCGCTGATTTTCAGACGGATTAAGCTGTTCAATCAGAGCTTGAAATGATTCGGAGATTTTTTGTGAGGGTAGAATCTGTATATCGCAATCATCTTGGGCAAATTCAAATACCGACTCAATTTGTTCTTTTGTACAATCTCCAGCAAAAATAATACGATAGCGTAAAAAGCAACTTTCGAAGTCACATTCTTCGAATGGCGGCAACTTGTGGCTTAAACATATAACTTCAAGCACTTGACCTAATTGATGCAAATAACGAATAAAGCTTAATGGATCTAATCCATTACGTAGTGCATCGGCTTTAAAATCCAGTGATATAAGCCAATGGCCCGTATCAAGATAATGTCCTTCTATCCGTTCTGGGGTAATCGCCTCTGCGGCGAGAGTCTGAGGGTAACAAGGTTCAAGGTTTTCATGTTGCGCTAATTCGGCCAAAATTGACTGACTTTGAATGCAGAGTGTATTCAACTCTGCCTCATCCTCCTCTACCGCAGCATTGACCAACGCCCATGTATGATCTTTACACTTAAGGAGTAGTGCTATAAGCGCACTATCTATTTTCAATTCATTTTTGCGCAGCCTATCAATTGACGTTTCAATGGGATGAGTAAAATCAACGATGGCACGATAATTAAAAATACCCGCTGCACCTTTTATCGTGTGCATTGCTCTAAAAAGTTGATTTATTAATTCTGTACTTTCTGCGTCGACCTCTAATGATAATAATGCATCTTCCATTTCTGTCAGTAGTTCTTCCGCTTCGGTCATAAATAACTTTTGTACGTCATTGGCGGTCATAGGCGAGTCTCCGAGGATATCACTATGGTATCGTCAAATGTGCCAGACAAACCCGAAAGTGCGAGGGCATCTATTACCGCTTTGCTGTGGTGACAAAATTCTACTCGATGTGCCTCATTCAATACTTTAAGCGCCAGAAGCCACTGAAGCCCTGCGGTATCGATCTCCGTCACTTGAGAAAGATCAACACTGATGTCTACACCCGGTTGCAAATGACTGACTAGTGCATCACGAAATTCCATAACACTATAGATAGTTAACTCTTCGGTTAAGTTAACCTTTATAGATTGATCTTTTAGCGCGATATTGATTGGCATACACAAATCCTTTTACGGTAAACAAAGTTTAGCTACCGCATCAAGCATTTGGGGTGGTTGAAAAGGCTTGACTACCCATGCCTTAGCTCCCGCCATGCGACCTTCTTCCATTTTATCCCGACCCGCCTCGGTGGTGAGCATAATGACTGGAGTGAATTTATAACGCGGATGTTTTTTAACTTCTTTTAAAAAGCTAATGCCATCCATATTTGGCATATTAACGTCACTGATAATAAGATTAATTTTATCGCCATTGAGTTTACTCAGTGCATCTTTACCATCACAGGCATCAATGACCTCATAACCTGCGCCCCTAAGCGCAATACTGACGACATGTCGGATAGAGGCAGAGTCATCAACTACGAGTATTCTTTTCATCTCAGTGGCCATCCTTGTTTTATAAACGTGAACTAAAAGAAGTTAATAGAACTTTTCTCTGCATGTTGATAATGGCTATCTTTTTTTGAACTATGGTGAATATGCTGTTCGGTCGCCACATACCTTTGCTTCATCATGGCAAGCAAGGAATCCACATCACCTTCAGGAATAGGTAAACCAGCTTCCCTCGCTTGCTGTTGAACACGGATTAGCTCTGTAAGTTCATCAATACTGGCGACAAGCTGTCTTAACATTTGGTCGCAGCGATCTTGAAATTGAAAATCCACTAATATTTGCTCAATTTCTCTTTTAACTTGCCGACCAAGCTCTAATGCTTGAATACCCTCATCTTTCATTTGCAAAGTACGATTTTCGAGGTGGTCAATTACACGGATGAGAATGGACTCGCCACCTTCTAGCGCTTGGCTTTCCTGTAAAGTTGCTGCATCGGTCAGCTGGTATAGCTCCGCCATACGTTGATTTAATTCAGTAATTTGCTGAGTGATCCGTTCACCTGTCTGCCCTGATTGAGCTGACAAGGTTCTGACTTCATCAGCCACTACAGCAAAGCCGCGCCCCGATTCTCCGGCTCTAGCGGCTTCAATTGCCGCATTTAAGGCTAATAAATTGGTTTGTTGGGCAATTTTTCTAACTTCAGCTGCGAGTCCATCAAGTGCTTTGGTATCGTTAACTAATGCGGTTAACTGTTCTAAATGGTGCAGTTTGGCACTATTCATCTGGTTTAAGTCATTAAATAATGCTTTTAGCAGAGCTTTGTCGTCTTCTATACTTGGGGAGTGGAGTTGATCTGCGATCCCAGTTGAATTACTAGTGACTTTTTCGATTTCGCTGATAATTGAACTAAATCGCTCCGTCATATTGGCTACGCTTTGGTTCATTTGTTGGTCGACAGAGACGATATGTCCCTGCCAAACGGGTACTAAGCGGGAAATAATCGCCTCAAGTTTGGCGACTTGTTGGTCAACATGATGTCGTTTCTCTTTTTCATAGGCGAGTTGGCGAGATTGATAAAGATGAGTCGATTTGTGAATTTGTGCCCGAAGCACCCAAGCAAATCCAAAGTATGAGAGTAAAGATAAGCCTGCAAGCCACCAATGGGAGAGCCAAACGAGCCCGCAGAAGACTATAGCTCCAACAATAAAGGTCAAGGTGGTGGTAGAAAAAAGATTGCGCTCCATGCTTGTCATTTTTACTGTCTCTTTTATTTCTATTATGTTGTTACGGAAGAAACTTTTCCCTACAAATAAACGTAGTCGCTTTTTTCGTATTACGCCAAAACTCTGAGTACTTCTTGAACAAGATCACACAACAGGCTGATTTAATTAAATAAGCCTCTAATTATCTCAATAAATTTAACATTGGGGATAAAATGACGTTCGGATTAAGAACATCGTAAGTAGTTGATGGCTATCGGTCTGCTAAGTGGTATTATTTTTTAAACAGTTTTTAAGCTCAAACAAACCACAGCATCGAGACTATAAAATTTTCTATGAATGCGCCATTTTTCAAAAACACAGTTCAACTCTCTAAAATTCATTGATTTTATAGCCGAATGCTAGATAAAGATCTTAAGGAAAAGGAGTCATGGGCGTAAATTTTTCTGCATAAATAACCCTTTCTTGCAAGTAAGCCGTTTATAGGTACCGTAGAATGGTTGTTCCATTATCCTAGCAACCTATTTTTGAGTCTTAAGGAGAAATGTATGAAATTAACTCAATTGCGTCATCTTGCGGTAGTACCACTGGCCTTTACGTTACTTTCTTTTAATGCCAGTGCTGTCAGTCCGCCTCATCCAACAGGACTTAATGCCCCAATGATTAATGTTTCTCGTATGAACACCAATAATTATGCTCCAGGGGAAGCCGTTAAAATGTTCCCAGCCCCCAAGAAAGGCATGGTTCAACATATTTTGACATTACCTAAGCTTGAGAATGAAGCAGACTACATGGTCGAGATCCAAATAGGCCAAACTCAACTTGTTGATTGCAATAAACATGGACTCAATGGTCAGGTTAAAGAGCTCACCGTTGAAGGTTGGGGTTATAACTACTATCAGGTCGATGAAATATCAGAAGGCCCAAGCACTATGATGGCCTGTTTTGAATTAGCCAAAAAAGAAGCATTTCTGAGGATCCCAAGTGAATTAACACTGCGTTATGACAGTCGTTTACCAAAGGTGTTTTATCTACCCGAGGGTGCAGAACTGCGCTTTAGAACGTGGAAGGCTGATTCAGCGTATCAATATTCAAAGTAATCATGTAATAAAATCAAAAAGAAGGGATATCTATTGCAGATATCCCTTTTCATTTTGAATCTTAACATTGAGTCGTGCTAATTGACGTTTTCTAACACAACCCAAACAGCTTTACCTAAGGTTGCGAGCATCACAGCGCAAAATATGGCGATGACCGCAGTATAGGAAAGCCAACGAAGATAGCGTTGACCTTTATCCATGGTATTGTGTTATGTCAATTAACCGATCTGTGTGAGTCCGCCCATGTATGGACGCAGCGCCTCAGGGATAGTCACGCTACCATCAGCATTTTGATAGTTTTCCAAAATTGCAACTAAGGTACGCCCTACCGCAAGACCAGAGCCATTTAAGGTATGTAATAATGCGGGTTTGTTATCAGCCTTAACACGGTAACGCGCTTGCATACGGCGCGCTTGGAAATCCTTCATATTTGAGCATGAAGAGATCTCACGGTAAGTGTTTTGTCCAGGTAACCACACTTCAATATCGTAGGTCTTGCTTGAGCCAAAACCCATATCACCGGTACAAAGCACCACTGTACGATATGGTAAGCCTAAGCGTTGTAAAACCGTTTCCGCATGGCCAGTCAACACTTCGAGTGCAGCCATTGAATCTTCTGGCTTAACTAGCTGTACTAATTCCACTTTATCAAACTGATGTTGACGAATTAAGCCACGGGTATCTTTACCGTAAGACCCTGCTTCACTACGGAAACACGCGGTATGTGCGGTTAATTTAATGGGTAACTCATCTTCATCAACGATGGTATCACGCACTAAGTTGGTTAATGGCACTTCTGCGGTTGGAATAAGGCTTAAGCCTTGGCCTTCTTCAGTCGCAGGTTTTGTGTGGAATAAATCCTCACCAAACTTAGGTAATTGGCCAGTACCCAATAAGCTTGCTTCGTTAACCAGTAATGGCACGTAGGCTTCGGTATAACCATGCTCAGTGGTGTGTAGATCTAACATGAACTGCCCTAATGCACGATTTAAACGGGCAATTTGGCCTTTCATCACGATAAAGCGTGAGCCAGTGATTTTCACTGCGCTCTTAAAATCTAAACCATTTAGGCCTTCACCTAAATCGATATGATCTTTAACGGGGAAATCGAAGCTGCGTGGTGTGCCCCAACGACGGATTTCGACGTTTTCAGTCTCGTCAGCACCGATAGGCGCAGACTCGTCTGGCAGGTTTGGCATCGACATAGCAATCGCGTTCACTTCTTCAAGTACCGCGGCCAGCTCGACTTTCTTCGCATCTAATTGCGCACCTAAATCGCCTACCTGCGCCATGATGGCATCCACATCTTCGCCGCGGGATTTAGCTTGTCCGATGGACTTGGAAATAGCATTACGCGAGGCTTGCAGCTCTTCCGTTGCCACTTGCAGTGACTTACGTTTTTCTTCTAATTGGGTGAGATGAGCGACATCTAAAATAAAACCACGGGTAGCTAATCGCTCAGCGGTCACTGCTAATTCGTTGCGCAAAAATTTAGGATCTAACATGTGATATATTCTTAATAGTTAAATGCGAGAAAAAACCAGTTGTTGACCTAAGTAAACCATAAACAAACATAGACTTAGGTTCAACACCACATTCAAAGCCGCCTTCAACCAATCTCCTTCTTGCATCAGCAATAAAGTTTCGTTTGAGAAGGTTGAAAACGTTGTCAAAGCACCTAACAGGCCAACACCAATTAGTGCTTTGAGTTCTGGGCTGATATGACTCAATTGTCCCAGTGCGTAAATGACGCCCATTAAAAATGAACCAAGGACATTGACCAACAGTGTACCAAAAGGAAAACTGCTGCCAAATACTTGGATCATGAATATTGAAATAAGATAGCGAAAAACCGCACCAATGGAACCACCTAAGGCCACAAGTATGAGATTATTCATACCTTTTTCTCCCACTGGCTTGATCTAATTGCGCTAATTGCGCCAATTTGTCCTTAATCCGCTTCTCAAATCCGCGTTCAGTCGGGAAATAAAATTGCGATGCTTGTAAGGATTCGGGGAAATAATTCTCACCGCTGGCATAGGCATTGGGTTCATCGTGGGCATAACGATACTCGGCGCCAAAACCCATTTCCGCCATGAGTTTTGTGGGTGCATTACGTAAATGATAAGGCACGGCCTCTTGGCCGGTTTCACGGGCAAGTGCCCTTGCCGCTTTAAAGGCTGTATACACGGCATTACTTTTAGGCGCACTGGCTAAATACACAATCGCTTGGGCAATCGCCCGCTCACCTTCGGCAGGACCTACGCGGTGAAAACAATCCCAGGCATTGAGCGCAATGGTCATGGCAGCGGGATCCGCGTTGCCCACATCTTCTGAGGCTATGGCTAATAAGCGTCTGGCGACATATAGCGGATCGCCGCCGCCTTCTAAAATGCGGCAAAACCAATAGAGCGCGGCATCCGGCGCCGAGCCGCGAATCGATTTGTGTACAGCCGAAATCAAATCGTAAAACTGATCGCCATTTTTATCGAACCCCGCCACTTGATGGCCTGCGACTTGAACCAGCATTTCAGTGGTAAAACTGCCACCATCGGCCACCATATCGCTCATCAACTCAAGCAGGTTCAGCGCCTTACGCGCATCGCCATCACATAACTGCGCCAGTTTATTGAGCACATCATTTGGCATAATTAACTGACGCAGCCCTAAACCACGCTCGGCATCCGTTAAGGCTTGGGTGATGATATGCACTATCTCATCTTGGCTTAAGCGCTTGATAAGATAGACGCGCGCCCGCGACAGTAAGGCATTATTGATTTCAAATGAAGGGTTTTCCGTGGTCGCCCCAATAAAAATCACAGTGCCATCTTCAATAAAGGGCAAAAAGGCGTCCTGTTGACTCTTATTAAAGCGATGCACTTCATCAACAAATAACAAGGTACGTTGGCCACGGGATTGAGCAATCGCTTGCGCTTGCTCAATGGCGGCGCGAATATCTTTTACACCCGACGTGACCGCCGAAATACGTTCGACATGGGCATTGGAGTAATGGGCGATAAGTTCGGCAAGGGTCGTTTTACCAGTACCCGGCGGTCCCCATAACATCATCGAATGGGCGCGGCCCGCTTCTAATGCTTGGCGCAGTGGTTGGCCTTCACCCAACAGATGGGCTTGACCTATGTACTCAGCTATCGTCCTTGGGCGCATACGCGCGGCCAAAGGACGAAAATCGGGCGCAAAATTAAACGATAAACTACTCACTCGCTAACCTATTGGGGTTTAACACGTTGGTCATCAACATCAACGTTATCAGGCAACACAAACTTAAACAGCGCTTTATCCGCAGAACTAATAGTGTGTTGATTGCTTAAGTCAAACTGGCTCAGATTGCCTTTATCATCGAGTACATTAAATTTATTCAGTGTGCCTTTGTTAAAACACACATTGACCGCAGAAATACCAGCGTCCATCGACTTAGGTTTGATCTCATAACAATCTTGTTTTTTCGTCACCGCATACTGTGACCAAGTAGCATCATCGCGGTGAACTAATAAAGCGATAGGCGATGCATTAATAGCTTCAGCAAAATCCATAATCACAACTTCCTCGGCAAAGGGATTGTAGATCCATAAGTCTTTACCGTCGGCGACAATTTTAGACTCATCGGGCGCCGTTAAATGCCAATAAAACTGATTAGGGTGAGCAAGTGCAAATACGCCAGCACCGCTTTGGATAACTTTTTTATTCACATCGGTAACGGTTTGCTTAAAATCCGCCTTAAGGGACTCCGTGCCGTTTAAGGTTTCGCGTAATTGCTTAGCATCATCGGCCAACACTGCATTGCTGTATAACAATGGTGATAACAACACAGCACACAACAGTTTTTTCATAGGTATCCTTTGGACTAAAAGTTCAACTCGCCGCATTATCGCAAGTTCAAACTGATATCTAGCTTAACATTAATAGTGTTTTGGGGCCGGAGGTGCTAACACTTCGCGGTTACCGTTATGGCCCTGCGCCGAAACCACACCCTGCATTTCCATTTGTTCGATAATACGTGCTGCACGGTTATAACCAATCTTAAATTTACGCTGCACGCTCGAAATCGAACCTCGGCGAGTTTCGGTCACGAAGGCAACGGCTTCATCATAAAGCGGATCGTATTCTTCATCGGATTCGGCGGTTTCACCCGGCAATAGCACTTGTTCACCCTCACTGACGCCATTGAGGATCTCATCAATGTATTGTGGCTTACCACGGGCGCACCAATCGGCAACCACACGGTGAACTTCATGGTCATCGATAAAGGCACCATGGACACGATTTGGCACTGCGGTTCCGGGCGGTAAGTACAACATGTCACCCATTCCGAGTAAGGTTTCAGCACCTTGCTGATCTAAAATGGTACGGGAGTCGATACGAGAAGACACTTGGAACGCCATGCGCGTCGGAATGTTAGCCTTGATTAAGCCGGTGATCACATCCACCGACGGACGCTGGGTCGCGAGGATTAAATGGATACCCGCAGCACGGGCTTTTTGGGCGATACGGGCGATCAGTTCTTCCACTTTCTTACCGACAATCATCATCATGTCGGCAAATTCATCGACAACCACCACAATCGAAGGCAGTTTATCTAAGGCTGGTGCCTCTGGCTCCATGCTGTCAGACGATTTCCACATAGGATCATAAATCACTTCACCATTGGCTTTAGCTTCAGCGATTTTCGCGTTATATCCCTTGATGTTACGAACGCCCATCATAGACATTAGCTTGTAGCGGCGCTCCATCTCACCCACACACCAACGCAGCGCATTGGCTGCTTCTTTCATGTCGGTAACGACTTCACAGAGTAAATGCGGGATACCTTCATAAACCGAGAGCTCAAGCATTTTCGGGTCAATCATGATAAAGCGAACATCTTCAGGACCAGACTTATACAGCAAGCTGGTGATCATCACGTTCACCCCGACTGATTTACCCGAGCCTGTCGTACCAGCAACCAATAAGTGCGGCATTTTACCTAAGTCAACCACCACAGGCTCACCGGAGATATCTTGGCCAAGCACCATAGTTAAATTCGATTTGCTCTGAGTAAAGGCTTCACAGTCGAGTACATCACGCATATACACTGTTTCGCGAAACTTGTTTGGCAGTTCGAGGCCAACGTAAGATTTCCCTGGGATCACTTCAACGACTCGCACACGCTCTGCCAGCAGTGAACGGGCTAAGTCATTTGCAAGGTTTGAAATCTTAGAGGCTTTAATACCTGGCGCAAGTTCAAGCTCAAAACGAGTGATCACCGGACCTGGATAGACCCCCACAACAGTAGCCACAATGTTAAAGTCGGCAAGCTTAGCTTCAACTAAACGTGCAACCTGCTCCAACTCTTCTGGGCTGATAGGATTCTTTTTACGATCGGGAACATCCAACAAGCTGATGCTTGGCAACGGATCCATTGGCTTAGTTGGGACAGGTTTATTTTCATGGCCAGGTAAAACAACAATGCCATCGACAACCTTAGCCTTAGGAGCTTGCTTTTGGCGCTGCGCTTGAGTCACTGCCCCCGTAGATGCTTTGGTATCAAAATCGATCACATCGTCATCATTGAACGTTAAGATGTCATCATCTTCATCAATGATAGCTTCGCGATGCAATACTGGTTCATCCTCATCGTCGTCGAAAACCTGAGCATTGAAACCGTTATCGGTTTCATCTTCTTCCAAATCAGCATCTTGCGCTTTAGCTACCCAAGGTGGCGCTTCAAAATGACCGTATTCAGCCACCGCGCTAACAGGATCAAGTTGCGGCTCAACGCGTTGCTGGCCTTTAGGTTCAGCTTTTGCTTTATTGTTGTTTAAACTTAAAATTTTAACCAAAGAAGATAACTTACCTTTACCACTACTGGCTTCAGTGATGAATTCTTCACGGGGCTCTTCTGGTAAAGCCCGTGTATGGATCACGCGACTTTGTGTTGTATCTGGTTGACGTATTTTAGCTTTATCAAGCACATGCTGCGAATCACGACGCTCGCGGAATTTATCCACAACAGACATAAAACCGCGAGTATCTTCCGTTTCTCGCTCACGCTTTAACGACTGAGGTAAACGTTTGAGTTGTTTGTAGCACCAGATTGAGACAAAGCCGACCTTTTCAACCACAGTCAGCCAACTGATCCCTGTTAATAGCGTAAAACCCGAGCCTAAACAGCACAATAGCAATAAGGTTGTGCCTAACTTATTAAAATATGGCAGCATCGCTTGGCCAATGACATCACCAGCTACACCGCCTGCGGAAAACTCATAGATATTATTGGCGTTCATGCTGGCTAATGCCGAAAAACCAAGAATAAGTAGCAGAAAACCAATGATCCGCAATGCAACCGAAAAGTAGTCGATTTCCAACAAATCATGGGCCCGCTTAAAAAGCAGCCAACCAGTAGAGGCGACAATAATTGGCATGATATAGGCTGTCACGCCAAAAAAATACAGCAGAATATCGGCGATCCAAGCACCAACAGCCCCTGTCCAGTTATTGATATCACCTTGAAAATGAGACTGACTCCAACCCGGATCTGAGGGACTGAAACTGGCTAAAGCGAGCAAAATATAAGTGGCTACAACACAGCAAATGATGAGTCCGCCTTCGAGCAGACGCTGCAAGCCTGAGAGCGTGCGTACACTATTTCCTTGAGACAAACGACTTAATCCATAAAATTGAAACAGGTGGGCTAACGATACCAGAATCCCATTAAATGTGGAGCATCTTAGGCGGTTTTTCTCCTAAGAATTACTGCTATAAGCTAAAAAAACGCTCTTGGCTCATAAAAGCTAGGACTTTGACCATTAACTGATTATTCCGCAATCAATTTAGGCTACATTGTTGAAGACAAATGCCAGATAAAAATATGCCCCTAAGCTGGCTAACTTAAGGGCAAAAGCAAGGTTATAAGTGTGGTTTTAAAAGGCTTACACTGGAATAAATAAGGGGCCTAGGCCCCTTATTGTAACCGTTTCAGGGTATTAAATATCGCAGAGCAGCTGGTTTATCGCAACACGACTAGTATGTTTAACTTCTTCCATCACCACGTAGGTACGGGTATCAGAAACAGAAGGTAATTTCAGTAAAGTTTCGCCCAATAAGCGGCGATAAGCCGACATATCAGAAACACGTGTTTTTAATAAGTAGTCAAAGTCACCAGAAACGAGATGACATTCTTGAATATCATCCAACAGTTGCACAGCGCGATTAAACTTATCAAATACTTCGGGAGTATCACGGCTTAATGTGATTTCCACGAATACCAGTAGGGATGCACCCAAGAAATGAGGATTCACCAAAGCAGTATAGCCATTGATATATCCTTGCTTTTCGAGTCGTTTCACTCTTTCTAAACACGGAGTAGGACTTAATCCCACTCTTTTAGATAGTTCCACATTTGAAATGCGTCCATCAATTTGTAATTCATTAAGAATGTTGCGATCGATGCGATCCAAGTCTTTTACAGGACTCTTTTTATTATATGCCATTTATTTAACCTTGCTTTATCACTAAAACAACATTTTATTCTACGTATGTCTAAAGTTCAGCAGCATAAACTGCGTCGCCGATACTATACTAGATATCCCTGAATTAATCACGTTCAGGTCACGATAAAATAACAATTATGCCCATTAAAAGTGGGTTTTTCAGGCAATTGAGGCTCAAAAATGATTATTGGTGTACCAAAGGAAATTAAAAACCACGAGTATCGTGTCGGTATGGTTCCTTCAAGCGTTCGCGAATTGACAATCAAAGGTCATGAAGTGTTTGTAGAAACGAATGCCGGCACGGGAATAGGTTTTACTGATCAGGATTATATTGATGCAGGCGCAAAAATATTAGCAACTGCTGCTGAAGTCTTTGCTAAAGCAGAGATGATTGTAAAGGTAAAAGAGCCTCAAGCAGTTGAACGCGCCATGCTGCGTCATGACCAGATTTTATTCACTTATCTGCATTTAGCACCGGATTTACCACAAACTGAAGATTTAATTAAAAGTGGTGCCGTATGTATCGCTTACGAAACTGTGACCGATGACCGTGGAGGCTTACCGCTGTTAGCCCCGATGTCAGAAGTGGCTGGCCGCATGTCTATCCAAGCGGGAGCGATGGCGCTGGAAAAATCTTCTGGTGGTCGTGGTATGTTATTAGGTGGTGTACCCGGTGTTGAGCCAGCTAAAGTTGTGATCATTGGCGGCGGCATGGTCGGTACTAATGCAGCGCAAATGGCTGTCGGTATGGGCGCGGATGTAGTTGTGCTTGATCGTAGCATCGATGCACTACGTCGCTTAAACATGCAATTTGGTTCTGCAGTTAAAGCGGTTTACTCGACTGCCGATGCGATTGAGCGCCATGTATTAGAAGCTGACTTAGTCATTGGTGGCGTATTAATTCCTGGTGCTGCGGCACCTAAACTGGTGACACGTAGCATGATTTCTCGTATGAAACCAGGCAGTGCTATCGTAGACGTTGCTATCGACCAAGGCGGTTGCGTGGAAACCTCCCATGCAACGACTCACCAAGATCCAACTTATATCGTTGATGATGTTGTGCACTACTGTGTAGCGAACATGCCAGGCGCTGTAGCCCGCACATCAACCTTCGCTCTGAATAACGCAACTCTGCCTTATATTCTTAAGTTAGCTAACTTAGGTTATAAAGCCGCACTGTTACAAGACAAGCACTTACTGAACGGTTTGAACGTAATGCACGGCAAACTGGTTTGTAAAGAAGTGGCTCAAGCATTAAATCTTGAGTACACAGCGCCAGCAAGTTTATTAGCCTAATCATATGAGAGCCTAGGTTCACACGGACCTACTCTGCTTTGTTCGGCCTCACTCTGTTGAGGCCGATTTTTTATGCAGATCACACATATCTTCACTCACGCCGGTTTTAAGCCATAGCCTTAGTAAACTCAGGCTGACAATTTGCCTTAGGATTCGATTAGCATAATCTAAAAGAATCACCAAACATCGCTTTACCCCTACAGGTAAATTCCCTACAATCCATGCAATTTGCTAAAAGCACGGAGAGAAAAATGAGCCAAGTCAGACATAGTAACCTATTGATTTTAGGTTCAGGTCCCGCAGGATACACAGCCGCAGTTTATGCTGCGCGCGCAAACTTAAAGCCTGTGATGATCACAGGTATGCAGCAAGGTGGTCAGTTAACGACCACAACTGAAGTTGAAAACTGGCCAGGTGATGCAGAAGACTTAACGGGTCCAGCATTAATGGAACGTATGCAAAAGCATGCGGAAAAATTTGATACTGAAATTCTGTTCGATCATATTAATGAAGTGACGCTAACTGAACGTCCTTTCCGTTTAAAAGGCGATAACGGCGAATATACCTGTGATGCGCTGATCATCGCCACTGGTGCCTCTGCCCGTTACTTAGGACTTGAGTCGGAAGAGGCGTTCAAAGGACGCGGCGTATCGGCCTGTGCAACCTGTGATGGTTTCTTCTATCGTAATCAAAAAGTTGCAGTGATCGGTGGTGGTAACACAGCCGTTGAAGAAGCACTATACCTAAGCAATATCGCCGCCGAAGTGCACTTAATTCACCGTCGCGACACCTTCCGCTCAGAAAAAATTCTTATCGACCGTTTAATGGATAAAGTCGCCAACGGCAACATTATCCTGCATCTCGACCAAACCATGGAAGAAGTGGTTGGTGATGCAATGGGTGTAACAGGTCTAAAAATGAAGAGCACCAAAGACGGTTCTATCACTGATCTAGCCGTTGCCGGTGTGTTCGTGGCCATTGGTCACAGCCCAAACACAGGGATTTTCGAAGGCCAATTAGAGATGAACAACGGCTATTTGAAGGTGCAGAGTGGTCTCCAAGGTAACGCCACGCAAACCAGTATAGAAGGTGTGTTTGCCGCAGGAGATGTGATGGATCAACATTACCGTCAAGCGATTACCTCTGCGGGTACAGGTTGTATGGCAGCATTAGATGCCGAGCGTTACTTAGACGCGAAGAAATAATCTACTGTAGGTCTTATCTAGACTCAAATAATAGCAGGCATAGGTTAACTACCTTAGCCTGCTATTTTTTATCTGCATGTTGTGGCTAAAAACAGCAACAAAAAAAGGGACCAAATGGTCCCCTCTTAAGTGCGACAAACTAATTGCTTAGTTTAACGCTTCTTTTGCTTTTTCAACTAAAGTTGCGAATACAACTTTGTCGAATACAGCGATGTCAGCCAAAATCTTACGATCGATTTCGATAGACGCCTTTTTCAGACCGTTGATGAAACGGCTGTAAGACAGACCATTTTGACGAGCTGCAGCATTAATACGTGCAATCCACAGTTGGCGGAATTGACGTTTTTTCTGACGACGGTCACGGTAAGCATATTGACCAGCTTTAGTTACTGCTTGAACAGCAACGCGGTAAGTACGGCTACGAGCGCCATAATAACCTTTAGCTAATTTTAAAACTTTCTTGTGACGAGCACGTGCGGTTACACCACGCTTAACTCTTGGCATTTTCTAATCTCCTAAATTAAGCGTATGGTAATTGACGCGCGATTGCTGGAACGTCAACTTTGGCAACTAAACACTTGTTACGTAAGTGACGCTTACGCTTAGTGCTCTTTTTGGTCAGAATGTGACGTAAATGGGCTTGCTTGCGCTTGAAACCATTAGCGGTTTTCTTAAAACGCTTCGCTACACCTCTGTCGGTTTTCATTTTAGGCATTACTAAAACTCCGCATTGGGATGTTAAATAAAAAGCAAGGCGAGCGAAGGCATATAGCCTTCGCTACTTTTATAGGTTGCCCTACTTATTTCTTTTTAGGCGCTAGCACCATGATGGCTTGTCGGCCTTCCATTTTCGGGAAAGATTCAACAACCGCATACTCATCCAAATCAGTCTTAATACGGTTCAACAGATCCATACCAAGATTTTGGTGGGCCATTTCGCGACCTCGGAAACGCAGCGTAATTTTCGCTTTGTCCCCGTCTTCCAGAAAACGTATCAGGTTGCGTAGTTTTACCTGATAGTCGTTTTCGTCAGTTCCAGGACGGAATTTAATTTCCTTAACCTGAACCTGCTTTTGCTTCTTCTTTTGTTCCTTGGCTGACTTAGCCTTATCAAACAGGAACTTACCGTAGTCCATAATGCGACATACTGGAGGTTCAGCATTTGGACTAATTTCAACTAGGTCTACACCTGCTTCATCTGCCAAATTCTGAGCATCTCTGATGCTCACCACACCAATAGCTTCACCATCAATGCCGGTTAAGCGTACTTCTGGTACACCTGTGATTTCTTCATTGATTCTATTAGGGGCCAGCTGACGCCCTGCTGTTTTCTTGATCTTTATGACCTATTCCTCCAACAATTTGAGACTACGGAGCGAAATCTGTTGATGGATTTTAGCGGCGAAATCTTCAATTCGCATCTTACCTAAATCAACGCCATCACGAGTACGCACCGCGACTTCCTTATTTTCCATCTCTTGATCGCCAACGACCAATAAATAAGGGACACGCCTTAAGGTGTGTTCGCGTATTTTAAAGCCTATTTTCTCATTCCTCAAGTCAAATGAGGCACGAATACCTTGTTCTTTGAAGAATTTGACCACTTCTTCAACATAATCAGCCTGTTTGTCGGTGATATTCATCACGACAACTTGCATTGGCGCTAACCATGTTGGGAACCGACCAGCATATTCTTCAATTAGAATACCTAAGAAACGCTCCAACGAACCTAAAATTGCACGATGGATCATCACAGGCGTTTGACGGCTATTATCTTCCGCCACATAAGTTGCACCTAAACGGCTTGGTAATGCGTAGTCAAGTTGCACTGTTCCGCACTGCCATGCACGGTCTAAACAGTCGTGCAGTGTGAACTCAATCTTAGGACCGTAGAAGGCACCTTCACCCGGTAAAATAGTGAATTCAATATTATTAGCACGTAAGGCTTGTTTCAACGCTTCTTCAGCTCTATCCCACATCGCATCGTCACCGATACGTTTTTCTGGGCGAGTTGATAGTTTTACCACGATGTTTTCAAAACCGAAGGTAGAGTAAGTATCGTATACCATTTGGATACAAGAGCTGACTTCCGCTTGAACTTGCTCTTCAGTACAGAAAATATGGGCATCGTCTTGAGTAAAACCACGTACGCGCATCAGGCCATGCAGTGAACCAGAAGGCTCATTACGGTGACAGCAACCAAATTCTGCCATACGCAATGGCAAGTCACGGTAAGATTTCAAACCTTGGTTGAAAATCTGTACGTGGCCAGGGCAGTTCATTGGCTTAACCGCATATTCACGGTTTTCACTGCTGGTGGTGAACATGGCTTCTGAGTACTTATCCCAGTGACCTGAACGCTCCCAAAGCACGCGGTCCATCATGAGCGGACCTTTCACTTCTTGGTAAGTGTATTGATTTAACTTGCGGCGAATGAATCTTTCTAACTCGAGGAAGATGCTCCAACCGTCGTTATGCCAAAACACCATGCCGGGTGCTTCTTCTTGCATATGGTAAAGATCGAGCTGCTTACCAATCTTGCGGTGGTCACGTTTAGCCGCTTCTTCAAGGCGAGTTAAATAGGTACTCAGGGCTTTTTTGTCAGCCCACGCAGTACCGTAAATACGTTGCAGCATCTTGTTTTCAGAGTTACCGCGCCAGTAGGCGCCGGCAATGCTCATCAATTTAAAATGCTGGCAAAAACGCATGTTTGGCACGTGAGGACCACGGCACATGTCAGTGTATTCTTCGTGATGATACAGAGCAGGTGTCGCATCTTTGCTGATGTTTTCATCCAGAATCGCAATCTTATATTCTTCACCGCGGGCGGCGAAGGTATCACGGGCTTCTTGCCAGCTTACAACGCGTTTCACCACGTCATAGTTGGTTTTTGCCAGTTCAAGCATACGTTTTTCGAGGGCTTCGATATCTTCTTGAGTCAGCTTATGCTCAAGATCGATGTCGTAGTAGAAGCCGTTATCGATCACAGGACCGATCGCCATCTTGGTTTGTGGCCATAATTGCTTGATTGCATGGCCTAATAAATGCGCACAAGAATGGCGAAGGATTTCAATACCTTCTTCGTCTTTAGCGGTAATAATAGAAAGTTCAGCATCGATTTCGATAAGATCGCAAGCGTCTTTGAGTTCGCCATTCACGCGACCAGCGATACAGGCTTTCGCAAGACCAGGGCCAATATCAGCGGCAACATCGAGAGTCGATACGGGATGTGCAAACTCGCGTTTGCTACCATCAGGAAGTGTAATTACAGGCATGAAATATCCTTGTCCAGTGGTGACCCACACGTAGGGCCACATGGTGATTAAGTAAAAAGAGTAATGCTCGCGAGGTTAAGACAGTACAGGAGTCTTAGCCGCCTTGCGTAGCAGGCAGTTATTCTACGGGATCGTCTTTAATACACGCAAGTTAAATGGCCCGATTGCGGGGCTTAGCGCCCAAATCGATTCATTTATTAAACCAATCCGCGAAGTTTGCCATTAATTCATCATATTGCAGTCAATCGTTCATGTGGCTGTCATCTAACGCCCCTACGCTATGCGCGTTAAATGACCGCGGGATTCTTTGTTATTTGCCATAACAAATACCGTTGCCGTCGCATCGCTGTAAATAATGAAGCAAAAGGAGTTGGTATGTTCACGAGTATCCTATTGACGGTTGCACTTAACCAAGTCGCCCAGAACCCAATCTCTGTTAACCCCATACCAAAAACACAACCTGAGCCGATAGTGGTTCAAAGCCAAACAGTACAATTCGACACCAGTGGCTTACAGGCCGATATCCATGCCGAGCTTTTGCTACAGATAGAACGACTATCGCAGGCCATTAGTGACAATATAGAGGAAGGCATATTACCGACGGCGCCCGTCGAACTGATGACTGTAAAGGATTGAGTTAACTTATACTGGTGCACATGCTTGACGGTTCTTACGCTAGAAAATTTTAGTGAAAAAAGTACCAAGCGCTGAGCTGAATGGAAAAATCTAGTTACTGAGATTTTGATACCGACTTTATCTAAGCTGCCACGGCACATTCTTGTATACTCAAACAAAGCCAGTATGAAGGCTTAGCGACAAATGTCATCCCTTCGTTAGCGAGGAGTTGCGCCATGAGGATCATGAATAAAGTCATTGCCTGCCCCCACTGCGGACACCATCAACATATTAGTATTGATGCCAGCAGCGGCGATCAGGATTATTACGATGACTGCCGAATTTGTTGTAACCCCATCCACCTGCGTTTACATGTGGATGATGCCCGCCGAACTATAGAGTTATATATTGACTCGGACGACGAGCAAATTTATTAGGCATGTTGATTAAGATTGGCCGCTAAAACGTTTAGCCAGCACACGCTCGACGGTGTCGACGATGGCTTGGGTTTGGCTGTCAATTTCGATATTTAACTCATCACCAACCTGACATTGGCCTAAATTGGTCAACTTAAGAGTTTCTGGGATCAAGTGCAGCATAAAAGTACTCTCGGTCACCTCGCCAACGGTAAGGCTGCAACCATTTACCCCAACAAAGCCTTTATAGAGAATATAATTCATCCATTTAGGATCGACGCTTAAGGTCAGATCATAATGTTGCTCGGTGTGACTAATGTGACTGACTTTTGCCTTGGTATGAATGTGTCCAGATAGGATATGGCCGCCAATTTCGCTACCAAAAGTCAGAGAGCGTTCAATGTTAACGCGCTGCCCAACGGATAAATTTGCCAAGTTAGTCAATCTTAAGGTCTCTTCCACTACATCGAAAAATACCCTATCATCAACGACCTGAGTCACCGTCAGACATACCCCGTTATTTGCCACACTTGCGCCAATTGCAAGTCCCTCATGCAAATCAGGTTTAAACGCTACCTCAAGGGTATTGAGGCCATCTTTCTTATGTATTGCAACCACCTCACAGGTGGCTTGAACTATACCAGTAAACATTTTTTGCTCGCTTATTCGTTAAAGGCTGTATTTATGAATCATTCAGGCTTTCAGGCCAAACGCTTAATTCAACTCGCACTTCCAGTGTTGATCGCCCAAGTGACACAAACCATGATGGGGTTTATCGACACGGTAATGGCGGGTCGCGTCAGTGCGGTCGATATGGCCGCAGTTGCCGTGGGAACCAGTCTTTGGTTGCCCGCAATTCTATTTGTACAGGGGCTACTGATGGCTTTTACGCCATTATTTGCCCATCACAATGGCGCAAATAATCAGAAAGCCATTCAACCTTTGGCGTTTCAAGGCGCCTACTTAGCCTTAATTGGTGGCCTTGGCGTAATGGCGTTTCTCGCATCCGCGCCACTCGTGCTCAGCCATATGAATTTAGAGCCCCAATTGTACAACTTAACCATAGGATATATCGACGGTATTTTATGGGGTGCCCCCGCATTTGTGCTCTATCAAGTATTGCGTGGTTGCAGTGAGGGGATTTCTTATACCTTACCGACTATGATCATCGGTTTTGTGGGACTCGCAGTAAATATTCCAGCAAACTATATCTTTATTTATGGTCACTTCGGCGTGCCTGCCATGGGCGGCGCTGGCTGCGGTGTCGCAACTGCATTGGTATTTTGGGCCATGTTGATCGCCATGACGATTTATATGCAGTTTCATAAGAAATTTGCCGCATTGGCACCCTTTAGCCAATTCCATCGCCCCGATTTTACCACCATGAAGAAGATGACCAAGCTCGGCATGCCAATCGCGATGGCGTTATTTTTTGAAGTAAGTCTGTTTGCGATTATCGCCCTGCTGCTGGCGCCATTAGGCGCGACTGTGGTGGCAAGTCATCAGATAGCGTTGAACTTCTCCGCTATTGTATTTATGTTGCCACTGTCGATTGGTATTGCCGTCTCGATTCGTATTGGCTACTACCTTGGCCGCGATCGTGCAGATATTTCTGCCGTGGTGGCTAAAGTCGGATTGTGGTTAGCACTATCGTTGGCCTTATCGACCGCAATCTTAACGGTGATATTCCGCTTTCAAATCGCCGAGTTATATAACAGCGATCCTGAAGTGGTGGTACTTGCTGGCAGTTTGATGTTGATGGCCGCGCTATATCAACTATCTGACTCCGTCCAAGTGGTTGCCGCTGGTGCACTACGTGGATATAAGGATACCCGCAGTGCGTTTTATATTACGCTGTTTTCCTATTGGGGAATCGGCATGACCTTAGGTTATACCTTGGCGTATACCGACTTTATCGTACCCGCCATGGGCGCCCATGGCTTTTGGGCAGGATTGATTGCAGGTCTCACCTCGGCGGCGCTGCTGTTTTTTATCCGTCTACGTTATATTCAAAAGCATGGCGTACATTTAAGTCTGATTGAAGGCGACAGCGTGCACCATTGACATAGGACATAATTAACCTGAATCAACGGCGAGCATTAGCTCGCCGTTTTGTTTAATTTCTTTTAATTTTTCAACCTTTGAAGCCTAACTTGCCGTTTTATCAGTAACTTTGCTGAAACACTGGGCAAGTTGCACAGCAATTCACCATTTGACAATAAAATTCGTTTTTTTGCTTGCCAGCCTTTCGCTATCCCCCTAATATAGCGCTCGTTCGAAAGCGAGATGCGTTTAGCGGTTTCGATATAAGTAATACAATGCACCCGTAGCTCAGTTGGTTAGAGCACTACCTTGACATGGTAGGGGTCGGTGGTTCGAGTCCACTCGGGTGTACCACTCTTTTCACAGAGTCTAAAAAGTGAAATTCAAACAGTGCACCCGTAGCTCAGTTGGTTAGAGCACTACCTTGACATGGTAGGGGTCGGTGGTTCGAGTCCACTCGGGTGTACCAAATTTTACTTTAACTCCCTAAAAAACAGCAATTTAAAATAAATATCCATCGGGATACTTACTTTTATTTGTGCCGAAGATAAAATCTTCATGCCTGTTCTAGGTTTTTCCACAAACATTCAAACATGCCCCACCCTTCGGCTCTGTCTGATTTTGCCTCTATTGCTTAATCCACATTTACCGCAATTTCCCTCTAATTCGCCGTTTTTCTGAATTTGTGCCCATTTCGTGCCAAACCTGTTGGCACAACATGCTTTTGATGATTTTTTGTTATTACCATCGTAGTTAGCCCATAGATGCTGATAACAGACTCGTTTTGCGTGTATCTAGATAAACATTCAACAATGTAACAATTTTATCACCATGAGTACGACGGGTAATGCCGCCTAGAAACAGCAAAGCCGCAATCTAATGTGCGGCTTTACAGAGCAAGACATTGGGGAAATTAGGCGTATTTACGTACCTTTTTTAAGGCGATTTGTTGCTTCAATGCCGATAAATGCTCGATAAACACTTTACCGTGTAAATGATCAATTTCATGTTGCAAAACAATGGCTAAAAAGTCGTCGGTTTCGATTTCAACCGCTTTGCCTTGTCTGTCTAAGGCGGTGACTTTGACCTTTTCGAAACGGCTCACTTTGGCGCGGTAACCTGGGATTGAAAGACAGCCTTCTTCACCCACATACTCGCCAGACTTTTCAACAATCTCTGGATTAATCAGCACTAAGGGTTGGTCACGGGTTTCGGATAAATCGATCACAATCACCGCATCTGTACTGCCCACTTGGGTAGAGGCCAGACCGATACCATCGTCAGTGTGGTACATGGTTTCGATTAAGTCATCGATAAATCCCTGAATTGCTTCTATATCTTTTACGGGTTGCGCTTTGCGTTTTAGACGTTCATCGGGAATTGTCAGAATATCGAGTACAGCCATGCCTGTTTCATCTCTTATGGAGTCAAAAAAATTGGCGCCATTATGAACTATTCCTGTGTTTTCTCAATATTCAAAACTAAATAGTTTAATAAAAATCATTACAATCGATTTTTTAGATTGACATTACGGCTTTTCAAACTAGCCTCTGTTTCACTTGGCCTTCGTTTAACGCTACACTGGCTCATCTGTTCATGTTTTACTTGGCATCATCATGCGGTTTGCAAAAGATAAGTCTCCACTTTATCGCTACTTAGAGCAAGATAAGGCTAATACGCCAGACGAGTTAGACAATACACAAGAGATACGAAGTCATGCCCTATCACCCATGGCGAAGATTTGGCAGATTGTAGCGATGATCCCGCCCGGCAAAGTGAGCAGTTATGGTAAGATCGCCGATTTCGCAGGGTTACCAGGACGCGCTCGCTATGTATCCAGAGCTCTCAAATTGGCTCCCGAACATTTGTCACTTCCTTGGCATAGAGTACTCAATAGCCAAGGAAAAATTTCCTTCGAAAAACATTCAGCCTCCTTTCAGGAACAGATGGAATTATTGCGCCTTGAAGGTGTAATGGTGAACTGTGGCAAAGTGAACTTGTCTGAATGTGAGTGGCAACCGGATATGGCAACCTTAGTGATGTCAATCCCGTTCTAATTTAATATATTGATCTAAAAACTATTTATTCCAATATAAACTCGGTTATAAACACTTAAATTTGATAGCTGAGCCATAGGGTAAGCAGTGTTAGACGCTTTCTGTTTGCGATATAAAGGAGCATTAATTGCGCACAATTCCAACGTTATTCGTGAGTCTCGCACTCACCCACAGCGTATTTGCGATGGCGGCGCCAACGCCTTTAACGCCTCAAACTGCTGAATATCAAGTTAATTATGGTGATGTTGAACTGGGTAAGGCCAAGTATCAACTGCCAGCCATAGAGGATGGCGTCTATAAGTATCGCTTCGACAGCGATCTTAGCCTGTTATTACTGACCGATGTGCGCCATGTACTGAGTGAGTTTGCCCAAGAGGGGAATCAATTATTGCCCCTGCGCTATTTGCATGAGCGCCAAGGCGTCGGCCCAAATTTTATCGAACAAACCGCCTTTGCTAAGGCACAGGGCATGATCCACACACGTTATAAGGATGAAAAAGGTAAATTCCCGTTTGAAGGCGATATTTTCGATCCCTTAATGGTGCAGCTGCAGTTTCGACTCGATATCAGCGTTGGCAAAGAAGTGCTTGATTATAAAATGATTAAATCTAACGAGCTCGATGAGTATAAGTTCCATGTGATTGGTAAGGAACGGATGACAATTGAAAGCGGCAGTTATGATACAGTCAAAATTGAGGTCGTGCGTGACAATCATAAACGCCAAACCTTCTTTTGGATGGCGCCGGATTTAGCCTACCTCCCCGTTCGTCTGACGCACTTTGAAAAAGGCAGCAAACAGCTAGATATCAAACTGCTTAAGTATCATTTCGACGATGTGCCAGTTGAAGCCGTGCCCGCTGCTGTTGATATTGAAGTTCCGACGGAGCGGAAAGTACCTAAACTCCTCGGCACAGGCGCGAATTAAGCCAGTTACACATTTATCGCAATTTAAGATGGATTTAGCGCTGTTTCTAAGATGCCGTAACAGCACAAAAAGCCAAACGTGAGTGACTCCGTTTGGCCTTTTGTGTCTTATTTAATTCCGTCAAAGTGCAATGACTGACTGTGACAGCGCCCCAATTACAAATCGATAAGCAGCTCACCTAAGCGGAACAACTTCCAATTGCCAGGCTGCATCACCTGCCAGTCTTCGTTTTCGGTGAGCGGCCGAGTAGCAATTACAGTCACGACATCGTGTGGCGTGGTTTCTTTATCAAAATCAATCACGACATCGGTATCAATTAATTTTGCCTTGCCAAACGGCGCCCTGCGGGTGATGTAACACAGATTATTACTGCAATAACTCATCAAGTATTCGCCATCGCTGAGGATCATATTAAACACCCCAAGCGCACGGATTTGTTCGGCTAGCGTTGCCACAAATCGAAACACCGCTTGCATATCTTCAGGCCGACGATCACCAAACTTGGCCGCGATTTGCTCCAATATCCAGCAAAAAGCCAGCTCGCTGTCGGTATCACCAACACTCTGATAACGAGACACCTGAAACTTCGCCTGATAATCGCTTAACTGACCATTATGAGCATAGGTCCAATAACGGCCCCACAACTCACGGGTGAATGGGTGAGTATTTTCAAGGGAAACACAGCCGCGATTGGCCTGACGAATATGGCTTATCACCACCTCGCTTTTAATCGGATAGGATTTGATCAATTTTGCAATGTGCGACTCACTACTCGGGCAAGCATCTTTAAAAGTTCTGCTGCCACGGCCCTCATAGAAAGTTATCCCCCAACCGTCAACATGGGGCCCAGTGACGCCACCACGCTGTGCTAAACCCGTAAAACTAAAAACAATATCGGTCGGCACATTGGCGCTCATCGCCAGTAACTCACACATGTTTATCGCCTTTCTCTATCCAAATATCCACAGTTTTGCATTGTAACTAGTTGATGACATTTGTGGAATGATCAAAGGTGACAAAAAATTTAAACAATTGTTTGAAAAATACTTGTATTAAAACTGCCTTAGGTTTAACTTTTATGCGACACAGGTCAGACCACAAACTATAATTGTGATCGCAATCAACAAAACTCGTTATGACCTGTGATTGGCACTCGGTCATACTTAAGGAGAAATTACAGTGACTACCCTACTTTGGATCATCGCCATGATCTTAGTGCTAGGAGCCCTAGCTTACCTTCGGGTATCTTTGCTCACTGCCACTATTGCAGCCGCTGTTGTGATGACAGCCGGATGGACACTCGATGTTGTCGGCCCTATCTCTTGGATTATCTTCCTGGTGATCGCGCTGCCCCTCAATATCAGTGCATTTAGACAAAATGTTATCAGTCGCCCACTGATGAAGATGTACCGTGGCATCATGCCCGAAATGTCTTCAACCGAAAAAGAAGCGATTGAAGCTGGTACCACTTGGTGGGAAGCCGATCTGTTTGCGGGTAACCCAAACTGGAAAAAACTCCACAACTACCCTGTTGCTCGTTTAAGTGCCGATGAGCAAGCCTTCTTAGACGGTCCAGTTGAAGAAGTGTGCCGCATGGTGAATCAACACCAAGTATCACACCAACTTGCTGATTTGCCTGCTGAAGTATGGCAATACCTGAAAGATCACGGCTTCTTCGCTATGATCATTAAGAAAAAGTACGGCGGTTTAGAGTATTCAGCCTACGCCCAATCACGCGTACTGCAAAAGCTTGCGGGTTTAAGCAGCGAGCTGGCATCCACTGTAGGTGTGCCTAACTCCTTAGGCCCTGGCGAACTGTTACAACACTATGGTACGCCAGAGCAGCAAAACTATTACCTGCCACGTTTAGCCAAAGGGCTAGAAGTGCCATGTTTCGCACTGACAAGCCCAGAGGCTGGTAGCGATGCGGGTTCTATCCCTGACTTTGGTATCGTGTGTAAAGGCCAATGGGAAGGCGAAGAAGTCTTAGGTATGCGCTTAACCTGGAACAAGCGTTATATCACCCTCGCACCTGTTGCGACTGTATTAGGCTTAGCCTTTAAACTGCGTGACCCTGATCACCTGTTAGGCGATAAAGAAGAGCTGGGCATTACCTGCGCGCTTATTCCTACAGACGTTGAAGGCGTTGAAACGGGTCGTCGTCACTTCCCGCTGAACTGTATGTTCCAAAACGGTCCTACTCGCGGTAAAGACGTATTCGTACCATTAAGCTTTATCATCGGTGGTCCGAAAATGGCTGGCCAAGGCTGGCGTATGCTGGTTGAGTGTTTATCTGTTGGCCGTGGTATCACCCTGCCATCAAACTCTGCCGGTGGCGTCAAAACCGCAGCGTTAGCAACTGGTGCCTATGCGCGTATTCGTCGTCAATTCAAACTGCCTATTGGTAAGTTGGAAGGGATTGAAGAGCCAATGGCACGCATCGGTGGTAACGCCTACCTGATGGATGCCGTGACCTCATTAACCACCACAGGTATCGACTTAGGTGAAAAACCCTCGGTTATCTCGGCTATCGTGAAATATCACCTGACCGATCGTATGCAGAAATGCGTTATCGACGCCATGGACATCCACGGTGGTAAAGGTGTGTGTTTAGGCCCTAACAACTACTTAGGCCGTGGCTATCAAGCGGCGCCAATCGCGATAACCGTTGAAGGCGCAAACATTCTGACTCGTTCGATGATCATCTATGGCCAAGGCGCAATCCGTTGTCATCCTTATGTCTTAGCCGAAATGGAGTCAGCGTTTGATACTGAGTCTGGCCAAGGTTTAGCCAACTTCGATGCGGCCATCTTCGGTCACATTGGTTTTGCGACCAGTAACTTTGTCCGTAGCTTCTGGTTAGGTCTGACATCAAGCCGTTTCTCTAACGCGCCATACTCAGATAAAACCAAACGTTATTATCAACATATGAACCGTTTCAGTGCTAACCTAGCCCTGCTATCAGACTTAGCGATGGCAACCTTAGGCGGTAACTTAAAACGTAAAGAGCGTATTTCTGCTCGCTTAGGCGATCTGTTAAGCCAATTATACCTCGCCTCTGCAACCTTAAAACGTTACCAAGATGAAGGCCGTCAAACAGACGATCTACCACTGGTACAATGGGCGGTTGAAGATGCTCTGTACAAGTTACAGGCTTCATTAGACGATTTACTGGATAACTTCCCAATGGGTCTGGGCGGCGTATTACGCGCCATCATGTTCCCATTTGGTCGTCCACTGAAACGTCCAAGCGATGTGTTAGACCATAAAGTGGCTAAGATCATGCAAACCCCTTGTGAAAGCCGTGATCGTTTAGGTAAAGGCCAATTCTGGACTAACTCTGAGCACAATGCTGTGGGTATCCAAGAGCAAACGCTGAAGGATATTCTGGCCGCCGAACCTTTATTCGACAAAGTCTGTAAAGCCAGTGGCAAACGTTTACCTTTCATGTGGTTAGATAAAGTCGCTGCTGAAGGTAAAGCCTTAGGCGTACTAAGCGACAGCGAAGTACAACTGTTGGAACGTGCCGAAATCGGCCGTATGAAGTCTATCAATGTGGATGACTTCGACCCAGCAGAGCTGCGCCCTGAAGTGATTTCTACCACTTCACAGGAACGCGCAGCTTAATCGCTAAGCTGTACTAGCTAAGCGGTACTAACTAAGCCCATCTAAATAAACAAAAGGCACTACAATCTAGTGCCTTTTTTATTTTCGTCTCACTTAACGGGCTTATCCCTTCGCTAGAGCTTCATCAGATGTATTAATGTTTTCTTGAACTTCAACCTCAGGTTGCGTTTGTTCCGCAGCCTTGATTTGCGCTTGCAGCTCAAGTCGTTGACGTTCAGCTTCAGCGTTCTCCTCGGCCTTGGCTTTCGCAAGAGCCGCTTCTTCCGCCGCTTTGGCCTGTGCAGCTATCGCCTCTTGCTCTGCAATCGCCTGTTGGATTTTCGCTTCTTCAAGGGCTTCAACGGGCAATAAACTAATCAACTCAATGCCGTTGGGGAATTGGTTGTTATTGCCTGACACAATCACAACTTTACCTTCTTTGGTTAGATACACTAACGGCAATGCCGTTTCACCATAACGTTTGCGGAAATGCTCAAAGGTGAAGTTTTCAGTTAAGTTAGTGACTTTAAGTTGCGCCCCTTTCGACATTTGACTAGCGATTTTGGCATAGGAAACCGTATCACCAAACAAACATAGCCGCTGTTTGTAAGTCTCAGATAATTGATGGCGCGCGCTGCCCTGCTCGGCATTATTAAGGCCAAAAACCTTTTTAGCGCCTAATACATCTTGAAAATAGAACGTCACTAGCGGGTTTAACTGCTTGTAGGGCGACATGATCAGCACGCGACCAATTCCTGTTAGATCCATATAGGTTTCAGCATGTTCCGAGGCAGGGTTACCAAAATAGACCGGAATATTATCCATCCGCGCAAGACGAATATTATCCCAGTTGCTGTCGGCCAGCAGCACTTTGACATCTTTGCTTTTTAAGATTTTTGCCAGCTCGCGGGAAAACTTGGAGGCACCAAAAATTAATAATCCTTGCGCCGAACCCGACGTGACCCCAAGGTATTTCGCCCAGCGGCCCGCGGTTAGGCTTTGGATCACCACGGTGCCGATAATGATTAAAAACACTAGAGGTACAATGGCTTCGGCGCCCTGCACATTGTTTGCCTCTAACTTAATGGCGAATAATGAAGACACAGCCGCCGCCACAATCCCCCGCGGAGCAATCCAACATAGGAACCACTTATCGGCCTTTGATAATGACGTGCCTATGCCAGATACCCAAATACTAACTGGCCGTGCGATCAGCATGGTCACAGCGAGTACACCAATGCCGCCCCAGCCTAAATCCAACATGGCATTCGAGTCGAGTCTCGCTGCTAACAGAATAAATAATGCGGAGATCAGCAGAACTGTCAGTGTTTCTTTAAATTCAAGGATTTCAGCAATATCCACGCCGCGCATATTCGCCAGCCAAATGCCCATCACAGTCACGGTGAGCAATCCCGATTCTTCCTGCAACAAATTTGAGCCGACGAAAATCCCCAGCATTAGGGTTAATACTGCGGTATTACGTAAATAGTGTGGCAACAAATTGTGGCGGATCACTTGGCCAATTAAGTAACCTGATGCAGCGCCTAAGCCTAAGCCAAGTGTGAGCATAGAACCTAGTGCATAGAGTACATGGCTAGTTTGATTGCCAGATACCGTTATATATTCAAACACTAATACCGCTAGCAGCGCGCCAATTGGGTCAATCACAATCCCTTCCCAGCGTAAAATACTCGCGAGCTGCGACTTTGGCCTAACGCTGCGCAGCATTGGTACTATCACAGTTGGCCCCGTGACCACCACCAACGCACCAAATAGCAGTGCAACTTCCCAGCTAAAATCCAGCAGATAAAAAGTGACGGTACTGATACAGCCCCAGGTGATCACCATGCCGATACTCACTAAGTGAGTCACCATGCGGCCATGATCTTTAATCTCTTTAAAATTGAGGGTTAATGCGCCCTCAAACAGGATCACGGCAACGCCTAGGGAAATAATCGGAAACAGTAAATCCCCAAATATTGCATCGGGATTTAATACTCCAAATGCTGGACCTAGTAGTAAACCACAGAGTAGTAGCGGTAAAATTGCTGGTAATCTCAACTTCCAACCAAGCCATTGACAAAAAAGCGAAAGCACGCCGATGAGTGCTAGCATCCCAGTGATTTTTTCAACCATAAAACATCCTTTCGTTAGGTGAGGCATGCGATTGTGGATTTAACCTAACACGCTTTTTCATTCAGGAAAATAAACGGTTAATGATAACAATAGCAGTAAAAAGCACGCTCTAGTGATGCAAATAAGTTAGATGATATTCAACTTTATTCGCATACCAAGGGAGTTCGAAGGGTTACATTGCTATATAGGAAACACGAAAGCGACAGAGAATAAAGTTGCAGTCTATTCAGCAAGTTGGGATAAGTTAGTGATCGAATAAATATGTAAGATCTAAATGCCCACAAATGTATCTTGAGTTAGAGATTAGCTAATTTTAGTTTTATTTGCTCATCGGGTAGCTTATTCAATATTTCATCGGGGATTCTGCCGTGATATTTAGTGGCATAGTGTGCCAAGCATAATAATAAGGCTAGATTATGTTCAACATTACTCACCTCAGGCTCTGCGCTGGATAAAATGTTGTCACATAAGGATTCGCTATACCCCCAAAGCGTTAAAAGATAGGCTGATATAGAGACGATGAGTTTTCTCACTGGCCACTCCGTAAATTGAGTCGCAAACGAATCTTGCCAAATACGAGATGCCAAAATCAACTCACCTATTGACGACATTAAAGCGGCAATAAATAGCTCTTCTTGTAGACTCTTTTGTAAATTAAGTGCTTTAGCGATTTTTTGAGCGTTAAGCGCTAACTGATACGCATGTTCGTTAATTCTACTCTGTGCAGACTTATCAATAATCGACGTCGCCGATTGCTCAATGGCGATAGAACTAATAATCGCGCTAGTTAAATCCACCCCTAAGCGTTTGATAGCCTCTTCAATTGACAGTGTTGTGCGGCTAAAACCCAAAAACGCAGAGTTTGCGAGTTGTAATAATTTGGCGGTAATAATTGGTTCGTGGGCAATAAGATCAACAATATCGGCGGCTTCGGATTGCTGATTTAGAAGCACTTTGCGGACCTGTTGCACTATGTCTGGCAGTGGCAGTAATAAAGCACTTGCGCCCAACATTGCTCTAACGTCTTGGGAGAATGGCAATTTATGAACCCGTTCCACAGCGGTCAGAAGTTGTACAATATCCTGTTCATTGAAGGGTTTACTCAATACAAAATGAGCCGTTTTGCCCGCTTTGCATACTACTTCCTCTGTCGTGTCACCTGTAAGTAACGCTCTAATTGCCTGGGGATAATGTTTTGAAACCTCAACGAGTACCCTATCGCCATTAACATCAGGCATTAAATAATCGCAGATTATAAGATCGACATTAACATCATTAGCTATAGATTTTGCCCAGTTTAGGCCATCCTCCTCAGTCCAAAACTGCCAGTCAGGTCTCAGTCTTTTCGCTAGCCGTAAGAGAGCTCTAAGCATAAAACTGTCATCATCAACAAAGAGTACATTAAACATAACTCTCTCCTAAGCCATTGTGGCTGAAAGACTTTCAAAAGAAGCCAATAGCGCTAAATACTCCTCTTCAGATTGCGGTTTAGAAATGCAGTATCCTTGCACTACATCACAACCTAAGGATTTGACAATATTGAGTTGGTCCAATGTTTCAATACCCTCGACAACCACTTTCATGTTCAGATCATGTGCTAACCTGACCACATTAGCCACTAAACTTTCAGTATTCAAATTACTTTCAATATCGAGCACAAGTGAACGGTCAATTTTTAGTACATTAATAGGCAGTTTACTCAAGTAACTCAAAGATGAATAACCGGTACCAAAATCATCTATCGCAATACTGATACCGAGTTCAGCAATCGCCTTAAGGGTGATCGCACAATCTTCAAGGTTATTAAGCAAAAAAGTTTCGGTTAATTCAAATTCTAAATCTGTAGGTGAAACGCCTGTCAGCTGAATATGATGCTTTATCCAGTGAATAAAATCAGGCTCAGTTAACTGTCGACCAGATATATTAATGGCTTTGTTTCCTAAATCGATTCAGCGAACAAAGCCCCTCATAATCGTCTAAATATCAAACTACACGGTAAGTTACAGGCATGCCTAGCCCTGTAAGCTTGTTCAAAGCCTTTATCATCGCGTAAGTTTCTCCCACCTGACCGTTATAATTTCGCAGGCTCAATCTACCACCAAGTAATTGCTTTACCCTGTACATGGCAGTTTCTGAGATTGACCGCCGATGATAACCATACCGTTTTTTCCACTGCTTATTTGAACCATAAAGCTGTTGCCAACTGACCGCTAAGTTACGCGGATGTCCGTGTTCCCAGAGTGCAGCACCTTCCC
>NZ_BMOP01000025.1 GCF_014647135.1 Shewanella xiamenensis
CTCCCGGCTGAGCTAAGCGACCCGGGGTAAATCAGTAGTGCAGAATATGGTGGTCGCTACTGGGATCGAACCAGTGACCCCCTCCTTGTAAGGGAGGTGCTCTCCCGGCTGAGCTAAGCGACCCGGGGTAAATCAGTAATGAAGAATATGGTGGTCGCTACTGGGATCGAACCAGTGACCCCCTCCTTGTAAGGGAGGTGCTCTCCCGGCTGAGCTAAGCGACCGGAATTCTTTCAATACAAATTTTTATGTCATTCACAAATATGGTGGTCGCTACTGGGATCGAACCAGTGACCCCCTCCTTGTAAGGGAGGTGCTCTCCCAGCTGAGCTAAGCGACCTGGGAATGACTACACAGTGAGGTTATATGGTGGTCGCTACTGGGATCGAACCAGTGACCCCCTCCTTGTAAGGGAGGTGCTCTCCCGGCTGAGCTAAGCGACCCGGGTATATAACAACATGTAAACCATGATTAAATTTGCATTTAACACATGGTGGTCGCTACTGGGATCGAACCAGTGACCCCCTCCTTGTAAGGGAGGTGCTCTCCCAGCTGAGCTAAGCGACCTCTGCTGTGTGGAGCCGTATTATAGGGAGGTTCGATCGGGTGTCAACGCTTTTTAATGAAAAAAGCATTGGTCGCGCTATTTTTGTTCGCATTGACTTAATGTTAATCATGCGCTCATTTAAAGTGTTACTTTATTGGGCAATTTAAGATTGAGTGATTTAAGCAAGCTTTGTATATCAGCCCATAGTGAATATTACCGCACAAATAACCACTAAACTTTATCAGGTTTTCTATATCGACGAGACGATGGATTTTTAGGTCGGTTATAGGGCATGAGTTCAACAGCGCTGGTATACATTTATGATCCTGAGTCGAGGTGAGTGAGCGCGTTTAGTTTCTATTATGATTGGTCAGCTAGCGATATCTATATCGAATTAATACATCGACTTTTGTGTTATCTGTATTATCAGCGGATATGTTCCATTTGCAGCGCTGACTTAGGCTGCTAGAATAAGCCCACTTTTTATCGTGATTGTCTTTATCTAGACGACTTTATATAGGTTAGTGTCCCACTATGACAACTAAGACGCGTTTTGCCCCTAGCCCAACAGGCTTTTTGCACGTGGGCGGTGCCCGTACTGCACTTTATTCTTGGTTACAAGCCCGTGCCAATAACGGTGAGTTTGTTTTACGTATCGAAGATACGGATATTGAGCGTTCTACTCAGGCCGCTTGTGATGCCATTTTAGAGGGCATGAACTGGTTAGGTCTAACGTGGGATGAGGGCCCGTACTATCAAACTAAGCGTTTTGATCGTTATAACGAAATCATCGCGCAAATGTTAGAGCAGGGCACAGCCTATAAATGTTATTGCTCGCGTGAACGTATCGATGCGTTAAGAGAAGCACAAGCGGCAAATGGCGAAGCACAAAAATACGATGGTTGCTGCCGTGACTTGCCGGCGCGTGATACTGATGAGCCTTTTGTTGTACGTTTTAAAAACCCTATCGGTGGTTCAGTCGTATTTGATGACCATGTTCGTGGCCGTATCGAATTCTCAAACGACGCGTTAGATGATCTGATCATTGCTCGTACCGATGGTGTACCTACCTATAACTTCTGTGTAGTGGTAGACGATTGGGATATGGGGATTACCTGTGTAGTGCGTGGTGAAGACCATATCAACAACACGCCACGCCAAATCAACATCCTTAAAGCATTGGGTGCACCTATTCCTGAATACGCCCACGTATCGATGATCTTAGGGGATGATGGTGCCAAGCTGTCTAAGCGCCATGGTGCGGTAAGCGTGATGCAATACCGTGATGATGGTTATCTGCCTGAAGCACTGCTTAACTATTTAGTACGTTTAGGTTGGTCACATGGCGACCAAGAAGTGTTCTCTTTAGAGGAAATGAAGCAGTACTTTAAGTTAGATGATATTAACAAAGCCCCTTCAGCCTTTAATACCGAAAAACTGGTTTGGTTAAACCAACACTATATTAAGACGCTTGATCCTGAATATGTGGCTTCCCACTTACAATGGCATATGGACGATCAAAAGATTGATACGTCAAATGGTCCAGCTTTATCAGCTGTAGTGACAGCATTAGCTGAACGTGCCAAAACGTTAAAAGAGTTAGCTGCATCTAGCCGTTACTTCTATGAAGATTTTGCCGAGTTCGATGCCGAGCAGGCGAAAAAGCATTTACGTGGTGTGGCGCTTGAGCCATTACAATTAGTGCAACAAAAGCTAGCGGCATTAACAGAATGGACCGTTGAAGGTATCCACCAAGCCATTGAAGCCACCGCTGCGGAATTAGAAGTAGGTATGGGTAAAGTGGGGATGCCATTACGTGTCGCTGTGACCGGAGCAGGGCAGTCTCCAGGCTTAGATATCACCTTATTCTTAATAGGAAAGGCACGCTCTGAGCAAAGAATATCCAAAGCGATTGAATTTGTAGCAGATAGAATAAATTCCTAAAAAACGAGTTGACACATTTAGGTGCGCTGCATAGAATGCGCCTCGCAGTTGAGACACAGACGAGCAAATGCTTGTAGTGCACTTAAATGTGGTTTAATAAGTTTGGGGCTATAGCTCAGCTGGGAGAGCGCTTGCATGGCATGCAAGAGGTCGACGGTTCGATCCCGTCTAGCTCCACCAAACTTACCGCCGATATTAAGCGAGAGTTTTTAACGAAATTCAAATTAATATGTCCTTGTGTCCCCTTCGTCTAGAGGCCTAGGACACCGCCCTTTCACGGCGGTAACAGGGGTTCGAATCCCCTAGGGGATACCACTATGTTTTACGACATAGTGCTCCTACCAAATAGCTAACGAGTTGTCTGGTAAGAACAAATCTAAATTTCTGCGATATACTGAGTTTCAGTTTTGTCGAAAGAGTTTGGGGCTATAGCTCAGCTGGGAGAGCGCTTGCATGGCATGCAAGAGGTCGACGGTTCGATCCCGTCTAGCTCCACCAATTTCGCCATATTAAGCGAGAGCACTGTTAGTCATAATAGTTGTCAAATTAATATGTCCTTGTGTCCCCTTCGTCTAGAGGCCTAGGACACCGCCCTTTCACGGCGGTAACAGGGGTTCGAATCCCCTAGGGGATACCACTTTCATCCCAAATGACTAACGAGTTGTTTGGGATAAATAGCAAGACCTCAGTTATGAGGAAAAACATAAGTCCTTGTGTCCCCTTCGTCTAGAGGCCTAGGACACCGCCCTTTCACGGCGGTAACAGGGGTTCGAATCCCCTAGGGGATACCACTTTCATCCCAAATGACTAACGAGTTGTTTGGGATAAATCGCAAGACCTCAGTTATGAGGAAAAACATAAGTCCTTGTGTCCCCTTCGTCTAGAGGCCTAGGACACCGCCCTTTCACGGCGGTAACAGGGGTTCGAATCCCCTAGGGGATACCACTCTATCTCTAATAAGATAGAGTGCATCACAAATGACTAACGAGTTATTTGAGATAAATAGTAAGACCTCAGTTATGAGGAAAAACATAAGTCCTTGTGTCCCCTTCGTCTAGAGGCCTAGGACACCGCCCTTTCACGGCGGTAACAGGGGTTCGAATCCCCTAGGGGATACCACTCTATCCCTAATAAGATAGAGTGCATCACAAATGACTAACGAGTTGTTTGAGATAAATAGCAAGACCTCAGTTATGAGGAAAAACATAAGTCCTTGTGTCCCCTTCGTCTAGAGGCCTAGGACACCGCCCTTTCACGGCGGTAACAGGGGTTCGAATCCCCTAGGGGATACCACTCTATCTCTAATAAGATAGAGTGCATCACAAATGACTAACGAGTTGTTTGAGATAAATAGTAAGACCTCAGTTATGAGGAAAAACATAAGTCCTTGTGTCCCCTTCGTCTAGAGGCCTAGGACACCGCCCTTTCACGGCGGTAACAGGGGTTCGAATCCCCTAGGGGATACCACCTCAACTAAAGTTAATCGCTAACGTTAGTTGAAGACAATAAACCATCGAAAGATGGTTTTTTTGTATCTATTATTTTATCGTGCCACAAGCCACAAGCCACAAGCCACAAGCCACAAGCCACAAGCCACAAGCCACAAGCCACAAGCCACAAGCCACAAGCCACAAGCCACAAGCCACAAGCCACAACGTTTATTGGTTTTCTCTGTTTCTATTGGGGTTAGACTTGCTTGCTGCATATTGGGATAAAGTCTTGGAACGATGTCTCGCTGTTAGTATGCAACAACACTATTTAGGACGGGGCAGAACAAAATAAAAAGGCGACTTAATGTCGCCTTTAAAATCAGTTCATTAAGTTACAACTCGGCACTATTCAACCCCTAAAAATCCGCCAGTTTGGTGAGCCCATAACTGGGCATAAATACCGCCAGCAGCAATCAACTCTTGATGTGTTCCTTGCTCGACGATACGTCCTTGATCGAGCACGATTAATCTGTCCATTGCGGCAATAGTTGATAATCGATGGGCTATTGCAATTACGGTTTTGCCCTGCATCAATTCGTACAAGCTTTCTTGAATCGCAGCTTCAACTTCAGAGTCCAAGGCAGAAGTGGCCTCATCGAGCAGTAAAATAGGGGCATTTTTTAATAGCACCCTAGCAATCGCGATACGTTGTCTCTGTCCGCCAGAGAGTTTCACGCCGCGTTCACCGACTTGTGCATCTAAACCATGATTGCCATTAGGGTCGGTTAGTTCATTAATAAAATCATGGGCCTGAGCTTGTTTAATCGCATGTTCGAGTTGGATTTCGCTCGCCCCTGGATTGCCGTACAGAATATTTTCACGAATCGTGCGGTGCAGTAGGGAAGTGTCTTGGGTGACCATACCAATCTGTGAACGTAGCGAATCCTGTTTGACAGATTTAATGTCTTGTCCATCGATACAAATTTGGCCTTTCTCAACATCGTAAAAGCGCATTAACAGATTGACTAAGGTAGACTTACCCGCGCCAGAGCGGCCAACTAGACCGACTTTTTCGCCCGCTTTGATCGTGAGGTTGAGTTCGTCGATTACGCCAGTATTTTCACCATAATGAAAGCTCACCTGATTAAAATCGATCCGACCTTGTTCCACTACTAAGGTGTTTGCATCTGGCGAGTCTTGAATGAGTGTTGTCTTGGAAAGGGTGTTCATCCCATCGGTGACTGTACCAATATTTTCAAATAATGAACTGATTTCCCACATGATCCATTGCGACATCCCATTGAGGCGCAGCGCTAAACTCACGGCAATTGCAATTGCACCCACCGAGATGGCATTGTCACTCCAAAGCGCGATTGATACGGCGGCAATGCTGAACGCGAGTAAGTAGTTAATGATTTGTACACTGACGCTGATCCCTGTGACGAGGCGCATCTGGCGATAAACCGTGTCGAGGAAACTGCGCATACTCGCCTTGGCATACTCGGCCTCTTTATCCGTATGGGCGAAGAGTTTCACCGTGGTGATATTGGTGTAACTATCAACAATGCGTCCTGTCATCGTCGAGCGGGCATCGGCCTGTTCGGTTGAGACCGTTTTAAGCCGCGGCACAAAGTACCATTGCAGACCAATATAGAGCGCTAGCCAAATCAGCATCGGGACCACTAGGCGCACATCGGCACTGGCCACCATCACCAGCATGGAGGTGAAGTAGACTAAAATGTATACCAGTACATCGAGGAGTTTCATCACGGTTTCACGCACCGCAAGGGAGGTTTGCATCACCTTAGTGGCAATACGGCCAGCAAAGTCATTCTGATAGAAGGAGACGCTTTGTTTGAGCAGATAGCGGTGCGCAAGCCAGCGGATCGACATGGGATAATTACCCAGCAAGGTTTGATGCATGATTAGTGCATGAAATAGCACTAATAATGGCATCACCAGTAGGACCATTACACCCATTAATATCAGCGTTGAACCTTCATCCTGATAGAGCGTCTCTGGGCTTTTTTTCACTAACCAATCGACTAATTGTCCCATAAAGCCAAAGAGTGAAACTTCGAGCATGGCGATGAAGGCTGTCAACACTGACATTAATATCAGCGGTAATTCATAACCCTTAGTGTAGTGGCGGCAAAACGCATACACCCCCGTGGGAGGCTTGGTTGGTTCGCCATCCGGTAGGGCTTCCACCCAAGATTCAAATCGTTTAAACATGAATTGACTCTATTTTATTGAGAAAAGTAAATGGGGAAAACGTCGAGGTGTCTAGCATATAGGATCTTGCACTTTAAAAGCACGCGATGATCCAGTTCCGTTTTCCGCGAGTGTGCTAGCATAGGGTGACGTACAGTAACCGACAAGTACAAAATTGTGAATAAGATTGTCGGATAGCCAAATGAAGCTGATAGCAGTGAGTCCAAAACCAACCACTAAACCACTAGTCGTGCCGGTAGTAAACGATTTGCAAGAGTGCTACTTATCCGCGACGATTTGCCGCGAGGCTCGCATCAGCCGTGATCCACGTTTTGACGGTAAGTTCTTTGTGGGCGTGTTAAGTACGGGCATTTACTGCCGAACGGTGTGCCCTGCCGTTGCACCTAAAGAAGAAAACGTACGTTATTTCGACTCGGCCATTAAAGCCGCACAGGCGGGGCTGAGGCCTTGCCTACGTTGCCGCCCCGACAGTGCACCAGGCTCTAATCCGTGGAAAGGGACAGGCACAACCCTAGACAGAGCTATAGGTTTGATTGAAGCTGGCGCCTTATCGGGTGAGCATGGATTAACGGTCGAGGCCTTGGCGGACAAACTGGGGATCAGCAGCCGTTATCTAAATAAGTTATTTACCTCTGGATTTGGCACTTCGCCTAAGCAATTTGCACTCTATCGTCAGTTAATGTTCGCAAAACAGTTGTTGCATCAGACGCAGCTGCCCATCACTCAGGTTGCGCTTGCCGCAGGCTTTAACAGTATTCGCCGTTTCAACGAGGCATTTCAACAGACTCTGCAATTAACGCCCACACAGTTAAGAAAATCCAGTCTGAAGTCGACTGCCAAGTTAGAGGAAGAGGAGAGAACTAATAAGGCTAGTCCGCAGGAGATGCCAGCGCACAGTTTGAGTCTATATCAGTATTACCGACCGCCGCTCGATTGGCCGGCGCAGTTAGCCTTTTATCGCCTGCGCGCCGTGGCGGGAATGGAGTGGTTTAGTGAGGGGGCAAATCATGACTCCAACGACATGATGTCCCAAGATACACTTGAGTATGGTCGCACCTTGCAACTTGAGGATATCTGCGCAGTGGTGCGTATCGCCCATGAGGCACATTTGCATCGCTTTAAAATCACACTGACATTAACACCCGACTCGCCCTTGGCCGGCCTACAAAAACTCATCACCCAAGTGCGGCGCATTTTAGATCTCGATGCAGATATGCAGCTGATTGAGCACAACCTACAGCGTTTGACCGATCTTAAGTTAATCCCTAAATCAGGTCTTAGGATCCCGGGAGCAGGATCTTTATTTGAGGCGGGTTGCCGAGCCGTTTTAGGTCAGCAGGTGAGCGTAGTGCAGGCCACTAAGTTACTCAATTTATTGGTCGAAGCCTATGGCGAACGTTTTAGCTTAAACGGGCAAGAGTATCGCTTGTTCCCTACACCGCAGCTGATCCGTCATGCATGCCTCGATGAGCTTAAAATGCCTGGCGCGCGCAAACTGGCGCTCAATGCGCTTGCTGCGTTTATCTGTGAACACCCAGAAGCCACAGCCGATGAGTGGATTAGGGTAAAAGGCATTGGCCCCTGGACCATTGCCTATGCCAAATTACGTGGGCTTGGCGATCCAAATATCTTCCTGCACACGGATTTAATTGTGAAAAAGCAATTACTGGCGACGATGGGTGAGCAGACAGGGTTAGATACTGAAGCGCAAAAACAACTGGATTATTCAGCGATTGTTGAGCGGATAAGTGCAGATATCGCCCCTTGGGGGAGTTATTTGACCTTCCTGCTGTGGTCCAATGCATAGGACATTTCAGGCCATGTTTATTGATTCAGTACCGAGGCTCTATATGAGAGCCACTATTTGAAACACAGTACGAAAACACTGTACTAAAGCCGCTGACGAGAACCACTATGAGCCCGAATTTATCGCAACTGATTAGCGCCCCAACGGCCAAAGATTATCAGCCCTGCGCTGTCGATATTTTAAGTACCCCTGTGGGAGTACTACAACTTAATGCCAATGCCTACGGATTGAGCCATTTAACTGTTGTGGGGTCGAGTCGTACCGAGATCCCCCTAAAGGTCGCAAGTAATGACCAACTCGCGCGGGCTAAAAGTCATATTGATCAGGCAAAGGCGCAGCTTCTGGATTATTTTCGCGGTGAGCTAACCCAGTTCCACTTAAGCTTAGCGCCCAAGGGCACCGAATTTCAGCAGCAGGTGTGGCAGGCCTTGGTGCAGGTCGGTTATGGCCAGAGTTGCAGTTATGGCGAGATCGCCCAGCGTATCGCAAGACCCAAAGCCGTTCGGGCAGTTGGCGCGGCTAATGGTGCCAACCCCATCGCGATTATTGTCCCCTGTCACCGTATCATTGGTAAAAATGGCCAATTAACGGGTTATGCCTATGGACTTACGATGAAACAGCAACTGTTAATGCTGGAATCGACAAGCAAGGGCGCGCATTTTACGTTAGAATAGCGGTCATATTTGTTATTGATGAGCCATGTAATTTTTTATGACCCAAGCTTCTTCCTCCGTTGCCAGCTTTGCCGAACTTGGCATTATTGCCCCCTTATGTAATCGACTCTCTGAGCTGGGTTATGTTTTTCCCACTCCGATACAGGCGGCTACCATTCCTGCCGTACTCAGTGGACAGGACGTGTTAGCAGGGGCGAATACAGGTTCTGGAAAAACCGCTGCTTTTGCAGTGCCGTTATTGCAGCGATTGAGTGAAGCGAAAAGTGATGATAAGTCGGCAGGCCAAGTGCGGTGTTTGGTGCTCGTACCTACCCGCGAATTGGCGCAGCAAGTGGCCGACAGCTTTTTATCCTATGCATCCCACTTCAATGGCCAACTTAAGATAGTCGCGGCCTTTGGTGGTGTGTCTGTCAATCTGCAAATGCAAAGCTTACGCGCTGGCGCCGATGTGTTGGTCGCAACTCCTGGGCGTTTACTGGATTTATTAGCCAGCAATGCGCTTAAGTTAAATCGCGTCTCGGCCTTAGTGCTGGATGAAGCGGACCGCATGTTAAGCCTTGGGTTTACTGATGAATTAAATCAAGTGCTTGAGGCGCTCCCTGCCAAAAAACAAACCTTACTGTTTTCGGCGACATTCCCCGAAGAAGTGCGCGCGCTAACGACCCAATTACTCCATCAACCGCTTGAGTTTCATCTGCAAAGTGAGCAAGAAAGCACCATTGTGCAGCGTGTGATAACCGTTAACCGCGAGCAAAAAACAGCGTTATTGGCCCATTTGATTAAACAGCATCAATGGTCACAGGCGTTAATTTTTGTCAGTGCTAAAAATACCTGTAACCACCTCGCGCAAAAGTTGTCAAAACGGGGAATTAGCGCCGAAGTCTTCCATGGCGATAAAGCTCAAGGTGCGCGGACTCGCGTCCTTGATGGGTTTAAAAATGGTGACATTAGTGTGCTAATTGCGACTGATATCGCAGCCCGTGGTATTGATATTGATAAACTCCCCGTCGTGATTAACTTTGATTTACCAAGAAGTCCAGCCGATTATATGCACCGTATTGGTCGTAGCGGTCGTGCGGGCGAGGTGGGCCTCGCGGTGACTTTAATTTCCCATGAGGAATATCACCACTTTGGTGTGATTGAAAAGAAAAACAAAATCAAACTGGTGCGTGAACAAATCCCCGGATTTGAAGCCAATGCTGAAATACCGCTGGATGTGTTAGCGCAGGAAAAACCTCAGGCCAAGCCCGAAGGCTCTGGCAAGAAAAAGCGTAAACAGTTACCCGTGGCGAATGTTGAGTTTTGGGGTAAAAAGTCTTAATTCCTCAGGTGTGAGTTATGCTTAGCATATCTTCAGGTTGTTTCGAATTGGTTTGGTAGAGGCAGTATGCAGCATTTATTTTGGTTAGTTGAAGGTAAAATCGCGGGCCGCAGTGGCCCTAATAAGGACCCTTGGGATTTAGCAGAGCTTAAAGCATCGGGGATCCGCGCCGTGTTATCCGTTAATGGCGGAGAAGGCTGCGAGCCCGGTAGTTTTCAGCACCATGGTTTGCGTTATGAATGTATCCCGTTTTCCAGAAACGTGCCGCCCCAGGAAGGGGATATCGCCATTTGTGTCGCCCAATTACCGAAGGCACTCGCTTTTATTCAACAATGTGAGGCTGATAATTTACCCGTGTTAGTTCATTGTCGTTCTGGCAAAGATCGCACAGGGCTTATCATGGCCTACTATCTGATGGTCAATGGCGCTGCGCCTTTGCATGCTGTAAGCCAAGTTCGCAGTATTCGCGACATTGCTTTTAGCGCTGAGGGGTGGGATCAGTTTGCCTTCGACGTGCTCTATGCCTTGCAAGACTAACTAACCTGAGCTTTGGTAAGTAGCGCCGCGGCATGGGCAGCTTTTCGGGCCTCTGTGCGTGGCTCTATGAAACCATAACTCGCGATGGCCTACGACAGAGCACTTATATCTACGCATTCTGTCAGAAAAAGATTTTGCTTTTCAAAATAATCATTTATTGCATTAATTTAGTTTGTAAAATTTAGATTTTTCGACACTGGTTACCCCGAGTTTAGGTTAACTATTTGAATTAATATCATTAAGGAATACCACTTGGTGACGATAATAGGGATATCTTCGCATGATAACTGTGGCGTTTTCGCTAAGGCAATAAGGCTCAATGGATTGATTTCTTCAATCCAACAAAGGGTCTTTCGCCTCTCTATTCCCTTTTGGGGACTCTTGCTTGTATTGATTAACGGTTGTAGCTCAATGCCAGAATTACCCGCAAAATCAATTGAAACCGCCTATCCTTTGGCCACTAATTCAATCTTGTATCAGGCCGTCAAGGGGGCTCTTGAACAACATCCTGAGCAAACGGGTGTTTTTCCCCTCGGCGATGGTGTCGACGCCTTTGTGGCGCGATTGCTGTTGATTGAGTCCGCCGTTAGCAGTATCGATTTGCAATACTATATTTATCGCAATGATGAAACTGGCCGCTTAATGACGAGGGTTTTATTGGATGCAGCACAGCGCGGGGTGCGAGTGCGTTTATTGCTCGATGATATGACCAGTGCCGATATGGATGAGCAGTTAATCGCCCTTGCGAGCCAGCCTAACATCAGTATTCGATTGTTTAATCCAACCACAGAGCGAAATTACCGCGATCTTGCATTTTTGTTTGGTTTTAGCCGCTTAAACCATAGGATGCACAATAAGTCATTCACCGTGGACAATGTGATGACCATTGTCGGTGGACGTAACATTGGCGATGAGTATTTTGCAGCGAATCGTGACCTCGAGTTTGGTGACTTTGATCTATTAGCCATTGGCGATGCCGTATCGCAGGTGTCTGATGAATTTGACCGATATTGGAATGCCGACTCGACCCATCCGATTGAAGTGTTAAGTGGGCATAATCCCACTCAGGCAGAGCTTGAAGCGTTTGCCCAGCAGATCGCCCAGCAGCGCGAGCAGTCTAAGTCTAGCGAATATGTAAAACGCTTAGCCCAGAGCCAGATATTGACTAATTTACAGCGTGACAATATGACTTGGTTTTGGGGAGAAGCCTTAGTGCTGGTTGACCCGCCCGACAAATTAGCCCAGAACGATAAAACCACTTGGTTAATCAGCCAGTTATTACCTTATCTGACGCAGGTGGAGTCCGAATTGTTTATCATCTCGCCTTACTTTGTGCCGACACCATCTGGAGTCGATTTGCTGACTATCTTGGCGCAATCTGGCAAACGGGTGCGTGTACTCACCAATAGTCTGGCTGCGACTGATGTGCTGGCGGTACATGCGGGCTATAAACAATATCGCCAAGCCTTGTTAGCTGCGGGTGTTGAAATATATGAGGTCAAGGCACAGGCGGGAGTGCGCTCCCATAGCTGGCGTGGGAGTTCCAAAAGCAGTTTACATGCCAAGGCATTTGTATTTGATAATAAACAGATATTTGTAGGCTCATTTAATTTTGATCCCCGTTCTGCGGCGATCAATACCGAACTTGGATTGCTGCTCACACAACCGCAGTTTAGTCGTCATGTCACTCATAATATTGAAGAAAAACTAGCGACCAAGACCTATAGACTCGCCTTGGAAGAAGGGAATATCGTTTGGTGGGATGATGCGACTAAACAGCGTTATGACAGTGAGCCTGACGCCGGATTTTGGCGCGTATTTGTCGCCGATTTCCTTGGGGTACTGCCAATCGAGTCACAGTTATAAGCTAAGGTAACTCAATCACAGTTTTAGCGTTCGCAACTCATTTGACGAACCGCTATGATAAAAACAGAATAGATGACGAGAATTTAGGTTTATGAAAAGTAAGGCAAGTCAATCCCAGGGGCTATTACTGTTTCGGCTATCGCAAACACAGATCTTTGCTCTGGGAACGCTTAAAATTCGTGAGTTAGTGCCCTACACGCCGCTGAGTAAAATTCCTCAATCCCATCCCACCATCCTTGGTGCAGCAACCATTCGCGGCCATACCATTCCTGTGGTGGATATGGCGGCTGCCATTGGTTATCGGCCAATCAGTGATGAAGAACGTAAACATTGCTATATCATCATTACTGATTGCCAGCGCATGATTATCGGCTTTTTAGTGCGTGCTATTGATAAAATTATTGAGTGCAATTGGCGTGACATTGAAGCGCCATCGGCAAATTTAGGGAGAAATGCCTTTTTAACTGGGGTGACGCGCTACGATAATCAGTTAGTGCAGTTACTTGACGTGGAGCTGTTACTGTCTAAGGTGTTCCCCGATGCACCTGAGGCCAATCGAGCAATCCTAACGGATGTGCAGCGGGAGAAGTTAAAACCCATGCGGATTCTGTTGGTCGATGATTCTAAGGTGGCCCGCAAGCAACTTTCCGATGCGCTCGATAGTATTAATATTCCCTATTTCGTGACCCCTGATGGAAGAGAAGCGCTCTCTATTATGGAGCAGGCGGCTGCTGAGCGTCACCCGATTGATATTTTAGTTAGTGACATCGAAATGCCGGGGCTCGATGGCTATGAACTGGCATTTGAAGTCCGAGATAATCCACTGTTGGCTAATGCTTATATTATTCTCCATACCTCGTTGTCCAGCGAAATCAGCGTCAGCCAAGCCCATCAAGTAGGGGCAAATGAGGCGCTGACTAAGTTTGATGCCCATGAGCTTGTGGAAGCCATGCTACGGGGGGCTGATTTAGCGGCTAAGCGGTCAAATTAGAGCGTGTTGGATTTTTGTAAGGGTTTTGCAGGGACTGGGTAATTTAATTCGCTTATTTCCCTGCAAAGCTAGACAAGTTCCATCACATCCTATAAAACCTTATTGGCCTCAATTTTGAAGGTGTGGGATGGGGAAACTCAGCCGAAATATAATAACGATAGGTTAAGTAATGAAACAAGAATCATCTTTTTTAGCCAAGTTGGCTAATAGCAGTTTGGTGCTGCAAATTCTCGTCGGGATTATCGCTGGTGTCGCTTTAGCCAGTTTTTCACATGAATGGGCCAAACAAGTCGCTTTTTTAGGTAGTTTATTTGTTGGTGCATTAAAAGCGATAGCGCCTATTCTAGTCTTTATTCTCGTGGCATCCTCCATTGCGAATCAAAAGAAAAATACTCAAACGAATATGCGCCCAATCGTGGTGTTGTACTTATTGGGTACCTTTGCTGCTGCATTAACCGCTGTGATTTTAAGTATGATGTTCCCGACTAATCTGGTGTTAGTTGCGGGTGTTGAAGGCACCAGTCCGCCACAGGGAATTGGTGAGGTGATTAACACCCTGTTGTTTAAACTGGTTGATAACCCCGTGAATGCCCTGATGACGGGGAACTATATTGGTATTTTGGCTTGGGGTGTGGGTCTTGGCTTAGCCTTACATCATTCGAGTGATTCAACCAAACAAGTGTTTGCGGATGTGAGCCATGGTATTTCGCAAATGGTGCATTTTATCATTCGGTTAGCGCCTATTGGTATTTTCGGTCTAGTTGCTGCCACATTTGCTGAAACCGGTTTTGCGGCAATTGCGGGCTACGCTCAGTTATTAGCCGTATTGCTCGGTGCGATGGCTATTATCGCCTTAATTATTAACCCGCTGATTGTTTACGTTAAAATCAAACGTAATCCCTATCCACTTGTGATCCGCTGTCTGCGTGAGAGTGGTGTGACGGCATTTTTCACCCGCTCAAGTGCGGCCAATATTCCAGTGAATATGGCATTGTGTGAAAAGTTAAATCTGCACGAAGATACTTATTCAGTCTCTATCCCGTTAGGGGCAACCATCAATATGGGCGGCGCTGCGATTACGATTACCGTACTGACTTTAGCAGCGGCACATACTTTGGGGATTCAAGTTGATCTGCTGACGGCCTTGCTGCTTAGCGTGGTAGCTGCGATTTCTGCCTGTGGTGCATCTGGTGTGGCGGGTGGTTCGTTATTGCTTATTCCGCTTGCTTGTAGCTTGTTTGGCATTTCTAACGATGTGGCGATGCAAGTGGTTGCTGTTGGTTTTATTATCGGCGTGATCCAAGATGCTGCCGAAACGGCACTGAATAGCTCTACGGACGTGATTTTTACCGCTGCTGCTTGTGAAGCCGCTGAAAACAAAGCTAAACTTGGATAAAGTGTGCTGTTGTTAGTGTAGAAGAAAGTATCATAGGAGCAGTCACTTCGGTGGCTGCTTTTTTTATGGGAGTAGTTATGATCCTTTTCGATTTTAAAGAGTTAAATGCGGCAAAGTCTTGGTATGGTGTTAATGATACAGTGATGGGCGGTTTGTCACGCAGTAAGCTCGCCATCTCTCCGTTAGGCTATGGGATGTTTAGCGGCCATGTGTCACTCGCCAATGGTGGCGGGTTTGCCTCGGTGCGCTGTGAGTTTGAATCCAAAAATGTGAGTGAATTCACTGGGATTTATCTCGAACTCGACCGTGATAGAAGCAAGCACTACAAAGTGAATCTCAAAGATGCCGACACGCCTCAGAGCACGGTTTATCAAGCGCCGATGCCCGATGCTAAGCATCAGTCTTTTGGCGTTAATGGTGGCAGTATTATTCACTGGCAACGTATTGAAATCCCCTTTACGGCGTTTCATCCCCAGTGCCGTGGCAAGCCGATTGAGCGTGCTGAGATTGATTTGAGCCGTCTCACAAGTATTGGGCTAGTGATTGGTGCGCAGCAAAGTGGTGATTTTGCATTAAAAATTAAATCAATAGGCTGTTATTGAGTCATAAGGGGATAAGCTAATGCTTGTCCCCTTAATCTACTGTTACACGCTCAACTCAGCGCGATTTAGGCTCCCACAATCCCTAGGGGCTTAGCATGTTCCCATGCACCGCGGGTAAAGTCGGGAAAGTTTACTGAGTTACTGCGATTATTGAGTGATTGTTCACTTAAAATATTGACCACAGACCAAGCCGCACCATCATAGACATCCTGATCGAGTGCCTCGCCGTTACGTAGGCAATAGATCATTCGCCAAAGCATCACAAAATCCATGCCACCGTGACCGCCGTTGATTTCGGCTTCTTTACCAATACGTTGCCACAGTGGGTGATCGTATTTGTCATACCACTTTTGCATGTCCATATCCCACTCGTGGTAACTCTGACCAAAACCCCCATTTTCGATTGCGATACGATTAGGGAAGCCAGCAAACACACCGTTAGTGCCTTGGATTAGATTATGGCGACTGTAGGGTCTTGGGGTGGTGGTATCGTGTTGAACCATAATGGTTCTGCCTTTCACGGTTTTAATCAGGCTAGTGCTCATATCGCCATTAATGTATTTGAGCTGATTACGTTCATGATCGGCGGGAAATTCTCGCTTAGCATATAAAGCACGACCTAAAGCTGGCGAACTCATGGAAGTCAGGTAATCGAATCTGTCACCACGGTTGATATTCATATACTGGGAAATAGGCCCTAAACCGTGAGTGGGATATAAATTACCATTGCGTTTAGTATGCCAATAAGTGCGCCATGAGCCGGTTTTATGATCAATTTCTTTCATTTGCCAGCGCAGTTCATGGATATAAGCGGCTTCGCCGTGGAGTAATTCGCCAAATAAGCCTTGGCGCACCATGTTAAGCACCATCAGTTCTTCACGGCCGTAATTGACGTTTTCCATCATCATGCAGTTTTTCTGGGTACGCTCGGCGGTATCGATGATTTGCCAGCACTCTTCGACTGTGAGGGCGAGTGGTACTTCAACAAAGGCGTGTTTACCACTTTCCATAGTGTCGATAGCCATTGGAGCATGCCATTCCCACGGAGTGGAAATAATCACAATATCAATGTCATCACGGTTTAATAGCTCGCGATAGCTCAGATCATTGCCGGTATAGATCGCAGGTTTTGGCCGTTTTTGTTTAACGACATGCTCAACGGCTCTATCAATAACCGCTTGGTGCGTATCGCAAATGGCTTTTAGCTCCACGCCATCTAAGTGACAAAACTGTTCGACATGGCTAAATCCACGCTCTCCCACACCGATAAAACCAACTCTAACCACCTCCATTTTAGGGGCAATGAGTCCAATAACTGATTTCCCACGACTGGGTTTCGGGGCAACGTTACTGGCGGTAGCGTCGAGGGCAATATTGGCCGTAACAAGGCCGGCAGTGACGGCGCCTGCGGCTTTCAGAAAATGGCGGCGATGAATATTGTGCATAGGCTTCCTGCTTTATTGTTGTTTATTTGTAGGGCGATTTTAATCCATCTTGTTATATCAGAATCTCACTGTAAGTGGACATTAAAAGATGTAACAAGCTCATTCATACGTAATTAAATAAACCGTATTGCAACAGGTTATTTATCTTTACTTTAGCGATAGGTAAATAGTGATAAAGATCGCGTTTTTATTTTCTAATTAAGCTACACTGCCCATTAATTAATCAAGCTAAATTATCTTTTAGTTTTTAAATGTTTAGCAAATTAAATTTAACCAAAAAATTACATTTTTTGATGAGTTTGACGTAATTTGCGACTCGGGGGAGTAAAGCGGTAAATGGGTTCTATGCTTAATGTACTACCACAACTGACGTTCACTTTAGGTGAGTGGGTATTGCATAAGGATATCAGGATGTCTGGGATTGAAAAACGCCGTCGCCTACATTGGCGGGAGACAGATATGCAAAATCGTGAAATTATTGGTCGTTGGTTAGATGAGCGTCCACTGCTAGGTGACAAAATTACCCTCTATAAAGAAGCGGATAAATATTATTTAGAAACTTGGTTCAGTGATGGCTGCCATAGCTTAGATGAAGTCAATTTAACTGATACGCCACAGGGCAAAAAAGTAGAAGATGTGGGCGGTAATTTCTTCGGTGAGTATTTTATGGTAACGCCTAATATGCAACTGCAATTTTGCAACGAACAGGGCAGTTATTTTCAAGTAGATAAATTAGTTGCGGATATTGATTTTAATCAGCGTGTTGCTTAAAACGGTTGTGATTTTTTAATGGCAACTGAGTTGGGCGAATAATATTCCCTCTCAAGCTTATCCCTGTGTAGCGGGATGGTCAGGTTTGGTTAAAACAGAGGTCGCTTAACGCGACCTCTTGTATTTTTGCCGATTATTCATTGAAAGGATGCTGACTGAAAAAATGCATCCTTTTACCCGAATACGGATGGGTAAAGCTCAAGCTTTGGGCATGGAGACACAGCCTCGGTCTGGCCTTGATCACCTCAGCATTACCATAAAATTCATCCCCTAAAATGGGATGCCCAAGGGCGAGCATATGTACCCTAAGCTGGTGGGTTCGGCCCGTTTCTGGGGTTAATTCCACTAAGGTGCTGTTTTCGCGTCTTTCAAGCACTCGGTAATGGGTAAGAGCACTTTTCGCGCCAGCCGTCCCCGCCGCTTGGGTCTTTTGATAGGGTGGATGCTCGGGGTCGGGGGCGATAGCTAAATCAATTATACCTGCATCCAGCTCGACCAGTCCCATGACCTCAGCAATATACACTTTCTCACTTTGTCGATCTTGAAACTGGGTTTTTAAGTGGGATTCGGCTTTTTTATTGCGCGCAAAAACCATAATTCCTGAGGTGGCGCAGTCGAGTCTGTGCACCAGAATCGTTTCAGGATAAAGACGTTGCAGCCGAGTGAGGGCACAATCGAAGGTATGTGCGGCTCTGCCGGGATTAGACAATAAGCCCGAAGGTTTATTAATAACGATCACATCTCTATCTTGATAGCGAAGATCTAACCAAGGGACTGAAGGGGGCTGGTAATCAAATATCTGCATCGTATCCTCATCTTTTGCGTGGCCATACTAGCAAAATATCAGTTACTAAGCAGTATATTCTCAACAATGTCATGGGGCATTAAAACTGCGCTAACCATAATCTAAACTTCATCCCCCAGGTAGACGTTACTCCTGAGGTAACGTAACGAATATTTCCTTGCGTATCGATAACATAAATGGCTGGAAATGCCATCGCGCCCCAGAGAGCACTCTGCGTTCCACTATCATCATTAAGTACCGGAAAGTGATATTGATATTCATCCATAAAGGTTTGAATCTCACTATCACTACCTGAAGCAACGGCGACTGAAATCACCCGATGATTTTGGCTGATGGTCTCAACCATCGGCGATGTTACGCGGCATACTGGGCACCAGGTTCCCCAGAAATAGACTAATGTTGGCTCAGTTTGGGCTGTATTAAGTGCAAACTTGCCGCCATCAATGGTAATACCGCTTAATACTGGCGCTTGGCCTGTGACCATATCCCGTTGTAAATAGAGGCTTACCCCATAGAGCAGTAGCGCCATAATGGTTAAATCCCTAAGCTGCTTTAGCCAAAATCGAGGGCTTTGCAGTTTTTGTTTCCATCCCTTTGGATGAGGTGATTGCTCCCTTGAGCTTGCTCTTATCACTGAGATGGTCTCCTCGGGATTATTCGGGTAAATAGTCACTCGGAGTTTTACGGCTCCAAATACGGGTATAGGCCATCAACTGGGGGTAGAAGGTACGAAAGGCGGTTTCTGTCTCAATCTGCATTTGGGCTAAAATTTTATCCGCACCGTTAAATAAGGCACTGTGCGGATGACCTTTGGCCCTTTGGGTTAATGCCTGTTGAATGCCCTTAGGTGTGGCGTAGCCGTTTAACCAATCTTGACGGCGCATATCGGCGATAATGTCTAGGCATAGCTGAGGGTGATACACATCGCTTTGCGCGGCAAATTCTGCCAGTTCACTATAGGCTTTTTGGCTAAAATCAGGCAGTGACAGATGATGATATTCTTCCCAGTAGAAGGCTAAATAATAATCGAAACTGATGAACATCAAATCTGCTGCTATACTTGTTAACTGTTTAGGAAACAATGCGATGAGTTCTTGAGTCAACTCATGGGTCGCACAGAGCTGATTGATTTCATGGTTTAACCACAGTCCTTGGCGTAGTGCTTGTGGGGCATTGTCTATCGACGCGGTAATAAAATTGCCTGCTAGATTGGCACCAAGGTGGGTTTTACTGATATCAGCCAGATGTAAGTGTGTAAGAATGTTCATTTTTTGTGCTTGGTTAATCGCGTTGGTTCACGTTATCATGGGCAGGCGCGCTGAGGAAAGTGCAAATAGGCAAAAATCGTGTGCTTTTGTAAGGTAGTGCTAGATTCAGCATTTCTAACAGGAGTGTAAATGCTGATGCTAAAGACAGAAAATGCGCTAATCAACTAACCTGTTAAGGATCATGGACGATGTGGAACTGGTTCATCAAAATGCTTGGTAAAGACGAGCGTCCCAAACGTAAAAAAATGCTGGTTGATATTCCCTATGAGCAACATAGTTTCAGCATCGATCATTTTGCTCGCACTCGGGCTAAATATGATGTGGATGACGCATTGAGCTCAAATACGCTCAATGAGCAGGATGCAGTGACCGATATGGATATCGCGAACAAGTAATCTTGATCTTATTGGCCTCTAACCATAGACTAGCCGCCGTTCTAAGCTATCTAGAGGCCTTTGCATGCGCGTAACAGACTTTTCCTTCGATCTTCCCGACGAACTCATCGCTCGTTATCCCATGGCGCAACGTACGGCGTCACGTCTGTTAACCTTAGATGGCAATACTGGCACGCTCGCCGATAAACAGTTTACCGATCTGCTGGAGATGATTAATCCCGGCGATTTAATGGTATTTAACAATACCCGGGTGATCCCAGCACGTTTATTTGGCCAAAAGGCCAGTGGTGGCAAACTCGAGATTTTAGTTGAGCGTATGCTCGATGATAAACGTATCCTCGCCCATGTGCGCAGCTCTAAATCCCCGAAAGTAGATAGCATTATTCATCTCGACGGCGGTTATGAGATGAAGATGGCTGCTCGCCATGACGCCTTATTTGAACTCGAACTCTTATCCGATCTCACAATTTTAGAAGTGCTCGAAGCAGTAGGGCATATGCCATTGCCACCTTATATCGACCGTCCCGATGAGGATGCCGATAAAGAGCGCTATCAAACCGTGTATAACCAGAACCCCGGTGCGGTTGCCGCGCCTACGGCGGGTCTACACTTTGATGATGTCATGCTTGAGGCATTAAAAGCCAAGGGCGTAAATATCGCCTTTGTGACTCTGCATGTCGGTGCCGGCACCTTCCAACCCGTGCGCGTCGATAATGTGCTCGAGCACAAAATGCATTCTGAGTGGGCCAATGTGCCGCAGGATGTGGTGGATTTAATTGCCCAAACGAAAGCGGCAGGCAAACGTGTGGTTGCTGTGGGCACGACGTCTGTACGTTCACTGGAGAGTGCGGCCCGTGCAAGTGAAGGCGAACTTAAAGCCTTTAGCGGTGATACCGATATCTTTATCTACCCTGGGTATCAGTTCCAAATCGTCGATGCCATGATCACTAACTTTCACCTGCCGGAATCGACGCTCATCATGTTGGTTAGTGCCTTTGCCGGTTTTGATCATGTTATGGCGGCGTATCAACACGCAATCACGCAAAAATATCGCTTCTTTAGCTATGGCGATGCCATGTTTGTGACGAAAAAAGCTCACTAGACCAAGATTTTGTTTTAAAATAGCCGCCCACATTGAGTTTGGGCGGGTATTTTTTTCAGCCAAAGGTTGAACCTTTTTGAACTGTCCCTATCTCTATTGTTAATCAAAATGGCGCTTGCCATTAAAAATGTAGTCAGACTGTTTATCTGGCGAGGTGAATGATGAAATTTGAACTTGACACTACCGACGGCCGTGCGCGCCGTGGTCGCTTGATTTTTGAACGTGGTACAGTGGAAACCCCAGCATTTATGCCTGTAGGGACTTACGGTACGGTAAAAGGGATGACGCCAGAAGAAGTGCGTGCTACTGGCGCCGATATTCTGCTCGGTAACACTTTCCACCTGTGGTTACGTCCAGGCGAAGAAATCATGCGTAAGCATGGTGACTTGCACGATTTTATGAACTGGCAGCGTCCTATTCTGACCGATTCGGGCGGTTTCCAAGTGTTCAGTTTGGGTGACATTCGTAAAATTACCGAAGAAGGTGTGCATTTCCGTTCGCCAATCAACGGCGAGAAAATCTTCTTAGATCCTGAAAAATCAATGCAAATTCAACATGCATTGGGCAGTGATGTGGTGATGATTTTTGACGAATGTACTCCATATCCGGCGACAGAAGATGAAGCGCGCAAGTCAATGCAGATGTCACTGCGTTGGGCTAAGCGTTCACGCGATGAGTTCGACCGTCTGGAAAATCCCAATTCATTATTCGGGATCATCCAAGGCAGTGTTTATGAAGATTTACGCGACGAGAGCTTAAAAGGCTTAGTCGAAATTGGTTTCGACGGTTATGCCGTCGGTGGTTTGGCCGTAGGTGAGCCTAAGGAAGACATGCACCGCATTCTTGAGCATGTCTGTCCACAAATTCCTGCTGACAAGCCGCGCTATCTGATGGGGGTCGGTAAGCCAGAGGATTTAGTTGAAGGTGTGCGTCGTGGTATCGACATGTTTGACTGTGTGATGCCAACCCGTAACGCCCGTAACGGTCATCTGTTTACCAGTGAAGGTGTGATTAAGATCCGCAATGCGCGTCATCGTGATGACACTTCACCGCTCGATCCTAAGTGTGATTGTTATACCTGTAAAAACTATTCACGGGCATACCTTTACCATTTAGATCGTTGTAATGAGATTCTGGGTGCGCGTTTAAACACCATTCACAACTTGAGATACTATCAAATGTTAATGGAAGGTTTGCGCGGGGCGATTGAGACGGGTACATTAGACGCCTTTGTAAAGGACTTCTATACCAGTCAAGGTCGTGAAGTACCAGAGTTAGTCGATTGATTTTTTGCTAATAAGAAGAGAAAACTATGTTCATTTCAAATGCATATGCAAATGCTGCAGGCGCTCCACAGGGTGGCGGCACCATGGAATTGATTTTCATGCTGGTGATTTTCGGTCTGATTTTCTATTTCATGATTTTCCGTCCGCAATCTAAGCGTGTTAAAGAGCACAAGAACCTGATGTCATCTTTAAGCAAGGGCGACGAAGTCCTGACCAGCGGCGGTATCTTAGGCAAGATTGCAAAGATCAGCGATGAAAATGACTACGTGTTACTGAGCTTGAACGACACGACTCAAATTACAATTAAAAAAGATTACATTGCAGCTGTATTGCCTAAGGGCTCTATCCAGTCGTTGTAAGCCAAGAGGGCTCAGGCGTGTTAAATAAATACCCAATGTGGAAAAACATTATGGTGGTGCTCGTCATCGTCATAGGTTGTTTCTATGCCGTACCTAACCTGTTCGGTGAAGATCATGCGGTGCAAGTAGTGGCGACTCGAGGTGCTGAAGTCACGGCATCTACCCAAGCCAGAGTGAACGAGCTGTTAGCCAGTAAGGGCATTGCGGTAAAACGTTCTGAGCTTGAAAAAGGCCAATTGTTGGTTCGTGTACAAAACGCGGATCAACAGTTGCTGGCCAAGGAAACCATCGCCGAAGACTTAGGCGATAAGTTTACCGTGGCACTTAACCTTGCCCCTGCGACGCCGCAGTGGCTCGAGTCTATGGGCGGTAGCCCAATGAAACTCGGTCTGGACCTTCGCGGTGGTGTGCACTTCTTAATGGAAGTGGACATGGGCGAAGCCATCCGCAAGATGGAAGAGGCCAAAGTGGCCGATTTCCGTTCTCAATTACGTGAAGAAAAAATCCGTTACGCGGGCATTCGCAACAATGCACAAGGTATCGAGATTAAATTCCGTGACAAAGAAAGTTTAGCCAGTGCAGAACGTTTCTTAAAATCGCGCAGCAATGACATGGTGTTCACCGATGTGACCAAGGGTGAAGATTTTGCCCTGCAAGCCGTGATGAGCGAAACCTATCTCAAGCAGATTAAAGAAGAAGCGCTGCAGCAGAACATTACCACTATCCGTAACCGTGTTAACGAGTTAGGGGTAGCTGAGCCTGTGGTGCAACGCCAAGGTGCTGAGCGTATTATCGTTGAGCTGCCAGGTGTACAAGATACGGCTCGTGCCAAGGAAATCTTAGGTGCAACAGCATCGATTGAATTCCACATGGTGGACGATAAGGCCGACCCCAATGCGGCGCAATCTGGCCGTGTACCTGCGGGTTCTGAGGTGTATCAACGCCGTGAAGGCGGTCAAGTGGTTCTGAAGAAGGAAGTGATGCTAACGGGTGATCATATCACTGGCGCACAACCTAGCTTCGACCAATACAGCCGTCCACAGGTGAGCATCAACCTCGATGCTAAAGGCGGTACCATTTTCTCTAACGTGACTAAGGACAATATCGGTAAACCGATGGCGACCTTGTTTATCGAATATAAAGACAGCGGTGAGCGTAACGCCGATGGCAGCGTTAAGATGCAGAAAATCCAAGAAGTGATTTCTGTGGCGACCATTCAAGCGCGTTTAGGCCGTAACTTTGTGATCACCGGCTTAAGCCATGGTGAAGCGCAAAACCTCGCACTGCTGCTGCGTGCTGGTGCCCTGATTGCGCCCGTATCGATTGTGGAAGAACGTACTATCGGTCCAAGCCTGGGTGCAGAAAACATCGAAAGCGGTGTGCAAGCCATGATTTGGGGTATGGCAGTCGTACTTATCTTTATGCTGGTTTATTACCGTAGTTTCGGCTTGATCGCTAACTTAGCCTTAACGGCCAACTTAGTGATGGTGGTTGGGGTGATGTCTATGATCCCTGGCGCCGTATTAACTCTGCCTGGTATTGCCGGTATGGTGTTAACAGTGGGTATGGCGGTTGACGGTAACGTACTGATTTACGAGCGTATCCGTGAAGAGTTACGTGCAGGTCGTAGCGTACAGCAGGCGATTCACGAAGGTTACGGTAACGCATTCTCTACCATCGCCGACGCTAACATCACTACCTTCTTGACAGCGCTGATCTTGTTCGCCGTGGGTACTGGCGCGATCAAAGGCTTCGCGGTGACCCTGATGATCGGTATTGCGACATCGATGTTTACCGCTATCGTGGGTACTCGCTCAATCGTGAACGCGATTTGGGGCGGTAAGCGCGTGAAGACGCTGTCTATCTAAGGGGAAGCGATAATGTTAGAAATTTTATCTTTAAAACGTACGGTTAACTTCCTCCGTCATGCGCTGCCTATCAGTATTATGTCGGCCATTTTGGTATTGGGTTCGCTGGTTTCTCTGGCGACCAAAGGCATTAACTGGGGCTTAGACTTTACCGGCGGTACTGTGGTTGAGATGGAGTTTACTCAACCTGTCGATTTGAACGTGTTGCGTACTAAGCTGTCTGCGCCTGAATTGGACGGCGCAGTGGTGCAAAACTTCGGTTCGAGCCGTGACGTATTAGTGCGTCTGTCGGTGAAAGAAGGCGTGAGCAGCGATGCTCAGGTTAAATCTGTGATGACAGCTGCTCAGCAAGTGGATGCAGGCGTTCAACAAAAACGTGTTGAATTCGTTGGTCCTCAAGTGGGTAAAGAACTGGCTGAGCAGGGCGGTTTAGCCGTGTTAGTTGCACTAATCTGTATCATGATCTACGTTTCGTTTCGTTTCGAATGGCGTTTGGCTGCGGGTTCAGTCGCGGCATTGGCCCATGACGTGATTGTGACCTTAGGGGTGTTTTCAGTATTTCAACTGGAGTTTGACCTAACAGTATTAGCTGGTGTGTTAACGGTAGTCGGTTACTCACTGAACGATACCATCGTGGTATTTGACCGTATCCGTGAAAACTTCCTCAAGATGCGTAAGAGCGATCCTGAAGAAGTCGTGAACGTTTCAATTACCCAAACCATGAGCCGTACCATTATCACGACGGGTACGACGCTGGTGACAGTTGTTGCGCTGTTCCTGAAGGGCGGCACCATGATCCATGGCTTTGCGACCGCACTGTTACTGGGTATTTTCGTTGGTACTTACTCTTCTATCTATGTGGCGAGTTTCTTAGCGATCAAACTCGGCATTTGCCGCGAGCATATGATGCCAGTTGAGATAGAGAAAGAAGGTGCAGATCAACCACCGATGATGCCGTAAATTGGTCTCAAATTAATCTATTTTAGATACCAATATTGTTAATAAAAATGCCACTTTTAAAGTGGCATTTTTTTCGCCATGATTACGCGCTTTCGATAATCTGCTATCAAACTCACAACTTTATAGTGACTAATGCTGTAAAACGTAAATGTTAAATTGATTAACAACTGGCGTAAAAAACAGCACTCGACAGGCTCAGTTATTTCACTGTAGGATGTCGGCTGCCGCTATTTTTAAAAGATAAATGCAGTAGGAAGTCGCATGGAAGAACGTAAAACATTAATTGCTGGTGGAAACCTATTACAGGCCCATACATGGAAGGGATTATTAGAAGCCTGCGGTATTCATGTGGAGTTGCGTGGAGAGGCCTTGTTGGGTGGCGTCGGTGAGTTACCTGCCAATCTTCACAATGTTGAGCTTTGGGTTCGAGAGTCGCAGCTGGCTAACGCACAAGCGCAATTAAGCGGCTTGGATGTGGTTAGTCCCCAATGGCAATGTGTACAGTGCCATGAGATGAATGAGGGCAGCTTCGAATTGTGTTGGCATTGTAGTGCTGAGCGTAGCGAGAGCCATAATTAATTTACTCATCAATCCATCTATCGTCGGGATCCATATTCCCGACTATCATTGCATATTTTTATTTAGATAAAAATTTTCTAACTTATTCATATTATTAAGTATTTATTGTTGAGTATCGTGTTAATCTACGCTGACTTATCATTTAGTTAGTACGATAAGATATGCCTGCATTATTCTGTCAGATAATGCGTTTATTCATAATGTTGAGTTAACGCTGTTTAGAATCAGAGCCTTGATTTTTATAGGCCAAAACAGATGTTAACCCTGTGCATGAAAATAATTGAAGTTTGTTTTTACTCAATATTTATTAGGCTTATACGATGCAATATTTCCCGTTATTTATTGATACCGTTAATCTGAATGTTCTGCTTGTTGGGGCAGGGGATGTAGCGAGTCGTAAACTTGCCTTGCTGACGCGTACCGAAGCGAATATCCATGTTATTGCGCCAGAGGTAAATTCTGAGGTGCAAGCCTATGCTGATAAGGGACGGATATTATTGTCACAACGATCAGTCGTGCAGGCTGATATTCAAAATTACGATCTTATTTATCTCGCAACGGCCAACGATAAACTCAATAGTGAATTAGCGACCTTAGCCACTGAGCGTGGCATTTGGGTTAATGCCGTGGACAATCCCGCTTTTTGCCGTTTTATTACGCCGTCCATCGTGGATAGAGGGCGCCTTGTTGTGGCGATCAGTACGGCAGGGGCCGCGCCTGTATTTGCCCGTACCATCCGAGCGAGATTAGAAGCCAGTCTACCGCAATCCTTGAAACCGCTATTTGACTTTGTGGCCGACAAACGTCTCGAAGTACAACAACGCCTCACCAAAACCGCGACACGTCGATTATTTTGGGAACGTTTTTTCGATACCAATGGTGATAGGTTTGATGCACGTACGCTAGAGCATTACCAAAATGCTTTTAACCATATCGTCAGCCGTGGAGAAATCCTGTTATTGGATGAGGCTACCCCCGTCGAGTTATTGCCGCTGGCGGCCATGCCGTTACTGCAACGCCTTGACTGGATTTATAGCCAAGAGACCTTAACGGATGAATTATCAGAATTCGTTCGCCGTGATGCTAACCGCGGCGGATTACTCGCTCTGAGCGAAATAACTCACGAATATGAGCAGGGCACAAGAATGCTGATTGTTGCCGATACTCAGAAAATTAATCAGCTAAAGGCCCACTTTCCTGTCGCGAAGCATTTACGCCCCGGTGCGATTTAGTCTTCTTTATCGTAGTTTGTTTGAGCTGACGGCGAGTCTTAGGTAGACTCGCCGTTATTTTTTATCATTAAGCTTAGGATGTACTATGGCGCTTAAAGCGACCGTGTTTAAGGTCAATCTTCAGATCGCTGATATGGACCGGGGATATTATCAAGATCATCAACTGACGTTAGCTCAGCATCCTTCGGAAACCGATGGTCGCATGATGGTGCGTTTGCTGGCTTTTATCCTCAATGCTTCCGAGACCTTAAGCTTTACTAAGGGATTGTGTGTGGATGACGAACCCGAACTGTGGGATAAGAGTCTCTCAGGGGAAGTAAACCTGTGGATTGAGTTTGGCCAAGCCGATGAAAAATGGCTGCGTAAGGCGAGCGGCCGCGCGAAAGCGGTGCAGCTGTTTACCTACGGCGGACGTAGTGTTCCTATTTGGTGGAAACAGAATCAAGCGGCATTAGAGCGCTATAAAAATTTGAAAGTATGGAATATTGCCGAAGAGTCAGTGACGGCGATGGAGGCGTTAGTGAGCCGCACTATGTCGCTGCAAGCGTCTATCAGTGAAGGGCAAGTCTGGCTATCTGACAATGAGCATAGTCTGCTTATCGAACCAGAGATGCTTAAGGATTATCAATAATAAAAGAGCCTGTGATTGCAGGCTCTTGTGTTAATTCGCTGTGATTATTGGAATTTCAATTCCCAGCTATCGATATAGCCTACGTCACCACGGCCGCTATCTACCGCTTTAAGTTTCCACACACCGCTTGACTCAACGCCAGTCATATCCACTGTGTAGCTCTTATTGATATTATCTGCGCCTGCGCCAGTGTTGCTATGCAGTGTTGCCGTTTGGCCTGTAGGGCTGATGAGCTGCACTTTTAAGTCACCAATATAAGGGTGAACAATATTCACCACGGCAGTCACTGTGCCTGAGTTACCCGTGCGAGTCACTGTGATTGGGCTCGTGATACCTGTGGTCTTGTTATCAGGAATATTGTAGTTATCGGTGTTGGTGTAGCTTGCTGGCGTGGTCGGAGTACCACCACCGCTTTGGGCTGTGTAGCTTGCGGTTAACGATACACCGCTAAAGGCTGAATAGCCTTTCACCATCGCGTAGTAAGTACCTGATTGAACGTTGCTGATTGGGCAAGATTCACTGTTACCACCTTTGTATGGACGGCAATCGTAGTTTGAGGTCGTTGGCGCTGCGCCGTACTGTACGTACAGATCCGCATCACCCGTGCCACCGTTCATCACAAAGCCTAAGTTAGTTGCACCCTGTGGTACTTCAAAAGAGAAATGCAGTTCTTCACTGGCGGCGCCGCTTAGACCTGTTTTTGGCACACCGTTCACTAACACGCTGTCAGTTGGTGTAGGGTCAACCGGATCCGTAGGACCATTACAGGACGCATCTAAGAAGGTTTTCGCTGCAACGGCATTGACCAGACCATAACCATAGTAATCATCACGGCCAGCTGTGCCTAAGTCTTCAGCCGTTTGCTTGAGTGCATTACGCACCTGAGCAGCGCTACATTCTGGGTGATAGCTCCACACTAAGGTTGCCACGCCTGACACATGTGGAGTCGCCATCGATGTACCGTTGTAGTACTCGTAGTCTTTATTACCTTGGTTGCTCACGGTAACGGTTGCACCTAACTGGTTACGCAGTGCTAGACCGGTTGCACGGTCAACAGACACTGACACCATGTTGATTTCGCTGTTAGCATCGACCAAGAAGGGGTTTTGTAGTCCAGGTAAGGCGGTGTTACTGTACACGATAACAGCGCTAGCGCCCGCATTCTTACAGGCTTTTACCGCATTGATTTCTGGATAAGAAGTGCCTTGGTTACCCACTCGCTCAACTAGACAGACTTTGTTGGTCATATTGCCGCAGTTGAAGGTTGAGCCGCTAACCGTACATTCGGCTAAGGTTGCGGTTGCCGTGCCATTGTATGGATTGGGCGCATAGTTAGTGCCTGATGGCGTAAAGCGATTGTGTGGCACAACGCCGGAGTTAAAGTATGACTGACCACCGATAGTAATATCGGCTAAACGTCCTTCACCGCGTGTAACGGTAGAGAGAATGGCTTCACCAGGACCAGAGATCTCGACTTGGTTGGTGTATTGCGAGAAGGCTGAGTGGTCTTTGTGATTATCAACAGACGCTACTGACATTACCGCATCGTACGAAGCGGGGTAGCTATGGGTATTGTTACCATCGTTACCCGCGGCTGCAATCAAGAGTACGCCGTTATTGTAGTGGGCGGCTAAGGCATTGCGCTCGGTTGTACTTGAGCCTGCGCCACCTAAACTCATGGTGACCACATTGGCGCCATTATTAACACAGGTATCGACCGCGGATACGAGTGAAGATGAGTAACCCCAGCCAGCTTCATTAAATACTTTAATCACATGGATATTGGCATTTTGATTTGGCATCACGCCAATCACGCCGTCGTTGTTGGCGATCGCCGCGATAGTACCGGCAACGTGGGTACCATGGGCATTGTTATTGCCAGGTTCAAACCAATTACCGGTGCCGGAGTTATTGGTGCCTGTGACATTGTTACCGCTTAAGTCGCTGTGACCACGGTCATAACCTGAGTCGATAATACAGATGGTGCGGTTACCCGCTTGGCTATCGCTTAATTGGGTCGCACCCACAAAGGTTTGTCCCCAGGGTGTTGTTTCGTTTAAGAGCCTACGTGGCATGTCTTCTTCCACATATTCCACATCGGCGCGGGCTCTTAATGCCTTAATGCCATTGTTATCTAGCTTGACCGAGTAGCTGTTACTGCGGCCGATACGCTTCATTTCTTTGGCTTGCGCCTTGTTCAGCACACTGTGCTGGGCGCTAATTTCAGTCACTTTAGGCTGGTAGTTCATGGTGGTGGGTAATTGGTCGCTGACTTGAGCACTATCGACAGACATCAGAGCGGGAGCATCGGCATTTTTAAATTTAACGATATAGCGCTTAGGCAAAGGAGAGGTCTGTGCTTGCATCGCTGCGTTGAAACCCGGTACGTCGGGGGCAGCATGAACACTTGCTGAAATTGCAATAGCTAAGCTGGATAAACTCAGGGCTATTTTAGTGGTTCGGTTGATTGTCATGTTTTTCTTCCATGTTCAATTTAGAGTTAATCATTATTATTTTGTGCTTTTAAAGAATAACTACGACTCAGATGCTACTCGGTTAGTGAATTTATCTTTCGTGTAAGTATTTGTAAATTAAATGTTAATGGTATGGCGGTTGGTAAAATTGACTGAGGTAATAAGCGAATTTATTGAATAAATAATCAATTGTTACAACTTGTAACGAATGTGTTGGCACTATTTATGTTTATTTATGTGGAAAAGGTGAATAAGTAAAAGTGAATTCTAGCGGCTTTAACAGCGAATAATGGGCTGAGGTAGTTGTATAAATTATTGAAATTTAAATTTATAATTTTTTGGAATTAAAATGTGAGAAATCTGTAGTGTTTTTCGGTGTTTGATATTGAGTTTAATTCAAGTGATTGATTATGCAATTTTATTGAGTTAATGCGTCGGTGGTTTGGCATTTGCCAATTTATTGGCTTTTATGCATGAGCGCAACAGGATAATCGACTAGTGAGTGGTGGGTGAGATACATGAATCTCGGCAGAAATATAAAAAAGCGCCAACTGGCGCTTTTCCATCGTGAATCGAAACAGCAAGTTACTCTGTTTTAGGCTGAGCGTCGGCTAAGGTCTGATAACCGCCACCGTTATAGGTTTGAGTGTAACCCGCCGCGACTAAGGCTTCGGTCGCGATACTGCTGCGTCGACCGCTGCGGCAATACAACACCACTGGCGCATCTTTGGCGATACCGCGTTTAGCGAATTCTGCGGCGACTTGCTCAAAGGGAATATTAACCGCATTGGCTAAATGGCCCGCGGCAAATTCCTCAGGGGTGCGAACATCAAGCACCATGGCCCCAGCAGCGATTTTCTCCCATGCTACTTGAGGCTGTTGATCTGCCGCATTTGCTGCATGAGGTACTATGGAGAGTGACAAAAGACTCAATAGGGCTACTCCAAGTAATTTTTTACTGCCAAACAGTAACTTGTTAAACACTGACTTTCTCCTTTGCAAATCTGCATTAACGTTGTTTAGCGATTTCAGCTTCGGATTTGACGCCGAGTTTGCGTAATACCATTGCCGCTGGGCAAAAACCCGTGAAAGCGCTTTGGAATAGGTTAGCGCCAACGAAGGCGGTTAACCACAAAAAGTTATGGTGAACAAAAGCGGTTAATACCAAAGACAGTAACACCATAAATCCGGCAAAGGCCATAATGCTGCGTTCGAGTGACATAGCTTGCTCCTAGCGGCAGCGCGATGGCTGCCTATTGTGGGTTAATCGGCTGTTTGAGTTAAGTTTATGCGATTTTTCATCGCCGCGTAGTAAAGCACAGGGATCACGATTAGGGTCAGTAAGGTCGAGATAAAAATCCCGAAAATCAGACTGATCGCAAGCCCGTTGAAGATTGGGTCGTCCAAGATAAACAGGGCGCCAATCATGGCCGCTAAAGCGGTCAGCATAATCGGCTTGGCCCGCACGGCGCCCGAGTGGATGACAGCGCGCTCAAAGGGCACACCTGAGGCGGTTTCCTGATTGATAAAATCCACTAATAATATCGAGTTACGGACAATAATCCCCGCTAAGGCAATCATGCCAATCATCGAGGTGGCGGTAAATTGTGCACCAAGCAGGGCATGACCCGGCATCACTCCAATCACCGTCAGTGGGATGGGCGCCATAATGATAAGCGGCACGAGATAGGATCTAAATTGGGCGACGACCAATAAGTAAATTGCAATCATGCCCACGGCATAGGCGATACCCATATCTCTAAAAGTTTCATAGGTGATCTTCCATTCCCCGTCCCAAAGTACGGCCACTGAGTCTAAGCCTGTTGGTTGGTGGATATAATGCTGATCGAAACCTAAGCCACCGTCGCCGTCGATTTTGCCTGCCATGTCAAACATGCCATAGAGCGGACTGTCGAGCGGGCCTGCCATATCGGCAACCACCATCACCATAGGGATCATATTCTTATGGATAATAGGGGCATCGATTTTTCCGCGCTTGATGGTCACCAGCTCAGACACGGGCACGGATTGCCCAGTTTGGCTTTGTAACTTCATGTTTAGCACTTGCTCTAAATCGATTTTCGCCCCTTCTTGCAGTTGCAGGCGGATAGGCACGGGGTGTTTTTGCTGAGCAATATGCAAGTAGCTTACATCCTTACCGCCTACTGAGGTCGCAATTAAATCAACGATATTGCTATAGGGCACCGCCATCAGGCTAGCTTTCGAGCGGTCGATCATCACCTGCCATTTTTGCTGTGCTGCGGGTAAGAAGATATCAATATCGACCACATCTTGAGTCTCACGGAACAGTGACTGCAGATCATAAGCTGCTTGTTCACGAATCGCAGGACTTGGGCCATAGACTTCGGCCACAATCGGCGACCAGACTGGTGGGCCTGGTGGTACTTCAACCACTTTTATATTGGCTTGATATGGCGCACCTATTTGCTGTAGTTCCTCTCTCACTGAGAGTGCAATGCTATGGCTATCGCGTTTGCGATGCTTTTTATCGACTAAATTGACCTGAATATCGCCTAGTTCTTGGCTATTACGCAGGAAATAGTGACGCACTAAGCCGTTAAAGTTCATTGGCGCATTGGTGCCAGCATACAGCTGCAAATGTTCCACCTCGGGTATAGTGGCAAGGTAACGACTTAAATCCTGAAGTACGCGCTGGGTTTGTTCCACTGGTGTGCCTTCTGGCATGTCCACCATCACTTGGAACTCTGACTTATTATCGAAGGGCAGCATCTTTAACACCACGAGCTGACCTATGGGCAAGGCCACGGCGATACCGATCAATACAAATACACCCGCAGCGAGTCCAATCCGTGCTTTACGGGCGCCTTTACCTAATAGGAAGGGGCCAATTAGACGGGTAAACAGGCGCACCATTTTACTTTCATTTATCACGGCATCGTCGCTGTGGACAGTTTCGGTAGCTGGGCCACTATGGTGTTTGAGCAGCTTACGGCTTAGCCAGGGTGTGACCACAAAGGCAACCACAAGGGAGATCAGCATGCCCATACTGGCGTTGATGGGAATCGGGCTCATGTATGGGCCCATTAGTCCTGACACAAATGCCATGGGCAGCAGGGCAGCGATAACCGTAAAGGTGGCGAGAATCGTCGGGCCGCCGACTTCATCCACTGCAACGGGAATGAGTTCACTAAAGGATTTTTTACCCAGCGCCATATGCCTGTGAATGTTTTCCACTACCACAATGGCATCGTCGACCAAGATCCCGATGGAGAAAATCAGCGCGAAGAGTGACACTCTGTTGAGGGTAAATCCCCACGCCCATGAGGCGAATAGAGTGATCGCCAAGGTGATAATAATGGCGACACCGACCACTAAGGACTCGCGGGCGCCCATGGTTAAAAATACCAATACGACAACGGCGCTGGTGGCAAAAATCAGCTTAAGAATAAGGGTGTTAGATTTATCCGCCGCCGTCTCACCATAGTTGCGCGAAACAGTCACTTCGACATTGCTGGGGATCAACACATTCTTGACCTTAGCAATGCGATCAATCGTTGCATCGGCGATATCGACAGCGTTTTGCCCCGGTTGCTTACCTATGGCAATCGTCACCGCAGGGTAAATATCTGTCTTGTCACTGTGCCAAACGCTTTGAGTGGGAATATCACTCTTTAAACTGATGTCGGCGATATCGGCCAAATAAACCGGGGTAGGCTTGCCGTTTTTATCCTGCGAAATACTCACAACGAGCTGTTTTACATCGTCTATTGTTTGTAAAAATTGCCCAGCCTGAACCTTAATCTCTTGATTACCTTGTACTAAAGACGCAGGCATCGAGATGTGATTATTGTCATTTAGGCTTTGTCTCAACTTGTCGTAGGTGAGATTAAAGCTATTCATTTTGGCGGGATCGATGCGTACATTGGCCACTATTTCATGTTGGCCGACGGTGTATATCTCCCGCGTGCCCGGGATACGCTTGATTTCGGTTTCTAACCCTTGCGCAACATGGGTCAATTGTTCGGCAGATACCTGTTTATCCTTGGACCATAAGGTCAGGCTAACAATAGGCACATCATCGATACCGCGTGGTTTAATCAATGGTTCACCCACTCCCGCCCCTTGCGGCAGTTTATCCATATTGGAATAAATCTGGTTGTAGAGACTCACTATGGCATCATTGCGGGTTACGCCGACTTTAAAGATCACAATGATCATGGCGCCATCGGGTTGGGAGAAAGAATAGAGCGTGTCTATCCCTTTGATTTCAGAGATCACTTGCTCGGCGGGCAGGGTGACTAAGTTTTCAACTTCGACCGGAGTGGCGCCAGGAAAGGGGATAAAGACATCGGCAAAGGTAACGTCAATCTGTGGTTCTTCTTCCTTTGGGGTCACTAAAATAGCAAATAAGCCGAGCAATAAGCCTAAAAGTGCCAGCAGCGGTGTGATGGCACTGTTTTGGAAGGCGGCCGCAATCCGACCCGAAATACCAAGTGTCATCGGAGATTCATTAGCGTGTTTCATTCAACAACCTCATCAAATTGATATCGCTAGGGAATTTATTGCTTTTGCTCAAGCAACACTTGGTAAGCATCCATGGCGACAATATCTCCGGATTTAAGTCCTGCGAGTATTTCCACTTCACCATTGACAGGTTCTGATACTCGTACCTGAGTGAGTACAAATTGCTCGCCTTTTTTCAGGTAAACGCTACTGAGTTCATTCATAGTGATTAGCGCTGAGGTCGGTAGCTGGATTTTTTCTCGCTCGCCATTTTTAAACAGCGCCTTGGCCCAAGTTCCGGGTTGCAGGTTAGGTTCATCCTTTGGCAGGTTAATCCGCACTTGATAGCTATGGCTCACGGGATCGGCAAAGCTAAAGATGGTGAGGTCCTTAGAGAGGATTTCACGACCATCATTTAAGCGTACTAAAAATTCTGGGGCGTTTTTTAGCTGTTGAATATAGCGTTGTGGCACTTGGGTGATAGCGCGCATTTGGCTTGGTGAAAATCCAGAGAGTAGCGGCTGACCGACAATCACGGTTTCACCTAATTCGACTAAACGCTCGGTAACAATCCCGCTAAATGGGGCCGATACCACAGTATATTTGAGAGACTCAGTCGCCTTGATAACCCGCGCCTTAGCCGCACTCACGGCTTGTTCGGCAGCTTTAGCATTGGCGGTTGCTTCATCCATAGCGCCTTTTGAAATCGCGCCTTGGGGAAAGAGTTCTTTGTAGCGTTTATATTGTGCCTGCGCCTCCACATTTAGTGCGGTGGCTTTGGCGAGATCGGCTTCATAGCTTGCGAGTTCAGCGCCTTGCTCTTTACTAGTTATCTCGAGTAAGGCTGCGCCTTCTGGTACCACATCATTGACATCGTAGTTGAGTTTGACGATACGCCCTGAGGTTTGCGCTGATACCGTGGCAGCTTTTACCGCCTCAATATTGGCATCTAAAGTCACCCAATTCGCGTAGGGTTTGCTCATCACTTCGAGAGTTTCTAAAGAAGATGCCTGCGTCGTGAAGGTAGAAAATGCTAATAATGTGAACAGAGTTCGTGATATTGCTGCCATAACAAATCATCCCAAAAGTAATTCATGAGTAAATTCTAATGGAGTTGGTTTCAATAGGCAATCAATATTTATTAGAAAAATTTAATGTAATCGATTTCACTAATATAGGGGAAAGGCGAATGCGTTTTCCCTTACATCAATCGCCATCGTCATCATTTTTAAGCCGCAATCAGAGCGGCTTAAATATCAGTCGTTTAAATAATAGGTCAGCGTAGAAACAATGCGAATTTGTTTTATATAAGGCGTGCTGCTGTCACGATCGGAAATCGTGAACTGGCCTTGGCTGGCACTCTTAATCTTACCCAGACGCGATTGTGAGTCCTTAGCAAACTTTTCGGCCACTTCCCGCGCATTTTGCGTTGCTTCCTGCACCATGATCGGTTTGACATCATTGAGCGCCGTAAATAAAAACTCAGTGCGGTTTTCATAGTCTTGGCTGGCGATAGCAATGCCTTCTTTAACTAAGTTTATCATTTGCTTACGGGTGCTTAGCATGAGATCAATTTGTGAGGTATAGACAGAGAGATTAATCTTAGCCGAGTAACGATACCTGACATTGGGGTCGACATAGCCTTGGGCTTGACGATCTTCAATGGATGGCAATGACACCGTAATCTCACTGTCGCTAAATCCACTTTCTTTAAGGAAGGCGACGACTCTGTCGGTTTTTTGCTGAACAGTTTCATAAAGTTTAGGGAGGTTGTTGTCGACCTCAGTAAAGTTAATCGGCCAGATAGCGATGTTGGCTTTGACTTCTTTTTCTGCAAGACCTTTTACGGTGACTGTGCGTTCTAGTGCTTTCATTTCTAGTAGCGCTGAGCTGGCGCTTTGTCCAACATAAACCATGCCTGCACATAAAAAACCACCGAGCACGATGGCGGGAAGTAGATAATTGCGTTGCATAACAGACTCTCTTGATAGAATTCCTTCAGATACCTTACTTCAATTAGCTAGCTTTGTGCATAGGCAAATGCCTAACACATTCAACTTTATACTAAATGCTCAGGTGTTATTCAGGATTAGCATCATGCTGTTGTAAAAGTGGCTTGTAAGTTAACCTGTTAGCTTATGGGTGGGATTGCACTAGGTTGCCACAATTCGACTTTATTACCATCGGGGTCAATAAACCAGCCGAAACGGCCGAATTCAGAGTCTTCAATATCGCCGATTTGCTCGCCGCCACCCTGCGTGACTTGAAGTAGGGCTTGCTCAAGATCGTCCACGATAAAGTTCACCATAAAGCTTTTATTCGTGGGGGCAAAATAGGTCGTGTTATCGTCAAACGGTGTCCATACATGGTAACTCGGGATGGATTTATCACTATGATAGAACGCCGCGCCTCCCCAGTTTTCAATAGGGATCTCAAGGTGAGTTTTATACCAGGTTGCTAAGGCAACGGGATCGGTACTTTTGAAGAAAATACCACCAAGTCCAATGACTTTTGCCATAAGGGTTATAGAGTGAGAGGAATATGGATTAACTTTAGGCAATAAATACGCAAGATACAAAAAAGCCGCAAAAATGCGGCTTTTTTGTGTTCGAAACAGCTTAGAACTGGTAGCTGTACTGTACTGAGTAGTACATACCGCTTGATTCAGTTACCGCGTTCACAGGGCCTGTGATTGCGCTGTTTTCAATCAGGTGAACTTCTTCACCCTTAATAAAGGCAATACCAAAGTCAAGGGTGTTTTGTGGATTGATGTGGTAGCTCATACCTGCTGTGTACCAGTTACGGTCAGAGTCTGGGAATGAAATCGAACTAATCTCGTCTACAACGCCTTGGTCATGCATATAACCCGCACGAACGGTGAATTGTTCGTTGATGGTGTAAGTACCACCTAAGCTGAATAACCATGAATCTTTCCATTGGTATTCTTTAAGGGCGATATCACCTACGCTTTTAGTGGCGCCTACAGCTGCAATTGTTGCTGTACCGTCTTTAGCTGTGATTTGATCAAAGTTGCCCCACTTACTGTATTGCGCGGTATAGTGCAGCGCAAATTTAGGCGTAATTTGATGGAAGCCCGCAACTTGGAAAATATCTGCTAGCGGTACATCTAAACTATCAAAACTGGTCGTAACAGGAACCGTACCCACACCAGGTATTGTTGTTGAGGTGATGGTGTTGATATCCCCTTCAACATTGACTGTTGGGCTGAAACGGTAGCTGATACCGAAACGGTTATCTTTATCTAACTCAACTGTGGCACCCACAATACCACCAAATGCCCAGCCGTCTGCGTCTACGTCAACCAGAGGCGTGGTGCCCATATTACGGGTTAAACGACCTTCACCATAGACGGCATCTACACCCGCACCGATGCTGAACATATCGTTGATGCGGTAAGACACGCTGGCGTTAAAGTTGACTGTTGTGACTTCTGTTTCACCAAGTAGGTCATAAGGTGCTGGTGAGCCTGCTGGTAAATTCTTCGAAAGTGAGCTGGCATCGGTACCTGTGCCAAAGTTAGAGAATGCCGCAAAACCTACGGCTAACTTATCGTCGATTGGGTGGATGTAGAAAATGTTTGGGATAACTTTAGAGCTACCCGCATCATCGATGCTGCCTAAGTCATAGGCGCCACCAGCAAAGTTAACGTCTTTAACGTCAACAGTAATATCGGCATAGGTTAAGCCGAAAGAGATCGCATCTTTATCAAATAATGCCATCGCTGCGGGGTTACGCGATAACACGGAAGCGTTGTCAGCAATAACAGCATCACCTGCAAAAGCACGACCCATACCCGTGGCCGATTGACTGTTTAATTGGAAACCCGAAGCGAAAGTCTGTGAGCTCGCCAATGCAACAGCAACAGCAAGCAACGTCTTGTTGAATGATTTCATTATTATTCTCTCATTATTTTGATATTGGATTTTGTTCGGTCCTAGTTACCAGAACAACGCGCAAATCCTTTTATAGTCTTCGGCATGTTAGGGATTGTGTGTAATCTCAACAAGTCCGACCAGATTTGAAATTTGTTAAATTTCAGTTAATTAAAACTAAGTTGTACTTTAGCTTGAACGAATGGTCTGGCCAGATGCTTGGTATCTATGGCTTTTAATTGGTGAGGTGGTTTTAATTGAGGTTAATACTTTGTAATGAGGCGAAGGTTAATAAAATTATACAAATTGTAAAAAGCGTACACTTGTACGCTTTTTACAAGAAGAAGCGATATTCGGCGGTTATAACGCTGACTTAAATTGCTCAAATTCGGCGGTGATTTCATCGCTTGGTCGAGTGAGTTTACTCACAATTACACCGGCGATAATGGCAAACATAAATCCTGGCAAAATTTCATATAAGTCAAAAATACCGCCAGAAAGTTGCTTCCAAAACACCACGGTTAACGCACCGACGATAATCGTTGCGATAGCGCCATTACGGCTATAGTGCTTCCAAAACAGCGACAAAAGCACAACTGGGCCGAAGGCCGCACCAAATCCCGCCCACGCATAACTCACCAGGTTTAATACACTGCTTTCAGGATTCAAGGCGATAACACCGGCAATCACTGCAATTGCAAGTACGCCCATGCGACCAACCATCATAAGTTCGCGATCATCTGCTTTAGGGCGTAACCATTTGCGGTAAAAGTCTTCGGTAATCACACTCGAGCACACCAATAATTGAGAATCAATGGTACTCATAATGGCCGATAAAATGGCCGCAATCAGTAAGCCTCCTATCCAAGGATTAAATGCCGCCTGAGCTAAGTGAATGAAGACAGTTTCGGCATTTGCGAGTGGTTCATTGGCAAAATACAATGATCCCGCCAAGCCTGTCGCTAGTGCACCGAGCAGGGATAAAATCATCCAGCTCATGGCAATACGGCGTGACACAGGCAGCGCATCGGCACTACCGATCGCCATAAAGCGCGATAAAATATGTGGCTGACCAAAATAACCTAGTCCCCAAGCCAAGAGTGATAACAAACCAATCACGGTAGTTTTATCGCTGATTAATGCCAGCATGGCAGGATCGATAGATTCAATGCCTGCATGACTCTCGGGATGAGAAAATACCGCAAACGGGATGATCAGCAGGGCAATTAACATCAAACAGCCCTGAAAGAAGTCGGTCCAACTCACGGCAAAAAAACCGCCAATAAAGGTATAACCTACGATAATGGCTGAGCCTATTACCAAGGCTACGTTGTAATCTAAGCCAAAGACCTTTTCAAATAGAATGGCACCGCCCACCATGCCTGAGGAAGCGTAAAAGGTAAAAAACACTAGAATAGTGATCGCGGAAACCAGCTTGAGATACCCCTGTTTATCGTGAAACCGTTTCTCGAAAAAGTCGGGTAGGGTGAGAGCGTTATCTGCTAATTGGGTATAAATGCGTAAGCGTTTTGCTACAAATAACCAGTTCAGCCAAGCACCTATCACTAAGCCAATACCAATCCACGCTTCACCTAAACCACCTAAATATACCGCGCCGGGTAAGCCTAACAGTAACCAACCTGACATATCGGAGGCGCCAACGCTGAGTGCGGTTACGGCGGGGCCCATTTTGCGGCCACCTAAAATATAATCATCCACAGTATCGGTAGCACGGTAAGCCCAAAATCCGATGCCCATCATCAATACTAAATAGCCAACAAATGTGATTAAAATTGGGGTTTCAATCGTCATATTGTTTTTATCCCATCTTGTTATTATTTAAAGTGGCAAGCATGCTACCAGATGTTTGAGCAAGAGCCCATTAGTAGATGGAGATGTGATCGAAATCCGACCTCCGATCGTGAAAAAATATCGGAGATGGATTTAATAAAGGTTTATATATTAGTTGGTTAGATAAAGGTATTGTTGATTTCGTCTTTTACAAAGCTAAGGTCTGCTTGATCCTCACCCACAAGCAAAATATAAGCATCGCGGGTTTCAAATCCCATTCCTTTATATTTACCATCGGCAAAGGTGTTATCCAGCACCATACGTTTTTCAATCGGCACAATAAACAGTGTGACTTTGCCTTTTTCTGCTTGTAAAACTAAATGCAGACTCTTAACACCTTGAAAATCACAGTAAGAGGTGTAGTAAACTTTGCCTGGTTGTTCGATAAATTTTGCATTTTGAAGGTTTTTCATCGAGGCAAGCTGCGCATTCACTTGGCTGAAATTGACATTCTGATCAACCTGCAACGCCACTCCTTCATGGTAGACATGGGCTAATGCATGCTCAGCTAAATCCACCGGACCTAAACGTAGCAGGCTAAAACTGATGCCCACGATAAAGGCGATGGAGGCAGCCATCGCCACTAAAAAGCCCGTTTGACGGCGCTGTTTGTGGTGTTGTTGTAGTTGTTGGCGTAGGATGAGTTTATCGGCTAAGTCTTCCGGTACTTCCACTTTTAAGGCTTGGTTGAGCTTAGCATCGAAGCGTTTAAGCTCAGAAACCAGGGCCTGATGCTCAGGTTTGGCACGCATTTGCTCAAGAAACTCTGGGTCTTGATTATGAGGATCTTCATAAGCTTGACGTCTAAATTTAAGCTCATCCATTGGATTGACCTCTTACCTCTGTTTTCTCAAGTAATTCTTTCAATTGGTTCCTCGCCCGAAATAAGCGCGTCATTACTGTGTTACGATTCAGTTCCAACAGTTCGGCGATTTCATCCCCACTAAAACCACCAATCAATTGCAGTAGTAATGGCTCTCGATATTCGATATCCAACTTAGCGATTTGCCTTCTCAACCAGTACTGCTCGGTTTGCTCTTCAGTGCTGGAGGCAATGTGATCTTCTAAGCTGTCTTGCTCGACATCGGCGTAATCAAATTGTTTGCGCTCGAATCGACGGGCATTTTCACGTCTTAAAATCGTGATCAGCCAAGCCTTCGCCGCTTTATCATCCTGAAGGGAATCTAAAGAGCGCCACGCCCGCAAGAAGGTTTCTTGGGTTATATCTTCAGCAACCGGCTTATCACCGCACAACCAAAAGGCATAACGGAAAATATCGGCGTGCAGCGCCTTGACTAGGCTGTTGTATCGTCGTTGTTTACTCAGCATGTCAGAAGAGACCGCAGGCTCAACGGATTTCTTTCGCCAGTTAGTAAACATTTTTTTGATTTTTTCTTTTTATTTTACGATTCAAAACATTACACCTTATTCATTCGAGTAAGCCGTTGCGCCGTTTAGGATTAGCCGTTTGGATTTAGCGGCCGTAATGGCGTAGATGGCTGCACCATGGTTTTTAGATTGCCGCTTTTTACCGCGCTTAACAATGCTTTTACCGCGTCAGCCAGTTGTGTACCGCTATTGGCTTTTCCGCCGTAGGCCAATGCTTGTAATTGGCGAATAGCCTCTGCTAATTCATTCGATTGCGCGGCAATTTTATCGAGCGTCATAGGGCGAGCGGCCTGCTCACTAAAGTATTGCTGTAATTGCTGCAAAATATCGCTGACATGACCTCTAGCGCAGGCCTGCTCCAAGCCTTTAAGACCATTGCCAAGGACGAGTGGTTGAGGTTGAACCTGAGTGTTAACAGGTGTTTGGCGCTTAAGTGCACGGCGCCAAGCAACCAAGGTCACGCCCCATGCAATTAATGTTACTAGCCATAGCAGGGCAAACAGATTGGCGCTCCAACTACCTTCATTGCGGGTGCTGGTATTTGCCTGCCAGTTGGGTTCGACGGGCGTATCGACCACGGCGCCACCTTTTACTTCAATAGTGCGAGCGGGCAGGGTCGCGATTTCTTGGCGTTTAAGATGTGGATTCCACCAAGGTACTTTCACTTCAGGTAAGGTAAAAGTGCCTGCTTTACTGGGCACAATCGCTGAGGTAATACTGTATTGGGACACTATCTGCGCGTCACGCACAAAGCTCTGGCGCTGGGGTTTTTCGGGATAGGATTTGAGCTCTGGCGGCAGCCCTTGCACAATATCCGGTAGACTATTTTCATCGGCATTGGATGCCAACAAGGTGATTGTGCGGGTAATGGGACTACCAACAGTAAACTCTTTTACATCCTCAGGAAAACTCTCTTTTAATACTACCAAGTCGGCTACAAGCCATTGCCCCTGGAAGCTTGCTGGGGCCGGATTTACTTGAATGCTTAAGGACGGCGCACCTGCTTGCATAGGACGGCTTTCATTAAAGCCAAACATGCCACCGCGGCGTTGTGATTCTACTAATACATCACCAGAAAAGGTGGCGCCTTTAATGTTCACTTGGCCGGGCAAATCGGGAATGATGCCATAGGTGCGCTCAATGACGCGGTAACGACGGCCATCGATGATCTCCGAGCCGTCTTTATCTTCGCCAATTTGCTTAATCTGCGCGCCTTCGATAACGGGAGCATTAAGCACACCGCGTTGCAGTTCGACCGCAAGGTAGAGCTTCACTTTATAGGTGATAAGCTGGCCGACGTAGGCCTCATCACTCGATACCTTAGCATCGATAAACAGATTCTTAGCCTGCTCAGGTTGCGCACCGGCTTCGACTACTTTGAGGGGAATTTCGGCGGAGCTGACGCCATCAATACTAAAGGATGGAATGGTCAGTTGACCCTTTTGCTTTGGCGCTAGCAGCACTTGCCAGCGGGTTTCTTTAACCGCGTCAAAGTTCATGATCTGAGTGCTGCGGCTCACGCTGGTGCGGCCCACAATAAAATCCTTTAGCAGGATGGAGGTGTCGAGTTTACCTGTGTCGACCTCATCGTCGGCACTGACATTGAGCACAAAGTACTCTCCCTCCATTACTGGATTGCGATCGACCGACGCCTCGAGTTTGCTCAGGGCAAAGGCGGGATTGATAACCGCGATGCAAAGAATGAGGAGGATAAAAAATTGTCTGATTACCACTGTTCGTTATCCCTTGATATTTGGCCATTTTGACGGCGTTTTTGATATTCGAGTTGCATCTTGTTTCGCAGCAACACCTGCGGATCTTCACTCACGCCTCGCAGGGCTCGCTGCATCTCCGCGGGCAAAGGTTCACTGTTACTGGGCGGGGCTTCTAGTGTTTCACTGATGGCTGTTTCAGTGTCTTTATCTGCCTGTGACTGTTTCTCTTTATCCGCTTTTTGCGCTAGGGCTTGTTGCTGTTCTTGCTCAGTATTGGACTTATCATCAGCGACCTTTGCCTGCATTTGGGCTTCGTTGCTGGCTTGCTCTTCTGCATTATCTTCAGCATTGTTATCGGCGCTATTTTGCTGATTGGCCTCTTGCTGTGCCTGCTGTTGTTCATTTTTAGCTTCTTGCTGATCTCGTTGTGCTTTATCAGCATCTTGCTGTTTATCCTGCGCGCCTGGCTCAGCATTATCCTGCTGCTCGGATGAGGTGTCTTGATCCTGCGACGGTTTTTCGTCCGCTTGGTCGGCATTATTTTGCTGTTGGGACTGTTGCTCTTGAGACTGCTCTTGAGCTTGGTCGTTTTGCGAGGATTGCTGATCTTGCTGCTGGTTTTGTCCTTGCTGCTGATCGTTTTGGTTCTGTCCCTGTTGGTTTTGGTCGCCCTGAGACTGCTGATCTTGGTTGTCAGCATTTTGCTGGGATTGTTGCTGATCCAGCAGTTTTTCCGCTAACTCAAGGTTGGCCTTGGCCTGTGGGAAATCGGGTTGCTTGTCGAGCGCTGCTTGGTACCGTTCTTTAGCTTTATCGGGTTTGCCCATTTGCATCAGCGCGTTGCCTTGATTGTAAAGCCCATTGGCTGAATTATCTTGCTCAAAGGTTTTTAGCGCTTGTTCGAAATTGCCTGCCTTATATTGCGCAGCGCCTTGCCATTGGGGCGTTTCAAATTTTTGGGCTGCATTGGCATAATCTTCGGCTTGATAGGCCCGCATCGCTTGCTGCTCTTGGGTGTGCCAGAGCGAATCCCAGGCGCTGGCGTGGGCGTTTTGCGGCAATGCGCCGAATAATAAACCAGCTAATCCCATCAACAGCCAGTTGGCGAGTATACCTTGCTTAAAGCTCAGCAGGGCAGGAATGAGTAAGAATAAGGCGAGGTAAGGGCCGAGATCCTGCCATGTTTCACCATCGAGATCCGTGGCTTTGGCATCACCACTATCGCTTAACCAATGTTGAAGTTGGACAAGATCCTCACCATCGGCGCGATTGGGGATCATAGTGCCATTATGGTTATCGGCTAATTTTTGCAGCAAGCCAAAGTCGGTTTTCGCGACGACAACCTCATTACTGCTATCTCGTTGTAGTTGACCATCGGGTAAGCGAATTGGTGCGCCTTGGGGGCTACCAAATCCCATAATCGCGAGGCGATATTGGCTGCCTGATAAGGCTGAGTTGGCCTCATCGAATTGTTTAGGCGTGATGCCATCCGTCATCACAATAATATCGCCACGAAGATGTCCACCCTGTGCCAGCAGGTTTTTGGCTTGGGTTAATGCGGCGGCTAAGTTTGACCCTAGCACGGGCATTATCTCAGGGCTTAAGGTGGGTAATAAATTGAGTAGTGTGCCCGTATCGCGGGTTAAGGGGCTTATGGTAAAGGCATCGCCGGCGAAGGCGATGAGCCCGGTTTCCCCTTCTTTTAGGCCGCGTAATAAATCCGTCGCCCTAAACTTGGCTTGGGTTAAACGGTTAGGTGCCAAATCGGTGGCAAACATGGAGACGGACATATCCATCACCAGCACTCGTCCTTGCTCCGCGGCGAAGACGGGTAAAGATTGTTTATTGAGGGCGGGTCCCGCTAACGCTAACACGGCGATAAACCAAGAAAAGGCCAAGATATACAGCGGCCTGCGGGACTTTTGCGCACCTTCTGTGACTAATATTTTTGCCAAATGTGGCGCAATATAACGATTCCACGCACTGTTAGTTGCATGCTGGCGCCAAAGCGCCCATAAAATAATCCCTAACGGCAACAGGGCGAGTAACCATTCAGGACGAATAAAATGCAGGCTCATTAACGGACATTCCCCCGCGGTGTGGCTGATAAAACAAGGGTTTTAGCGCGAGTAAAAAACGGTAACTGCGCTAGTGCAATCCATAGACTGGTGAGAAGTGCTAATGCGAGCGGCCAGTAAAATAGCTCCGCTTGAGGGCGATAACTGAGTTGATCGCGGCTAACGGGTTCAAGTTTATCGATTTCTTGATAAATCTGCTCTAACTCCTGACTATTGCGGGCGCGGAAATAGCGGCCGTGGGTGACATCGGCAATCTGCTGCAGTTGGTTTTCATCCAAATCCATTGACGGATTGACGCGCTCACGACCAAAGAGGGTGCGTCTTTCCATGACATCGGCGCCCACGCCAACGGTATAAATCGTCACTTTACGATTGGCGGCAATTTGGGCCGCTTGCTCAGGATCGATATTGCCGGCGTTGTTTGAACCGTCAGTCAATAAAATCAATACTCTGTTACTCTCATCCATTTTATCGAAACGTTTTACCGCGAGTGCAATCGATTCGCCGATCGCCGTTTGTTTACCAACGAGGCCGATTTGGGCCTCTTTTAAAAACTGGGCAACGGAACGTCTATCTTGAGTCAGTGGTGCCTGTAAATAGGCGTGATCGGCAAATAAAATCAAACCGATGCGATCGCCTTTGCGGCGTTCAATAAACTCACTGACCACGTGTTGGATGAGGGTAAAACGGTCGACCACTTTGCCGTCGATCACCATATCTTCAATCTGCATACTGCCGGATAAATCCACCGCCAGCATGAGATCGCGACCTTGGCTAGGGAGCTCAATTGGATCGCCAAGCCATTGTGGACGGGCGATAGCAAGCACTAACAAGCACCACATTAACCAATAGCGTTTACGGCTTTGACGGTTTTGGGTGGCTAAGTTTGCCTTGCCCGTTTGACTGATGCCGGGCAGTTGCAGGCGCGCACCTTCGGCATGTACTGATTGGCGACGCCAAAAAATAAAAGGTAAAGGCAGTAAAATCAATGCAAAAGGCCAGGCGAAAGTTAACATTGCTCCTCCGCAGGCTTTGCTGGAGCCTGTGTTAATGCTGCTGACGTAGCCGGGTTTGTAGCCGCGTGCATTATCGGTGCGCTTAATTTGGCTTTTGAGGCAAACCAGCTGCGGGCGAGGGCCTGTAACTCACGGGCCTCGTCAGCGCTTAGTGGTTTAACCTGATGGCGCTTTTCCAATAAGGGTCCAATGCGGCCGCGCTGTTTTGCGGGCAAATGGCTATCTAACCAAGTTGCCCAAGCGGGGCCGTCGAGTTTCGCTATTTCTTCCCTTGGTAAGTAACTCAGTGCAGTTCGTTTTAATAGCTGATTGACTTCCGAGGCGTACTGGCTTGAATTGGGGTCAAGTGCTGCAAACAAACCTTGGGCGGCTTTTTTCGGCGCTAAGTAAGCGGCGCGTTTTTTAAGCCAAAGGATCGCGCTGATGATTAGCACCAGCAGGATAGCAAGTACTAACCAATAGCCTACGGCCCATGGCCAAGCACCAATAGGATCGGGGAGAATAATATCCTGCAAATCCGCCAACATGGGATTTGGCGTTACAGCCTTATCCGAGGCTGGCGGTAAAGTTTGTGGGTTCACGCTTTGGACTCACTTATTCTTTCTGTTCATTGTCAACTGAATTGCTTCTCTGCCATGTGGTTACTGCAGCAATGCTAATTGCTCTGCAAGCGGTAAGCCTGCATCGATAAATTGGGTGTGTACCCTAAGCTTTTGCATCATGGTAATAAAGTCATTCTGTTGCTGGTGTTGCAGCGCAAGCCACGCCTGATAGCTATGGCGAGTCAACACTAAGTCTTGCTCCCCATCTCGGACGGGTAAACTGAACTGTTTAGGCAAATTCAGGTTACCTTGCCTCAAAGGGTCTGTTATCAAATACGCGCCAATATCACAGTGGCGTTTGAGTTCTGTCAGCGGCGCGATACATTGCGGCGTAAAATGGCTGCCATCGGTGATGATCCAAATTAATGAGCCCGGTTTAGCGATGCGTTGCAACCGCTGGCAGGCGCGCAGGATATGATCAGGATCGCGCGGATGACTGCCGAGCTGATTGAGTTGCTGCTCGTGCACTCGGCGCAGGCCTGAGATGAGCTGCAATATCCCTTGGCGGCGACTGCGGGGTTTTAATTCAAGGTGCTCCGATTCGCAGGCGATTAAGGCGCCGAGTCGGTCGCCGTGGTTAATTGCGTTCCAGCCAAGCGTGGTAGCCAGATGCCCCGCTTGAACCGACTGTAACAGCAAACTCGAGCCAAAATACAGACTCTGGCTTAAATCGAGCAGCAGCAGAATAGGGCGCTCGCGCTCCTCAATAAATAACTTAGTGTGGGTTTGCCCAGTGCGGGCGGTGACGCGCCAATCTATGGTGCGGACATCATCACCTTGCTGATAATGGCGCACTTCGGCAAATTCCATCCCGCGGCCTTTGATTAGACTGCTGCGATGACCTGCCAGATTGGCGCGTGCTCGGCTGTGACGCTCAGGAATAGCCCGCGCAATCGTCTGGCAGGCGAGCAGTTCCTTCTCGGTTAAATGCAACCCATCAGCAAACAAGGGCAAACCATTAAGAGGTAAGCCATGTTGTGCAACATCATTGTGTAGGGATGCGTTTAGCGCACTGTTATTCATTCAAAGTCACTCATTTAAAGCCATTTATTTAACTTAACATTAGTTTGTTCGCCACCTGAACACATAGCTATGGGACTGTTTTATGGCGTTCAGGTCTAAGGCACGGCGACTTGAGTCAAAATATGGTTAATCACTTGGTCGCGGCTGACCCCTTCGGCCTGCGCTTGATAGCTCAGCAGCAGTCTGTGTCTTAATACATTGGGCGCAACAGCTTGAATATCCTCGGGAGAGACAAAATCGCGCTCGTGTAACCAGGCTCTGGCGCGGGCGCAGCGTTCAAGCGAAATCGTCGCACGAGGACTCACACCGTACTCTAACCATTTAGTCAGTTCGTCGCTGTAACGCGCGGGTTGGCGGGTTGCCATAATAATTTCGACTATGTATTTCTCTAGCGGCTCAGCTAGATAGATTTCCATTGCTTCATCACGGGCGGCAAAAATATCCGCTTGAGCAATCGGCTCAGTGGTTGGCAACTCGTGGGTGAGTGCTTCCTTACGGGATTGACGCAAGATTTCGATCTCAGTGTCGCCACTTGGGTAATCCAAATTCAGGTGCATTAAAAAACGGTCGAGCTGAGCTTCGGGCAGCGGATAAGTGCCTTCGTTTTCCAAGGGGTTTTGCGTTGCCATCACTAAAAATAACGGTGGCAATTTATAACTATTTTTCCCCACAGTCACTTGACCTTCGGCCATAGCCTCTAATAACGCCGACTGCACCTTAGCGGGGGCACGGTTGATTTCATCGGCGAGGATCAGGTTATGGAAAATCGGACCAGCTTCAAATTCAAAGGTACCGGTTTGGGAGCGATAGATATCCGTTCCTGTTAAGTCGGCAGGCAGCAAGTCGGGGGTAAATTGGATCCGGTGAAAATCGCCTTCAACTCCGTCGCAAAGGGCTTTAACCGCGCGGGTTTTGGCAAGTCCTGGTGGACCTTCTACTAATAAATGGCCATTGGCGATGAGGGCAATGAGCAGATTTTCGGTCAGTACTGGCTGCCCTAAAACAACCTTATTTAGGTAAGTGCGTAATGCATGGAAGCGACTCAAAGGCATGATGCTACTCGTTTTTAGGTTGAAAATATCAATTGAAAATACGTGTGTGGGCTTAAGACAACGAATATGGTAAAGAATTCCCTAAGGGTTTGGCTAGTGTTAAAAAAACAAACAGGTGTTTAAAACTTGCTGACAAGAAGTTAGAATCAGATCACACTTTAATGGTCAGACCTGTTATTAGGCTTTTTTGGTGCCAAACAGCAGGGCAAACATGGAAATCGATAGCGCCGCCTGAAATCTCTCAGCGATAGCGCACATAAAGAGGGTGACAAATGAGTGATAGACAACAGGTAACTAATGCAAAGGGTGAGCGTATCGCTATTGTGGCGGGCTTAAGAACGCCATTTGCGAAACAGGCGACCGCATTCCACGGAGTATCGGCGCTCGATATGGGTAAAATGGTGGTTAACGAACTGCTTGTTCGTAGCGAACTGGATCCTAAATTGATTGAGCAACTCGTGTATGGTCAGGTGGTACAAATGCCTGCGGCACCGAATATTGCCCGTGAAATCGTATTAGGAACGGGTATGGATGTGTCTACCGATGCCTATAGCGTGACCCGTGCCTGTGCGACCAGTTTTCAATCTGCGGTGAATGTGGCTGAGTCAATCATGACCGGTAATATCGACATCGGGATTGCCGGCGGTGCCGACTCTTCTTCTGTATTACCTATTGGTGTGTCTAAAAAGCTCGCCCATGCCTTAGTTGATCTAAATAAAGCCCGCACTTTTGGCCAAAAATTACAGATTTTTCGCCGTTTAGGCATTAAAGATTTATTGCCTGTACCGCCAGCCGTGGCTGAGTATTCAACGGGTTTGTCCATGGGACAAACCGCGGAGCAAATGGCCAAGACTTACAACATCAGCCGCGCCGATCAAGATGCGCTGGCGCACCGCTCCCACACGCTGGCGAGTGAAACCTGGGCTTCGGGCCATCTACGTGATGAAGTGATGGTGGCCCATGTCCCACCCTACAAACAGTTTATCGAGCGCGATAACAATATTCGTGAAAACTCCGATTTAGCTTCTTACGCCAAACTGCGTCCCGCTTTCGATAAAAAGCATGGTAGCGTGACGGCCGCGAACAGTACGCCGCTGACCGATGGCGCCTCGGCGATCATTTTGATGAGTGAAGGCCGCGCTAAAGCTTTAGGTTATCAACCAATTGGTTACATTAAGAGCTACGCATTTACCGCCATTGATGTCTGGCAAGATATGCTAATGGGCCCATCTTATGCGACGCCATTGGCATTAAAACGTGCTGGCATGGAATTAGAGGATTTAACCCTCATCGAAATGCACGAAGCTTTTGCAGCGCAAACTCTCGCCAATATGCAGATGTTTGCCTCAAAGAAATTTGCCGAAGAAAAATTAGGGCGTAATCGTGCCATTGGTGAAATCGATATGAGCAAATTTAACGTGCTCGGTGGTTCTTTAGCTTACGGCCATCCATTTGCGGCCACAGGTACACGTTTAATCACTCAGGTTTGCCGTGAGCTTAAACGTCGTGGCGGTGGAACGGGTCTGGCAACGGCCTGTGCTGCGGGTGGTTTAGGGGCTGCAATGATTGTGGAAGTGGAGTAATGGCGATGGAAAAGACATTTAATTTAACCCGCCGTGAAGACGGTATCGCCATTCTAACGATGGACGTACCCGGCGAAACCATGAATACCCTCAAGGCAGAATTTGGCCCTGAGATCAGTGAGATCCTGTCTGAGATTAAACGCGATAGCAGTATCCGTGGCCTAGTGCTGATTTCGGGTAAAAAAGACTCCTTCGTAGCAGGGGCGGATATCTCTATGCTCGATGCTTGCCAAACGGCGGGCGATGCGAAAGCCTTATCCCAGCAAGGGCATGTGGTGTTTAACGAGTTAGAAGCCTTGAATATCCCTGTGGTTGCCGCGATACATGGCGCCTGTTTAGGGGGCGGTTTAGAGCTTGCGCTCGCCTGTCATCAACGTGTGTGTAGTGATGATGGCAAGACCATGCTGGGCGTACCCGAAGTGCAACTCGGTTTATTACCCGGTGGCGGCGGTACTCAGCGTTTGCCTCGTTTAGTGGGGATCACCACTGCGCTAGATATGATGTTGACTGGCAAACAAATTCGTCCTAAACAAGCGTTAAAGATGGGCTTAGTCAACGACGTAGTACCACAGACGATTCTACTTCAAACCGCGGTGGAAATGGCGCTTGCGGGTAAGCGCACGGCGAAACCAGTTAAAAAATCGCTGGTCAATCAATTACTCGAAGGCACAGGGTTTGGTCGTAACATTATTTTCGATCAAGCCGCCAAGCAAGTCGCTAAGAAAACCCAAGGTAACTATCCTGCGCCGGCAAAAATTATCGATTGTGTGCGCCAAGGTATGGCGAAGGGGATGCAAAAAGGGCTTGAGGTGGAGGCCAGCCATTTTGCTGAGCTGGTGGTGTCGAAAGAATCAGAGGCGCTACGCAGTATTTTCTTTGCCACCACAGAGATGAAGAAAGAAACTGGCGCCGAAGGGGCGACACCACGTAAAGTCAAAAAAGCCGTGATCTTAGGTGGCGGTTTGATGGGCGGTGGTATTGCTTCGGTCACGACGACTAAGGCTAAAATTCCAGCACGGGTAAAAGATATTAACGAAAAGGGCTTAAGCAACGCGCTTTCCTACGCCTATAAGTTATTGGATAAAGGCGTTAAACGTCGTCATATGACGCCGGCCGTTCGCGACAATTTAATGGCACTAATGACAACGACGACCGAATATAAAGGTGTTAAGGACGCTGATATTGTTGTTGAAGCCGTGTTTGAGGATTTAGCGCTTAAACATCAGATGGTAAAAGATATTGAGCGTGAATGCGGTGAGCACACGATTTTTGCATCTAACACCTCATCTTTACCCATTGGCCAAATTGCACAAGCGGCCAGCCGTCCTGAAAATGTGATTGGCTTACATTATTTCTCACCCGTAGAAAAAATGCCGCTGGTGGAAGTGATTGCCCATGCGAAAACGTCTCCTGAGACGATTGCCACCACGGTGGCCTTTGCCCGCAAACAGGGTAAAACGCCAATCGTGGTACAAGACGGTGCCGGTTTTTATGTTAACCGTATCCTCGCGCTTTATATGAACGAAGCTGCGCAATTACTGCTGGAAGGGCAGAGTATTGGGCACTTAGACAAAGCTTTAGTGAAATTCGGCTTCCCCGTTGGCCCTATCACTCTGCTCGATGAAGTGGGTATCGATGTCGGTGCTAAAATCGCTCCAATCCTTGAAAAAGAACTGGGTGAGCGCTTTAAAGCGCCTGCAGCCTTCGATAAGTTACTGAGCGATGATAGAAAAGGCCGTAAAAATGGCAAAGGTTTCTATCAATATGCTGCTGGCAATAAAGCGTCGAGCAAGAAGAAAGCCGTGGATGAAAGCGTGTATGGCGTATTAGGTATCAAACCGGGTATCGATAAAGAAATGAGCGCGGTAGCGGAACGCTGTGTAGTGCAAATGCTGAATGAAGCTGTGCGCTGCTTAGATGAAGGCATTATTGCCTCACCGCGCGATGGTGATATCGGCGCTATCTTTGGCATCGGTTTCCCACCATTCTTGGGTGGCCCATTCCATTATATCGATACTTTAGGCGCGGATAACTTAGTCAAAATACTTGAACGTTATCAAACGCAATATGGCGATCGATTTGAGCCTTGCCCACGCCTTAAGGGGATGGCGGCAGAAAAAGCTCGCTTCTTCTAATACTTAGATGTTTTGGTCAAAAAAGCGGCAATGCTATGCCGCTTTTTTATTGCCTCAAGGCTAAGTTTTGCCTAAAAAACGTTCACATTTATTGGGGGGATCTTGTATTATGGCGTCCTATTACGGCAGTTGTGCTGTTATACCGTATGTGCATATCTGATGTTGATTAATGCTTATAAGTAGCCTCGCTCGGAGTCCATTTGTATAGCAAACTGCTATTTTGGGTTTTCAATATCAGGACTTAGTCGATTAAAGAGGTTGCTGTGGGATTGATGTTTTATATAGTTGCTGCCTTGTCGGTGAGTTGTTCGTGGTGTTTTGGGATTGCGGCTTTTAGAGCTGGGTTAACGGTAAGCTATTGGGCTGTAATGGGATTTATACTAGGGCCCTTAGCATTTCCACTCTTTTCCTCCCATAAGCGTATTGCACTAAGAAGAGTGTGTCAGAGTTCTGACGGAAGTCTAACCGCTTAATATAGATATGATTTGTCGTAAATGTGACTAATAAAAAAGGAGCTTGATGCTCCTTTTTTATTGGTCTAGGCCGCGCGCTAGCTGAGTAGCTCTAGACTATCTAAACGATAATGTTTTCAGATTTAGATGGAATTAATTCCACCAACCCTTTGCTGGGATCACTTCAAGGTGGTTTAAGCCTTCTGGTAATTTTACTTTTTTACGAACAGGCTTTGCGAAACCAAGTGCTTTTTTGATTGAATTTAACATAGACACTCTCCTTCACATGATTAATATTATGCGATTTGCTCAAGAGATTTGAATTTCACATATGGAGAACCAGCGACTTCGAGAGGTTTGAATTTCACATATGGAGAACCAGCGACTTCAAGAGGTTTGAATTTCACATATGGAGAACCAGCGACTTCAAGAGGTTTGAATTTC
>NZ_BMOP01000026.1 GCF_014647135.1 Shewanella xiamenensis
ACCAAGCGGACAGGTCGAGCTTGTGTAGAGGTATTGTGGGAAGGATGGTTTAGGTTACAAACCATCCTTGAGGGTTACGAATTGGCCATGTCTCTCAATCACGAAGACTTGTGATCAAGAGACAGGCATAAGCTGGCTTTTTAGTGAGGGGATTAATCGGTTAACGATTAAGCCGCTTTAGTCGCTGTGGTTTCGGTACTGTCATCGCTATGGCGAATTAAGTAATCAAATGCACCCAGTGAGGCATTGGCACCGCTACCCATGGCGATGATGATTTGCTTGTAAGGTGAGTTAGTCACGTCACCTGCGGCAAATACGCCTGGTACAGAGGTTTGGCCGCGCTCATCGACGATGATTTCGCCGCGAGGAGTCAAATCCACAGTGCCTTTTAACCATTCAGCGTTTGGCACTAAACCGATCTGTACGAAGATCCCTGCCAGCGCGATATGGTGGCTTTCACCCGTTGCTCGGTCGGTGTAGTTCAGGCCATTCACCCGAGTACCATCGCCTGTCACTTCTGTGGTCATCGCCTGAGTAATGATTTTGATGTTACCCATAGATGCCGCTTTACGTTGCAATACATCGTCAGCGCGCAGTTTGCTATCAAACTCGAGTACTGTGACATACTCAACGATGTTGGCTAAGTCGATAGCCGCTTCGATACCTGAGTTACCGCCACCGATAACCGCTACACGTTTGCCTTTAAATAATGGGCCGTCACAGTGTGGGCAGTAGGCTACGCCTTTACCGCGGTATTCTTTCTCGCCGGGGACGTTCATTTCGCGCCAGCGGGCACCGGTTGCCAGCAGTACTGTACGGCTGCGCAGTTTCGCGCCGCTTGCTAACTCGAGCTCGAATAAACCATCGCTCGCCAGTTTAACGGCTTTTTGGTTATCCATAATATCGACTTCGTAGTCACGCACATGGGCTTCAAGGTTTGCCACTAGTTTTGGACCTTCAGTCGCTTTAACCGATATAAAGTTTTCGATACCAACAGTTTCTGCGACTTGGCCACCGAATTTATCGGCCACCACTCCAGTACGTAGACCTTTACGGGCGGCGTAAATTGCTGCCGCAGCGCCAGCAGGGCCGCCGCCAACGACTAAGACTTCGTATGGGGCTTTTTGGCTAAGTTCTTCGGCTTTACGGTTGGCAGCGCCAGTATCGAGTTTATTTAAAATCTCACCAATGCTGATGCGGCCTGCGGCAAACACTTCACCATTCAAGTACACAGAAGGTACGGCCATGATGTTGCGGCTGGCGACTTCGTCCTGGAACAGGGCACCGTCGATCATCACGTTGGTGATGTTCGGGTTAATCGCGGCCATCATATTCAGCGCCTGAATCACATCAGGGCAGTTTTGGCAGGTGAGTGACACGTAGGTTTCAAACTCATATTTGCCGGGCAGATTACGGATCTGCTCGATGATGTCATCGCTGAGTTTGATCGGATGTCCACCGCTGTGCAGCAGAGCTAACACCAGTGAGGTAAATTCGTGACCCATAGGCAGACCAGCAAAGCTAATCTGAGTATTGAGCTGCGGGTTAACCACTGTCATCGCTGGCGTGCGTTGGCCTTGAGCTTCTTTGAGGCTCACGAACGTTGAAAGGCTAACGATGTCATTGGCTAAGCTTTTTAATTCTTGAGACTTCTTGCTTTCATCTGCTGACACGACAAGTTCAACTGGTCTCTTGAGGTTTTGCAGATAGGTTTGCAGTTGATTTTTTAAATTCGCATCTAACATGATGACTCCAAATCAGCGTAAAAATTGAAAAATATTGAAAAACGCGAGGGGTGCCAATCTGACTCATGCAGGGGGGAGTCAGATTGGCGGGGTTGACCTTTAGGCGAGATTAGATTTTGCCAACGAGGTCTAAAGATGGTGCTAGGGTTTCGTCACCTGGTTGCCATTTAGCTGGGCAAACTTCACCATCGTGAGTCGCAACGTATTGAGCGGCTTGGATCTTACGAACCAGTTCTTGAGCGCTACGGCCGATACCTAAGTCATGGATTTCAGCAACTTTCACTTGGCCTTCTGGGTTGATAACGAAAGTACCACGGAGTGCTAAACCTTCTTCTTCGATCATCACACCGAAGTTACGGCTGATCACACCAGTAGGGTCTGCCAGCATTGGGAAGTTGATCTTCTTAATAGTGTCAGAAGTATCGTGCCATGCTTTGTGAGTGAAGTGAGTGTCAGTCGATACTGAGTAAACTTCAACGCCCATTGATTGTAACTTAGCGTAGTGATCCGCCATGTCGCCTAATTCAGTTGGGCAAACGAAAGTGAAGTCTGCTGGATAGAAGAATACAACTGACCATTTACCTAACAGATCTTGTTCTGTTACAGGCACGAACTCACCATTGTGGTAAGCAGTGGCTTTGAATGGTTTGATGGTGCTGTTGATAATTGATTGAGTCATTTTATGCTTCCATTTAGTTGATTATGGTGAATTTAGTGACGGGCATTAGCTTGTTCCCCCGTCGATGAGAAGTATATTACTGACCTAACGACGATAAATATAACGGATAAAAACTATCATCCTAATCGATTTTATCGAATTCATTGGGTTTGATATGATGGATTAATCGATTTTTCAGCACTGGCGTGTCTTAGCGGCTAATCGATTGTTTAATTTGGTTATGTAGCGTTAGGGAAGGGCAATAAAAAAGGGATATCGACGATATCCCTTTAAACATAAAAACGGTTGCAACAAGCTACTGAAGTTCTAGGTTCTAGTTTTGCGTCTTAGGCTGGGTTAACCAGGTACTGAGCAGGCGCACACCATAGCCTGTGGCACCTGCGGGCACAACGGCGGTATCGGTGGCAGTTAAGGCATTACCAGCGATATCGAGGTGAGCCCAAGGTTGCTCACCCGCAAAGCGTTTGAGGAACATGGCGGCTGCTGATGCTCCCGCGCTGCCTTCTTTACCGGTATTCTTTAAGTCGGCGATGGTGGATTTTAGCTCGTCGTCGTAGGCTTGATCTAACGGCAAGCGCCAGACTTTTTCACCCACCTGTTGACCCGCAAAGGTGAGTTGCTGCACTAGCGGCTCTGAATCGGTAAATAACCCCGCATAAACGGTGCCTAGCGCACTGACTTTTGAGCCTGTAAGGGTGGCAACATCAATGATGACCGATGGGCGGTAGTTTTCACGGGCATACCAGAGACCATCGGCGAGCACTAAACGGCCTTCGGCATCGGTGTTGAGCACTTCAACCGTAAGGCCTTGGGCGGTTTTAATCACATCGCCTGGGATCATCGCATGGCCCGATACCATGTTTTCAGCCATGGGCATAATGGCGACAAGGTTAACTGGCGCCTTTTGAATCGCCATCGCCTTGACTGTGCCGAGTACAGTTGCCGCGCCCGCCATATCGGACTTCATTCGCGCGATGGAAGTGCCTGTTGCTTTAATGTTGTAACCGCCAGAGTCGAAAGTAATACCTTTACCGACGAGGGCGATAGGTGCTTCTTTGCTGCCGGGCCAGTGGGCGACAACCAGCTTAGGTGGGCGCTCACTGCCTTTACCTACGGCCGCTAAGGCGCCAAGATTTAAGCGTTCAATATCTTTGGCTTCGAGTACTGTGACTTTTACGCCGAGGGCTTTGAGTTTACGCGCCTCGTTAGCAAAGCTTTCGGGATACATGTTTCCCGCTGGGGCATTGGTAAGATCGCGAGCTAAAAACACACCTGCTTCGATAGCTTGCAGATTCTTATGATGTTTTTGGTTTTTGCTTAAGTCATCAACGCCGATTTGATAGTTCTTCTCGGCGCGATTACTGGTTTTAAATTGAGTGTAGCGGTAGCTGCGCAGCTCAATGCCGTGGGCGAGCTCTGAACCAAAGAGAGGTGCGTTACTGAGGCCTTGGGTCAGCACGCGTACCGTGGCTTGTGGCACGGTTTCAAGTTTGGCGGCAATGTTGCCACCTAAGGTATTGATTTCACCGGGTGTTAGGGTTTTAGCATCGCCAATCCCAACCAGTAATACTCGCTTAGCGTCAATTTCGCTCGGGACTAAAATCTCTAAAATTTCACCGCGTTTACCCGAAAAACTGTTATCAGCTACCGCAAGATTGAGTTGATCCTGAGTCGACTGGGGCAAAAAATCGAGACTATAGGTTGTTGAATCAGTACTTTGGAACAGTACTAAGGTATCTGAATTAAGTGAATTACGAGTGTCAAAGCTAAAGGTTTCGGCGTTAGCATTGAGAGAGTTAAGGCACGCCAGAGCCATAACGCTTAACAAAAATTTATTCTTATTTTTCATGGTGACAACTCATATCTGTGGAGAGTGAGAAGCATAGCAAAGCTGAGTCTTAGGGTTAACTAATTTACGCCATTTGACTGAGATTAATCTTAATTCCAAGGGCCAAACCGTGTTAGTGAGCGTTCAAGGGCAAAATCCAATTGCTGTGACAGGCTTTGTGCTTGGCTCTTAAGTGCGCTGGCGCCAAGTGATTGCGGTATTTGGCTAGCAAAAATCACCCAGTTTCCACCACTGGTGAGGCAAGCATGCACGTGGGCAAAATGGTGCTGCAAATCGGCGAGTAACTCGCGATTTTGGCTATGTTCCTTCCAGCAGTTAAGCACTAAATAGCCATCGGGTTTAATCCGTTGAGTACATTGCTCAAGGAAGGTCGCCGAGAGTTGCCCGGTGTTAACGCCTTTGGCGCTGTAGATATCAGCAAAAATCACATCGACTTTTTTATGCTCGGCCGATGCCATAAAGACGAGGGCATCATCATTGATAACATTCAGCTTTTTACCTATTGGGAGTTGGAAGTAACGCTTGGCCAGTTCGATAACCGTGGGACGAAGCTCTACTGCGGTTAGCTTGATGGCTGCGTCAAATCGGCGCAGCACATGGATAAGTGCACCGCCACCCAGACCCAGTACTATCGCACTTTTGGGCTTACAAAATAACAGAACCAGCATCATGCCCTGTACATAGGTATGCTGTGGAATATGGGGAGCGGTTTTTAGGATTTTGCTTTGTTCATCGTTGTCACCGAAGGAGAGCACGCGCGAATCACCATAGTCGAGCACGCGGATAGGCCCGAATGTATCGTGAGTTTCGTGTAACAAAATTGCGTCGGCCATGGTCATTATTACTCTATTTGCGTTGAGCTGATTTGCGTGCAGGTATAAAAAAGTTAGAATTCAGCTGGTTTCGTTTTTTAAGTGGCTATTATGACAAATCAAATCCTGCTTGCCTGTATTTATCTTGTGGTGTTTATCTTTTTGCAGCGAGCATTAACTCAATGGGTGAAAAAACTCTCATTAATGAAGCAGGTGAGTGCGGCCCGTACCAGCCTGGTCACGCGGTTTATTTCCTATGTGATGTTTTTTATCACTTTGTCGTTAATGGCGGTTTCACTTGGATTAGGTTATCAAGATGTGTCGCTGTTTGTTTCCTCCGCGTTTGCGGTGATGGGGGTCGCCTTAGTTGCCCAATGGTCGATCTTGAGCAACTTGACTGCTGGCGTACTGATCTTTTTTGTATTTCCGTATCGGATTGGTGAACGTATTCGGGTGGTGGATAAGGATGAAGATATCAGTGGAGTGATTATTGAAATCGCGCTGTTTCATGTACTTATCCTCAGGGATAATGGCGATACCATCACCTATCCCAATAACTTGATGCTGCAGAAGGCGGTGTTAAAGCTGGCCGATCAGTCACCGCTTGCCGAGCGTCAAGCGTTGCAGGATGGCAAAAAGAAACTCGACCTCGAGTAATCATTCTCCTGTATGTGCGCCATCGCTGTACATTTATTAGCAAACTGTTGTCGGCGCACTCGCAAGCACTTAGTTTTATTATCTTGGCGTTAGCTTTCGTTGCTTAATCTGTTTTATATAACAAAATCAGTGTTACTGATTACATTTTCCTCCATTTTTTTACCTTAGATTGTGCCCTGTTGCACGGTTTAGTGCCCACGAATCCGTAGAATCCGCGCTTTTGTTTTTACCTAATGGATCTAATTTAATGAAATCTACACTTTTAGCTGTGACGATTGGCACGCTACTCGCGACCCAGTTAACCGGTTGTATGGGGCAAATGGGTTTAAGCCAAATGGTGACTAAGGGAAATTTAAGTGCGGTGGATAACCGTTATGGGCGTGCAGGCTTGTTTATGCTGTTAAGCCCTGTGTATGGCATCGCGGCGACAGGCGATCTGTTCATCTTTAATACCATTGAGTTTTGGACTGGCAAGAATCCGATTACCGATAAATCACCCGCTGTGGTTGATATGCCAGTTGAGGCGATTTTTAAGATTAATCCACACGTGAGTGATGAGCTTAGATCTGCGCCAGTGAAGCTGACTCAAGCGCAAATTGCTTACCCCGATGAGCATACGGTCACTATGACCTTAGCCTACGAAGACGGTAGCACCCAGTTATTATCGGGCCGTAAAGTTGGCGAAGATGTGGACTTTTTCCTCGATGGTGCTTTTATCACGCGAGTGAGTAACCAAGAACTTGTTGCTTATAGCCAAAGCCGTTTACATGCGCCAGCAACACCTGCTGCTTAAGCTTTTGAATTATCCAACCCATAAAATGGTTTAGATTTATGGGTTGGATAATAACAATATTATCGCAGTACCCTCTGGAAAAACGCCACAGCTTGCTGATACATCTGCAGTGCTAGCGCGGGATCGTAGCGCTCGCCCTCATCACGCATAAAGGCATGCTGAGCATTCACCTCAAGCCAACTGAAGTTGCGGTTTTTAGCCATCAACTGTTGGTGGATCAATACCCGCCCCTCGGGCGAAACATGGGGATCTTGCTTACCAAACACTAACACTAATTCCCCTTGAATATCGCCTGTGCGACTCAGCGAGTCATTGCCATAGGCACAGGGCAGGGTATTGGAATGAATGTCGGTGGGATAGAGGCAAAACGCGCCCAAAATCTCGGGATTGAGTGCTGCCCGGTAAGCTAAGTGGCCACCAATACACACGCCCATACTGCCGACTTTACCGGTGCAATAACTCTGCTGACGGGCAAAATCGATAAGGGCTTGGGTGTCGCTGTCGTGCTGCTCTAAGGGCTTGGCAAATTTATCGGCATTGCCTTTGTCTTTACCCACATCATCGTAGGCCAGCACTGTGCCTATCGGATTAAGCTCGTGAAATACCTCTGGCACTAATACCACAAAACCGTGACCTGCGAGTATTGTTGCGGTGCGGGCGATGGGCGCGGTTTGCTGAAATATCTCCGAGTAAAAAATGATACAGGGGAATTGCCCGGTGGCATCTGGGCGGTAGAGGTAAGTACGCATTAGCCCTGAAGGCGTGGAGATATCCTGAGTTTCCTGAGTGACTAACATATTGAGATTCTCTCTGTGAGGCTTCAAACGTTGAAGCCTCACTTTAGCAGTCAGGTATTAATCTGTCAGTTAAAACAGTTCATTACCACAGCGCCCGCCTGCGAGCACGGCTTTCACATTGCTCAGGGTTGTATTGGCGATCGCGCCCAATGCTTCTTCGGTAAGGAAGGCTTGGTGACCGGTAAAAATCACGTTGTGACAGGCGGATAAGCGACGGAACACATCGTCCTGAATGATTTGGTTCGACTTATCCTCGAAAAACAGTTCTTTTTCGTTTTCATACACATCTAACCCTAAGGAGCCAATTTGGCCGAGCTTTAAGGCTTCCATCGCATCGAAGGCATTGAGCAGACCGCCGCGGCTAGTGTTGATCACCATGACGCCGGGTTTCATCTTAGCAAAACTTTCTTTATTCAGCAGATGGTGGTTATCGGCGGTTAATGGACAATGCAGGCTGATAATATCGCTGGTGGCGTAAATGGTATCGAGATCTAAATATTCCACATTGAGCGCTTCTACCGCGGGATTTGGGTAGGGGTCAAAGGCAATCACTTTACAACCAAAACCGAGCAAGACCTTAATGGTGGCGACCCCTATCTTACCAGTGCCAATTACACCAACAGTTTTGCCAAACATGTTAAAGCCGACTAACCCCTCGAGTGAAAAGTTAGCATCACGGGTGCGTTGGTAGGCTTTGTGGATTTTGCGGTTTAGGGTCAGCATTAAGGCGACCGTGTGCTCGGCCACGGATTCGGGGGAATAGGCGGGCACGTTGACCACTTGCATACCTAAACGTTTTGCGGCGACTAAATCGACATTGTTAAAGCCTGCACAGCGCATAGCGATGATTTTTGTGCCGCCGTTAGCGAGCTCGACTAACACTTCTTCACAGAGAGAGTCGTTAACAAAGGCGCATACCACCTCAAAACCTTCGGCAAGCTTTACCGTTTGCATGCAGAGACGATAATCGAAATACTCAATTTGCGCACCAAATGCGGCATTAGTACGGTTAAAATGCTGCATGTCATAATGTTTTGCGCTAAAAAATCCAATTCTCATTTCAATCACCTAAGGGTTACATTGTTACTGGCACTGAGTGTATGTGACTCGGCGACATTTGTCCTCTGGTGATGAATTTACCCCGTAAAAAGAGTGAGCTTAGTCATCAATTGCTCAAAAAAGCATAAAAAAAGCGAGCCCCTGACGGCTCGCTTGTGTCGATAAGCTTGAGTGTTCAAGCTTGGCTCTCATGGTCGTGCTATGTGAGCCTAAGGTTAGTCCATTAACCTAGAAAGAATTGATATTAGTGATCTTTCGCGAATTTAGCGGCTGATGCACCTGCGATACGGCCATAGGTCACGATATCAGAGATAGCGTTACCACCTAAGCGGTTAGCACCATGCACACCACCAGTGACTTCGCCCGCAGCGTATAAACCTTCAATAGGTTTACCAGTTTTTTCACTCTTCACTTCGGCTTTAGTATCAATCACGATACCGCCCATAGTGTGGTGAACCGCTGGCGCGATTTCTAAGGCATAGAAAGGTGCGACAACTAACTCACGTGGTAAATCAGGACGTTCGAATTGAGTATCTTTACCTGATTTCACGAAACCATTATAAGCAGTCACTGTTTTTGCCAGTTCAGCTGCTGGTATATCGAGTTGTTTCGCTAACTCTTCGATGGTTTTACCTTCTTTAACGATGTTCAAGTGAACATAACCTTCGATGGCTTTCAAGCTCTTACGGATAGAGTCATCGAATACGAGGTAAGCACTTTCACCTTTTTGTTTCAGGATCGCAGCAGATGCTTTGTCACGGGTAGTGATTTCGTTCATGAAGCGGTCACCATCACGGTTAACCACGATCGCACCGTTACCACGTACGGCTTCGGTGATCATCACACCGCCGGCTGGTGAGTAAGTTGGGTGAGCTTGGATGTATTCTAAGTCACGTGTTGCTGCGCCAGCTTGCAGAGCGACGTCTAAGCCGTCACCGGTAGCACCTGGGTGGTTAGTTGCTTTAAAGCCTTTTAATTTAGGATCGTACTTAGCAACGCGGTCGTTGTTTTTCGCGAAACCACCAGCAGCAATGACTACCGCATCGGCTTTGATTACATAGTAACCAGTGTATTCACCTTTCACTAGAACGCCGGTCACTTTACCGCTCGCATCCTCAAGGATACGTACAACACGGCTGTTTAAACGAATATCAGTACCACGTTTAATGGCGTTGTCCCACAGTACTTGTGCAACGTGAGCACCAACACCTGCACCACCCGTTGGGCGGTGGCTACGGTTAACGCTTGCGCCACCCATACGGCCTACGTCAGTCATGTCGGCACCCATAGAGGTTAACCAATCAATAGAGTCTGAAGAGTTGTTGGCCAGGACTTTCACTAATTCAGGATCGTTAATGTTACGACCACCTTTCATGGTGTCGTCGATCATGATTTGTTTCTTATCTTGGATACCTAACTTAGCTTGTGGCTTAGTTTCTGCGGCGTTCATACCACCAGCAGCCAGTTTAGTGTTACCACCTGGGATAGGTTCTTTTTCTAACAGGATCACTTTTGCGCCAGCGTCACGGGCTGAAACGGCAGCAGCAAGACCTGCACCACCAGAGCCGATAACGACAACGTCAGTTGTTTCTTTCACGCCTGCGGCAATGGCTTTATCTTGAGCCGCTTTGTCTGCATCAACAGGAACAAACTTACGTTCCCACTTGCCGCCAAATGGCATATCAAAGCCGAAGCTATGGCAAGCATCACAGTAGGTTACTGATTTTTCGTGGCCTTTGTGGCAGCTGGTACAAGCGATTTCACCGATTAAGTGAGATTTGTGCGGAGAAACTTTATCTTTTGGCGCTGCAGCAGCCAGTTCTTTTAGATCACCGTGGCAGCTAACACATTGGCCATTTTCATGAGTCAGGTTGTCGTTGGTTACGCCACCTTTGTCTGATACGTGGCAGCTATCGCAGCCACCCATTTCACCGTGAAAATCGGCTAGTACTTCTGGTGCAGCATAGGCTGTGCCAGCCATTGCACCAGAGATCAGCATGGCTAGTGCTGTTTTTTGAATCTTTCTTGTGAACATAATTGTTCCTCCGCCGTACATTTCATCTACTTAATAAGGGTTATTCATCATGGCGTGATATTTATATTTTACGTGGCTCACGCGCTTTTAGAGTATTCTCCATGAACAAAGTTACCACTATCTAAAGAGGTATATGCGTACTTAGGTCACATAACGATTGTTACAGTGAGAATTACATAATTGAAATGTGCAATATGGCTGAAAATATTACTGAAATTGAAGTTAATCACTTAGAGAATACGGTATAACTTGCGTGAGTTAACATATTTTGGTGGGCTTAATTATAATTTAATAATTGTTTTTTAGCGTGGGTATAGTCAGCTTTTTGTTGTTATGGCTTTGATTTTAATGGCTTATTTTTGATTTTGCTCTTGGTCGTGAATGTGCGAGAATTTATAATGTGAGTATTCTATAAATAATTAAATTCCACCAGTGTTTTTTGAATAAATATATTATATTTTTCCAAAATGTTATTTAAGTGGTGTTGAGGGGTTAAATTTATGCCTAGGCAGCAGATTTCTGAAAAACGTTTTTGGGTACAGCGACTTAGTAAAACAGCCTTAAGGGCTTTGCATATATTAGGCATTGCAGGTGCGGGTGGAGGGATATTATTAAACATTGATAAATCCCTTTGGTTAAATTATTGGTATCTCGCCATGAGCACCGGCAGCATATTAATGTTGTGGGAAATTATGCGGGATTGGCGTTGGTTAATTCAACTTAAGGGTGTGTTAACCCTTGGAAAATTAGGTTTGCTTTGTCTGTTTATCCCCCTTGCCAATTACAAGCCAGAGTTGTTTATCTTGGTGTTATTTTTATCTGTGATAGTCTCTCATGGCCCGTCTGGACTCAGACACTATTCGATAGTGCATCGCAAACAGATAGACACTAAAAAAGAGATAAAGGGATGACACACGCTACACTCTGCACAGCTTCGAGCTTAATTACCCAGTTTCAATGGCCCGAGCTTGTAGGGCTTAAGGTATTGGATTTAGCCTGTGGCTCTGGGCGAAATGGATTGTGGTTTCTGAATCAAGGCTGTGAAGTGACCTTTATCGACCAGGATTTGAGTACATTGGTCAAGCTAACACACGACAAAGCACATCAATGGCAGTGGAATTTAGAAGATGGCAGCGCCCCTCTGTTACCCCAAGACACTTTTGATATAGTGCTAGTCTTTAATTACTTACATCGGCCACTGTTCCCGCAAATTGCCGCTAGCCTTAAGCACGGTGGACTCATTGTCTATGAGACTTTTACGTGGCAACAGGCGGAAATTGGCCGCCCTCGCAATCCCGATTTTTTACTCAAAGAACACGAACTACAATCCGTATTTGCTAACTGGCAACCTTTGCATTACTTTGAAGGGCGGTTAAGCGATGCTGTTACGGGTATTGAAAGTGCTAAGGCGCAGTTGATCGCGCGAAAACCGCTCCAGTGATCCCATTGGGGGTCAACTGCCACCATAAGTATTAAATAAGTGTAAGAGGCCAAGGATGTTTCCGTATCCAGAGCAGTATCGTGTTGCCATGCCACCTATAACCACGGCGCTAATGGTGGCTTGGGCCCTGTTAAGCCACAGCTTGTTAGCCGATGCTAGCCCTTTTGCCTTGTATCCACTGTTTACCTTGTTTCCTGCTGTTATTGGGCTGCATTTATATTTGATTTGGCTTGCCAAAGGGATGAGTCGACTCGACCAATGTTTTTATGCCTTGGTGCATATTCCTCTGGCCTTTGTTGTGTGGACTTTCACTATTATGCATGTGAATGGTAATGCCTTTTCTTAAGCTTGATTGGTTCCCCTCAGCATCAGTGCATTAAAAATTGTAAATAAAAACGCCCCGAACTTCGGGGCGTTTTTTGGTTACACATTGAGCTAGGATTAGGCCGTAGTGTTGATATTGTGGCCGGTATTTCCCACGGGTTGAGGTGTTGCAGCGTTAATTAAATCAACGGCAATTTGACCTTCTGCCTTTTGCTGCTCTTTGGCTAACTGCGCCACTTTAACGCCAACGGCACCGTTTTCTAAGTTGGGCGTGATAGCTTGGGTGTTCAGTGAAATAGACATAACTAACCTCAATTGTAAGCTGAGTCTTTGTATCGGCAAGCTCAGGTTTTACTTTAGTCCGTTATCCCAAGTTTGCCAATCCAAAGCCGAGCGTTAATGCTTATACTGCCTTGTTGGCTTTTGCCGTCAGTAACTTGCGACTTAGCACTATGATGAAGGTGAGCCCTAAAGAGCCTAGGATTAACCCCAGTGCCAGCCCAACACTCTGTAGCGCAGTGGGATCAATCACTAGCGCAACCCCCATACCAAACATCATCACACCCGACATCAGCTTGAGTGCTTGGCCTTCTTTTTCTGTCAGTTTACGTTTGCCTAAGGTCGCACTAAATACAATCACAATAATTGCCAGCGGGATCACATAGACAATGTTGTATAAAACCAGATACATATAGCGCTCAATCTCAGGCAGGTTATGCATGGATAGTACGCTGGTATAAATCATTGGGAAGCCTGCGGTGCAGAGCAGTTCGTAGGCATTGGCTAAAATCGCCAGTACAGTCGATCCCAGAATTAAGGCGCCTAAACTACTGGAATTAGAGAGTTTCCCCATGCGTTTGATCAGGCTCGTACGGTTTTCAGCTGACATTGAGAGGGTGACTTCTCCTTTAGTAAAGAAGTAGTCTTTTACGTTAATGGTGCCTGCGATCAAGGCTAAGACCCCGGCCGCTAAGATGATCATTCCACCATCACTACCTGCTCCTAGCAGTTTGAAGATATTCAGCCATGCCGTCATAAACAGGAAATAAATAAAGCCAGAGAAGAACACGAAGATACCGCCGACTAACAGCATACGGCTACGGCTCTTCGCATTAACCATAATCGACAGTAAAAACAGCAATACGAAGAAGGCGCAAGGGTTAAAGGCATCGACGCCAGCAAGTACTAACGTTAGCAGCGGGAGTGACATCGTCTCGGGAGTGACCACTCCGACAAGTGGTAATTCAACGGGTTGTACTTCAGCTTGGTCGGTACTTGCCAGGCTAGTTGCATCACAGGTGCCTTCACCTGAGTCGGTTCCGCAAGTGCCAAACAGAGGTTCACTATTGGTCGGTGCAGTTGACGCAGCTCCCTTTGTTGGCATATCCGCTTCGCTTAGCTGACCACCTAAGGATAAGTAACAATTCTTCAAACGATTAACGAGGAACTCGCCAGTAACCGCTTCGCTGGAATAACCGATAATGGCTTTTTCGCAGCTCGCCATATAAGGAACTGAGCGGGCTTCTGTGGCGGTTTTGGCGGCAATATTTTGCCAAATATCCTGTACGCCAGGTGCAGAAACCATATGGGATTCAAGTTCTATCCACGGATATTTTTGCGGTAGTGAATCAATAAAAGGGTGAGCTTGTGCGCAGTGTGGACAGGTTTTCGACCAAAAAAAGTAGAGTTTAATCTTAAGCTCACCTTGGGCGTTGACGTAATGCCACGTTTGATCGGAAGTATTTGGGGTGTCGGCCCAACTAGGTGCACTGAGCATTGCTAATGCGAGAGAGCATAGCAGAGCGAATTGGGTTAAGTATTTAGTCATAGTGCCTCCACAATTGTGGACAAGATGTGTTTTAAATGGATTTCTGACTATTACTCTACTGAATTCAATCCTTTTGATTAAATTAAGCATTAAGAAATGTTAGTTAACTCGCGATTAACTGGTTTTTGGGAAGTGAGGCAGGTTTACTGTTGGGGAAATAAGCTGCGAATAACTGAAAAGCACCCCAAGGTGCTTTTCAGTCTATGGTTAAGCGCTTAGTTTAATGCTATGCCATTAACACTCAGTTTTACATCGATATTATTACGTGTAGCGTTAGAATATGGACACACTTGATGGGCATGTTGTACTAAGGCTTCGGCTTCAGCTTGCGGCAGGTCAAGATTGACTTCTAGGGCGACAGTTAAGGCAAAACCTCCCGCATCATTGGCGCCAATGCCAACCACAGCACTGACAGGCGCTTCAGTAATGGCCACTTTGCCGATTTTGGCAACGTGCAAAACCGCATTAGAGAAACAAGCCGCATAACCTGCTGCAAACAGTTGCTCAGGGTTAGTTGCTAATCCACTTCCGCCCATTGCCTTTGGATAGGCGAGTGCTACATCGAGTAACCCATCATCGGTACTGACTTGGCCTTGACGACCTGCTCTGGCGGTTGCTCGGGTTTCATACAATGTTTTCATGTTTAGATCCTCAGTGTTTAAATAGTTAATTTAAGTTGCGTGCAATTTAATTGTGATAAACTATAGTTCGATCTTTAGTGTGAATGCAAGTATATTGTGCGCAATATATTTAAGTTTTTTGGAATGACTATGCCAAGCTCTGAGTTAACTTCAATGGAAAAGGCGTTAGAAATGTCTGAAACCACCAATACAGACAATGTGTTATGCCTAGAGAATCAAGTTTGTTTTTCTCTATACAGTGCAGCAAATGCCATGGTGCGAGCCTATCGTCCTATGCTTGATAAGCTAGATTTAACCTATCCCCAATATTTGGTCATGCTAGTGTTGTGGCAGGAGCAGGGGATTAGCGTGAAGACCTTAGGAGATAAATTGTTCCTCGATTCGGGTACATTGACGCCGTTACTTAAACGTTTAGAGTCGAAGGGATTAGTGAGTCGCGGTCGTAGTGAACAGGATGAAAGGGTTCGGGTGCTCAGTTTGACTTCTGCTGGTCAGGCGTTAAAGCGACAGGCCAGTGAGATCCCACATTTAATGCGCTGTAAAATTGGGGCTGAAATTGATGATCTTAAAGCGCTAAAAGCCATGTGTGATAAAGCATTGGCACAGTTGCACAGTGTAGATTAGGTATCTCTGTTCGAAAGAATTGGGATACATTAGCCAGAAGCACGTCAGGATGGATAAAACCTCTATGAGTTCATTCGATATTGCTATTATCGGTGGTGGCATCAGCGGTGTCGGCATTGCCCAATATGCCGCAGCGGCAGGGTATTCAACTTTACTTATTGAAAAAGGTGAGATTGGCGGCCAAACCTCAGCCAATTCCAGTAAGCTTATCCACGGTGGCCTACGTTACCTTGAGAGTGGGCAAGTTAATCTCGTGCGCAAGTCACTGCTTGAGCGGCGTAATTTACTGGATCTGGCGCCTAGCTTAGTCAAACCCGTTCCTTTCTACATTCCCGTCTATCAGGACAGTCAACGCAATCCGTTGACGATACGTGCTGGGCTGACTTTATATGCATTGTTGAGTGAATTTGACCCGCTTGGGCGTTTTGTCTCTATTCCCGCGGTGCATTGGCATCGTTTTAACGGGCTTAAACTCACGGGGTTAAAAGCGGTATTCCAATACTGGGATGCACAAACCGATGATAAATTACTCACTCAAGCAGTGGCGCGAAGCGCTCAAGCACTTGGCGCGCATATTTATGCTGAGGCAGAGTTTTTGCAGCTCAATCATTTACGGGAGCATATTGAGCTTAGCTTTCGCCATTGCGACCAAGTACAACAAATTGATGCCAAGCTTGTGATAAACGCTGCTGGCCCTTGGGTTAATCAGGTATTAGCTAACGTTGAGCCGCCTCTTGCGGGTGTTGAAATCGATTGGGTGCAGGGAGCGCATTTATTGCTCGACTTGCCTGCACCTGAGGGGATTTTATATTTAGAATCCTGCTTCGATAAGCGGGTGATTTTTGTGATGCCTTGGTATGGACAAATGCTCATCGGCACCACTGAAACAGTGCTGACGTCCATCGATACCCCTCCCCAAGTAACGGAATCTGAAACTCAGTACCTCTTAGGTATTTATCGTCATTACTTTCCACTTTCCCCATCGATTGAGGAGCTTAAGGCTAAGATAGTGCAAACCTATTGCGGCGTGCGAGTGCTACCTAAACAGGCTAGTTCCGCTTTTGAGCGGCCTAGGGATACCTTAATGCAAACCTCAGTTTCACATCCAAGGCTGCTGAGTTTATATGGTGGCAAACTCACGACCTTTAGAAGCACTTCTGCTGAAGTAATTGAATGGATTGAACAAAAGTTAGGGAAACGTCCACCAATCGCCGATGTAGACAGCCTCAGATTAACTTAATTCTGTCTAACATTGGGTGTGATGCTGTGGTTGAAGATGATCTTTCGGCATAAAAACGCTAAAGTGTGGCGCTTTTTAACTGAGGCCGTTACGGTATTTGTTATGCTTCAGTTGTTATCTCAATTTCACTCGCCATCTCAATAGATTAGATAGACGGGAACTGCTGTGGGTACGATGCTGTGAGTACATTAGTGCAATGTGGGTATTTTGAACAAGGCCAATGCCAATCCTGTCGTCATATTAAGCTCCCTATGTCGATGCAATTAGCGGTGAAAACCCAAGAATTACAGCAATTGTTAGCCCCATTTGTTGAGCATACTAATACCCAATTTTTGCCGCCCGTAGTGGGCGAAGACCAAGGTTTTCGTAACAAGGCGAAAATGGTGGTGCTTGGCGCGGCTCATGCGCCTGTACTGGGGATTGTCAGTCCAAGCGGTGAGGCGGTTAGTCTCTGTGACTGCTTGCTGTATCCTGCTGATATGCAAGCGTTGCTCCACCGTCTGGAGCGTTTTGTGCAGCAAGCGGGTATCCCGCCGTATCGTATCGATAAAGCCAAGGGCGAGCTTAAGTTTATTCTACTGACGCGCAGCCAAGTGCGCGGCGAATATATGCTGCGTTTTGTGCTGCGCTCATCCGATGCCATTGCCCGTATTGAACGGGAATTACCCGCGTTGCTGGCTGAATATCCACAAATCAGCGTCGTATCGGTAAATATTCAGCCCATTCATATGGCGATCCTTGAAGGGGATGAGGAAATTTTCTTAACTGAAAATACTCGTCTTGAAGAGCGCTTTAACGATGTGCCGTTATTTATTCGCCCAAAAAGCTTTTTTCAAACGAATCCACAGGTTGCTGCAAAACTGTATCAAACCGCCCGCGAGTGGGTTGGCGAATTTGCGCCAAACTCGCTGTGGGATTTATTTTGTGGTGTGGGCGGTTTTGGTTTGCACTGTGCCTCCAAAGATATCCCTTTAACTGGGATTGAAATCGAAGCTGAGGCAATTGCTTGCGCGAAGATGTCGGCGCAAATGATGGGGCTGAATAACGTGCAGTTTATGGCGCTCGACTCCACCGATTTTGCCAAGGGTGATGCGGCGCAAACAAAGCCCGATTTGATTATTGTTAATCCGCCGCGTCGTGGGATTGGTGAGTCCCTGTGTCACGCCTTAAGTGAATTTGCCCCTAGGGCGATGTTGTATTCCAGTTGTAATCCCAAAACCCTTGCTAAAGATCTCGCCCATATTCGTGGCTATCGATTAACTAAGGTGCAGTTATTCGATCTCTTTCCCCATTCGGATCATTTCGAAGTCTTAGCCATGTTGGTAAAAGATTAAGCGATCTAAATGAATGCTCGCCTGAGCAGTAGATCGCTATAGTCAATTTAGAAGTCGATAAAAAGGAATTTTGCTCATTTTACCTTTGGTTGAGTATTTTTGTGTCTTGCTGATTTAGCTTTCATTAAACTGTCTTTTTAGTGACATAATCTTGTTCACTTTATGCATCGAAGGGCAAAGTTTATGCTACAGATATTCTTACGTTTTTTTTCTCTTGGTCTGATGAGCTTTGGTGGACCAGCGGCGCATATTGGTTATTTTCGCCAGACCTTTGTCAACGAACTCGCCTGGCTTGATGATAAACGTTATGCCAGTTTTGTAGCCTTAAGCCAATTTATGCCGGGGCCGGGATCGAGTCAGGTGGGGTTTGCCATTGGTTATCATCGTGGTGGGCTTTTAGGGGCGATAGCCGCCTTTGCTGGATTTACCTTGCCTTCCTTCGTGCTGATGTATTTACTCGCTGTGACGACTGCCGCTTGGTTAGGTAACGAGTACATGCAAGGCATTGTGCATGGCTTAAAACTGCTGGCCGTCGTGGTTGTTGCTGATGCGGTATTGGCGATGTTTAAGCAATTTTGTCAACGGCAAACGGCGCGTTTACTCATGCTCGGTAGTGCCGCTGCGATACTCATTCTGCCTTTCTTATGGACACAAATCACCTTACTGTTGCTTGCTGCCATTTTAGGTATGTCATTCCTGAGTGCGACTGAGAGCGAGTCCAGTAAAGATGAACCGATTAGGTTAAATTACCTGAGCTTAGGATTATTCATTGTCTTATTTGTGGCGAGTTTTTTTGCCTTAAATCTGGGGATTGAAGCAGGGATTTTTGGTGAGTTTTTTCGTGTCGGGAGTTTAGTCTTTGGTGGCGGCCATGTGGTGCTGCCACTGCTTGAAACCGCTGTGGGTGATACGATGAGCGGCGATCGTTTTCTCACCGGATACGCCTTTGCCCAAGCTGTGCCTGGGCCGATGTTTACCTTTGCCACCTTCCTTGGCGCTGAGATGATGCTAGACAATCCCTTTGTCGGTGCGGCCATCGCAACTGTAGCAATATTCTTACCGGGATTTTTATTGATGCTGGTGGGCTTAAAGAGTTGGCACGCGATTGCCGCCAGACCCAAGATTGCTGGCATGCTTTCGGGCGTGAATGCCTGTGTGGTGGGATTATTGGCGGCGGCGCTGTATCAACCCGTGTTTACCCAAGGGGTGTTATCTGCGGTGGATATGGCTGTTGTCTTGCTTGGTTTGGGTGCATTAAAACTCTTTAAACCGCAGATGTTGTTACTAGTCTTAGGTTTCAGTCTATGTGGTATAGGACTGATATTATTAGCTTAAAATCAGTTGAGTATAATTTTTATCCTCTATAGAAAATTTTGTTAACCTAGGCGCTAAGTGGATGCACCTTTTTGGCTATACTTCAACAATATAATAAATATAAGCTAAATCACTCTGGAGTAAGCGAGCATGTCGAATTTAAGCCTGCGTAATAAATTACTGCTGTTATCTTTGTTTCCCCTCATCTTGACCTTATTAGTGTTAATGACTGTTTCCTACTATGTCGAACAGGAATCTCTCGCGGAAGAGGTTGTGACCTTTAGAACAAAATTAGTGGGCGAACGTAAACAACAAATTAAAGAAGCGACCGAAATTGCCGCGGGAATTGTGCAATACCAATTGTCCTTAAAGGAGCAAGGTAATGTGAATCAAGCATTGCGAGATATTCGTTTTGGCAGTGCGGGTTACTTCTTTATGTATGATTCCCAAGGTAAAAATATATTCCATGCTTTATTACCTAATTTAGAAGGTCAAAACAAAATCGATATGACCGACCCGCGCGGCACCAAGATTATTGTTGGTTTGCTGGATGCGGCGAAACGGGGTGATGGTAACTTTTCTTACTATTATCAGAAGCCTAATACCAATGAGCAAATTGAGAAGATAAGCTACGTGATGATGGTTCCAGGTACTGACTGGATGTTAGGAACTGGCGCTTATATTGATGATATTGAAGCCGTAGTTGAAGATTATCGTCAAACTGTGACTGAACAGATGGCTGAGAAATCGTTTATGATCCTCCTAATCGCCATTGTGTTAACGGGGATTACGGCGTTTATCATTATGGTCGCCGCCCATCGAATGGTCGTGCCGATCAAAAATATGGCTGATAATCTTAATGATATTGCTAAGGGTGAAGGGGATTTAACTAAGCGCTTAATAGTTAAAGGTGAAGACGAGATTGCTCAATTAGGTCGAGCTTTTAACTTGTTTGTCGATAAGCTACAAACCATTATCGGTGATGTGGCCAATGCGACCGCCAAAGTCAAAACGGCTGCCAATGCTATTCATGACCAAACGAAAGTGATGTCACACCAACTGCTCAGTCACAACAATGAGACTGACCAAGTCGTTACCGCGATTACTGAAATGTCATCTACCGCGAGTGAAGTCGCGCAAAACACCACCCAAGTGGCCGAAGCTACGCATGCGGCCACAGGCGATGTTGCTAATGCTCAGCGCTGTGTCGATGCATCATTAGAAGAAATTACTGGGTTGATGGCACAAATTAATAATGCCGCGGGCAGTATCAAATCGTTGAGTGAACAATCGCAGAAGATTAACAGCGTATTGTCGGTGATTGGTGGCATTGCCGAACAAACCAATTTGCTCGCTCTTAACGCAGCCATTGAAGCCGCCCGAGCCGGTGAACAGGGACGAGGTTTTGCCGTGGTAGCCGATGAGGTACGTAACTTAGCCAGCCGAACTCAGGCAAGCACCTTAGAAATTAATGAAATGCTATCTGAGCTGCATAAGCTGGTCTCGCAGGCGGTGAAAACCATGGACGAGAGTCAGCAGAGTTGTGTGCGCTCGGTTGAATCTTCCCGTGCTATTTCTGAAAGCTTAGGTTCGGTTACCTCGGCGGTAACGGCGATTAACGATATGAGTACCCAAATTGCCACTGCGGCGACCGAGCAAAGCTCTGTGACCGAGGAAATTAACCGTAACGTTTATGCTATCCAAGAAATCGTGAATGAGCTGCTGCATTCCAGTGAAGATGCGGCAAGGGTGAGTCAGACTGTGTCGCAGGAAGGGACCAATCTTGGCAAGTTAGTTGGGCAGTTTAAAATTTAATACTGATTAATTATTGAGTTATAAAATAAAACGGGAGATAACATCTCCCGTTTTTTATATCCATTTATTGAGTCGTATCCCCAAATATCTGTTTAGGCTGGTTCGATAACCCGCTTAGTCACCTTTTCAACTCTTACTGCGCAAACCTTATATTCAGGGATATAAGCCACGGGATCTAAGGCATTGATGGTGAGTTTGTTCGCTGCGGCTTCGACAAAATGGAACGGCAAGAACAGTACACCGGCTTGGGCGCGTTTAGTCACAAAGGCATCTATCTCAATCTCGCCGCGGCGGGTGATAAGGCTAATTTTGTCGCCATTATTTATCCCGAGTTGCTCGGCATCATAGACTGAAATCATCACTTTAGGTGCGCCGAGTAAATCCAGTCCCGGTGTTTTACGGGTGAGTGTACCTGTGTGGAATTGTTCTAAGAGCCGCCCCGTTGATAGCGTCAGTGGGTACTCGTTGCAGGGCATTTCGGCGGGAAGACGATAACTGACGGGCGTAAATAAGCCTAAACCGCGGGTGAATTGACTCTGGTGCATAATCGGTGTTCCCGGATGATTTTCATCTGGACAGGGCCATTGAATACCCTGAGGCACTTTACCCTCTGCACTTGTGGTTAATCTTTCCCAACGAATACCGCGATACTGGGGTGTTAATACATTGATTTCAGACCAAATAGCCTCTTCATCTTTGTAATCCCAGTTTGCGCCCATGGCATTAGCCAGCGCTTGTACGATCTGCCAATCGGGTAAGGCTTCCCCCGGTGAGGCAAGCGCTTGCTCGAGTCGCTGCACCCGGCGCTCGGTATTGGTAAAGTGACCGCGTTTTTCTACAAAAGCGGCGGCGGGCAAGACCACATGGGCAAGCTCGGCCGTCTCGGTTAAAAAGATATCCTGCACTACCAGAAACTCGATTTGACTCAGTGCATTAAGCACATGAGCTTGATCGGGATCGCTCAGCACTGGATTTTCACCCATCACATATAAGGCTTTGATTTTGCCCTTGGCAATGTCGTGCATCATGTGGGTTGCCGTGACGCCAATTTCCCCCGATAACGGCGTTTGCCAGTGGTTTTCGAAGCGCATTCTGGCATGAATATCCGTGACCTTTTGATAGCCTGTGAAGTAGTTGGGTAATGCACCCATATCACAAGCCCCTTGCACATTACTCTGGCCGCGTAGCGGATTGATACCCGCCCCTGATACTCCGATATTGCCGCAGAGTAGTTGCAGGTTAGAAATGGCGGTGACGTTATCGTGGCCTGTCGTATGCTGAGTGATGCCCATGGCGTAGTAAACCGCCGTTTTTTGTGCAGTGCCTATGGTACGCGCGATGCGGGCGATATTCTCAGCCTTAACGCCTGTGATTAGGGCGGCGTTTTCGAGGGAGTAATCCTCCTTCGCTAATTCCGCATAGAGGCCCTCGATCCCTTCAGTACGCTCGGCGATATAGGCTTTATCTTGCCAATCGTGGCGAATAATTTCCGCCATAATGGCGTTTAATAGCATCACATCCGTGCCCGGTCTGTGGGCAACATAGAGTTCGGCCTTTTCTGCTATGCCTACGCGTTTAGGATCGGCCACGATTAATCGTGCGCCGTGCTGCATTACCGCCTGCTGGATTTTTGAGGCAATAATCGGATGGGCGCAGGTGGTGTCTGAACCGATGATAAAGATAACATCCGAGTCCTTAATACTTGGAATATCATTGGTCATCGCGCCACTACCAATACTCTGCTGTAAGCCCGTTACCGTCGATGAGTGGCATAGGCGGGCGCAGTGATCGATATTATTGGTACCAAGAACGCTGCGGACAAACTTTTGCAGCACAAAGTTATCTTCGTTAGTCGCTTTGGCCGAGGCGAGACTAGCGATCGCGTTGCTGCCATCTTGCTGTTTTATCTCGGTTAAGCATTTCGCCACATAGGCGATGGCTTCGGGCCAACTACAAGGTTGTAGCTCGCCTTTTTTACGTATCAATGGCGTTGTTAGGCGTTTGTCGCTGTGAATAAAATCGAAACCAAAACGCCCTTTAACACATAACATGCCTTGGTTAACAACCGAGTCTTTATTGCCTTCGATATGGCGAATGCGATTGGTGTTAGGGTCAATTTTAAGATCCAGACGACAGCCTACACCGCAGTAAGTACAAATCGTCGAGGCGGTTTTAAGTGCTGTTTTATCACCTTGGCGTTTGTCCCGCGCATCGACCAGTGCGCCAGTGGGACACACTTGCACGCAGTTGCCACATTGTACACAGCGACTATCGGCCATACTTGCGCTAAAGCCAACTCTCGGCGCGCGGCGCACTTGGCTTTGACTGATTTCCTGTGGCAGCGCCTGATAGGAATCTTCGGTAAATTGGATGGCGCAGTGGCCGCTCTGCTGCTGGCACACATCAACGCATTTGCCGCAGCTAATGCAACGGTTGGCATCGAATTGAATAAAGGGTGAACTCTTATCTACGCTGAAATGCCGTGCATTTTCAGTGAGTAAGCTTTTGCTCTCAACACCATAATCCGTGGCGTAATCCCTCAGTTTACAGTCGGTATTGGCCTGGCAGGCGCACTCAAGGCAACGTGCCGCCTCTTGCATAGCGGCATCTGCGGGAAAGCCCAATTCGACTTCACTGTAATTCAGCAGCCGTTGTAGTGCTGTGAGTTCGGGCATTTTCAAGCGGGGCTGACGTGGCGTATGGGGATAAAGCGTTGGTGCAGCTTCTGATGTTGCTTTCGCTTGCTTAAGGCCGCTCGGAATGGTTTTTACCGAGTTAAAATCGTGGGCATGTAAATCACAGCTAAGGCCAATTTGAAGCATTTTATCAATGGCTTTTGCCGCTTTTCGGCCATCACCGATCGCGGCAACGGCAGTCGCTGGGCCGCGGCGGGCATCGCCCATCACAAACAGTTTTTCCACACCCGATGACATGGTTTGCTCACAACCAATGAGGGTGTTCCAGCGACTGAGTGCCAGCTCGCCATGGCTGAGTTGCCCCATGGGATCTTGCATAAAGCTCAGGTCTGGTGCCTGCGAGACGGCGGCGATAACAGTATCAAAGGCTTCGGTAAAGGTTTCCCCTGTGTCCACGGGGGCGCGTCTGCCTGAAGCATCGGCTTCGCCGAGCGCCATTATACTAAAGGTAACCGACTGTACATGTCCATTGGCATCACTATGATTTTCAATGGGATTGGTTAAGAAGTGGAATTTTACTCCTTCGACTTCGGCCTCGTGTACTTCGTAAGCTTCGGCGGGCATTTCGGCGCGGGTACGGCGGTAGATTAAAGTAACATCGCAGCCTTCACGTACCGCTGTACGAGCACAATCGATGGCGGTATTGCCGCCGCCGATGACTGCGACTTTTTTACCCAACTTCAATTGCTTATCGAGGCAATGATCCTTAAGAAAATCTACTCCAAGATAACAGCCCGCCAGCTCCGAGCCTTTATAATTCATTGGCACCGCTTTTTGGGCGCCGATCGCAAGGCACACCGCATCGAAGTCGGTGACCAACTGGGCTAAGTGGATCTCATGGCCGAGGCGAGTATTGGTATGAATGATTAAACCATTACGACACAGCAGCTCGATTTCTTTATCGAGAATCGCCTTGGGTAAACGGTATTCGGGAATACCGTAGCGCAGCCAACCGCCCGCCTTGGGCATGGCTTCAAATATCTCGACATTATGCCCTTGATTCGAAAGATAATAACCCGCACTTAAGCCCGCAGGACCTGCGCCTATAATGGCAATTTTCTTACCCGTGTCAGCGAGGCGTGGCGGTTGATAGCTATTGCCGTGCTCGTCATCGGCTAAATCTAAATCGGCAGCGTGGCGCTTGAGTTGGCGGATGGCAATAGGGTCGTCGACGAGGCCGCGGCGGCATTCGGTTTCGCAAAACGCGGGGCAGACACGGCCAATCGACAGCGGCAGTGGCAGAGTGTCTTTAATGACTTTAATCGCTTGGGTGTGGTCACCTTGGGCAATGTGGTAGAGATAGCTTTGTACATCGACCCCCGCAGGGCAGGCCTGTTGGCAGGGCGCTTCACAATCGGCAAAGTGATCACTCAAGATGGTGTTCAGTGCCGCTTGGCGCTGTTTGGTTAAAAACGCCGATTGGGTGATGACCTTCATGCCTGTTTGGGCTGGGGTTTCACAGGCTTTAACGCAGCGCAGACTGGCATCGCTATTTTCGATTTGCACCAGACAGAGGTTACAGTCCTGCTTTTCGGCATGGGCTTGCGTGTCCAATTGCCGTGAGGCGTCAGTGGGATCGCACAGGCTGGGAATAGCAATACCCGCCTTACGGGCTGCGTGTAATAGGTTATCGCTCGGCTCGGCCGAGACTATCTGATTATCGATTCGAAGTTCTATCATCCCATGGCCTTTTATATTTGTAGGGTGCTTGCTGCATGGCAGGCTTAAGGTGGATTTGAGTATAACTAGAGCGCTTTAGAAGACGCTTATGGTCGAGGGAAGTTTGATGCTAAATTGCTGCTGTCATCACAAACAGGCGTCAGACTGTGCGCTGATGAAAGTTTATTGGTGGAATACTGTGATTATCTCAGCATTTTATATGTGTTTTATCTGTATCTTGTTTAATCCTATGCAGTTTTTAGTGATTATCACTGTTTAGTAAACTTAATTTTTAATTGAATCGGGGCGTCAAGCTGGCAATTTCATGTAAGATCACAGTCTTAACTCGGCTTTGTCTGTTAATCTGCTGACCCTAACGGTGCTTTTTATGCTGATAAAATCGCAGTGAAACGCTATCACGCCCTAGGTTTACCAGCGTTGTTAGGTTAAAATGCGCGGTTGCAATTACCGTTAAGCGCCGCCTGCTTTGATGGGAAACCCATTAAAACGGCAAAAATAAGCGAAGTTAAAAATCCATGTTTGAAGTTAATCCAGTAAAATTCAAAATTAAGGAGCTTGCCGAGCGTACGCAGCTTCTTAGGGGGTATCTTTGACTACGATGCTAAGCATGAGCGTCTAGAAGAAGTCAGCCGTGAACTTGAAAGTTCTGAGGTGTGGAACGAGCCAGAACGTGCTCAAGCCCTAGGTAAAGAGCGCGCCAGCCTCGAAGCCGTCGTAAAAACTATCGATGATATGGACTCAGGTCTAGAAGACGTTGAAGGTCTACTTGAGCTTGCCATCGAAGAAGAAGACGAAGACACCTTCAATGAAACCACCAAAGAGCTGGATTATTTAGAGAGCCGTTTGGCCGAACTCGAATTCCGCCGTATGTTCTCTGGTCCACAGGACGCCTCAAACTGTTACTTAGACATTCAGTCGGGCAGTGGTGGTACAGAGGCGCAAGATTGGGCCAACATGGTACTGCGTATGTATCTGCGTTGGGGTGAAGCCCACGGATTCAGTCCTGAGCTGATGGAAGTGACCGACGGTGACGTGGCTGGTATTAAGGGCGCGACCATTAAGTTTACCGGTGAATATGCCTTTGGTTGGTTACGTACCGAAACTGGCGTGCACCGTTTAGTGCGTAAATCACCATTTGACTCATCGGGTCGTCGCCATACGTCTTTCTGCTCGGTATTCGTTTACCCTGAGATTGATGACGATATCACCATCGATATCAACCCTGCTGACTTACGTATCGACGTATACCGCGCCTCGGGTGCCGGTGGTCAGCACGTAAACCGAACCGAATCTGCGGTACGTATTACCCACTTACCGACCAACACGGTAGTGCAGTGCCAGAACGACCGTTCACAGCACAAGAACAAAGATTCGGCGATGAAACAGTTAAAAGCCAAACTGTTCGAATTAGAAATGCATAAGCAAAATGCCGAAAAGCAAGCCGCGGAAGATGCCAAATCTGACATCGGTTGGGGCAGCCAAATTCGTTCTTATGTATTGGATGATTCCCGTATTAAAGACTTACGCACTAGCGTGGAGACGCGCAATACCCAAGCGGTACTCGATGGCGATCTGGACAAGTTTATCGAAGCCAGTTTGAAATCAGGGCTGTAATTAATTCAAAGGTATAGACGAGAAATAAGATGACTGAACAAGTACAAGATGAAAACAAACTGATTGCCGAGCGTCGTGCCAAGCTAGACAGCATTCGCCCGAACTGCAGCGCGAATGCTCACCCTAATACGTTCCGTCGCACCCATAAAGCGGCTGAGTTGCAGGAAAAATACGGTCAAAACACTAAGGAAGAACTCGAAGCCTTAGGTTTTAGAACCAGCATCGCTGGCCGTATCATGGCAAAACGTGGCCCATTCCTAGTGATCCAAGACGTGTCTGGTCGCATCCAAGCTTATGCTGAAAAGGGCGTTCAAGCGGATCTGAAGGATAAATACCAAGGTTTGGATATCGGTGACATCATCGGCGTAACTGGTCAGTTGCACTTGTCTGGTAAAGGCGATCTGTACGTGAACATGGAAGAGTACCAACTGCTGACTAAAGCACTGCGTCCTCTGCCAGAAAAATTCCACGGCTTAACTGACCAAGAAACCCGTTACCGCCAACGTTATGTGGACTTAATCGTTAACGAAGAATCTCGTCAAGCCTTCGTAATGCGTTCAAAAGTGGTTGCAGCTATCCGTAACTTCATGATCAAAAAAGAGTTCATGGAAGTTGAAACCCCAATGATGCACGTGATCCCAGGCGGCGCTTCTGCCCGTCCATTTATCACGCACCATAATGCGCTGGACATGCCAATGTACCTGCGTATCGCGCCAGAGTTATACCTCAAGCGTTTAGTGGTAGGTGGTTTTGAGCGTGTGTTCGAAATCAACCGTAACTTCCGTAACGAAGGTCTGTCGCCACGCCATAACCCAGAATTCACTATGATGGAATTCTATATGGCCTATGCTGACTACAAAGATCTGATGGACTTAACCGAAGAACTGTTAAGCTCTATCGCGATTGAACTGTTAGGCAGCGCGCAAATGCCATACGGCGAGCACACTGTTGATTTCGGTGGCCCATATGCCCGTTTAAGCATGTTAGAAGCGATTCAGAAGTACAATCCTGACAACGCGACTATCCAAGCCATGACCTATGAGCAAGTGAAAGATCTTGAATTCATGCGTGAACTGGCTATTAGCTTAGGCATCAAGATCGAGAAGTTCTGGACCTGTGGTCAGCTATTAGAAGAAATCTTCGGTGAAACCGCTGAATGGCAGCTAATGCAACCGACCTTCATCACTGGCTACCCAGCGGACATTTCGCCACTGGCACGTCGTAACGATGACAATCACTTCATTACCGACCGTTTTGAATTCTTCATCGGTGGCCGTGAAGTGGCTAACGGTTTCAGCGAGTTAAACGATGCTGAAGATCAAGACAGCCGCTTTAAGGCGCAGGTTGACGCCAAAGACGCGGGTGACGATGAAGCCATGTTCTACGATGCAGACTATATCACTGCGCTGGAACACGGTTTACCGCCAACAGCAGGTCAAGGTATCGGTATCGACCGTTTAGTGATGTTATTTACTAACACTCACACTATCCGTGACGTGATCCTATTCCCAGCGATGCGCCCACAAGCCTAAGTGCGGTATTGGGTTGCAGATAAAAACTGCGACCCAATTGCATTGGATAAATATAAAAAAACCAGCCTTTTGGCTGGTTTTTCTATTATATGTTCAATTACTTACAGTAGGTTGACTCGACCATGTAAGACACTGTGTGCCCAATAACATAACGCGAAGACATATATGCATTAATCTGCCTTTCACACCATTGCATAGCATCTCCTTTGCTTTCATAACCGTTTCCTGGAGCGTTCCAACATTGCTTAAGGTCATTATCTTTGTCAGCGGCAAACGTTGCTTGTGAACTTATGATCTTGCAGGAGTTGTAGGTTGACTTCGATGAACCATCAGAGTTACTTCCTCCGCAACCTGATAATGCAAATGCTGATATTAAAACAAACATTAATTTCATTTTAAAATTTGTGCTTTTCATTTATATGCATTCTCAGTTCTTAATTGTAATTGATGATTTACAGGCAACTTCGAAGTAGTCATGAAGAGTATCTTTAAATTGAATCTCAACAAAGCCATACCCAGTACAGTTAAAAATAGCCCCAGAATTATTTTCTAATGCTATTTCTTCTCCATAAATATCAATGATAATTTTTTCATTTGATAAATTTCTAAATGAAATTAGCTCACTTTCTTGCTGTGTTACTTCTATATTAAAGGGTAGGTTTTCTGGTATGCCTTCTGAAAATGCTATGTTAGACAGCATAAGACTCATGGCCAACAGAATGAAGTTAAACTTTTTCAATTCTAAATCCTTTTAAAATGACTATTTGGCAAGTTTACATTCTTGTACGTTTTTCATGCCTTCTGTATCAGATACGGCTTTTATGCCTGCGCCACCAACAAAAACACCCATCTTGATATATTGCTCGAAGAAGTAATTTTTACCCCCTTCTGTTTTCACTGTTAAATCATTTTCGCTGAACTCAGATTCGGTCGATAACTTCTGCTCACCAGGATCAACTTCTTTGTAAAAATAAACTTTGTTTGCTGACTCACCAATTAGATTGCCATTAATGTAGATATTTTTCTTCAGTGCTTGTCCTGCAAAACTATTACGGTAAATATAGATGCCACTTTTATTTTCAGCCGGTTTTTGGAAGGTTTTTAATTTAGTATCTTCCTCCTTCGATGCCATCGGCACTGAAGCACAACCTGAAAGTAATAGACAAATAGTTAACATGGGGGTAAGTATTTTTTTTAACATCATCAATCCCTTATAAATATTAATCAAAAGTACGTTGCAAACCTTCGGTATCAACTTATACCGATAGGTGTCGCACTATTTTCTGTTATCAAGGAGTGGTGTTGCGCGGGAGAAGCATAGATAAAATATCATCCTGACACAAATTTACACTATAGCGCTGACTAAAGCTTGGTCTAAAAAGGCTTTCTAATCAGCATGCTAAAGTATTCTATCCCTGATGAAGTGCAATATAACTGAAGTTGTAACAATAGGCTACAGGTTTGCAACTTAAGTCTTAAAAATATTTAAAGATGTCAAGTCTTCTGTGCTGATGATTGGTTTTACCCTGATGCTAATATTCCGAACCGTGAGACGCTGAAGCTGATCGTAGTTATTGAGTTGCCTATATCAATATCGCTATGGATAAAACCAACACGAAAAATATAGGCAGCTTATTTAGTAATGGCTTATTGATAGGCGCCGCAGGCATAATGTAGTTCATAGCTATGGCTATATATTTCGAGGATATTGCCAAAGGGATCTTCCATATAGATCATGCGGTAAGGTTTTTCGCCTGGATAATAATATCTTGGTGCCTTCATGCGTTTCTTTCCTCCAGCAGCGACAATTTTTTCCGCTAACTCTTCCAGGTTTGGATCTTGAACACAAAAATGGAATACGCCTGTTTTCCAATATTCAAAGTTGTTTTCTGGGTTTACTTGATTGGCAAATTGGAATAGCTCGACGCCAATTCTGTCGCCTGTTGATAAATGAGCAATTTTAAAAGATCCCCAATTGGGACCAAATACATCACTACACATTTCACCAATAGCCGAATTATCCTCGATAATTTCAGTGGGTGGCATGATTAAATACCAACCGAGAACCTCAGTGTAAAATTTAACGGCAGCATCGAGATCGGGAACTGAAATGCCAATATGCGAGAAAGTACGTGGATAAGGTTTGCTCATGTTAACTCCTTACTGAGAATGGAATAAGTACCAATGAAGTTGAACCATCACCGCCTCATTGGGTATAGCGTTAGTGTATGAAGTTGACTTGAATAATAAAAATTATCATTTTTTCTTATTTTGATAATTTATGGTTATTATTGGTAGGGGTAGTCGATTCGGGAATGTTTATGCTTAATCAACAATGGTTAGCCACGTTCGTCACTCTCGTTGAGGTCGGGCACTTTACTCATACGGCTAATAAACTGTTTATGACACAGCCAGGGGTTAGCCAACATATTAAAAAGCTTGAAGAACAAGTCGGTGTGCCGCTATTACTTCGAAAGGGGAAGCGGTTTGAGTTAACAGAGGCCGGAGCCATGCTTTATCAGCATGCCCGACAATATCAGCACGCCGAAACAGAACTGCTCGCTCGTATACAAACGGATAATGCCCATGCGGGTGAGTGCCGATTTGGCTGTTCTGGTGCGATTGCGAGTTTACTTTATCCTGATTTTCTTGAACGCCAAATCCAGTATCCTGAGCTTTGTGTGAAGATAGAGGCGGCGCCTAATCAGCGAATCGTATCTGGGATTTTAACTAACCAGCTCGATATGGGAATAGTGACAAAACGAGGGGAGGAGGCCGAACTCACTTATCAAGCCCTAGGTTATGCTGAGTTATCGTTGGTGCTCCCAAGCCAATATATGGCGGAGGAAATTGGGATTGAACTCCTTGAGCGTATTGGCTTTATTGATCATCCCGATGGTGATTATTACCTCCAGCAAGTATTGCGGGTCAATTTTGGGGGGGAGCCAAAGGTTGCCGCCCTTAGAGAATTGCGCAGCAAAGCGCCTGCTATAGCTTTTACTCATCACATCCGCCGCACAGGTTATGTTAACCAATTGAGCCAAATTCTGCTGCCCGTTGCGAAAGGATTGGGCTTTACTGTGCTTCCTTTAAGTACAGTTAACGCCTTTACGCCAAGGCAGAGCTTATGGACTGTTGATCTTGAACAAAAAGTGCAAGAGTCGTTGTATTTAGTACATAAGAGCACTCGGCCTTTGCCATCACGCTTTAACGCTTTTATTGAAATGGCGGCTCGTCTGATTGGCAATTAGCCTAGGGTGTTGACGTTTCGAGATTGTATTTTGTTCGTTCAGGCAAGCTCGTGCTCGCGAAACGATGTGTCGTTATTCTACTCAAATGACGCGCGGCTCTTATGACAGAAAGTAAGAACAAGGGCTTGCCAGAAGAACCCTTCGGGCAGCATTTGGTTCACCGTTTCTGCCGCGTTATCATCCGTTTATGTATCATAACGACACAGCACGGACTTTGCCTTGCATAATCGCCTGTCAAATTGCTGCAAAAATAACCCTGAAACGTCGACATGCTCTCGTAGAGATTTTTATGATGTTGGTGTTTTATACTTAAAATGTCGCTATTTATAGTGGTCCTGATTGCCAATTTATTTATTGGTGATATTTAATGCTAAGTTTGTTATTTTTACAGGTGGTAAAAACTAAAGGTTTTGTTATAAGTCGAGCATCAAAAGTGCTGATATTGCTGATAAAAGTCGTGTTCAGTTCTATTCCTTTCGGCATATACCTCTTATACTTAGCCTCAACCCTGTGCCGTAGCACATTCGACTTATTAACGACTCAGTGAATTCTACATGAAGATCCCTTCTCTGCTTGGTAGTTTTATCTTGGTATGCAGCAGTTTAACTGTTGCCGCGACAGCGCATTCAGCCGATTCGGCCTCTGTCACTACAAAAAGCACCGCCACTAAAGCAACTTCTGCTAAAAAAGCCCCTGCTAAGCAGGAGGTGGCAGCTAATAGTGCATTAGTCGTTGATCTTAAAACTAATGAAATTCTCTATTCCAGTAATCCCGATGCCGTAAGGCCCATTGCCTCCGTGACTAAGCTAATGACCGCGATGGTAACCCTAGATGCTAAGTTACCTATGGATGAAAAGCTTACTATCAATATCAATGATACTAAGGAAATGCGCGGCGTATATTCGCGGGTGCGTATTGGCAGTGAAATTAGCCGTAAAGAAATGTTATTGCTGACATTAATGTCATCTGAAAACCGTGCCGCCGCAAGTCTTGCCCACCATTATCCCGGTGGCCATAAAGCTTTTATTAAAGCGATGAATGCTAAGGCGAAAGCCCTAGGGATGAAAAACACTCGCTATGTAGAGCCTACTGGATTGTCAGAGAAGAACGTCTCGAGCGCGCGGGATTTGGTGGTGTTACTAAAGGCTAGCGAAGGCTATCCCATGTTAGGCCAGTTAAGCTCGACCGAAAAGAAAACCGTAACCTTTGGCAAACCAAAGTACAGCCTCGATTTTAGAAATACCAATCGCTTGGTTTATAAAGATAACTGGAATATCCACCTCACTAAAACGGGCTTTACCAATGAAGCAGGGCACTGCTTAGTGATGCGTACCGAAATGGCCAAACGCCAAGTGGCCTTTGTTGTGCTCGATGCCTATGGTAAGTATACCCATATGGCCGATGCTAACCGTTTACGTACTTGGTTAGAAACAGGCAAAGTCACTCCGATCCCCGCGGATGCTAAGCAATATAAGAAGCAGCGCAATCAGCAGCAATTTGCTAAGGTCAGCGAGACCTAAGGCAGGCGTTTCCTGCTTATCCATGTCCCGTCACAGGATAGGTTGACCGTTTTTAGGCCAGAATCGTTCTGGCCTTTTTATTGTCATTTTTCTAGCACTTGTGTTGTAGATGATTGATAGGCTTAACTAAAAGTCAATTAATCACCCCGTAGAGGGTGCGTTGTGTGGCGATACACCGTATTATTGGCAGGTTTTTTCTCTCAAGGATGATATGCGTGTGGCGTTAGTCTTAAAAAAACTCCAGTTGATCTATGTGCCCTTTATACTGCTCTGCCTGATATTTGTCTCAGGCTACAGCTTGCTCCATTGGCTGTTGATTATCGAGTTCCAACTGCTGAGCATTGACGAATCGATTATCAATTTTTGGCTGCCGCTGATATTGCCTTGGCCCTTGCTGTTTTTCTACTTAAGACCTCGGCTTAAGTTATTCCGCTTTACCAAGAGTAATAGCCGTTTTATCTATTTTGTGATTGCCGTGCTGTTGCTAGCCGTGCCCACTATCGTGGCGCAGGAATACCTTAATAGCGCAACGGGCAAGTTGACTCAACTCGAGTCCATCAATGCACTATTGCACCAGCCGCAAACCAAGTATTACCAATTAAATCAGTTTTATATCGATAAAAAACATATCGGCGTACAGCGCAATATTGAGCCGATTGGCAAGGGTAATAGTGAGTTGCGTATGAGCCTGTATATTGCGATGCCGATTTTTGCTAAACGTAACGAGAGTTGGTTGGTCGGTGCTAAAGCCTTGGCATGGTATGGCAAAGTTTATGAGAAAACGATCAGTAATAGACTCGAACCTCAGCAGAAAGAAGCGCTATTTCAAGAGTTTATTCATCAGAGCCAGCAGGATTTTAATGCCTTTAAGCCTGAAGACTTTGTCTATCTTGACCGTATCGGCCCGTCGACCCGCTACACTCAGCTACTGACCGCTGCTCAAAAAAGCTCAGTGTATTTCGATGGTTATCAAACTGTCTTGATGCCAGTGAATAAGCCCTTCGAGGCGCGTAATGGCCATAAATTAGCGTGGATTATCGCCTGGTTAAGCTTTGCTGCCATTGTGTGGTTACTGATGAGCTTGATGCTAAAACTGGACGAGACACAGGCATCTCAGGCTTTGGTGGCGCAGCTAAGCATAGAAAAACCTAAGGCAGAGCTTTATGGCTTTTTGGCTGAATTTAAACCTCGGCAGGGTTTTGTTATCACGCCAATCTTGCTTTATATCAATAGCTTGATATTTATGTTGATGGCCTTTGCCAGCCAGCACTTTATCGCCTTTCCAAACAGTCTGTTGCTCGATTGGGGCGCAAACCTTCGCCAGTTGGTTTTGGATCAACAAGTTTGGCGGTTGATCAGCAATGTGTTTTTACATGGCGGCTTGATGCATTTGGTTTTTAACTTATACGGACTGTTTTTTGCGGGGATGTTTTTGGAGCCACTGCTGGGTAAATGGCGTTTACTCGGGGTCTATTTATGTTGTGGTTTAGTGGCGAGCATTGCCAGTATTAGCTGGTATGAGGCGATGATCAGTATCGGTGCCTCGGGCGCCATTATGGGATTATTTGGGGTGTTGATCATGTGGATTTGGTTGGGCTTATTGCCCTTGGCGGACAATATGCCACTCGCCCTGAATCTGACCCTATTTGTTACTGCAAGTCTTGTGATGGGGCTCTTTGGCGGCGTGGATAATGCCGCGCATCTTGGCGGTTTGGGCTGTGGATTATTGCTTGGGAGCCTGCTACGGCCAAATAAGATGCAACCGTAGGCCAATAAAAAGCCGAGGTAAATCCTCGGCTAATGGGTTTTACTATTAAATGTAAGCGCTATTTAGGCGTGCTCAAACATCAGGAAAAGGTACACAATAAACAGCACTATATGGGTCGCACCATGGAGAGCATTGGTTCTACCGCTGCTAAAACTGACTTTGCAGACCATTAAACTGGTGGCTAAAAGCACCATATCCGCCGCAGAAAGGCCTAAGTGTACCTCTTGATTTATCACACTTCCGACAATCAATACTGAGGGCACGGTGAGAGCTATGGTGGCGAGCACTGAACCAAAATAGAGGTTCATCGCCCGTTGCAGTTGATTATTGAGTGCAGCCTTAAAGCCACCTACGGCCTCTGGAGATAAGATCAAACAGGCGACAATAAAGCCGCCCAGTGCTGGCGGCGCCCCGAGAGAGGCCACGCTGTAATTAATGGGCATAGCAAGGGTTTTGGCGAGCAGAATCACCACCAGCAAATAACCAATCAACAGCATAGTGTGGTAGATATTACTGCGCAGTATGCCGTGATGCTCTTCGTGGTCCTCGTGGTCGGCATCGACAAAGAAGTGGCTATGGCTCTTAGTTTGGATCACCAAAAAGATGCCATAGAGCAAAATCGAGATGATGATGAGCATCCAAGACATGGGCTTGGACATGCTGCCAATGGTGCCGCCCTCGGTAAAGTTAGGTAGCACTAAACAGAGCAGGGCGAGGGGAATAATCGCCACTAAATAGGATTTCACCCCATCTAAATTAAAGTGCTGAGTATGATAGCGCCAGCCACCAAGTAGCAGAGTGATACCAACTAAGCCATTGGTAATAATCATGACTACGGCAAACATGGTATCCCTTGCCATCACTGGATTTGGCTCGCCCGTTAACATCACCGAAGAAATCATCACCACTTCGAGCGAAATTACCGACAGGGTTAAAATCAAGGTACCGTAAGGGTCGCCGAGCTTGATGGCAAGCGCATCCGAGTGACGCACCACGGAGAAAATCGCCCAAGTTACCACTCCGAGTAGGGCGAGTGAAACGGGAATATAGGTTGAGAGAGCCGTGCCATCGGCGAGCAAACTATCACCGCCAGTCTTGAAGAATACTAATGTGAGTATTCCGAGTAGCAGGGCAAATTCGTCTTTGATAAATGTCTTCATAGGCAGTTGATCCAAAGCGGAAAAATGCCGTTAGTATAGACATTGGTTATGGCACACTTTGCATGAATATTCTTTTAGATTTGGGGTTAGGCATAAAATTTTGAGCGAGATCGCTTTTTTATTCAAAACCCCAGTTATCGATTAATACCTTTTGCTTAGCCGATGTTGCGAGTCACAAACTAGGCAAACTGCATGCAATCTAACGCAATTTCTTAGCCATGGTGCTCGGTATTGATCAACTTGCCGAGCTGATCGTAATGATTCCAATCCCCCGCTTGGCGATCGGCGATATAACTGCCTTCACTGCGTTTTTCGCCATTGGGCCAAAACTGTTGCCATAAACCTTCCCGGCGATCCTTAAGATAAGTGCCTTGCTCGGCGAGTTTGCCATTGACGTGATAATAGCTAGCTTCGCCTTCCTTCTGACCCTTTAGCCAAGTTTCACTCAGTTTAGGGTTACCATTTTGATGGTATTCCCTGCGCTCGCCGTCGAGTTCGCCTTTTGTGTATTGGGCTTCGAGTTTGAGCTGGCCATTGCTGTAATACTCTTTGCTGCTGCCATGCTGCTGATTATCTAAAAATTCGCTGCTGGCGGCTAAAATGCCATCCTCATACCAGCTTTCCCATAATCCTGTTTGCAGGCCTTTATCCATAGTGCCGCTAAGTTTAAGCTGGCCATTATTGGGATAATATTCGGCATAGGAGCCCGTTTTATCATTGTTATCATAGGTTTCTAAGCGATAAACCACTTGTTTAAAGCTGTAGTACTCGCTAGTGCCGTGGCGTTTATTATCTTTCCAGTAGGTTTTTTGGCTGATATTGCCCTCGGGGATTGCGCCGTAGGTTGGATCTTTGGCTTCATAGCGGTAATCAATCCAGAGGCCGGTTTTTTGATTATCCTCATATTGGCCAGTGACGCGGCGGCGACCTTGGTAATATTCGGCGTAATCGCCATTGAGTTTGCTGTTAACAAAGGTTTGTTCTTTTTGCTTAAGGCCAGAAGCATATTGGACCCAAAGGCCTTCTTTTAAGCCTGCTTTATATTCGCCTTCTTCATTAAGGTCGCCATTGTAGTACCAGCGACTAAAGTGGCCGTCGAGGGGATAACTATTACTGTTATCCGCTTTGCTGCGGGCATAGTGAGCAAGTTCTTTCGGTTTGCCATTATCATAAAAAGACTCGTATTTACCGACCCAAGCGCCCTCGATACGCTCGCCGCGCTCATTGGCAGTGCCATCTTCGTAAAAGGATTCAGAGCGGCCGGTGAGTTTGCCATCCACATAAACATCTAAGCTGCGGAGCTGGCCATTGGTGTGGTAACGGCGAAATTCTCCGTCACGTTGACCTAGCTTCCATACCTCTGCGGTTTGCAGTTTACCGCCGTTATAGCGCTCAAATAATCCATCCTTTAAGCCCATGTTGTAGCTGCTTTTTTCGATAAGATTACCGTCCGCATCGTAACGCTCAGAAGGGCCGTGCAACGGATATTGACCATTATCAGCCAGTTGCGAGTCCTGGTAGGTGCGCAGTTCTTTAAGTTGGCCATTAGGGTGAAAGTACTTTTGCACGCCTGCGAGCATATCCTGCTTGTAGTTCAAATCGCTGGTCAGTACGCCCTCAAGGCTAAAGTACTGCTGGCGTCCCTCTAGCACATCGTTGAGGTATTGCTCTTCGACTTGGAGTTTGCCCAGTTCATTAAATTGCTGGCACTTACCGTGGCGCAGCCCCGCTTGATAGTGGCACAGGCTCGCCAGTTCACCACTGGGGTAGAAGGTGCGTTCTTCACCCTCAAGTTTATCAAGATTAAATTGGCTGGCACTGGCTTTGGTGCCGTCATCGTAAAAGGTTTCCCATAATCCTTGGCGACGACCATCAGCATCAAAACGGCCGCTTACGACCACTTGGCCTACAGAGTTTTGTTCAAGATAGGGGCCGGTGAGTTGGTTATTGGCGTAGGTTTGGCTTTGGGAGAGGGTGCCGTTTTCATAAAAGCTTTCCCATTTGCCGTGGCGAAGGTTATCGAGGTAGCTTTCTTGCGCCTGCAATTTACCGCTGGGGAAGAAGCGCTTAACTTGGGATTTTTGGCCATTTTGATAGACAGTGCTTTGGTTAACATGGCCAGTGGCGTTAAATTCTTTCCATTCGCCAATGGGGACACCCTTGGCAAATTGCTGCTCCTCGGTCATGGCGCCTTCTAAATCGAACAGTCGCCAGGTGCCATCTTGGTAGCCCTGTTGGTAATTACCTTCAACAATTCTGCTGTTATTAGTATGAAATACTTGCCATTTCCCATTAGGTATTCCCTGAGAAAATTGCCCTAAGGTATAGCCTTGGTTATCGCGAACGATGGCAATATCGCCATTTAACGGCATACCAGTGGCGAGATTGTAATAGCTGGGAATACCGTCCTGCTGGCGAATTTCGACCATCATGGAAGATAGATTTTGCGCTGCCAGAGCATGGACACTGACTAGGCTGGCTGCGGCAGTCGAGAGGCTGATAAAGCGAAATGTCGTATAGAACATGCTGATTCCTTGCTCTGGGTCTTAAGGCCAAGGTATGTGCGGCCTATGTAATTACTCTGTTGAATTTATGTCTTTGGCGCAGGACATAATGCAGTGCCCTGCGCCAAGGTTTACGTTAATTGATTAAGCTAAAACGTTGAGAAAACAGGGTCAGGAGCAATTACCGGCGGCGGTGTTTCCTGATTCAAAAACTGCCCATGATTGTAGCGATTAATCACTTCTATCCAGCCATGCTCCTCAAACTCGTATTGCTTACCATCAAGCCTGCCCTGCTCGTCATAATTGGCGATTTGGAGCACATAATCTTCAGATGAGCGCAGTTCCCAATGGCCGACTTGTTTACCTTGATCAAAGCGACCATACCAATAACGTCTTTCAGGGTTGGGTATTGGGCGGAAACCGTACTCACCATCGGTAAATATCCAATCGCCATCCTGTTGACCATTGCGGTATACGCCTTTTTCATACAATTGACCATTGTTGGCGTAACGTTGCACTAAGCCGTCGGGGTTGCCATGGTTAAAATTTATTAATTCAAGCAGTTGCCCTGAACTTGTCTCATTACGAAACTCGCCATGGAGTTCACCATTGTCATCATAGCTAAAGGTGAGGCTGGCATCTTCTTGCTGCTTCTTCCATTTGCCCGAGGGCTTGTCATTGGTATATTGACCCTGTTCAGCCACCCAACGCTTACCCGTTTCATGGTCGAATTTCACCATTTCATAGGGGCCTTCACGCTTGCCTGCGTTAAAATGCTCGCGGGTGATAATGTCTGTGCCACTTCGGCTCTTGACGGATTCAACATACAAGCCAGTCAATTTTTTATCGAGTTCCTCGCGACGATTCACTAATTCGCCTTGCTCGTAGTCTTCGCTAAGTGACCAGTTTTTGAGTAGATCGTTTTCTGCGCTCTCAATCAGTTGGCCTTTACTAAAGCGCTGCTGTTTACGATAAACCCAACGATTACCTTGGTATTTGCTGTCGGTGGTTTTTTTAATTTGCCCTTGTTCATCGTATTCAATGGCTTGGAGCGCATCACCTTTATCGTTAGTCAGTTCCTTTAATTGGATCTGACCATTCTCATAGTAAGTTAGTTGCTCACCAACCTTATAATCAGCTTGATATTGGTAATGGTGTTTGACGTTGCCATTGTCAAAATATTCAAAATAGTCACCGTGCCTTTTGTCTTTAACATACTCTTGGGTCGAGATGACTTGCCCATTTAGGCCCCAAGTAGTCTCAGTACCTTGCAATAGACCATCAACGCGATGTTCTTCACGGTTAAGTTTGCCAAGATTAAAATATTGACTCACGCAGGTTGGGTCATTGCAGATCTTGGCGGTGACTTCACCTTCTGGGCCAAAATGTTCGCTGATGCCGACTTCTTGGCCATCTTTAAAGGTGGTTTTGTAGCGGATATTGCCACCATTCCAATAACCCGTTTCGAGGCCTTGTTTCACACCATTTTCATAGTGCGATTCAACATACAGTTGGCCGGTGGCAATGTATTTTTTAAGCAAGCCATGAAGTTGGCCTTGCTCGTTACGAAAGCCTTGCTCGTATGGTTTGCCATCCTCAAAGTAACATTGATATGCACCGCGAAATTGTTCGCTGGTGAGTTTTTTACCTATGTTGTTATCGGCGAGGGCACTGGCGCAAAAAAGCATATCTTTGTTTTTGTAATAAACCTCAGCCTTATAATGGCCGTCGATCACTTCGGTCGATTGTTTTAGATAGTACTGAGCCTGTTTTTCATCTTTGACAACCTTCCAATGGGCATCGAGTAACACCTTTTGTGCACTGGCATGGGTACTGATAAGTACGAGTGCTCCTAGGAGCAGTTTTACAGTAAATGGACGCATAACCGCTCCTTAAGGCAAAGGTTTAAAGGTGAATTCATAGGGGATATCGCTGGGTTCTTTGGCGATCGTCATATAACTCACCTTGGCGGCGGGGCCTGCAATACTCAAATAGCGCCCATCGACTAGCACCTCGTTAATCGGCTGCTGAGTATTTTCGGGGAGTCGAATGGTTAACAGATTGCCTTGGGCATCTTCGACCTTAAAGTAATTGTTAAGATTGCTACTCGGCTCATTGCCATATCCCGTTTGCGTCAGCCAAGATTGTAAATCGATTAACCAAGGGCGGTCTGTCGCGGCCAGTTCTAAAGGCTGCCAACTGATATCACCTTGGCAACGGATCTTACCCTTGATCTGTTTATCGTAGAAAAACTGCCGCACATGATCCGGAGTCATCAACATATAGGCACTGCCGCTTAGGGCATTGGGAACAAACTGCCAAGTGACGGGATTTTTACCCTCATTAAAACCCTGTTCTATTTCAGGTTTACAGGCGGTCGCCAAAGCCGCTGACATGGGAATATACAGATTATGGCCATTGTCAGACACCAGTTTTATCCCTTGGATTGTATTGACCTCATTTTTAGCGCTATCTAGCGTCGGATTGGTGAAGCTACCTAGGCTGGCGTTACCAAACTCGGTGGGAGGATTCGCCAGATTTTTGTTGTACTCGGTAAATTGTACAAAGCGAATCGTCTTGGTTTGAGTCAACTCCGGCTGGGGTTGTTTCTCGATTAACACCACGGTTTTGGGGATCTCATCGAGCTTGAGTAACAGTGCGTTGCTGGTGAGGTGATGGCTCTCATCGGCCCCAATTAATTGCTCTAGCAGCTCCTTTTCCGTCGCCGTTAACCAGGAGGGATAATTACCTTCGCGACGGGCCTCTGCGATCATGCCTTTAAACTGTTGGAAAGGCAGATTAATACTCTGATCATCACTCTGCTTTGATATGACTTTAAACAGTTTCGCCTCGGCATCGAGCACCTGGATTGTTAGGCTGGCATCGCCAAAGGTGTAAGGTGTTGCCAGCAATTCATCCCACGACTTTTCGACGATCTTATTCGTCTGTGGGATAAGCGTTAGCTTGGCATTAATATGGTCTATCTGCTTGAGTTTATTCGCGGTGTTATCCCACCCCGTCGCAATAATATCGGTTGCAGATTCAATCGAGGGATTATAATTCCTCGCCCAACCTTTACCGTGCTGCCAGAAGTGAATGTCAATCGGTTTACCGTTAGCATCAAAGGCGCTTAAGTCCTCATAACGTACATCGGCTTCCACATATTGCGGGCTCATATTGTGGACAAAGCGCAATTGCAGATCTTCAGGGGTATCAGTACCCCAAGGGCCAACATTATCTAAAATACCTTGTTGGTCTGGTAATAAGGATTTTATAAATGCCTCATTATTGGGGCGATACTCCTGCGGAACCTCGCTAATGCGGTATAGCTCCTTTTGCCGATCATCCCTATCGCGCTCAGCATCAAATCTATCATCGGCATGCCAAAGCGTGCTCATGATATACGGCCTATCCTTAGGCGCCATCACGGTACGGTGGGTGAAAGTGCTGCCTTGGCGCTCTTCCCGTTGAAAAAACGCCATGCTCTCTAACCAACCGGTTTTGCGGTTAACTTCGAACTTGCCATAGGCCTTATACTTGCCTTTTTCACCTTGTAACACGGCGATCAACTTATCTTCACTGACCTGCTCAACCGTCCAAGTTAAGCGCCCATCCATCGGGGCGCTTGTGCTATAACCGACGCGAGGCTCAAGCGCCACAGGCAAGGTTGGGGCTTGTTTAAACAAGTTATTAAGATTTTGCCAGCGCTCAAATAACTCCTTGATATCTTTTTGATCCATCTTGGCAATGGGTGTCAGTTGGCGGACTTCACCATTGTTAAATTCCACATTAAAGCCATCTTTAACCAACTGAGCGAGTTCATTGGATTTGGCTTTTGGGTCGATATTACTCACCGGGATCGGCATGCCATAATCGCTAATTTGCAGCAGATTAGGTTGGATAAAAAAGCGGGCATTATGGGTTAGTGGCGTGGTTAAACTGGCCACCTTACCTTCTGTATCTTGTAACTGGTAATCCAGCAGCAATCGTGCCTGCAACACTTTACGGGTTTCGAAACCATCGTTGAGGTGTGAAGTAGAAATAATCTGATACTCGCGCGAAGCGGGTATACTTGCTGACTTATCAGAAACCTGATTATCGCAAGCCGTTAACCCAAGCGTGAGCGTGACAGTGGTACAAAGTACCCTGCATATCCCTATTGCCATTTGAACTCCATTGGTAACTTATGTTATTGAAATGTAATGATATTAATATGTTGTTTGGCGACATTATACACAAAAATGCCCCTAGGGAATAAAAAGCTCACGCCAATTCGGGTGCATGATCAACAATAAATTGGCTATTGATGAGTGGAGAATTATTAAATCGGCGGCATAAAGCTAATTGCCCTGACAAGCTCTCATCCTTTACTCTTGGTAAGGCCGCTAGATAACTCACAAGCTAGGGAATATAAACCAGTGGTTAGCTTGTTTAATGGAGAAAGAACGATGAGCCCAGATCATAAGCCAGAACTAACCACACCACCTTTCCCTGTCATTCCTCAGGAAGCCTTTGACTGGTATGACGAATATGCCCACGGCGTAATCGATCGTCGTGAGTTTATGGCGCGCCTCGCAGGTTTAGTGGCACTGGGTTTTACCATGACCACACTGACGGGCGCACTGATGCCTAATTACGCCTTAGCCGAGCAAGTGTCCTTTAACGATCCCACAATCCAAGCCAGTTATGTGAAGTTTCCGTCCCCCGAAGGCTATGGCGAAGGGCGGGGTTATTTAGTTTTGCCAAGCGCGTTGCTGATCCCAGGCCAAAAGGCGGGCGATCCTAAGACCTTAGATCTCAGTAAAAAAGCCCCTGTGGTATTGGTGGTACACGAAAACCGTGGCCTTAATCCCTATATCGAAGATGTGGCTCGCCGCTTAGCGGCCAAGGGCTATATCGCCTTTGCCCCCGATGCGCTTTATAGCCTTGGTGGTTATCCCGGTAATGATGATGCGGGCCGCGCCATGCAAGCGAGCCTCGATAGGGCCAAAATCGAGCAGGATTTTATCGCCGCCGCGCGCTTTTTAAAGTCGCACCCGCAGAGTAATGGCAAACTCGGCGCCGTCGGTTTCTGCTTTGGTGGCTATATCGTCAATATGCTTGCCGCAACCATGCCGGACGAGCTTGCTGCAGGCGTGCCTTTTTATGGCACCCCAGCGGCCACTGAGCTGCGCAGCCGAGTTAAAGGCCCTCTGATGTTGCAATTTGCCGCATTAGATCAACGGATTAACGATACATGGGCCGAGTATGAAGCCCAGCTAAAGGCCAATAAAGCCGATTACGTCGCTTATCTTTACCCGAATGTGAATCATGGTTTCCACAATGATTCCACCGCCCGTTATGATGAGCCAACGGCTGAGCTTGCATGGGCAAGAACCTTGGATTTCTTTGGCAAACATTTACTCGTATAAGCCCATTTGGCGCCATTGCGACGGTTGAAAAGCAGATGTTTCTTCCGTTGCCAACTTGTAGGTGATTCGTTGTTTTATGCGCGAATGGGATCAAAATACTTGCTATCAGTTCCCATCTCGCTAGAATGCCCGCTCGAATACCTTTAAGTAGAGGCGCGCTGCCTATGACTACTTGTGCGGAGGGTGATGCCGCAGATGTACAAGGAAAGGAGTCAGCGCCGAAGTAGCCAGGTCATCAAACCGAGCTGCTGGTTTTGCATCAAATAGGTGCAAGACTGCCATAGTCATCCACTATGGAGCGCTACCTGAAGGGGCTGAGGAGTAATACCTCCCTATAGGTTTTGTTTCTTTATCCTCTCGGTAGATCTCCACCCGTTTTTTGGTGAAAAGAGATCATGGACATTAGTCATTTTGCTGACTCAGGTTGGTCAGTACTTCCCCCTTTGTTAGCCGTCGCCTTGGCGATCATCACTCGTCGCGTACTGTTATCCCTTGGCGTAGGGATTGTGGCCGGCAGTTTGTTACTCAATCAGTTTTCTCCCCTTGATTCATTGCACTATATGTTCAATACCGTGCTGAAGATTTTTTGGGTCGATGGCGCACTTAATCGCGACAATATCAATATGTTGCTGTTTATGTTATTGCTTGGCGGACTCATTAGTCTGATGACGGTTTCTGGCGCCACCCGCGCCTTTGCCGAGTGGGCAGCTAAGCGCGCGAAGACCCGTCGCGGCGCAAAAGGCTTAACAGGCGTGATGGTGTTTGCGTTTTTTATTGACGACTTTTTTCATAGTTTGTCGGTTGGCGCCATTTGCCGTCCGGTGACAGATCGCTTTCAAATCTCCCGCGCCAAACTGGCTTATCTTTTAGATTCCACCGCTGCGCCCGTGTGCGTACTGATGCCCATCTCCTCTTGGGGCGCTTATATTATCGCACTTATCGGTGGCATTATGGCCGCCCACGGCATTAGCGATCAAAGCCCTATCTCAGCCTTTGTTGAGATGATCCCGATGAATCTGTATGCCGTGTTTACCCTGTTGATGGTGCTGGTGGTGATTATCTTTCAAATGGATATCGGCCCGATGCGTAAACATGAAGCATGGGCGCTGGAGGGAAAGCTTTGGGATCCGTCTAAGCCTCGTCCAATCGGCTTAGATATGGAAAGCCCTGAAGAAAGTAACGGTGGCATGATCGATATGGTATTGCCGATCCTAACCCTCACCGGCGCGACCGTGTATTTTATGATCTCCTCTGGTGCGGCAGTGTTGGATGAAAAAGGGCTGCCATTTAGCGTACTTGGCTCCTTTGAAAACACCAATGTGGGCTCCTCGCTAGTGTATGGCGCACTGTGCAGCTTGGCGGTGTCAATTGTGCTTGCGCTGCGGTTAAATTTAGGCGCTAAAAACTGGCTTAAAGCCGCCCCGCAAGGCGTGATGGCCATGTTACCCGCCATTAATATTTTGCTGTTTGCCTGGGCGATTGGTGCGGTTGTTCGCGATGTTGAGACAGGCAAATATCTGGCCTCCCTCGCCAACGGTAACTTGCCAATTGAAGTGTTGCCTGCGGTGGTGTTTGTGTTGTCCTGCGCCATGGCATTTGCCACCGGAACCAGTTGGGGCACCTTTGGTATTATGTTGCCACTGGCTGGCGACATGGCCGCAGCCAGCGATATCGCGTTAATGCTGCCAATGCTTGCCGCAGTGCTTGCAGGTTCAGTGTTTGGTGATCATAGCTCGCCGATTTCCAGCACCAGTATTTTGTCGGCCACGGGGGCAGGTTGCCACCATATTGACCATGTGATGACCCAGCTACCCTATGCCTTAGCCATCGCCTTTGGCGCCACTTTAGGCTATTTGGCCATGGGGATTATGCATTCAACCTTAGCTGGATTCGCCGTAAGCGCCCTGTGGTTTGTGCTCTTCACTGCTTATCATCTGCGTAAAACGAAAAATCAGCCTTTGTTAGCTACGGCATAAAGCTCTTTTACACGCTATCAACCAGGGGCCCACGGGCCCCTTGGTTTTTTGTGGGCTTGAGTAAACCTGCATCCGTTCAAATAAACTTAAGTCATCACTTAACTATCTAATTTGTAATGTGAAAGTGGTAGACAGATGTTCAGCACAACGTTATCTTAGGTTTTTAACAAGGATGAAACTTAATCGTGACCTCGATTCAGTTCACTTGCATCAGGAAGATGTGTCTTTATTTCGCAAGAACACCTCCTGAACAATATGCGATAAGACTCTAGGTGCTAGATTCTAGATTCTATAAAAGCATTACAGCAGTGGAATCCCTTGGCTAATGGGTGTTGGCCAAGTGCGGTAGCCATGGCAGAGCTTTTTTGTCGAACGACAAAGTTGAAACGTTTTGATGGTGCTGGTTTGTATGTCAACACTGAATGTGGGTTAATTTTTGACGTTAGTATTGGTTTTAAGGATCTAATGATTGTCGATTTTATCCGTTGGAATTGATGATTTTTACGTGAGTATGTTGATTAACTAATAATTATACTGATGTTGGGTGAGGTGTCTGTATGTATAGAAGTATATTAGTGATTTTATCTTTTTTTTCAGTATCAGCTATAGCGGTTGAAAGCCCTTATTCAATTGATAAGACGTATGAAAATAACCTGCCTAAATCATCCTTAAAGGTGGCTTTCTCTGAGGCTAAAAAAGAAATATTAATATCTGGTACTGCTGGTGATGAATTTTCTGCTGATAAAAGAATTTATTTATGGAAGTATAATGTTGATAATAATGGAGTGGATTATATTAGCTCCGCCAGTTTTGGTATAGCATCAGATCTCGTTGGTTATATTAATGTGGAACCTATAGGTGAATATAATAAAAACTATTACGCCTTATCTGAGTCAAATTATGACGGAGCTAGAAAATTAGTTAGATTTACTCTTGAAGGTAATGAGTTATCATTGTCTCAAGAAGTAGAATTTTCATCTAGTTCAGATCAGTACGGTTCATATGTAGAACAGGTTGAATTTGTAAATAAAGATACCATTATTGCTTTACACCCTAATTATGATGATACTCATACAGGAAAAACCAGTTACGATTATAGTGTTTGTAAGTTAAGTGTAAATGGTGTGATAGATTCTTGCGAACGTAAAAAAATCTTAGCTGATAAATCGCTCATATCAAATAGTACCTACAAGTTATATCGATTAGAGGGTCGTGATGAAGTCATCTTCTCTCCAGAAAGGGTGGGGATTAATGAAACGAAGGTAGAGCCTAAGTTATATGTTTTGAAATGGCAGTCTGATATTAATGACTTTGTAGTTTTTCAAGAAATAGTTATCCCAGAAAGAGTTGATTCATCTAGATTTAGTGGTGTTGAAGCTATATATACAATTAATGATGGGAAAGAACTTATTGTGGGTAGTGATATGTTGTTGAATTATAAATACTCATCAGAAGATAATAAGTTTTTTCTATCTAAAATGAAGAATAGTGTTAGTTATCCCAAAGAAGCTATTTATTTAAAGAGTGAAAATTATTTTATTGAACGCTCTGGAAGACATTCTTATGTGTTTGATGATGAAGAAAAGTATTTTTATAAGTCTTCCCAGGTGTATGCTATTGCAGATGGTTGGTTTCAGCTCACTAACGACAAGAAAGGTTTTTTCGTTAACTTAATGTCACCTAATATTACAACGTTTACCCTCTCTAACCCTAATCCTCTTATATATAAAGGTGGTTTACCTAAAGGCTCTGTTCCAGCTGTTCAAGATGTTCCTTTGGCGATAAATATTAAGAAGCATTTTCTAAATGGAAACAACCTTGTGGTTACCGGTTTTCAAACTGAATATATACATGAAAGATTGATTTGGGATGGTGAATATATTCGTGGAACTTTTACTAATGAAGATATGTTTGCCTCAAAAAATTTAATTGATCCAACTCCAGCCAGTCCCATTCAAGTGAGAGTGAATATTCCTCCATTATCTACAGAGATCTTTTATATTACACCGACTAACGTTAACGATGCTCCTATGTTAACTGCGGAGATTGGTATTGAGTATCTTGAAAAGGATCAAGAGTATTATGGTATGCTTTCAGAAATTGTTGCTGATCCTGATCGTGAGGCTGTGACTTATACATATAAGAATGTACCGAGTGGATTAATAGCTAGTGAGGATGGAATATTCCACGGTGCAGTTAAGACTAAAGGTCAATACTTGATGACGGTCACCGCAACTGATCCGTTGGGCGCACAATTGACGTTTGATGTGACATTTATCGTTAATGATACTGGTGAACCTGAAAAATCATCCGAAGGCGGTGGTGGGACTATGGATTTCACATTGTTGATGCTATTGATTACGTTGTTTTTTAGGCGTTTAAAGCATAATTAAATACTTAACAATTGAAGTTAATGCTTTGTGACTTGATGAATTATGGGGTGATTACGACCTAGCGGCCGAGATGTATCAAGGTCGTGGGGTTTCATCCCATACCCAATAATATTGCTGGTTCACTTTGTGTTACTAACTAGCAATTGCATCGCTGCAAAGTAACTGTATCACTCATTGCCTGCCGCAGGCCTTTGCACTGTTACACCAGTGACACGCCGTGCATACGTCCCTGTAGGCTCTACTAAAACATCCATGTTTTAGAAGGTCACTGGTGCAACAATGCCAGTTCGGGCGTAACCCGTAGTATTGATGTTTTCTGATGAAAAAAGCTGTTCAGAATAGAAATGGATTTTGGAATGAAACCAGTTTTACAAATTACCTTAGGGATCTTGCTAGCGGGTTTGGTTACTTTGTTAGTGCGAATTGGCTATTTGAGTTATATCGAATACCGCCTGACGCAAGGGCTTAATGAGTATGCTATGCAACAAAAGCAAACCGAACTTGCTCGCCAACAAGCCGTAAAAGAACGCAAGATTATTGAATATCAACAGCAACAAATTGCAATGCAACAGGCTGCGGAACAACAACGTATAGCTCAGCAAAACGAAGCCGCACGTATACGTAAAGCCGAAGCATGGCGCAAATACTATATCGTCCCCGAAGACTGCAAAAACTATAAGTCAGATGAACATATGGTTAACTGCCTAAACCATAAAGCCGATGCCAAAGCAGAATTTGATAGGGCGTATGACTCTGGTGAATTGGTACTCCCGAAATAAAGTAGTCGATATTTCTACCATAAATCAAAGTCGTGGGTATTTAACCCCTGATTTTTAAACAAGAGTCGACCAAGAGGGGATCAACAGCAATTCCCTCTTGCCTCTTTGCAGCGGAGTTGAAAGCCCCTTGTGCTCATTGGCAAATTTGCTATCGCTTCCGAAGGATGCGTCCCTGCACCTGCGAAAGCTAGCTCGCCATCCGTGGCGAGACTCACGCAATTTGTCTATTCGCCCTGCGGCAACTCCGAGGGGATGGTGTACACCTGCGGCTCAGGTGTTATTGGTCGATTGTTAAGGCATAAAAAGTGCCTGTCCGATCTTTTTTGATTTATCTTGTTTCTGCCGCAAAGCGGCTTCGTTCAACATTGAGCTTAACTGTCGCTCACTTTGTTCGCTGGACTCACAAAAGCTACGCTTTTGCTCGCCAGTTAGTTTAATTGTTAGGTGTTTGAGCACTAATCCAGATTGAGAGCATTATGGAAGAAAAGAAAATTAGTGATGTCGTTTTTGACTTTATTGAAAACATGGATGCTTTAAACGAAAGTGCGCCACTAGTCTTATCAACAGTGGCAACTGTTGCATCTAAATTGACAAAAGCTCATGGTGATTACCTAGAAAAATATGGTGAAATAACAGAGCAAGATGATGAAAAGAAAATCTACTCTGTTCCCGTTGAACGCCAAGGCAGAGTTAGAAGATTAAGAGAGCAGTCAAACAGCTTAAGAACATCTATACAGTTAATCCCACGAAATTTTTTAGTCTCATATGTGAGTGAGTTTGATTGTTTCCTTGGTTCATTGTTAAGGGTGTTATACACAAACAAACCTGAGTTACTTAATGACAGTTCTCGTCAAATTACTTATGTAGATTTACTATCTTTTGAATCTTTGGATGATGCAAAAGAGCAAGTGCTAGAAAAGGAAATCGAGTCAATATTAAGAAAAAGCCACTCTGAACACTTCTCTATACTTGAAAGTAAATTCGATATTAAACTAAGAAAAGACTTGGATGTCTGGAGTGAGTTTATTGAGATAACTGAGCGTAGAAATCTATTTGTTCATGCAAATGGTATCGTATCTAGCCAATATATAAAAGTTTGTAAGCAGCATGGTTGTGATATAAAAGATATTTCAGTTGGTGATCGCTTGACGGTTAATGGTGAATATCTTTCACGGGCTTATAAAGTCATTTACGAGATATCGGTAAAATTAGCTCATGTACTCTGGCGTAAATTATTCCCTGTAGATCGTGAAAATGCTGATAATAGCTTAAATGAGGTTGGCTACAATTTAGTTTCAAAAGGAAAAAATTCGCTCGCAGCAGATCTTTTAGAGTTTGCTATTTCTTTACCTAAGCACCATAACGAAACCATTAAAAGAATGATGGCTATTAACTTAGCTCAAGCTTACTTAAGGTCTGATCAAAAAGATAAATCACAAGCTGTGTTAAAGCGGTTTGATTGGAGCGCAACTGGTTACGAGTTTAAGTTGGCTGTGGCTGTGCTAAATCAAGATAATGATTGTGCTGCAAAATTATTAAAAACTGTTGTCGGTGCAGGCGATTTATCAGAACAAGAAATAATTGAGTGGCCTTTATTCAAGGAATTCAGAAAAACAGAACCATTCTTTGAAGCGTTTAAAGAACTATTTGACAAAGATTATGCTCAACAAGAAGAACTTGTGAAAGAAGAGTTCAATAACCATATGGACAGTGTATTTTCTTCTAAAGCAGAGAAAGAATCAGATGACTCTGCGAGTAATATCGAGGAGGAAAATATCGAAAGTATTGAGTCCGCAGCCGATGAAATAGAGCGAGAGCTAGATGATAAAAACGCCAAGGTTTAATGAGCTATATATGGACTCTCCCGATGAGTCAAGGTAATACTCGCTCATCGAAGGCTTTTTGAGTTAAAGATTAAAAGGAAAATAAAATGGATACCCATTGTTAATGGCGCGGTCGTAAGATTATGATTTTTATTGGGTTAAGCATTAAACAAGGTGGTTTAATCCTTAGTCCTAAAGAAAATCAGTTAAGCTTTAGATAATTAAAAATGATTCGATATCTATTATTCATATTGTTTGCTCTTGTGACATGTGTGGGCAATGCGCTGGCTGGCGAATATCAGCTGGATTGGCCTGTCTCAAGCGAGGAACTGACTTATCATTCCTGCGGTTGTGCTGATTCCTGCTGGGTTGCCGAGGTTCGCCAAGCTAAAGCGGAAAAGCCGCTCATCGCTAAACTGAGATGCGACTGCGAAAAACTCTATTTTACTGATAAAAATGGCGTAGAACGGGTTGTTGCTGAAAACTGTGATGACTTAAACACCGACAATAAAATGGATTTGATCCCAGAGCGAATCAAACAACTTCAGTCACATTTTAATCCCCCTCGTTAACTCTATTTATCCTTGTGTGAAATGGAATTCCACGATTTTTATCTTAAGGAAATTGTATGAATAAAATTAGTATATTGGGTATGAGCGTTGTATTGGCTTTATCTGTTGCTATCGGTCTTGCCGTTGATTTTAGGCTTGAATTTTGGTATGAATCGATTTTCACATGGATGAATGTGTTTAGCTTTAAATTGCTCATATTATTACTTAGTATGATCCTAGTGTATGCAGCTACTGCTATCTCGTTTAATTTTAAACTGCTATCTTTTTTTGCAGGTAAAGAATATCCAGCAAACTATTTCGCATGGTCTAAGTTTCGAAATTTAGGAGTGTTCTTTTTATTTGGCTTGTGGATTATTGGGAGTTTGAAATTCTTCACCATCGTAATAGTTAATTTTGCATTGGTTGAATTAATACACTTATATTTAGTTTATAGAAGTATCAATAATAAGATCGAGTCTACTATATAAATTGGTAAATAACTTTTGGGTTTAATGAGCCACCCATTGTTAAATTCTAAAATTGGTAGTAAAGATTACTCGGTTTGCTTTGCATGGCTAAATAGCTGTTCCAAATAGTAGATCAAAGGAAGGGAACTCAGTCCTGTTTGAGCGATCTGATCTATCGCCAAACAAACCCACCACTCGCCGAGGACTGAGAATGGCCATCTTACCACCACTTTGTCGCGCAGAGCGCAAACAACTACAGAAATTGATCCATAAAACCAAGGATAAACACTTCGCTCGACGTCTTATCGTTATGCTGATGCTGCATCAAGGGCTGTCGATTACTGACGTTCATCATGCTACTGGTGCAGCACGCTCCAGTATTGGTCGTTGGTTAGGCTGGTATACCGAAAGCGGCGTTGATGGGCTTAAATCTCTGCCGCTGGGACGGCCGGCAAGCTTGCCCATAGACCCCATATTGCTCTGTCTATCTTTGCTTATTCAGCTATGCCCACAGGACTTTGGTTACCAACGTAGCCGCTGGAGCAGTGAACTGCTTGCCATGGTGATTAATGCACAGCTTAAGCTCAGCATCGCTGCATCCACCGTCCGCCGATTACTACCCAAAGCAGGAATGGTCTGGCGCCGCTCGGCTCCGAGATTGCGTATCAAAGACCCACACAAAGAGGAGAAAATGGCCGCTATAAATCAGGCACTTGAGCAGTGTTGCGTCGAGCATCCGGTTTTCTATGAAGATGAAGTAGACATCGACTTGAACCCAAAAATCGGGGCAGATTGGATGCCAAAAGGACAGCAAAAACGCGTTGTCACCCCAGGCAGCAACCGTAAGCATTACATAGCTGGAGCCCTGCATGCCAGCACCGGGAAAGTGCTTTGTGTAAGCCGCGATAGCAAAGCGTCAGAGCTGTTTATTGCCATGTTGGAGAAGCTTAAGCGACATTACCGCAAAGCCAAAACCATCACGCTCATCCTTGACAATTACATTATTCATAAGAGCCGTAAGACCGTAGCTTGGCTCAAGCATAATCCCAAATTCAGATTACTATTTCAGCCGGTATACTCGCCGTGGGTCAACAAGATAGAACGCTTATGGCTCGCAC
>NZ_BMOP01000027.1 GCF_014647135.1 Shewanella xiamenensis
AAAGTGGTGGTAAGATCGCCATTCTCAGTCCTCGGCGAGTGGTGGGTTTGTTTGGCGATAGATCAGATCGCTCAAACAGGACTGAGTTCCCTTCCTTTGATCTACTATTTGGAACAGCTATTTAGCTGACTGAATTTAATATAAAAAACCACCTAAATGGTGGTTTTTTAACGAGTGCTTGATTAGTATTAACTCACTTTGATCTATTCAGTAACAGAGAACCCTATGGCAAAACATATCAGCTTTGGCACGCCAGTTAACGATGCCGAGCGTTGGGCATTCAGTTTACTTGCCGAAGAGCTTCCCGATGATTATTTGCTACTAACCAATGTCGAAATCCCCACGCAATCGGGACAGGCGATGGAGGTTGATGCCCTAGTCGTTGGGGAATGGGGGGTATATGTTGTTGATGTTAAAGGTTACATGGGAAGACTGAATGCCGGGCTACATGCATGGCTACTCGATGGTCGTGATGTGGATAACAGCCTAGCTAAGGCCAATTATGTTGCCCGTGTACTCGCCGGTAAGCTCAAGCACAAAATCCCCGTGGGAGTTTATGCTCCTTGGTGCCAAGGCATGGTGTTTGTTACTGGACGCAAAGGGGAGGAAATTGAGCTTGAGAAGGATGAAGGCACACTGAGTATTTACACGCCCAAGCAGATCATCGCCGCGTTAACCAAGGAATGGGGCTTAACGGCTCCACACAAGCATCCGGTAACGGAAAAGCAAAAGGAAATAGTGCTCAATACCATAGGTCAAGTGGCATTGGTGGAGCAACGCAATAATAAGATCCAAGATTTTATTAAGCTAAAATGCTTGTTTTTACAGCAAGGACTGGAGGTATGGCAGGCCGAATATCAACCGGGAGGTTGGACTGCACCATGGTTACTGAAGATTTTATTACCCATTCAGTTCGACCACGGTGAAGAGGCCGCGGTGCATGAGCAGCGTTTACGGGATGAATTTCAGCGCATGCAGGCACTATCAGGGTGCAGTGGCGTCCCCTACTGCGCACCGCTGATCCAAGACGGCGAACAATTAGTGCTGCCTATCCGCATGCCGCGTGGCTTGCCGATGAATATGCTCTCGCTCACCGAATTAACAACCTATCAATTACTTGAAATACTTCGCCGCTCTGTTTCGAGCCTACAGCAAATACATCGTCGCGGTTATACCGTTGGAGGGTGGGCGGAAAACTGCGTATTTATTTCTGAGGAAGGTGACGTTGAGTTTATTGATATTAAAGACTCTATTTCAACCTCGGCGGATATTCAGCAGTATGCGAGTCGTTTTCTTGCCCTCGCGGAACAAACGCGCCAGCCACGCATTTACCAATGGTATCGACAGGCCATAGCAGGAGGCACCAATGATTTGGATGCACTGCGCAGCGATCTCAGTGCCATTATCGACATTGGCGTGTGTGATACGTTACCGCAAGCTATTGTTATCAAAGAGGGAGCAGTCGTTGATCACCATTACCGCCTCGAACGCCTGATCACCGAATCCGTCCATAGTCAATTGTGGCAGGCATTACACCTTCAGGGACAATATGCATGCGGATTATCAATTTATCATCAGGTCGATGCCGATTGGCCAATGCTAAGTAACCTCTATCGCAGTTTATCGAAGATATATCATCCCCATATTGAAAAGGTGTTAGCTTTTGGCCAATTGCCAGAAAGCGAAGCGCTATTTATCGCTAGGGCATGGGAGCAAGGCGACGCTATTGATACTGTGTCAAATATTGAAATAGGGCAACCGAGACAATGGTTTACTCAGTTATTGTCCGCGCTGCAATACTTGCATCGCCTTGATATTTTCCATGGTGCCATTTGCCCCAAAAACATCATTTGCCATGCTGACAAGGCGGTATTAGTGAACTTTGGGGTCGGACTCGATATTGCAGCAAGCTATTATGCGGCCCAATATGCCGATCCAACCCTATGGTCATTTGAAGGTCAGGCCGAGCGGGATCTTTTTGGACTCGTCGCCAGCTTTATTGATGCGCTGACCCCTGCCTCCTTGAAAGGAGATATGGGGCAAAAAGACATCATTAATGCGTTGCATTCATTTGATAAACAATGGTTTGGAGAGGAATTGTTTGATGCTTGTCACCGAGTGCTCTCCTTTGAGTTAGCCTTAGATCCCAAACGCAGTTATGCCGAACAGTTTGGTATTGTTTGCTAACTTTGCTGGGTTGTTAAGGGGAGGCTAGGCGGCGCAGGGCGCGGTCGAATCCAGTTAGAGCTTTTAGTGCAAATCGTGGGGGTGGGTGGGATTTTTAGCTTTTAAATCAGAGTCAAAGTCGTGGGGCTTCACCTCCTATTTTTTATAAAGAGTCAACCAAGGAGGATTGCTCGTCCTATCAAAAACGTCCATGTTAAATGGCCAGCTCGATATCCCTATCTCGCGCTCAAAACGGCCTTCGCCCTGAACATTTATCAAGACACCCATTGTTAAATTTTGCAATGCTGATGGCTCTTTGTATTAACAGCTAAAACTGAAGTGACAGAATACACCTTCCCTCGGAGTTGCCGCAGGGCATTTGCGTTCGTTGCGTGAGCGAGGCATGGAGGCCGAGATAGCGTCAGTCGAATCAGGGACGAGCGTCTGACGCGATAGCATAAGGACGCTAAATGCCCAAGGGGCTTTCAACTCCGTTGGGGCGTCTTGGTGCATCCAAGGAGGATAGGACGAGCAGTCCTCCTTGGTCGGGTGTGGGTTGAAGACCCACGACTTTGATTCATCTCGGCCGTTAGGCCGCAATGATTAACAGTCGAAAGATCGGACTTGCACAACTCTTTTGAGATTGAGGGCCAATGCCGAGATCACAGAAGTTCACCTTCCCCTCGGGATGCCGCAGGTACTGGTCCTGCTGCATTTAAAACAACCCTACTGCGAAAAACGGTATATCTGCAATCTTCTTTAGTGAAATGTTGTGTTGGGTATTATTTCATATGAAAGATGTTGTGTTAGCGCTATGGCACATACCTAGTTTACAGATAAATGCTTCCACGACTTTCTAATCGCCAAAATCTAGGTTATTACTATTCTATCAGTAAGATAAAGCGCTGAACCCGTTTGATAAAGTGACTTCTGTTGTCACTGTTTGAGTCGTCGTTACGGGCTGCCTTGTCGTGTCCACTGTGGAAGGCTGTTGGTTGGAATACTACCTAGGAGAAGGCCCGCTTATCGCGGTGTTCATCCTAAAAACAAATTATTAATCAGTGCAGGAGCAAATATGAAAAAAGTGGTAATGATTGCCATGGCGACGGTCTTACTGGGGATGGGTGGATGCTCGGTAAAGGAAAGGGCGATGAGTGGGTTTCAAGTTGTGCCCTTTGATGCGTTCAAAACGAGTGAAACTAATCCCAATCAGCGTATTTATAAGGAGCAGGGTGTAGATCTGCGCCAGTACAATCAAGTGTTGCTCGATCCATTACAATTTATTCGTCAAGAGAATGGCCAGTGGTATCTATTAACAGCTAATGAGCAGAATGAGATTGGCCGTTATTATCATACGAAGTTTAAAAATGAATTGACGAAAAATGGAGTCAAGATTGCGACTGAGTCTGGCCCTGGCGTGATTAGAGTTCAAGCTGCGGTGACAAATTTCGATTTAACTCGACCAGAGCTTAAATTACGCGATTTATTACCGGCGAAGATTGCCATTGATGTGACAAAAGAGGCAATAGGTATGGAGCCTTACTTGCTCAAGGTTGGCAGCATGTCGCAATTGCTCGACTCACAAAGCGGTAAGTTATTAGTGCGAGTTTTAGATGCTCGCGAGAGTGAAGACACTACCCAAAAAGATACCCCAATTAGTGCAAGCGAGCTGGAAAAGATGATCGACCAGTGGGCTGCGAGTCGCGCTAAACAGTTAGCTGATAATTTGGGAAAATAAGCGTACAAGTCTATTCCTAGCCATCAGTGATACTTGTCGTTGTTGATAAATTAATATAAACCCCAGTAAAAACTGGGGTTTATATTTTATCGATAGGATAATACTCGAGCCGTGACAACAAAAAAGCATGCAGTGGATAACCTGCCTTTAGTGATGGTCACAGATATTGAGCGTTAGGTTGCTGGGTAAGGCGAGCCAGCGTATTGCGGAGCATAAAACGTCCTTGTTTAATGCTTGTGCAAGACACTTCGGAGATTAGCAAGTAGTAGTATGAAGGTGTGTTTATGCCTCTTCCTCTATTTTAGGGCGCTGGGCACTGCAACATTGATCCTGTAAAAAATGTACGAGTCCTTGTAATAATTGATAATCGGGTACGCAGTACAATACTCTTCCTTCACGTCGCTGCGAGATAATCCCCGCTGATACTAAGGCGCTAATATGATGCGAGAGTGTAGAACCCGGGATCTGCAACTCTTCTTGTAGTTGCCCCACGGCAACGCCTTCGTAGCCACCCTTTACCAATATCCTGAACAGGGCAAGACGAGTAGGATGTCCGAGTTCTTTCAATACTTTAGCTGCATTTTCAATATTCATATTGATACTGTTGTTTTCGTTCATGCCATCAATTTATTCGATAATACCAGAATTATCTATCTTTAAGCGGCTTCAAAAAGCACTGCTATCCCCAATGAGTATGAACTTTATCTGTGGTTGATACTGTGTTCACACTATATTTCTGCATTTATGGAAATTTAGTGTTGAAAATTGTCGTTGTCATAACTATTATTCTAGAAAATTCGAAATGTTTTGAGGATAGAAATGAATCCACAGCTCATCACTATGCTAAATGAAACGGTAAATATGTTTGCGTTTATTGCGCTTGAGTTAACCTTGTTATTCCTTGTGATTAGCTATCTCGTTGGTATGCTTCAAGAGTTTGTTACCCCTCAAAAAGTGCAATCCATTTTGAGTTCGCGTAATGGCAAAGGATATTTGATTGCTGCTTTACTTGGTTCTATTACGCCATTTTGCTCTTGCTCAACGATCCCATTCTTAAAAGGTTTACTCAGGGCTCGTGCTGGCTTTGGTCCTATGATGGTGTTTCTATTTGCTAGCCCATTACTAAACCCTATCATTGTGGGATTATTCGTGGTCACTTTCGGCGTGAAAGTCGCGGTATTTTACTTTGTCATGGCAATGGGAGTATCGGTCATTGCGGGCTATACCCTTGAAAAACTAGGATTCGAACGATATGTGCGTAAAGAGGCTTATGGTCAAGAAAATGTAGAGCACTCAAGTTGCTGCGACACAAAAGCAGCACCAGCCTTATCTTTATGCGGTGAAACCACTAAATTAGCGCCGATTGTATCCCTGTGTAGTGATGTAAAGTCTTCACCTAAGATGTTCCTTTATGCTGATGTTAAGCCTACTTCAGCACTATCTTCCTGCTGCGAAACCAAACCAGCACCGTTAGCATCTTCCTGCTGTGGGACAACATCGGCGTCGGCTACTCCTGGTGCTGATATCCCGACTGTACCGCCTAAACTCGATATTGTGAGTCGTTCATTGCGAGTTTGGCGCACCACATGGAAGGACTTTAAGCATGTATTACCCTATCTTTTTGTCGGGGTGTTACTCGGCTCATTTATCTATGGCTTTATTCCCACTGAATTTATCGTGAACTATGCTGGCGAGGCAACTTGGTATGCCATTCCTGTTGCTGCGGTTATTGGCATTCCCCTTTATATTCGTGCCGAAGCCGTCATCCCTCTCACAGCGGCATTAGTTCAAAAAGGTATGGCAATGGGCTCTGTGATGGCATTTATCATCGGCAGTGCTGGCGCGAGTATCACTGAAGTGATTTTGTTAAAAGCGATCTTTAAAAATCAAATGATTGCTGCCTTTCTCGGCGTTATTTTAGGTATGGCTATCGCATCAGGATTTCTTTATGGTTTAGTCTTTTAAATAAAGACTCCTACGCACATTAAACCTAATACGCTTTTGATGTGTCTTTAAGTGGTGCGAATAAAGGGCTTGGGGAGTAACCAAGTCGTTAGATATGGACGTTGTTCGACAAGGACTCTCGTTCGTGAGTCGGTTAAAAAAGCGATCAAACCTAAAAACAAAACCCCAGTAAAAACTGGGGTTTATTGTTTGAGCCTATGTTGGCAAAGGTTATCCTGCCAAGCTAATCAATGCGTTATTTGATAAACGCGAAGGCATCGCCGTAGAGATGGGCTTCTTCAACACCCATTTCGCGGAAGATTTCGCGGGCGGCACCGACCATATCGAAACGTCCTGCGATATAGATGTCATAGCCATTGAGGCTGATAAAATCTTGTTTGATTTGCGCGAGCAGATTGGCGGTTTTACCTTGCCAGTTTGCTGGGGCCTCTTCAATAACGGGCACAAAATGCAACCAAGGGTGAGCGTCGTGCCATGCGCGGGCGATGCTTTCGTAGTACATGGCATCTTGGGTGCGGCAACCCCAGTAGAGGGTGGTTTCGACCTGTTGGCCGAGGGCGATTTGTTGCTCGACAATACTCTTAATGTAAGAGAAGCCAGTGCCACCGGCGATCAATAAACGTGGGCGCAGGCTGTCGTGGCGTAGGTGAGCGTCGCCACCTGGCGCTTCGATGTCGATATGCGTGTTATTACGCAATCTTTCAACTACTTGCATTGGATAACTTTCGCTGACGGCCGCACCAATATGAAGCTCAATCACTTCGGCATTAGGGGCGGACGCGATAGAGAAGGGACGTTTATCTTTTTCACCCATCACAACACACAGGTATTGTCCCGCTTGAAACTCCAACGGGGTGTCAGGCTTTAACCACACCTGATATACGGCGTCGTTAAAGGGGGTTACTTTCTCTATCTTACAACGTATGGTTTTCATCAAACTTCCTTTGCACCTTTTTATTTTGTTAGAGGTGTCGCATTAGGGCCATTCGCGGCCAATTCTCTTGGCTTAAGTGGGTACGTCGTGCTTAAGCTGAATTATAGGGTTGGGCTGTCGTCTATACCTAACTCATCCCAGATTGAGTCGATTTTTTGCTTAACCTTAGGGTCCATCACAATCGGTGTGCCCCATTCGCGGGTGGTTTCGCCTTCCCACTTATTGGTGGCATCGAGGCCCATTTTGGAGCCGAGGCCCGCTACGGGAGAGGCAAAGTCGAGGTAATCGATAGGGGTGTTATCGATCATCACGGTATCGCGTTTAGGGTCCATACGGGTGGTAATGGCCCAAATCACATCGTTCCAGTCGCGGCAATTGACATCGTCATCGACCACCACAATAAACTTGGTGTACATAAATTGGCGCAGGAAGGACCAAGCGCCCATCATCACCCGTTTCGCATGGCCGGGATATTGTTTGCGAATCGAGATCACTGCCATCCGGTAAGAACAACCTTCAGGAGGCAGGTAAAAATCAATAATTTCAGGATATTGCTTACGCAAAATCGGCACAAACACTTCGTTGAGTGCCACGCCTAACATGGCGGGTTCATCCGGTGGACGGCCAGTGTAGGTGCTGTGGTAAATCGGATCTTTACGATGAGTAATATGGGTCACAGTAAAGACGGGGAATTTATCCGTCTCGTTGTAGTAACCCGTGTGGTCGCCGTAGGGGCCTTCTTCAGCCATTTCGTTGGGATCGATATAGCCTTCGAGGATAATCTCGCTGCTGGCGGGTACTTCTAAATCACAGCTTAAGGCTTTGCAGACTTCGGTGCGTTCACCGCGCAGCAGTCCCGCAAAGGCGTATTCGCTCATCGCATCGGGTACTGGGGTTACCGCGCCTAAAATAGTCACAGGATCTGAGCCTAAGGCTACAACTACAGGGTAACGCTCACCGGGGAATTGCTCTTTAAAATCAGCAAAATCAAGCGCGCCACCACGGTGGGATAGCCAGCGCATAATGAGTTTATTCTTACCTAGCAATTGTTGGCGATAGATCCCAAGGTTTTGGCGATTCTTACGCGGGCCTTTAGTAATGGTTAAGCCCCAAGTGACCAGCGGCGCGACATCGCCCGGCCAACAATGCTGAATCGGTAACTGGGTTAAATCGACTTCATCGCCAGTTTTTACCACTTGCTGACAGGCGGGATTACGCACCGTCTTGGGCGGCATATTCAAGGCTTGCTTGAACATAGGGATTTTTGCAATTGCGTCTTTAAAGCCGCGTGGTGGCTCAGGTTCTTTTAAAAACGCTAATAGCTCACCGACTTCGCGCAGCGCTAACGGGTCGTCTTTACCCAGCGCCATGGCGACACGTTTTGGAGTACCAAAGAGGTTAGCCAGCACTGGCATGGAATGATTGGTTGGATTTTCGAACAGAAGTGCAGGGCCTTTGGCACGCAGAACGCGATCGGCGATCTCTGTCATTTCTAAATGAGGATCAACGGGGTAGCTAATGCGTTTGAGTTCGCCATTGGCTTCCAGATGATCGATAAAGCTGCGTAAATCCTTAAAACTCATGTGGAAATAGCCTCTGCAGTGGAAATCCGTGTGGCGCGCACTATAGCATTTTTCTGTTTTAGGGTTAAGCTATTCAGTGATCTTCCAGCTTTGGAAGCGTAAAATACTTGTCCTAGGTCGGTGTTTATTTGACCAACGCCCGGTATATCGAGGTTTATATGAGATTCTATTCATTCCTTGCTAAAGATAAATGCCTTAAACATCAATCGGTTTCCTTAAGTAAGCACGCGGAGCCTTGGCATAAAACAGGCTTGGCTTTGTCTTTACTCGGCGCCTTGTTGATCGGTGATCTTGCCGCGCCAGATTGGGCGATTGCGGGGGATCGAGGCACAAATGATCGCTATAGCGAGAGTTATGGGCGCCAAGATAATCACTATAAAAAGCATCATAAACATAGTGATAGCCATCGTTACTATCGCCCATATTACCGTCCCTATTATCCTTGGGGATTGGGTTTAGGAGTTGGCTTAGCGACGGGCTGGAACCTTGGCTATGGCTGGAATGATGGGATATGGAATGACGACTGGCGTTGGAATCGCGAGCGTTACTGGCATTCACCTTATTCAGGCATCGGTTTGTCGATCCCGACGGGCTATGATGATACGCCAGTGGCCATTTCTGCGCCTGTGCGTGTTACCACCAGCATGCAATATTCGCCGAGCGAAGGTCGGATGGTGTCGAATATGCCAACCAATAGCGCAACTGTAATGTCGGCGGCCTCGACGGCGAGAGCTTCAACAGTCTCAGCGGAGCCAACTGCCGCAGTTCCCCGGGCGCGGGCGGCGCGCAGTGTGTCGAGTCTGCCGAGCAATGCCAGAATAGTGCAGCAAGATGGCCGTACCTTATATGAATGGCAAGGCACGCTTTATGCCTTCGATTGGAATAGCCAAACCTATCAAGAACAGTTAGTTAAGTAATCCATTTTTATCAACGCTTCTATAACTGGAGCCCCGAGTGGGCTCCTATTTTTTTCTTAGCCAGTTGTCGTTTTACAGAATCGCGGAGAAATCGTTTGCAAGCAGTTCAACCCAACTCTCACTCCCCAGCTCAAAGCAGTGCGCTTTGGGTGTTGTTAGCCTTGGCATTAGGCACTTTTGCCCTAGGCACCACAGAGTTTGCCGCCATGACCTTAGTGCCTTATATCGCCAGCGATTTAAGTGTCGATGTCGCCCATGTGAGTTATGCCATCAGCGCCTATGCCCTTGGGGTGGTGGTGGGATCGCCCATCATTATGGTGCTGGGAGTGAGGATTAAGCGGCGCACCCTGTTAATCGCCTTGGCCGCCATGATGGCAGTTGCTAATGGTTTAAGTGCCTTGGCGCCCAGCTTGAATTGGTTAGTCTTTTTCCGTTTTTTAAGTGGCTTGCCCCATGGTGCATATTTTGGTGTCGCTATGTTACTGGCGGCGTCCTTAGTGCCGCCAGAGATGAAGGCTCGAGCGGTTTCTCGGGTGATTATCGGCTTAACCTTAGCCACTATCGTTGGCGTGCCCTTCGCGACTTGGATGGGGCAAACCGTCGGTTGGCGCTCTGGTATCGGCATAGTGGCGATTATTGCCGCCGTTACCGCGGTGATGCTGTATTTTCTCGCCCCGAATGTCGCCGTACCGCAAAATGCCAGTCCGAAAAAAGAGCTGCAAACCCTAAAGAACCGTGAAGTTTGGCTCACGCTCGGCATTGCGGCTATCGGTTTTGGTGGGATTTTCTGTGTGTATACCTATCTGGCCGAGACCTTGATCCAAGTCACCCAGGTCGAGCCCTTTAAAATCCCGGTGATGATGGCGGTCTTTGGGATTGGCGCCACCTTGGGCACTTTAGTCTGTGGCTGGGCGGCGGATAAGTCGGCGCTGGCGGCGGCATTTTGGTCGCTGGTGTTAAGCACCTTAGTATTGGCGCTGTATCCAAGTTTGACGGGATCTTATTGGGCATTAATGCCGATTGTATTCTTTGTGGGTTCGGGGATTGGTCTAGCAACGATAGTGCAGGCACGATTAATGGATGTGGCTCCCGATGGGCAAGCCATGACGGGCGCTTTAGTACAATGCGCCTTTAACCTTGCTAATGCCATTGGCCCTTGGGTTGGCAGCTTAGTGATCTTATCTGGCCAAGGTATTGCCGCGACTGGCTATGCCGCAGCACTTTTATCCCTTGGCGGTTTAGTCATGTGGTGGTTAACCCACAGGGAGAGCCGCCGCGCTGATAATCTTTGTACTGCAAACTGTATTGATTAAGCCGACCATGACGGCGCAGATCCATCTCTGCGCCGCCTATCGGTTAATTTCTTAACTTTTTAACCTCTTTGTATGGTGATATCGGCGATATAACCGTGCTCAGTAGCGAGTAGCGCTTGTTTTAGCATGCCTGCGGCCTCATCGGCGGACATAAAGCTTGAGGTATCTAGACTCTTACCACTGCTTGGCCAAAAGCCGGTATCCATACCGCCGGGATAAACCGCAATCAACTTCATTGGACTTTGCTTGAGCTCCAAACGTACCGATTCGATAAAGCCCCGCACCGCCCACTTGGCGGCGCAGTAGGTCGATTCACCCGCTTTGGCGGCGAGGGCGGCGGTGGACATAACGATCACCACCTTAACCGCTTGCTGCTTATAGCGTTTCACCAATTCACGCACCAGCAGAATCGTTGAAGTGACATTGTTATTTAGCAGCGCTTGGATTTCGCTCGCACCTTGGGTTTCCAGTGCGCCAAAGTAACCACTGCCAGCGCAGTGGATAACCGTGTCGGGGGCATCGGTAAGGCCATCGAATAGCGCTTCGACACTCGCTTCGTCTGCTAAATTGGCACTGATGGCGCTAATGCTTTGATTCGAAAATGGGCTGAGGGCATTAGCCACAGTATGAAGACGGTTGGCATCGCGTCCCGTCAGTGTAAGTGCTTGGTTATCCTTGGCATACAGGGCGGCTAATGCTGCGCCTAAGCCACTGCTTGCGCCAGTAATCAGTATCATCTTTACCTCTAAATTCTATTTCGAAGTCTAAGTTTCGATCAGAGTGAACAGCGGCTGGTCGAAGGCGACCTCATCTCCGTCTTTCACCCAAATAGCGCCGACTATACCGTCACGCTCGGCATCGATGGGATTTTGCATTCGCATGGCTTCGATAATGCAAAGCGTCTCGCCGCGAGCCACCCGTTGACCGATGCGCACCAAGGGCGGCTCGGTTTGGCCTTGCGACGCATGGAAGGTGCCCACCATGGGCGATACTTGCACAAAGCCTTCAATCACAGGCAGGGCGTCACGGGCTTTCGCCAGCTTTGGGCTTGATGCTGTGGAGGGCGGTGGATTGTGCGCGCCTTCGAGTGTGCTTACTGTATGCGGGCCGTAGCGGGTGATGCGAATAGACTCTTCCCCTTCGGTAATCGCCAGCTCTGCAATCCCAGATTCCTGCACTAATTCAATCAGTTTTTTGATCTTCCGAAGGTCAACGGCCATGGCTTGTGGCTCCCTGTGCTCACGCTTATCGCGTTTATGCCTTTAATCTTTTAATCGCCGCCGCGAGGGCAAACTCATAGCCTTGGGCACCGAAACCACAAATCACTCCAATGGCCTTATCGGACAAATAGGAGTGGTGGCGGAAAGGTTCGCGGGCATGGACATTAGATAAGTGCACTTCATAAAAAGGAATATCTACCCCAAGCAGTGCGTCACGCAGGGCCACGCTGGTATGGGTAAAGGCTGCGGGGTTGATAATAATCATCTGCGCATCGGTAGCATGGATCGCGTTGATCAGTTCAAATTCGGCATTCGATTGAATATGCTCAAGTTCAACACCTGCTGCTTGAGCTTGTTCACTCAAAATGGCAACGATATCGGCTAAGGTTTGATGACCGTAAACACTGGGTTCGCGGCGGCCAAGGAGGTTTAAATTGGGGCCATTGATGAGCAGAACTTTATGATTCATTACGCTTTCCTTTTACGACATGCCTTAACGGGTTGAATGCCATTAACTTAACCTGTTCGGGCGGATTTTGCATTATGAATGTCGTTACTGTGCAAGCTGGGTTAATCCAACTTAATCTGGCGCATAGCCTTAGTGGCACCACGTTGTTTTTTGGTGTCTAAGCGTTTGGTTTGGCTGCTTTTGGTCGCACGGGTGGGGATACGTTTTTTGGGCACGTCGGCCACGCTGGCAACTAGGGCGATAAATTGTTCCAATGCGGTTTGCCGATTCGCCTCTTGGCTGCGGCTCGCCTGACATTTGATAATGATTTTGCCGCTGGCGGTAATCCGATGATCGGCTTTTTGCAGCAGGCGCTGCTGATAAAACTCGGGTAATGACGAGTTTCTGATATCAAAAATCAATTGGGCGGCGGTGGAGACTTTATTGACATTCTGCCCGCCAGCCCCGCTTGAGCGGATAAATTGCCACTCGATTTCATTTTCCGGAAGTTCCACACGGTTTGAGATTTTTATCATGGCAGACTTAGGGTTTTGTCCAATTGCTTTGAGAAGCGAGCAATAACTGCTTATGGCTTTTCAATAGATTTGTTATCATCGGGCGCATTCTTGCAGGGCAGGCGTGGTTGCCCGTTCGCAAAATAGTGTTCTCGTTTCGGAGTGCCTTTATGTTATGCCAAATCCCCGATATTGCTAAGGGTGTTATCAGTCTTTTCGCCAGTGGTCGACTCTCTTCAACCGATTATCGTACCCGCTTACAACCGGCCATTAAGAGTTACCGCAAGGATTGGGGACAGGTTTGCCTGTATATTGAGGCGGACGTCTTACTTGAAGGTTGGGAATTTGAGTCGCTAACGGGCAGTGGTGAAGTCCAACTTCCTAATTTTGAAGCTTTAGTATTTGTTGGCGGCCCAGATTGGGTGGGGAATGCTGTGCGTTTACTCGGCCCCTTTATGCAGGGCGAAGTCGCTTGGTTCCCCTTGGAGCAGAAAGCCAAAGCCATTGCGTGGATCGCTAAACGTTCAACTTTTTAATGACCCATGGTGGGTATAACTTATAGGGAATTAACTATGTCTTTGTTGCAATTGATAACGGCCAAACCGACCGCTAAATTAGGCGCTATCGCCCTAGTGTTGGCCTTTACCGCAGGCTTAAGTGCCTGTGCGCCAGAGGTAGGTAGTGATGCTTGGTGTAAGCAAATGAAGGAAAAACCTAAAGGTGATTGGACGGCGAACGAAGCGGCCGATTACGCCAAACACTGCGTGTTTAAGTAAGTTTTTCAAGCGAATAGTGTCACAGCTTGACAGATTAATCCTTGCAAGCTGTGAACTTATGCTTAAAATCCCTGTCTTAAGTTTGCACAAGCTATTGCTGAATTATGACTAAATCGTCCAAAGGTGATATTTGATTTCGACCGCTAAGCCATTCTTTAGCCGAATGGTGACCCTACTGATAGCCATTATCGTGCTGCAATTTGCGGGCGCGAATTTGGGTGCCCATCAGTTACATGCGGGTAATGGCGTTGAAGAAGCCGAGAATCATCCCCACCTACAATTTAGTGCTCCCGTGACCACCTTAGCTCAATGTGTGGATTGTGTGTGCCCCAATGAGCAGACTCCCGGATTCAGCACCGAGCAGTTTGGTGAAGCCGCATTCAATGCGGGCGTATCGACTGCCAGTGCTAGTAGCCACTCTCATTTAGTGCAAACCACTGAAATTCAAAACTTTGACCTTTGCCTTGATTGCCAATGCCATGGCGGCCATGTGGCGTTACTATCTCATTTTGAAAGCCAAACCCTAACGGCATTCGAAACGGCTTACATGCCAACGGATTTAGCCTATTTCCCTCCAGATCAATTACCTAAGTACCGCCCACCCATCGCTTAACCCTCAATATCTGCTTATTTCTGGTTGCGTATCTATTGTTCGGGCGCGCCGCAATAAGCCCTTAATTTATCCCCAAAGCAAAGGTTTTATTAACCTCGAACGTGTTTGGCTCGCGCTAGCGCTTTGAGCTTATTCGACATTTTGCCTCTGGGGAGCATTCGATTGGTATCCGCACGTCGATGGCGTAGGGCCAATCCTATTTAGATATTGTTAGGAATTGCGATGAAGAAAACCATTATCGCCCAGACCTTGTTTGGCCTGTTGAGTACGCTAGTGCTCGTTGGTGGACAGGTGAATTACGCTGTTGCAGCAAGCTCAAGCCTAGACGTCAAAGAGCTAGATGCAGTAGCGCAAGGTGAACTTTTAACCCAAGAAACTCAAACCTCGCTGAATCAGTGGTTACCAGAGTTACTCAAGCAAATTAACCAGTTGCCAGAGGTGCAGGCGCAAATTGCTCGGCAGCAACAGGCGGAGCTGGTGATTGCCGCGGCGGATCGCGCCGTCTATAACCCTGAACTTGGACTCAATTATCAAAATGCCGACACAGATACCTACAGCCTAGGGCTGAGCCAAACCATCGATTGGGGCGATAAGCGTGGCGTAGCAACCCGCCTTGCCCAGCTTGAGGCGCAGATCCTGTTAGCGGATATACAGTTAGAACGCAGTCAGATGTTGGCCGAGCGTCTATTAGCGCTGGCCGAGCAGTCGCAAAGCCACAAGGCGCTTACTTTTGCAGAGCAGCAATTAAGATTTACTCAGGCACAGCTCAATATTGCCGAGCAGCGCTTTGCCGCGGGAGATTTGTCTGATGTTGAGTTGCAACTGCTTAAACTCGAACTGGCAAGCAATACCGCCGACTATGCTCTAGCCGAACAAGCGGCCTTAGTCGCCGAAGGTAAAGTGATTGAGTTACTTGGGGTTGATAAGCTCAAGTTTAGGGAGTTCATCTCTGATATTGGCCAATTTGTGTCGATGATTGCCCCGAGAGCGGAATTACCCGCATTGACCAGTGCCCATCAGCAGGTGTTATTGGCAAAGGCCAATGCCATGAAGGTTAAGGCTGATACAGCGGCGGATCCCACCATCAACCTTGGTCTCGAACGGGAAGGCTCTGACAACAAGTTTGGCGTCGGTGTGGCTATCCCCTTGCAGGTTCGTAATAACTACAGTGAGTTACAGTCGGTTGCAGATAAGGGCATCGCTATCGCAGAGCAGTCCTACTTAGCCCGTGAGCGAGTGCTTACTGCTAAACAGGCGCAATTTAACAATGCCTTACCCCGTTTACTGGCTCGTTACCAAGATTGGCGTGAGCGAGTCGCAGCCTCGGGGAGTAAAGCCGCTAAATCCTTAAGTGAACAGTGGCGCTCGGGCGATGTGAGCACCAGTGAGTATTTACAGAGTCGGCGACAACTTGCGGCCAGTTATTTGGTCGGTTTAAACCTCGAAACGGCGATTTATCAGAGCTGGTTAACCTGGATGGGGGACAGCGGTCAACTGCTGCCCTTTATCGATTCGTTAACAGCCACTTCTCCCACTAACGCCGTGCCAGCCAAGTCAATCGTGAGGTCACACTAATGAATTCAACTTTTCCTAAATCTGTTTTTCACTCTTTCGCCAATGTGTCTGCAGCAGGTTTCATATCGGTGTTTACGCCATCACGTTTAGCGTTGGCACTGATGCTCACCTCGTTAACCTTGATTACGCCAACGTCAGCATTTGCTGGTGACGGCCATGATCATGCTGGCGAAAAACAAGTTAACAACGCAGCGAAGAGTACTGCTGCCGAGCAAGCACCGGATGACCATAGCGAGCAAGCATTAACCTTTACGCCTGCGCAGTTGGAGCTGGCGGGAATTCGTTTGTTACCCTTGAGCAGCGATAGCTTAAGTCTTGCCAATTTAAACCTCGATGTTCGAGCAACGGCTTCTTTAGTGGTTGATCGTGATAGAACCGCGACCTTAGCGCCACAGCTCGATGTTCGCGTACAAGCGCGCCATGTGGTTCCCGGCCAAGAGGTGAAAAAAGGTGAGCCTTTACTTACCTTGGGTGGCACAGCCGTTGCGCAGGCACAGGCGGACTACATTAATGCCGCTGCTGAATGGAGCCGCGTGCGCCGCATGAGTGAAGGCGCTGTGAGTGTGAGTCGCAGAATGCAGGCTCAAGTCGATGCCGAACTGAAACGGGCGATTTTAGAGGCGATAAAAATGACCTCGGAGCAAATTCGTACCTTAGAGTCGACCCCTGAAGCTATCGGTAGCTATCAACTGTTGGCGCCTATCGACGGCCGTGTGCAGCAAGATATCGCCATGCTAGGCCAAGTGTTTAGCGCAGGCACGCCATTAATGCAGTTGACCGATGAGTCGCACCTTTGGGTTGAGGCTCAGCTAACGCCTGCGCAGGCCGTCAATGTGAAGGTGGGTGCCCCAGCCTTGATCCAAGTGGGAGATAAAACCTTAGCAGGTAAGATTATCGGCCGCTCCCACGAGCTGGATAGCGTGACACGTACTGAGCAAGTGTTAGTCAGTATGCCTAATCCTGATCATGTGTTGCACGCAGGGCAATTTGCCGAGCTGTACTTTGCCGATGCCTCTCAAAACATGGCAGCGGCGAGTAGCGGGTCAGGTATTTCATCGGGAATTGTATTACCCGATGCAGCGTTAACCCGTAGCAGTGATGGCGATTGGCAGATTTTTATTCAGGATGAGGATGGTTTTGAAGCCATTGAGGTGGAGCTGGTGCAGCGTCAGCGCGGCTTGAGTTTAGTTCGCGGCAGTGAGCTGGATAAAGCACGGCAGGCACAATTAAAGGTGGTAGTTGCAGGGGCATTTTTCTTGGCATCGGAGCAGGCGAAAGCTGGTTTTGATATTCATGCCCACTAATCGCGATGCCTATCACTGTGCCTATGATTCTCGCTTAAGGAATTCTTATGTTGCAAAAAGCAATCGAAGCCGCGATTAAAAATCGGCTATTAGTGGTGTTGGCGCTGCTGGCGGCGGTCGCTGCCAGTGTGGCCATGTTGCCCAAGTTGAATCTCGATGCCTTTCCCGATGTCACCAACGTACAGGTGACCATCAATACCGAGGCTGAGGGCTTGGCCGCCGAAGAGGTAGAAAAACTCATCAGTTATCCGGTCGAATCGGCCATGTATGCTTTGCCTGCGGTGACTGAAGTGCGTTCGTTATCGCGCACAGGCTTGTCCATTGTGACGGTCGTCTTTGCTGAGGGCACGGATATTTACTTTGCCCGACAGCAAGTGTTTGAGCAGTTACAGGCGGCGCGGGAGATGATCCCAAGCGGGGTGGGTGTGCCAGAAATTGGCCCTAACACCTCTGGATTGGGGCAGATTTATCAATATATTTTGCGGGCGGATCCAAGTGCAGGCATCAATGCCGCCGAGCTGCGTAGTCTTAACGACTACCTCGTCAAACTTATCTTGATGCCCGTTGGCGGCGTGACCGATGTGTTATCTTTTGGCGGCGAAGTTCGTCAATATCAAGTGCAGGTCGACCCTAATAAGTTGCGTGCTTATGGCTTGTCGATGGCGCAGGTGAGCGAGGCGCTCGAAAGCAATAACCGTAACGCTGGTGGCTGGTTTATGGACCAAGGCCAAGAGCAATTAGTGGTTCGAGGCTATGGTATGTTGCCCGCCGGAGAGGCAGGGCTTGCCTCAATTGCTCAAATTCCACTCACTGAAGTACGTGGCACGCCTGTGCGTGTGGGTGACATTGCAAAGGTCGATTTTGGTAGTGAGATCCGCGTTGGCGCAGTGACGATGACGCGCCGTGATGAGGCGGGGCAGGCGCAAGCCTTGGGCGAAGTGGTGGCGGGTGTAGTGCTTAAACGGATGGGCGCTAACACTAAGGCGACGATTGATGATATCGATGCGCGGATTAATCTGATTGAGCAGGCGTTGCCCAAGGGCGTGTCCTTTGAGGTGTTTTACGACCAAGCAGACTTAGTGGATAAAGCCGTTACCACAGTGCGCGATGCGCTGCTGATGGCTTTTGTGTTTATTGTGGTTATCTTGGCGCTGTTCCTTGTGAATATCCGCGCCACCCTGTTGGTGTTGCTGTCTATCCCTGTGTCCATCGGTTTGGCGCTGATGGTGATGTCCTACTATGGCCTTTCAGCCAACTTGATGTCCCTCGGTGGGTTAGCGGTGGCCATTGGTATGTTGGTCGATGGCTCAGTGGTGATGGTTGAGAATATTTTCAAACATTTAACCCAACCGGATCGCCGTCATTTAGCTGAGGCAAGGGCGCGTGCCGATGGTGAAACTGACCCGTACCATGGTGATGAGGATGGGGGTGTTAACGCTGATGATGACGAACATCAGGGGAATATGGCCGTGCGCATTATGCTGGCGGCGAAAGAAGTGTGCAGTCCTATCTTCTTCGCGACGGCGATTATCATTGTGGTGTTTGCGCCGCTATTTGCGCTGGAAGGGGTTGAGGGCAAGCTGTTCCAACCTATGGCCGTCAGCATTATTTTGGCGATGATTTCCGCCTTGCTGGTGGCATTAATCGCGGTGCCAGCTTTAGCGGTATATCTGTTTAAACGTGGAGTTGTGCTGAAAGAAAGTGTGATCTTAAGGCCGCTGGATAGCGCATATCGCAAACTGCTCAGAGCAACGCTAGCGCGTCCTAAAATGGTGGTACTCAGTGCGGCACTGATGTTTGTCATGAGCATGGCATTGCTGCCTAGACTCGGCACCGAGTTTGTGCCCGAGTTAGAGGAAGGCACGATTAACCTGAGGGTCACGTTAGCACCCACCGCTAGCCTTGGCACCTCTTTGGATGTCGCACCTAAGCTTGAGGCTTTGCTGCTGGAATTCCCCGAGGTGGAGTATGCCTTAAGCCGAATCGGTGCGCCCGAATTAGGCGGCGATCCTGAGCCTGTCAGCAATATTGAAGTCTATATCGGCCTAAAACCAATAGAAGAATGGCAATCGGCCAGTTCGCGTTTGGAGTTGCAACGGCTGATGGAGGAAAAGCTCAGTGTCTTCCCTGGGCTGCTACTCACCTTCTCACAACCGATTGCGACTCGGGTCGATGAGCTGCTTTCGGGGGTTAAGGCGCAGTTAGCTATTAAACTCTTTGGTCCCGATCTCGCGGTGTTGTCGGACAAGGGCCAAGTGCTCACCGATCTGGTGGCGAAAATCCCCGGCGCTGTGGATGTGTCCCTCGAACAGGTGAGTGGGGAGGCGCAGCTGGTAGTGCGGCCAGAGCGTTCGCAGCTTGCCCGTTATGGCCTCAGTGTCGATCAGGTGATGACACTCGTGAGCCAAGGTATTGGTGGCGCCAGCGCTGGCCAAGTCATCGACGGTAACGCCAGATACGACATTAATTTACGCCTTGCCGCCGAGTTTCGCAGCAGTCCAGATGTGATTAAGGATTTGCTCTTGAGTGGCACCAATGGCGCAATTGTGCGCTTAGGCGAAGTGGCCAGCGTTGCAGTGGAAATGGCGCCGCCGAATATTCGCCGTGACGATGTGCAGCGCCGCGTGGTGGTGCAAGCGAACGTGGCGGGGCGAGACATGGGCTCTGTGGTAAATGATATTTACGCGCTGGTGCCAAAGGCCGATCTACCTGCTGGATATACTGTGATTGTGGGTGGTCAGTATGAAAATCAGCAGCGGGCACAGCAAAAGCTGATGTTGGTAGTGCCTGTCTCAATCGCCTTGATTGCCTTGCTGTTGTACTTCTCCTTCGGTGCGGTTAAGCAGGTATTACTGATTATGGCGAACGTGCCGCTAGCACTCATCGGCGGTATTGTGGCGTTGTTTGTTAGTGGTACTTATCTGTCGGTGCCAAGCTCCATTGGCTTTATCACGCTGTTTGGGGTGGCGGTGCTCAACGGAGTGGTATTAGTGGATTCGATAAACCAACGCAGGCAGAGCGGCGAGTCGCTCTATGAATCGGTTTATGAAGGCACTGTGGGCCGCTTACGACCAGTATTGATGACGGCATTAACCTCTGCCTTAGGGTTAATTCCGATCTTAGTGTCATCGGGTGTGGGTAGTGAAATCCAAAAGCCGCTAGCGGTGGTGATCATTGGCGGTTTGTTTAGCTCAACGGCGTTGACTTTATTGGTATTACCTACCTTATACCGCTGGTTATATCGACACGATAAATTGCCTGATTAGTTGGGGCTGAGTCTTGGCATGATTTTGTGGTAAGTCTCAATGTTAAAGTTTAAAAATCAGCGAGCTATAGTGTGTGATATAGGCTAGGCTTAGCGCTGGTATTAAGGATAAGTATCTCTGGAGAGAGTATGATCGCAGTCATTTTTGAAGTCGTTCCCACGAAAGAAGGAAAGGAAGAGTATCTGCATGTGGCCGCTGAAATGCGCCAGTATTTAGAAGGCCGCAAGGGATTAATTTCGATTGAACGTTTTCAGAGCTTAACCGACGATGGTAAGGTGCTGAGCTTATCGTTTTGGGATGATATGGCTTCTATTACCCAATGGCGTAATCAAATGGCCCACAGCATTGCCGAGCAGACTGGCATAGTGCCTTGTTTGTTTAACGCTTATCGCATCCGTGTCGCCGAAGTGGTGCAAGATTATAGCGAAACCGTGCACGAAGCCGCAGAGTAATCGAGACCTGACAGGTTAAAAACAAAACCCATCGGAATCGATGGGTTTTTTATGTTTAATACTCTGCTTAAGGGACTTTTAAGGCTTATTTTTCCTGTTGAGCTTTAAGCAGATCGCGGATCTCAGACAGTAGTTCTTGATCTTTGGTTGGTGCGGGCGGAGCGGAAGGTGCTTCTTCTTGTTTACGTTTTAAGCTGTTAATGGCTTTTAAGCCCATAAAAATCGCGAAGGCGATAATGGTAAAGTCGATAACGGTTTGGATAAATTTACCGTAAGCGATGACAACAGCTGGCGCATCACCTTGGGCAGCGAGGAGCACAACGCTCAGATCACTAAAATTCACCCCCCCTAAAATGATCCCAATCGGCGGCATAATGATATCGGCCACAAAGGATGAGACTATCTTGCCAAAAGCGGCACCGATGATAATACCCACCGCCATATCGATTACATTGCCACGGGATGCAAAAGCCTTGAACTCTTTAAGTAAGCTCATTAGGTTTCCTCCGAAAATATGATTAAATGTTAAATTTTATTGTATTAACTGTATCAGGAAAACCTTAGGGTCTTTTGCTGCCTGTTACCTTGCCAAGCTTATAGGGGCTTAAGGATTAAGGCAATTCTGAGATTAAGGATTTATCCTGCACTGGCAGATTTCACACTCTCAAGGTTACAGTTGTTAATTTTGGTGTGAATGGGTCTATTTTTGCTGACCGATAAATTCTGGCACTTCTAATACTTGTGATCCCCAGCGTTTAAACAAAGAGGCGTAGATAAACTCGATAAAAACGCGGTATTTGCGCGGCAGATAGGCTCGCTTGGGATAGCTGAGTACCACCTTGGTTTGCACCATAGGATAATCGTCAAGGAGTCGCACTAAATAGCCTTTCTCTATCGCCTCTTGGGCAATAATCGACGGCACGGCCGTAATGCCAAGCCCTGCAATGGCAGCTTCGCGGGCAATGGTGACATTATTCACTGTTAATTGCGTGACGGGCTCAATGACTACCCAAGTTTTACCATCAAATAGCTTCCATGCCCCTTCAATATGGGCCGACTGTAAACGAATCGCTTTATGTTTAGCCAAATCCTTTGGCACTTTGGGCGTGCCATGTTCAGCCAAATATTTAGGGCTGGCCATTAAGGATTTATAGGCGTTAACTAAGGAATAACTTTGTAGGCGGGTATCACTCGAGTCAGCGATTTGGAATAGCAGATCCACACCTTCTTCTATCACATCCACTTTACGGTTAGTGAGCTCGGCTTCTATGGTGATATCGGGATAAAGGGTTAAAAACTGGGCGAAGATCGGCCCAAGAAACAGTTGGCCTAATTCAATAGGGCATACGATTCTTAGGTTACCTTTGATTAATTGCTGGTGGGCACTGAGCTGATTTTCGGCGCTTTGAAGATCACTTAAGATCTTATTGATTCGATTGTAATAACTCGAACCCGCTTCTGTGAGTTTGAGTGCGCGAGTCGTTCGGAATAATAGCTGAGTACCCGTATCGGCTTCTAGTTCGGCAATTTTGCGACTGACTGTTGCCTTAGTGAGTCCGAGGGCTTTAGCTGCCCCGGTAAAACTACCTTGCTCTACCACTTGAGCAAATATTTGCACCCGATTGAGATCCATGATTGTTACACCTGTGAAACAGTGGGTTGATTTTTAACTACCTAATAAACTTGATGAGACAGTAGTACACTAGTACTCACTAATCAAGGAGTCATTCATGTCCAAAAGTAAGCTCATTATCGCCGTTCCACTATTACTCGCCGCCGCTGCGGGTGGCGGCTATTACTGGTGGACGCAAGTACGTTTTATCGAAACCACTGATAATGCTTATGTTGAGGCCGATATCTCCCATGTGAGCGTAAAAGTGCCAGGTTATGTGGTGTTGTCCGATGTGACCGATAACCAGCATGTGCGTAAGGGCGAGTTATTGGCGCAACTTGAAGATAACCAGTTTAGCGCCAAAGTCAGCCAAGCTGAGGCTGCACTTGCCAGTGCTAAAGCTGATTTGCAAACCTTAGCCGCTAAGGTTGAGTTGCAACACGCGCTGATCAGCCAAGCGAGTGCGGGCGTCGTGGCTGCGCAGGCAGATAACATCCGTGCAGAGCAACAGTTAAGCCGAGCGAAAAAGTTAAAGGTTAGCAATTACAGTTCACAGGACGATGTCGATCAATTGCAAGCAGGATTTGATGCTGCTGCTGCGCGCCTCGATGAAGCCAAGGCGCTGTTAGTGGCTAAAGAACGTGAGCTTGCTGTGTTTAATGCTCAGCTTAATCAAGCCCGCTCTGTGGTTGAGCAGTCGAATGCGGCATTGGAGCTAGCTAACATTCAGCTCAATGATACCCGTGTGACCGCGCCCTTCTCTGGGGTGATTGGTAAACGCGGCGCGATGGTGGGGCAGTATGTTCAGCCCGGCCAAGCACTCTTTAGTTTGGTTCCGGACGGGGCTGTGTGGATCTCGGCGAACTTTAAAGAAACCCAAATCCAACATATGCAACCCGGGCAGTCGGTGCAGGTCAGTCTCGATGCGTTTCCCGACAAAACCTTTGCAGGTGTTATCGATAGTCTGTCGCCGGCGTCCGGAGCCAAATTTAGTCTGCTGCCCGCTGAAAATGCCACGGGTAACTTCACCAAAATCGTGCAGCGTATTCCGGTGCGGATCCGTTTAGAGCTCTCAGAAGAAGAGGCGCGTGTCGTCCCTGGGTTAAGTGCGGTGGTGAAGGTCGATACTGCGTCGCATCCGACGACAGCTATAGCTGCTAACGTCGGTCGTTAAGTAGGTCGTTAACATGAGCACAATTGCTGCTGCACCTGAGGCTATCGACGCTGGGGCTACGCCGAGCGAATATGAGCGTGGTAGTCGCCGTTCGTGGATTGCCGTTTTTGGTGGTTTGATTGGCGCCTTTATGGCGATCCTCGATATTCAAATCACCAATGCCTCTATGAAGGAAATCCAAGGCAGCCTTGGGGCAACGCTTGAGGAAGGCAGCTGGATTTCAACGGCTTATCTGGTTGCCGAGATGATTGCGATTCCGCTCTCGGGCTGGTTAAGCACTGGGCTCTCGGTCAGGCGTTATCTGCTGTGGACCACCGCAGCCTTTATCTTTGCTTCTATCCTGTGTTCGATTTCGTGGAACCTCGAGGCCATGATCGCCTTTCGGGCGTTGCAGGGCTTCTTTGGTGGCGCGTTGATCCCGCTGGCTTTTCGGCTGATCTTAGAATTTTTACCCGAGAATAAACGTGCCGTGGGGATGGCGTTATTCGGGGTGACTGCGACGTTTGCGCCCTCGATTGGCCCAACCTTAGGTGGTTGGTTAACTGAGCATTTTAGTTGGCATTACCTGTTTTATATCAACGTACCGCCAGGATTGCTGGTTATGGCGATGTTGGCCTATGGTCTCGAAAAACGCCCTGTGGTGTGGGACAAGCTGAAAAATGCCGACTTAGCAGGCATTGTCACCATGGCGCTGGGCATGGGTTGCCTCGAGGTGGTGCTTGAGGAGGGAAACCGTAAGGATTGGTTTGGCTCGGATTTGATCCGCAATCTCGCCATCATTGCCGCGGTGAATTTAGTGCTGTTTGTGTGGATCCAGCTTAAACGTAAAGATCCTTTAGTGAATTTACGCTTACTCGGTAAACGTGATTTTGTGCTTTCAACCGTGGCGTATTTTTTACTGGGGATGGCGCTCTTTGGCGCGATCTATTTGATCCCACTTTATTTGTCTCAAGTGCATGATTACACACCACTGGAAATTGGTGAGGTGATTATGTGGATGGGATTCCCGCAGTTGTTAGTTTTGCCCTTAGTGCCACGTTTAATGCAACGTTTCGACGGGCGTTACTTAGCCGCCTTCGGCTTTTTTATGTTTGCCCTAAGTTATTACATGAATAGCCAAATGACCGCAGATTACGCTGGGCAGCAGATGATAGCCTCCCAAGTGGTGCGCGCCTTAGGCCAGCCCTTTATCTTAGTGCCTATCGGAATGCTCGCGACTGCGCATTTAAAGCCCCATGAGAATCCTTCGGCTTCGACCGTACTGAACGTGATGCGTAACTTAGGTGGGGCCTTTGGTATCGCCTTGGTGGCGACTTTAACCGATAACTTGGCTCGCGGCCATTTGGCCCATGTGAAGGAATCTTTGCCAGCGGTTAGCACACAGGTGCAGGACTATTTGAATCAGAGTGCCAGTATGTTGCAACAGGGTGGCTCGGATCCCTATACCGCCTCTATGCAGGCCAAGGCATTGTTAGGGCAAACCATGAGTCAGCAGGCCTATATTCAAGCCTATAACGATGTGTTTTTGATTATGGGGGCCCTGTTGTTAATTGCCGTGGTGGCTGTGCTGCTTATCCGTAAACCACAAGGCCCAGTCGCCCACGATGCGGTTATCGAATAACACTGAGTCAGTTTTCGCAATGCGTAACCCTTGCGTTTTAATTCCCCCCAGAATTAAGGCGCTTTTTTATCCGCTGAGCTGTGATAGACTCGAGCTCTTTTCCTGTTGTACGCAGAGCCTTTTTATGTCGATACAAGATTCAGTTGAGTGGCAAATTCTTAAATTTAATCAATTAACTGCCAATACCTTATATGAAATCCTTAAACTGCGAGTCGATGTGTTTGTGGTCGAGCAGGCCTGTGCTTATCCAGAGCTTGATGATAAAGATAGACACCCTGAAACCCAGCATTTAATCGGCCTATCACCTGCGGGCGAGTTACTCACCTATGCCCGTATTTTGCCTCCGGGGCTGAGTTATCCCGAGGCCAGCATTGGCCGAGTGGTGGTGTCACCTGCTGGACGAGGTAAAGGATTGGCAATGCCGTTGATGCAGCGGGCGATCGAATCTGCACTCAGTACTTGGCCCAAGGCGGGGATCCAAATTGGTGCTCAGGATTATCTGAAAAACTTCTACCAAAAACTCGGGTTTAACATCTGTTCTGAAATGTATTTGGAAGATGGCATTCCTCATATCGACATGCGCTACCAGCCTCAGTGATCTGGTTTTAACTAGCTGAATTTACATCTTATTAAGGAAATCAAATGACTACTGTTGCGGACTATAAAATCAATCAACAACAACTCGTTTGCGTCGCGAGCTTTTTAGCCAAAGAAGGCAAAACCGAGGCCTTGATTGCGGCGCTCGCCTCGCTGATCCCCGATACACGCCGTGAAGCCGGTTGTATTCGGTATGAGCTCAACGTCAGCCGTGATGAACCGCGCCGCGTGACCTTTGTGGAGAAGTTTGTTGATATTACTGCCTTCGATGAGCACTGCGCTAAAGAGGCTATTCAACATTATTTCCACCAAGTGATGCCTGAGTTGGTTGAGTCGTTCCAAGTCGAAACCTATCATCAGGTCATCGTCTAAGTGTTTTACCGTGTTATCGCTTAATAAACCTTATGTCGTCAGTAGAATGTATTAATTTACATTGTCTTTGCAGTTTATAGCATTGTATCAGGAGATTTTATTGGTTAGCTTACTGTCTTCGCTATTCAATACCGCAACAAAATGTTAAACACTAATTAACTCACGGATGTATACAATGCTAAAAACATGGACACTGAGCCTTATTCCCCTCGTATTTCTCGGTTTGAGCGGTTGTGCATCGACAAATGCTGATACTAACTCTAACTCGAAAGTTACAAATACTGCTGAAAAGAAAGCTGCCAAGGAGTGTGACAAAGTTGCATCTATTGGCTCCAATATTGGACGTTGCAAAAAATAACATCCTGAAGCTTTGGGTTATAAGCATGCTCAATTCAGCTAAATCTGCACACATTTGTGCGACAGTCTGGTTTGCCATCAGAGCTACTGATTGACTCCTAAACACCTGATGAACCCATCGGGTGTTTTTATTTAAAGGTATTATGCGGCGGTTAATCGCTCAAAGGGAATGGCAAAATCTGACGCATCAATTAGCTTTGTTTTTTAAATCAATTATTTAATTTTTTGCATGTTTGATGTTTAAGAATATGGTGCAAAGAACGGAGCTTAACTTATTAGATAATACTGATATTGAGTTGATTCAATCAGTCATCAAGAGTTGTAATGAAAGAATTTGGCATTACAGTAAGTCGGCTTATCAAACTGTAATGCCAAAATTTATCGTGGGCAGTACTAAGCGTTATTTAGCCGCTTGATGTATCTCAATTCGATTTCTTTCAAACGACGATTAAAGTCTTCTAAATGTGCCAACATGGCGGCTTCGGCTTTGGCTTCATCTTTTTCGATAACGGCTTGAACGATAATATCGTGTAAGCCCAAGGGATGGATTTCATCCGTTGGCGGCTCAAACTTTATTGTTTGATTTTTAAGTAAAATCAATAGTGATTTTACAATTGCCTCTAAGAAACGGTTGCCTGACATTTCTGCTAATAAATAATGCACTTCAGAGCGTAAAGCGACAGTCTCGGGATATGCGTACGAGTCATTTTCATGTCGCAATGCTTCATGCAAAGCAATTGCTTGTGCTGGTGTGCAATTTTTAGCTGCCATTCTGGTGACTTGAGGTTCAATCAAAATGCGCGCTTGGCATAATTCGGGGAGTGATAACTTTCCCATCATAAACATGTCATGGCAGGCATCACTTAACCGCTCAAATGTCAGATGTTTAACAAATGCACCACCCGTTGCACCTTGGCGAATTTCTACCAAGCCGCTCGCTTCAAGGCTCTTAATGGCTTCCCTGACAACGGTTCGACTCACTTGGAATAATTCTATGAGTTCGCGTTCGGATGGTAGTTTATCACCAGCTTTATAATCGCCACCTAAAATAGCATTTTTTAGCTGTTGTCCAACTTCACTAGATGCTTTTATCTGCTTAATTGGCTTGAAGTTATGCACTAGTTTGCCCTCAATATGCTTAGTTCTGCCATCTTAACATAAAAGTACTTTTGAGGCAGAAAATGTACTCTCGCTTTTCCTATATTAGTGATTAAAAAACATTCATTTTTGTTGATCGAAGTAACATCTCTATAAATTTCGCAACTAGTTTCTCATATTTGTTCAGTCTTCATTGTTAATTAAGGTTATACGTCATACATTTCTCCAAAGTGGTTTGGAGTCTGTTTCTTAACCAGTATAGGCATGGCAAACATGTCAACTAATAACAGGAAGATGATGATGAAAATGAAAAGCCTATCTTTTTTTGTGCTGTCGGCACTTTCTGTATCTGCGTTCGCAGATACAACGATTGATAAAATGTTTAGCGATGGAACGGTTAAAGGTGAATTGCGGTTATTTGATTTTACGCGTGATTATGATGGCGCAACGAATAAAAAACATGATACGTCATTAGGTGGGCTGTTTTATTATAATACCGCTAAAGTTAACGGTATTAGTTTTGGTACTAGCTTTGCCTCTGCTAATCCAATTTGGACTAATGATTCTGATAGTGTTTATGGTTTAGTGGCTCGAGATAAAAATGGCGACCATGATAGTGTCAATCGATTGCAAGAATATTTTATTCAAGGTGATTGGTGGAATACTAAATTTAAACTTGGAGCTCAAGAATTAAGAACTCCGATGATGAATCCTCACGATATTAGAGCCATTCCAAGAACCTTTCGTGGTTTTTCTGTTGAAAATAATAGCGTAAATAATCTCACTCTTTCCGCATTGTATATTACGGACTCAATGGGATGGTCTGATAACAGCTTCATATCGGTTAAAGAAGCTGTACAAAGTGAGCTAGCGAGAGCGGGTGTGATTACTGAGGTGGCAGATAACCCTGTTTATGCTCTGGGTGCTAAATATCAGTTACCTTTCGAAGCGGTCAAAACCGAGGTTAATCTTTGGCATTACCGCATGGAAGATGTTTTTAATCAAACCTATGCAAAAGTAAAATTCTCCACTGACATCAGTGCGGTTAATTTTTATCTTACTCCATCTTACTTAACTCAGAAAGCAACGGGTGATGAAACTGGCGGCCCACTAGACACATATCAATATGGTTTCCATCTCGGTGCCAAGTTTGCTGGTGCTGATGTCACTTATCTATATGCTAAAACTGGTGATGACACTGTGCTCACTCCATGGGGAGATGAAAAAGTGGTTATTCAACAGGTATATCAATCTGCGCGTGCTGATGAAGAAGTCAATGCATTAAAACTAGCCTATGATTTTGAGAAACTCGGCCTTAATGGATTAGAGGCCTATGCATATTATGGTCAATATGATGTGCCAGAAAATGCTGGTAGTGATTTTAGCGAAATCAACTATTCAATTAGTTATAAATTCTCTGGAGCACTTTCCGGTTTAGGGTTAAAAGCTCGTTATGCCACTATTGATTTTGATCAAGGTGAGAATTTCAATGATGTTCGGTTCTATATTAACTATAAATTTACTTTAGGTCATTAGTACTGAAAACTGCTCCCCTGCAACTTTTTAAGGGTATACCATTTTTTTTTGGGGTATACCTATTTTTTCTTGTGAAATAAATTTTAAATTACTTTTTAATTAGATAATTGAAATTAGAGTATTTATCTATTAAATGGTGAGTTTGAAAATAGTCTGAAGTTGCTTATTAAATAAGGTTAGTTTTTCCATAAATTTAATATTTTGTGAAGTACTGCAAAGATGTTGCTAATACCTCTTTTTATGTATTGTCATGTGTCATACATTTAATTGTTGATTGATTGGGTGTTCTTAAGTCAACGCAGCGGTTTTAGCTTCTAAATACACGAAAAAAATCTGGGCACGAATAGACCCAGCACCATTGTGAGTGCAATACCACTCGCAATGAGGGCAAAGGAGTATCAAATGAGTAATAAATCGAAAGAAATTGATCAATACACAGCGAGTGTGCTTCAAAACGGGATCTCTCGAAGAAGTTTTCTGACTCGAGCGGCAATGGGCAGTGGTGGTTTAGCTTTTGCCTCTTTAGGAATGGGGTCTGCCAGTGCTGCACCACTGCAAGTGGGTGCCGAATGTGCCGAGATTGGCGGTGCAACCTTAAGTTTTTTACCTAAACCTAAACCGATTGCAGATAAAGATATCGCAACGACTCAAACCTTTGACGTTGTTGTTGTCGGTGCCGGAGCTTCCGGTGTTCCTGCGGCATTATCTGCCAGAGAAAACGGCGCCACAGTTGCCTGTTTACAAAAACAAGCCATTCCTGTTTCACAGGGAAACACTGGTTCTGGCATCGATCTTAAAAATAGTGATAAAGCAGCTATTGAGGCGTTAGTAAGCCGTTTGATGGCTGATAATGCTCACCGCTCGCATCCTGGTTTATTAAGACAATGGGCTTACAACTCCGGTGAAGCTGTCACTTGGGTGATTGATCGAATGAAACAAAGTGGTGGCCAAGTGGTCGATCAGGGTACCAAGGTACAACATGGTATTCGAGGTATTGCGGACCAATCTGATCGTTTAAATTTTGTGACCTCATTCTGTGGCCCTAAACCCTACACAACCGGTGATGGTATTCGTGCACTGGCAAAAACAGCGGAAAAGGCAGGTGTAAAATTCTTCTTTAACACTCCTGCACAACAACTGATCCAAGACGAATCAGGCAAAGTGATCGGTGTTATTGCTCAAACTCGTGATGGTAAGTACCACAAATACATGGCGAAGAAAGGGGTCATCCTGTCTTCTGGTGATTACCAAAATAACAAGGCCATGTGTGATTTCTTTATTCCAGATTTGAAAAACTTTGAACGCAAACAAATGGACCGTACCGGTGATGGTTTTGCCATGGCGTATTGGGCCGGTGGGGTTATTGAACCTGTTGGTCATACCAAAATGTTGCATGACTTCGACGCGGGCCCTGCTTCAATGTGCGATATGCCTTTCTTAGCCGTTAACCGTAAAGGCGAACGCTTCGTTAATGAAACAGTTGAAATGTCATTAATGAATAACTACCTGAAAGATGAGTATAACGCGGGACATTACTCCCAGGTATTTGATTCGGATTACATGACACAAGCGAAGGATTGGCCAGGTCATCTTTATTCTCCAGAGGAGCTTAAGGTTTATATGCCTGAAGTGCCCGGCGAGAAAAAAGGTGTATTCCCTTCTTTGACCAATACCTACGCCGCCAACACCTTAGAAGAATTAGCTGTGAAGCTAGAATGTGATCCCAAAACCTTTGTTGCAAGCGTGAATCGTTACAACGAATTGTGCAAAAAAGGTAAAGACGAAGATTTTGGTAAACCAGCCAGCAAAATGGTTCCAGTGCTTAAACCGCCGTTTTACGGCATTCATCGTCGTATGAGAATTTCAACCTTATGTTCAGGAATTCTGGTGAACGAAAATCATCAAGTACTGGATGCGGATGGTAAAGAAATTCCTGGCCTGTTTATTGTCGGCAACTTGGGTGCGGGCTTCTATGGTGGTGTTGATTACCCATTAACAGTATTCGGTCTGTCTCTGGGACGTTGCTACACCTTTGGCTACTTAGCGGGCAAATACGTCGCGAAACTTTAAACGCCAAATTATCAATAGCGGCTGCTTTTAGTTGGCATCCAGTGACATGAATGATGGAATTTAAAAATGAAAAATCTCACAATTATTTTGGCTCTTGTCTTGGGCATTTTCGCAGCAAGTGCGATAGCAAAAGACAATGTTCTACTCGATCAAACCCATGCTGCAAAAGGGATTAAATGTAACAGTTGCCATGGAACAGGAGAGCGCCAAGCTGTGCCTATGCTTAAGTGTGTGCAATGCCATAACACTGAAAAGCTGGCGCTAAAAACTGAAAACCTGAAACCGACTAACCCCCATAACAACCGTCACTTTGCTACCGAGACGGATTGTGCTAAGTGTCACCACGTACACCAAAAGTCAGAAAATTTATGTGTAAGTTGTCACCCAAGGTTTGATTTGGTTACTCCCTAGAACCTTATCAGCATTAGCTTGATATAAAGTATTGCAAATCGAAAATGCCAGTTAATGCTAACTGGCATTTCTTTTGGTCGGGTTTCACGACTTTATGCCTGAGTAACCATTTTTTAACGGCCTTTCCAATGGGTTATTTTCGTACCTACATCATCATCTTCAACGGTTAAGGTATTTATTTTTATGTTTGTTTTATTAAGCCAGTGAGTGGTTTCTACAAAAATAACTATACATATATGTTTTTTCATATATATTAAATTCCATATGTAATTTTATCTACCTTTGGACTAAACCATGCAACCTGTCGCATTTTTTAAGGCGCTTGCCGATGAAACTCGGTTGAAATGTCTGCTGCTGATCCAGCGGGAAGGGGAATTATGCGTGTGTGAACTGATGGCTGCGCTGTCTGAAAGTCAGCCCAAGGTTTCGCGCCACTTGGCTCAGTTAAAAAAAGCCCGGCTGTTAGTCGATCGACGTCAAGGACAATGGGTGTTTTATCGGATTAATACTGAGATCGCGCCTTGGTGCCAGCAGGTACTTGCCCAAACCTGTGATGATAACGACATCTTTTTGCAGGAGAACCTGCGTAATCTCTGTCAAATGGGTGGGCGGCCTGAGCGAGCAAAAGCGTGTTGTTAATATAACTTTTGAAACGTACAGGATTGGAGTTTGTCATGGCGGCTATAGAACAATATGTGGAGCTAACCCCCGATTTTAACGTGCTTTTTTTGTGCACACATAATGCTTGTCGGAGCATTTTAGCGGAGGCCATTGCTCGGCAACTGGCATTGGGGTTGCCACTGACTTTTATGAGTGCTGGCAGCGCCCCGTCGGGCAAGGTCCATCCTATGACCCTGAAACATCTTCAGCAACAGGGGTATTCAACCGCAGGACTTCACAGTAAAAGTTGGGAGGCGTTAGCTGACTTCTCGCCGGATCTGGTTATCACCGTTTGTGATAGTGCAGCGGGCGAAACTTGCCCTTTATGGCTAGGAAATACCCCGAAATTGCACTGGGGATTACCCGATCCAAGCCAGCTTGAAGATCAAGATGTCTTATTTTTTAAAATAATCAGATTGTTAGAGGGACGGATAGGTGCTTTGCTGCGTGTTGATTTAAAGGCCGAGCCTAGGGTTTTATCGGCAGCATTACAGCAAATTGTACTTGCCCACCCGTTAGTCGATTAAGAGGTTTATATGGGAATTTTTGAGCGTTATTTAAGTGTTTGGGTCGGGCTGAGCATTATTGCTGGGGTTGTGTTGGGGAATGTTGTCCCCGGTGTATTTGCTGCTGTAGCCGCGCTTGAATATGCCCATGTTAATTTAGTCATCGCCCTGTTTATCTGGGTAATGATTTATCCCATGATGGTGCAGATTGATTTTTCTGCGGTGAAAGATGTTGGCAAAGCGCCGAAGGGATTGATGTTAACGCTTTTCATCAACTGGCTCGTTAAACCTTTTACTATGGCATTGTTAGGCTGGTTATTTTTCAAGTTGCTATTTGCCGACTGGGTTGATCCACAAACCGCCAGTGAATATATCGCGGGAATGATATTACTCGGTGTGGCGCCTTGTACTGCAATGGTGTTTGTGTGGAGTCAACTGACGAAAGGTGACCCGAACTATACGCTAGTGCAAGTCTCTGTTAACGATATCATTATGGTGTTTTTATTTGCGCCACTCTCGGCATTATTACTCGGTGTGAGCGATATTCAAGTGCCATGGGAAACCCTGTTACTTTCGGTTGTCCTCTATGTGTTATTGCCTTTGATTGCGGGTGTTGCGACTCGAAAACGCCTTGAGACTCGCCATGATACGAGTGCTGTGCCGCAGTTACTGGCTAAACTCAAACCTTGGTCTGTGATTGGGCTACTCGCGACGGTTGTGCTGTTATTTGGTTTTCAAGCGAAGACTATTGTGAGTCAACCACAGAATATTCTACTCATAGCTATCCCTTTGATTATTCAAAGCTATGGCATTTTTATCTTGGCCTATTGGCTAGCCTTAAAACTAAAACTTACCCATGCGATTGCGGCACCAGCGAGCATGATTGGCTCTTCTAACTTTTTTGAGCTGGCGGTCGCTGTGGCTATTTCATTATTTGGTCTGCACTCGGGAGCGGCTCTCGCGACTGTGGTTGGGGTATTAGTTGAGGTGCCTGTGATGTTGTCGCTGGTGTATTTTGCGAATCGCACTCGGCACTGGTTTCAATCTTAATAAATCTCAGGGTGTAGGTCTGCATTGTTTTAAGGAGCGATATGTTCCAAATATTTACTGATTTTGCGACTTGGCTAGTGTTTGGCGTGTTTGGCCTCGATGCGGGTTCGGCCTTGGGCGACGCAGTGCATTTTTTTGTTGAAGATGTCAGTAAAATTTTCGTATTGCTGGTGGTGATGATTTATGTGATCGCCCTGCTACGTGCGTCCTTAGATGTTGAGCGAGTCCGCAATTATTTAGCGGGTAAGAATAAGGGCGTGGGTTATTTGCTGGGGTCGATTTTTGGTGCCATCACGCCTTTTTGTTCTTGCTCTAGCATACCTGTGTTTTTAGGTTTTACCTCGGCGGGTATTCCCCTTGGGATCACTATGGCCTTTTTGATCACTTCACCTTTGATCAATGAAGTTGCTGTCCTATTACTAATGAGTTTACTCGGTTGGAAATTTACCTTGCTCTATGTGGCTGTGGGGATGGCGGTGGGTATGCTCGGCGGATTATTGCTAGATGCGATGAAGGCTGAGCGTTGGTTGCAATCCTTCGCCGCCGAAGCCCTCGTCCGTGGGCGTCAGATGACAGCATCAAATGCTGTTTTAATGACTCAGCAAGCCCTCTCTTTTTCTGAACGTCATCAATTTGCCAAAGCTGAGGCGATTGATATTTTTGGCCGCGTCTGGAAGTGGGTCATTATCGGCGTAGGTCTTGGCGCTGCCCTGCACGGTTTTGTACCTGAGGGTTGGGTTGAAACCCACTTAGGTCAAGGCCAATGGTGGTCAGTGCCCGCGGCTGTATTAATCGGCATTCCCCTTTATTCGAATGCGACAGGCATTATTCCTGTCATGGAAAGCTTGCTAGCAAACGGTCTGTCAATTGGCACTACACTAGCATTTTGTATGAGCACTGTGGCAGCCAGTTTCCCCGAATTTATTTTACTCAAACAAGTTATGCAGTGGCGCCTGTTGGCGCTGCTGTTGATTGTGCTATTAACGGCATTTACGTTAGTAGGTTGGATGTTTAATTTTGCAGCACCGTATCTTTAAGGAAATAACATGAAACAAGTCAAAGTATTAGGTAGTGGTTGCGCTAAATGTAGTAAAACCGCTGAAATGATTGCGGATATATCTGAAGAAATGGGTATAGATGTGATTGTGAAAAAGGATGCCGATCCGCAAACCCTATTGAAATTTAACGTAATGAAAACCCCAGCGGTTGTGATCGATGGTGAGTTAATCCACAGCGGCTCAGTACCGACCCGAGATGAAATTGAAGGATGGCTAAGGGAGTAAATTAGTAGCCATTATCATTGAGCAAGACTTGCTTTTGGCCTAGCAATAATCGTCGTTAACAAGATGCGCCATTGTCATCCAATAGGGTTGGCAATGGTGATGTTATCGATTAAGTAAAAAGTCCGCAATATTCATAACATATTAAAAATTAACAATATAAAATTTTAAATCAACATATTGGAATATCAGCATGGCAATCAAAATTGGCATTAATGGCTTCGGACGTATGGGGCGTTTAGCCCTGCGTGCAGCATGGGAATGGGATGAGGTGGAGTTTGTGCAGATTAACGATCCCGCGGGGGATGCGGCCACCTTAGCCCATTTGCTTGAGTTTGATTCTGTCCATGGCCGCTGGTGTTATCCCGTGACGGCGAATAATGATCAGATCCACATTCAAGATAAAAGCATTCGCACCACACGTAATAAAGCCATCGCCGAGACCGATTGGTCTGGATGCGATGTAGTGATTGAAGCCTCTGGGGTGATGAAAACCAAAGCCTTATTACAAGCCTATTTAGATCAAGGTGTTAAACGGGTTGTAGTCACTGCGCCAGTCAAAGAGGAAGGAGTGTTAAATGTGGTGATGGGTGTGAATCACCAGTTGTACGATCCGGCTATTCATCCGATTGTGACCGCGGCTTCCTGTACCACCAATTGCCTTGCGCCTGTGGTTAAAGTGATCCACGAGCAGATCGGCATCAAACACGGTTCTATGACTACGATCCACGATATTACTAACACTCAAACCATTCTCGATGCGCCACATAAAGATTTACGTCGCGCCCGCGCCTGTGGTTTGAGTTTAATCCCAACCACTACTGGCAGCGCGACGGCGATTACCCATATTTTCCCCGAGCTTAAGGGCAAGCTTAATGGCCACGCCGTGCGGGTGCCGCTTGCCAATGCCTCTCTAACCGATTGTGTATTTGAGCTTGAACGCAGCGTGACCGAAGAAGAAGTGAATGCGCTGCTACAAACCGCCGCTGAGGGGGAGCTTAAGGGGATTTTAGGTTACGAGGAACGGCCGCTGGTGTCGGTGGATTACAAAACCGATCCCCGTTCGAGCATTGTCGATGCGCTCTCGACCATGGTGGTGAATGGTACTCAGCTAAAGCTCTACGTGTGGTACGACAATGAATGGGGATATGCCAACCGTACGGCAGAGCTCGCCCGTTTAGTCGGCCAGCTTGATGTGCCACGTTAGGAGAGCATAGTGCCTGCTGCCAAGCTATTTGAACAACTGATGCAATTGTCCGCCGCCGTGCGGCAATATTTGCTGATCACCTTCAATTATTGGAGTTTTACCTTAACCGACGGCGCGCTGCGGATGTTGGTGGTGCTGCATTTTCACGATCTCGGTTATACGCCATTCGCGATTGCGATGTTGTTCTTGTTCTATGAGATTTTTGGCGTTGTAACCAATCTGGTGGGCGGCTATCTCGGTGCGCGTTTAGGGTTAAATCGCACCATGAATCTGGGTCTTGGTATGCAGGTGTTGGCATTAGGAATGTTATTAGTGCCAGCGGCGAGTTTACCGCTGTGGCTCGCCGGCGTGCCTTGGGTGATGGCGGCGCAGGCGTTATCTGGAGTTGCTAAAGATCTCAATAAGATGAGTGCTAAAAGCGCGATCAAACTGCTAGTACCAAAAGGCGAGCAGGGCAAGCTTTATAAGTGGGTTGCCTTGTTAACGGGTTCTAAAAATGCCCTCAAGGGCGCGGGATTTTTCCTCGGTGGTGTTTTGCTTGCCTTACTTGGATTTGAGCTGGCGATCGCCACTATGGCGAGTATGCTCGGACTCGTATGGCTACTTAGCTTAGTGATGCTGAAGAAGGATTTAGGTAAAGCCAAGAATAAGCCTAAATTTACGGAGATTTTCTCTAAGAGTCGCAGTGTGAACATTCTCTCGGCGGCACGATTATTCCTGTTTGCCGCCAGGGATGTGTGGTTTGTGGTGGCGCTGCCTGTGTATCTAGCGAGTAAATTTGGCTGGGATCATTGGGCGGTGGGCGGCTTTTTAGCTGTGTGGGTTATCGGCTACGGTATAGTACAAACCTTGGCGCCTAAGATCACTGGCAATCACCAACACCAAAGCTTAGCCGTCGGTGCAGTACCCGATGGTCGCAGCGCGTTAATTTGGGCCAGTATCTTGGCCTTTATCCCAGCATTGATTGCCAGCGCGATACAGTTCAGTTTTTACCCTGAAGCCAGTTTGTTGCTGGGCTTAATGCTATTTGGTGCACTGTTTGCGGTGAACTCGTCGCTGCACAGTTATTTGATTGTGAGTTATGCCAGCGAAGAGGCGGTATCCCTCGATGTTGGATTTTATTATATGGCCAACGCTATGGGGCGTTTGGTGGGAACCGTGCTTTCTGGCTGGGTGTATCAGAGTCATGGGCTGGTGGCCTGCTTATGGATGTCGACAGCCTTTATCGCGACTACGGCCTTGATTTCTATTAAGTTGCCTCGACAATCGAAGGAATAACAAGATGTTAATCTGGCGAAAGCACTTCAAGGGGAAGAGTTCGATTGGCTTAGCCTGTATTGTTTCACTACTTGCAGCCTTTGTTGCGCCACTCTGTGCATCGGTTTCCCCAACGTTAAGTCCCAAAGAGGCCGACATGCCCAATCTCGCTTCAACATCCATTCGAGATTGGAAAAATCCAGCCTACATCAACCAAGCTTTCGATGAGATAGCCCTTAAAAATGAATACGATAAAGATAAGCACCGAGTACGAAAATGGCAAAAACCCGTGCGCGTCTTTGTTGAGCACCAAGTTGGCGACAATGCACTGCATGCGCAATTGGTGCAGATGCATCTAAGTCATCTTGCGCAAATCACGGGTCACAGTATTTTGCAGGTAGATAAGCTCGAAGAGGCTAATTTACATTTAGTCTTTACCCGCCAATCCCAATGGGCCGATGAGGTGATGCGCCTCATGGGCGCGAGTGCAGCCAGTAATATTCATGGCTCTGTTTGTATGGGCAAATTTGCCCTCAACTCTCAGAATGAGATTGAGCGCGCCTGGGTAATTATTCCCGTGGATCAGGCAAAAATGCATGGTAAGTTAGTGGCTTGTATCGTCGAAGAAATCACTCAAGTACTTGGGCTACCCAATGATTCTGAAAAAGTATTTCCGTCCATCTTTAACGATAAAACCCCGCAGGACTTACTCACTGGGCTCGATTATATTTTGCTGAAATTACTCTACAGTCGCCAGATTAACGCGGGGATGACGGCAAAAGAAGTGCAACCCATCATTCAAGATCAACTCGCTCAATGGCAGCGTGATGGCACCTTAATCAATGCCGATAAAACCGTGCGCCAAGGTGAGTTGTACCCGCTATTAGGTTATTGATGCTTGAGTGTTACGGCAAAAGTTGACATTGCTCGCATGCGACTAATTATTGCTTTTTGTTTTAGGAATAAGGGCATAGTCTAGCTTTATACGAGGTAATCACGTTGGAGGCACACCATGCGGATGACACTGCAGTTTTTAGGGGCGACAGAGGAAGTGACCGGCTCATGCCATTTGCTCTCGGTCGATCATGAACACTTATTACTCGATTGTGGTTTAATCCAAGGTGGTAAAGCGGATGAATTGCGTAACCATGAGCCCTTCACCTTCGATCCTGAGTCTATTTCCGCAGTTGTACTCAGCCATGCCCATATCGACCATTCAGGGCGTTTACCACTCTTAGTCAAAGCGGGTTTTGATGGGCCAATCTATACCCATAAAGCCACAGCAGATCTGTGCGCGATCATGCTTAAAGATGCGGCAATGCTGCAGGTGCGCGACACTGAAAGAACCAATAAAAAGCGTGCTAAACATGATCTTGACCCCCTAGAGCCACTATTCACCGTCGAAGATGCCGAACAGGCCATTAGTCAATTTGTGTCGCTGGAATACGGCCAAGTGACTCAGGTTATTCCCCATGTGGATATTTGCCTCTCAGATGCGGGGCATATTTTAGGTTCTGCCTTAGTCGAGTTATGGTTAGGCGAAGGTAAGTCCCAGAAGAAAATCGTCTTTAGTGGTGATCTTGGCCGGGCGGGTATGCCGATATTACGTAATCCCACCTTAGTCGACACCGCAGATTTAGTGTTAATGGAAAGCACCTACGGCGATCGTTTCCACCGAAGCTGGACTGATACTCTGGCCGAATTAAAGGCGATTTTTGCTAAGGCAGTCACCGAGAGCCGCGGTAATATTCTTTTGCCAGCCTTCTCAGTAGGGCGAGCGCAGGAGCTTTTATATCTATTTCATTTATATGCTAAAGATTGGGATTTATCTCGCTGGAAAGTCTGCCTCGATAGTCCAATGGCGATTGAGGCAACACGGGTATATGTTAATAACTATCCGTTAATGGATGATGATTTTAAGCGTTTTACTCGCCAGCATCCGGGGCAACATCCCTTATTATCGAATGTCGAATTTATTCAAACTACTGAAGAGTCTATCGCATTAAACGATGTGCATCAGGGCTTGATCATTATTGCGGGTAGCGGCATGTGTAATGGTGGCCGTATCCGTAGTCATTTGGAACATAATCTGTGGCGGCCAGAATGTGATGTGATTATCTGTGGTTTCCAAGCGCTTGGCACGCCTGGACGAGCCTTGGTCGATGGCGCTGAGGAGCTCACTATCCATGGTAATAGCGTCAAAGTTGCCGCCAAGTTACATACCGTCGGAGGCTTATCGGCCCATGCGGATCAGGCAGAGTTGCTACGTTGGTATCGGCACTTTGAAGATCAACCACCTTTAGTGCTAGTGCATGGCGAGGCCCAAGCACAACAGGGATTAGTGACCGTCATGAATCAAGATCCGAAAACTAAACCTAAGGCACTGGCTATTGCCACCCGTGGCGATAAGTTGGATTTGAACGCCTTACCCAAACTGATGTGGATAACAACTTAAGCGATAGGCCACAGCCCGAAGAGGGCTGTGGCAAAATGACTTGATTAGTCCGAGTTATTATCAAACTCTGTATCGTCGAATAACTCTAAGCTTGGATCGATACTAGGCACATCTTTAAATAGGCGAGTGAAGTGACGTTGCACCCCTTTCAAATCGATACCTGCCAATCCTGAGGCGAAACCAAACCAAGCATACAAGCCGCTAAAGTTGTCGAACATGGGCGGTAAATATTTTGGTGGCGTAATGATGCCTTCTTGGCAGGCTTGATAGAGAACGGGAATATCCTCAATGGCGAGTTTGCCCAAAAACAGCATAGGGATAAGTTCGGGTAAACCCGATGTGATGGCGCTGCGGATAAAGTTGATGTTCTCAACATAACCACGCACATAGGAAATATCTTTGGTAAAAAAGCTGCCGCCTTCGACCATACCGCCACGAAACACCCTTTGTGTGACTCGATAACTATCCTTAGCGCTAAGATTTAACTCTCTAAAATAGTTAAATACTTCAATAAAGTTGGCCCCATTTTCCGCCATATCTACCGCTGCGACACGGTCACTAATACGGCGGGCACGGCCTGGGTTTGAGCTTAGGGTGAGCATTTCGAGTAATACAGCAAGCCCTTCTTGGGTGGCAGCTACGCGGGGAGAGCCGACGCTGAGCCAAGTAGCATGGGGTTGAGCCCGACCATTCAGGGTGGTGCCCACATGCACCCAACCTTCATGAACTTCGTACACATTGAGATCTGACTCGCTGAACATGGCCTTACTATTGAGTTTGACCGTATCGCCCCCCACTGCGGCGTCAGACACAATCCCGTCACTCAAACGCACCCGCATGTCATCGCTATGGAAGTATTTTTCCAATCGCTGGCTCAGCACATTCACGGCTTCGGGGGCACTGATGATTTTAGGGTGATGCTTATTCATATGCCGCGCAGCGGGCAATGAGAAGATATAACTGAGTTTATCGCCCAATTGGCGCAGAGTGTGGCGATCGCCATGTAATCTGTGGCTGGCGCTGCCGTAGAGTTCTTGGCTAAGCTGACCAAAGACAGGGGTCCCTCGATGACCCAGCATATCGACCACCAAACGATACTGGTCTACGTTAGCGACTAATATCTTGCCCAGCTTGTCTTTTTTGCCTAAACGTCGATGAATGTCTTGTTTGAGAGAAAGTAATTCAGCCTGTGTTTTTACGGGATCGAAGGGCAGAGCAATTTTTTGATAAAAATCCTGTGTAATTGCTGGCAGAACCGTGCCTTTACTAGAAAGAAAACGCTCCTCCATTTCCCGCGGCCATTTGATGGCATCTAAAATCTTGATCGGGGTTTGAATGCGGATCAGCTCATCGGAAAAGCGACGTAAATCTTCTTGGTACTGGGCTAATGACTCTGACATTCCCGAAATCCTGTTGCTACTTAGGCGCTAAAATTAGTTCAATCATAGCGGTAAAGTCGTTGTTTTTATAGGTTTCTTACCCAGAACAATTAAATCTTGTCGATTAAGTATCTTATCTGCTATCGATTTAGTGAATCATTTTGGTGCAATATGAATTGTTTTAGCCTGAAAATGGCGAAGATTTTTTATGCAAGTAACTGTTAAATATTGTGTTATCCCAATGAGATTAAGACTAATTAGCTTATGCTAAAAGGTTATAAAGTCTGTGTGAGATGATTATGGCTGCACTGTGCTATTTGAGAAACGATGCAGCAGTGCATGCGTTGGTGGTGCCGATTTAACGGTAGCTGATAAAACTAGGCTGACACAGGTTTATAAAATGAGGAAAAGTCGGCTTGGTAAATCAGTGTTAACGTTTGCACCCAGCCCCAAGGAGCTGGGTGAAGGTTTGGATAACAGTCGTGAACTTAAACGACCATAATGCCTTATGGGAGTAGGAAGTTTAGAAAAAGTCATCATCTCCTAATGCGCGTCGTAATTCGGCACGTTCGAGATAATCTTCTAAGCGTTTCTTGATTTCACGCTTATGCTGCATTGCCTCTGCTGCTTTGCTATTTCTAGGGGTGGTCATTGCCTCAATTTCAGTATCGTTGGGCACGACTTCAGTAATATGAGCCATAACGAATTCCTCATGTTGTTCCTAACGCCTTTCTATCTAAAAAGAGTGTGGCAGAAAAGCAAAAAATTTTACTCATAAACGCAAATTTTTTTTCCCATACGACAGTGTGTTACTCCTATGGCATTACTGGATTTTTAGGGGAGTTAAGGCTATTTAAGTTTTTGCTGAATTTTGTGATTTAGCGCATAACACTTTCTTTTTATATTGATGTTAAGTCCTACTTAAATAGTCGGATAAACTTGAATTTGCATAAAAATCGAACAACACTTGGGGAAGACACTCAAATGTAACTTTGCTAGGGAAGCTAATATGGACACGGACCGTTTTCCTGAATCTTTCGGCCCCCCAAAAAGTTTTTTCGTTAGTGTGATTCGTTCAAGTTGGCTGATGTTATTTGCCGCGCTGACTTTTATGGGTATTTCTTGGTTTGTTTTAGAGGAATATTTAAGAGATCGAGGCGAAGAGCGGTTTAATAATAATGTGCAGGATTTGTCCGAAGCCGTTACCCGAAGAATGACGGCCTATGAGCAAGTTTTACGTGGTGGAGTAGGGCTTTTTTTGTCCTCCAACGGCGTCACCCGCAGTGAGTGGCATACCTATGTAACCAATGCTCGTTTATCTGATTATTACCCAGGAATTCAAGGTATTGGTTATGCTGAGTTAGTTACGCCTACTATCTTGGATCAATTTACCCAGCAAGTCCGAGAGGAGGGATTTACTGATTTTCGCGTCACTCCCACAGGTAATAGAGAGCTTTACTGTGTTATCAAATATTTAGAACCATTCGACTGGCGAAATCAACGGGCATTTGGTTTTGACATGTGTTCCGAATCAACTCGTCGCACTGCAATTCTAAACGCTATTGCTTCGGGACAAGTTAAGGTGTCTGGCAAAGTTACCTTAGTGCAGGAAACACCCGATAATTCTCAGGCTGGTGTATTGATGTATGTTCCTTTTTATCATGGTCAACCCGTGACAGAAGCGGAGCGTATACAACAGGCTATAGGTGTTATTTTTGCACCTTTTCGAATGGATGATCTAATGCAAGGGATTATGGGAAAACGTTTTTCGGGCCTAAAACTCGCCATTTATGATGGTTCAGAGGCAAATCATGCCAGTTTAATGTTTAGTTCCCACAAAGCGCTTCCCTCTCCGAAGGATGTTTTTTATCAATCAAAACTAGAAAACATGGAAGGGCAAGTTTGGCGAATAGATGTTTCTTCTGAGTCGCGCTTTATTTCAAGTGCTGAGCAAACGCAGAGTATATGGCTGCAAGTGATTGGTTGCGCTTTTATTCTTGCCTTATTTTACGCTGTTATCAGTATGGCTCGTAACCGTTACCAAGAGTCAATGTTAACCGCCGAATTAATTGCCAATGAAAAACGCTTTCGTCTAGTCATCGAGGCTTCTCCGAGTGCACTGTTTATGGTTGATAAAACAGGCGCGATTACCTTAGTCAATACCCATGCCGAAAGGCTTTTTGGTTATACGAGGGAGGAGTTACTTGGACGTTCAATTAATATGTTACTACCTGAATCGCTTAGGGAAATTCATAAAAAACATCTATCTCATTACCTGCTTCATCCCATCGCGAAGAATATGTCGATGCGGGATGATCTGTTTGGTTGCTGCAAAGATGGTACACGTTTGGCGATCGAGGTCGGATTAACTCCTATTCACTTTAGTAATGGGATCTACATTTTAACGACGATCAATAATATTTCTGAACGTAAGCGGATTGAAGCGCAGCGTATCGAGCATACGGCAGAATTGGAGCGTATTAATCAAGAGCTAGATAGATTTGCCTATATTGCTTCCCATGACTTGAAGTCGCCCCTCAGAGGCATTGAGCAACTAACCCATTGGTTAAGTGAAGATCTTGCTGATAACACCAATGAAAATGTCCAAAAATACTTAGGCTTAATTCAGAATCGTATCCAGAGAATGGTGTTATTGCTCGACGGGTTGTTAACGTTTTCACGCATTGGGCGTGTTGATATTGAAATGGTTGACACCGATTGTCGACAACTGGTCGAAGATATGTTCGCTTTGGTCGCTCCGCCTCAGGGATTTGAATTGGTCATCGAAGGTAATTTTCCACGATTTAAAACGGTTAAAACGCTCTTAGAACTAGTCGTTCGGAATTTAATTAGCAATGCCATTAAACACCATGATAGAGGTGGTGGTGTACTTAAGGTGCAATGTGAAACAAAAGGCCACTATTACTGGTTTAGCGTGATTGATGATGGACCTGGAATTTCTGCCCAGTTTCACCACAAAGTATTTGAAATGTTTCAAACTCTTAGACCAAGAGACGAAGTCGAGGGAAGCGGTTTGGGATTGTCGCTTGTCAAAAAGACGGTTGAAAGTTTAGGAGGGGAAATTCTACTAGAATCAGCGGGGCGAGGTTGTTGCTTTAGGTTTAGCTGGCCGATGCACATAGTCAACAAGGAGGCGGTATGAGTAATAGCCATGACTATAAACAAGTGACCATTCTGTTAGTTGATGATGACGATGTGGATTATATGGCGGTGCAGAGGGCGATGAAGCAACTGCGTTTGCTTAATCCTCTTGTGCGAGCGAGGGATGGGCTTGAAGCACTTTCAATTCTGACGCATACCAACGCTATCAAGGGGTCATACTTGATCTTGCTCGATCTCAATATGCCCAGAATGAATGGTTTTGAATTTCTTGAACATATTCGTTCTGATCCGACGTTGTCTTCTTCCGTTGTGTTTATGCTGACGACTTCTAGTACCGATGAAGATCGGATGAGAGCCTACCGTCACCATGTGGCTGGTTACATGGTTAAAACAGATATTAAAGATGGTTTCCACAATATTTTTAATATGTTGGAAGGCTACTGGCGCATCGTTGAGCTTCCAAGCGTATAGGATGTGTATATGGATTTACTACTTATCGATGATGATGAAGTTGATAGAACCGCTATTATTCGAGCGCTACGACAGTCCAAGTTAGCTTTTAATGTGGTTGAGGCAAACTGTGCTTTTGATGGATTGAATCTTGCCTTGGAGCGTCATTTTGACGGGATTCTACTCGATTACCTATTGCCCGATGCTAATGGCTTAGAAGTGCTTATCAAGCTCAATTCTATGACTCAAGATCAAACTGTGGTGGTGATGTTGAGCCGTTACGAAGATGAAAAACTCGCTCAGCGTTGTATTGAGTTAGGTGCCCAAGATTTCTTACTTAAAGATGAAGTTAACTCAAGAATCCTGAGTCGTTCAATTCGTTACGCTAAACAGCGCGCCTCAATGGCACTTGCCCTACGAAATAGCCATCAGAAACTGAAAGAACTGGCGGAGCACGATTCACTCACCAAGTTGATGAATCGTTATGGATTTGAGCTGTGTTTAAATCGCGCCATTGCAAGAGCAAAACGCAGTAATGATTTTTTAGCCGTGATTTTACTTGATCTTGATGATTTTAAAGCGATTAATGACACGTTAGGTCACCAGACTGGTGATATTTTGTTGGTGAAAGTCGCATCTAGACTCAGTGCCGTGTTACGGGATGGTGACGTCATTGCTCGTTTAGGCGGGGATGAATTTGTGGTGTTAGTGACTGACAATGACTACAAATATTTCCCCATGATAGTGGCTAACCGTTTACTTAAAGCTTTTGAAGAAGTGTTTTGCCTTGGAGATAACGATGTGATGATTGGCGCCAGTATTGGCGTGGCATTTTATAATGAAGCCGCCTCCGATAGCTCTGAGTTAATGAAATGCGCCGATATCGCCATGTATCGTGCTAAGAAAATGGGACGCAATCAGATCCAGTTTTATTCCGAGGCGCTAGATAAAGAAGTCCGCTACCGCAATCATATCGAGTCCAGCTTAAAAATGGCCTTAAGGCAGAATCAGTTTAAGGTTTATTATCAGGTGCAAGTTGACGCTCAAACACATCATATGGTGGGAATGGAGGCGTTAATTCGTTGGCAGCATCCCGAAGATGGTTTGATTTCTCCTGACCAATTTTTGCCCATAGCGGAAGAAATTGGGTTGATGGAAGAAATCGGTGACTGGGTATTGTATGAAGCCTGCCGACAGGCCCAATATTGGCTGAGCCAATTAGCTCCAACAGGGCATCGCTTTACCATTGCCGTGAACTTATCTGCATCTCAAATTGGGCATATCAACTTATATGAGAAAATCGCCCATGTTCTTAACGTGACAGGGCTAGCGCCCAGTGCACTTGAGTTGGAAATTACTGAAAACTGTTTGATTGAAGAACCCCATGAACATGCCAAGATCCTCGATAAAATAGCCCAACTTGGAGTGCGATTTGCGTTGGACGATTTTGGTACCGGATTTTCATCCCTTGAACATATAAAGTTGTTCCCCATCAGCGTGTTAAAAATCGATAAAAGTTTTATTGCTTCCTACGATAAGGACGAAAAGGACACTCGTTTACTCACAGCGTTGCTTAACTTTGCCTATGGCTTTAACGTCACCTCTGTTGCCGAGGGAATTGAAACCCTCGAGCAAGCGGAGTTTTGTACAGTAAGGCACTGCAATCTATTACAGGGATACTTCTTTTCTCGTCCTCTAGAAGCAAGCGAATTTGAAGCAAGGTTCATTACACCGTTAGTCACTAAATTGTGAAGATTATCTTACGTTTGACTAAGGCTTAGGTTTTCGTCTGGTGAGGAATATTTTCTTGCTTTACACTGAGCAATAGACAAATATCAGCGCCCCTTTCTGATGCAATGTGCTCAGAGCTTCAATCACTGTGTTTAATTTGGTCATTTAGTAATGAAAATCGGTATTTTATCTCAGTTTCCAGAATTGTATTCCACCCGACGTTTAGTGGCCGCCTGCGAAAGCCGTGGTCATGAGGCTGTGGTGATTAATACCTTGAATTGCTACATGAATATTAATTCCGTTAAACCTAGCATTCATTATCAGGGAGAAGAATTAACAGGGTTTGATGCCATTATTCCGCGTATTCATGCCAGTGTGACCTTTTATGGCTGCGCAGTCGTGCGCCAGTTTGAAATGATGGGTGTATTTGCCGCCAACGATTCAATTTCGATAGCACGCTCGCGGGATAAGTTACGTGCTCTGCAATTACTTTCACGTAAAGGCATTGGTATGCCTATCACTGGATTTGCCAATAAACCCAATGATATTCCTGATCTCATTAATATGGTGGGCGGTGCTCCTTTAGTGATCAAGTTACTCGAAGGTACGCAGGGGATTGGGGTGGTATTAGCGGAAACGAAAACCGCCGCTGAGAGCGTGATTGAAGCCTTTTTAGGGCTCAAAGCCAATATTTTGGTGCAAGAGTATATTCAAGAGTCCAACGGCAGTGATATTCGCTGTTTTGTGGTGGGTGATAAAGTGGTGGCCTCGATGAAGCGTCAGGGGCCAGAGGGCGATTTTCGTTCAAACTTACACTTAGGCGGCTGTGGTGAAAAAGTGAAAATTACGCCAGAAGAGCGCAAGATGGCCGTTGCCGCTGTTAAAGCGATGGGATTAGTCGTTGCAGGCGTGGATATTTTACGTTCGAATCGTGGCCCGTTGATCCTTGAGGTGAACTCAGCTCCTGGTATCGAAGGTATTGAGCAAACTACGGGTATTTCGGTAACTGAGCCTATTGTGGAATATATTGAGAAAATGGTGTTAGCACGTAAGTCGAATCGGGCGGTGATCGCTTAATAAAAAACGCCGCGATTAACGCGGCGTGTTTCTTAGTTCTTTGTTTTATAAATCAAAGCTATAGGAGTAACCTAAAGCGATTTTAGCATCGTCATCAGCCAGATCAGTATCTGATACCATAAAAGAGACTGTGCCCATGCTGGTATCTGCACTAAGTGTTACGTTGTAATCGGCATAGTTATCCTCACCAAACCAAGCTTCAACCACATCGCCCGTGGAGTAGCCATAGTGGAATGACAGGCTAAGTTTCTCGGTTAAAGGGAAAGATGCTGTGGCGGCAAGATAACTCATATCTTTGTTATCGAGTGGTTCCGCCGCTACGTCATCACCCGCATTGATTACGTGGGAATAACTGAGTTCAACCCACTTCCAGGTAATAGCCCCGTGGAGCTCACCAAAATCGATGCTGCCTTCGGCATCCGGGTAGGCATAATAGAGATAGCCAAAATCATAGCTGAGATCGTCGGTGATGTTGCCACCGTAACCAGCATAGAGGTCTAACTCGTAGCTAGTGTCATTGCCAAAATCGACATTTGATGCCCACGTACCCGCATAAAATCCTGAGTCATGACTGTAGTCAAGACCGCCTTGGATCGCGACCGCATCATTGGTTTGAGTCACTCCGCGCCATAGATAGTTTGATGTGCCGCCAATATTGCCGGATACCGCCGCAAAGACGTTAGTGGTTAGTAATAATCCCGTCGATAATGCCAAAACGCTGTACAGTGATTTTCTCATACTCATCCCCTCGATTGACTTATTTATCGATTCACTCATGCCACTTAAATACGGCGGCATTGGTGCATCATGGTTTTTTCTGATAAGGGAGTTGCTAATCACATGCCATTATTTGAACATCTTTAAAAACAACTGGTTACATAATTTATGTTAATTAAATGTTTTAAAGTGCTCAAAAATGGAGCGGTGAACGCACTGTGTTTGTGCAAAAAATCATCTTTTATGCTTTCGTGAGGGAAAAAAAACGCCTCACAGAGGAGGCGTTTTATAAAATCAATGTCGAGCGAATTAGTTCACACTATCACGCAAGGTTTTACCCGCTTTAAACTTAGGCACAGTGGCTTCAGCGATCTGGATTTCTTTGCCCGTTTGTGGGTTACGACCAGTACGAGCTGCACGAGTCGCTGTTTCAAAGGAGCCAAATCCGACGATAGAGATTTTGTCACCGTTTTTCATTGATTCAGTAATCGCCGCTTCGAAAGATTTCAATGCTCGTGCTGCTTCAGCTTTAGTGATATCGGCATTTTCTGCAATTTTGGCGATAAGTTCAGTTTTGTTCATTTTTATTGTCTCTTCTTTCCGTAGATTTATGTAAGTCAGCGAGCCTAACATGCCACAAGGTTAAAGCGTTGGAAAGCCCTTTGCTGCGGGCTTGTGTCATCGAAGTAACAAAATTGGAGGGTATTTGCGCCATTCGTGACTTAGGTTTTATTCTTCGAGCAACTGATATAAGAGTTGCTTAACCAATTTGGGTTCGAAGGGCTTGTCGCACAGGGCATTCACCCCAGCCTGAGATACATTACTTAAATGTGTATCGTTAGCCTCAGACGAGACCATTAAAATAGGCACGTGGGATTGTTGACTTTCATTGCGGATAAATTGCGTTAATGCCAGTCCATCAACGCTGGGCATATTGTAATCAGTGATAATTAAATCAAACATATTATGACGCATTAACTCAATGGCTTGCGCACCATCTTCTGCTTCGGTAATCAGTTTTATCCCCAAATTACCAATAGTTCGCTTGATCACATTACGTGCCATGCGACTGTCATCAACCACAAGCACGCGTACATCGTGCACATCGAAGTGGCTTAAGTCGAGTTCATCGTGGCTGAGCAAATCGATGGTCGCATTTAGCGCCTTGCCTAAGTGTTCGGCATTAAAAGGTTTTGGCAGAATGGCGACTACGCCAGACTGGCGGAAAATCTCCAATTGTTCACGGCGACATTCACTTGAGATCAGCATAAATTGAATATCTTTATATTCACTTTTACTGCGCAGGTAGTTCAAAAACTCGGTCGCTGTTCCATCTTCAAAATGCATTGCACTGGCAATGAGATCGGGTTTGTGTCGAGCAATGAGTCTTTTAGCCTCTTCAATATTGGCAGCATTTTCGATGCTAACAATGCCTTCTTGCTGTAAGCGCTTGATGATAATGCGGCGCTGGGTTTCCGATGGCTCAATAATAAGCATCGATAATTCGTTAGGCGATAAATGAGTCATAGTCACAAGCTATTGGGCTTTTTTAGAAAGGCGTTAACTTAGGCGAGAAATAACTGCTTCGCAACACATTAAATCAAGCTTTCAATTTTGCAGTTAAATAATCACGGGTTACCCGTGAAAATGCGATCCAATACTCTACTAATAGCAGGGCAATGATAGACAGCACCAGCGGTAACATCGGGATGTTATGACCCTCTACCACCACTTTAACGTCTTGAGGTGTAATCTGATAGGCGATAATGGCTGTGACACCGAGTGCTGACAGGCCTAATGTTTGTAATCCAAGGTAAATTTTGAGCACTAAGCTAGACCAAGGTGCTTGCGTCAGTATGCCAAACAACACGGGCAATACACCTAAGCTAAAGAGATCGAATGAACCCGTGGCAACCGCACGTAGCAGGGCAACAATGGCAAACAGAGTATAAAGGGTTATCAATAGGATTAGGCGTTTAGGCATAAAGTTAGGGTTACTGGCTAATGTGAAGTGGAGCAAGTGTAGGAAAAGCCCCGAACTGAGTCCAGCATAACCGTATTATCATGTAGAATACGCCTTTGCTTGGGCATTAAATTAGGTTAAGTGATGACAGAAGTAGAATTTTGGGACTTAGTGACCCGCAGTGAACCAGCGCAATCCCAAGAGTCTTTGGTTGAGGCATTAAAGCTGAAACTGAGTAAACTGAGTGATGAAGAGCTAAAAGTCTTTGATAAGCTGTTTGGTCAACAGATGCGCCGAAGTTATTTATGGTCGGTTTGGGGGGCGGCTTATATCATTACGGGGTGTGATTCTGATTATGCCTTTGCCGAGTTTCGTGCTTTTCTGATTTCACTTGGACAAGCCCGTTATGAGGCTGTGATTGCCCAGCCTGATTCGTTAGCGAAGTTAACTGCATGGCCAGAAAAGGATGGTTATGCCTATCCCTTTATTGAAGATTACGATCTTATTGCAGGGCAATTATACGAAGACCGAACGGGTAAAGAGTTGCCTTTTATGCCTTCGGGTAAAGCGACTCCCGTAGGCAAAAAATTTAGCACTAAACCCAAAGACTTAAGACTGCAATATCCTGAGCTTAGTGCGCGTTTTCCGTTTTAATTCGCCCTAGGAGCGCAAACATGCGTTACTGGTAACGTCGAAGGTCATGCCGTATTGGGTACACGTTTGGCGCATGAACTGATGCTCCTCCTGTGCTAATTGGCGGGTAAATTCTTGATCGAGCTGCTCAGTCAGGCGTTGCTCTGCAACTTGCTGTGACTGGGCCAGTTTATCGAAGTGCGATTTTACTGCTTGTTGCTGTTCGGCCGTCAGTGTCGCAGCATGGCTGGATAAACTGATCAGTGTGCTGAGTGTGAGCAGAGTGCATAAGGTAAACTTTGTTATCACTACATGGCGTATGGGGGCCGTTTTTAGCTTCATAGATAAACTCCAAATTAAAATCACCAGAACTCGGTTGGTTTTTAAATCGTCGTTTGGCTTTCATCGTGCATATATGGACCCATCCGGTTTGCAAGACATTCGATAACGATTTTGAGAAGAGTTCATTGCACCCATATATCCGGCCTGTTATTGAGGGATCCCTCTGGCCCTGATGGATATCTGCTTCTACAGTC
>NZ_BMOP01000028.1 GCF_014647135.1 Shewanella xiamenensis
TTATTTGCCTCTTTTGACTTCGCTAAAAATCAAAGATGCATTTAACATGGGTAGGTATACAGGCAAAGCCTCAAATGATGATAACCACCTACTGAAGTAGGTGGTTTTGGGCTAAAAATAAAAAAGGGAGCCATTGCTCCCTTCGCGATAGTGGTTAATCTCAGATTAGCCCTGTACTAAGGCGGCGACAAGTCCGATGGCACCACCAAACACACCGCCCCACACCACGAGCCAACCTAAATGCGTTTGGATCATCTCCTGAACTATCTGCTTAACCATTTGCGGGGTTAATTCATTTAAGCGTTGCTCAACGATATTAGCAATCTTCTGTTGTAAATCGGCCATCACATTTGGCTGTTCAAGCTCTTGCTTCAATAGGCAGCGGAATTGTTCACTCTCGGCCATATCGACCAATGAAGCTTTCATCTTCTCAATAAAGGGTTCTTTTAGCGGCATTAGCGCCTCAGTCCCCCCAAACATGGCTAACATGCCACCAAATGAAGATTGTGCCACAGTATTGACTAAGGCATCGAAAGACGGTGCTAAGTCTACTTTCTCAATCACAGGCGCCAAATCGATTTGGCTTATACCTTCTTTTTCAGACAAAAAACGATCAATGTTTTCAGCGGTAAAAAACTGTTTCATCATCAGATGAGCAATGCCGAGTTTAAATTCTTCAAACCGCGAAGGCACCACACCAGAACCATACAAACCAGGGACTTTTTCAAACAACATATACACCGCAAGCCAGTTGGTTATCGCACCAGATAATGCAAACAATCCAACATTAAATAGAATGGGTAAGCTCAGTACGTATCCCAAGATCACACAAATGGCAGCCAACACATTGGTCACTAAACTCTTATTCAATCGTTAATCCCCCTATTACGCAATTTCATCGATTGCAAATGGCGCTAGTTTAGCAAGCGAAGGGGAGTAAGGTCTAATGCTGTAAAACAATACTAACACCACCAATCAGCCGCAAAACAGAGCGCAAACTCAGCAAATACTCAGCGGAGCAGCACAAGCACAACATCAAGACAAACTCGATAAACAGATTTTTGTTATTTCATTAATTAACATTAACTTAGTTTAATGATTTACAGCAGAAAATAATGTCACATTTCTGGATCTGCTTAGGAATTATTGAAAAGCATCGTCTACACTCAAAATACTAATCGCCTCGCCACAAGGCTCAATAATATAAAGGACGCGCTTATGGACTCTGCATTTAATACCGCTGGTGCCTTAGGCTGGCATGAACTCACGACCCACAACACTGAAGAGGCCATGCGCTTTTATGGTGAAGTATTTGGCTGGCAATTTAGAACGGTCAAGATGCCCCATGGTCAGTACCACTTGATTGAAAACCAAGGTGTAGGTATCGGCGGTATCACTGATAATCAGCTCCCGACGCTACCTTCGCACTGGACAGGTTATGTCACGGTCGCCGATGTCGACTTGGTCGCGATTAACGCTAAAAAACTTGGTGGCGATATTCTGTTTGGTCCAGAAGATATTCCGAAAGTGGGTCGCTTTTGTTGGATAAAAGATCCACAAGGCGCCGTCATCGCCGCGATAAGTTATCTCACCACTTAAACTAAGCTATTCGTATTAAAAAGCTTAGCGGTCATAAAATACCCACGGGAGACACAACATGTTACCCTCGTAAAGCGAGGGTTATGAGTTAACATACATTCTGACTCACATTGGTTGCTATACGGTAACACTCAGATTTAATTGACAAAACATCAAAAAAATCATGCAGAGATAAGCATTATTCGCTAGAATAACCACATTTATTGATAGATTTCGCGCCAGCGTGCGTATTGGAGCATTAATCTGACTATGCTAACTCAACTATCACGGTTAAAACTCGCGTTTTTTAGTCGCCCTCGATACCAACGAGTTCTCGTCTATTTAACCATTACCTACTTAAGTTACCTTATCGCCCTCGGATTAATACTCCCCAAGGCTATCGTCGCCTTCGCCCCAGAGAAGCTTTCACAGCTATTAGGGCGTCCGGTCAGTTTACAGGGTATGCATATCAATCCTTTTAACTACCGCGTCAATATCGACCAGCTCGCCGTTAAAGAGAAAGATAATCGGGATTTTGCCGGATTAACACAGCTCCAATTTGAGGTGCATTTTTGGCAGTCTATATTCAATCAAGCCTTAGTGATTGATCATATTCAGTTGCAAACGCCCTTTGCTCATATCCAACGGTTTCAAACTCATGGGGCAACTCAGTTTAACTTTGACGACATCATTACCACCCTCAACCAAGCTAAAACCACCAGCAAACCAGACACGAGTGCTGAACAAGCACGCCCTTTGCGCATCATCTTAGGTGAGTTAACCGTCAGTGCAGCCAAGTTCAAATTTGATGACAAGATAACCAAGGCGCAAATTGATTACCCCAATATCAACTTCAAACTCAGTCAATTAGATACTGAATACCTGATGTTACCTAATCCTGCTAGCGTAGCTAAGACGTCATCAACCAAAGATGCGGTGACAAACAATGCCGTTCCAGCAACAACTACGGCGAATACTACTCCAGCAACATCGGCGGCAAATGCCACTACGACTATCGTGCATAACCAATTTGTCGCCCAGTTGCAGGATGCCCACGCAGGTGAAGTGAGCCTTGCCGGACAATTTCAGCTCTTTCCCTTTAAGCTCGTCGGGGATGTACAGCTTGCCAAACTCAAACTTGTGCCGCTCTGGCAATTTGTTGCCGATCAATTCAATGTCAAACTGGGGACAGGTGAGCTTAGTATTAACGCCCATTACCAAGTCGATTTACCCGAGCAAGGTGAATTACAACTCACTGCCGAACGTGGACAAGTGATTGTTGAAAAAGTGAATTTGCTCAATGGTGACCAATCGGTTATCACCTTACCACTACTGGCTGTAGATGGGATCAGCGCTAATCTGGCCAAGCAGCGGGTCAATATTAAGCAAATCCACACTGAAGGCTTAAGTCTTAAGGCTAAGCTAGATGAACAAGGTATTGATTTAGTTCAACTATTAATGCCAAAATCTATGGCTGCCAGCATTGATACTGCAACGCCGAACTCGCCTGCAGAAGCGCAAACAGCAGAAGCGTCAGCTGAAACGAACACGTCAGCAGCATCGCCTTCACAAGCAACCTCGGATAAGAGTGTTACTGAACAGCAAGATGCCTGGTTAGTGACACTGGGCGGACTGAATGTCGAAAACTATGATATTCAGCTTGAGGAGCACAAACTCAGCAAAACGGCGCAGCAATGGCGAATCTATCCATTAGATTTTGTGACTCAAACCATAGTGAGCGATTTAAAAGCCCCGATTGAATACCAACTCTCCTTTGGGCTAAACGATAAAGGCCATTTTACCTCCAAGGGGCAAGTCGATGTCCTTGGGCAAGCCATCAGCGCTAACCTCAAAGTGGAGCAGTTGGCCTTAGCCCAATTTCAACCTTACCTTGAGCCCTATGTCAATATGCAGCTAAAAAGCGGCCTATTCAGTAGCGATGGTGAGATTCATGCCGATGGCAAAGGCAAAGCCATTTATCAAGGTAACGTTGAGCTGGATGATTTGAATATCCTCGACAGCATCCGCAAAGCGCCATTGGTAAAATGGCAAAAAATGCATATTAATCAGCTCGATTTTGACCAGCAACAAAATCAAATCAAGATTGATCATTTAAGTTTTGAGCAACCTTATGCCAAGGTTGTTATCGCGAAGGATCGTACAACCAATATCAGCAATCTGATTATTGAACAGCAAGCCATTACCGAGCCTAAAGTCACTGGACAAATGGCGCAAACTGGCATTCAAGCCGAAATCAGCACCAATACAGTTGCACCATCCCAAACCGTAGCTAAAAAGCCCGAGTTAAGCTTAGATATTCAAAAAATTAGCTTTAACCAAGGATCAGCATTTTTTGCCGATAATTCGCTAACACCTAACTTTGCCTCAGGCATCGAGCAGCTAGAAGGTTATATCAGTCACCTATCCTCCAAGCCGGGTACTAAGGCATCTGTCGATATTAAAGGCAAAATTGACCGCTATGCACCAGTGACATTAAAGGGGGATATTAATCCCTTGTTAGATAAACCTTATCTTGATTTAGACTTGGTTTTTAAGAGTGTTGAGCTGACGTCAGTAAACCCATACTCTGGCACCTATGCGGGCTATTACATTGATAAAGGGCAATTATCGTTAGCACTTAACTACAAACTTGAGCAAAACCAACTCAAGGGCAGCAACCATTTAGTCATTAATCAACTCAAACTGGGGAAACGCAGTAACAGTGATTTAGCCACCAGTTTACCCGTAACGTTAGCGATTGCATTATTGCAGGATCGCCATGGCGTAATTGACCTAGGAATGGAAGTTTCTGGCGATCTAGACTCACCCAGCTTTAGTGTTGGCAGCATCATCATGACAGCCATTACCAATGTGATTACTAAAGCCGTCACTGCCCCCTTCTCTTTCCTTGCAGGTCTCATTGGCGCTGATGATACCTTAGATAAAATCCCCTTTAATCCCGGGCAATTTACCCTCACTTCCCGTGAGCAAGAAAGCCTAGATAAGCTCGCCAAAGGATTAGAGGATAGACCCATGCTACAGCTCAGTCTTGAGGGCAGTGTCGATGCAATAAACGATAGCCAAGCAATTAGCGAGCGTATGATGAAACGCAAGCTGGCTGCCTTAGCGAATATTCAGCTGACGGAATTGCCGGCAGATCTCAGCCCGAGTCAGTTTCCGACTCAAGGACCTCTAGCCGATGCCCTTCTCAAACTCTATGAGCAGGAAGTTAAAGCCAATCCTGATGATGTGAAAGACAATATTATTGCTGAAACCAAAGATACACCACTGAGTAAAGAGGAACTGACCACCCGATGGCATATCGCGCTTTATAACCTTTCGCTAAAAGCGCAAACGGTCGGTCAAGACAGGTTGGGAGATTTAGCGCAGGAGAGAGCGAAATCAGTCAAGGCCTACCTTGTTGATAGCAAGGGCATCGCACCTGAACGCATTTTCCTACTCGAAAGTCGCGTCACCCTCAATCAAGATGCTGCCCAAGTGAATATGAGCATCGAAGCTAAATAACGCGTTGTACAAGACCATAGAGAATCAAATGCCCAGTATTCACTGGGCATTTTTATTGGTTGATTAAGGTAGCGCCCCCTCGTTCTATTACTTGGCCTAAAACATCCATTAGGTTAAACTCTGCGGCTTTATGCGAGCGGAATCACATTCCGCGCGTCAATCCCCTTTCGCACAGCCAATATTGCGGCGCGCTAAAACACTTTTACTCGAGGTAGTTATGTTCATTATTCGCTGGATTTTAGGCCGGATCATTTTGTTGCTTAACTTTGTGTTCGCCCCAAAGAAACTCAAACGCCCATCAGCAGAACAACAAAAAATCGATGCGCAAACTCAAGCACTGGCGCTATATCAGTACAATGCTTGTCCTTTCTGCGTAAAAGTGCGCCGAGCCATGCGCCGTCAAGGGCTAAATATCCAAACCTTGGATGCAAAAAAATCCCCACATAAAGATGAGCTCATCGCCCAAGGTGGCAAGCAACAAGTGCCCTGTTTACGGATTGAAGACAATGGTCAAGTGCAATGGCTATATGAATCTAAGGATATCATCAGCTACTTAGAACAACGTTTTGCCTAGCACAACAATGCGCGCCCCACGGCGCGCTTTTCATTTACGCCACAAGTACTCACGGTCAGAATAATCAAACAACCATTGGGGTTGATACACCACCAACAGCGTCACCGCCATGCCATTGAGCAACGCCTCAGGAAAGGCTAATAACGGGATTAACATCAGATAGTTATCAACTAACATGCTCCAGTCATAATCCGCCGACAACCAAAGCCAAAATGCCCAACTAAATTGATGAAAAACCGTCGATAATCCTGCATTAATAAAGGCGCCAACAAAAATAAACACAAAAAGATGCTTAGGAAATAAATGGTAACTGCGGCTGTAAAGCATAAACGCACAGAATAACGGGAGGGCTATTGCAAACAAGCCAAATGCACCAAACTCACCAGGCTGCTTTAGGACAAATATGCTGAAAAACGCACTTGGGAGGAGTAAGGCAACCGTCGCTAAGCGCCAACCAAACATCAATAGACAAGTGACTATCCCTAGAAAATGTAAATGAATTCCGACTTGAATACTGGCATTGAGGAGCCATAAGGTATTTACCGCAATCAGCGTTAACAACAACCGCCATTGCAAGCCTTTATCCTTAACAACCTGCAGTAACTCTTCCTTAGGCCAAATAGCATAAATCCAAAGTCCCAGCAGTAGCAGGCTTAAACCTTGTAATGGGCTGATATTCCAGTCTATTTCAGCAAATCGCTTGGCCCAAAAATCCAGCATCAGTAAGGCTCCGGAGTAGATGCCCATTCAACCTATCGCGACAAGTTTCAGAGCAGATTCAAGTTGCTTCGGTATTAGGGTGATTAACCAACCTATTCGGGCGAATAAACTTCTTTACCAGTATATCGCGAATAAAACCGATAATTGCATGATATTGAGCGACATATTAAGGTATTCTTCGCTAAGTAAATCATCTAAGAGTAATCCTTGATATGCCATTGAGATCGATAAGCCTGACATTATTGAGCTGCTTAACATTACTCGCTTGCAGCAGCGCTCCGATAGACCCCTCTGAATTTGCAGGTAAATTTAAAGACAAACTCACCACTGATATCCGCGCAGATGGCCTTAAACTCTTTACCTATCAGGCAGGTTTTGCGGAGGAATACTCACCAAGAGATGTCACCGAGCGCCCCTTCCCCCACGAAGAACGTATGCGTCAAGTAGCGCAAGATCCCCGCGAGCAGCGTCGTTTATACCAACAACAAGCGGATGCACTCGATATCTGGGGCAGACAAGTTGAATTGGGACTCGAGAAAACCTTAGAAATGACAGGTTACTGCCGCGAAGGTTATTTTGAGTTGAGCCGAATAATAGAATCAGGACGGGGAGAAATACGTGGTGAATGTAAAGAAGGCGCCACTGAGGAAGATAAACAAAAGTTTGTGCGCTTTTAAGTCATGAAAAGGGCGAGATGATCGCCCTGTTCTCTACACTTATGCACGGCGGTGTCGCAAGTACACGACTTAGCTCAAGCCGTTAAGTTCAATAACGCTGAGTTTTATGCCTAAAAATCAAACCGCTTCATTTAACGGTAAGGCACGATTTTCCAATAACACTGGGATGCCATCGGTAATGGGATAAGCTAATTTGTCCGCTTTACAAATCAATTGCTGCGCCGCCTTATCGTACTCCAACTTTCCTTTACATACTGGACAAGCAACGATATCTAACAGTTTTTTATCAAACGCCATGGGATTTTCCTTTTTTAGCTGCAGCCACAGAGCGTAATCGGCTCAGCAACTGTTGATCAAATTGTGGCGATAGCTTGGCATCGACAGCCAAATACCACCAGTTTTCTTGTGCAAAATCGCGACATTTAACCGCATCTTTTTCAGTCATCATCAAGGGGCGAGATGCCGCAAGCTCGCATAACACGTGTTTATCGTAGGCTTGGTGGTCATCAAAACCATGGGATAATGCGAGTTGAAAACCCTGCTGCGTTAACGTCTCAAAAAAACGCGCCGGATGACCAATACCCGCCATTGCCACCACGGGCTGGGTCGGATCAAACACGGCCTCAGCCTTAGGATTTACCGGCAACACCGCACTTGGGCTCAGCTGCATCTCATATTGATTCGCCTGCGCGGGTCCACTATTGACCACCACAAAATCCACTTGATTAAGACGCCAAGCACCTTCCCGTAGTGGGCCTGCTGGAAGCAAATGACGATTCCCTAAACCGCGCTTTCCATCAATCACCACCAGCTCAATATCACGGCCGAGGGCATAATGTTGCAAGCCATCGTCACAGATAATCACATCCACGGCAAACTGCGCCAGCAAGGTTTTTGCGGTATCAACACGTTTAGGGCCCACCACCATAGGCACACCAGTACGCGCCACAATCATAGCTGGCTCATCGCCCACATCAGTTGCAGCATCCTTTACGCTAACGACTTTTACCCCTTGGATATCCGCGCCATAACCACGGCTGATCACACCCGGATTAAACCCCTGTTGACGCAGCAGTTCAATCAAATAGATGACTGTGGGGGTTTTACCACTACCGCCAACGGTAATATTGCCCACCACGATCACGGGGACTGGCAGTGTTGTTTGTGATTTAATCCCTAAGCGAAATAAACCACGGCGAATTGCGGTAATAAGCGCAAACAACGCAGAAAAAGGCAGTAAGAGCCACCGTAATGGGTGGCCTTGATACCAAATTTTATTAACTAACGCCTGCATTTAGCTACCAAACTGCATTTGGTATAACTTGGCATACATGCCGCCAAGTTCGAGTAGAGATTTGTGGGTGCCACGCTCAACGATGCGACCTTGATCGACCACTAAAATTTGATCGGCACTTTCAATCGTTGATAAGCGGTGAGCAATCACAACCGAGGTGCGGTTTTGGCGTAAATTGTCTAATCCCTGCTGAATCGCTTTCTCAGATTCAGTATCAAGGGCCGATGTCGCTTCATCCAGAATGAGCACTGGTGCATCACGTAACATTGCCCGCGCAATCGCAATCCGTTGTCGCTGACCGCCTGACAATAGCACGCCGTTTTCACCGACTTGGGTATCTAAGCCATCGGGCAATTGCTCAATAAATTCCATCGCATGAGCTAAGGTCGCCGCCTCAATAATCTGCTCGCGGGTGACTTCGCCCGGATAGGCATAGGCGATATTATTGGCAATAGTATCGTTAAACAGTGTCACTTGCTGCGATACCAAAGCCACTTGGCTACGTAATGATTTCAATGAGTAATCATAAATACTCACATCATCAAGCAGAATATCGCCAGACGCTAGTCCGGTGTAAAAACGAGTCACCAAGCTTGCGATCGTCGACTTCCCCGACCCAGAGCGCCCGACTAAGGCTAAGGTTTGCCCTTGGGACACTTCAAAGTCAATTTTATCTAAAGCGCGGCGCTCCTGGCCTTCGTAACTAAAGGAAACATTATCAAAACGTAAGTTGCCCTTAGCACGCTTGACGGTATAAGTACCAGTATCCGATTCTGGCAAAGTGTCTAACAGTTCAAATACTGTGGTGCACGCTGCAATACCACGTTGAAATTCGGCATTCACACGCGTGAGGTTTTTGATGGGTTGCAGCATGGCCATCATCGCGCCAAGAATCGTCGCGAAGGTACCTGCGGTCAAATCGGCTTTCATGCTATCTAGGCTCGCCGCATACAGCACAAAGGCCAAGGCAAAGGAGCCAATCACCATGATAAGCGGCTGGCTGATAGCCTGTGCGATCGCAAGTTTCATATTTTGATGACGGTTTCTGTCATTAATTTTGGCAAAGCGAGCCGTTTCTGTTTCTTGTCCACCAAAGGCTAGTACGTTTTTATGACCTTTGATCATCTGCTCCGTTGCGGCACTGACATCCCCCATCGCTGTTTGGATTTGTTTCGACACCTTACGGAAGCGGCGACTCACAATAGTCATCACTAATCCCATAATCGGACCAATCACTAAAATACACAGAGAAAGCTTCCAAGAGTTATAAAACATCAATCCCAGCATACCGATAACGGTCACACCGTCACGAACAATCGAAATCAAGGCACTGCCCGATGCACGGGCAATTTGCTCGGTATCGAAGGTCACTTTTGAAATTAAATTGCCCGTGTTTTCCTTATCCATGTAACTCACGGGTAAACTTAGATAATGTTGAAACACTTGCTGGCGCATATCCATAATTAACCTAGCGCTCATATAAGAAATGCCGTAGGTGGATACGAAGTTTGCAAAGCCGCGCAGGGAGAACATTAAAATAACCACGATAGGCGCCATTAATAGCACTTGGTTATCGGCATGAAAGCCTTGGTTCGTGGGGAGTGCAATACCGTTACTGATCGCTGGTGTACTGCTGGAAAACCCTTTATCGATAAAAGGGCCAATAAAAGAAATAAAAGCCGCATCGACAAGCCCATACACAATAAGGCCAGCAACTGAAAGCAAAAACATGCCCTTCATCGGTTTGAGATAGGCCAGTAATCGCTTGAATACGGTCCACATTTCGTCTTTAGGATATGCTGTCATTGGTAACACTAAATTATGGCAAAGTGCTCATTCTACTCTGGATTAATCAAGTCACCAAATCTAAACAAGCGGTTATACCAAAATGGAGCTAAATCTTGCCGATAGGTTTTTACGTCGAGTAGCCCTTGTTCAAAAGTAACGCTAATTTGTCCTTCAATCCCGGTGGTTAAGTGGTTTATCTGCAAAGCTTGGTAGCGGGCAACGACATCGGCTTTAGGAAAGCCATAACGATTATTCAACCCCGCTGGAAACAGTACTAACTCCGGTGCCACCTTTTCAATAAATGCCAGCGTAGATGAGGTGCGGCTTCCATGGTGTGGAGCAATAAGCACCTGACTTTTAAGTATAAAGCCCGCTTGTACTCGCTCAATCAATATACTCTCTGTTTCCTTTTCAATATCACCGCTCAGTAATAGACTTTGCTGACCATCATCAATCCGCAGCACACAAGAAGCATTATTGCCACCCGCCTGGGTTTGTGGGGAAATAAAGCGTAAGGTAAGTTGTTGCCAATCAATCTGTTGTGTTAAACAAGGCTGAGCATCTAAGTGGTCAACATCGGTAATCCATTTTGCCTGAGGATACGCTTTTGCCAGTACTTGAGCGCCTCCAGCATGGTCGTTATCGCCGTGGCTGATCACAATAAAATCGATATCAGTTAATCCTCGAGTATTAAGAAAAGGGATAATCACACGGTCACTGTAGCTAAAATCATCGCCAAATGCGGCGCCCGTATCATAGATAAGTGCCCTATCATCCTTTTCAACCACCACGGCTAATCCTTGCCCTACATCAAGTAAATGTAGCGTCCATTGAGTGGTTTTCGATGCTGTAATGCGCTGAAAAACAGACAATGCCAGAGGTAGAAACAGTAACCCTATCAACACATGCCAGTGCCAATATTGGCGCCGATGAGGAACATATCGCCACAGAATCAACGCAAAAAGTGCGCACAGGCCGCCTGCTAATAATGTCTCGGAAACCACATGCCAATGGGCGGGTAAATCGACGCTGAGTTCAAGTAACTTGCCGTAGGGAAATAGTCCTAAATCCGCCAAATTGAATAATCCCAGCCACGATTGCCCTAAAAACGTACCTAACCACCAGATGATAAAAGCCAGCATCGATAGCGGAATGACGATAAGACTAAACCAAGGCACCACCAGCATATTCATCCACAAACTATGGATACTCACACCACCAAAAAAGATGGCTTGCAGCAGTCCCAATATCAGGCTTAAGCGCCATTGTATTGACCAAAACTGTATGACTCTGACTCGCGACTTGGCTAAAAAAGTTGTTTTACTATCAACAGACTGTGTAAATTTGGCACTTTCTAAGGTATATAAAATAATCGCCAAAGCACAAAAAGAAAGCCAAAATCCAGCACTCAAACAAGCGAGAGGATCAATGAGTAACACCACAAATAAGGCAAACAGCAAACGGTCCCATGCGCTTGAGTAGCGTCTTAATAAACTCAACAGCATAACCAATAAAATCATCACTAACGCACGCTGTGTTGACACGGCAAAACCGGCTAAATAGCTATAAAATAGAGCACTCACTCCTGCTAAAATGAGCGCAATAACTATATTTCGTCGACTTGGATGCGGCGCCAAACGCGTAAGAAAAAACAAAGCGCAAGCATAGACCCAAGCGGTGATCACCGATAAATGTAATCCCGATATCGCCACCAGATGGCCCGTGCCCGTTTGCCTTAACGCCTGCCACTTAGTTTGCGAGATAAGTTGTTTATCCCCGAGGATTAACGCCAGCAGAATATCCCCCTGTGTTAACGCAGATAACTTTGGAGCAAGTCGTGTGATTAAGTGATGTCTTAACGAAAAACGCTCAGCTTGAAGCCTTGCATGCATAACGCGGCCTTTACCGACAATATGCTGACTAATCAATTGCTTTTGTTCGTTATATCCTCCTTGATTGAGTACACTGGATATACTTTTAGGCATAAAAGTGAAATCCCAAACTTGCCCAACTTGCAGTGTCGCCTCGGATTGCCAGGTTAAACGCAACTTAGCCGTTGGCCCAAAGATTAAATTTGGTTTATCGACAACAATATCGAAGCTAACCCAGTCGCTGTTTTGACTAACTAGTGATATGATTTCGCCCCTCACCTGTATAGGCTTTTGGGATAAAGGAAGATCCTGCCGAGATAACACTAAGCAAAATCCTGTTAGCCAGAACATCGCAAAGAGTGTGCCAGATAAGCTAGGTGCTTTTTTGAATAAGATGAGAGCCCCAAAGCAAAAGTAGGGTAGATAAGTAATTGGCGGCAGCGAAGGCCATAACATCGCTGACAGTAAGGTGGCACTAAAGCCAAACATGAATCCATTCATAGTGAATTAAGTTAAGACAGCAATTTCAGCCTATGCCAAAAAAATTAATAAAAAGATTTATGCCTAAGCCTGAAACCCTGCGTGAGCACAAACACCTACGCATTTTCGGTCGCTTATTACACAATCCTAATCTTTGGGCGCTTAATCGACGCTCTGCGCCGGGGGCCTTTGCCATAGGCTTGTTTGTCGCTTGGATCCCAATGCCTTTTCAAATGGTGGTCGCCGCGGCCTTTGCAATCCTTTTTAATGTCAATATTCCCGTTTCCGTCGCTTTAGTCTGGATCACCAATCCACTTACGATGCCAGTTATGTTTTATGGGGCTTATTTATTAGGTGCAAAAATTCTTGGCCACGCACCGCAGGAATTTGCCTTTGAGGCAAGCTGGCAATGGATAGAAGCCTCATTAGCCACAATTGGGCCAGCATTCCTACTAGGTTGCCTAGTATTAGGGATCGTGTTTTCTACTGTAGGATATTTAATGATCAGTAACCTCTGGAAATACTCGATCATGTTTAAGTGGCAAAAGCGTAAGACCAAATAATTGCGACTTGCAGATACAATGGCTTAACTTGTTTTATGTTAGAGAAATTGACTTTCCTAATTGAACAAGTTAAGCATTAACGCCTTTTTAGCGTTTGCATCCCTGTATTTCCTTTACGTCCTCTATTGTAATTTATTCTACCTTATCAATAGATTAAACCACAGCGATAAGACTATCTTAATCCCTTCACTCGGACGCTTACTTACAAGCTACTCATAAGTAGATATATACATTCATTTAATTTGCAGCTTAAAATACTTTTCGTGTTTCACTACTACGCTGTCATTATGTTGAATATTGATGAACCTGCACATTTACAACCTAAACTACCGCTTTTCCGCTTAGGTTTTAGACCTTTCTTCTTATTTGCGAGTCTATTTAGTCTATTAAGTTTAGGGATCTGGGGAGGATTTCTTTCCGGTCTGTCATTACTTCCTAACAACATCAATCCTTTATGGTGGCATGGTCATGAGATGATTTTTGGGTTTGCCTGTGCCGTCGTCGCAGGTTTTTTACTCACCGCAGTACAAAACTGGACAGGACAACCTGGGTTGAAAGGCTTACCTCTTATAGGGCTATTTACGGTCTGGTTACTACCAAGGCTTTTATTTATATTGCCGCTAGATATTCCGTTTGTGGCGATCATGATCATCGACTTGATGTTTTTACCCTTAACCGCAATTGCATTATCAATATCTGTGGTTAAAGTACGCCAATGGCGTAACTTTGTGTTTATCCCTATTCTCAGTTTACTCACGCTTTTTAATGGATTTAGCTATTACGGTTTAATAACTAATCAATTACAGTGGGCTAATAATGGTCTTTATGCAGCAGTCATCCTTGTTGGGGTAATTGTTGCTTTGCTTGGTGGTAGAGTGATCCCATTCTTTACTGAGCGCGCCACCCAATGGCAAAGACACTCCCCTATTCCCATACTGGAATGGTTAAGTTTTGCTAGCCTATTAGCGCTTGTTGCGAGTCTCTTTTTACCGCAGATAATATTACTGACGCGCGCTCTGGCTGGTATTGCGGGTCTGGTATTGTTACTACGTTGGTCTCGTTGGGGATGGCAGGCAAGTTGGTCTGTGCCGCTGTTATGGTCACTGCATTTAAGTTACTTATGTATTCCCATTGGTTTGATACTGATTGCTACAGGACTACCACTTTCCGTAGGAATGCATGCCATTACTGTTGGAGGACTTGGCGGCATGATCCTCGCAATGATGTCGAGGGTATCGCTAGGCCATACCGGCAGACAACTAAAACCCGCTAGGCCAATGACACTGGCTTTTGGGTTAATATTACTGGCTACAGTGTTCCGTGTCTTAGCGGGTTTACCCAGTGCATGGTTTATCGAATTAATGCTCGCAGCCATTATTTGTTGGATGCTGGCTTTTGGGTGTTTCTGTTACTACTACGCACCAATGCTTTGTCGCGTCAGAGCCGATGGACGGCCAGGCTAAGCAAGGTGACTCGAGAAAACTCATGGCGCGGTACCTATAGCAGACAACCAATTACTATCTTGTGAATTGAGTCACAGAGAATCGCGTCTCTTTTCCCTACCTAAAGTATTTTTACTGTTACTATTTACAAAAATATTGAGTAGGGAGTACCCATGCCATTTTATCGTCAATATGGTGCCAAAGGCTTAAAAGCAGTTGAGCATCTCGTCTTAATCATCATAGCAATAGCGACTGTGGTTGCTATTGGTCAAGAAATTGTCCATGTATTTAATGTCGGCGCAGTCGCCCTTGCCGATCTGTTGTTATTGTTTATTTATCTCGAAGTACTGGCCATGGTTGCTAATTATGCAGAATCGGGAAAATTGCCTGTGCGCATGCCGCTGTATATTGCCATAGTTGCCCTTGCACGTTATTTGATCTTAGATATGAAGAGTATGGATGACTGGCGCATCGCCGCAATTTCGCTTTCAACTTTGATCCTTGCGGCAACGGTCATCGTGATCCGTTGGGGCCAATTAAAAATGCCCTATCCTAAAAATCAAGAATACGATAACTAATTGCTACTGGGCGCCATTGCCAACCAAGCTCAATGGCGCCATTCTTTACCTGCAAAATCCTTCCAAATCCCTCGCTTTCAGATTGGTATTCTGCCAAAAAGCAATTATGCTAGTTTTACTGAGATCAATTATTTACGGGACAATTGAGTTATGGGTGAACATCCAGTTGGATTTGAAGAAAAACGCAGCTCACTTCGAGTAGATATGGAAGCTGAACGCGTGCTCTTGCATTGGACTGATAAGAATGGCGTTGAACATACGGACGAAGGCGTATGTATCGATTTAGCCCGCAGAGGCATTCTGTTTGATTATAAAAACCCATTTGAACTCGGTGAATTAGTTAACGTGACATTCAATCCAGAAACATCCCGACAAAATAGCGTAAAAGGCCAAGTTTGCCGCTGCTCTAAACGTCATGATCAAAGTTATCATGTCGCGATGCAATTGCTTTAATTTCAATCTAGCTACGCAGGGTCGATTGAGCTGTTCTACACTGAATTAGTTGAACTATTCGTACAAAGGACATTGCTATGATATTGCTGGTGGGTGGAGAGAAAGGTGGCAGTGGCAAGAGTTGCCTCGCGCAAAATCTTGCGGTTTATATAAAGCAAAAATTTGCCGCCAATGTACTAATGGTAGACTGCGATCCCCAACGTACAACATCCGATTGGATCCAAGCTCGAAACAACGACCCTAGCCTCCCTGCAATCAATTGTATTCAGCTCTACGGCAAAATACGTAACGATCTGCTCAGTCTTAATGAACGCTTCGACTACGTCATTGTTGACTGTGGCGGTCAAGATAACCTTGCTATGCGCGCCGCCATGTCGGTGGCCACTTACGTAGTTATCCCACTTAGACCCAAACGTCGCGATCTTAAAACCTTACCCCATATGGAAGATATGCTCAGCACCTGTAAGATGGTTAATCCCAAAATGGTGGCAACCATTGTGCTAACCCAATGTCCCGCTTTGCCCACCCAAGTAAAGCGTATTTTAGAGGCCAAAGAAGTGGTCCAATCCTTTGGATTACGCGTACTCAATTCGGTGACTTTTTGCCGAAATATCTACGATGACAGTGAGGAAAAAGGATCGTCCGTAATGGAAATTGAGCCAGATGGGAAAGCGGCCGACGAGATCCGCGCCATAGTGGATGAGCTGTTCACCTTACCACCAGAAAATAGTTATGAGCTTAACTGATCTTAAACGCAAGAAACCAAAACAAGTTATCAAAACGGTTTCTATTGAGGATTTTATCGAAGATGCCAATAACTATGCTTTAGGTAAAGCGAGTATTTTAGCGGTCCCTCCCGCAGAGCCAAAAGGCTTAGATAAAAAGTCAGCCAAAATTTATCGCCATGCCACCTTTACCTTAACGGAAACCAGTATTACCCAATTAGATGGGCTCGCCAAAGGAACTAAAATCGCCAAATCACGCTTATTGCGGATCTTGATTGATGAATTCAGTCAAAAAACAATTGCAGAACAGCTTGAAGTGGTAAATAAAAGTAAGCAGGATGAGCATTAATCTTTATGGCATCAAGGTAAACCAATCCGTTGATCGCCCTTTCTTTAACAGCAAGTTATGGCCTATGACCCCAAGCAATTGCGCGGCTCATAGACCAGATTAGCCATACTTAATGATCAGAATGATGACACTGCCGCCCAGCAACAAGGGCGAGCCCTTGCGCTGATTCTGCCATTTTCCCTTTACTCAACAACAAAAAAATTAACTCCTCCGCAGTAAGGTTTTCGGCACTACAAGTGTGATAACGCGCTGCTTCTCCAAAGGTTTCAGTCATCAGAGCAATAAACTGAGGCTTTAAAACGGGATGAGCTTGCGCTACCATCAGCGCCATAACGTCATGACCGTGAACAGAATCGGACATAGTCTCTCCAAAAGATGCAAATAAGATTAAGCTTTATAACCGAACTGTTGAATTTTAACCCTGATCTTGCGCACATACTGCCAATGTCAATAACTGCGCTGACCGCTGTGACGATAAAGTGAGCCACTATGTCCTTGATCTTGCTACTGACCCAACAGATGTCACTCTATTTAGTGATTGTTTATTTAGTCAGTAAAACACCTCTTTTTAAACTGTTTGCAGAAACATCACCGCGCCTACCTCATAAAATATTTATTTATCTGGTTTTTTCTAGCTTTTGTATCATGGCGACCTATTTTGGTGAGCAAACTTCAGGGGCCATTGCCAATACTCGCGCCATGGGTGCCGTGCTAGGCGGTTTACTCGGCGGTCCTGTCACCGGATTTTTAGTCGGATTCACTGGCGGTTTACACCGCTACAGCATGGGTGGCTTTACCGATTTAGCCTGCGCGATTTCAACCACTCTCGAAGGACTCTCCGCGGGAATGATCAGTTTTTACCTACGCCGCGCGGGTAAAAGTGAACTTATCTACAATCCTCTCTTAGTCTGTTTGGTGACCTTTTACGCCGAAATGATGCAAATGAGCATTATTTTGCTGATTGCACGCCCGTTTGATGCCGCATGGGAATTAGTGCGGCAGATAGCTCCGCCTATGCTGTTGGTTAATTCCATTGGCGCAGCGCTGTTTATGAGCATGATCCGCGACCAAAAAACCATGTTTGACAAGCTCTCCTCTAGTTTCTCAACCAAGGCGCTTAAAATTGCCGAGCGCAGTGTTGGGCTGCTTTCTAAGGGGTTTAACGAAGAAAGCAGCGGCAAGGTCGCGCAAATTGTCATTGAAGAAACCAATGTGGGTGCTGTTGCCATTACGGACAGAGAAAAACTTTTGGCCTTTATCGGTATTGGTGCCGACCATCATATCCCTGGAACACCGATTTCCTCAAAAATCACCCTTGAGGCCATAAACCAAAACAAGGTGATGTTCGCCGATGGGGTGGAGATGCCCTATTCCTGCTCGATTTCGAGCCAGTGTAAACTCGGTTCGAGCCTTGTGATCCCACTTCGCAGCGACACCGAAGTCATTGGCACCATCAAGTTATACGAGCCAAAAAATAAACTATTTTTGAACATTAACCGCACCTTAGGGGAAGGGATTGCTCGGCTATTGTCGAACCAGATCCTCTACGGCCGTTTTGAACAGCAGCAAAACCTGCTCACCCAAGCGGAATTAAAATTACTGCAAGCTCAAGTGAATCCACACTTTTTATTCAACGCTCTCAATACCATCAGTGCGATTATTAAGCGCGATCCCGATATGTCGAAGCAACTGTTGCAGCAGTTGTCACAATTTTTGCGGATCAATTTAAAACGTACAACGGGTTTAGTGACACTCGGGGATGAGCTCGATCACATAGCGTCTTATCTCACTATTGAGAAAGCGAGATTTATTGATAAATTACAGGTCAACATTGCTATACCTGAATCACTTTACCACTGTAAAGTGCCTGCATTTACCCTACAACCCATCATTGAGAATGCGGTAAAACATGGCACCTCCCATATGATTGAGCAAGGACAAATCAAGGTCACGGGACGTATGGATGACCATATATTAGCTCTTGAGGTGACAGATAACGCCGGCCTTTATCAACCCTCAATAGATTCTGAGGGATTGGGGATGAATTTAGTTCATAAACGGATACAAAATCTGTTTGGCGAACAGTATGGCATCCAAGTTGAATGCAAGCCGGATGAATACACCAAGGTGACCATCCGCTTACCCATAGAACAGACGGAAACTAGCACGTGATCACTTGTTTGATTGTCGATGATGAATTGTTTGCCCGCGAGGAGCTTGCGGATTTGCTCGGCCAAGAAGCCGACATTGAGATTATTGGCCAATGCAGCAACGCCATAGAAGCATTGCAAACCATTGCCAAAGAAAAGCCTCAATTAGTTTTTCTCGACATCCAAATGCCACGTATTTCAGGCATGGAACTGATTGCTATGCTCGATCCCGACACCTTACCTAAAATCGTGTTTGTCACTGCATTTGATGAATTTGCCGTCAAAGCCTTTGATAATCATGCCTTTGATTATTTACTTAAGCCAATAGATGCCGATCGACTCAGCCAAACCCTAAAACGTGTTCGTAAGGACCTCACTCCGCAAGCCGTTAATCTGATCGCGCCTCGATGCCTCGAGCACCTACCCTGTTACAGCGGTAGTAAATTAAAAGTGATCCCCATTCAAGATGTTGAGTATGTTTTTAGTGATTTAAGCGGTATTCATGTCGCCTGTACCAAGGGCAAAGTACATACCCAACTTACCCTTAAAGTGCTGGAAGAAAAAACACCGCTAGTGCGTTGCCATCGCCAATATCTGATTTCACCCAAAGCCATTGCCGAAATAGAGCTGCTCGATACTGGCGCCGAAGTCACGACTCTGCTTGGCGACAAAGTGCCCGTTTCTCGCCGTTATTTAAAAAGTCTTAAGCAATTGTTCGGCTTCCAATAGCCCCATTGTTAACCACTAATGCGCGTATCTAAGCCGCTGGAGGCGGTTAATACTTATGAATGACATCCTCATACAACCGCTCGCCCCATTCTATTGCCGCTGAGTCAGCATTATCGACCTCTCACCCAGTTACCCCTGTTTTATGTAAACAACTTGTTTACACTCTGCACAACTCAAAATGGGGAGATAACTAAAATGATGTGGTTCCTACTCTGTGTCGGTCTATTGATCGGCGGCTACTTTATCTACGGTACCTTTGTCGAAAAGGTATTTGGTATCAACGAAAAACGTCAAACACCGGCTTTTACCCAAACCGACGGTGTGGACTATGTGCCTATGTCGAAAGGCAAAGTGTACTTAATCCAATTATTGAATATCGCAGGTGTGGGTCCAATCTTCGGTCCAATCCTCGGGGCGCTCTACGGTCCTTCAGCGATGTTGTGGATTGTGATCGGCTGTATCTTTGGAGGAGCGGTGCACGATTACTTCTCCGGTATGTTGTCGGTCCGTAATGGTGGTCAATCTGTACCAAACCTTGCTGGTAAGTATTTAGGCAAAAGTGCCAAGCACTTTATGAATGTGTTTGCCATCATTCTATTATTGCTCGTAGGTGTGGTGTTTATCTCTGCGCCAGCAGGCCTGTTAGGCAAGCTAACGGGTTGGGATGTTAGCATTTTCGTTGCGATTATCTTCGTTTACTACCTGATTGCCACTGTGGTACCTGTCGATAAAATTATCGGCCGTTTATATCCTTTCTTTGGCGCGCTGTTGTTCTTCATGTCATTTGGTTTAGCCTTTGCGATCATGTTATCAAGCGAACATACGCTACTGCCCAATGTGCAAGCGGGCGACTTCTTCCAAAATTTAAACCCTAAAGATATGCCATTATGGCCTGCGCTGTTTATCACCATCGCTTGTGGTGCGATTTCAGGCTTCCACGCCACGCAATCACCACTGATGGCACGTTGCGTTGAAAACGAAAAGAACGGTCGTTTTGTGTTCTTTGGTGCCATGATCGGTGAAGGTATCATCGCCCTACTCTGGTGTGCGATTGCACTGTCTTACTTCCACGGTGTTGAAGGATTAAGCACAGGCATGGCGGGTAACCCTGCAAACGTTGTATACGAAGCATCAACTGGTCTGTTAGGCGCAGTGGGTGGCTTTATGGCAATCCTTGGTGTGATCATTCTGCCAATTACTTCAGGCGATACGGCTTTCCGCTCTGCTCGTCTGATTTTGGCTGAATTCTTTAACATGCCGCAGGTGGCTTTACCTAAACGTTTAGTGTTAGCTATTCCATTGTTTGTGATTGGTGGCTTACTGACTCAAGTCGACTTCGGCGTGATCTGGCGCTACTTCGGTGTGGCTAACCAAGCGACAGCTGTATTAATGCTCTGGACGGCCTCAGCTTACCTACTGCGTCACAATAAACTGCACTGGATCACCACCATTCCAGCCATGTTTATGACCACAGTAGTTATCACCTTCCTACTTAACTCTGCAACTTTAGGTGCAGGCTTACCGATGACCTTATCCACCATCGCAGGGACTGTTTCAACGCTAGTCATCACAGGCTTACTGATTGTGAAAACCAAAGGTAAAGGTGAAGTTGATAGCGACAGCGAATTACCCGATGAAGCTTAATTTCCAACAATATTGATATACAAAGCAAACGGGCACTGATGAGTGCCCGTTTTTTTATCTATGATTTTAGTCAATCGGTATAATACTGGTATAATCCGATTATTGTTCACGGTAATTTATACAAAATGACTCAAGAAAATAACCCATTACACGGCATCAAACTGGAAACCATAGTCACACAACTCGTTGAGCACTATGGCTGGGAAGAACTCGGAGCTCGCATCAAGATCCGCTGTTTTACCGAAGATCCGAGTATCAAATCGAGTCTACGATTTTTAAGAAAAACCGATTGGGCACGGGAAAAAGTAGAATATTTATATTTAAAAACCAATAAACTGCCGTTGCCCGCCGCGAAAACATCCAATGCACCAGCGAAAACATCGGCCAAAAAACCTGCAAAACCAGCACAGAAACCAGCTCAGGCAAGTACGGCTACATCGACAGCCGCAACAGATGGCCAGATCAATAGCCATATCTGGGGCAAGCGCGACTAAATTTCGCTCGAATATTCAAACGCATATTCACAGGAACAGACAAAAATGCGCGGAATAATTAATTCAATTATCCCGCGCATTATTTTTTAATCTGTCTATCAGCTAGATTAGCGCCAATCCAATATCCTTCGGTGGGCAACCATGATTGGCAAGAGTCCCCTGCTAATCAAGCCAACGGCTAAGAATAAGCGTTTAAGACTTCACCTATTGGCTATTTTGTCTGCGGATAAGTGACGCGATAGATTGCCCCTGCATAATCATCCGACACGAGTAAACTGCCATCGGCCAATTCAGCAAAGGCCACTGGGCGACCAAAGGTTTGCTCGCCCTGCATAAAGCCAGTTAAAAATGGAGTGTATTTGACCACCTTGCCTTGCTCTATCGTCGCCAAGGCCACTTTATAACCCGCTTTCTTAGTGCGATTCCATGAACCATGTTCAGCGACAAATAACTGCTGTTGATAATCGCTAGGGAACTGTTTACCAAGATAAAAATGAATGCCTAGTGGCGCCACGTGAGCCCCTAAGGAGAGCGCAGGAGCGGTGTACTTGGTAGGATCTTTACCTTGGCCAAACTCAGGGTCAAGAATTGTACCTGCATGCACATAGGGGAAGCCAAAATGTTCCCCCAAGTAACTGACCTTATTGATTTCGCAGGGAGGAATATCATCGCCCATCATGTCGCGGCCATTATCGCTAAACCAAAGGGTTTGAGTGCCAGGCTGAAAATCAAACCCGACGGAATTACGAACCCCTTGGGCAATGGTGGTTAATTTTTTAGTCTCCAGATTGAGCGAGAAAATACGTCCATAGCGTTCATTCTCCGCGCACACATTACAAGGCACGCCTACAGGAATGATTAACTCGCCAGTCGGTGAAACCCCTAGTACTTTCCAGCCATGGTGGGTTTCAGTTGGAAACCCATCAAAGACCACCTCAAATGTTGGTGAGTTTAAGTGGTTATCAATATCCTTGAAGCGAATGATGCGCTCCACTTCGGAGACATACAGATCGCCATCTTTGATCACCACACCTGATGGTAGCTTTAGTCCCGAGGCAACCAGAATTTTCTCATCGGCAACACCGTCCTGATTACGGTCGATAAGGGCATAAACATTCCCGGCCTTCATCGAGCCCGCATAGACAATGCCTTTTTCGGATACGGCAATTTCGCGCGCATTGTCAACATTATCTGCAAATAAGCTCAGGTTAAAGCCTTCTGCAACGGTCAGTTTATCTAAAATATTTTTAGCCATCGCAGGCACACTTATTCCACTCAAAGCCAAAAATGCAGCGCATGTTATTTGTAGTTTACGAGCCATATCTTTCATATCCTTATCAGTCAAAAAGTGAACGACCTTAACCATTAATCCCCTAACCTATCCTAGATACGCCTTTTGTATCAAATAGGATGCTTAGCACTTAAGTTTTTTATCTCAAGGCCGATAATTCGATGAATAACCTTCAGGTACTTATGGAGCCTATCGTGAACATTAATGGATTAAACACGACCGCAAATAGCAGCGCCTTCAAATCTGTTTCCAGCGCTTATATCACCACCACGCCAACAGCTGGCTCAGCCTCTGAGAGTTCATCGGCAGAGACCAGCACGCAAGAAACGGTCAATATATCCAATGCCGGAAGACAAGCTCTCGCTACCGAAGTAGGCGCTTCTCTCAGAGGTCAAACCGCGGAAAAACGGCAACAGACGGAAAGTGCTGAGAATGAAGAACCCAAATCTATCATCGACGAACAAATTAAGCGTCTGAAAGAGCAAATCAAAGCTTTGCAGAAGATGCTCACGAAACTGGAAGGGGATGATTCCGAGGCCGCAGCTCAGCAACGTAAGCTATTGCAGGAACAAATTATGCAACTCGGTAACCAAATTGCCGTGTTAATGGACCAGAAAATGCGCGATGCACAAAAAAACGCAGGCTAAGCTGAGTACCGAATCATTTTCAATCTTGGTAGCTGTAAACTAGATTGGGAAACTAAACAATAAACGCCAAATATTTAACCCGTCACCGGTTCGATAACTGATGCCAATTCTATCTATGCCGAGGAGATCGCCGCCCAAAGGCTTAGAAAATGCCAGTGTGGCACCAAACTCATAGCTTCCAGAGACAATGGTTTCATCTTCAGCATCTTGGCTAAAATCCAGCTCGTTGAAGTACCAATAACCGACCGCAAATAACCTAGGTTGCATCTGGATATTCAACCATTGCCAGCGCGGCGAAAGGCCAATATCTACCCCGGTTTGCAATACCGCAAATTGGTCGGTTAATTTTCCTACCCGTTCACTGTAGCCCGCAAACTTCAACCTCGATACCCAGACACTGTCTTCACCCGCAAGACTAAAATCATACAAGGTGCTTACACCTGAGGCTAAAATCGCCACATTCGCATCGGTCTCAAAATTTGTCCCAAAGCCCACATCCAAATAGGCTTCCATCCGCGTATTTGCCGTTGCCTGCCAATGGTGCTCGATGCCGGGCGTTATCGTCATGGTGCCAACTGACGATGGCAATTCGCCGTCGGTGATGTCTTTGGCTAAGTAGTCAAAAAAACCGAAAGATAAGGGTAAACGCAGCCAAGTCTGACTACTATCATCCTTCAAAAAATCAAAGTTTAACGGAATACTAACGACGGTGGCATTTTGCTCAGCAGCTCGATATACCCCTGTGCCAAGGTAGCTGCCAAAGGCATAAACAGAGTTAGGATTATTTTTCCCATCAATCGGCGTTTCAGGGCTAATCTTCGAAAACGCTTGGGAAGATTGGGGGGCAAATGCAGCAAAATCTTGCGGGTGACTGGAGTTTGAAACAGGCTCTGTCGACGCCAACAGCGGGAAAACAATCCCCATTGATAGCGCCGAAATGGAGCAGAGGTTGACGATAAACCGACTAAAAATGATATTCAATTTACGCAAACAGATCCTAATTTGCAGCCTAATCGGTAAATTTATTGCACTAAGAACTACTGTTCATCCGTAAAATGATACTCAGACATCATATGCCCAAGCTCAGTGGACTTAGTCTTTAAGTAAGCCTCATTATAGCGATTTTTACCAACTTGTAAGGGTACGCGCTCAACCACTTCGATGCCGATTTCTTTCATCGCTTTGACTTTGCGAGGGTTATTGGTCATTAAGCGTACATGCTTTACGCCAATCTGCTCAAGCATAGGCTGGATCATATCGTATTTACGCATGTCCGCAGGGAAACCTAACTGTTCATTCGCCTCAACCGTATTGGCGCCTTTATCCTGCAACTCATAGGCACGGATCTTGTTTAGCAGACCAATACCACGACCTTCCTGACGCAAATATAAGATAAACCCACTGCCGGTCTCGGCAATGTTTTGCATCGCGGTTTGCAGCTGGAATCCACAGTCACAGCGTAAGCTGAATAAGGCATCGCCCGTGAGACACTCAGAGTGAATACGGCCTAAAACAGGAGCATCGCTACTTAGGGTGCCAAATGTGAGGGCAACATGCTCTTTACCGGTTTCGGTATCTTCAAAACCGTGCATGGCAAAAACGCCCCAGGGAGTGGGTAATTTTGACGTCGCGACATATTTTATCGACATGACTTAACCTTAACGACAACTCTCATTCCATGAGACGGAAGGAACATCCATAAACAAAACAATGATTAGGTACTTAGCCTACGGCGCACCTATTCTAAAGTGTTTTCAGCAATCACGAAATACTTTAGTAATTTAATCAACTACAAAACTAAGCTATTAACTGGGTGACTCATTCAGCTCAATGGGTAATATGTCGAGCCAAGGCGCTGCAAAATAGATAAGTGTTCTATTTTGCAACTTATTGAATAACTTAGCAATGTAGCTTAAAATTTTGCTGGTGCAAAACCTGTTACTTCAGTCAAGCCCATTTCGCGCCCTAAAGCAGTCATTGGGTGCACAACAACTAAGCCTTTTACTGACTTTTTCAGTTGACCCATATCGGCTTGCTCAGCTTTGGTGAGGGCGCGGTGAAATGGCAAGTGCTGAATATCCACCCCTTGCTTTTGTAATAAACGCGACTGCTGCGTTTTTACGCTATTGATTTGCTTAGTAACAGCCTCAATCTCGCGTTTAAACTGCGCCACGATGACAACATCGCCACGTTGCTCTGCCGCCGCCAGTTTACGACGAAACTTATCTAACTTATCGTTTAGCTGCTGCAGTTCTTGCTTTAAATTCATTATGTTACCTTAAATTACTTTAGCGAATCCCAGTCGATATTGACCTAATCTTTGGCCTGTTTGTCTGGGTCACTGTGTCAAGGTGTGGGATTATAACAGCAAGTTAGCGATCCTCGTTACCGCTTTTATAAGAAACGGATCACCTGATTACTGCTACCCCGATATGGAAGGCTCGGATCTGCAAGATTTTGCTCAAATTTGCCATCCACCAGCACATCTACATATTCCAGCACCGCACGCTGTTTATCGCTCAATTCATTCCATACATAGCCCGTCCACAGCCAAATATCTTTACCGGGACATTCAGCTTTGACGCGCTTAACAAGCGCCAAAATCCCCTCAAGATTGGCGGGTAAAAGTGGATCGCCGCCAGAGAGTGATAAGCCACGGCGAACGATCCGCGTATCCAGCAAATCGGCGATGATATTATCTTCCATTGCCTTATCAAATAAATGGCCAGAGCGCACATCCCAAGTACTTTGATTATAGCAACCACGGCATTGGTGCTCACAACCTGAAACAAATAAGGTGGCCCGAGTGCCTGGGCCGTTGACCACATCAACGGGATAATATTGCTGATAGTTCATTGTATAAGTCCAATACGAAATACAAGGAGCGCCAGACTGGCTAAAAATCAAAGCACAGTCCCATGCTAAGCGACTGTGCTGATATCAGTGTAACAAACACAACAAGGCAAAAATGTTACAAGTGTTTGATCCTACGCTTCACTTCTTCTTGCTTACCATGGTTGAACGGTCTGGCATCGGGACTGCCTAAGTAACCACACACACGGCGCGTAACAGACACTCGACTTGGCTCATGGTTGCCGCATTTAGGGCAAGTAAATCCTTTACTAGTACAGCTAAATTCGCCGGTAAAACCACAATCATAACATTCGTCAATCGGCGTGTTAGTACCGTAGTAAGGTACACGGCTATAGCTGTAATCCCAGACATTTTCGAGCGCTTCGATATTGTGCTGCATATTAGGATATTCGCCGTAGCAAATAAAACCACCATTGGCGATGGCGGGATATGGCTGCTCAAAATCGATCTTATCGTAAGGATTCACGTGCTTTTCCACATCTAAATGGAAGCTATTGGTGTAATAGCCCTTATCGGTTACCCCCGCAACCACACCAAACTGGCGCGCATCGAGCTTACAAAAACGACTGCAGAGACTCTCACTTGGGGTGCTATAAAGGCTGAATCCATAACCCGTTTCGGCCTTCCATGCGTCGGTAGCCGCTTTAAGGTGCGCAACAATCGCCACCGCTTTTTCACGAAGCTTAGCATCATCAAACACATGGGTTTCAGTGCCATAGAGCGCATTAATGGTTTCATGTAAACCGATATAACCTAATGAAATCGATGCCCGACCATTTTTAAAGATTTGGGCGATATCATCATCGGCACGCAAGCGCACGCCACAGGCACCTTCCATATACAAAATCGGCGCAACTCTGGCTTTCACTCCGTTTAACCGTTCGATACGCGTATCTAATGCGCGGCGGGCAAGTAATAGCCGCTCATCCAGAATACGGTAGAACTCAGCCTCATCGCCATTCGCTTCTAGCGCAACACGTGGCAAGTTTAAGCTAACAACGCCAAGGTTATTGCGGCCTTCATGGACGAGTTCACCATTTTCTTTATAGGAACCTAAAAAGCTGCGGCAACCCATAGGCGTTTTGAACGAACCCGTCACTTTTTCCACTTGCTCATAGTTCAAAATATCTGGGTACATGCGCATACTGGCGCATTTAAGGGCCATTTGTTTTACATCGTAATTGCAATCGCCGACTTTGTGGTTAATACCATCACGGATGGCAAACACCAATTTAGGGAACACCGCTGTTTTACGATTTTTACCTAACCCCGCCATGCGTACTTTCAGCATCGATTGTTGAATTAAACGCGACTCCCACGAAGTACCTAGACCGAAACCAAAGGTCACAAACGGGGTTTGTCCATTAGCGGTATGTAAGGTATTCACCTCATATTCAAGGGATTGGAAAGCATCGTGGCATTCTTTTTCAGTCTGAGCAGTGGCATAGGCTTTAGCATCTTTAATCTGCCAATTCAGTGCCACTTGATAATGTTTGTCATAACTCTTGGCCACAAAAGGCGCTAACACTTCATCAATACGATTAATCGTGGTGCCGCCATAGATATGGCTTGCCACTTGGGCAATAATTTGCGCCGTCACGGCTGTAGCGGTAGAGATCGATTTTGGGGTCTCAATTTCGGCGTTGCCCATCTTAAAGCCATGGGTCAACATGCCCGCCAAATCAATCAACATACAGTTAAACATCGGGAAAAAGGGCGAGTAATCAAGATCGTGATAGTGGATCTCACCGATTTCGTGCGCAGCCACCACATCCTTAGGCAGAATATGACTCTTGGCATAATGTTTAGCCACGATGCCCGCCAGCAGATCCCGTTGAGTTGGGATCACTTTAGAGTCTTTATTGGCGTTTTCATTTAACAGCGCGGCATTGCTCTGCTCGACTAAACCACGGATTTCAAGATTGAGCTTACTGGTAGCATCGCGGCAAATGTCTCTGTCGTGACGATATTCAATGTAGACCCGTGCCAATGATTTATAAGGGCCTTCCATCAATAGGTTTTCAACTGCATCCTGTAGATGGTGGATTTCAACTTCTGCCATATTCGCCACTCGTTCTCTCACACAAGCGGCTACCGTCGCGGCATAATCTGCGTCCTCTATCCCAACCGAGTTTGCAGCAGCGACCACTGCATCTCTTATCCTTGTTTCATCAAAAGGTGTGCGGCAACCATCCCGCTTGATCACGACTGGCATTGTTTAATTCCTCTCCATCCCGATTAAAATTAACACTATATATAGTGATTAAATAATCTATCAACACAATATGTAGGCAATTAAGCGGCATCGACACCTAAAATTCCATGATCCAGATCATGATTTATCGGATGGATAAAAAGAACAAATAAGAACTGCTGCCAAACCCAATGATCTCAGTTTTAGGCCTTGACCTTGATGCTAAAGCAAGATAGTAGACGCAGGAAATGGCGCTAATAATGACAAAAGACTCTGACCCAAAAGCCAAAGTCTATTGTTTTTGAAAGAATATTGTAAATAAGACTAGCGCTTAGCTAAGGCAAGATAACTGCTCAATTGTCCCAACGCCGATTGCTGCATCCCCATGGATGAAGCCACCTGCATCGTTGATTTAAGTCCCTGCCATAACTGTTTTTGACTATCGCTCATGATGGGGTTGCTATTCAAATAATCCGTTAATTGACCAAACACTTTAGTCGCCTTTTGTGCCAGCACTGGCGACTGGGCATCATCCATGTTTTTTAACACATTTTTAGCATCTACTAACGTGTTGATCATAGGGCTATTAGGCGATTTTTCAGCCAAAGACTTTAGCTCATCATCGATAAAATCCTGCAAAGACTGCTTATTGGTACTTTGGCTTGGCAAACTAATGCCGTTTTGCGAGAGCCGTTCCACCTGTGCATCGGAAAGAATACCGTCTTTTTGTAACCGCGAGACTAAAGCGGGTATCTCAGCCACGCTAAATTTGCCATCAGCAAAAAAATCTTTCGACATGGCCTGAATTTTTTGTGCTCGCAGTGCCCGTGGTGACAGCGCTATCTCCTCACTCGGTTTAGTATCAACCTTAGGGGGTTCTTTGGCAGAGGAGTTTGACTCCGTACTCGATTCAGTTTTACCTGTCTCCGTCTTTTTGCTATTCAGGCCATAAGCTTCAGCGGCACTGTTACGATTTAGATTAAGGGCATTTAAAAGAGAATTCATCGTCAATAATTCGGCGTCTAATACTGATTAATGGTTTTAAAGCAAAAACTAAGCCAATCAAGCAGTAAGTAGTGTCATATCGTAATTAACAGATAAATTCATCCTAACATTTTTAGCCTTTCCAGATCGCTGCTTCAATTAAATGTGCCACTTTTGCCACGGCGGCTTCACCTGCTGCAATGGCTTCAGCTGCTCGGTGGAACTCCATGGTGCCGATATTAGCCACTTCGGGTACAACACAGATATCGGGAGGGTCACCCATTAAACGCGCCCGTTTATGCCGCTGCTCTAAAATACTCATCGACTGGGACATCACCGCAATCATACCGGGATTAGATTTAGTCCCTAGGGAAAACTTATCGGTTAAGCTACCGACATATTCTCGCCCGCGGGCGAATAAATCCATAAAACCCGTTTCTTGGCGCGCGGGCATTTGGGTTTCATCTTTAGGTGCCCGATGGCTGGTCATATTAACGGGTAAAACTTGTAATCGACCGGTATGAAAACCTTGTAAATCAACGGCAATGACAATATCTACCCCCATAGCACGGCTCACCGAAACGGGGACAGGATTAACAACTGCACCATCCACCAACCAACGCTCACCTTGACGGACAGGCGCTAATATCCCAGGCATAGAGCAAGAGGCCCGTACGGCTTGGCGTAAATCACCATGGCGAAACCAGATTTCCTGACCTGAATACAGATCCGTAGCAATGGCCGCAAAGGGACGCTCTAAATCCTCGATATTGATATCACCAATCCGCGATTGCAGCACATCGAATACTTTTTCGCCGCCAATTAGCCCACCTTTACGCCAACGAATATCCATCAGTCCCAACACATCCCAACTAGAGAAGCTGCGCACCCACTCTTCAAGTTCCGCTAAATGATTATGAGCATAAGCAGCGCCAACAAGGGCGCCGATTGAGCATCCAGCGACCTTATCGGGTTTAATTCCCATCGCGGCGAGCCCATTGAGTACGCCAATATGCGCCCAACCTTTGGCTGCACCACTGCCTAAGGCAATACCGATCGTCGGAGTTGTCCCCTTACTCATAATAAATTCCCTTAATAAATCGATGATTTAAAGAAGCGCTATGACGTGAAAAAGCTAAATTCCAGCCAAAGTGTTGTCAATCATTAGACAACATAAACCGTTATGCTAGCCAGTCATTAGATACATTTATATGGTTTACGCTCGGCCTTATCCCCTTGCCATACTCAAGGGCAGAGAGCAACCACATCGTCGCTTGATATCCTGTAAGTTCATAGCCAATTTGGCTAAACATAGCACTCGGGGCAAATATCGAGCGTGACACAAGCCAAGCAAATAAGTGGCTATTTAGATGATTACGAAAGATTATGCCCAATCAAGATAGCTGACCATAGTGATTTAGCGCTATAATCTGCCCTCACTCAGATTTAGGGGATATACCTTTGCAGTTTACTGATTTTTCTCTGGACCAGCGTCTGTTACAAAGCTTAAAGCATATGGGGATTGCAACCCCAACCGCCATCCAGGAACAAGCATTACCTATCGCATTGGCAGGTAAAGATTTAATGGCATCATCAAAGACTGGGTCAGGTAAGACCTTGGCTTTTTTGCTGCCCGCATTGCAAAGGGTTATCTCCACTCGCGCCCTCAGTAAGCGCGACCCTAGAGTATTAATTTTATTACCGACCCGCGAATTAGCCCATCAGGTGTACAGTCAGTTACGCTTATTGGTGGCCAATACCCAATATAAAGCGATTAGTATATTGGGCGGTGAAAACTTTAACGATCAGGCTAAAGCGCTGGCAAAAGAGCCGCATTTTATTGTTGCAACACCAGGGCGAATCGCTGATCACTTAGAACAAAAAAACTTATTCCTCAATGGATTAGAGTTGTTAGTTTTGGACGAAGCCGACCGTATGTTGGATTTAGGCTTTGCGCCACAGTTAAAAGCTATCAACGAGGCGGCCGATCATAAACGTCGTCAGACCTTAATGTTCTCAGCAACCTTAGATCATAGTGAAATCAATGATATCGCGGCGGCCTTACTTAAAAATCCATTACATGTGGCAATCGGCACAGCCCACAGTGAACATCAGGATATTTCGCAGCGAATTTATCTGTGTGATCATTTAGATCATAAAGAAGCCCTGCTCAGTCGTTTACTGACGGATGAATCGCACAAGCAAGTGATTATTTTTACCGCCACCCGTGCCGATACAGAGCGGTTAGCCGCTAAGCTCTCGGCTCAAGGTTTTGCAACAGCCGCCTTAAGTGGCGAGTTAAAACAAACGGCACGTAACCAGATCATGGACCAATTTGCCCGTGGTCAGCAGCAAATATTGGTGACCACAGATGTGGCATCCCGTGGTTTAGACTTACTGAATGTATCATTAGTCATTAACTTCGACATGCCCAAATTTGCCGAAGAATATGTTCATCGCATTGGCCGCACTGGCCGCGCGGGCGCCAAAGGTGACGCAATCTCCTTAGTTGGACCTAAGGATTGGGATAACTTTAAAAAAGTACAACTTTTTTTAAGAAAAACCTTCGAAATCAGTGTAATTAAAGGGCTCGAAGCTAAATTTAGTGGTCTAAAAGAAAAGCCAAAGTCCGTCGCGACTAAAGGTGTAGTAAAGGCAAACACCAAAGCCAAATCTAAACCTAAGTCGCACCTTGTTAAAGCAGCGCCATCCCGTGATAAACGCTTTATCACGGGTGTTGATGTCGGTGATGCGCCAATGCGCAAAAAACCTGCGGCACAACTGCTACAAGATAATGACGACGAGATCTAAAAATAACGCAAAAGATAGCTCAAGTCCGTGAAACTTGAGCGCTCAAAATGAGTGACTCGCTGGAGCGATTCTTCCGGCGATACATAAGTAATTTGAAATAGTTAAAGGTGTAACATGCGAATTTGTGGTGTTGAATTAAAAGGTGGCGAAGCCATCATCAGTCTGCTCAGTTACGAAGGTGAAACCTTCAACGTACCCAGCTGCCGTAAAGTGTCTTTTAGCATTGCACAGTCGGCATCGACGGAGGCAATTCGTGAGTTTCATTTTGCTTTCCATAAGTTGATGGAAGATTACAAGATCGATGAAATTGTCATTATTGAGCGTGAGCAAAAAGGCAAACTGGCAGGTTCTGCTACTAGCTTCAAACTCGAAGCCGCAATTCAATTAGGCGAGCTGCCTGTAACCTTGCTATCTCCAGTGGCGATCAAGGAACAAAATAAGCGCAATCCACCTCAGGTAGACTTTGATAGCTTAGATCTGAAACGCTTCCAACAACCCGCCTTTGAGGCTGCCTACGCTCAGCAAAATCGCCATATTTTTGGTAAAGCTTAAGTGCTCTTGCTTGGCGCTATCACTTAGCGCCAAGCCTCTTACATGTCGCAAGCATCATGCAAAACCTAAAATATGTCAGTGGTTATAGCCTAGATATCCAACGCCAAGTTGAACAGCTTTTACAAAGTGGCAAGCTTGGGGAAGTATTGCTTCGCCGTCATCCGCACATTCATCATATCCGCAGCGATAAAGCCCTCTACGACTATACCCAAGGGATAAAAAATCAGTTTTTACGCCAATCCTCTCCCCTATCGAAAGTGATCTTTGATGACAAAATTAGCATGAGTCATCATGCACTTGGCTTACATTCCTACGTATCTAGAGTGCAAGGTAACAAAATCAAAGCGAAGAATGAAATTCGTATCTCTTCTCGCTTAAAACGTGTACCTGAACCTTTGTTACGAATGGTAGTGGTGCACGAACTCGCCCACCTAAAAGAGAAGGATCACAATAAAGCTTTTTATAATCTGTGTACTTATATGGAACCAGATTACCACCAATTTGAATTTGATCTGCGCTTACTGCTGACCTGTATTGATGCCAATCAATCCCCTTATATCGCGCACTCAATAGACTCAGTTTGAGTACTTATTTTTATTGCCCCAAGAGTTGACTGATAATAGTTTTCATTTAGAATAACCATGTATTATCTGTCACGTACTTAGGCTGTATGAAAACGCAAAATATTGGTAGAAAGCTAGAAAAATGGTGTAAGAAACAAGCCAAGAAACTGCAAAAGCAACAGGCAACATTATCCAATGCGGCATCAGTTAACTATGCTGCAAAATCATCTTTCTCAGCGGAACCAATAAAACAGACGACTGCGGCCAAAAGTAAAAAAGCACAACGCAAGCACTTAAATCAATTATTGGCTGAGTATATTGCCAAACAACACATTCAAGATCTTGATAAAGCCGCACGTAAGCAGCAATTAAAATTAGCCAAAGCGCATTTTAATGCCGCAAATGATGCACAATTTTTATCCTTTGCAGCCATCAAACGCATTTCCCCCTTACCGACGGAGCGAAGCTTTGCACTTCGTCCTTATAAAAAGTCTCCCTGTGGAGGATGTCCTGCATTAAAGGGGCGTCTATGTAAATGTGCGTTAAAAGCGATGCAGAAACGCCAGGCAAGTTAATATTGTTTATCGATCTTGATTAAATAAATTTGAAGATATCTCAAAGTAAGAGTGGTTAGATATTTTCTGCTAGCTATCTTCGCTATTCACACCTCATTCAATCAATACCTGTACGCTCACTAAAGCCTAAAGAGGCTCGATTTATTATTTTAAATACCGATAACAAGGGCGAAATTTAATCAAATTTAAGCAAGCCGTCTTATCCAAGCATATGCAGCCAAACAACAAACCCAACAAAAAGCCTGACAAATACACCACTCAAATCATTTAGTTGCTGAGGCACATTCAATAGAAATACAAACGCCGATGAATCAGTATTCATCGGCGTTTTTATACTCAGAACGGGACAAACGAAAAGGAATTAACCTAAATTCATCAACGACTGACGACTATTGACCATATTCGTAAAGCTACGCAATTCTTGGTTTGCTAATTGGCTTGCCATAGGAATATCGGCTTTCATTGGATCGACGGGTTTACCGTTTACATGGAATTCATAATGTAAATGCGGACCAGTTGAACGCCCAGTATTACCAGATAAAGCAATCACTTGGCCACGTGTGACTCTCTGTCCTTTACGCACTAATGCCTTTGAAAGGTGTAAATAGCGGGTGCTATATTTACCACCATGTTCAATCACAATATATTTACCTGCAAATTGGTGATCCGTTACTAAACTCACCACACCATCACCAGGCGCTATAACCTTAGTACCAATAGGGACAGAAAAATCAGTACCATTATGGGGAGAAATACGGCCAGTGATCGGATGTTTACGAGCAGGGTTAAAACGTGAACTCATGCGAGGCTGTTTAGCCAATGGAATACGCTGGAAAGCACGCACTAAACTGCGCCCTTTTGCATCATAATAACTGCCATCGGTATGCTGAAAGGCACTGATTTCTGAACGCCCAGTTTTAATGCTAACACCTAATATTTGACTGCTACCGGTTGCTTCGCCTTCAACATATTGATCATTTACCAAAACAGAAAATTTATCTCCTGCATGTAAATCCCGTGCAAAATTCACTTTTTCTTTGAGTAAATCTTCAATCCGCTGAATATCAGCTGCCGCTAAGCCCATTTTTTGAGCCGATACGTAAAATGAGCCTTTAATATCACCAGTAATAATGCGGTTTTGCCAAACGCCTTCAACGTTAATTTCTTCAACGTTGAAGCTACCATCTTCATAACGAGTAAATACGACTTGACGTGCGGCGTTAAAATAAAGCTCCAACTTTTGCAGTTGGCCATCATTATCGAGCCAAAACTGAATCCGGTTCCCAGGTAATAAGGTATCGAGTGCCAAAATATTTAAATCGGCCTCTAGTACTTTATACATCGTTAGCTGGTCAACACCCGCCTTAGAGAATAAAGCGCTTAGAGTATCACCGGAGGCAATAACACGCTCAAAATCAGGGGTATTGTCAATAACAGTGGTAGAATCAACAGGCTCAGAAACTTGCGGCAAAACAGTTTCAATGTCGAGAGCTACGGGAATTCGTTGTGCTGTGGGTACGACATGATTAGCATTCGGCATTAACATCGCCGCACCGATCAATAAACCACCTACGAGGAGAATATTTTTATGGGCTGAAGATAAATTCTGCAAACGAATTTGCGGAAAATTAGCCAAATTGGGTTTGCCTGTCTGCAACGCTTTCACCTTTTGTTATCGTTTTTGCGTTATATTTTTGAACCAGTCCCACCTAGGGAAGCCCGAATTTTCCCAACTTATCCCAAAAAACCGATTATGACAAACGCTATTTTGCACTTTAACAGCACTATTTCCCAAAAACATGCGTCAGTTAGCACTTTAAATCGATTGTGCGTTCTGTATCCAGATGTTAAATAGCACAAAATAACGTCTTCCATCACAATAAAAACAATAAGTTAAATAAACAATTAATCCCTTTAACTGACACTAAGGCAAAATCACCTTGATTTCGCTCCCATGGGAGGTTTTCAACAGATCTATTCGAGTGTTTATCTGCTCTTTCATCTCAGAAACATGAGATATCACGCCGATCATCCTACCCGCCGATTGCAAATCCATTAAGGTACGGATGGCAAGTTCAAGGGAGTCCTGATCTAGGCTGCCAAAACCTTCGTCGATAAATAACGTATCAAGTTTTATCCCACCGGCGTAGGCTTGCACCACGTCTGATAAACCCAGCGCCATAGATAAAGCTGCCATAAAACTCTCCCCACCACTTAAGGTCGCCACGGGACGCACTTTTGCGGTGTAAGCGTCTTCGACTTCAAGCTCAAGCCCTGATGCCTTATTTCCCTTCGCTCTGTCTTCTTTACGCAGTAATCGATAACGACCTTTACTCATCAGGTGTAATCTCTGAGTTGCTACGAGTAAAACATCATCGAGTAATACGCTTAATACAAAACGTTGCAGAGAAATCTTGTTGCCGGTATTGCCATTGGCCACATCGGCCAAGGTGCCAATAATGGCGTATTCATCCTCAAGGGCTTTCGCTTTTTGATCGACAATACTGAGCTGTGTTTGAGTTTGTTTAAGCAAAGAGAACCGCGTATTAAGTTGGCTCCATGTAGCTTCAGCGAGATTAAGTTGTTGGTGCTTTTCTGCAAGCATGGCTTCTAGGGCATCAAGGTCGGGTACGCTGACATCAGTAAGCTCAGTTCTTAGCTGATCAAGCTGTGATTGATTTAAGGCGCACTGTCGATGATAGGTTTCAATACGCTCGCCCAACACTTGAATTTGCTCATCGGCTAATAATGCCGCCCTTAATGCGTCCCTATCAGTAAAACCCGCTAAATGCAGTTGTGAGTTAAGGTCACCATCGGTCAAAGCCTGCTGCTCATCTGCGCTATGGCAGCGTAGTATCGCAGCCTCTAGCGCCGTTTGCGCCGCCACACAATGCTCAGATGCCTGCTTTAGTGAGTTTCTAAGAGCATGAATCTGCTCACGACTCTTCTCAAGCTGCCGTTGATTATCATTAATCGCTTGATTTAACGCAGTAAGCGAGCGGTATTCGTCAGGGATCCGAAGCGCCTTTTCCGCTAATTGACCGGATAGACGCGCCACTTCACCTTCTTGTTGATGATACCGCTCACGCTCAAGCTCTAATTGTTGCGTCAATGCTAACTCTTGCTGCTGCAACGCTTTGATTTGCTGCTGTAACTGCTGCAATGCTTGGGTGGCGACTTCAGCTTGTTTTGCTTGGCGTGTTAATTCCTCAAGCCGATGGACATGCGATTCAAGTGGTAACTCAACCGTATCCCCCAGCGAGGAGGCCAGTTCATTTGCCTGCGACTGCTGTGCTTCTAACTGTTTTTGTAGCCCCCGGTACTCTGCCCTCGCTTTGCTGAGCTGTTCGAGTGCATTCACCTCGGCATCCTGCGCAGCTTGCAGCTGTGCGTCCGTTGGTAAATGATCATGACTGGTTGCAGGATGAGGATGCTCGATACTGCCGCAAACTGGGCAGGGTTCTTCGAGTTTGAGCTCCCTCGCTAAAATGGCCGCTTGGCCTTGAAACCAACTGAGCTGTAAAGACTTATAGTCACTTAGCGCTGCCTGATGCTGCGCGCTCAGCGTCTTTCCTTGTAATCCTGCTTGTACAAGCGCCTCTTCGGTTTGTGCAACTTTGGCGCAGATTTGTTGCCATTGTTTGAACAACTCAAGTAAGTGGCGCTGTTGCTGCAAGGCTTGTGCGGTCGCGAGTTGACGCTCACTTTGCTGTTGTAATGCTGGCAATTGATTTTCATAGGTGCTGCGCTGATCAACTAAGCTTACAAGCGCCGTCTTAGTCTCTTGCCCCTGCTCTTTGGTTTGTTGCAGTATCTCTTTTGCCTGCGATAAAGCTTGTTCAAGGCTAGAAAATTCTGCCAACTGCGGTACTAACGTGCTGAGTTGATTATGTTGTTGTTCAAAATCGCGCAGCTGTTGTTCAAGGGGAATAAGTTCCTGCGCTTCGATCTCAGCTTTGGCAAGCGCAAGCTTTGCCGTATCGAGAGCCATTTGGGCATGGCTGCGCTGATCATTAGCAATTGTCGCTTCCTGCTCCCTCGATAACGCATTATCCAATAAGGGCTTAAGACGCTGCGCTTGCTCTGCCACATTCAGGCGAGCCGTTTGCGCTGCAATATCTGCTTGCTGTTCATGAAGCAAAGTGGCTTGGGATTCTAATTCACTTAAACGAGTAAATTCAGCAAACCGTTGCTGCGCACTGTCATGCTGTTTTAACGCCTGTAGATGCGCCGCCGTGCTACGTTCTTTCGCGGCGATAGCGGCCGCCAATTCGGGTTCTATTCGACTAAATTCAGCGGCAAGCTCGTCGTCACTCGCTAGCTCCGCGGTTTGTAGAATGCCATCGCGACGCGCACGCTGCTCTTTAACCAAGCCGCGGATATCGGCCGCCTTCGCCTTTAAGATATCTTCAATACGTTTATAGATATGGGTTTGAAATAATTGACTAAAAATTTGCTCACGCGCCTTGGAGTCAGCCATGAGTAATTCACGAAACTTCCCCTGTGGCAGCACCATAACCTGACGAAATTGTTCTACGTCTAAGCCCGTTAACGCTTCAATTTCAGCCGTTGCCTCTGAGACTTTACTGGCGACTAATAGGGTTTCAGTACCATCGGGAGCGATCTTAAACAGCTGCGCCTCGCTCTTTTGGACTGTCGAACCCTCGCCATTCTTTTTGAGTCTGTCCTGTTCGGGCACTCGGCGAATACGATAAGCAGTGTTACCCAATTTAAAACTAAAGGTCACCTCAGTAAGCAGATTATCATCGGCCATATCGCAGCGCATTTGGCTGCCTTCACGCTCATTGCCGGTGGTTTTTCCATACAACGCAAAGCAGATACCATCGAGCAGAGTCGTTTTACCCGCGCCAGTTGGCCCGTTGATCAAAAATAACGGATTATCACCAAGTTCAGTAAAATCAATGGTCTGAGTCGAAGCAAATGGGCCAAAAGCCGACATGGAAAGTTGTAGAGGCTTCATTCTGCCTGCTCCTCTTTTACGTCACGATGTGTTTCGCTGCGTTCAAGTTCGTCTCGATGAAGCTGGGTTAGGATATCCTCCATCACCGCCTGCTGCGCCGGCGTTAATTCATCCCCCGAGACTTGGGCAAAAAAGTCACGGAACATGGCCATTTCACCTTTTTTTATATGATCTCGATTGAGCACCACCGCCTGATCGCCCGCCATCAATCCGGTGCGTTCTAAATGCAGCACATTGGGATAAACACTGCGCAGTTTGCCCATGGCATCTAAAATGGCGTGTTTATCGAGCAGACGCACCATTAAATAATCCTCACGCTTGGCATCGGTTTTCCCTACTGCTAATAAATGTGCCAATTCACCTTCAATTATCCGCACATCACGTAGCGCAGTTAAGGGTAAGAGTTGGATTTGAGCGGGAGATTGCGCAGCGATATCCACTAAGGTGACAGACTTATGCTGGTGTTGCTCACTAAAGGAATATTTTAGGATTGAGCCTGAGTAGCGCACCTGTTCGCAGCCTTTGTATTGCGGACCATGTAAATGCCCTAGGGCGACATAGTCAAACTCACTAAACAGCCGTGGGGAAATTTTATCCGCGCCGCCGATACTTAATGGCCGTTCGGATTCAGACTCGCTGCCACCATCCAAAAAGCAATGGCTCACCACCACTTTAGGTAAACCTTGGCTATCATGGGAGCGGACCTGTTCTAGCAATAACGCCATCGCCTCTTCATGGCTCGATACGCTAAGGCCTTTGGCATCGGTATCAAAAACTTGGCGCACGGTAGCAGGTTCAGCGTAAGGCAGCGGATAAAAGTAAGCGTCGCCACTGGCACTGGTTAAACGAGTAGGCACTAATTCGGCCTGTAGCGGCCCAATAATATGTAAACCACTGGCAGCCATTTGTTTAGCAGCAAATCCCAAACGCTCATGGCCATCGTGATTGCCAGCAATCATCAGCACTTGTATACCCAATTGGTTAATAAGGCGATTAAGCACATCATTAAGCAAAGCGACGGCACTGGCGGGTGGAATCGATCTATCGTAAATGTCCCCTGCAATAATCACCGCATCAACACTGTGCTGCTGCGCCAATGCAACAATTTGATCAAGTACATAGGCCTGATCATCCAGTAATGATTGATTATGTAACTGACGGCCAATATGCCAGTCTGAGGTGTGGATAAATCGCATTGTTGCTAAACCTTAATGGATACTAAGCCAACGCTATGGCGCGAGATGCTTATCGTTAAGTTGTTTGTCGAAGCTGCTTGTCGGATAACCTCGCCCAATGACTCGCCAATAAACCCTAAAAACACTTTAAAAAATGCTAGGTTATCCTAAAAAATGCCGCTGAGTATAGTCAATACAATGGGAGTGGAGAGATTTACAGCAAAGAGGTCGAAGACTGCGCTAACAGATCACCATTAGCGCAAATAAGGTCAGTGCTCAGCTTGAAGAAAGTTGATCCGTACCAAAATCATCATCAAAACAGTTGGTATTGGCTGGCGAGCAATTTCACACTCATGGCCAGTGACATGGTCACTACTAAGGGCTTAATGATCTTTGTACCCTTAGTGACCACTAAACGTGATCCTAAGGTTGCCCCAATGGCTTGGCCCGCTAACATCACTAAGCCGAGTAACCAAATGACTTTTCCGCCAAGGGCGAAAAAAATCAGCGAGGCAATATTGGTCGAAAAATTCAGCACCTTTGCGTGAGCCGTCGCTTTAGCGAGGCCAAAACCCGCAAGGGTAACAAACGCCAACGCAAAAAAGCTGCCAGTCCCCGGACCAAAAAAGCCATCATACAAGCCCACACCTAACGCGGCAGTAAAAGCAAAGGCGGTAGGGGTTAAGACTTGGTGGCGATCATCTTCCGAAATCTTTTTCGAGAACAAAAAGTAGCAACCAATAGCGAGGATTAAAAACGGCAATACTAACTCAAGGATTTTGGTATCCACTAACTGCACCAACACTGTACCTAACGCCGCGCCGATAAAGGCACAAAACAGCGCGAGTTTGACAGTTTTGAGATCAACCAATCCCTTACGAACAAAGTACAAGCTCGCAAAAAAGCTGCCACCGCAGGCCTGTAACTTGTTAGTGCCAAGGGCGACCGCTGGCGGTAACCCAGCCCACATTAACGCAGGAATGGTCAGTAATCCCCCACCTCCAGCAATAGAGTCGATAAAGCCCGCCACCATCGCCACGCCAAACAGTAATGCTGCAACTTGCAGAGTTAATTCAAATTCCATGATTTTTATAATTGAGTTATAGGAGCTAAGGCTTCGCATTAGACTGCGTTTGCCTTATAAATGCAAAGGAGTTATTGTCGCGCTAGCGTGAGCAAAGCTCACACTAAACCGTTTGTTAAACACCTAGATTTGGATATGAATATGTTTACTAGCTTGCCACCGCTCAATGCATTACGGGCATTCGAGTCTGCTGCCCGCTTACAGAGTATGACGCTGGCGAGCAAAGAACTGCACGTCACCCATGGCGCAATCAGTAAACAAATCAGGGTATTAGAAGATTTTTTAGGTTTCGCCCTCTTTGTTAGGCTACATAAAAAAGTCGAACTCACTGACGAAGCCAAGCGTTACTTCCCCCACGTACAAGCGGCGCTGCAAACCTTATCGAGCGCCACCGCCGATTTGCGTAGCCAAGGTTCTCGGCCACAAACCTTAGCCATCAATGTATTACCAAGTTTAACCATCAACTGGTTAATCCCTCGTATGGAGCAATTTAAGTCGCGTTATCCACATTTATATGTGGATCTCTCGATAGGTGACTTTGCCGTTGACTTCAGCCAAGGGCGCTACGACATCGCGATCCGCAGTAGTACCAAGCTGCCCAAAGGAGTGAATTACATCAAACTCATGGATGAAGATCTGTGCTTAGTTTGTGCGCCGTCATTGGCCCCAAAACTGAAATGTATTGAGGATATTAATCATGTCACCTTACTCAAACACACCACTCGCCCAGAACTTTGGGATTATTGGGCTGAAAAGGTAGGCTTAACACTCACGCAAGAGCAAACCTTTGGCGTGGAGCATTTTTACATGTTGAGTCAGGCGGCTGCCAGTGGCATGGGCGCGGCGTTGATCCCACGCTTTTTTATTGAAGAACAATTAGCTAACGGCAGTTTAGTCATCCCCTTTCATGCACCGTTTACCAGCCCATACGTTTATTACCTACTCACGCCTAAATCCCCAAGCTTGCCGTTAAAAGTGCAAGCATTTATCGAGTGGATGCTCGACCTCTTCGCTCCTTATCGCAATGCATGCTAAAAACTAAAAACCACCCGAAGGTGGTTTTTACGTCAGTCATAGTAACCACGTTACATGGTTGCCATTGTCCAATAATCGAGGCGCTTTTGAGGATCAGCCAGTAAGTTTTTACACTCTTCTTTATATTTCCCCATCAATACCCCGAGATTACTAGAGCCACCCAGGCTTTGTATTTGACGAGCTTTGGCATCGGCAACGGCTTGGGTCACCTCGGCTTCTGACTGGTATTTCTTCGCCAGATTTTCGGCTTCAACTTTAGACGCTTTTAAGCGTTCACCCACCGCTTGCATTTGTGGGGCATTCATGGCGCCAATCGCTTCAGAGCTAATTTGATAATAGGCTGCACATTCTATGGCTTCTTTAGCCAGAGCCTGTTGGGCTTCATCCGCAAACACGCTGTGGCTCATCGTCAGCATAAGACCTGCAATAGCAAAAGCTTTTAACATTGATATTGTCCTTTTTATTAGTAATTAAGAGTAAGCGACTTAAGCTAAGGATTTAGCTCAAGTTCATAGGTTACAAATTGTTGATCGCGCACAAACCCAAGTGCTTCATAAAGCCCTTGAGCACGTAAATTCTCTTTTTGGGTTTCGAGCACTAAATAACGTGCTCCTTGGCTACGAGCATAGTCTGCTGCCCGTTGTACCAGCGCCCGACCTAGCCCGACACATCGCGCATGCTGCGTGACAAATACATCATTCAGAATAAAAATCGGCGCTAAATTAAGGGATGAAAAACTGGGATATAACTGCACAAAACCCAAGCCTAAACCTTGAGGTGAGCGCGCAAAAAAAATTACCGATGACCCCTCATGCAAACGAGTTCGGATAAACAGCTCACCGGCCTCTACATCATCCTTACAGCCATAAAACTGCCGATACTCATTAAATAAAGGAGCAATATCATGACTGTGGGACTCATTAGCTTGAATGATTCTATTTGCCATCGGCTTAACCAACCTTAAGTCCATATCCATATTGACGTCTTATCAAGCTATATCTACTCATAGTAGATATGCGCGATACGCATCCATCATTCCTTACACTACCAGTCGCTGTTGTAAGCGAAAGATTAAATGATGTTTCACCGTCGCCCACTCAGAATCAATAATGGAATAAACCACAGTGTCCCGAATGGTGCCATCCTTAAGAATTTTATTATTCCGTAAAACCCCATCTTGCTTGGCTCCTAAACGAGCGATGGCTTGGCGCGAAGCTTGATTGTGCCAATGGGTTCTAAACTCCACCGCAATGGCCTCAAGGGTTTCGAAGGCAAAGGTGAGTAGTAGCAATTTAGCCTCGGTATTAATACCTGTGCGCTGGGCGCGCTTAGCATACCAAGTGTAACCAATCTCTAAATGGCGATGCTCACTCTCCCAATGGCAAATGCGCGTACAACCCACAATCTCACCAGAAACTTTGTCTCGCACCGCAAAGGGAAAACTTTCCCCACGGGATTTTTCAGCTAAGGCTTTCATTACATAAGCTTTCATCTCACTCGGCTCAGGCACACTGGTAAACCATAAACGCCACAGTTCACCATCGGTGACCGCTAAGCTAAGTGCCGCCACATGGGATAACGACAAAGGCTCTAGAACGACATATTCACCATTTAAACACGCTGAAAGATCATCATTGCCCATTATCTCGTCTCCATTAACGCGGTAAAAAGTGTGCTATTGCGCACACTTTTTACTAGCCTATCATTTATATAAAATAAAAAAACCTCTATTTTCAACATGATTATATAAATTTTATTCCGGACAATAGCTAAGTTTCTCTTAAGCTTCACCGTTGAAAATGACAGGTTAATGAATCGGTGCATAAGCCTGCCATGGTTTAGCACATGGCACGCTGTAGCCTAGGGCTCCAGCCTATTTAGATCGTGTAAATATAAGGCCTACCAACACATCAATGTATTTAGGGCGTGTTGACGTTTCGAGATTAAATTTTGTTCGTTCTGGCAAGCTCGTGCTCGCGAAACGAGGAATGATGTGTAGTTTACTCAAATGACGAGCGGCTCTTATGACAGAAAATAAGGGCAAGGGCTTGCCAGACGAACCTTTCGGGCAGCATTTGGCTGACGTTTCTGCTGCGTTATCGTCCGTTTATGTAGAATAACTACACTGCACGGACTTTGCCTTGCATAAACGCCAGCCAAATTGCTGCAAAAATAACCCTGAAACGTCAACACGCCCTTGTAGGCCTTTTGATGTATCCCACTCGCTTTAGCAGGCGCGATAACCTTACACTATGGGTTAATACTATATTTTTCGTTTTATTCTATTAGCCGAGTACGGCAAGTAGTATCCCCGCAGCGACCGCAGAACCTAGCACGCCAGCAACATTTGGCCCCATAGCATGCATTAATAGAAAGTTATGCTGATTGGCCTCTAATCCCACTTTATTCACTACCCTTGCAGCCATAGGCACAGCCGATACTCCTGCCGCCCCAATCAGTGGATTAACTTTACCGCCGGATAACTTACACATCAGTTTTGCCATCAACACTCCTGCGGCTGTACCTATACCAAAAGCAAGGGCACCAAGTACTAAGATCCCCAAGGTTTCTACCCGCAAAAACTGCTCGGCCGATAATTTAGAGCCGACAGCTAAGCCCAAAAAAATCGTCACGATATTAATCAGCTCGTTTTGTGCTGTTTTTGAGAGCCTATCCACCACGCCCGATTCGCGCATTAAGTTACCCAGGCAAAACATCCCTACCAGTGGCGTTGCCGCGGGTAAAAACAGAATGGTTAAGCCTAATACCATCAGCGGAAAAATAATCCGCTCCTTTTTACTGACTTCCCGTAGCTGCTCCATTTTTATCTCACGTTCCGCTTGGGTTGTGAGTAAACGCATGATCGGCGGCTGAATAATCGGCACCAACGCCATATAGGAATAAGCCGCCACAGCAATCGCTCCCAGTAACTCAGGCGCAAGCTTAGAGGCAAGGAAAATAGCCGTTGGTCCATCCGCGCCACCGATAATGGCAATGGCTGCGGCATCCTGCATGGTAAATTCAAAGCCTGGCACCAGATTTAGGGCGATAGCGCCAATTAAGGTCGCGAAAATCCCAAACTGCGCCGCCGCGCCGAGTAATAAGGTTTTTGGGTTGGCGATCAGTGCACTAAAATCTGTCAGTGCTCCGACCCCCATAAAGATCAGCAGTGGAAAAACGCCGGTTTCAATCCCCACATGATAGGCGTAGTAGAGTATTCCCCCCTCTTCGGTAAAGCCTGCGTTGGGAATATTCGCCAGCACTGCACCAAAGCCAATAGGCAACAGCAACAAAGGCTCAAATCCACGCACGATAGCGAGGTATAACAGCAACATGCCAACGGCCATCATTAAGACTTGCCCTGCGGTAAAATGGGCTATGCCCGTTTCGGCCCAAAACGCCAGTAAACCATCCATATAGACTCCTAGGCTAAGGCCAATAATTGAGAACCCACGACAACCGAATCGCCTTCTTTCACAAAGAGATGGGTAATAACACCATCCCCCTGAGCGCGGATCTCTGTCTCCATTTTCATCGCCTCAAGGATGATCACCACATCGCCGGCGCAAACCTTGTCGCCAATCCCCACATGCACTTTAAAGATATTGCCCGATAGCGGCGCACTCATCTTCAGCTTAATCTCGGCGGATTGAGCCAATGGTGCACTGTTTAAATGAGAAGTAGGGGCATAATTAAGCTGCGAAGCTACCTGTCCTTGAGGTTGGATCTGACTAATTTCGCCGCCCTCGGCAACCTCAACCACATAAGTTTGCCCCTCAACCGTGACGGTATAGGTTTCGGCCTCACGCGGCGTAACTGGTAAGATTGGCGCAAGTTCAGGTTTAGGCTCAAATGCCGCCGGATTATGGCGATTCTTCAAAAACTGTAAGCCAATCTGTGGAAAGAGCGCATAAATGAGTAAATCATCGTCCGAAGGCTTTTCCTTACTCTCTAAGACGAGACTAATCCCTTGATCCTGCGCCTTTGATAATAACTCTGCACGCAACTTGTCTAACTCTGGTACGAGTAAATCCGCAGGACGACAGGTGATAGCCACCTGCCCATTAAGTACTCTTGCCTGCAACTCTGAATTCACTGGCGCTGGCGTAGCGCCATATTCGCCCCTTAACACACCTTCAGTCTCTTTCGTTAACGATTGGTATCTTTGGCCCATCAGTACATTGATAACCGCCTGTGAGCCGACAATCTGCGAGGTTGGCGTGACCAAAGGCAGAAAACCTAAATCTTGACGCACCCGAGGGATCTCCTCCAGCACCGCATCTATCTTATCTAGTGCACCTTGCTCTTTGAGTTGACTCTCCATGTTTGTCAGCATGCCGCCAGGGACTTGAGCACGTAGAATACGGGAATCAATCCCCTTTAGCGCACCTTCGAATTTGGCGTATTTTTTGCGAACCTCACGAAAATAAGCGGCAATCTCCTCAAGTAATACAAGATCATAGCCTGTTGCACGTTCAGTATCTTCCACCATAGCGACTACGGTTTCAGTTGCGGTATGGCCATAGGTTTGACTCATGGATGAAATGGCGGTATCGAGTACATCGACTCCCGCCTCAATAGCCTTTTGATAGGTTGCCGTGCTCAGCCCTGTAGTCGCGTGACTATGCAGAGATAGTATGAGTTGAGTTTGTGATTTTAGACGACTGATAAGCTCAAAAGCTTCCATAGGCTTGAGTAAGCCCGCCATATCTTTAATACACAGCGAATGGCAGCCCATGTCCTCAAGACGCTTTGCTATATCAACCCAAGTATCAACCGAATGAACAGGGCTAGTTGTATAAGAAATTGTGCCTTGCGCGTGCCCACCGACATCACGCACCGCTTTAACTGCCATCTCTAGGTTACGCACATCATTCATCGCATCAAAGATACGGAAGACATCGACACCATTGGCATGCGCACGTTCGACAAAACGTGTCACTAAATCATCGGCATAATGGCGATAACCCAATAGATTTTGTCCGCGCAATAACATTTGCTGAGGCGTATTGGGCATGACCTTTTTCAGCTCGCGGATCCTGTCCCAAGGATCCTCACCCAGATAACGGATGCAAGCATCAAAGGTCGCTCCGCCCCAAGACTCTAGCGACCAAAATCCCACTTTATCTAAGAGCGGTGCAATCGGAAGCATGTCATCGAGGCGTAAACGCGTCGCTAAAATAGACTGATGTGCATCCCTCAAGACAACATCGGTTAACTGTAATGGCTTAGGCGCCACTATCGAATTTACTCGGTTCATATGGCGCTCCATTATTTAGCCTGAGAACGATACTGCTGGACGGCTAAGCTGATCACAGCCACCAATTTAGGATCTAAAGTGCTTGCGGCTCCAGTTGAGCTCGCATCATTGACCTTCAACGGTTTTACTGCTTTGTGCTCTTCACGACACCACTTAGCAACCAGATTCACAGCTAATATCAATACACTTAAAAATAAATAGACCAGCCCCATCCCCAATAACATGATGCCAACAGCGTCTAATAACTGTTGCGTTAGCTCCCCTTTCACTGCCCTACCTCCTTCGCCCTTAACCAACATTCGCGTTTTAAATTAACAACCACACAACATCTGCATTGATAACAAATTTAATCGACGAATGTAAATTGGTAAGACCAATTTACATAAGATCAGCAGCAAGTGTCTGAGGGATCCTTAGTGAACGACCGATAAAATGAATATTCGTTAATGAAACGGCAAAGCAGAAATTTTTATTGAGGAGTAATGACGAAATGAAGATACCAACCAAGATGAAACCAAAAGCAAACATGGGCTGACAATAAGGTTCTGACTCCCCCTTAAACGAGCATACGAAGAGTACAAGCTTTAAATTTACTGATTAGTCCTATAAGGACAAAAATCAAAGGGGTCTCAATGCACTACAGTATTTAGACCAAGCAGCCATTTAATACCATTCCGCATTGAAGTCTGATCTAATAGCAAGCAACCCAACAGCTTAAAATTGGATTATGAAACCTGAAACTGCTGAAAGTCTGCTTAGCCTCTCCAAAAGAGAAAAAAATCCGCATAAGCGCATGCGATTGCTCGCTGTATCGCTATTTTTNGCCAGCTGAAGGTGGCCAGATCTAGCGTCAACTTATGGGTCTCCAGCTATCTTGGGCAAGGACTGGCAGGACTTGAAGATAAGCCACGCCTAGGGAAGAAGCCGTCATTGTCAAATGAGCAAAAAAGGAGACTCGCCAGATATATTGAGTTCAAAGCACAATCAGATGAGGGTGGCAGACTCACTGGGGCCGACATCCAGCAATACATCTCGAGTGAGTTTAATGTCGAGTACCATCCCAATCACATCTACAAGCTACTCAAGAGCATGGGTTTCTGTTGGATAACCAGCCGCTCCAGGCATCCAAAACAAACTCAGAGCTTACAGGACGCTTTTAAAAAAGTTTCCTCTGGAAACGATCCTTCACACTCCCATTCATATACAACCTCACCAGATTGATATTTGGTTTCAGGACGAAGCCAGATCCGGCCAGCAAAATACAACGACACCCCAAAGGCAGTAGACCAAGAGCGTTAAAACAGCAGCAGTTTGAATATGTGCATCTCTTCGGCGCAGTCTGTCCTGCAACAGGAGAAACTGAAGCCATCATCACGCCATTCGTCAATAAGGACATCATGCACCAGCACCTGGAGCTGATTGCAAAACGCACCAAATCTGGCCGCCATGCAGTCGTGGTAATGGACGGTGCGGGTTGGCATACCAATGACATTGCTGCTGATATCCCCAACCTGTCGATACTCAAACTACCGCCATATTCCCCAGAACTAAACCCCATAGAACAGGTATGGAGTTGGCTGCGCCAACATTATCTCGCCAATCGCTGTTTTAAAGGATATGAGGACATAGTGGATGCCTGCAGCCAGGCATGGAACAGCTTTATCAGTTGTACAAAACGCGTGGTAAAGATGTGCTCTCGGGAATGGGCAAAGGTGACTGAACTTTAATGCGGAATGGTATAAATGAATGATGCTAAAGGTGTTGGAGAATGAAGAAAACGGAGCAAAGAGGGGCTCTCTGTTTATATTCCGTATGAGGCGATAAATTAAAGATACTTAGAGAAGTATTGTGAAGAATAGAACGTTGAAATTCAAAACACTAAATGCAAAAAAGCCAGCTTATTCAGCTGGCTTCATTGTTTAATTAGGCGCTTGGCGATGAAATGCTATTGTCACCAAGCAAATTTGGTTTAAACAAGACTCGAGAGCGCACTCCGTGCTGCTAGATTCTAGGAACTAAAATCTGCTCTTATCTTATTTAATAATTCGGAAAGCTGTATTGAGTACCACTTCTTAAGTGTTTCTATTCGTCTAAGTGCTACTTAGTAAAACCCATCTGGGTTGTATGGTTAAGCCTCTCGAGTCATTAGTATCAGTTAGCTCAACGCCTCACAACGCTTACACACCTGACCTATCAACGTCCTAGTCTCGAACGGCTCTTTAGTGGACTTAAA
>NZ_BMOP01000029.1 GCF_014647135.1 Shewanella xiamenensis
ATCACGCTTGCAGGAACATACGGGAACTGCTTGGCATGGTATGGCATTTTATGGGAACCGTTTCCCCATTTCCTGGCAGTGGGCATGGCACGGCGAAAATGTAGCAGTATTCGGATCAGCTATTTAGGTGTGCAGTGTGAATTGTCATTGTTTCCCCAGTGACACGCCGTGAATATATCCCTATAGGCTCGACGGCGGCATCCCTGCCGCCAACGGTCACAGTTGCAACAATAACAATCTTTACGACCACAGAACTGTTCATCTGGCTAAAAGATATTGCCCCAAAGATTGTTTTGAGCACATGATCAATAACTTTCAGCTACTGAGCATTGACCAAACTTTAGTAATGATAGAAAGTGCCCAGTATTGTTATTGAATCAGAGCAAATTTCCATGCTTTTAAAAAAGATGTTTCTTGCAGCGTTTATCTTATTTTCAGGATTTGTCGGCTTCCTGATCGGTTTATTTTACTCTTCTTCGACTATTGATATCTGGTTCAATAGAGCACAGGTAATAACGTCGGTATTGGCTTCGATTGCGACGGTTCTTGGGGTTGCGTTGGCGTATCTCGCTCTTGATGCATGGAAGTCACAGTTAAGAGGAAGCCACATTTATAACCTATCCTCAGAACTTCAAGACGCTTTGTTGACTACATTAACCATCGCTTTCAACAAAGATACACCTATCATTGGTAACCAAAAATTCGGTGAAACAGGATTTAGAATAACCAGACTAAGCCTTGAGTTAAAGTTAAAAAAATTTGATCCTGAGATATTAACTAAAATATCCGATGTTCAATCAATGATTGCAGAAGATGTAAGGGCTAACGACTTAGTTTCCGACAACACTATTTCAACACTGCTCACCATTATAAATGAACTAGCACGAAATATTAATAATCAGTTTAAATAACAGAACGTAAATAAAATTAATAAAAAAGGTAGTTTTCTTAATCTCATTACTGCTCAACTTTCAGTTATTGGGATTATTTTTATTTATTCGAAATGAAGATAATTCCGTAAAAAATAAACTCGATTTTTTCCCAAAGTGAGTTGCGTATTGTCGAGTATGAATAAGTCGGCTTAATTCAATGGTGCGACAGGCGTCATTTCTATCCCACGAAAGAGCTGATAGCGGTCGATATCATCGTCTAAATATTGGATATTTTGCGTCCACTGCCATGCGCCTTGGGGCGATTTAGCTTCGAATAACAGTTGGATTAAGGCGGCGCGCGCATTAACGACTCCCTCGCCCAGCAGGGAATAATCACCATTTTGTTGATATAAACTAAAGAGTTGCTGCTTCTCCTGCGAGACACCGTCATAGTAGGTTAACAGCACTTGCTCGCCTTGCTCCCTAAACCACCATGTCTCGCTGTAGGGAGCGTGCGTTCCTACACTTACGGAGAGGATCAACTGCCGCTGATCGTGGGAACAAAATCCATTGACCGTCACTTGTCTAGGGGTGTCACTTGCCTTAGCGGCATTGCCCTGCCACTGCCCCACCATTTGCGGGCAAAAGGCTTTAAAACTGACCTTAGCGGCTAGCGCAGGAAAGATAGCCAAGCTGCCCAAGGCGAGTATCAATACATTTTTGATCAATAGCTTGCCCAGTTTTTGCGGGATGATTAACGCCATATTCGAGTCCTATTCCAATCTCCCAATACATTAGCGTTAAAACACCTTAGCCACAAATACGCCATAACACTTTGCACCATACCCAACATACCTTGCCATCAAAATGTCCTCAGTGGTTACAGTTACTTACATAAAAGTCACTCTTGCCACCGATAGACTCAGTTTGATTTCATGCTCAGTTTCTATACTGTGATGTTTAACGGGACAAAATAACGATAACACTCTGAATGATAAGGAGACATCTAGTGAAGAAGGCAGGCATTTTACTGCTTAGCTTACTCATGCCTTTCAGCACGGCATTTGCAGAAGCAAGCAAACCACTCTCAGTCGAATTACTTTGGCAACTCAAACGCATAGGTAGCCCAGTGGTGTCATCCACGGGCGAGCATATTATTGCGCCTGTGACTGAGTACGACCTTAAGGAAGACAAAGGTTCAACCCAACTATGGCGCTTCGACGGTGAAGGTAAAAATAACCGTGCGATTACCGCCAAAGGCTTAAAAGTCAGCGAGCCGGTGTTTTCGCCAGATGGTAAAACCTTAGCTTTTATCAGCGAACGTAACGATGATGACGCGGGCCAAATTTACCTACTACCTATGGATGGCCCAGGTGAAGCCAGCAAACTCACGGATATTCCCACTGGTGTCAATGGTGTCAAGTGGGTTGGCAAGCATTTGTATTTTATTAGCAATATCTTTCCTGAACAGAATTGGGAGCAAATGAAGGCCCAGATCAAGACAGATAAAGATAATAAAGTCTCCGCCCGCCAGTGGAATGCGCTGCCCTATTCGCAGTTCGATCATTGGTTAGATGAGCGCCGTCAGGCCCATGTGTTTAGGATCCCTGCAACGGGCGGCACGGTCGAAGCCGTGACTCAGCCTTTAGGTCATGAATTGCCACGCTCAAGCCAAAGCAGTTCAAGCTATGATATTTCCCCCGATGAACGCTTAATCGCCTTTAGCGCCTATGGTTCGGATAATCGCGTCGATCCCAAATTAGACTTGTTCCTCGCCACCATCGGCGGCAGCAAAGCCGACAACATCACTCCCGATAACCCCGCGCCGGATCTCAATCCATCCTTTAGTCCTAACGGCAAAACCCTGGCCTTTACGCGCCAAAAAATCCCCGGATTTTATGCCGATACCGCAAGGCTAATGCTGCTGGATGTAAGCAGTCGCAAACTCACCACACTCACTGCCGATTGGGATCGCTCAATTTCTCAATTCGAATGGACACCTGATAGCAAGGGTTTCTATGCCAGCATTGATGATGCTGCGACAAACCGTATTTACCATATCGATGCTAAGAGCGGTAAGGCCAAGGCCATCACTCAAGCCACCGACTTTAGCCAGCCAGCTATCGCCAAAGATGGTCAGTTGATTGCGACTAATCAAAGCTTTTTGTACCCAGCGCGTTTAGTCAGCATCAACCCACGCAATGGTAAAACCGAGCGTTTAGAGCAATTTAACGACGATATTTTAAAGGATGTCGATTTAGGCACCTATGAGTCGGTCACCTACAAAGGTTACCAAGGCCAAGACATTCAAATGTGGGTGCACTATCCTCCCGGGTTCGACCGCAGCAAAAAGTATCCGCTGTTTATGTTAATCCACGGCGGCCCACACAACGCCATTAGCGATGGTTTCCATTACCGCTGGAATGCGCAAACCTTCGCCTCTTGGGGTTATGTTACCGCGTGGCCAAACTTCCACGGCTCTAGCGGCTTTGGACAAGAGTTTGCCGATGCCATTAACCCAGATTGGAAAAACAAATCCCTCGAAGACGTGCTCAAAGCCGCAGACTGGTTTAAGCAACAAAGTTGGATCGATAGCGATCGTATGGTTGCCGGCGGTGCCAGCTATGGTGGCTACTTAACCTCGATTATTTTAGGTCAGCCGCATCCCTTCAAGGCGCTGCTGATCCACGCTGCGGTGTACGACATGTACTCACAAATGTCGGCGGACTTTGCCGTCCACAGCACCCGCTTTGGTAACTACTGGGATAATCCTGAGCTGTATAAAGCCATTTCGCCCCATTACTTTGCCGCCAACTTTAACACTCCAACCTTAGTCAGCCATGGGCAACTCGATTATCGTGTGCCCGTCGGCCAAGGTTTTGAGCTGTTCCGCACCCTGCAAACCCGTAATGTCGAATCGCGGATGATTTATTTCCCCGATGAAAACCATTGGATTATGAAGCCTAACAACTCCATCTATTGGTATAACCAAGTGAAAGATTGGATGGCTCACTACGCCAAGCCAGGTGCGCAATAACGCCTAGAACCTAGAACCTAGAACCTAGAACCTAGAACCTAGAACCTAGAACAGAAAAGCAAAAGGTCTGCACTCTGCAGACCTTTTTATTGGGTGAAATAACTAACGCCAGTGGTTATTGACCAAAACCCACCGCATTAATATCAACGGTTTGCACTTGGCCATACTTGGCAGCTATCGGCGCAATCTTGCTGGCGTTGCCGATCAGCACAAACTGTAAGTCCTTTTGCGGGAAGTAAGTTTTCACTAACCTTTGAGTCTCTTCTAAGGTTAAGCCGTCCACTTTCGCTTGAAACTCGTTGATAAACTTATCATCGAAGCCGTAGAGATACATGCCAGATAAGAGTCCTGCCAATTGGCCCGAGGTTTCGAACTTAGGCGGGAACTGACCTTTAACATAGGCCTTAGCCGAATCAAGAGTCGCTTGGTCGACGCCTTTTTCCCATAAACGAGCATAGGTTTTCAGGGCTAAATCAATCGCCTGTTGAGTGGTTTCCGTCTTAGTGAAGGTGCTAATGGTAAACACGCCCGAGTAGGTATAAGGACTAAAGCCGGAGCGCGCGCCATAGGTTAGCCCCGCATTCACCCGCAGCTCATCGTTCAGCCAAGAGGTAAAGCGACCACCTAAAATAGTATTCACTACCGTTAGCCCCACATAGTCAGGGTTATCACGGCTAATGCCTAAACCACCGATAACAAAGGTAGTTTCCATCGCATCTGGCTTATCCACCAGCAGCACTTTGGCCTCAGTTAACTTAGGCAAACCTTGATTTAAGTCGGGCTGAACGAGTTTTTCGCTACCTTTCCACTGACCAAAAGTCTGGGTTAACTTGGTCTTCATCGCCGCCACATCAAAATCCCCCACCACAGTTAATGCAGTATTGGCGGGCTGATAGTAGCTCTTATGGAAGGCGCGCAGCTGCGACACTGTGACTTGCTCAAGAGACTCGCGATTACCCGATGAGGCATTACCGTAAGGATGAGCACCGAACACCAGTTTATCGAAGTAGCGACCAATAACAGCGCGTGGGCTTTCTTTATCCTGCTGTAAACCCGCAATGGCGCGCTGCTTAAGCTTGTCGAATTCTGCTGAATCAAAGTCTGGGCTTAATAGCGCGGCGCTGAATAGGCCGAGCATGACATCGGTATCTTTCGCCATAAAATCGGCGGCCAGATAGCTACCTTCTTTATCGGCTTCGGCCCCTAAGCTAGCGCCGAGAAAATCCACTTGCTGCTCAATCTCGGCCTTGGATTTACCCGCCGCACCAAGGAGTAAACCTTGGGCGGTCATTTGAGCGATACCTGCTGTGGTGTCATTAACGGCACCTGCGCGTACTACGGCATTTAAGGTAATTAACGGCACTTCGCGCTGTGGCATTAAATACACTGTAAGGCCGTTATCTAGCACTAACTTGTCGTAACTTGGCATGGCAAAGCTGCCGGTATCGACGCGTTTGGATGCCGTGGTGGAGGCGCAGCCGGATAAGGCTAAGCTAGTGCCTAGGGCCAATGCGACCACTAACTTCGTCGGTTGCCAAGATGATTTGACAAAGGATGATTTGACAAAGGATGATTTTACAAAGGAGAGTTTCATTGCCATCGATTTCATTGAGAGTTCTCCTCGTTTGCCGCCAATACCGCGACCGTGCGATTCGATTTGCGTAAATAGGTTTGGGCAACACGTTGGATATCCGCAGGCGTTACCTTGTTATAGGCCTCTGGCGCATTAAATAACTTGTCGTAACTGCCAAAATACATTTCATAGGTGCCGATAGTGTTGGCCTTACCATTAATGGTTTCCATCGCGCGGTAAAAATCCATCAACTTGATATTTTTAACTTTATCTAGCTCTTGTTGGCTAACGCCATTGGTCGCAATGGCATCGATTTGTTCAATCAGCGCTCGCTCTAGCGTCGATGCTTTCACCTCTGGCGTAGCTACACCCATGACGTAAAAGAGATTGGGATCGACCGACATCGGCATATAGGTTTGCGCTTCTAAGGCCACTTGTTTATCCACCAGCGCTTGATATAAACGCGAGCTATTGCCTTGGCTTAAAATCGAACTTAATAAATCCAGCGCATAAAAATCTGCGTGAGTCGCTGCCGGAATATGGTAAGCCAGCATCACATTAGGCGTACTGACCGAGGCTTTTTGAACAAAGGTACGGCGCTCACCCTTTTGCTCAGGCTCCACGGTACGCACGGCCTTTGGCGGTGTTTGCGCAGGAATAGGCGCAAAGTACTTGTCGGCCAAGGCTTTAACTTGGGCAAGCTTCACATCACCCGCAATCACCACGACCGCATTGTTTGGCGCGTAATAGGTCTTATGGTATTGCACTAAATCTTCCAAGGTCCAAGCGGCGATATCCGATTCATGACCAATCACTGACCAAGAATAGGGGTGCGCTAAAAAGGCTACGCCTTTAACTTCGCCTTCAAGGGTATTCCAGTTGGAGTTTTCAAGCCCAGTTGAACGCTCCGACTGCACTACGCCACGTTCGCTTTCCACCATAGCGGGATTGATATCTAAGTTGGCGATACGGTCAGCCTCGAGGTCGAACATGGTTTCCAGCGCATTGGCTGGGAACCAGTCGGTGTAAACCGTCATATCCTCTGTGGTGTAGGCATTGTTAGCCCCGCCTGCGGCTTCCATGGTACGGTCGAACATCTTAGGGCCGTATTTTTTCGAGCCATTAAACATCATATGTTCGAAAAAGTGTGAAATACCGGTAATCCCCGGGACTTCGTTACGGGAACCGACTTTCCAAAATAGATACATGTTGGCATTGGGAATAGAAGAGTCCTCTAGCACCATGATTTTCATGCCGTTATCTAGCGTGAAACTCTTAATATCTTCTGCCGTGGTGGCCTGTGCTTGGCTTAGGGGATTAAAGAGTCCCATCGCCAATACCAGCGCCGATAGCGTGCGCTTCATCTTGTTCGCTCCTTGCTGTAAAAATTCACATAAGAGGGCATATTGATTAACAAATCAAGGGCGAAAAGATCTTCCCGCCCAATTTTTTGTAAGCTCAAGTTATACCGAAAAGCTGACGGAATAAGGCTTAAGCGGTTTATTGTGCCTTCAGTGCCGTAAGGGCAACCTTAGTCATGGCCTCAACACCAACTTTTAACGCGCTTTCATCCACATAAAATGCTGGCGAATGGTTACTGGCCGCCGCTTCAGGATCTGTGCCCTTTGGCGTCACCCCGAGGAAGAAAAACATCCCAGGAGACTCCAAAGCATAGAAAGAAAAGTCCTCGGCACCTGTGATTAATCCAGGCTCAATCAGCATCTTATCGCCAACCACGCTGGCAAGCACGGGGCGCATACTGGCGACCAATTCGGGATTGTTCACCACCACGGGATAACCTTGATGGATTTCGGTTGTCGCGGTGGCACCTAAGGTTTTTGCCGATAATTCGGCGATTTCGGCCAAGCGCACCTTAATATCGGCACGCATAGGCTGGTCAAAGGTGCGGATGGTGCCAATCAACTCGACTTCATCAGGAATAATATTCGAGCGAATGCCGCCATTGACCGCGCCAAAACTCACCACGGCAGGCGCTTTGGTAATATCCACCTGACGACTGACAATAGTTTGCACATTGGTAATAATTTGCGCCGCGGCCACAATAGGGTCGACACCATTCCACGGACGCGAGCCATGGGTTTGGCGACCTTTCACTTTGATCGTAAAGGAATCTTCACTCGCCATTGCTGGGCCGCTGCGCACCCCAATCATGCCGCTTGGCATACTCGAGGTCACATGCATCCCAAACACTTGGTCGGGTTTACGCTTGGCAAACAGCCCTTGTTTGAGCATTAATTCCGCGCCGCCCTCTTCGCCATCGGGCGCACCTTCTTCAGCAGGCTGGAAGATAAACATCACATCGCCGGCAAGGCTATCTTTCACTTTCACTAAATTCTCGGCCACGCCCATCAGCATGGCCACATGGGTATCGTGGCCGCAGGCATGCATCACCCCTACGGTTTGACCACGATAGGTATCTGTCGCTTTAGAGGCAAAGGGCACATCGACGACTTCGGTCACGGGCAAAGCATCCATATCAGCGCGGATCGCAATCAAAGGGCCGGGCTTACCGCCCTTTAACTTTCCACCTTTCAAGATAGCAACAACCCCGGTATGGGCGATGCCCGTTTGTACTTCTAATCCGAGGGATTTCAGATGCTTTTCGATAATTTTGCTGGTGCGAAACTCGCGATTAGATAGCTCTGGATGCTGGTGTAAATCACGGCGCCAGTCGATCACCTTTTGCTCCACACTCGCCGCCAACTTAGCCGCATCGGGCTGCGCCGCATAGGCAGAACTTAAGCCTATACCCATTAAACTCAAAGTGACGATGGAAGCCAGTAAGCTCTTGGCCAATTTTGATGTACTCACACCGAATGAACTCACATAAGGTGCAAAGGATGTGGCGACAGAAGATGTTGATAAAGTGCGCGATACCGAGGATACAGTCATAGCGATAACCTATTGTTGTTTTTATAAGCTATCTAAACTACACGCACATCACAGAATTGTTAATAGATTTAATAGCAAGGCTTGTAACGAAGAATTAATGTAGGATAAACACATCATTTATGGCCGATGCTCATCCATACTTGGACGCATAAAAAAGGGCCTCCGTTAGAAGGCCCAAAGACAAGGTACTACTTAAAGGTGAAGTTTACTTATTAACAATCCATTTTTGACGTGATGCGGCCATCAAGCCAAGCATCAGGATGGCAAGCCAACCCAAGCTACCGCCATCGCTCTCTTTAGTCTCTTCAACAGGTGGTGTTGGAGGCGTAGTTGGTGGCGTAGGTTCTACACCATCAGAGTTCACGACTAAGTTAAAGCTCGTTTGCACCATGTCATTTTGATAAACCTTATCAAAGGCTTTCACTGTGACAGTGGTTGTACCGTGCCAATCTTTTTCGGGAGTGATGGTGACTTGGTTACCATTAACAACTGAGGTGATATGCGCGCCTGTGACTTGGATACCATTAGCGGTATTTTCTTTGTCTTGCACTAGCACCTCAAAACTGATGCTGGTGTTTTCAGCAACAGACATATTGCCGAGTGCACCTATCGCAAGGTTTGAAGGTACTTTGAGGCTTCCGCTAGAGGTCACACTACTGCTGCCAGTGTAATCACTTTTAGCAATAATCTGCAGATCTTGACCTACCGCTTTGGCGCCAACACGAGCCGAGAATGATAGTTCGATTGCTGTCGCTTCAGGCCCTGTGTAGTTAGCACAGACCACTAAGCCTTCTGCAATTTTCTTATCCAGATCGTTAAAGGCAAAGCCATCACCGATATAACCATACGCAGGGCCAAAGGTGCCACGTGGTCCATAGTAACCATGTAAACCAATTGAGCCTAAATGCGCTTTGTTACCGGTTAATTTGTCATAGGCAAAAATAAACTCATGTTCACCAGGGGCAAAATTAAGCTGAGTTGAGGCTAATAGCTCAAAACTGTAACGGGCATCGTAATCAGGATCATGATTAATACCAAAGGCAAAATCCTGACGCATATTGTCCCATTCAACAATCAGATAACGTCGGTCATTGGTAACAGCAAGCGATACGCCGTCCATGCTTTCGGTATCCAAATTATATTCAGGGATGGTAACACCATCTCCACGCCATAACGGAGCAATCACAGTATCGGGGAAATATTGCTCTTCCATTGGATAGTGAGCAGCCCAAAACAGTGGTAGTTGATCGAGCTGAATAAATCCACCAGGAGAAATGCTTAAGGTATCTTTGTGTGAATACTCTTCTGGATTGTTATACAGCGGGATACGATCAATACCAAATGCGCTTAATGGCACAGTTACCGTATCATTCACCCGACCAGCAATTGCCGCTTCAGACGCGATTCCAGCCTCGGTAAATAAATCCAAATAATAAGGATTTGAACCGATTGGAATTCGGCAGCTCTCATCGGTATCGCTCGTGGTGAAGAGATATTGACGTTTTTGCGCATTGCTCGCCTGTTGCATCGCTTTCAGGGTGATTTGCTGTGCAGCAACAGTCAGGCCGGCTTTAAGATCTTGGTTATTGCTGTTCGCTTTTAGCGTGTTAGGCAATAATTGCAAACCTTCGGGCAGTGTTAAGGCAATATTCACATCGCGCTCTAATCCGAGTAGGTTTGGTGCCATCAGCATCTTAACCTCAACAACATCGCCTTCTTTGGCTTGTTGTTGGCTGGTCGTGATACTGACATCATTGCCCTCATGCACTAAATGCACGGCCATTTTGCCAATGTTGCCAACGTTTTGCGCACCATTACCGACTTCAACCAAGCCGTATAAGCGATCACCCGCTTTACTGCCTGTGACAGACCAGTTCATTTGTAATTGGTAAGGATCGATACCATTGGTACTTGCTGGCCCTGTTACATTCAGTTGCTTAGTATCAGTGTCGGAGATAATCGCCAGACTCGCTTTAATGCTGTCTTTGGTATCAATCTCGTCTCCCCATGGGCGCTTAAAGTTACCTAACATCACCCAGTAACGGCCTGGCGTTGGGTCATTGATCGCGCAATAGTCGGTAACATCGGTATAGGAGTAACAAATCGCCTCGTCATACCATTCCACTTTGCCGTTGCTATTCAAGTCCATACCAATATCTAAAGACGTTGATGCGGCATTATCTGCAGAGACTTCTTCCCATACGATGCGGCGAGTGCCTTCTGGTACGTCAAAGAAATGCACCGAAACACCCGGATTATTTTCCAATGTTTCAGGCTTTGTAAAGTCAACATAGGCGGCATTAAGTTTGTGCTCTGTGACTGTACCTGCGGTTAAGCCACTCACTTTGACATTCAGCGCGCTGATTTCTTTGGTCATCAACTCTGGTGTCAACATAGTGCCAGTATCGCGGTGGATTTTTCCTGCGACAATTTCAGGCAAGCTAGAGCCAGTAAAACGTGCCATTACGGGCAAGTATTGATCTGGCAAACTGGCGTCCGTCGGTTTCAGGTCAATTTTACCAAACACTTCGTTTGAGGAAGAGTTAGCGTTGACAGAGGTTACATCGAGGATTTTCGCCGTTACCATAATACTTTGCTGCTCACCCGCTTTTAACTTAATCGTTTGCGGATAAACACTTAGCTCAAGGAAAGGCGCGCCTTCTGTGGTAATTTCGGTCGCACTCACGTTCCACTCACCGTCTGCCGTGGCAGTAAAGGTACGCATCCAAGTGCAGCTACTTTTACATTCCGCATTGACTAAATAAGGTACGTTTAACGCGGTCACATCGCCACCTTCCATGGGGTTGGCTGCGCGATAATTGTCACCGTTTTCATCCATCACCAGACCCGCTTTTACCGCTCTGGCTACGTTAATCACTCCGCTACCCATATCGTAGAAAGCTGCATCCACTAATTTTGGCGGATTATCGTAGGTTGGAGCTTTACCTAACACGGCGGTGGTCATCAGTGCCGACTGGATCATCGCAGGCGTCCATTGTGGGTGCGCTTGGGTTAATAACGCTAAAGCGCCTGCCACATGTGGACCTGCCATGGAAGTACCACTAATCGCTTCATAATCACTCGGTGAGGGATACAAGCTAAAAGGCATTTCGTCAGAATAAGCAGCAAACACGTCCACCCCTGGGGCAGACACGTTAGGCACCATTACATTGGGGTTAGTGCTACTTGGACCACGGGAGGAGAAGTCAGCTAACACATCGGCTTCACGCTCAGTGGTGATAATCTTACCCGCAGTGATGGTGACTTTAGGCTCTGTGGTGTTGGCAATCCATTCAACAAGCTGATTGCCTGATGCCGCGTCGATGTGCATTCCAGGGATAGGGAAAGGGTTTAAATTTAGGCTATTCGCGCCAGTACCATCGTCCCAAGATACGGCGTTATATAAAATAATCCCACCTGCACCGCCCGCAGCAACGTTGACGCCTTTCTGTACGCGAGCATTTTCACCGCGCTTACACAACACGATATCATCGCTATTGAATGTGCCAGCTGGGAAAGGAGCCAAGCACAGTGGATCACTATAGGTTGCGGCATCAACTAAACGGCCAGTGATATCTCCCGTTACGGCATAACCTGCCATTTTATTAGGTGCGTTTTCACCTGCAAAAGTGAGCGAGCCTTCAACAGGTTCAATTTGGCGACCATGGGTACTGGCGGCAACGGATGTTAACCAAGGTGAGACATGGTCGATATAGCCAGGGCCATAGCGTCCCCAGTTACCCGCCGAAGCGGCAACAGAGATCCCCGATTCACGCGCAGCTAAAAACGCCATTTCAACGGCATCGTACCAAGGCAGACTTTCAAGTCCACCGATAGAGAAGTTAATTACATCGACGCCGTCGATAATGGCATCTTCAATAGCAGCGACTAATGCATCGCCAGGACAACCACCGTAGTTTTCGCCATACGAACCACCACCGGGATAACACACTTGGTAGGCAATAATGTTGGCTCTTGGGGCAACGCCTGAAATTTCGGGGAAGACTAAAGAGGTATCAAAACCATCTGATTTTTCATCAGTTCCACTCAGTTTAAAGGGCACATTGTAGAGCACGTTACCCGCAACGGTACTGGCAGTATGTGAACCATGGCCGTTGTAATCTTCACCATTGGGTGGGCGTTTATAATCCACTTCCCACGGTGGCAGATCGGGTTGGAAAATCGGATCTTTATAGGTATCGGTAATCATATCGTAGGAACGAACACCGATAAGCTTACTGTTACACATCAAAGGATATTCTTGGCAGTCACCCAGATAATTGCCTTCGCCTAATGGGTTGACGTGCTTATAACCGTCTGCCGAAACTGCGGCAAAAGACGGGTGATCTGAGTTAATCCCAGTGTCGATAATACCGGCAATAATGCCCTCACCACGCATCGCTACGCCGTCGGGAGTGCTCGTGCCCTGCCAAATCATATCAGCGCCAATATGCTTAGGGCCGACATCGGTGAATAATTGATATTCCTTCGCCCGAGTCACCGCTTTAACATTGGGCAGCTTAGCCACTTCAGCGGCTTGCTCCTGAGTTAACACCATGGTCATACCGTTTAGTGCCACATTAAAGCGACGCTTTATTTCAGCATCTGGCGCAACACGCTTGATTTGGCTAGCGGTTTCATTCTGAGAGCGCGTTAAAAAAGCTTGGTAGTTTTTAACGGTTTTGCTCTTTAAATCGATTGTCCCAAAACGCTCATTAGAACGTATTGCGGGCTGATTGCTACGAGGCGACGTGGCGGCAAACTCAGGTCTATCACCCTGATAAAGTGAAACAGGAGCATCCATTAATTGAATAATATAGGTATGCGTTCCATCAATGCCCTTTTCCCATGCAAATGGCGCCTTATGGCTACTCCCATTTACAGCGCGATGGACGTTCATACCAATTTGACCCGGTCTATTAGCGCGATTCAAAGCCGGATGGGTTGGTTTATTTTTATTGGCTAATATTTGTTCGGGTGCCAGCTTGATACCAATAAGTTTTTGCTCGGCTTGGTTCCTATCTAAAGGATTGGCAACTAACGTCCCTATTCCGGTCGCATATAGCGCCGCAAAGGTCATTATGCTGATCTTCTTCAATTTCATTACTCATTCCTTGTTAGATTTATGTTGCAAATTTGTTATTTGCAGAATGAATAGTTACCGTCAGCAATACTTTAAAGCCAATGCATTTTACGTATCAGTTGATGACAAAAAACTATACGAGAACAGAGCCAAATAATTAAAAAATCAAAACAAACACTTACTCATAATTGTTAATTATTCATATGAAGATAAAGATACAAATTGTCACCAACGTCTGCTTGTCGATACTGAGTTACAAGGGTATGTTGCACATATGTTGTAATTACTTGACAAATGACTTGTGATTGAGTTTAAGCATCTTAAAAATTTCCAGATTTTAGCCAAAGAACGTAATTTTCAAAAAGCTGCCCAAAAATTAAATCTTGCTCAACCTTCATTAAGCCGAAGCATTCAACGACTCGAACATATACTGGGTACAGAACTGTTGCTGAGGGGGAATCAATCAACTTCTTTAACCCCTGCTGGGGAGCTCGTTCTCAGCCATAGTCAGCATATTTTGCAAAACGTCGAAGCCCTTCGAAAAGAATTACACTATATGCAGGGTAAGAGCAGTGGTTATTTATCTATAGGTGCAAGCCCTGTACCGGCAAATACCATTCTAGGGCCGATTCTCGGACGTTTTTTTGAGCAATACCCAGACATTCATATCGATCTCGAAGTTGGTACCTGGCAACAACAACTGGAAAAATTGCTACGCGGAGAGCTCACACTATTAATTACTGATGTTGAAGGTGAGATTATTGGCCACGAAAGCTCGATACAATCCTTTAATTTACCTTCTTTTGAAGCGGTTTTTTGTACCAGAGCTGGACATCCGTTGACGTATTTAGATCGTTTAACCCTAGAAGATATTCGTAAATATCCACTCGCCATACCCAAAAACTTACCTTATGGCGTCAGTGAACAATTTGGCGATCTGTTTAATAAATATCGCAATGACTTTTCGGGATTATTACATTACGATTCTTTCCCACCGATAAAAGGCGCCCTATTACACTCTCAAATTGTCGCATTAACACCACAAATCACCTTATTTGATGATGATATTAAACATGCGGTACGAGTAATAACCCCCATCGATATGCCTAAACTAAACGTATTTTTTAGTGTGGTAATGCTTAAAAACCAAATCAGTGCTCCCGCAAAACGCCTTTTAAGTTTGCTACTTTAAGTGATGTTTGGATTTACTACGGAAGATACAGCGCCACTGACATTAAAATGAGTATAAAAATGAGCATTAAAAACAAGATAACACTCGATTAAGCTATAGATAATTTTTAGCCATACATTCCGTCAAATATGGTTTATTAACCTTGGCATTTATTACGAATGCAGAATTAGTTACGCTCAGTTAAATGATCAGACAACGAAGAATAGATATCCTTACCGGACAAGATTGGGACAGAAGCGCGTTAGTTTTTTACACTAATAAGTTGGTTATTTCCATGGGGTAACGCTGGCCATAAGCCGCGCGACCGTAGGGAGCGTAATTAATGGCCTTGTTAGGGTTACTACTCAAATGCTTTACATAAGGTGCCCTGATGGAAGATCATTTGCCACCTCCCATTTATCAGAGACCATATTGAACATCGTAATGAGTAAATAGCGGTTGTCTCACCACCTTTGACCATGACAGCTTTATAAAGTAACTGGGCACAATTTGGCGCTAAATGTCTCAATTCATATTCAGATGCACTGATCTTAGGAGGCGATTCTGATGGCAAGCGCTCCAGAGCTTCTTTTTTTCCAAAACGAACTCCAGAACCACCAATTTCAGTGAACTCATCCGCAATTAGTTCATCCAATTCGCAGTATGAAGCTCTGGTCTCAGCCTTAAATAAATGCTCTTCTAATTCGATGAGCTTTGCCTTTAAGTTTTCCACAAAATCTCCAAGTAAAGCCCGCCTAAGGGACTGGCAACGCACTACCACTAAACTCAAACGCAACAACTGCAACCACCGCGACTCAATGGGACTGGAAACGCCGCGCGTTGACAGTCCCTCTTGAGGCGTTTGTTATGTGTTTAGCTAACGCCGTTTACCAAGGGATGGCAAGCCACCAGAAACCTCATTAGGATGGCTATCATAACCAACCACATAACGATTCTTTTTGTTCTTTTTCTTAAATGATCTGAAACGGAAAATCTCTGCTTCTGAAGGTTTACGCTTATGAGCTTCCGAATAGTGTAATTTCAAAGTCGCCAAGCTACCTTTCAGCGTTGAGCCACATGCTGGGCAATCAGCAATACTACTCAATGACCTATTTTTACGCATACTGCACCTATCTCTATACCAAACATCTATCTTACTTAATTAGTTGATATATCAAAATAAGTCGGCCACTCATTTTAAATCAAAAACATAATGGAATAAATCTCGGAATAAATCTAGCCACCCAATATAAATCAACAACATAATGTACTTTACGTTTGTCTACAACTTGTAAGATCTAAAAATTGCCTAAATGAGAGAGCAAAAGTCACAGGGGCAGTATCTGAGGCAATAAATTGAGTTAATTCTTTCAAAAATAGAGTGTTTTAGACGAGGTAAGTTATCCCATCGTGTTTTTGGGATGCAAGGTAAGCATTGCTTTCGAAGTAATATAAGCAGTTATCAGTTACTGTGAAAATGCTGACAACTTGCAGCAAAGTGCCGTCGTCGCTTTTCGAGATGTTCGCAGTAATCGCTCAGTTCTTGCAATGTGCCTACTGGACCATGAAATAGTTTACCAAACTCGGTGGTCAGCTTGAGCCAATTGTCATGGGGGATATTTAATCTGTTCAGTATCTTGGTACTACTTTCACTGATGTATCCACGTTTATCATTGCGAATAATTCGGCCTGTATCATCCACCAATTGAAGGTAATCGGTTAAGGAAAACGCAATGCCATTGGGTTGGTTGTCGCACTCATTACCAATAAAAGGCAGGAGATTGCTCGGCTGCTCACCTTTTAATGCAGCCCGAATACGTAGTTGAATACTGGTATGGTCGGATTGTTCAGGTGTATCAGCGAGTTGCGCTCTAATGGGACTTTCTTTTAACAAAGAGTAATCAACGTAAGTCATACAGGCTAATACCGCAGCTTCATCGAGTAGGGCTTGAGTCTCCATAAAATAAATAGATAAACCGACCTTCCCAGAACCTGCCAGTGCAGTTATCTTCTTGATTTGCTTGCCTTGCAATCGGTTCATTCAAACAGCGCATAAACCATGAAATATCACACAAACGACTGCGATAAAGGGCAATTGAATGCTTTAATCTGTTGACCTCATAGGCTTCAACTAACTCACCTTTTACGAATTTTTGCGTTAATTCATCGCCCTTAAACAACTTATGCCACTGCTCAAGGACTTCGCGGTCAGTCCAGCAATTGACAGTCTCGATATCCACCCGCAACACCAGATGCAGATGATTCGACATCACCGCAAATGCTGCGATATCGATGGCAAAAACCGCTTCAAGTTCAAATAATAATGACTCCACCCAAGCGCGGCGATGGTCATAGTTTTTACCCGAGTAACTATCATCGCCACATAAAAAAGCCCGCCGAACAACGCGGCTACAGCAATGGTAATAGGGACTGATGTTAAGGTGAGAGTTCAAGACTTATCTGAGTTCTACGAGGGCGCGGCATACAAACCTCCTTGTTTAATGCTTAACCAAAGCATAGTCGGAGATTAACTACCGCTCGATTAAGGTTGGGTGTCCGATTGCCTCGATTAGACGATTCAGCTTCACTGCTTTTAACTCTCCATCACCTTTTAAACATCATTTATAGGCGAAAGCTCAATAGCTACGACAGCTTTTGTCGCTGCTATTGATTAATATACGGATATTCGAGCCTAAGCCTATAACTTATCAATTTACATGCAGCCTAATTTTCAGCGTCAAGTGACCTTACTCAGCTTAATCCCGCGTGCTCCGCGCAAAATTTCGGTGAATGAATTAGTCGAGAGACTAGCAAACCGCACGCAAGATATCAGTAAGCGTTCAGTGCAGCGAGACCTCAAGGCGATGTATGAAATGGGCACCTTTGGCTTGCGCCTCGATGACAGAAACAAGCCCTATGGTTGGTCAATTGAATCTTGCTGGCGTGGCCTTAATCTGGAGTTAATGGATCAACATATGGCGCTGGCATTAACCACCTTAAAGCGAAGTGCCAGCCAGTTGATGCCGCCACAAAGCTTGCAACAACTGCAACCCTATTTCGAACGGGCCGACCAAGTGCTGGCTAGCGATCCTGAGAATCCTTGGCTTTATTGGGCTTGCCGAGTTGCACAGCTCCCAGAGCCTTATCCCTTTATCCTGCCGCAGCACGAACCTAAATCCCTAGAGGTAATACAACAGGCGATTTTGGATAAAAAGCAAATTAGCTGCGATATAAAAAAACGGATCAATGGCAAAATGCATTGGCTGCATTACAACCCAATCAATCCACAGGGAATTTTAATCCGTGACGGTGTAGCACTGCTCGCCTTTACGATTGGCAGTTTTGATAAACGCCGCCATCATAAACCAATAGGTTTACTGCGTGATGCACAGTTACTCTCAACTCCTGCGGTGGCGAGTACAGATTTCGATATTAATAAAACCGCCCAAGGTCTAAGTGGTGAAAAAATTCACCTCGAATTACTGTTCGCCGATCGGGCAAGTTTTATCATGCGTGAAGCTAAATTTAGTGAAAACCAAACCATGCAATTACGTGAGGATGGCCGCTTTTATGTAACGGCTGAGGTCAATGACACCCCAAAACTTCGCGCGGCGCTATGGGAAATGGCCGACACCGTTGAGGTATTAGCCCCAGAAAAACTACGGGAGCATTTTGCAGCCCTAAGCCAAAAAATGTATGCCAAATATCTTTCTTCAGTTTAAGTGTTTGATGCGACAAGTCTAGTCGCTACTCAAGGTTAGCTTTAAGAGATAACAGCTAATCGAGAGAATCACCATGTTTGAACTTATCAGTGAAGGATCCGCTAGCACTATGCCCAAATTAACCGTGTTGGGTGTAGGAGGCTGCGGCTGCAATACCATTAATCAACTCAGCCACGCCAATCTGCCGCCAAGCGTCGAACTCGTCTCAGTAAATACCGACGCGCAAGCCATGGCGGCCACCAGCAGCCACGCCCGCATTCAAATTGGCCCGCAAACCACCAGAGGCTTAGGCGCTGGCGCTAAACCCGATGTCGGTTGTGCAGCTGCGATTGAATCGGCCCAGGAATTAAGTCAGCAAATGCAGCACGCGGATATTGTATTTTTGACTGCGGGTTTAGGTGGCGGAACGGGCACTGGTGCACTTCCACAGGTCGCAAGACTCGCCCGAGAACTATTGAAACCCGTTATCGCCGTCGTCACTACGCCCTTTAGTTTTGAGGGGCAACATAGAGCGGCCAATGCCGAGGCGGGATTACAAGCATTATTGGAAAGTGCCAATGCTGTTATCGTACTCCCCAATGACAAGCTTGCCGAGGTGCTCGGGGCCAAAGTCACCTTGCTTAACGCCTTTAAGGAGAGCAATAAAATTTTGCAAGATGTACTGCTTGGGCTTGCCACTACCATCAGCCAAGCTGGGCTTATCAATATTGATTTAAATGATTTTATTTCCGTCATCAGTCGCCAAGGCCGTGCGGCCATGGGCGTGAGTAACCTTAAGGCGGATGACGATCTAGTCTCAGCCGTTAAACGCGCCATGCAACATCCCCTGCTCGATAATATCCAGCTAAATCAAGCGCAAGCTGCGATTGTCAGTGTGGTAGCCAAAGACACCATCGAACTCAGTCAATACAACCAAATCGGTGCGACAGTGCATGAGCAATTACCCAAAGATGCCTTAGTGATTATTGGGTTAACCATCAATCCTGAACTCGAGTCAGAGCTCGAAATCATGGTGATTGCAACGGGAATTGGATTAGAGCAGACAGCAAAACCAGACCCGGCACAGATTGTTGATGATAGCTACATCAATGTGCATGATTTTATTAAACGTCCAGCCCTACCCATACCCGAACCAGCACAATCGAAGTTTGATTTAGATAAGTTGCAAATCCCAACTTATCTGCGGCAGCAAAAGCCTCCGACGCATTAGTGGGCTTGATGCAAAAACACCACGTCTTTATCTATCACTTCGAGCCGCCAACCATAATGCTCGGCAAGCCACTGAAAAGTGACTTCGGAGTAAAAGTTAATATGAGTGGGATCATTTTTATAATGCCAAGTGCTAAATGCCGTGGGATTAAGCACTCGCTTGGTCATCACGGCTAAAATGCCCTTGGGTTTGAGCATCCCCTTTAACTGAGTCAGCAAAGCATCGGCATCACTTACGTGCTCAATCACTTCGGTAAGGGTAATAAAATCGTATTGGCGAGTCAGTAACTCGGGGTGGTTAGCGTAATAAAGATCGTAGTTCTCGACCCGATAACCCCGCGCTTTGGCCATCAGACTTAAGACTTTGCCTTCACCACAACCAAAATCGAACCCTAACGCCGATGGAGTAAAGCGGGTCAACAAAGGAGCGAGGGTTCTATCTAAAAACTGCTGATAACCGAGGTCCTGAGGGTGATTTTCGTGCTTGTCATATTCGGCTTTTTCAGCTTCAGAGCTTAGATAAAACTCGGCGGGGACACTCACCAAAGCACAGCGCTGGCATTGTTGGTAACAACGACGTTTATCTTGATGATAAGCCACTAAATCGGTGCTATGGCACAGCGGACAGGTATTCAACAGCAGCTCCTAAAAAGTCGTAAGGCAAACGGCAGAGATTGCCTTTAAATAGATCGCGATTAACAGCTAAGGTTTAGGGATTTTACGCTCTTTGGCCGCAGCTTCCTTGGCTTCTTGCAGATATTTTTGCTCACGGCTTTCCCTTTCATCAAATTGCTTTTGCGCCTTGAGCTTTTGTTGCACTTCCCAATCCTGCGGATTGGTTTGCTGTTTTATTGTTTCTTCCCGTGCTGAGGTTGTTTTGGCTGCTTGGCGCGCCTTTTCAAGTTGCAGTTGTTCAATCCGCTCAGAGTCGATACGCGCCTTATCAGCCCTTTGCTCCAAGGTTAACCGAGGTTTGGGTTGTTCAGCAGCATGCGCCGCGGGCAACACTGCGGCGAGACACATACCTAAAACGATAGTTTTGACTAGTCTTTGCATCCTACACCTTCTCTAGAGTCCTTAATTCACAAATGGCCAGGCCAAACTGAGCCTGCATGGCAAAACATAGCATAAAACATTATTTTGCCGTGATGAGTTAGCATGATTTTCGCTGAAGTAAATCAAATGAACCTATCTTAAACTGTTATTTTTTAATTTATATTTGAGCAAAACATCGATTCGGTTTATTTTTAACCCCATATGAATGATGTACGATTTGATATAAACAAAAACTAAGGGAAAGGATGTGACCTTAATCTGTGTCACCGAGGGAGTATCCTAATGATTCGATGGCAGCACTTGCTAAATAAACTCACAACAGATGATCCGCTGTTGCAAGAGAAACTCTCTATTTGGCGAGCCCATCCCCATAAAACACCCCTCGCGCTGATCCAAGGCTTTAGTTTTATTAGCGCAAACAGTGCCACCTTAGACTACTTTGGTACTGAATATGACACCTTTGTCAATGCCACACCTTATGATTTTTCCCCTAGAATTCAATCATCTGGGCGTAACAGTGTTGAATTTGCGCGGGAGATGATCCTAGAAGCCGTCTCGGGGGTTAATGTCGAATTCAGTTGGCTCCACCTTAATCATCAAGGGAATGAACTGCCCACCCGAGTAAACCTCTATCGTTGTTATTTACAGCAACAACCTGTTGTACTGGTCGAGTTACAAGCATTAAACCGTAGAACTCAAGTCAGGCCAGCCATTGCCGATGGTTTTGCCCATATCCCGAAAGAAATTCTCTCGACGACCTTGGAAGAAAGTGCCGAGGCCGTTTATATCACCGACACCGACAATAAGGTATTGGCGGTCAATAAGGCGATGTGTCGTATTTGTGGCTATAGCGCGGAACAATTAATCAATAAAACGCCCGATTTTTTAGAAGCCAACCCGCTTAATCTCAGTGAACAAAGCGAGTGTTTACAGGCCTTAAAACAGCGCGGGTTTTGGCAGGGTGAAGCCTTAAAACAACGCTCAGATGGCAGCACGTTTCCCGCATGGCAGAGTAGTCGGCGCATCGCTGCGGATGGCATTCAATATCATGTGAATATCTTTAGTGATATCAGCACCAAAAAGCTGCTCGAGACGCAACTTACCACCCGCGCCATGTATGATACGTTAACGGGGTTACCAAATCGTTTTCATCTTAAACAGATACTTAATGGCGCACTTGATAAATTAAAAGACGATCCTCTCGTCCTCGGCGCACTGATGTTTTTAGACCTCAACGGCTTTAAAAATATCAATGACAGCTTTGGCCATTCAATGGGCGATAGAGTATTACAACTCGTTGCCGCCCGTTTAGAAGCGGGTTGTATCGAAAAAGCGGATATTGCCCGTATGGGTGGGGATGAATTTACCTTAGTGCTACAAGATTGTAGTTGTAAGGAAGAAATCCAAGAGTTCGCAGAGCAAATTTTAAGTTTATTCGACAGTCCGTTCGAAATCGAAGGGCAAAAGTTTTTCCTCGGTACCAGTATTGGTATCGCGCTGTTTCCTACACACGGTGATCAGGCTGGCCAACTGATTAGTTTGGCCGACACCGCCATGTATTGCGCAAAGAAGAACCAGCCTCATTTAGTGTTTTATGATAAAGCGATGAGCCAAGCCGCTGAGCTTAAATTAAAACTCATCAATAATCTCAGGCATGCCCACAGTTTAAAGCAGTTTAAACTCGCCTATCAGGCCATTGTGGATTTGCACACCAACACCCCCATTGGTGCTGAGGCACTACTGCGCTGGCAAAAGTCTCCCAGCGAACATTATGAGGCAGCTGAGTTTGTGCCTTTATTGGAGGAAACGGGGCTCATTGTCAGCATAGGACAATGGGTACTCGAACAAGCCTGCAAGCAAGCATCACTATGGCGCGCACAATATCAGCCCGATTTTAAGATTTCGGTTAACGTCTCTCCGTTGCAATTAGAGCATGTAGACTTTGTCGGCCAAGTCGTCAGTGCGCTGGAAATGGTCGCCCTACCCGCTGAAGCCTTAATTTTAGAAATCACTGAATCTGCACTGCTACGCCAACCAGAACAGGCTCGCTATACGCTAGAACGTATTAAAGCCTTAGGTGTAGGCATTGCCATTGATGACTTTGGTACTGGCCTTTCTTCTTTAAGCCGCTTAGGTACCTTGCCCATTGATAGTGTCAAGATTGATGCTGAGTTTGTTCTACGTTTGAATGATGTATCAGGCCAAAAACTCTGCCATGCCATTGTGCAATTAGCACAGGCGCTCAACATTCACTTTGTGGCGGAAGGCATTGAGACACAACAACAAAAAGACATTATTACCCATATGGGACAAGGCTTTGCCCAAGGCTTTTTATTTGGTTATCCAAGTTATGTTGAGCAGTTTACTCAGTCCTATTTAGCCGAGAAATACATTGCTTAAATAGAGACGATTAAAGGCGCTTAAACACAGTGACTGATTGTTTATTAAGATAATATGGATTGGCTATCGATAGGCTCGATAGCCCTGCCAGCACACCATAAAATATGGAATCACTCCCCTGCAAAGCAATTGGCTGGCAAAGCTATCTCATCATTTGCCGTGCAAATGAATCGTCACTATTAAACCTTGTTTTACGTTACGTTAGCGTGATCTGAATAAGATTTTAACTATTTTAATTCGTACAGAGTCTCAAAAATGCAAAAAATGAAAATCACTTCCCGCAATTCTAAAAAGTGAAATTAATCATAGCGCAACCTCACCTCTGCGGGCATCGCCTGCAATCGCATCGCAACCATAGCATCAAAGGCGACCAATAACGGGTTCACATCTAAACCCTCATCAAGCGCTTTTAACATATAAGCACACGCCTCTAATGTTGAAAGACTATCGCTGCGGCTTGATTTGCGGATCTTGTATCTTGACGTATAGCCTTCGGCCAAATGCACTGCCGGAAATTGTGTTAACCATGGATTTAATTGTAAGATTTTAAAGGCTTTTCGCCAGGTACCATCGATTAATAGCAACACACAATCAGCGCATATAGACTGACTTTCAACACTCGCGCTCTGCTCTGAGGGATATACAAGATAAACAGGGCGCTGACATCGGCTTAATTGCTCCCGCAGCGAGGCAAAATCCGCTTCAGACTCACCCACATACACTTGAGTATTAGGTATCACTAGGCTTAACACCCTAACACTATTCTTTTTATGTTCGACTTCAGAGGGGTGCTGTAATATCACTAGTTGCGTCTGCGGTTTTATCTGCTGCACATGGGAGCATAAGCAAGCATTCATCGGATAACAGCAAATAGGACAATATTGACGGCTCAAAGCGAGTTCTCGATAAATAATTTCCAGTAGTATAGCAACTTGAATTATCCATAAAAAATGCCCGTAGCTATGGTCAAATAAGCTACGGGCAAAGGGTGTTTCTTTAATTAGCCGTTTAGGGCGTATTAATGCTCGGCGGCTAATTGCTCTTGGTGCCAGTGGTCAAAGCGGCTGAGCGCCATCATCGAGAGTAATCCGATAGAGAAAAATCCCATCACTAACGCCACCGCATAGGGTGCAGTCAGGTTTGTTTGCTGCACTAAGCCTGCGATGACGGATGCGCCACTCATCTGAATAAAACCTAACATCGCCGTTGCGGTGCCTGCACGCTCGCCAAAGGCAGAAAGCGCCATACTGGTTGCGGGGCCTAACAAGAATGCAAAACCAATACACAACAACATCATAGGCAACATAAAGGCAAAAGCAGCAGCCATTCCTACACTCGGGCCAAAGGCTTGCGCTGTGACAATTAATATCGCCGAGAGCACCAGCAGTGCTAATGCGAAGATCGCGGTGGGACGATTACCTAATTTACGGATCACTACTGGCGCAACAAAACACGCGGCAATATTGACCAATGCATTCAATCCAAATAACCCACTAAAGGCCAGCTCGGATACCCCTAAATGGCCAATAAGCCACACGGGTGAGTAGGACACATAACTTAAAATCGCCGCCATAGCTGACATACAAGCAAAAGCATAAAACAAGAAATGCGTATTACTTAACACAGGTTTATAGCGACTCCAACGATAAAGAGGGCCAGTACTAACGGTATTGGCTGGACGAGTTTCGGGTAGACGATAGCCGACCAAGAGCATCATTAAAATCGCGTACAAGGTCATAAATACAAAGGTTGATCGCCAGCCAAACTGCATGGCCAATAGACCCCCTAAGGTTGGCGCCAGTGCAGGGATCACGCAAATAGCCCCATTTAAGTAACTGTAAATCTTGGCGCCTTCTTTTGGTGAGTAACAATCGCGCACTGCACTAAAGACCACAATGGAGGTCGAACAGGCAGCCAAACCTTGTAATACCCGGGCAATTTGTAACCAATGGAATTCAATCGCGGCGGCCGCAAGCAAACTGCTGGCGCCATATAACAACACGCCAAAGAGTGCCACAGGGCGACGACCATACCGGTCTGCTAATGGGCCAATCAATATCTGCCCAACGCCCATAGCAAATAAAAATAATACCAGTGTCGACTGCACTTCGCTGGCAGATACGGCGAACTCTGCCGCCATGGTGGGCATAGAAGGTAAGTAAATATCAATTGCCAATGGGCTGAGTAGCACCAAAGACATCAAAATAGGTAACAGATTGCGCCGCATAACATGTATCTCGGTTTAACAGTAAAAGGTATTTCAGTGGGCGGTAGTTTAAATAACTCAAGGTATGAACAGAAATGGTATAATTTCCAAAGTGAATTTCCTTTGAGGAATATCTATGAATCTCGACAACTTAGCCAGAATCGACCTCAACCTACTGGTGATATTGAAGGTTTTGCTCGAAGAGCAAAGTGTCACCCGCGCAGCGAGCCGATTACACATTAGCCAGTCGGCATTGAGCAAGAGCTTGAATCGCCTGCGAGAAACGTTAGATGATCCCCTATTCCAACGTACTGCCCATGGCCTAAAACCCACAGCACATGCGCTCAATATTGGACAAAAGCTGCCGAATATTCTGCAGGACTTATATCAACTGACTCAGCCACCGACGTTTACTCCAGCCAGCAGTAATAGGCAGTTTTCCTTTGCCATGGTCGAAAGTGCCTACGAAACCTTGATCCCCTATTTTATAGGTCCACTATTAAATAGTGCGCCCAATATCAAGCTCGATTCCTATGTCTGGACCGAAAAATCTATGCATGACTTGCAGCAAGGGCAAATTGACTTTGGGATTTCAGGACGGGATCTACACCCACTCTCAGATTCACACACTGACCGACTGCCAGAAGGCATTGCCTGCCAAACCCTGTTTACCGATAGACAGGTATGTTTGGTGCGCCAAGCTCATCCCTTGATGGCCGCTCTCACCTCGCCCCAATGGGATTTATCCTTGTACTTAGAGATGGCGCATGTGCAAGTGCGCTGTGAAGGGAGTGATTGGTGGGCGCTGGATTATTTTCTGGCAGACTTAGGGCACAGGCGCAAAATTAGCACCACAGTACCAGATTTTTATGGCGCGGCGAGTGTTTGCGCCCACAGTGATTTGATTTTTACCTTACCTTCTAGCTTTGCCCTACATGCCTGTAAACTCTATCCATTAAAGCTGTTGCCTTTACCCTTTGAGTTTATGCCAATGGCCTATGTGTTACTGTGGCATCAACGTAATGATGAAGATCAAGGCCATAAATGGATGCGCGACACTATCTGCCAAAGTGTCGAAAAGCTGATGCTGCCGCAGGGTTAATTGAGTGAGTAATAAACAGCCCAGAACACTGACGTATTCTGGGCTGTTTTATTCAAGCAAACTTACAGAATAAACGTCGCGACCTGCGCATTGAGATCATTAGCACGCGCCTTTAATGCCTGAGCTTGGGTCAGATCCGACTTCGCTGCTTCGGTAATTTCGTCGGTCACATCCTTAATGGCCACCGTATTTTGAGTGATTTCACCCGTTACTTGGGTTTGCTCTTCAGCCGCGGTCGCAATTTGGCCTGCCATGTCCGAAATCACATGTACGGCTTGAGTAATCTCCTCCAGTGCCTTCGCTGCGGCATTAGCGTCTTCAACACTATGACCCGCTAACACTTGGCTGCTTTCCATCAAACTCACCGCCTTCGCCGTTGTACGTTGCAGAGTTTCAATGGTCGCATGTACTTCTTGGGTCGAATCTTGAGTACGGCGCGATAGCACTCGCACTTCATCGGCCACCACCGCAAAGCCACGGCCCTGCTCACCCGCACGGGCAGCCTCAATCGCCGCATTAAGGGCTAACAGGTTAGTCTGCTCAGCAATCCCTTGGATCGTCGCTAAAATGCTAGAAATCGACTGAGCGTGACGACTTAAATCTTCAATGACCTCAGTTGCTTGAGTGACTTCATCCGCTAAAGAATTAATCGAACTACGGGTCTTATTAACTAACTCTTTCCCTTGGAAGCTGCTCGCTGCTGATTGCTGCGCAGCTGTAGCGGTATTTTCCGCATTCGCGGCAATTTCATTAGTAGCACTTGCCATTTCGGTTACTGCGGTCGCGACCATGGCAACTTCTTGTTGCTGGCGCTGTAATTCGGCCACGGCAATATGGTTAGTTTTGAGGCTACGCTCTGCGTCCGCATCCAGTTCACTGGCCAACTGACGAATATGGCTGATGAGCTGATGCTGACTGCCGACAAATCGATTAAAGCTGTCGGCCAGTACGCCCACTTCATCTTGCGTATCAACCTCAATACGTTGGGTTAAATCGCCATTACCATCGGCAATACGCGCTAGCGCCTGCGATACACGTCCAAGCGGACCTAGCAATAGATTCACCAACCAAGAAATGGCCAATACGCTGAGTAATAGCATGACGGCCGACAGCCCCAATTGGGTCAGTAATAAATTAGTTAATGGCGCCTCAAGCGTCTCTTTGTCCAGTACTATCACTAATTCCCAATCGGTATTGGGAATATCGACACCCCAAACTAACTTATCGCGGCCTTCGTTTTCGAAATACATTGGCAGCCATGTGCTGGCCTGACGGCTCTGCTGGGGTAAATTATGATTAAGGTCGTTGTCGATATCGCTAACGGGTTTCATCGCCTTAGAGGCATCTTTGTAAGCGATGACAGTACCGTCTTTGTGCAGCATGATTGCATGACCATTGGCTGGTAAGGTCATGCGATTAACACTTTCAACCAAACTCGCAATCGACAGGTCGCCCCCAACCACACCTTGTGAAACCGCCTGCGCCATAGTGACCACTAACACATTGTAAGCTACGTCAACATAAGGTTTGGTGAGAATAAGACCGCGCTCATTTATCGCTTGTTTATACCAAGGGCGCGCTCTCGGATCGTAACCCGTACGGTCTATGCTTGGATCGGAGTCCAGCATCTGCCCCGTTTGTGTACCGTAGTAAGTGAGTTGGAATCGCCCCGAAGCTTGCGCTTGCTGTAATGCGTTTAAACTGTCACCTTCAACTTTAACGGCTAACGCCCCTACGATATCCTGACGCCCAGCTAACCACTCTTGAATGCGCTCAGCCTGTTGATCACCCAGTCGCTGCACCTGCTCCAAACTATTTTGCAACAACAATGACTTTTGACTGGAATAACTTTGCCACGACAGCAAGCCAATCACGAGGGAAAGCGCAATCACGACCGAAATCAGGATCTTTTGTTTAAGCGAGTATGAGTTCATGTTGGTATCTACGGTTTTACAGCTTTGAAGGAAGAAGTGGTAAGACTGGCTGGCACTTACTGTAATAAATTTACAGTGTTAGCCAAAACCAATCAAAAATTCAGCTAAATTTTCGCACATGTTACAGCGCAAACAAAGAATCACTCGTCACCAAATTAATAAATAATTAAGCAAAAACATAAAGATAACCAATCAAAACCTGAGCAACACCAAATAACAACCCAAAGTTCACATCAACCACAAGTCACCAACAAACCAAAGTCATGGACGTAAAAGAACGTAAATTAACCCAAATTAACGTGACCCAATCCGTTTATTTATTGCACACTGAACGTCCATAACATTGGGGAAAGAGGCTTCTCTAACATAGCAATTTGGCCAAGCCCGTTATCAAATACTGGGCGACTCACCTTAAGCCTCACCCATTTTGATTAGGAGTTCTTATGATTTATCAACAATTTCAACAGAGCCTATTTCAGCCACGCATTTCAGGAGCACGGGCTTGGTTAGCGATGGCAATCAGTGTCAGTCTAATCTGTTTATCTCTGTTTTTATTACCTTTTGTGCTTTTATTTGGCGCAATTGCTCTAGGCTGCTTAGTGCTATTTAGTCGTATTTATGTAGCGCGCCAATTGAGTAAGTTTAATCGTGAGCAAGCGCGCCGAGCGCAGGCACAAGCGAGCGAGGCGACTAGCCAAACGTCAACGTTTAATCAAACCGCGAATGTTGTGCGTGAACCCCATGCAACTCAGTACCGAGGTCGTATCTTTGAACATCAAAAAGAGGAAGAGTAGCCCTAAGCGCTTAGCAGATCCTTGGCGCGATTAAGGGTATGAATTTCACCGGGATCTTGAGTGATCTTCAGTACAGTATCGATTTGTAAAACAAGCGATTGCCAAAGAGGCTCGATGATCTCAGCCTCTTTGCTATTGGCATGACGGCGCGCTAGATTTAGCAGCGCCGCAGAACCCACCACATCAATGCGCCCCAAAATGCCGTCGGCCAATGCCATACTCAGCTCAATCATGGCAGGCACACTGTGACCATATTTAATGACCTCACGCAGATAGCGCTCAGCTTGGCTCACATCGCCACCCAAGCCACTTTCATCATTTAGCATATGTTGCGCACGGGTAAGCATGGCATCGAGCTGACCTTGCTCTGCCGCTTCGGCCATCCAATACTCACTCGCGATAGGATCTCGCTGACAACCATCACCATTGGCGAGCATTAAGGCCAAATGATATTGGGCATGGGGATAACCCGCCTGCGCCGCTTTACTTATAAAATGATAGGCTTGCGGTAAATCCTTGGTTTGATAGTAAAGCACACCTAAATTCGCCATGGCTTCGGTTTGCTCACCTTCGGCCGCCAGCTGTAAAAAGTGTTTCGCTTGGGCCAAATCCGGCTTAAATGACTCACTGCCCACCAGGTAAAAATAGCCAAGCAGCGCCATCGCATTGACCACGCCAGCCTCAGCCGCAGTAGCTATCGCAGCCTCGCCTTTAATGGCATCGGCCTCTCCCTGATAGCCATGGATTAAACTCACTCCATGCTCATAGAGGGCTTGCATATGGGTTGGGGCTGCAAGGGCAAACCAGTAGGCGGCCTTAGCAAAAGTATCACTGGCTTTTTGTGCGACAGCTTTTACTACTGGGCTATCGTCTTCAGTACCATAGTACTGATCGACGAGGGCAAGCTCCTGCTCCTTAAGCATTAATGCTTTGGTTTTAAAAGAGATCCCCACAAGATACTGCGCATTGGGATCATCCTCCATCACCGCGCGGTAACAGAGATCTTTAACCGTAATCGCATCGCTGGCTTGAAAGCGGTATGCAGGCGCCTCGCAGCCAACCACCTTCGGATACAGATGCTCAACTAAAGCGAGTACATCTTTAATGGCTTTTTGGGCCAAGGCGAGTAACTGCTCTTGGGTAAGATGATATTTTTCAGGGTGAGCGCCACGGTTACCATCAGCGCGCAGGCGATGCAACGCTCTGGTGGTCTTCACATCGATCAGCCGTTTTTGATTTAACAGCTCAATACGATCATAGAGATTGGGGCTAGCAAAGGACACCGCTTTACTCTGCCCTAGCAAGTCAGTCAGCCTATGGGTAAAACTGCGAATATGCAGTAATGACTGAGTAGGCACATCCTGCACATAATTTTTAGCATTGAGGTAATCATCAAGAAGCGAGGCCGAAAACCCTTGGATAAATTCACTATCCAGTAACTCAGCCTCAGTCCCCATAAATCCTTACCTCAAATTGAATTTGCTCAGTTGATATTATTCCGCAGTTGGCTTTTTAGACACCATATACAAACGGAACAATGCCAAGTTTACGAATAACCCAATAAACGCCATAAAGGTATCCGCGAGCAATTGCACAGGCAAGCCACCAAAAGATGCCGCTGCTGAAAGCTGGCTACCAACCACAGAAAGCGGTAAGTAAAGCATCAATAACGCAATGGTTTTTAACACAATCGGGCCACTAAAGCTAAAGCTTGCCTTAATCGCTTCCAGCGGTGTTAAACGCTCAACCACCACCATAAAGTTCACATAGGCTAGGCGAGCAAACAGATAAAAGCTAATAACGAGTCCCACTAACCACATCGGGCCAAACGCTGCAAATAGCATCACTGGCGCTAAAATGGCCAGTCCAGAGAATACGCCAGCTAAGAGTAAAGGTGGCACAAAGGGTAAGCTGGCTTTCAGTACCATACCAGCTGATGGATTATGCCCTTGGGATCTCAGTTCTAAAAACAGCGTTAACGCCGCAATCAATACCGAGAAGAGCAGCAGAAGGAGCATCATAGCAATCATGTGTGATGCGCCAAACTGCGGGTTTTCCAGATCAACTTTGCTCATCTCTGTGCCAAGCCATAGCTGAATACCAACCTGCACTAATAACAGTGGCACCGTCAGCATGGCAAGCTGGGTGAGATGATTACGGAAAAAGTTATAAGCTTCGGTCAAAATTGCGGATAGTGACATGCGCCTTTCCAAAATAATTGAAGTAAATTAACACCGTGAATTGTCGCTAAGGATACCCAAAATCCCGCCCCAATGCACAACACAAATCACCTGAGTGAACCGTAAATCACAGAAAAGGGCTGCAACAAAAGTCTCAAAGCCGTTACACTGTCCACTTTATTGCGCGCAAACCGTCAAAGGATGCCACTCTATGAAACACACTTTCACACTCTCTATTCTGATTAGCGCCACACTTTTAGCCACTCCCGCCAGTGCAAGCTGGTTAGATAACCTTGCAGGAACACCAGCAAAAACAGAGAAAGTGGCCACAGGTAGCGTCACCCAATCCAACGCATTAGTTGGCAGCGTGATGTCGCAACTCGGACTGAACCAAACCCAAGCCGAAGGCGGTTTAGGCAGTCTGTTAGGCCTAGCACAATCGAGTCTAGGTTCGAATGATTACACCAAACTAGCTGCCAGTATCCCTAATGCCGACAGCCTATTAGCCGCAGCACCTAAACTTGATGCGAACTCAGGCGTTTCTGGCCTGTTGTCTAAGGCTGGCAATATTGGCTCTTCTCTGCAAGGTAGCGCAATGGTGTTAGATGCCTTTGAAAAACTAGGTATTTCTAAAGAATTAGCCATGCCAATGATCAATATTGCCAAGTCTTATCTTGAGACAAATGGCGCCGAAGGCAGCTCTGATCTGCTGATGAAGGGTTTAAATACTCTGCTATAAATGTCGTCCCACCCTAAGCCTATGCTTAGGGTGAACTTTAACGTGAAAAATCACTCTATCTAGTTATTCCTTCTTGCCAGAGCAGTGCCACTTTATGATTGCGAAGCTGAAACGATTCCTTCAATCCCACACCCACGCCATCTCTCCAGAGGAGAAAGCCCACCAGCTAAAATTAGCGGCGGCGAGCATGTTGCTCGAAGTGGTATATGCCGATGAAACCCTCGCCGCAGAAGAAAGAGCACTATTGCCTAAGCTGCTGACAGAGACCCTATCGATGTCGGCGCAGGATGCTAATGATTTAATTGAAGAAGCCAAAAAAGCCCAAGGTAATGCCACCTCATTATTTGAGTTTACCAATACCATTAATGCCGAATTTAGCTTGGAGCAAAAACAGCAATTATTACTAGCCATGTGGCAATTAGCCTATGCCGATGGACAACTCTCCCAGTACGAAGATCAAATCATTCGCCGTACTGCTGATTTGCTGTATCTCAAACACAGCGAGCTTATTCAGATGCGTAATCAGGCCATCGAAGCCCAAGTGGCACGCTAAAAGCAAGCCATAAAAAAGCATGAATCGCAGTACTGCCATTCATGCTTTTGAATCAAGGTTGTAGATTGCCGTTTCCTGTTCCAGCTGGCTTAGGCAAGCGCCTTACCAATCTCAAAACCGACGCCTCTTAGCTCCGTTAACTTAGAACGAAGCCCACCCATTTCCATTTTTAAGCCTTTCTTAGTCGCAAGCTGCGATAGCCAACTGGTTTTATCGTCATCCTCAATAGTGTCCCAGTCTGCTAATACTTTGTGGGATAAACACAACAAAGCTGCCAATTTAGAAAATGGATTCGAATCCTTAGGATGATCTTGGTAGAGAATGCCTTGCACCAATGCTGGGGTAAATTTCCAATTTTGAGCCAACAAAGCACCAATATCGGGGGAATCATAACCGAGGAGTTCTCGCTCAAAAGCATGCTTATCTTTACCCTGTGCGACAGCTTCGTTAATTTTTTCAGCATCTTCAGGGGAAATTGCCGCAATCAGTAAATCACCAATACGGTGAAGGATGCCGCAGGTAAAAGCCTCGTCGGGCTGAACGCCGCACCGTTTGGCCATCTCTTGATTGTAGAGTGCAATTTCGAAGGTTTGTCCCCAAAACTGGGCTAAATCAACACCATTGCATTTAGGCACCGCCCCCATCACGGCAGATGCTAATACTAAGGTTCGCAAGGTTTGCATTCCAAGGCGTACTACGGCTTCATCAATACTGCCCACCTCGCGACTGTGGCCGTAATAGGCGCAGTTAGCTAATCTGAGTACCTTGGCACTGATCAGGGGATCATGAGACACCTTAGTCGCAATATTTTTTACTGTAGCGTTGTCGTCGTTAACGACATCAAGCAGTTCACTGATTGCTTTAGGTAAACGGGGCAACTCATCAACTCGACTCAGTAGCGCAGCAGAATCCATATTTATTCTCCTTCTAGATGAATGATCAAAATATAGAACACAAAATCTCGCCTCGCTCTTATGCTTATGAACACTTATGAGTTGAATGTGCAGCTTTTCAGTCAGTATTTAGCAATCGCAATCTTAGTGAAAATTCAGCCCGCCAATCATAAGAATGCCTCTGCAACACAGCAAAAATCACAGCAATTCGCGCTTTGCGTTATAGGTAAAGAGATTAGACTTGCTCAATAGTTAACCTTATTTGTAAATAAATATTTCAAATAATAAGCAATGAATGTTATAGATTAAATATTGTTCATCAATTGTAAGGAAGCACTATGGGCCAAAATGCACTGGTTAATCGCACCGGGATTATTATCGTTAGCGCACTGATCACCTTAGGTTTGTTCGTGTTTATGGCACAACTTATCCATAATCCACAGCCATTGAGTGGACAAACGTCAGATGCGCCGCAAATCAATATTTTGATGAGCGAGCGAACACCTATTCCTCCGAAGGAAAGTCGCCAACCCGAACCGCCAAAGCCCATCCCAACCAGGGAGCGGGTCACAACGCCGGGCGAAAGTGCTGAAGTGGTCGAATTTAGCCCCCAGACTTTTACCCCCGAAATGCCAATCCAAACGACATTCTTTAACCAATCGACTATCACCGCTGAGGCCTTACCCGTGGTGCAAGTGTCTCCTCGTTATCCGATTGAAGCAGCACAAAATGGTAAGGAAGGTTATGTGGTCGTAGGCTTTGATATTACTGCGGATGGTACGGTCAGCAATGTGCGCGTGCTCGATGCTAACCCGAAGCGAGTGTTTGATAAGGCGGCGCTTTCAGCAGTGCAAAACTGGAAATACAAACCTAAGTTTGATGCGGGCAAGGCCGTACCCCAATTAAATCAACAAGTACAACTCGATTTTAAACTGGATCAACAGATTTAAGACTCGCAGATCAGCACGCTTAAAACCTTGTGTGCTGATCTGTCATTATTTGAATGACATAGGGATTAAGCAACCTTGTTAACCGCCAAGGCCCGCTTACGACTAATATGGCTCTTTTGCCACCACAAGAATGGGGCGACAAATAGGATTAACGCAAATACATAGGCCATGCTAGCCCCAAGCGCGATACCTAACGCTAAGCAGAAGCCACAACCTAATACCACTAAAGGTAAGTTGCTACGGGGCAATAATTTAGCCGCAGCTAACATCGCCATTAAGTAGATCACCACGAACACCCCGTTACTCCAGGCAATAAGATGTTCGAGTTCCTGACCCGTGATGTGAGTCAGCACTATCACACTCGCCATCACGCCGAGTAAGGCCGCCAAGGCACGGATCGGCACACCATGACGATTCTTAACCGCAAAGCAGCGCGGTAAAATACCTTCACAACTAAAACTCCATACAAGACGCGCGGCGCTGGCGGCATAGACGTTTACTGTGGCAAGGCCACTGGCAATTCCCAACACACCAATCACTTGCGCACCGTATCCCCCTAAAAGCGCATCGAATACACCAATCATCGCCACGCTTTTGTCAGTTGGCACTAACAGTAAAATCAGTGTGCAGGCCACATAAATAATCCCCACCAGCACAGTACCCATCATCATTGCCGGGATCATATCCTGCTGTGGGCGACGAAAATCATCGGCAAGATGAGTCATGGCTTCTATCCCTAAAAAGCTCCAAAAAGCGATACCTGCGGCAATCATCATGGTAGAGATTTCTGGTGAGCCATAGCTGGCAAGTGAGGTTAAATGCCCAGGCTGAAGACTGCTTGCACCAAAGAGCACCACCACAATGGCGACAATACAAAGGGTTAAGCCGAATTGCAGTTTGGCCGACACTTGAATGCCACGAAGATTGAGCAGGAACAAGCCAAAAATAACGAACACCTCAGCGCCCACCTTGGGCCAGCCATCGAGGGGAATGAGTGCATTAACAAACTGGAAAGTCATCAAAATCGCGGCGGGCGCGCCCATCGGCACGACCAACAAAAAAATGAGTCCGATAGTACGGCCTGCGGTACGCCCAAAAGCCTTTTCCACAAAATAAGCGGGACCCGCAGCATGGGGAAAGACACTCGCCAGCCGCCCAAAAATCAGCGCCACCGGAATAATGGCTAAGGTGAGGAGTGACCAAGCGATAAGCGCACCAGCATGGGCCTTGTCGATTGTCATTTGCGGGAGAATAAACACCCCAGTGCCCAGCAAAGTGGTGGCCATCAAGCCTGCACCTTGCCAACGTCCTATAGTTCCGCTATGTGAGTTCATCTGTTAACATTCAATGGTTTTGAAGCCGTCAGTATAGTGAGATTTTACGCCGCAATCTGCCGTCAATTTCGGTGTTCTTAGTGGTAAACGCCAGCACAATGACGGTAAAAAGCACTATTTCAGGCAAAATGACGGTGTAACTCAAGGCCTTATACTGAGTTGTACTTTTAGGCCGCCTCACTTGTTATACCTATTTTTTTTCGGAGTCCACGTTGGATAAGTTTGATACCGCCATCATCGATTGTTTGCGCCAAGATGCTCGCCAAAGTGTTTCCAGTATTGCAGAGCAGGTCAATCTTTCCCGTAGCGCGGTTGCCGAGCGGATAAAAAAACTAGAGCTAGGTGGCGTGATCCGTGGCTATCAGGTATTGCTGAGCGAATCGCAAAAAGAGGGAGTGTCGGCCTACTTCGAAATCCAACATAAATGTCCCCGCTGCGCCGATGTGGTACACGTGTTCCATGCGATCCCCGAAGTAATTACCTGCCGTGGTATTTCCGGTGATATGGATTTGCTGGTGTATGTCCATGCCCCATCAATGCGCCGTCTTCATGAAATCCGCGAATATATCGATACTCACACCGATATCATCAAGATTAAAACCCATGTGGTGATGAGCGAGTGGATTAATAATACTGGCGAGTAATCTTGCTTGCCCCAAACAAGAAACGCCACCCCTAAGGAATAAAGGTGGCGAGGCCCTTGTGGAGGCAGGGCAAACAATACCTAAATATCAAATATGGCTTCCCTTCCCAATAACCTCCCTGTGACAGCAAATCGCGACAAGACAACGCACCTTTAATCACTTCAGCCAGCGTTATTAAAGGGAGTTAGCTCACAGTGCTTCCTTAGACACCGCTTCGCCATTCACCGTAATTCCTTCTTATCTATAACATTGAGCCAACCATGCTCAATCAAACGACCGTCATTTGCCCCGTGTAGAGAATAAAGTTACGCAGCAGTAGCACACCAATCAGACTTAAGCATGCGGTGCCTGCTACATAGGCCCACTTACGCTTTGACGTGGCGGTCATAAACAGGTTCATTGCCAAGGGGCCCGATAATCCGATCCCAACAATGCCAATCCAGAAAACCCATCCCCAGAAGCCATAACCTATCGCATTGAAAGCCGCAAATTTGCTTTGACCGCCTGACAACACTAAGCCCATAAAGAAGGTAAAAATCAGCACTATCTCCACCAAAATCAATGGGATTTCAACCTTATGGATAAAGTGAACTTCCTTGGCGTTAGGATTAGCATTAAGCAACACCCCACCCAGCAGAGAAAATGCCGCGCCGGATGAGAGTCCCGAAGCCAAAAACAGCAGTGGCAATACGGGGTTTTTCAACATCGGATAGCCGGGTAAAGCCGAGAGTAAAAAGCCAGTATAAGCCCCCAGCGCGAGGGAAAAGATCACCAATAAACCGGTAATCGTCGCCTCGAAGCGGCTAAGCCAAGCTGTCAACTTCAGCACTATGGGAAAGCGATTCTCACACCATGCATCAATGGGTTTACGGAATAACAAACCAATCCACATAAACATAAAGACTTGGTAGATGAGCAGGATCAACACACCCATCGACATCACAGACTTAGGATTGTAGAAGACTAATATCTTCCAAAAATCGAAGGGCTTAGTTAAGTCCAATACCAAGATGCCCAAACCCGCCATCACCGCCACGGGCGCCACAATACAGGCTGCCTGCACAAAGCCAGACTGGTAGGCATTATGTTTCAACACAAAATGCTTGAGTAACACCGCAAAGAACATGGCGCCAGCAGATGCCCCCGCTAAAAACAGGTAAATTGCAATTGGCCAATGCCACACTAGCGTATCAAAATGTAGGGCGCTCATATTGCCACCTCCCCTGATTTAGCCACAATGCGGAACAGTTTCGGCCGAGTGCCGAGGTCGACCTTAGCCCTTTGGGTTGGGTTAGCCTTTAGCACTTGTACCACCTGAGAAGTGGGATCTTTTAAGTTGCCAAAGACCAATGCCTTAGTCGGGCAGGCCGCGACGCAGGCAGGTTGTTTACCTTGGGCGAGGTTTGTTTCACGGCAAAAATCGCATTTGTCCGCAGCGTGGGTAACAGGATTAATAAAACGAATTTTGTATGGGCAGGCTGCAATGCAATATTGGCAACCCACACACTTCCAAGCATCTACCGCCACAATGCCAGTCTCTTTATCGATAAAGGCGGCACCCGTTGGGCAAACATTGACGCAGGGCGCGTCTTCACAATGCTGGCAAGACTTACGACTGAAGTGATAAAACTGGTTCGGATATTCCCCATAGGGTCCAGTTTGCTCTATTTTTAATCGGGCAACACCCTCGGGCACTTGGTTGGTTTCACGGCAGGCAACTTCGCAAGCTCGACAGCCAATACACTTAGTTTCATCGTGGATCAGTGCGTATTTCACACTAGGTTCGGCTTTAGCCTCATTAGAGGCATTCACAGTAGCCAGTAATGTGCTACCCGATGCCCCTGCCAATAAGACGCATGCTCCTTTGAGAAATCTTCTTTTTGAATTTTCCATAACCTTACTCCTGCTGGCCTGTATGGCAAGTACGGCACAGCTCACTGCGAACCTTAGGCGTCATCTCTGCCATAGGATCGGTTGGGCTATGTAATTTATGGCAAGCGGCACAGGCCACTTTTTGGGCATGCACATTATGCGTCCACTCTTGGGAGCTGAGTTTGGCTGGCATATGGCATTTTTGGCACACCTTTAATTGCACAGCAGCTTCGGATGCCTCATTTAATCCAAAAACCACTAAATCATTTGGTTTTTTGGGATGATCACCTTTTTCACCATGACAGCTTGAACAGGTCATTTTCATGGCATCCTGGCCGTGATGCCCTAACATTTGACCATTACGCTTATGACACTTCATGCAAGCATCACTATTAATTTGCTTCGCGGGTTCAGCACTTGTTGCGGAAAAACTGAGCAGCAATGCCATTGCACCCAAGCGTAATGACCACAGCCATTGTCGTGTAGACATAGCGAGTCCTCATATCAATTCATTGGGAAATAAAGAGGAAGTCAGGGTTCGGAGAACTCCGAACCCGACGAGCGTGGTCAAACGGCTAGCGCTTGCTTGAGACTTGTTGCATCCCACTGTTTATGCTGATTCATTTCAATAAAACCAATATTGAATTTGCTGAATAGCTTTTTCATGGGTGAATTGATTTGCTTACCGGCGTCGCTGATCACCATTTTGACTTCTGAAGAATCATGGTCAATCAACACATAGTCGAGACGGCATTCATGGTTTAAATCAGCATCGTGCTGGTCCATGTCAAATACAGTGTCGAGTGGAACATTGCAGCAGACATCGTATTTGCCTTCAACGACAGTTTTTAGTGATTTAAAAAAGTTGAAACTATCTTCATCAAATAACACTGGTTTGAGTTTCATTTCATGATGTGCAGCCTCCTCGGGATCCGCCCTAAAAAACTTAATGCAAGTCATGACAAACATTACAAACACAAATGGCACCGCTACGAATAGTACGAAGTACATAAACGCATAGCTGAGAATGACTGAAGTATTCATATACGCCTCCAATAACACAATTATATTTTTGTTTTCTCCTTTAAAGCACCTTCAGTATTATTGCAGACGGGATTTATTTTTTTGATCTGAATCACATGTTTAAATTCAAAATTAAACATAAACAACAAGTTAGGATACAGGACACATTACTGTATAGCGTAAATCTAAAATGCACATATTGATAATAGTTAATTAAAAAAATGAAATTGGCGTAACTGAATATCAAAAATTAAAATTTCAAATTAGTTTAATAATATTTTTTGAAATATAAAAAATCAAATTCTAAACCTATTGTTACATATAGATAAATTTAAGGTGCAAAACTTGGGATGGATTTCACATTAAATTAAATTAATAACACCATAATTAGGTGTTCTTTAAAGTATTTACTCAATATTAAGGAATATAAAAAATGCATATTAGTAACATGGATGGCCTCGATATTCTGAGTTTAAAAATACTTGTTTCATTATATGAGAACAAGTCTGCAACCTATGTATCAAAGGCATTAGATATCCCAGCCCCCAAAATAAGTCGTAGCCTTAAAAACCTGCGAGAAGTATTTGGTGATGAGCTTTTTATCCGTAAGAAATATGGCTTATTCCCCAATGAATTTGTCACGCACTTATACCCGATAGCGAAACAAACCATTGAATGTACTGAGAAGTTTCAAAAGGTACGAGCAGCCAATGTCAATCATGTTAAAACACATGTTGAGATTGCCGCCCCAGGCCTTATTGCCTATGCCTTCCCTAAAGCCTTAATGCAAGCTATCAAAGAAGAGCAAAAATCTATCCATATCAATATTACCCCTTGGTCACTGCATACCACGCAGGACATCATCAATGGTGATACCACCCTCGGTATTTGTTGCAATAAGAGTACCGCAGATGTCGCAGCCTATGGAGACAAGTTACAAACCACAACACTACAACGTATGGGTAAGGTGTATCTTATTGCTAGCCGAAATCATCCCATTTTTAAGCGAGAAATTACCTTAGAGACGATTGCAGAGTATCCCTATGTCAATACTGATCTCGGTAATCCCAGTACTCGCCTTAGTCCATATCAAGAATTCTGTATAAAAAATGGTATAAAACTCAATACTGAAATTACCATTACCAGTATTTCTAGTTTGTTTGAATATTTAGGAGAGAGCCAAACTATTTCTTTATTACCCTACCGAGTGGTTTATGAAATGGTGGCAGAAATACCCGAACTGCATACCTGTCAATTATCACAACTTGAGGCAGAACGTTTATACGCTGACACCGAAGCACCGACGATCTTCTTGGTGCAAAAGAATCAGCCCAATCGCGCTAGCGAAGAGCTGGTGTGGCTCAGTGAACAAATAAAGAAAATTGTTGATAGCATTATTTAGCGATAAATACTTAACACGTTTTCATCTTATTATTCGAGGTGATAGGCATATCGTGCCTTAGCTTAGGCTCCACCTCACTGCTCCTCCGTGTCGTCCCAAGTTTTGTTAAGACGGGCATACATCTTAATCGTCAAACACGTTACACTAGGCCTATCTTTATCCTGATCGATCTTGCTATGCGAACCGAAAACACAGCCACACTTAATCTCATGTGGGGCGCACTGATTCTGGAAGAATTAGCACGTCTTGGTGTGCAGCATGTCTGCATGGCACCAGGCTCACGCTCAACCCCGTTAACTCTTGCAGCAGCCCAGCAAACCAAGCTGAAACGTCATTTGCATTTCGATGAGCGCGGCTTAGGGTTTATGGCGCTTGGATTAGCCAAAGCCAGCTCTGCGCCCGTAGCCATTATTACTACCTCTGGCACGGCCGTCGCTAATCTTTACCCTGCAATAGTCGAAGCTTGGCTCACCCATGTGCCTTTAATTGTCCTCAGTGGTGACAGACCGCCTGAATTACTCGGTTGTGGCGCCAACCAAGCCATAGTGCAACCAGCCATTTTTGCCCATTATGCCCAACAGGTGAATCTCCCCACGCCGGATGTGCACATTGCACCGCAGATGTTGCTCACCACGCTTGATGAGGCCGTGGCCAATCAAACACGCCCTGTGCATATCAACTGTATGTACCGTGAGCCGCTATATCCGAGTGAATTAACTGCCACAATTCTCGATAGCGAATCGCCATACCTCAAGCCGCTGCAAACATGGCTGCAACAAGCACGTCCTTACACTCTTTATGGTAAGCGTGAACAATTAAGCAGCCCGAGCGAAGATGCCATTATGCGTTTCGTCCATGGTAAGGGCGTCATCATCGCGGGTACGCTCACGCCAGAGCAAGATCCACAGCAACTCATTGCGCTATCTCAAAAAATTGGCTGGCCGTTACTAACCGATGCTCAGTCCCAACTGCGACAACATCCGGCGGCGATTGGTAATATTGACCAACTACTGCAACATCCCAAGGCGTGCAATCTGTTACAAGAGGCAGACCGCGTGCTGGTGTTTGGTGGACGTTTATTGTCTAAGCGTTTGATTGCTTACCTTGCCGAACAAAACTGGCACAGTTACTGGCAAGTGCTGCCGCAGCAAGATAGGCTCGACCCAAGCCATAACGCTAAACACATATGGCACGCCAACGCCGCCCAATTTGCATCGCTTAACTGGTATCGCTCTTCATCGGCGAATTGGGCTAATACCTTAGTTAGCTACAACGATGAATTGCATAGTTTATTCGTGCGCAATATTGATCAAGGTGAGTTTGGTGAAGCTCAGGTTATCCGCGCGATTGCCAATACGCGACCGCTGGAGCAGCAATTGTTTATCGGCAATAGCCTGCCGGTACGTTTGTACGATATGTACGCGCCAGTGAGCTGCTGTACTGCCACCACTTACACTAATCGCGGCGCCTCGGGGATCGATGGCTTACTGGCCACCGCCTGCGGTATTGCAGCGCACCAAGGTAAACCGACCAGCTTGATTATTGGGGATTTATCCCAGTTGCATGATCTCAACTCCTTTGCCATCGCCCGCAATTTAACCAGTCCTCTGGTGATCATTATCCTCAACAACGATGGCGGTAATATCTTTAATCTTTTGCCTGTCCCCAATGAGGAACTGCGCAGTGATTACTATCGGTTAAGCCATGGTCTGGAATTTGGTTATGCCGCCGCTATGTTTAATCTTCCTTATAACCAAGTGGATAACTTAGCCGACTTCCAAAATAGCTATAATGAAGCGCTGGATTATCAGGGTGCTTCTGTCATCGAAGTCACCGTTAGCCAACACCAAGCCAGCGAGCAGATCGCCACGCTGAATTTATGGGTGAAACAAAGCTAATGCCGACCGTGGCCCGTTATGGAGAGACAGCACAGCCAAACTTGGTCCTGATCCATGGTTTTTTAGGATCGAAGGCCGATTGGCTACCGCTGATCCCTAAACTCAGCCAACATTTTCACTGTATCTGCCTCGATTTACCCGGCCACGGCAACAATCAACCAGAAATCGCATCGACGCTCACTGATGGCTTCGACTTTTGTGTCCAAGACATTATCAGCCGCCTCGATCGCCTCGGCATTGAAGCGTTTTACCTCTATGGGTATTCCCTCGGTGGCCGGATTGCCTTACACCTTGCCCAAGCTTATCCGCAGCGAGTGTTGAGTTTGTGGCTAGAATCCTGTCATCCCGGGCTGACAAATACCGAAGAACAAGCCGCGCGCAGCAAGAGCGACAACCTGTGGGCCAAACGGCTGCAAAGCTTGAGTAGCGTGGATTTTTTACAGCTTTGGTATCAACAAGCCGTGTTTGCCGATATGCCCGACAAGGTGCGCAATGCCTTGATAGCAAAACGAGCTATGCAGCTCGACCAACATTCCAAACACACACTCAAGCAAATGTTTTTGGCGACCTCACTTGCCCGCCAAACTTCACTTTGGGATCTACCTGCAAGCCTTGCCTGCAAGTGCCATTTTTTTGCCGGCAGCCAAGATGCTAAATTCACGGCGATCGCAAAGGACTGGCAAGCACAACAACCTATCGTCTTGCATCAAATTGACGATGCCGGACATAACATACATCAAGCCAATCCTACGGGATTACTGGCCTGTATAAGAAGTTTGTTCGTCGAACACTTGACGTAGAGATGCACGCAAACAGACCGCCTTTAAATCGATAAAGCGTTAAGGAAAATATGATCTTAACTTCACTTAGCTTGTATTTATATCGCCTGCCCTTAGACCGCTTTTTGCCCGTGGGTAAACAACGCATTGACCACAGAGCAGGCTTGGTACTACAGGCAAAAGCGCAAGCCGAAGGTGAAGTGCGTGAGCAGTATGTTGAAATCGCGCCACTCTCAGGGTTCGATATCGACCAACAGCCATTATTAGGCTTTAGCCGTGAAAGCCTCGATGAGGTTCAACAGGCCTTAGTGGCGCTATTACCCAAGCTGCAAAACCAATCAATTGATTGCTTGCTCGAGCAGGCCGAAGCGAGTTCCTATCCGTCCATGGCCTTTGGCTTAAGCCTGCTACATGCCAAACTCAGCGGAAAACTCGATACGGTGCGCCCAGTTACCACCACAGTACCGTTGATTTACCAGCCAACAGATGCGCCCAAAACCGAGTTGGCGGCCAAAATCGCCAATCTCGATACTAGCGTGCGCTCAGTTAAAGTGAAGGTTGCACAAACCTCCATGGAAGATGAGTTGAGCCTGATTTATGGCATCTTAAGCCAAAGACCGGAACTCAAGCTGCGCTTAGATGCCAACCGTGGATTTAGCTTAGAACAAGCCCTCGACTTTGCCGCTTGCTTGCCACTGGATAGCATTGAATATATTGAAGAACCTTGCCAACAGCCGCAGGATAATCACACTCTGTATCGCGCCATTCCCCTGCCCTATGCCCTAGATGAATCCCTCAATGACCCAGATTATCAATTTGTGATGCATGAGGGATTAACGGCATTAGTCATCAAACCCATGCTACTGGGCAGTATTGAAAAACTTCAGCGCCTTATCGACGAGGCGAACAGCCATGGCGTGCGCTGTATCTTAAGTTCCAGCCTTGAGGCCAGCTTAGGTATCAATGATTTGGCCCATTTAGCCGCCATACTGACGCCCGATGAAATTCCTGGACTCGATACGTTAGCCGCCTTTAGCCAAGACTTAATCGTACCAAGCGGCAAGCCCCAAACTCTTACGCTTAAATGCCTTAAACTTGTCGCCAGTTCGCAGCAGGATTAATTGACAATGTCCGAATCTCAAACATTGGCTTCATCCCAATCAGTTTCACAGCAAGGTATTTCGCCATTACATAGCGCCGCACTCATATCACCCACACAAACGGCGGTTAAGTGCAATGGACAAGACATCAGCTACGCGAACTTAAGCCAAATGGTGCTGGGATTAGGTGAGCAGCTCACGCGCATCGGCGTTGGCCAAGGGCAACCACTGGCATGTATCAGCCGTAATAATCTAGAGATGATTTGCCTGTATTGGGCCTGCGTGGATATTGGCGCCATCTTCTTTCCTATCTCGCCGCGTTTTCCGCTGGCGCAAGTTCAAGGGCTTATCGATAGCCACCAAATCCCTTTCTATTGGAGCGAAGCGGCGCTGGACTTGTCAGGCAGTCATCAACTCACGCTGGATTTTAGCCTCGATGCGGCTCCTAGCGCCGACCTAGCCGCGACAGCCTTTGATATTTATCGCCCGAGCAATGTGATTTTAACCTCTGGCTCCAGCGGTTTTCCCAAGGCGGCCGTGCACAATCTTGCGAATCACATTGCCAATGCCGAGGGCGCCCGCAGCCTGATCCCGCTGGTAGCTGGTGATGCTTGGTTATTATCATTACCGCTGTTTCATATTGGCGGCCTTGCAATACTCAACCGCTGCGCCCTAGTCGCGGCGACTGTGGTTCTGCCAGATCTCGCGCTCCCGCTACAGGCACAAATCGAGCGCGATGCGTTAACCCATGTTTCCCTTGTGCCAACACAGTTAGTCAATTTGCTCGCCGACAAACAGGCTTCACTCAAGAGTATTAAAGCCCTGCTGCTCGGCGGCGGCGCAATTTCTATCGATTTACTTAAACAGCTCGAACAGCGGCATATTGCCAGCTTTACCAGCTACGGCATGACGGAAATGGGCTCGCAAATCACCACTGGCCCCGCGCTGAGCGATGGTACGAGTGGCAAATTACTGCCAAGGCGTGAGCTTAACATTGTCGATGGGGTGATTTGGGTAAGGGGAGATTGCTTATTTATGGGCTATCTCACTGATAAGGGAATAGAAAAGCCACTTGATGCCGACGGTTGGTTTTATACCAAGGACAGAGGCGAATGGGACGAAAACGGCAATCTCCGCATTCTTGGCCGCGTCGATAATATGTTTATTAGCGGCGGCGAAAACATTCAACCAGAAGAGATTGAAGCTGCACTCAAACTTCATCCGCTAATAGATGAGGCAATCGTCTTCCCTCTGCCCGATCCCCTCTTCGGTCAGCTCCCTGCGGCTATCATCCGCGGTGACATTTTCCACGCTAAGACTATCAGCAGCGATATAAGCCGCAGCCACACCAGCCAAGAGATGAGTGCGATAGAGGCCGAGCTCGAAGTCTTTCTCGCTGACAAAATCGCCCGCTTTAAACGACCGCGCCGCTATTACCCTTGGCCAGAAAATGCCGAGCAAATAGGCCTAAAAGTGAATCGACAACTTATCATCAAGCTGACTGCATAACTAAACTCAGCTATTTTGTCGGGAGCACTGCGCAACATTAAAGTGAGCAAAAGTCATCTCATTAACACTGCATATCTTGCTTGTATTAGCCCTCGGTATACAACCTGTTAAAATCGTCACTTTCAATATCAATAGGAAAAAATCGCTGAACAAACGTATGCTCATCAATGGGCCGGGAGAAACAAAAGCCCTGTCCAACAGTACAACCCAGTTGTTGCAATATGGCCAACTGAGAGTTTGTTTCGATTCCCTCGATGACTAACTCCATATTAAGTGCCTGAGATAACGCAATCACACTTGATATCGCAGCCTGACATCGAGGTTCAACACCTAACTCCCTAACAAAACAGCTATCTAACTTAATTTGCGAGAATGGCAATTCACATAATCTCGCGAGAGAAGAATGAGCCGCGCCAAAATCATCTATTGCTAGCTCGAAGCCCTGCATGCGTAACCTAATCAGGTTTTCCATATTCACCGCTGGAGCAGAAAGCAATCCTGTCTCAGTAATTTCAAGCGTGATGAACCTTGAATGGAGGTTAAATCTCTTGGCGATATCCACAATACGATAAACCAACTTTGTCGAATTGAGCTGGGAGATATCGAGATTATAGGCCATTGAAATATGATGATTTTTTTGATGCAGCTCTTGTTGTAACCGACAGCCTTGCTCAAATAATTGTAAAAACAATTCGTCGAGTAGCTCATAGCCAATCAGTGGCTCAATAAACACGGCTGGGCTAAGCGTGCCAACTTCAGGATGAATCCATCTAGCTAACACTTCGACACCCGCCAGACTAAAGTCTGTGACATCGAATTTAGGCTGATAAAAACCCACAAATTGATGTTGCTCAAGTGCCAACTGAAAATCAGCTAATGAAAAATCTTTCGGTCTAATTTCAATTCGAGAAGAGGACATCACTTTACGTTTTTGAGTACGAGAATAGACAAACTTATCCAACATACTTTGCAAGTTTCCAATAGAAGGACTTTTACTCAAATCGCCAAGATACTCAAAATTAAGCATTTTTATCATCTGCGATACAGCTCGCCTTAATTCCATATCGATACAGCTAAACAAAGCTACTGCGTGGATGCTGTATTTAGCCTTCGCCTTGCGCAAAAACGATAAGCCATCTATTCCTGCCATCATCAAATCACAAATAACAATATCAGCACTATTGTGAACATCGAGCCAAGTAAAAGCATCCTGAACACGGCTTTGTTTCCTAAATCGATTCAGCGAACAAAGCCCCTCATAATCGTCTAAATATCAAACTACACGGTAAGTTACAGGCATGCCTAGCCCAGTAAGTTTGTTCAAAGCCCTAATCATCGCGTAAG
>NZ_BMOP01000030.1 GCF_014647135.1 Shewanella xiamenensis
TTACTCACCCGTCCGCCGCTCGCCACCTCATAAGTAAACTTACTTGTGCTGCCGCTCGACTTGCATGTGTTAGGCCTGCCGCCAGCGTTCAATCTGAGCCATGATCAAACTCTTCAATTAAAGTTTTTTGAATCCGAAGATTCGGCTCAATGAATTCTGAATCGACTTAACTTAATAAGTCGTTGTACATATTGCTATGAACACTCATTCATTGATTTAATTCTTTGATTACTCGCCAAACGGCAGAGTAATTTCGATTAACTCAACACCTGTGAGTGTCCACACAGATTTCTTGTTTAGATTGTTAAAGAGCGTTTGACCTCATCGCTTGCGTTACCGCTCACTGGGTCAGGGCTGCGTATTCTACGCATTTCCCTTGTCGCGTCAAGGCGTTTTTGCAAACTTCTTGAGGCTTTCGAATCAACTGCACAATTTGCATTCGATTCGCACTGTAACCGCGCTCGCTTTCGCTGTCTGCCGTGTCAGTGGATGCGCATTATAGGCAGCAGAACTTTTTGTGCAACCCCTAAATTGAAGATAATTAGCTTTTTTACGCTGTTCGTTGGATATTTGACCTGACCAGTCAGTTTTTAGCCTTTATAATGCGAAAAACCACTCAATTAGGGACTTTTTTATGTCAGGGCCACTCAGAACTTACCAAGGGATTCATCCACAACTCGGCGATAATGTGTATGTAGACCCAGCTTCGGTACTCGTTGGTGATATCGCTTTAGATACAGACGCCAGTATTTGGCCTATGGTGGCGGCGCGTGGTGACGTAAACCATATTCGTATTGGTAAGCGCTCCAATGTACAGGATGGCAGCATATTGCACGTGACCCGTAAATCCGCCTCTCGTCCAGAGGGTCATCCACTGATCATTGGTGATGATGTGACAATTGGGCATAAGGCGATGTTGCATGGCTGCAAAGTTGGCAATCGTGTATTAGTCGGGATGGGCGCGATTATCCTCGACGGTGCCATATTAGAAGATGATGTGATTTTAGGTGCGGGTTCGTTAGTACCGCCGGGTAAGGTGTTGCAGAGCGGCTACTTATATGTCGGCAGCCCAGCGAAACAGGCGCGACCTTTAACCGAAGCGGAATTGAAGTTTTTACCTGAATCCGCGGATAACTATGTGCGCTTGAAAAACGAATACTTGGCAGAACCTCAGCCAGAGTAGTGTTTCTATTAAATTGGATGGCAGTGTTTACGCTGCCATCTTGTTCATTTTGCTCTTAGCCTAAGTGCACTGCGCCAAACTCATCAAACTCTTCTGCTTCAATTAAGGCTTCTGCCATTTCTTCGGCATCGAATCGCACCGCATCAAATAGCGCTAACATGGCGGCCGCTTCATCGCTATTAGGCTGAGGCGAAAAGTCATTTAACTGCGCCAGCTTCTGCGCGCTGATATAACACTTAATGTTCATTCCCTGCTGCTGGGCAATAAAGCAAATGTGCTTTTGGGTTTCATCCCAATGTTGCAGATCGGGGAATAAAATACTCTGATTCATCTTATCTTCCTCTTGAGCCTCTATTGCGCATCGGCCTGTAGTTTGTCCCTGAGCAATTTAAGCACTCCTGAGGTATCTGGCTCGACGCCACGCCAGAGTGCAAAACTCTTCGCCGCTTGACCGACAAGCATACCTAGTCCATCAATCACTTGCGCTGCGCCCTGTTGCACAGCCCATTGATTAAATGCCGTTGGTTTTGCGCCATACATCATATCGTAGCAAGCCGTTTTGTTGCCTATGATGGACTGTGGTAGTGGCGGTAGCTCTCCCGCGAGACTCGCTGAGGTCGAGTTAATCACTAAATCGAACTCCCCCGACAACTCTGGCATCGGCATCGACTGGAGTTTATCGCTGTAACGCCCTTGTTGTACTTGGCTAAAAATCTCTACTAAGGCCTGCGCCTTACTTTGAGTGCGGTTAGTGATGACCAGTTGACCCACTTCAGCCTTAAGCAATGGCAAGATACAGCCGCGCGCCGCGCCGCCCGCCCCTACCAAGAGCACCCGCTTATGCTGCAAACTGCCGAGATGGCGAATAAGATCGGCCACCAGCCCCAAACCATCGGTGTTATCACCATAAATAGTGCCATCGGCCAACAAGCTTAGGGTATTGACCGCCCCCGCCAGCGTCGCTTCGGCACTTAGGCTGTCGCAGAGAGCAAAGGCTTGCTCTTTAAAGGGAACTGTCACATTCGCGCCCTTTCCTCCCGCCTGAAAAAATGCTCGTAAACTCGCTTCAAAACCATCGATGGGCGCCAGAATCGCCTCATAACTCAAAGGCTGCTGCGTAAGGGACGCAAACTGTCCATGGATAAAGGGCGATTTACTGTGACCTATCGGGTTACCAAACACTGCATAACGATCAAGCACTGGCGTAGTTACTGAGGGCATATCTGTAATCTGCGGGATTCTATTGGCTGTGAATGGCTTGCAGTCTAGCGTGCTTTTAGGCGGTAGCACAGCTCCTAAGTTGTTGCCCTCTGACTTTAGCCTTCTGTTTCGCTGTGGCATTCAGGCTATAATGCGCGCATCAATATTGTAGATGCAGTGCAGTTAGACCTATGAACTGGCTTAAAAAGATTTTTAGTAAACACACGAGCGTGCCGGATGACAGGGATCCGAATCAGTCTAATGCCTATGATTTAATTGGTGGCGACAAAGTGATCCGTGCTATTGCCAATAGTTTCTATCAGAAAATGGCAAGCTCAGCAGAAACACAAGCTTTATTCGCGATTCACCGAGCGCCGATTGCGGAGTCGGAACAAAAGCTCTATGAATTTTTAAGCGGCTGGCTCGGCGGTCCGCAGTTATATCAGCAAAAGTATGGTCATCCCGCATTGCGCGCACGCCATATGCCCTTCGCGGTAGATGAGACGATGCGGGATCAATGGCTATTTTGCATGAAGTTTGCCATTGAAAAACATATAAAAAAGCCAGAGCATCGCGCCGCTATCTATGAGGCGATTTCAACTCTGGCTGATCATATGCGTAATCAATAAAGTGCAATGACGCTACTCATACTGATACCCGTTGCTTATACCCAATCCCGTGGCTTGAGGTAGTTATCGTAAAGATCTGCCTCTGGAGTGCCCGCCTCTGGCGTATAAGCATATTGCCAACGTACCAATGGCGGCATTGACATCAAAATAGACTCTGTGCGACCACCGGTTTGCAGGCCGAACAAGGTGCCTCTGTCGTATACCAGATTGAACTCAACATAACGGCCGCGACGATATAACTGGAACTCACGCTCACGCTCACCATACGGAGTCTCTTTACGACGCTCAACAATCGGCGCATATGCAGTTAAGAAGCCGTTGCCCACCGCCTGCATAAAATCGAAACTCTTATCGAAGCCTGCTTGGTTCAAGTCATCAAAGAACAGACCGCCCACGCCGCGGGTTTCATTACGATGTGGCAGGAAGAAATACTCATCACACCACTTCTTATACTTAGGATAAACGTCGTCACCAAAAGGCTGGCATAGATTTTTAGCACTTTGATGCCACTCGCGCACATCTTCTTCGAAAGGATAGTAAGGCGTTAAATCGAAACCACCACCAAACCACCAGACAGGATCCGCGCCGTCTTTATGGGCAATAAAGAAACGCACATTAGCATGGGTGGTTGGAATGTAAGGACTTTTTGGATGAATAACTAAGGAGACACCCATAGCCTCAAAGCTGCGACCCGCCAGTTCAGGGCGATGAGCCGTTGCCGATGCGGGCATCGCAGCCCCTGTCACATGGGAAAAGTTAACCCCGGCTTGCTCAAATACCGCACCTTGGGTTAAGACCCGACTGGTGCCGCCACCGCCTTCAGCACGCGTCCATGAATCGGCTGCAAAGTTTGCTTGCCCATCCAACTGCTCAAGACCCGCACAAATTCGATGTTGTAGATCGAGTAAAAATGCTTTTACCACTGTCGCATCTGGCACACTCATAGCTTTTATCCTTATTTTTATTAATTAGTTACTGTCCGTTGCGCAAAATCTTGCCACTTCGAGCATCAACAATGGTGGACGGCTGACGCTGTTGACCTAATTGGCCTAGCACTAAGGCATCTATTTTGCCTTCAAAAGCGTTGAGAATGTCATCATCACTAAGTGCGGGATCTTCGCCGGCTAAGTTGGCACTGGTTGAGACGAGTGGTTTACCCAAGGCTTGGCACAAAGCCCGCACACCTTCATGGGCGGAGACGCGCACGGCGATAGAATCAAATTCACCGGATAAATAACGCGAGACATGCGGTTTAATCGGCATCACAAAGGTAAAAGGCCCTGGCCATTTAGAAAAGGCAAACTCAAGCTGCTCGGCGCTCAACTGTGATTCATCGACATAGTCTAATAACTGTGAAAACTCGCTCGCTACTAAGATAAGGCCCTTCTGCCAAGGACGTTGTTTTACGGCGAGTAATTTTTGAATGGCAGTATCATTATCTGGGTCACAGCCTAAACCATAGACGGCTTCAGTGGGATAAGCGATAACGCCACCGTTTAACACTACGTCTTTAATGTCAGAGGGGTGCAGCTGTAACATCTTTGGATTACCTTATGAATTTAATCGTTTTTCCAAACAAATTTTGGCATCTTGGCTACCCCATCCATGGTTGGACAGGGATTATACCTAAGGCGGTTTAAGCGGCCAAACTTTTAGAGGTCGATCACACTAAAGCGCTCGTTTGTATTTACAGCTTTTTTGCGGGCATTCTAAACGCATTCCCGCCGCACCTTTACGCTCGACTAAAATCCCAAAGCCACAACTCGGACAGCTTTCGCCAACGGGTGGATAATTGACGATAAACTTACATTTGGGATACGCGCTACAGGCATAAAAACTCTTACCAAAACGGCTGGTTCGATGCTCAAGTTTACCCGTTTTACATTCAGGACAGGCCACCTCAGGTTTATCGCTCTCCTGATCAGGTCTTTCAATATGAGTACAATTGGGATATTGGGTACAGCCGATAAAAATGCCAAAACGCCCCGATTTAACCGCCAACTCATGGCCGCATGCGGGACATTTAGAACCTTCAATCACTTGGGTTTCAATCGATTCGTGCTGCACTAAAGGACGAGTATATTCACAGGTTGGATAATTATTACAGCCAATAAAACTCCCATGCTTACTGTGTTTTACCGACAACTCGCTGCCACACTCGGGGCATAACTCGTATTCTTTTTCCAGTGCATGCTCATGGGCACTAAATAGTTGTTCATCGATCTTAGACATAATCATTTACCACTAGTCATTGCGGCTAATCCGCAGATAACTCACCGCACAGGTCTCAACAAACATATGGCATCAAAAAAGGAGGGCTAGCCTCCTTTCTCATTATTTATCACGTCGCAACACTTAAGAATGTAGCCGGCCTTCTTCAGGCTGCTCAAAAATTAAATCTTCCATTTGCTCATAGGCAGACTCATGGCCGGGCGCATTAAAGAGCACCATCAGAATAACCCACTTAAGATCTTCGAGGATCAAGGCAGGCTCATCAAGCTCCATGACTCTATCGATCACCATCTCACGGGTTTCGACATTAAGCACTTTAACTTGCTCTAAAAATAGCAGGAATCCACGGCACTCCACATCCAGCTTTTCCATTTCGTCTTTGGTGTAAATCCGAAACGAATGCTGATCATGATTACACAGGTAAGGCTTATCCCCTTCCTGTAACTCTGCCAGACGCTCCAACCAAGTTAAGGCTTTTAAAATCTCCGACTGATGAAAACCAGCGCGAGTGAGTTCCTTGGTTAACTCGTCTTCATCAACTAATAGTTCGACTTCACTGTGAACATAGTTTTCAAATAGATACATGAGGATATCAAACATGGCTAGCTCCTCTTTACTCTGACGTAACCACCGGGTACTGCAACAACCCAACCTTGCAACTCAAGTTCAAGCATTTGTTCTAACACCAGATCTATCGTTTTCCCACTATGTTCAACTACAGCATCAATTGTTGTAGTTTCATAACCTACACTAGCTAACAGCGATGAAAATGGCAAATCACAAATCTCACCTTGCTGTATATGGTGGCTGGAGTAAAGTTCTTCAAGATGAAAGGCTGTCAAACTTGCCAGCTCTTCCACTATATCGGCCGCGCTTTCCACAAGTTTTGCCCCATCACGTAATAAATCGTGACAGCCTTGGTGAAATCCTCCTAGGATGGAGCCAGGCACGGCAAACACCTCACGCCCTTGCTCCATAGCCAACCTTGCGGTGATGAGTGAACCACTTTTGCGACAGGCTTCAACCACCAGCGTCCCTAAAGAAAGACCGCTAATGATGCGATTTCGTTTCGGGAAATTGCCCGCAAAAGGCCCTACATCCGGCCAAAACTCGCTTATTATACAGCCTTGGCGCTGAATATCCTCATAAAGCTGCTTATGTCGGCGCGGATAAGTAATATCAATCCCAGTTCCCAGCACGGCGAGCGTTCTTCCACCATGATCAACACAAGCTTTATGCGCCGCACCATCAATCCCCATCGCCATGCCGCTACAGATACTAAATCCAAGCGCCGACATCTCTCGAGCCAATTGATAAGCCACCTGCAACCCACCAGGAGATGCATTACGGCTGCCCACAACAGCAAGAGATGGAATCGCTAGTGCCTCGACGCAGCCCTTAACAAACAAAACGCAGGGTGGATCGGTTAATTGTTTTAGCAACGGAGGATAAAGCGGATCGGAAAAACAGACTAAATGATGATGTGCGGCCTGTTGTTGCCACTCTAAAGCAGCATCGACTTTTTGATAGTCAATAACCAAGCTGTGGAGCTGATTGTCAGACAAAGGGAGCGAGTGTTTCTCATGCTCGAGCCTTTGCCTGAGGTCGTCCACATCCATGTGCGTTAATAATTGTTGTGTCCGAGCGGGTCCGAGCCCAGATACCGCACTAACAATTAACCAATCAACCAAGTTTTCAGAGATTATTGACCTCTAAAGGCTAAGGAATCTGGGGCGATTAATTTATCATCGACCCGCACAGAACGCTCCGTCGATACAATCAATCCTAAACTTGCTTTATCAAACACTTTGAATACTAATAACTTACCATTGTAAACATCAGGCATTTTGAGTGCCCTGTCAGATGAAAGTGACGCAACCACATTGTCATAGGCTGTCCGCTCCATCGTGGGCACAGGTTGGCCATCGTTATTGATCACGATTTCTTCGCCATCGCGATAAATGGAGAATACCTCGCCAGGCTCAATACCGTCCTGTGTACCTTTATCAAGATAGACAACATTGAGTTTACCGGCTTCGCGCATTTTCGACTCGATGGCCAATATGGTCGCTGGCGTCTTAAGTTCTGCGGGTTTTGGCGTAAAGTAAGCTGACATTAACGCTTCATCCTCCATAGGCAACACCCTAAAGCCCGCTTTGGTTTCACGGAAATTGCTCAGAATTTTTACCTTAGACACTTTGCCAGACTCAATGACTTGGCCTGTGGATGCCAGAATCGCTTCCTGTCCTAGCGCCTCGCCCGTTTCTTTATTAAAGAATTCTCGGCCACGCTCATAGACTCCTAACTTTTGATGCAAAGGTAATTCGCTATTGATATAAATCACATCACCAACAATATGATGGCGCGATGGGCTTTCACCGCCGAGTACCATAGGTTGCATGCCTAGCCAGCTAGCATCAACCACACGGTTTTGAACGAGATAGTTTTGGATTAATGCCAAATCAACCGCAGGAACTGCATTGCTCTTGGCAATTACGCGTCCCTCTGGAGTTTTGCGAATATGGGGTTTTGCTTCACTACCTCCAATACTCGCACTCGCGCCATTAAGCACTAATCTGGGTTGACCATCGATAAAGACTAAGGTGAGTTGATCACCGGGATAAATTAAATGAGGATTGGCTATTTGAGGGTTAACATCCCATAAACGTGGCCACTTCCACGGATCATTTAGAAAGGTTGCAGAAATATCCCACAGGGTATCGCCCTTCTTTACCACATATGACTCTGGATACCCTGCTTTCAACGTGAGAGTGTCAGCGTAAACCAATGTGCAATGAAAGGTCATTAACGCAAGTAAAATTAGCCGTTTCATGGTGCGGTCCATGTTGTTTAGCTCTTAAATCGAGCTTTTACTGTTATTGATAGGCACTAAAGATTAAAATTAACCCATTAGCCTCAGTCAGTATAACCAACTGATTGAGATTTGACAGACTTGTTAAGAGTTTAAGTATGGCACTATTAAAAGTTTTACGCTTTCCCGATGAAAGATTGCGAACTCAAGCACAACCTATCACAGAGTTTACTGCTGAGTTGCAAACTCAAATCGATGATATGTTCGAAACCATGTACCAAGAAAAAGGGATTGGTTTGGCCGCGACCCAGGTTGATTATCATAAACAACTGATCGTCATGGATTTACAAGACGAGGTTGAACGTCCTAAAGTCTTTATCAATCCCGAGATTATTGCCAGTAGCGGTGATTTCTGTAACGAAGAAGGTTGTCTGTCAGTCCCTGGTATCTATGCCAAGGTTGACCGCGCCGAATTTGTTACCGTTAAAGCTCTGGATAGACACGGTAATGAATTCACCGTTGAAGCCGATGACCTATTTGCGATTTGCATTCAGCATGAAATGGATCACCTGAAAGGTAAGTTATTTGTCGACTACCTGTCGCCATTGAAGCGCCAACGGATCAAACAGAAACTTGAAAAAGCGGCCAAACAAGACGCCAAATAAGCATTAGGATCAGATTTGAAACCACTCAATATCATCTTCGCCGGAACACCGGATTTTGCCGCTCGCCATTTACAGGCGCTGATTAACTCACACCACAATGTGATTGCTGTTTACACACAGCCGGATAGACCCGCAGGGCGCGGTAAAAAACTCACCGCCAGCCCAGTGAAAGAGCTCGCGCTCGCCCACAATATTCCAGTTTATCAACCCGGTTCGCTACGCAAAGAACCCGCGCAGCAACAACTGGCCGCCCTTGATGCCGATATTATGGTGGTGGTTGCCTACGGTTTGATCCTGCCTAAAGTCGTGCTTGATACGCCACGTTTAGGCTGTATCAATGTTCACGGTTCAATTCTGCCTCGTTGGCGCGGTGCGGCGCCGATTCAACGCGCATTGTGGGCAGGTGATAAAGAAACCGGCGTGACGATTATGCAGATGGATATCGGCCTAGATACGGGTGATATGCTGCTAAAAACCTACTTGCCAATTGAAGATGACGATACTTCGGCAAGTCTGTACGAGAAGTTAGCCCAGCAAGGACCCGATGCGCTACTGCAAGCTCTCGAGGGTTTAGCCAACGGCACCTTAGCCGCTGAAAAACAAGATGAAGCCTTAGCTAACTACGCCGAAAAACTCAGTAAAGAAGAAGCGAGGTTGGATTGGACTAAATCCGCGACCCAATTATGGCAAGAAGTTCGCGCCTTCAATCCTTGGCCTGTGAGCTACTTTGAGCACCAAGGCAATACTATCAAGGTGTGGCAGACCCAAGTCAGCACCACCAGCAGTAATGCCGCACCCGGCACTATTATCAGCGCCAGTAAAAAAGGCATTGAAGTCGCCACCGGCGATGGTGTGTTAACCCTACTCAGCATGCAATTACCCGGCAAGAAACCCCTCAGCGTTGCAGATATTCTCAATGCCCGCGGCGAGTGGTTTACCCCAAATACTCGTCTCAATAACGAGGCGCTATAATGATGAACTTGCGAGCACTGGCGGCCAAAGCCATCTTCGACGTATTAGAAAAAGGCGTGTCACTTTCAGTTGCCCTGCCAGAACAGCAAAGGCATCTTGCTAGTGGTAAAGATAAAGCTCTGCTCGCCGAGCTCTGCTACGGCGTAATGCGTACTTTGCCACAGATAGAAAAACGCGTTGCCGAATGTTTGGCCAATCCCCTCAAAGGTAAGCAAAGGATCATCCACCAGCTATTGATTGTTGGCTGTTATCAGCTTTACTTCACCCGCATACCAAGCCATGCGGCCATATCCGAAACCGCTGAGGCCTGCCGTCAGTTAAAGTTTGAGGGAATGGTAAAGGTCGTCAATGGCGTGCTGCGTAATATTCAGCGCCAATTAACACCGCTTAGCACAGAGTCGGAGACCTTAAGCTACAACACGCCGGGCTGGTTAATTAAGCGCTTAAAAGCCGCTTATCCCGATCATTGGCAAGAGATAATCCAGCAAAGTCATGAGCGTCCACCCATGTGGCTACGTAACAATCGCCTCTCCCAAAGCCGCGATGAATATCTTGCCGCCCTCAGTGAGCTTGAGATAGAAGCCAGTGCGGGCCTGAGTGATGATGCAATCCTGCTTGCCCATCCCAAGGATGTGGCGACATTACCACGCTTCCACGAAGGTGCAGCATCAGTGCAAGATGGCGCAGCCCAATGGGCAGCGACCCTGCTGGCTCCGCAAGCCAATGAACTGGTTCTCGACGCCTGTGCGGCACCGGGCGGTAAGAGTTGCCATTTACTCGAACTTGAACCTAGCATCAAGCTGGTCGCCGTCGATTTCGATGCCAAACGTCTTGAGCGCGTGCAACAGAACCTTGACCGTTTATCATTAAAAGCGGAAGTTATTCATGGCGATGCGGCCAATATCGACTCATGGTGGCAGGGTGAACAATTTGATCGTATCTTACTCGACGCACCTTGCTCAGCGACTGGCGTTATCCGCCGCCATCCCGATATCAAATGGTTACGCAAAAACCATGACATCGAAGAACTGGCAGAGCTGCAAAGACAAATTCTCGATCACTGCTGGAAGTGGCTCAAGCCCGGTGGCACACTCCTGTATGCAACTTGCTCTATTTTGCCGCAGGAAAATCGAGACCAAATTAGTGCATTTTTAGCCAGAACCGCAGATGCTAAGCTAGACACACTAGCCCAGCAGGCTTCAAGCCAAGATATTGGTTGGCAAATCACGCCAGGACAACACAACATGGATGGGTTTTATTACGCCCGTTTATTGAAAGCGACCCATTAGGAAGTAAGCAAGGCCATGAAAATTATCATATTAGGTGCGGGTCAAGTTGGGGGAACCTTGGCCGAAAATTTGGTGGGTGAAAACAACGATATCACCATCGTCGATAGCGACAAATCCAGATTACGCGCCCTGCAGGATAAATATGACCTTCGCGTCGTGGCGGGCCATGGTGCCCACCCCGATGTACTGAAAGAGGCTGGCGCCGAAGATGCCGACATGCTGATTGCTGTGACGAACAGCGATGAATGCAACATGGTCGCCTGCCAAATGGCCTACAGCCTATTTGGTACTCCGACTAAAATCGCCCGTATTCGCTCCGAACCTTATCTAGCGATGCGCGATAAATTATTTATCGACAGTGAGACCAAAAATAGTGATGGGCGTCCTCGCGGCGGTTTTGTAATCGATGAACTTATCGCACCCGAACAGTTAGTGACCGCTTACATTCAACGTTTGGTTGAGTATCCCGGTGCGCTGCAAGTGCTCGAATTTGCCGAAGGCCGCTTAAGTTTAGTTGCGGTTCGCGCCTATTACGGCGGCCCTTTAGTCGGTAATGCCTTGGCCGCGCTTCGCGAGCATATGCCAAATATTGATACCCGGGTGGCGGCGATTTTCCGCCAAGGTCGCCCTATCATGCCCCGCGGTACGACTATTATCGAAGCCGATGATGAAGTGTTCTTCGTGGCCGACAGTCGCCATATCCGCGCGGTGATGAGTGAGATGCAAAAGCTGGATAACTCCTACCGCAATATCATGATTGCCGGCGGTGGTAACATAGGCTTAGGCCTGGCTAAACGCCTCGAACGCACCCATTCAGTCAAATTGATTGAACACAAGTTCGAACGCGCAGAGTCTCTATCCGAACAACTTGAAAACACCACAGTATTTTGTGGTGACGCCTCAGATCAAGAGCTGCTACTCGAAGAACATATCGACCAAACCGATGTGTTTATTGCCGTCACCAACGATGATGAAGCCAATATCATGTCCGCCCTGCTAGCCAAGCGCATGGGGGCGAAAAAGGTGATGGTGCTGATCCAGCGCGAAGCCTATGTGGATATTGTGCAAGAAGCTAATATCGATATCGCGATTTCACCCCAGCAGGCAACGATTTCAGCCTTACTGACCCATATCCGCCAAGGCGATATCTGTAACGTGTATTCCTTACGTCGAGGCGCCGCCGAAGCCATCGAAGCCATTGCCCACGGTGACTCCAGCACCTCTAAAGTTGTTGGCAAGGCCATTGGCGATATCAAGCTGCCGCCGGGAACCACTATTGGCGCCATTGTGCGGAATGAGGAAGTGTTGATGGCTCATGATAAAACAGTGATTGAGCAAGGGGATCACGTGATTTTGTTTTTGGTAAACAAAAAATTTATCGGCGAAGTCGAAAAGCTGTTCCAACCTAGCGCCTTCTTCTTTTAAGTCATCATCCTATGCTGAACTTTAGACCGTTATTGTTTATTTTAGGGCTGTTTTTATCGATGTTAACAGCCTTTATGTTAGCGCCCTTACTTCTTGCCGCATTCAACGGCGAGGAGACCGTAGGCTCTTTCATGTTATCGGCTTTAGTCACAGGGATTTGCGCCAGCCTGTGTTTGCATAACGGCCAAAGTAAGGCCATTAACCTCAATATTCGAGATATGTTTCTGCTCACCAGCCTAACTTGGCTGATCGTGAGTCTGTTTGCGGCTATGCCTTTTACGCTTTACCACGGTATAGGTTATACGGATGCCTTCTTCGAGACCATGTCCGGTATTACCACCACAGGTTCAACCGTGCTCTCAGGGTTAGATACGATGGATCACAGTATCTTAATCTGGCGCTCGTTATTGCAATGGCTCGGTGGCATTGGCTTTATCGTGATGGCGGTTGCGATTCTGCCCTTCTTAAACGTTGGTGGTATGCGGCTGTTCCGCACTGAGTCATCGGATTGGAGTGACAAGGCAGTTCCTCGTACCCAAAGCATGGCTAAGCATTTATTCTTTATCTATATTTTACTGACTATTATCTGCTGTATTGCCTACCATGTTGCAGGCATGACGTGGTTTCAAGCCATCAACCATGCGATGACCACACTGTCGACGGGAGGCTACTCAACTTCAGATAATTCGATGGCGGCGTTTTCCAATTCTGCCCATTGGGTTGGTGTTGTTTTTATGGCGGCGGGAGGTTTACCCCTGCTGATGTTTGTGCAGATGATCCAACAGCGCGATTTAAGCGTTTGGAATGATGCCCAAGTCAAAGGCTTCTTATTTTTTCTGACCTTTGTTTCTTGCTTTATTGGTGTTTGGTTATGGCAAACCCGCGATATCGCCTTGATTGATGCATTACGCTTATCCAGCTTTAACGTCGTATCTGTTGTGACCACAACGGGCTATGGTTTAACCGACTATGGCACGTGGGGCGCGTTTGCTAATATCGCTTTTCTGTTCTTAATGTTTGTCGGTAGCTGTTCTGGCTCGACCTCTGGCGGTATCAAAATCTTCCGCTTTCAAATTGCTGGCGCCATTATGCGCGAGCAGTTAAAGCAGCAATGTCATCCCAATGGGATATTTAGGGAGCGCTATAACAATCGCCTGATCAGTGAGGATATTGTGCGCTCGCTGATCACCTTTGTACTGCTATTTATGTTTGTGATTGTTGGGCTTTCGGTGATTTTGGTGTTGACAGGGCTCGACCCCATGACCAGTTTTACTGGCGCAATTACCGCAGTCACCAACGTTGGCCCAGGACTAGGCCCCATTATTGGCCCAGCGGGTAACTTCTCGACACTGCCCGATCTGGCTAAGTGGGCGCTTGCATTAGGTATGTTGCTAGGACGCTTAGAGATTTTAACTGTGGCCGTACTATTCCATCCCAGTTTTTGGAAATACTAGTCGTATCAGTCATCAACTAAAAATGCGCTCACAGAGCGCATTTTTATTAGGCGGGCTCAGCAACCTTGGCCAAAGTCAGCAAATGGTCGGCATAGACCTTCACATCTTCCCAGTCGGTATAATCGATCACCGCCTTAGGATCCGTTGGCCCTTTGGTGATTTTCATAATCAATTGGATCATTAATCTGTCGTACCAAGGCCACGAAGGGTAATCCACCTTACCAGCAATAATCTTCAAATCGGCGGGAGTCCAAGGTGATAAGGTTATGAATTTTTGCAGGTATTTATTGTTCTCTGGAATACGTTTTTCAGGATTACGCGCCACCACATTGACGCAGAAAAAACTGTTTGGCAACGCACTCAACGCTTGCGAATGTTGTTCAACAAACTGGAATACGCTCTTGTCATAGGTACCATAGAGTACGCAAGCCCCCAAAGCCACCAGTTGATAATCGGGCCAGTTAATCCTTGTTGCAGCCGCACTATTGATGTCGACTAAGTCAACCTCAGCACCACGCAGAGTCAATTGCTGCGCGATTGCATTCGCAATCTTGGCCGTGTGGCCACCACGGGTAAAATAAAGCACCAAAATGCGTGTCATGGGGTATTCCCGTTCCGTTAAAGTGTGGCACCATTGTGGCAATCATCTGTTAAATAAACCCCTGATAGGATCACAAATCAGCGTTGTCTCATATTCTGAAATGCAAAAATTGAGATCTGAATTGCCGAGCAGTATGATTGCGTATAGAAACATGTTCAATTAGAATTATCTAATCAAAAGCGATCAAGTGAGTACCTTATGCAAAATGATATAGATGTAAATGCAATGGTAACTAATGCGGAAAGTGCGGCTAAATGGCTTAAAGCTATAGCGAATCCTTATCGCTTAATGATTCTGTGCCTTTTACTGGATAAAGAGCTGAGCGTGACGGAACTGAATGCGACAGTTCCTTTAAGCCAATCGGCACTATCACAGCATTTAGCAGTATTGCGAGCTGAAGACTTAGTCGATACCCGTAAGAGCTCCCAGATTGTGTATTACAAGCTTAAGAATGAACAAGTCACCCAAGTGATTTCCATTCTACATAGTCGTTACTGCGCGGTATAAATCGTTAAACGACGCCATGCAGTCATAAAGCCCTAGCTGAGACTAGGGCTTTATCATTTTTACAGCTTGCTAAAGTGCGTTCCGAAGGCTTCGACTTTACCCCAATCGGTAAACTCGAAGGTGCCCTTCAGGTCAGTCGGCCCCTTAGTCATCCACATGATAAAGCGGATCATGGTCCGGTCGAATAAACTATATTTAGGATAATCAATCTTGCCTGCAAACACCGCCAATTGCTGTGGTTGCCACAGCGATAATTTAAGGAACTTTTGCATGTAAGGATTGGTTTCTGGCGTGTTCTTTAATGGCTTACGCGCCACCACATTTACAGTGAAAAAACCGTTAATTTTTGCACTTAACACCGCGTGGTTGCGATTTACAAACTGATATAGCTCAGGTCTATGTTTACCATAACGAATACTCGCACCAATCAGCACTTTATCGAAATCGACAAGACTTAAGGCCTCGGCCTGTTCTAAGGTGACTAACGACACCTGCTCACCCGCTTGTTCGGCAAGCGTTTTGATTTTTCGGCAAATTTCCAGTGTTTGGCCATCGATTGTCGAATAGATTATTAATGTCTGCATATCAATCCTTCCAGAAAGTTGGCGTGAACAAAATCAACAAGGTAAAGACTTCGAGGCGACCAAATAACATGGCCACCACCAGCACCCATTTGGCGCCATCACCGATACTGGCATAGTTACTCGCCACTTCCCCAAGCCCTGGGCCAAGGTTATTTAAACAGGCAGCGGTGGCACTAAAGGCCGTAATATCGTCCAGCCCCATGGCCATTAGCGCCAACATACACAGTACGAAAACTAAAGCGTAGGCAGAGAAAAATCCCCATACTGCATCGACGACACGATCTGGTAACGCCTTGGAGCCAATACGAATTGAGAACATCGCCTTAGGGTGAACCAAGCGCTTAAGTTCACGAGAACCTTGCAACAGCAGCAGGATAACTCGGATCACCTTTATCCCGCCCGCAGTTGAACCACCACACCCACCGATAAAGCTTGAGAAGATCAACAGAATCGGCAGGAAAAGCGGCCACATATGGAAACTTTCAGTACCAAAGCCAGCAGTTGTCGCCACCGAAACCGCTTGGAATAAGGCGTGATCTAAGGTTTCTTCTGGCGAGTCATAAATCCCTGAGTGATAAAGGGTTAAGAAGCAAATCGCCGTCAGCACCAACTGAATTGCCACCAGCATCTTGAACTCAGTGTCTCGAAAATAGACTCTAAAATTGATCCCGCGGCGCGAAAATGCCGCAAAGTGCACGCTAAAGTTCACTGCAGAGACTATCAAAAAGAATACGCAAATCAGATTGATTACAGGGCTGTTAAAGTAGCCCATACTGGCATCGTGGGTCGAAAAGCCCCCGATGGCGATGGTCGAAAACGAGTGACACACGGCATCGAATACGCTCATCCCCGCCAGCCAATAGGCGCCAGCACAGGTGATGGTTAGCAGTAGATAGATGTACCATAACGCCTTAGCCGTTTCGGCAATCCTCGGCGTCATCTTACTGTCCTTCACAGGCCCTGGAATCTCGGCGCGATACAGCTGCATGCCCCCAACTCCAAGCACAGGCAGAATCGCCACAGCTAGAACAATGATCCCCATACCGCCGAGCCATTGCAGCATATGTCGATAAAACAGAATGGCCTTAGGTAAGGAGTCCAGTCCGACAATAACGGTGGCTCCTGTGGTAGTTAGTGCGGAGAATGATTCGAAGAAACTATCGGTCCAGCTGAGATCGGGTTGGCTTGAGAAGATAAAGGGTAAGGCACCGATGGAGCCAAGCACTGTCCAGAACAAAACTACGATCAGGAAACCCTCGCGAGTTCGTAATTCCTCTTTGCAGCGACGATTAGGATACCAGAGCCAAAAACCGATAAATAAGCTAACAAAAAATGCCTGAATAAACGCAGTACCACCGCCATCGTTATACCAAATGGCGATTAAGGCTGGCGGCAGCATAGTGATGGAGAACAGGCCGATTAGCAGGCCTATGATTCTTATTATGGTTTTGTATTGCATTCCGCGTGTTCAATTATTCCATTGGCTGCAAAGGTATTTTCAGCATTTTGCATATTTTGGCATAATTTACGCAGGCATCACAGCTCAAACTCTGCTCGCAGGCTACCCTGACTCAACGTTGCCAGTGATTCATTCAATATACCCTGTTGCTGTTTGCCTATTTCAAAATGGATATCAACGGCTTCGGCAAATTGCTTATCGATGATCACCGCTTCTAACTGTTGTAATAAATGTTCGACATCCCTTAATTGGGTGTAATCACAATGCAGTTTGGCTGGATAACGTAATTGCTTCAATCGCGTCGGCAATTGCCCTAAACCTTGGCGCAATCCCGAAGTATAGGCACGCACTAAACCACCCACACCTAACTTAGTACCGCCATAGAAACGCACCACCACGGCACCGACTTCACCGAGATTCGCGCCTTGTAATACTGCGAGCATTGGACGACCAGCGCTGCCCGCTGGCTCACCATCGTCACTCGAACCGATGGCAATGCTGTCGTTGGGCGCTCCAGCAATAAAGGCATAGCAGTAATGGCTGGCGCCGGGATAATCTCGCTTTATGTCAGTAAGTACTAACTTCAACTGTTCTAAACTCGTGCAATGAAATAGAAAAGAGATAAAGCGGCTATGCTTTATCTCTTCTTCTATCTGCACATTTTCACTCGGTATCAGATAACTTTCGAGCACTCGCTCTCCCTAAAATCACGCTAAGCCCAGTTCGCGGGTCATATTTTCGTTTCGATCCTGATGCACAATCACATTATCCTCGATACGAATGCCGCCAAAAGGTCGCAGCTCATCAACGGTGCGCCAATTGATCTGCTGGCCACGGCTATCTTGTTTTAGCTCATTGAGTAAAGTGTCGATAATGTATAATCCTGGCTCCATCGTAAGCACTTGGTTTGGCGCCAAAATACGGGTGCAACGCAGGAATGGATGGGCTTCAGGCGCCGGAATATGAGTGCCACGTTCATCGAAGGCAAAACCTCCCACATCATGCACTTGCAAGCCTAGCATATGACCGAGTCCATGGGGAAAGAAGGCACTGGTAATGCCTTGGTCGACTAAGCCTTGGGCATCGCCCGTGGCTAACTCAAAATCCAGCAGCATTTGTGCGACTTTACCATGGGTCGCCAAGTGTAAATCGGGATAACGCACACCCGGGCGCATCATATCGATCAGTTCGAGCTGCGCCTTGTTCATGGCAGTGATCAATTCATCAAAGCGATTCTTCTCAAACGCATAGGTACGAGTGATATCCGACGCATAACCAAAATAACTAGCACCCGCATCGATTAAAAAAGATAAACGGCGCGCCGGATTTTGATGCTCGAGTGCGGTGTAATGCAAAATCGCCGCATTTTGGTTTAAGGCAATGATATTACCGTAGGGCACTTCGTTCTCGCCCTGTCCCACGGCAGATAAATACTGCTGCTGAATTTCAAACTCGCTGGCACCGTTATAGAAGGCATTTTTAGCCGCTAAATGCCCTTGCACCGCAATCTGGTTCGCTCGGCGCATACATTCGAGTTCATATTCGGTTTTAGTGGTACGGTGAAAATGCAGATAGCTCATCACAGAGTCAGGATTGCGACTGGTGAAACCCAGCACCTCAGCCACATCTAAATGCTCACCCAAATACGCCCAGTTGGTGATATCGCTAGGCAATAGCTCGGCAACCTTATCGGCCTTAGTGAGTAATTTGATCTCAAAATGCTCGGTCCAGAACATCTCCGGCACGTCAGACACCTTATGCCAAAAATCCACTGGGCGATAAAAAATCAGTTGCGGCTTATCGCGACCATTCACCACTAACCAACAGTTAGGGTTATCCAACACAGGTAACCAGGCCTTGAAATGGGGATTGGCTTTAAAAGGATAATTAATGTCGTCCAAAAACATTCGATGTGGCTGACCCGAGTGGATCACTAAACCTGATAATGCTTCACGCGATACAATTTCAGCAACTCGACGATTAAGCTCGGCGATGTGGGCATGATAGTGATGAGCCAAGTGATCCATGTGTCAAATCCTGTAATGAACGATAGTTAATAAAAAAACCGCAAATCTGACTAAGCCATATAGGCTCAGTGTTTTCCTCTACTTACGCCCTCATTTCGCACGGGGTAGCAAATTCTCGATTTAAGCCTATGCTTTTAATTCTAAAAATAAAATTACCCAACTAGCCAGCGAGTAATACCGCTAAAGTACAAATTCCCACTACGTACTCTTTCGCGTAATCTGGCACTTCTACACTTTGTGCAGTGTATCACAAAGCTGAAAATTCACTCTAGCCGACAAGAAATTAAACAGTCGTTTAAATTGGGTGTTGTAATTTATCGAATTTCGAAGCACACTGGCACACAACTGGTCAAATGATGGCCGAAGCTGCTGTGAGATAGAGAGTCGTACTAACACCAAAAAATAATGGTGGGTATCACTTTTAAGCCAAAAGGAAGCAAGCAATGATCTACCAAAGTCCTACAATTCAGGTTGAGTTACTCGAGGATAATATTGCCAAGCTGTGCTTTAACGCACCCGGTTCGGTGAACAAATTCGACAGAGAAACACTCGCCTCACTCGATGCCGCATTAGACAGCATTAAACAACAATCAAACATTCAGGCATTAGTGCTCACCTCAGGTAAAGATACCTTTATCGTGGGTGCCGACATTACTGAATTTTTAGGCTTATTCGCACAAGATGATTCAGTACTACTCTCTTGGGTTGAACAGGCCAATGCCGTATTCAATAAACTTGAAGATTTACCTTTCCCAACCGCTTCAGCGATTAAAGGTTTTGCCCTAGGCGGCGGTTGTGAAACCATTCTGGCAACGGATTTCCGTATCGCCGACACCACAGCCAAAATCGGTCTACCCGAAACCAAGCTAGGCATCATCCCTGGCTTTGGTGGCACAGTGCGTTTACCACGTGTGATTGGTGCAGACAACGCCCTTGAGTGGATCACCACGGGTAAAGACCAAAGCGGCGAAGATGCATTAAAAGTCGGCGCTGTTGACGCCGTTGTTGCACCAGAAGCCTTAGAAGCTGCGGCGATTCAAATGCTAAAAGATGCAGTAGCAGAAAAACTTGATTGGCAAGCGCGTCGCCAACGCAAATTATCGCCACTGACACTGCCTAAACTCGAAGCCATGATGTCTTTCACTACAGCTAAAGGCATGGTTTTCTCTGTCGCAGGCAAACATTACCCAGCACCAATGGCAGCGGTAAACGTAGTTGAACAAGCATCGACCAAAGGCCGCGCCGAAGCACTACAAATTGAACATCAAGCTTTCATCAAGTTAGCGAAAACCGATGTAGCCAAAGCACTAATCGGTATCTTCCTTAATGATCAATTCGTTAAAGGCAAAGCTAAGAAAGCGGGCAAACTCGCTAAAGATGTGAAAAGCGCAGCCGTATTAGGTGCCGGCATTATGGGTGGCGGTATCGCTTACCAAAGCGCCAGTAAAGGCACGCCAATCGTGATGAAGGATATCGCTCAACCTGCATTAGATTTAGGTTTAGGCGAAGCCGCCAAACTGTTATCTGCGCAAGTTGCTCGTGGCCGCTCTACCCCAGAAAAAATGGCTAAAGTGCTGAACAACATCACCCCTGCCTTAGACTATGCCCCAGTGAAACATGCTGACGTGGTTGTCGAAGCCGTCGTTGAGCATCCCAAAGTTAAGGCACAAGTACTGGCGGAAGTTGAACAATACGTCAGTGAAGATGCGATTATCGCCTCTAACACGTCAACTATTTCAATCAACCTGCTAGCGAAGAGCATGAAGAAGCCAGAGCGCTTCTGTGGTATGCACTTCTTCAACCCAGTGCACAAAATGCCATTAGTTGAAGTTATCCGTGGCGAGCACAGCTCAGAAGAAACCATCGCATCTGTTGTCGCCTACGCCAGCAAAATGGGTAAAACCCCAATCGTTGTTAACGATTGCCCGGGCTTCTTCGTTAACCGCGTTCTCTTCCCTTACTTTGCTGGCTTTAACGGCCTGCTCGCCGAAGGTGGCGACTTTGCCGCTATCGACAAAGTGATGGAAAAACAATTCGGCTGGCCAATGGGCCCTGCTTATCTGCTAGACGTTGTCGGTTTAGACACAGGCCACCACGCCCAAGCAGTAATGGCCGAAGGCTTCCCCGATCGTATGGGCAAATCCGGCAATGACGCGATTGACGTGATGTTCGAAAACAAACGTCTCGGTCAGAAGAATGGCAAAGGCTTCTACGCTTACTCTGTGGATAGCCGCGGTAAGCCAAAGAAAGACGTCGACCCAACCAGCTACGAGCTGCTGAAGGCCGCCTTTGGTGAACAAAAAGCATTCGATGCGGATGAAATCATCGCCCGCACTATGATCCCAATGATTATCGAAACCGTTCGCTGTTTAGAAGAAGGCATTGTGGCATCACCTGCCGAAGCAGATATGGGCTTAGTCTACGGTTTAGGCTTCCCACCATTCCGTGGTGGTGTGTTCCGTTACTTAGATACTATGGGCGTAGCGAACTTTGTGGCTTTAGCAGACAAATACGCTCACTTAGGTGGTTTGTATCAAGTCACCGACGCCATGCGCGCCCTTGCAGCCAACAACGGTAGCTACTACCAAGCCTAATTAGCGGGAAAGGAATTTAATTATGAAACAAGCTGTTATCGTAGATTGCATTCGTACTCCTATGGGCCGTTCTAAGGCTGGGGTGTTCCGTAATGTACGTGCAGAAACACTCTCTGCCGAATTAATGAAAGGTCTATTACTGCGTAACCCGCAATTAGATCCCAATACTATTGAAGACGTTATTTGGGGCTGCGTGCAGCAAACCCTAGAGCAAGGCTTCAACATTGCCCGTAACGCATCATTGCTGGCAGGTATCCCGAAAACGGCTGGCGCCGTGACAGTAAACCGCCTATGTGGTTCTTCAATGGAAGCCATCCACCAAGCGGCACGTGCCATTATGACCGGCATGGGCGACACCTTTATCATCGGTGGTGTTGAGCATATGGGCCATGTGCCGATGAACCATGGTGTGGACTTCCACCCTGGTTTAGCCAATAACGTCGCTAAAGCCTCCGGCATGATGGGCTTAACCGCAGAAATGCTCGGCAAGCTCCACGGCATCACCCGTGAGCAGCAGGATGCCTTTGCTGTTCGTTCACACCAACGCGCTTACGCAGCCACAGTTGAAGGCCGTTTTGCCAAGGAAATCTATGGCATCGAAGGCCATGATGCTAACGGTGCACTGATTAAAGTACTGCACGACGAAGTGATTCGCCCAGAAACGACCATGGAATCGTTAGCAGCACTGCGCCCAGTATTCGACCCTGCAAACGGTACTGTGACTGCGGGTACCTCATCAGCCTTATCCGACGGTGCTTCAGCGATGTTAATTATGGAAGAATCTAAAGCGCGCGCTTTGGGTCTACCAATCCGTGCTCGCATTCGCTCTATGGCGGTTGCAGGTTGTGACGCAGCTATTATGGGTTACGGCCCAGTGCCAGCCACGCAAAAAGCACTGGCTCGCGCAGGCATTACCGTTGCTGATTTAGATGTTATTGAACTAAACGAAGCCTTTGCCGCACAATCTTTACCCTGCGTTAAAGATTTAGGCCTGTTGGATGTGGTCGATGAGAAGATTAACCTGAACGGTGGTGCTATAGCGCTTGGCCATCCACTGGGTTGTTCTGGCGCGCGTATTTCAACGACGCTGATCAACCTGATGGAACACAAAGATGCGACCTTAGGTTTAGCCACTATGTGTATCGGTTTAGGCCAAGGTATTGCAACCGTTTTCGAACGCGTTTAATCCTTAACGATTCTCCCTTCAAAGCCGGACTCAGTTCCGGCTTTTTTATGCAGCTTTAAAATCATTGTGAAATAATGCCACGCTAAAACGTCGATGATAAAGTTGCTAAGCCAAAAACGCTTAAAGTTAGATTATCTCGATTTTATAGCAGCTATAAAAGTCCCGTATTTTTTATGATGAAGAGTTCCCATTCTCAAGCATTTGAGAAAGATTAGGGATCACGAAATAACATTGTTCCACGTGAAACATCTCACTAATCCCGACTCTCGGATAAATAAAATGGAGTAAAACCAATTACCCGTTGCATCACAAAATCAGGCCGCCAACTTGGTTTATCCAAACCACTGGAGTAACATTAGCCAATTCTGTTTAACCGTTCAGTCGAGGTCATATGAACGACGTTTTCTCAACCGCACAACACAAACTGGATGCTCTTGGTTTGCGCTGCCCAGAACCAGTAATGATGGTGCGTAAAACGGTAAGACAAATGGCTCAAGGAGAAACACTGCTTATCATCGCGGATGATCCTGCTACTACCCGTGATATTCCCAGTTTTTGTGAGTTTATGGATCACACACTGATCGCCAGTGAAACCAACCAAACACCCTATCAATATTTGATTAAAAAGGGACTCTAAGTCCCAACATCGACATTAGGATAAGGACATCAGAAATGCCGAAACTAGTTGCTATTGCCTACAAAACCGTAAAACGTGGCCCAATGAAAGAAGTGTTGTGTGCTAATGTCACTCAGCACAGCGGTGTTGAAAAGGATGTATTTGGTCGTCCAGGCAAACGACAAGTGACCGTTCTTTCAGTGCAGCAGTGGCAAGCAGCCTGTCAAAGCATAAATGCGGATTTAGTCTGGACGATTCGCCGCGCCAATCTATTAGTAGATGGATTAAGTTTTAGTCCTGCTGATGTGGGCAAACAATTGCGCATCGGTGATTTAAGCTTAGAAATTACCGGCGAAACCGATCCATGCAGTAAGATGGAAATGGCGCACCCAGGATTAGAATTAGCCCTCACTCCAGATTGGCGTGGCGGCGTAACCTGCCGCGTCCTCAATGACGCAATGATCCATCTCGGTGACCCAGTAACTCGCGACTAAACAACTTCACCTCGGAGAGTAATCCTATTACTCTCCCATTGCCCCCTACGCCAATCATCTAGCAGCCTTCCTCGGTCATTAATTGAAACAGTATTTCCGTTTTCCTTACGGGATATTTGTGCGATAACCTACACAGCATTTACAAATGTTTATCTTATTTGATAACAACCACACCCTAAAATAACGATAACAGGATATAGCATGTTTAGACCTACACTGACCCCGCTTTATATCGCACTAATACTGAGCCTAAATCCCCTCATAGCTCACGCGGATGAAGCGCAAAAACCAAGCTGGGATGTAAACGCCCCCACTAATGCGCCGCTAGAAAAAGTCAAAATTGATGTTAGTGAAGGCACTTGGATGAACATCAGTGTCAGTCCAGACGGCAAACATTTAGTATTCGATTTACTCGGTGATATTTATAAAATCCCAGTCACGGGTGGCGAAGCTAAACCATTAGCACAAGGCATAGCCTGGCAAATGCAGCCAGTTTATAGCCCTGATGGTAAACACATCGCCTTTACCTCGGATGCGGATGGTGGTGACAATATTTGGATTATGGATGCCGATGGCAGCAATCCACGCACCGTCACATCAGAAACTTTTCGCTTACTCAACAGCCCAGCGTGGAGCCCTGATTCGCAATATTTAGTGGGTCGTAAACATTTTACCGCCAGTCGTAGTTTAGGTGCCGGCGAAGTCTGGCTCTACCATGTAGCAGGTGGCGAAGGTGTAAAACTCACCGAACGCCCAAATGATGAGAAAGACTTAGGTGAACCCGCCTATTCACCCGATGGTCGCTATATCTATTTCAGTCAAGATGACACCCCAGGAAAAACCTTCCATTATTCCAAAGACTCAGTAAACGGCATCTATAAAATCAAGCGTTACGATACTAAAACAGGTGATATCGAAATTCTGATCGAAGGGACTGGCGGAGCCATTCGCCCAACCCCAAGCCCTGATGGCACCAAACTGGCCTACATCAAGCGTGATGATTTCCAATCATCCTTATATTTGCTTGATTTGAAATCCGGTGAAACCACTAAACTGTTCGGTGATTTAGACCGCGATATGCAAGAGACTTGGGCAATCCATGGTGTTTACCCGACGATGGCATGGACTCCAGACAACAAAGACATCTTCTTCTGGGCTAAGGGCAAAATTAACCGCCTCAACGTTGCTAATAAAACGGTCACCGATATTCCATTTTCTGTAAAAACCCAATTAGACGTTCAGCCTTCAGTACGCTTTAAACAAGATATTGATAAAGATGTATTCGATGTAAAAATGCTGCGAATGGCACAAGTTTCACCGGATGGCAGTAAGGTCGCCTTCGAAGCATTGGGTAAAATCTGGTTGAAGACACTTCCCGATGGCAAGATGTCGCGCTTAACCGAGTTAGATAACAATATCGAAGAACTCTATCCCCAGTGGTCGCGTGATGGCAAAAATATTGTCTTCACAACTTGGAATGACCAAGACCAAGGCACAGTACAAGTGATCAGCGCTAAAGGTGGCAAAGCGAAACAACTTACCACTGAGCCAGGAAAATACGTCGAGCCCACCTTTTCTCCCGATGGCGAACTTGTGGTGTATCGTAAAACCCAAGGCGGCCATCTCACACCTCGAACTTGGTCGCAGGAACCAGGCCTGTACAAGGTCGATTTAAAAACCAAACAAAATAAGAAAATCTCCGCAGAAGGCTATCAAGCACAATTCGGAGCCTCAGCCGATCGCATATTTTTTATGAATAGTGGTGAAGATGACACACCGCAGCTTGCCTCTATTAACTTGGATGGGTTTGATAAGCGCGTTCACTACAGCAGTAAGCATGCAACCGAATTTAGAGTCTCACCCGACGGTAAACAGCTCGCCTTTGCCGAGCGCTTTAAAGTTTGGGTGACGCCCTTTGCTAAACATGGTGAAACCGTTGAAATCGGCCCTAACGCCAGTAATCTTCCTGTCACTCAGTTAAGTGTGCGAGCTGGCGAAAGTATCAGTTGGAATAGCAAGAGTAATCAACTCTATTGGACTCTTGGCCAAGAACTGTACCAAGCCGGTGTTGATTCGCAGTATCTCAAAAAGGACGTGCAAGCTAAGCCAAGCATTATCAATTTAGGCTTTACTGAAAAAGCTGATGTTCCACGTGGAACAGTCGCCTTTGTCGGCGGTAAAGTGATCACCATGGAAAATGACCAAGTCATTGATAAGGGTGTAGTGATCGTCAAAGACAATCATATTGTTGCTGTTGGCGACGCTAACACGGCAATTCCAAAGGATGCACAAGTTATCGATATAAGCGGCAAATCCATTATGCCAGGTTTGTTTGACGCTCACGCCCATGGCGCCCAGGCCGATGATGAAATCGTGCCCCAACAAAACTGGGCGCTCTACTCTGGATTATCCCTAGGCGTGACGACCATCCATGATCCATCGAACGATACCACTGAGATTTTTGCCGCCTCGGAACAGCAAAAAGCTGGTAATATCGTTGGCCCGCGGATGTTCTCCACTGGAACAATTCTCTACGGCGCAAATGCTCCCGGCTACACCTCGCATATCGACTCACTCGATGATGCAAAATTCCATTTAGAGCGACTCAAAAAAGTTGGTGCCTTTAGCGTTAAGAGCTACAACCAACCGCGTCGTAATCAAAGACAACAGCTTATCGCCGCCGCTCGTGAACTCGAAATGATGGTCGTGCCAGAGGGTGGCAGCTTACTGCAACATAACCTGACCATGGTTGCCGATGGCCATACCACCGTAGAACACTCGTTACCCGTGGCAAATATTTATAACGATATTAAACAGTTCTGGAGCCAAACTAAGGTCGGTTACACTCCAACCTTGGTCGTCGCCTACGGCGGTATTTCGGGTGAAAACTATTGGTATGATAAGACAGATGTGTGGGCCCATCCGCGCCTGTCTATGTATGTGCCAAGCGATATTTTGCAGGCTCGCTCTATGCGTCGTCCCCATGCACCAGACAGCCACTACAACCATTTTAACGTTGCTAAAGTGGCGAATGAGTTTAATAAATTAGGCATTCATCCAAATATTGGCGCCCACGGTCAACGTGAAGGTTTAGCCGCCCATTGGGAAATGTGGATGTTCGCCCAAGGTGGCATGAGCAATATGGATGTACTCAAAACTGCGACCATTAACCCAGCCACCACCTTCGGCCTAGAGCATCAACTTGGCTCAATTAAAACCGGTAAGCTTGCAGACTTAATCGTTATCGATGGAGATCCATTAACGGATATTCGAGTCACAGATAAAGTTACTTATACCATGGTCAATGGTAAGTTGTTTGATGCTGAGTCGATGAACCAACTCAATGGTGACAAGCAACAGCGTAAACCTTTCTTCTTTGAGAAAATCTAATCTCAACAAGGTGAAATAACAAAAGGCATGTTCCACGTGGAACATGCCTTTTCTATTTCGCTGCCCATCAAAGCAAAATGAATGAATTAATTATTGATGATCACAACAAGCTTGATAAGAAATACAGTCAACAAGATGATCATTCACCATTCCCACCGCCTGCATAAAAGCATAACAAATCGTCGGACCAACAAAGTTAAAGCCAAGCTTTTTTAATGCCTTAGACATGGCCTCTGATTCAGGTGTTTGCGCAGGCACCTGCGACATGGAGGTAAATTGATTCACCAATGGCTTGCCACCAACAAAGCTCCACAGAAATTCAGAAAAATCTTTGCCATCCGCAGTGTAGGCTAAGTATCCTTTTGCATTACGAATAATCGAATGGATCTTAAGGCGATTACGCACAATTCCTGGGTTAGCCATCAACTCCTCCACTTTAGCGTCGTCGAAAGTGGCAATCACAGCCGGCTCAAAATCCGCAAAGGCTTGTTCGTAGTTTTGCTGCTTCTTTAAGATTGTAATCCAAGACAACCCCGCTTGTTGCCCATCTAAACAGAGCTTAGCAAACAACTCCTTCGAATCATAAACTGGACGCCCCCACACCTTATCGTGGTACTCGCGATACAAGGGATCATCACTGACCCAATTACAGCGGATTTCTTCCATGGCCTATCTACCTTAACGTTTTAACGAAGAAGGTAAAAAATAACCTACATAAGCAGAGATCTACAAGGTATAATCGAAACCATTTTCTATTAAAGCTGACGGCAGTAGACAAGTAGACATGACGACGAAACACGACGTAAAAACATTTCAGGGTTTCATTCTAACCCTACAGGAATATTGGGCGCAGCAAGGCTGTGCAATCGTTCAACCTCTAGATATGGAAGTCGGTGCGGGTACATTCCACCCACAAACTTTCCTACGCTCTTTAGGGCCTGAGCCAATGAGCAGTGCCTATGTGCAGCCATCGCGCCGCCCTACCGACGGCCGTTACGGTGAAAACCCAAACCGTCTGCAGCACTACTACCAATTCCAAGTCGTGTTAAAACCGTCACCGGATAATATCCAAGAACTCTATTTAGGTTCTCTGCAAGCTCTTGGTATTGATACACAAATCCACGACATTCGCTTTGTGGAAGACAACTGGGAATCACCAACGCTAGGCGCTTGGGGTCTGGGTTGGGAAGTCTGGTTAAACGGCATGGAAGTGACTCAGTTTACTTACTTCCAACAAGTCGGCGGCTTAGAGTGTAGCCCTGTCACGGGTGAGATCACCTACGGTTTAGAGCGTCTCGCCATGTATATCCAAGGTGTGGATAGCGTTTACGACCTAGTATGGACCGATGGCCCAATGGGTCGCATCACCTACGGCGATGTGTTCCACCAAAACGAAGTTGAGCAATCGACCTATAACTTTGAGCACGCAGACGTCGACTTTATGTTTGCCCTGTTCGATCAATGCGAAAAGATGTGTCAGCACTTATTATCGCTTGAAAAACCATTACCTCTACCCGCCTATGAGCAAGTTATGAAAGCCTCGCATGCATTCAACCTGCTCGATGCACGCCACGCCATTTCAGTGACTGAACGTCAGCGTTATATCCTGCGCGTTCGTACAATGGCCAAAGCCGTTGCTGAATCCTATTATCAGGCACGCGAAGCGCTTGGCTTCCCAATGTGTAAGTAGAGGTAACACATGAATTTTGAAAACTTACTCATCGAGTTAGGCACTGAAGAACTGCCACCAAAGGCGCTGCGTAAACTGGCTGAGTCTTTCTTAGCGAACTTTACCGAAGAGTTAACCAAAGCTGATTTAGCTTTTAAATCAGCTGTTTGGTATGCAGCACCCCGTCGTTTAGCCATTAATGTGACTGAACTGGCTATTGCTCAAGCGGACAAAATCGTTGAAAAACGCGGCCCAGCTGTCAGCTCAGCTTTCGATGCCGAAGGTAAACCAACCAAAGCCGCAGAAGGTTGGGCACGTGGTAACGGTATCACTGTTGACCAAGCTGAGCGTTTGGTGACCGACAAAGGCGAATGGCTGGTTTATAACGCCAAAGTAGAAGGTGTTGAAACCAAGAGCTTAATTGCTGCTATGGCACAACGTGCGCTGGATAAGTTACCCATTCCTAAGCCAATGCGCTGGGGAAGCAGCAAGACACAATTCATTCGCCCAGTTCACACCGCCACTATGCTGTTAGGCAGTGAGTTAATCGAAGGTGAATTGCTCGGCATTAAATCGGCACGTAATGTTCGTGGTCACCGCTTTATGGGTACAGGCTTCGAGCTTGACCGTGCAGACAACTACCTGACACTGCTGAAAGAAAAAGGTAAAGTCATCGCCGACTACGAAAGCCGTAAAGCCTTAATCAAAGCCGATGCCGAAAAAGCGGCCGCTAAGATTGGTGGCACCGCCGATATCGAAGACGACCTGCTGGAAGAAGTCACCTCTTTAGTTGAATGGCCAGTCGTATTAACCGCAAGCTTTGAAGAGAAGTTCTTGAACGTGCCTTCAGAAGCCTTGGTTTATACGATGAAGGGCGATCAGAAATACTTCCCAGTATTCGATGATGCCGGTAAGTTACTGCCAAACTTTATCTTTGTCGCCAATATCGAATCAAAAGATCCAGCGCAAATCATTGCTGGTAATGAGAAAGTGGTTCGTCCACGCTTGGCCGATGCCGAGTTTTTCTTTAATACCGATAAGAAGCACACGCTAGAATCACGTTTGCCAAGCCTTGAGACTGTGTTGTTCCAGCAACAGCTCGGCACCTTAAAAGACAAAGTGACTCGTATCTCTGCCCTAGCCGCCTTTATTGCCGAGCAAACTGGCGCTAACGCAGTTGATGCAGCGCGCGCTGGTTTATTGTCTAAAACAGACTTAATGACCAATATGGTGATGGAGTTTACCGATACGCAAGGCACTATGGGCATGCATTACGCCCGCCTAGACGGTGAAACTGAAGCCGTAGCCTTAGCCATGGAAGAGCAATACAAGCCAAAATTCTCTGGCGATACAGTTCCGACGGCAGCGGTATCTTGCGCAGTCGCTTTAGCGGATAAACTCGATACCTTAGTCGGTATCTTCGGTATTGGTCAGGCACCTAAGGGCGCAGCTGACCCATTTGCTCTACGCCGCGCCGCCATTGGTGTGCTACGCATTATCGTTGAGAACAAGTTGCCACTAGACTTAGTGACCCTAATTGCTAAGGCTCAGGAACTCCATGGAACCAACTTAAGCAACGCGAATGCAAGCGATGAAGTGCTTGAGTTCTTAATGGCACGTTTCCGTGCTTGGTACCAAGATAAAGGTATCGATGTTGATGTGATCCTCGCCGTGTTAGCACGTCGCCCAACTCGCCCAGCTGACTTTGATAGCCGTATCAATGCGGTATCACACTTCAGAAGCTTAGAAGCTTCTAGCGCTCTGGCTGCGGCGAATAAGCGTGTGTCTAACATTCTGGCGAAAGTGGAAGGCGAATTACCTACAGCGATTAACTCGGCTCTGTTAGCCGAAGCCGCAGAACAAGCATTAGCCGCTAAGCTTGCCGAACTGCAGCCTCAACTCGCTCCACTGTTTGCAAATGCTGATTACCAACAGGCATTGACACTGCTGTCGAGCTTACGTGAAAGCGTTGACCAGTTCTTCGAAGACGTGATGGTTATGGCGGATGACGAAGCATTGAAAAACAACCGTTTAGCCCTGCTAAATAATCTACGTGAGCAATTCTTACATGTAGCGGATATTTCTCTACTCCAGTAAGTCACACGTTAGGTACCAATAAAAAACGCGCTGATAGCGCGTTTTTTATTGGCTGCAATTTATTAAAATTGCTGGAGTTTTTCATGCAACGCCTCAAATTGAACTTGATCGAGTCCAACCAAGGCTAACAAGTTGCTCAGCATGTCAGCAGGCAATTTACCCGCTTGCTGCAGCATCGAAATCTCACTGATGATATTCGCGCGCCAAACCACTGCGGCAATCCCCTCATGCGGCCGGGTATGTACGTGGGCAAGTTTATCCAGTTCAGCTTCAAAAATACTGGGTAACTGCCAATATCTTGCTAATAACGCACTTAAGGTAAGTGATTTGGCCGTCATCACTTGTCGGAATAACCAAGAATTTGGCTGCTCACCAGGCTCTGCTTGCACAAAAGCATCAAGCAACATTTTGAAGATGGCGAGCTTACCCACATCATGCAGTAATCCTAATAGGAATGCGGTATCCCTATCTTCTTCACTCAGCTCGCTAGTTAAAAAGGCCACCTGCATTGAATGACGCCAAATCTCAGCGCCAAAACGCCGAAAATAAATGGGTTTAATATCTAGCATCTCACGCACTAGGCAGCTAGTCACAAAGCAACGTAACTGTTCACGGCCAAGTTGTACTAAAGCTTGCTGCAAGCTAGTCACTTCCCGCTCGCCACGCTTAAAGGCCGGTGAGTTACACAACTTAAGCACTTCGACACTCAGTAAGGGATCTTGCTCGATTAACGCCAACAAGTCTTTAGTATCAAACTGTGGATCAGCTAACTTACGGTCTAACTCCAATACCTTAGAGGGAAGCTTAAGCACCTTTTCTGCTATCACTTGTGGCGATGCTAAGGCGAGCTCTATTTCAGCCATTACTCGCCGTTCAAGGTTATTAGCAACGCCACCAGCATCTTTGGTTCTGGCGGGGAATAACAAACTATAAAACAGCGCCGCTAAGTCAATACTCATCGAAGTATCACATTGCTCTTCTACACGTTTTTTAGGTAACGCTGTCGTTATAGGTTTGCTGAGATCGGTCTGACTAAAGCTTTTAGGTCGCTCAAGTGTTGCTTGTTCACGGATATTAAAAATTTTGTTGAATATGGACTTAATCAAAATATTCCAACCTATGAAAGCTGTGTTTACTGAGCCAGTATTACATTATCCGTCCATTGTAATTGATATGCTAGAGCAGCCACTATCAGTATTATGTGCAGCTTGAGTATATGTTGCCAAACTTAAGATAAGGTTACCAAGTCGAATTGTTTCACGTGAAACCATAGTCCAATTTAGCTTGATAGCGTGAGCAATTTTAATGGCTGAAATGAGTATGCAACAACTTAACCGCTCGGTGAAAAACAAACATAATGTATAGTGATTAGCACGACTCAAAATTGGAAGGCGCTTATGAAACTCTATATCGGCAATAAAAACTACTCTAGCTGGTCGCTCCGAGCTTGGTTAATGGCTGCGAAATCAGGCGTTAAGTTCGATGAAGTGCTATTACAACTCGATACCGATAGCTTCTACCAGCAACTCCAATCTATTTCACCAACGCTAAAAGTACCAACACTGGTCGATGGTGACATTACCGTTTGGGATTCACTGTCGATTTGTGAATATATCAATGATTGTTATCTTTCAGGCGCTGCATGGCCACAAGAGCCAAAACAAAAAGCCAAAGCTCGTTCCCTCGCCTGTGAAATGCATTCAGGCTTTCATGCCCTGCGAAATGCCCTGCCTATGAATATCCGTGCCCGTCGATATGTCGAGCTTAACCCCGCGGTTCAGCAAGATATTGCTCGGATCGACAGCATTTGGTCTCAGCAAATGACTGAGTTTACCCCATCCAAAAATCAGGGCACTTGGTTATTTGGCCAGTGGTCAATCGCCGATATGATGTTTGCACCAGTGGTAATGCGCTTCTTTACCTATGAGATTGAAGTCTCGCAAGCGAGCCGAGCGTATATGGAATTTATTGTGAGCCAGCCAGAAATGCAGGCTTGGATAACTGCCGCAAAAGCGGAGACTGAAATTGTCAAAGCTGATGAGGCGGGTGTTGATAGGTAATTTTTTGCAAAAGAAAAGGGAAAGCAAAGCTTTCCCTTCTTATCAATCACTTTAGTCTGTAAAAAACGATATTAAACGTTTAGATATTAAACGTCTAAGTTAGCTACGTTCAGCGCGTTGGCTTCAATAAACTCACGACGAGGTTCTACTTGATCGCCCATCAAGCAAGTAAACAATTGGTCTGCGCCGACGGCGTCATCAATGGTCACTTGCAGCATACGCCGTGATTCAGGATCCATTGTGGTTTCCCACAATTGCTCAGGGTTCATCTCACCCAATCCTTTATAACGTTGGATATATAAACCACGTTTAGCTTCAGAAATAGTCCAATCTAGTGCTTCAATGAAGCTACCAACTTCTTTCACTCGGTCGCCACGTTGCACATAACCACCGACTTCAATCAAGCCTTCTAGGGCTGCACCTAACTTAGCAATACGTTGATAATCCATTGATTGGAAGAAGTCATAGCTAAATAGGTAATGCGTGTCGATACCATGTTTACGAATGGTGATCTTTGGCAGATACACTTTACGCTCAGGATCGAGTACAGGCTCACCAGAATACAGCACGCCGCTGTTTTCTAATTCCACCAACTCATGGATAAAGGCGTCTATCCATTCCTTCATCTTAGCTTCATCGGCCAACATCTCATTGCTGATCATTGGGTGGTAAAGCATCCGATTAGTGATATGGGTTGGATAACGTTGCTCTAAACGGGCAACAATCGCTTCTACTTCGCGGTATTGCGTCACTAAACGCTCTAATGGCTCACCCGACATACCTGGCGCACCTTGAGATGGATAAATGCTGGTTCCATCTAACGCTTGAGTGGTCAGATACTGAGTCAGTGCCGCTTCGTCTTTCAGATATTGTTCTTGCTTACCTTTCTTCACTTTGAATAAAGGCGGCTGAGCAATATACACATAACCACGCTCAATCAGTTCAGGCATTTGGCGGAAGAAGAAGGTCAACAGCAAGGTACGAATGTGCGAGCCGTCGACGTCAGCATCCGTCATGATGATAATGTTGTGGTAGCGAGTCTTATCGGGGTTGTATTCATCACGACCAATACCACAGCCAAGTGCGGTGATTAGTGTTGCAACCTCTTGAGAGGAAAGCATTTTATCGAAACGAGCTTTCTCAACGTTTAAGATTTTACCTTTCAGTGGCAGAATCGCTTGATTCTTACGATTGCGTCCCTGCTTAGCACTACCGCCAGCAGAGTCCCCTTCCACTATGTAGATTTCTGAAAGACCAGGGTCTTTCTCTTGGCAATCCGCCAGCTTACCAGGCAAACCACCTAAATCGAGCGCGCCTTTACGACGGGTCATTTCACGGGCTTTACGCGCCGCTTCACGGGCACGAGCCGCATCCACAATCTTACCAACGATTAACTTAGCATCGGCAGGATTTTCAAGCAGATAGTCGTTTAGCTTTTCACCCATGGTTTGTTCAACCGCGGCTTTAACTTCGCTAGACACTAGCTTGTCTTTGGTTTGCGAGCTGAACTTAGGATCGGGCACTTTAACCGAGATAACAGCCGTTAAACCTTCGCGGGCGTCATCGCCAGTCGCGTTGGTTTTGCCTTTCTTGTTATAACCTTCGTTTTCCATGTAGTTGTTGAGGTTACGTGTCAACGCACTACGGAAACCGGCTAAGTGAGTACCACCGTCACGCTGCGGGATGTTGTTGGTAAAACAGAATATGTTTTCTTGGTAACCATCGTTCCACTGCATCGCCACTTCAACGGTAATGCCGTCGTCACGCTCCTGCATAAAGTGGAATACATCTTTGTTTACCGGCGTTTTATTACGGTTCAAGTAATCAACGAATGCGCTGATACCGCCTTCGTATTTAAAGAATTCGTTTTTATTATCACGCTCGTCGACTAAGCGAATCCCCACACCAGAGTTAAGGAACGATAGTTCTCGCACCCGTTTAGCCAGGATTTCAAAGTGAAACTCAACATCACTGAAAGTTTGCTCACTTGGCCAGAAACGGATTTCGGTACCCGTTTTAGTTGCATCACCAATCTCTTTGATTGGCGCATCAGGTACACCATGGGTGTAAAACTGCTCGTGGACTTTACCATCGCGACGAATGGTTAATTGCAGCTTTTTAGAAAGCGCGTTGACCACCGACACACCCACACCGTGCAGACCACCTGACACTTTATAGGAGTTATCGTCGAATTTACCACCAGCATGCAGTACCGTCATGATAACTTCTGCGGCCGATACACCTTCTTCTTCATGGATAGAGACCGGAATACCACGGCCATCATCCTTAACAGAAACCGAACCATCCACATGGATAGTAATTGTGATATCAGTACAATGGCCCGCTAAGGCTTCATCGATAGAGTTATCGACTACTTCGAACACCATATGATGTAGACCCGTACCGTCGTCGGTGTCACCAATATACATCCCAGGTCTCTTACGTACTGCATCAAGGCCCTTAAGGACCTTAATACTCGAAGAATCGTAACTATTCTCTGACATATTATTCTCTCAATGGTTATTCAATTACCGTTACACGTCCGTGTTCCACATGGAACATCCTACTGGGAGGCGTGTGTAACGAATCGACTATTGCTGCTGGCTCAATGGCGGTCACAAACACTTGTGCACCAGTGTCCACTAGCTGTTTCAGCAATAGCTGCCTATGCTGTGCATCCAACTCGGATGGAAGATCATCCACAAGATAAATACTGTGTTTATCTATTTGTTGTTTGAGCAACTTTCCCTGTGCAATACGCAGTGCACAGACTAATAATTTCAATTGACCACGGGACAGGGCATCCTGCGCCGGCAAAGTGCCTACACGAAGTCTTAAGTCAGCTTTATGGGGACCGCTGACGGTATGACCCGTAGCCAAATCTCTGGGATATTGTGATTCGAGAAGTTGTGCAAAATCCGTTTTGCTATCCCAGCCGCGGGTAAATGAAACCTTAACATTCACCTGCGGTAAAAACTCCTCGATTATACCCTTAAGTAGCTCATTTAACGAGTCTACATAACGGTTTCGTATTTCGGTGACCTGCTCGGTATAACGGACAAACTCCCGATCCCAATATTGGATTTGATCATAGGGAGAATTATTTCTAAGTAGTTGATTTCGTTGTTTAAGAGCTCGCCTCACATTCACCCACGCCGAATAAAACTGTGGGTCCGAATGAAAGGCTCCCCAATCAATAAATTGCCTGCGGGATTTTGGACCTTCAAACAATAACGAAAAGCTTTCTGGCGTGATGACTTGTATGGGCAAGGTTTCAGCTAAAGTCGATAGCCGTTTGACCTTTTCGCCGTCAATTTTGACTTCGGTTTCGCCACTGCGAAAACGCCGCAGACCGATTTTACTGTCGCCGCGGGGTAAATTTAAGGTCGCAAACAGGGTTAGTTTGTCTTGGTCGTTATTGATGACTCGCTGGGATAAGTGGCTGCGAAACGAACGCCCCATCCCGAGAAAGTAAATAGCCTCAAGAATACTGGTTTTGCCACTGCCATTTTGACCATAGATCAGATTAATCCCCTCACTCGGGCTCAGTTGCGCCAATTGAATATTGCGAAAAGAATCAATATTAAGACGGATAAGGCTCATGCGTTACTCATCAAACCGCATCGACGGCTCAGGCCAAGACTCAGGACTGTTATCATACCGCACTTCACATCCATTAGAGTTAATAAGGCAACAAGGGATAAGGTTTGAAGACATATACGCCGCTAAAAAGCGGCGTATGGCACTGCGTAGAAATAGGATGACTATAAGCGCATTGGCATAACCACATACATGGAATCTTCTTCCAAGTGGTTTTCCAATAAAGCACTCGAGTTCCCATCGATTAAAGTGATACGCACATCATCGGACTTAAGGTTGTTGAGCACGTCCAATAAGTAACTGACGTTGAAACCAATTTCGAGTGGCTGATTGTTGTAATCCACATCGATGATTTCTTCCGCTTCTTCCTGCTCTGGGTTATTAGCGGTGATTTTCAGTAACCCCGCCTCTAACTGAATGCGTACACCACGAAACTTCTCATTCGATAAAATAGAAGCGCGCGTTAAAGCTTGCTTGAAGTGGTTACGGCTGGCGATAACGATTTTATCACCGCCCTTAGGTAACACGCGGCGATAATCGGGGAAGCGACCATCGACTAATTTGCTGGTAAAGACTGTGGTGCTGGTGGTCGCGCGAATCGCGTTATCGCCAATGGCAATCGCGATATCTAAATCATCGGCTTCCAACAAACGTGCCATTTCCATCACGCCTTTACGGGGCACGATCACTTGTTTTTCAGGTAATTGTGCATCTATGGTTCTGTGACTTAAGGCTAAGCGGTGACCGTCGGTAGCAATGGCGCGCAGCACATTACCTTCGGTTTCGAGCAATAAACCATTCAGATAGTAACGAACGTCTTGGTTCGCCATCGAAAACTGGGTCGCATCAATCAACGACTTCAGCACGCCTTGCTTAAGGGTAAATTCGATTTCCGCCTGAAAGGCTTCCACATTGGGATACTCTTCGGCAGGCAGGGTTGCCAGCGAAAAACGACTACGGCCAGAGCGTAACAACCATTTGTTATCTTGCTGCTCGACCTTAAGCTCGCTTTGCTCGGGTAAGGATTTAACGATATCTAACAGCTTCTTAGCAGGAACTGTAGTTCGACCTTCTTCGATATCACCATGAATAACCGCCTGACCGACTAACTCAACTTCAAGGTCAGTACCTGTTAATTTGAGTGAGTGACCACTAACTTCTACAAGGAGATTTGCCAAAATAGGCAAGTTATGGCGTCTTTCTACCGCACCACAAACCAATTGAAGCGGCTTTAATAGGGCGTCCCTATCAATTGAAAATTTCATAGTGTCCAAATTCCTTGATTTTAAGAAGATAAGGTTCTAATCAAGTTAGCATAATCTTCTTTAATGTCGTGACTCTCTTCCCGTAGCTGAGCAATCTTACGACAGGCATGTAACACTGTGGTGTGATCTCGACCACCAAAGGCATCACCAATTTCCGGCAAGCTCTGGTTAGTTAATTCTTTGGATAACGCCATGGCCACTTGTCTTGGGCGCGCAACACTGCGCGAACGACGCTTAGACAACATATCAGCCATCTTGATTTTGTAGTATTCAGCTACGGTTTTCTGAATGTTGTCTATAGTGACTAATTTTTCCTGCAGTGCCAAGAGGTCACGTAGTGCTTCACGCACAAAATCAATCGTTATTGGGCGACCAGTAAAGTTAGCGTTGGCGATCACACGGTTTAACGCCCCTTCTAACTCGCGTACGTTTGAACGTAAGCGCTTAGCAATAAAAAAGGCCACTTCATCGGGCAGGTTAATGCCGCTCTCTTGGGCTTTACGCATCAAAATCGCCACGCGAGTTTCAAGCTCTGGCGGTTCAATTGCAACTGTTAAGCCCCAACCAAAGCGGGATTTTAATCTGTCCTCTACCCCGTCGATCTCTTTTGGATAACGATCCGATGTCAGGATGATCTGATGATTACCTTCAAGCAGTGCGTTAAAGGTATGGAAAAATTCTTCTTGGGATCGGTCTTTATTGGCAAAAAATTGAATATCGTCGATAAACAGTGCATCGACACTACGGTAATAGCGTTTGAATTCTTCGATCGCATTGTTTTGCAGCGCTTTGACCATGTCTTGCACAAAACGCTCAGAATGCATATAAACCACTTTAGCATTGGGATTATTTTTAATGATCCCGTTACCGACAGCGTGCAACAAGTGAGTCTTACCTAGACCAGTTCCACCATATAAGAATAGTGGGTTATATGCACCGCCTGGATTTTCAGCTACTTGCAATGCAGCCGCTTTACCAAGTTGGTTTGACTTACCCTCAACGAAGTTATCGAATTGATAAGTTGGATTGATATTGCTGCGATGGTTAGTGTTAGTCACAGGCTCGGTGGTATTAAATGATGTACCAACAGAAGCCTTAGTTTGGGGATTGGGTACGCGCACTGCTGCGACGGGCGCAGGTTCTGGCTTTTTCGCGGACGGACGACTACCGATATCGAAGCGTAGCTTAGGCGCATCATTACCCATTTGCTCAGTAAAAAACTGATTAATGATATTGATGTACTTATCCCTAACCCAATCGAGCACGAAGCGGTTAGGCGCATATAACACCAAAGTATCTCCATCCATTTCGGCTTGTAACGGTCTGATCCACATACTGAACTGCTGAGCAGAAAGCTCATCTTGCAGTCTTCCGATACATTGTTGCCAAAGTGAAACCGCCACTAAGTTATCCCCAAAAGATCATCAAAAAGAGGTGTATTCTATAGCGAGATCTCAAGGATCGCTATCCTTAAAAAATAATTATCCCCAACAAGATCATTCTTTGTCAGCATCCTCGATCATCAAAGATCAAATTCGATCCTTTTATTCAACAAATAGGGAAAATCCCGCTTTATTAAGCGATCCAGATTGATCTATAATGGCGCCCCTTTGATCTGTTAACAGATCCTCTTAACTACTAGATGTAGTGTCCATACACAGAGTTATCCACATCTTATAGTGTGTGGGGGGAGTTGATCTAAGGATACGCTGGCAGAAATAACCCACTTGCTGACTTTCGTTGTTGACGGGGACAAGTAAAGTGATTACAATTCGGCCTCTTTTTTACCCTTACCTCTATTCGTGGAGATAAGGATATGTTCACTAATAACAAAGACGGATTGCCATCATGAGTAAACGTACTTTTCAACCTAGCAACCTGAAGCGCAAGCGTTCTCACGGCTTCCGCGCTCGTATGGCTACTGCAGGCGGCCGTAAGGTGCTTGCACGTCGTCGTGCGAAAGGTCGCGCTCGTTTATCTGCTTAATTAAGTGGATAACTAGTTGACTAGCTATACCTTTACGCGGGAGTTACGCTTGCTAACTCCCGCGCAATTTAAATCTGTATTTTCCAATCCCATCAAAGCATCTTCTGCTGAAATAACCTTGCTTGCCATTCCTAATTCGGAACAACATCCGCGTCTGGGTCTTACTGTTGCTAAACGCTACGTAAAACGTGCCAATCAGCGAAATCGCATTAAGCGAGTGATCAGAGATAGTTTTCGCCTCAATCAACACAATATTCCTCATCTTGATATTGTTGTGCTGGTTAGAAATGGGGTGATGGAAATGGAAAATGCCGAACTCAACAAGTTGATAGAAAAGCTATGGCGCAAACTCAGTCGCCGCTACAATGGCTAGCAACCACGTTTATTCGTGGCTATCAAATCTTCATCAGCCCAATCTTGGGACCTCGATGTCGTTTCAATCCCACTTGCTCTCATTACGCCATTGAGGCAATAAAAGTGCACGGAACCGCGAAAGGTTGTTGGTTTGCATTGAAACGCATATTAAAATGTCACCCTTTGCATCCCGGCGGTAGTGATCCCGTCCCCCCTAAAAATGACAGGTGTAATAAATAGGCTATGGAATCTCAACGCAATATATTGCTAATAGGACTACTGTTTGTCAGCTTTTTGCTGTGGCAACAGTGGCAAGCAGACAAAGCTCCAAAACCCGTTGCAACCGAATCGTCTGTAGTGGCGAATGCGACCACTAATCACAGTGCTGATGTTCCAGAAGCGGATACTGGTGTGCCAGCAGCAGTCGCTGCGACGCAAAATCTAATCACGGTTAAAACCGATCAGCTCGATGTGCAAATCAACCCTGTGGGTGGTGATATTGTTTTTGCTGCACTGGTTTCACATAAATTGGAACAGGGTAAAGACCAGCCATTTGTTTTGCTTGAGCAAACCAAAGATTACACTTATATCGCTCAGAGTGGCCTAATTGGCCGTGATGGTATCGATAGCAGTGCTAAAGGTCGCGCCGCATTTGCCGCCAGCAAAACTGAATTTACCTTAGCCGATGGCCAAGACACCTTAGAAGTACCACTGACCTATGTGGCTGATAACGGTGTGACTTACACAAAAGTGTTTGTATTCCATCGTGGCAAGTTTAATGTTGATATCGATTACAAAATCAACAACACCTCAGCTGCTCCATTGCAAGTTCAGATGTACGGTCAGATTAAACAGACCATCAAGCCATCTGAAAGCAGCATGATGATGCCAACTTACCGTGGCGCCGCGTTTTCGACTCAAGATGTACGTTACGAAAAGTACAAGTTTGAAGATATGAGCAAGAGCAACCTCAATCAACCGACTCTCGGTGGTTGGGCGGCGATGCTGCAACATTACTTCGTATCAGCTTGGATCCCACCAGCAACCGATAGCAACACGATTTTCTCGAGTGTAAGCGCTGGCGGTTTAGCGAACATTGGTTTCCGTGGCGCGGTATATGATATTGCACCAGGTGCAACGCAAGAAATTAGCTCACAGTTCTATGTTGGCCCTAAAGATCAAAAAGCGCTATCTGCGTTATCTGATACCTTAAACCTAGTAGTTGATTACGGTTTCCTTTGGTGGTTAGCCGTTCCAATCCACTGGTTATTGATGTTCTATCAATCATTTGTGGGTAACTGGGGTGTGGCAATTATCCTGATCACCTTAACCGTTCGTGGTTTACTGTTCCCGCTTACCAAAGCGCAGTACACCTCAATGGCTAAGATGCGTAACCTACAGCCAAAACTGCAGGAACTAAAAGAGCGTTTCGGCGATGACCGTCAAAAGATGGGTCAAGCCATGATGGAACTGTATAAGAAGGAAAAAGTTAACCCTATGGGTGGCTGTTTACCTATTATTTTACAGATGCCAATCTTTATTGCCCTATACTGGGTATTGCTAGAGAGCTTCGAGCTGCGTCACGCACCATTTATGTTATGGATCCACGACTTATCAGTACAAGATCCATACTACATTCTGCCGCTGCTGATGGGTGTGTCCATGTTTGTGATGCAAAAAATGCAACCCATCGCACCGACAATGGACCCAATGCAAGTGAAGATGATGCAATGGATGCCAGTGATCTTTACCGTATTCTTCCTGTGGTTCCCATCGGGTCTGGTACTGTACTGGTTAGTAGGTAACATTGTTGCCATCATCCAGCAGAAGATTATTTATGCAGGTCTAGAGAAAAAAGGCTTAAAATAAGCCCAAGCGCTAGATAGGAGCTAACAGCTCAGCATATTCAAAAAGGCGGCTTCATTGGCCGCCTTTTCCTTTAGGTAATTTGATCGATATTAATGGGTATTTCCGTGACAACTGACACTATCGTGGCACAAGCCACCGCGCCCGGACGGGGCGGCGTGGGTATCATTCGAATCTCTGGTGATAAGGCAACCGATGTGGCCATGGCCGTATTGGGTCATTTACCTAAACCCCGTTACGCCGATTACTGCGACTTTAAAAATGCCTCAGGCCAAGTGATAGACCAAGGTATCGCACTGTTTTTTAAAGGCCCTAATTCCTTCACGGGTGAAGATGTATTAGAGCTGCAGGGCCACGGTGGTCAAATCGTCCTCGATATGCTGATCAAGCGCGTATTAGAAGTCGAAGGCATTCGCATCGCCAAACCCGGCGAGTTTAGCGAACAGGCCTTTATGAACGACAAGCTGGACTTAACCCAGGCCGAAGCCATTGCCGACCTTATCGATGCCACCAGTGAACAAGCGGCTAAAAGCGCGCTGCAATCACTGCAAGGTGAGTTTTCGAAGGAAGTGCATGAGCTGGTGGATCAAGTCACCCATCTGCGTTTATACGTAGAAGCCGCGATTGATTTCCCCGATGAAGAAGTCGACTTTTTAAGTGATGGCAAAATTGCCAATGCACTCTACAAAATCATCGACAAACTCAGCGCCGTCCAAGCCAGTGCCAAGCAAGGCTCGATTATCCGCGAAGGCATGAAAGTGGTGATTGCTGGTCGTCCCAATGCCGGAAAATCCAGCCTACTCAATGCCCTCGCGGGTAAAGAGTCGGCGATTGTGACCGAAATAGCTGGCACCACTCGCGATGTGCTGCGCGAACACATTCATTTAGATGGTATGCCGCTGCATATTATTGATACCGCAGGTTTACGTGATACCACAGATACGGTTGAACAAATCGGTATCGAGCGCGCTTGGAATGAAATCAACAGTGCCGATCGAGTGTTGTTTATGGTCGATGGCACCACCACGGATGCCGTCGATCCCCACGATATTTGGTCGGATTTTATCGATCGTCTCCCCGCCAATTTAGGCGTGACCGTTGTCCGCAATAAGGCCGATCTCACAGGTGAAAACCTCGCCATGACCGAAGAAAAAGGTTACAGCGTGTATAGGATCTCGGCCAAAACAGGCCTCGGTGTTGACGAGTTAAAACAGCACCTTAAATCGCTGATGGGTTATCAGAGTAATCTCGAAGGTGGCTTTATCGCCCGTCGTCGTCACCTAGAAGCATTGGATGTTGCCGCGAGCCATCTGCAACTAGGTAAAGAGCAATTAGAGGTTTATCTCGCAGGTGAACTGTTAGCAGAAGAGCTCAGAATGGCGCAATTAGCCCTGTCTGAAATCACTGGCCGTTTTACTTCAGACGATCTACTCGGCAAAATTTTTAGCTCATTCTGTATCGGGAAGTAAAAGAGTAAACGCATCCGATAAATTAAAATCAATATTATGATTTTTAAATATTTTATTGATGATTAAAAGGTTGCTATCAAAAAGCATATGCCCCTCGTTAACATTTTAACGAGGGGCATTTTTTTGCAAAAAACTGGGCCCTACCACAGAGAAGCTATTCCGCAGCCGCGCGGTTTAATCGATCCCAAATATCAGCCCACTCCTCAAGACGAGGCGGCGCTTCAACCAAAAGTGTTTTAATCCCCTTTAGGTCTAATGCGTAAAGAGAGGCATAAAGTGCTTGTCGATATCCTTGGTGGTTGTTCGGTAATATCAGCTTATGTTGGCAATGGATATTTTCCATCTGTGCAGAATATCCCAATATCCCCGTAGCTTCAGGCTCTGCATAAAATTGCGTTGCAAGTGAAGCAGCAGCACAAATCACGACTTTGGCATTAGGCTGATAATGGACTTTCATATTGCCAGAAATCGCTTCTTGATGGCATTCAGGCGTAATAACGGGGAACGGTAAGTAGGGCTGAAAATCCCTCGCGGATAATGGACCACTTCGTAAAATCTCAGCTTGATTTTCACTTATCCGTAAAATAGTCGACTCAGTACCCACACAGCAAATCCCACCATCGAGTACAGCAGCAATCCTTCCATCAAGCCCACTCAATACTTGCTCTGCACTAGTCGGGCTCAGTTTTTTATGTAAGTTTGCAGATGGAGCGGCAACGGCAATATTGAACTGTTGCAATAGTGATAAGAGCACCGGATGATCAGGCATTCTTATCGCAATACTGGGCAATCCACCGGTTATAACATCCGAAACCGAGGGATGACGCTCAAAGATAAGTGTCAGCGGCCCAGGCCAAAACGCCTCGGCAAGTGGCGCAACCCAATCAGGAATATCCTTAACCCATCGAGAGAGCTGATCGATGCTGCCAATATGAGTTATGAGTGGATGATTTCTAGGACGTTGTTTAGCAGAAAAAATCTTTTCAACCGCTTCAGGGTTGCTGGCATCCGCTGCAAGCCCATAGACAGTTTCAGTCGGTACTGCGACTAGTTCGCCCGCAATTAGCAACTCTCCTGCACGTTGTAAATCAGCAGGATTGAGTGCATTAAGTCTTTCTGTTCTCATGGATTACACCAGTGGCAACGATAAGGATCAGCCACACTCTCCTCTTTGGTTTCAATTTGTTGATATTGGCAGTGAATACAGGCTTTGTTTCCTAAATCGATTCAGCGAACAAAGCCCCTCATAATCGTCTAAATATCAAACTACACGGTAAGTTACAGGCATGCCTAGCCCAGTAAGTTTGTTCAAAGCCCTAATCATCGCGTAAG
>NZ_BMOP01000031.1 GCF_014647135.1 Shewanella xiamenensis
GATTGTATTGCTTCCAGTTAGTTGTTTTATAGCGAGGTTTTGACACGATTGATGGGTGAGTTGATAGGCTATGCCGATCAGATCACCAGCTATGGTTTTAGTTCAACTGATTTAGGAAACAAAGCCCTCTCTACCCGCAAACTCAAGGTTATCAATACTTTTTAAGCATTGCGGATTTGCAAAGCATCAAGGCTAATTTGGTGCAACAGCTGCCACATGCTACCTTGCATGACATAATTCATGCTGTCAGTTATTACTATCAAGACGATGCTTATATGAATTTAGAGAGCTAACCGATTTAATTGCGCTTTTATAAGATAAATTAAAACAATTGTTAAAGGATAAAATAGAATCAGCTATGGATAAAAAAGCAAAAAGGATTTTATTCTCCACCTATTGGAAGAATGGTTGGATTGACGTAAAAAACAGAAGTCTCTCCGAGCCCGACTTTATCTACGCCAAATCGAAAGGATTAATGTTTGATCCTTTAACTATCTCCCATGATGAATGTATCCTTGACATCGCAGCGCTAGTAAAAGGCATTTCGCAAGCACAAGTAACAAAAGGATTTTTAAGCAGTTTAACCTCTCGGCGATTGGATTGGCGCTCATCCATTGCATCCTATGCGATCGCCCAAAAAATCCCATTTCATCAATACACACCTATCATTTCAGGCTCTTCTTATAAGGATGGCAAACCAACTGCACACTCCTATACCTGTGGCATTTGCCGAGACAGTCAATATGGCATCCGAGGAAGTGAATCCTATAACAAGATGGATATTAACGTATTCAATTTCGAGCGCATTAAATGGGGCGGCGTGCGCCATGGGGATATTTTGTATACCTATTTTGATTTAAGCCAATTTATCAATGCCGATATTCCAGAGCCAACAACAGCCGATATTGCCTGTTTTAGGGAAATATTAACGATTATCGAAACATCTGAGCCGAGCGATTATCCCAGCGCATTGGAGAAAAGATTAGCGAATGTGATTAAATCGAGTAAAGCTGAGCGACAAATATTAATCGAAATATTAGCCAGTCTGGGAATATTAAAACCCAATACTGTCGATAGACAACGCCAAGGCAAAAATGACTGGGTATTTGCCGAATATTGGCGTGGTGAAGACAAATATTGCCAACAAACAGTTGTTCGCCTGTTTGGAGAATATTTAACAGGGTAAAAGGGATGTCACGGGCTAATCCAGCATTAGCGCTTTGACTAACACTTAGCCACAACCGCCAGTCTAGATTGAACGCTGCTAGACAAGATTTACCATACATACCGCCAGCCGAATTTGTCTAAACGCAGCATCGGCTTTGTGCCCATCCCCTAAATAACCTCAAGTATTCGCCCCTCCTTGCGATAAGCAGATTATCGTCCTGCGACCACCAAGATGAAACATTTTCATAAAGCGCATAAATATTCTTATTTAGTTAAAATTAGCTGTTGCAAACGGCACAGAAAGCGGTTAGCTTAAAAAAACGTTCGATGGATAAGTATCCACCGACACCAAATTCAACAGAATCACAGAGTATAGAGAGTCATATGAGCCAACTACTGAACGCTATCCACCATCATCACCACCATATGCGGTAGCCTTCGGACGCTCACTGCCGAAGGACTATATCCTTCTGGCGGACTGATTCAAAGATGATCATAAACCCCTGGAAGGAATTCCGGGGGTTTTTGCTTTTGGGCTTTTTAACTAACGATTTAATAGATAATTAGTACTTAATTTCAATATGTTAACCGCCACATTTACTGGCGGTGCCGATAAACCAGTTAAAGCGTGAAACGAAAGAATATCATTTTGAATTTGTTAACTTTGAGCGAGATAAAATTATGACCGAATCAAACCGTTTACGTATTGCCATTCAAAAATCGGGTCGCCTATCGACCGACTCTCAGCAATTACTCAAGAGCTGCGGTGTTAAGTTTTCCATTAACGAACAACGTCTTATCGCACACGCAGATAACATGCCTATCGATTTACTCAGAGTACGTGACGATGATATTCCAGGACTGGTGATGGATGGCGTGGTCGATTTAGGCATTATTGGTGAGAACGTGCTCGAAGAAGAGCAAATTGAGCGTCAAACCCTAAATAAGCCAGCCGAATATGTAAAATTACGCCAATTAGATTTTGGCGCCTGTCGTCTCTCGTTAGCCGTGCCAACCGAATTTAGCTATGCCGATGCCTCATCCCTAGAAGGCTTGAGAATTGCCACCTCCTACCCCAATCTGTTGCGCCGTTTTATGCAACAAAAAGGCATAAATTATCGCGATTGTATGTTAAAAGGTTCGGTTGAAGTTGCACCGCGTGCAGGGCTTGCCGATGGCATTTGTGACTTAGTCTCCACTGGCGCAACCCTTGAAGCCAATGGTTTATACGAGACTGAAGTCATCTACCGCTCCATGGCCTGCATTATTCAATCAACCCAAACCCAAACGCCGAGCAAACAAGCCTTAATCGATCGCATTTTATCCCGCGTAAACGGCGTGATCCGCGCCCGTGAAAGTAAATATATTTTGCTGCACGCGCCCACTGAAACTTTAGATCAAATTGTCGCCCTGCTGCCCGGTGCCGAAAATCCTACTGTATTGCCATTAAACGACGATACTAATCGAGTGGCCATTCACGCCGTCAGTACTGAAGATCTGTTTTGGGACACCATGGAAGAACTCACCGCGCTCGGTGCCAGCTCAATCCTCGTCATGCCAATTGAAAAAATGATGGGGTGATCTATGGATATTTTGACTTGGGCAGCGTTATCCACCGATGAACAAAAAGCCGCGCTCCAACGCTCACCTTTAATTGGTGACAGCGGCTTAGAACAAAGTGTTCGGGCCATTATCGATGCCGTTGCTAGCCGTGGCGATGCGGCGCTGAAAGAGTTTAATCAAAAGTTTGATGGCGCTAAGTTTGCAAATATGAGTAGCGCCAATATCGACAGTCTGCGTTTAAGTGAAAGCGAGATTAGCGCCGCCAGCGCGCGGGTATCGCCCGAACTTAAAGCCGCCATTGCCCAAGCGATGGCCAATATTGATGTGTTCCACAGCGCGCAGCAATTTCGCCCCATCGACATTGAAACCCAAGCGGGGGTTCGCTGCGAGCTTCGTAGCGAACCGATTGAAAAAGTCGGTTTATATATTCCCGGTGGCAGCGCCCCATTAATCTCAACCGTACTGATGTTGGCCCTGCCCGCCAAAATTGCTGGCTGCGAAAAACGCGTATTGGTGAGTCCGCCGCCGATTAACGATGCGATTGTGTATGCGGCAAACGCCTGTGGGATCACTGAAATTTATCAAGTGGGCGGCGCGCAGGCCATTGCCGCACTGGCCTTTGGCACTGAAACGATTCCCAGCGTCGATAAGATTTTTGGCCCGGGCAATCGTTATGTCACCGAGGCAAAGCGCTTAGTCTCGCAGGATAGCCGCTGCACAGTGTCTATCGATATGCCAGCAGGCCCTTCCGAGGTATTAGTGATTGCCGATAGCGATGCCAATGCGCAGTTTATTGCCGCGGATTTACTCTCCCAAGCGGAGCACGGTCCTGATTCGCAGGTCATTTTAGTCACGGATTCGGAGCCATTAGCACAAGCTGTGAATCACGCACTCGAGTCACAACTGGCCGCTCTGCCACGCCAAGAGATTGCCGCAACCGCCCTAAACAGTAGCCGCACCATTTTAGTCAAAGATATGCTGGAAGCAGCACAGGTATCGAATCGTTACGGGCCTGAACACTTAATTATTCAAACCCGCTTCCCACGGGACGTACTAAATCATATTCGCGCCGCAGGCTCAGTGTTTTTAGGCGCCTATACACCTGAATCGGTTGGGGATTATGCCAGTGGCACTAACCATGTATTGCCGACTTATGGTTACAGCCGCGCGGTATCGAGCCTCTCCTTGGCCGACTTTAGTCGCCGCTTTACGGTGCAAGAGCTCAGTGCCAAGGGCCTGCTCGGACTCGGACAAGCGGTGATGACCCTTGCCAGCAATGAGCTACTCGATGCCCATAAAAATGCAGTCGCGATACGCTTAGCCAGTCTTAAGGACTGATGGAAATAAGTAACGCAATCAACAGTACGCTTAATTAACGCCATAGCAAGACTTAGGATGAATAGGATGAGCCAAGCACCAACGAGCCCAGCACCGACGAGCAATGTGCCTGTGACAAACATTCCGAGCGCCAATCGCGCCAGCAATACTCTCGACAACAATACTCTCGATAACACAAGCATCGAGCCAACACCCCTTGCCGCACGTCTTGCGCGGCCCGAACTGCTCGAGTTAACGCCCTACCAAAGTGCTCGCAGGCTAGGTGGTCGTGGGGATATTTGGATCAACGCTAACGAATCGCCCTTCAATAATGTAGCCGTTACTGAACTCGATTTATCTAAATTAAATCGTTACCCCGAGTGCCAACCGCCCGCGTTGATCAATGCCTACAGCCAATATAGTGGTGTTGCAGAGAGCAAAATTGTCGCCAGTCGCGGCGCCGATGAGGCCATCGAATTGCTTATTCGTGCCTTTTGTGTCCCAGGCATCGACTCCATTGCGACCTTTGGGCCCACTTACGGCATGTACGCCATTAGCTCGCAAACCTTTAATGTGGGCGTTAAGGCATTAAGCTTAACGGCTGAGTACGGTCTCCCAAGTGACTTTGCGACGGCCGCACGCGGCGCTAAGTTAGTGTTTATCTGCAATCCCAATAACCCAACCGGTACTGTGATTGATAAGGCGCGCATAGAGCAAGCCATCCAAGCCCTACCCGACGCCATAGTTGTCGTCGATGAGGCTTATATCGAGTTTTGCCTAGAATATAGCGTCGCCGATTTACTCGAGTCTTACCCAAACCTTGTGGTGCTGCGCACCCTTTCAAAGGCCTTTGCCTTAGCAGGCGCCCGCTGCGGCTTTTTGCTCGCCAATGAAGAAATTATCGAAATCATCATGCGGGTGATTGCACCCTATCCCGTGCCACTGCCCGTGAGTGAAGTGGCCGTGCAAGCATTGTCACCGGCTGGAATTGCGCGGATGAAAACCCAAGTCAAAGCGCTCAATACTCAGGGAGAGCGACTCGCGGCGGCGCTGAATTTGTACTGCGAGCAATGGGGCGGCGCCGTACTAACACCCAATGGCAACTATGTGCTCGCCGAATTTGACGACGTCGCAAAAGTGGCAAAGCTGCTTATCGATAATGGCATTGTCGCGCGGGCCTATAAGGACCCTAGATTGGCTAAAGCCATTCGTTTTAGCTTCAGCTCTCAGGCTGACACTGACCGCTTAGTGTCGCTATTTGAATCGCAAAAGCTGTGAGCGTTTAGCGCAAGTCTTGTCGCAGCATTGGCCTAATAAACTGATTTTATAAAGATAACAAACTGAATTGAAAGGTAGCAGCATGAACCCAGTATTTACCCCAAATGTCGCCCAGAAAATACTCTTTATCGACCGTGATGGCACCTTGATTGAAGAGCCTATCACCGACAAACAGGTCGATAGCCTCGCCAAACTGGTATTCGAGCCCCAAGTGATCCCCGCCTTACTGCGCCTCCAAAAAGCCGGTTTTCGTTTAGTAATGGTCAGCAATCAAGACGGACTCGGTACCCCTTCCTTCCCGCAGGAAGATTTCGATGCGCCGCACAATATGATGATGCAAATCCTCTCCAGCCAAGGGGTTAAGTTTGAAGATGTACTCATCTGCCCGCACTTTAACGATGAAAATTGCAGCTGCCGCAAACCAAAACTAGGGCTGGTGAAAGACTTTTTGACCCAAGGCACCATCGATTTTACCCAGTCCGCTGTGATTGGTGACAGACACACAGATGTGGAACTGGGCAATGCCATGGGGATTAACAGCTTTCAATATCAGCGAGGCAGTCTAGGTTGGAACGCCATTGCCGATGCCTTACTCAACAAGGGCCGCAGCGCGACTGTGGTACGCACCACCAAGGAAACCGATATTCGCGTGACAGTCGATCTCGACAATCCCAGCAAAGGCGCCATTAACACTGGTATTGGTTTCTTCGACCATATGCTGGATCAAATCGCCACCCACGGGAATTTCAAAATGGAGGTGAATGTCGATGGCGATCTTGAGATAGACGATCACCACAGCGTTGAAGACACCGCATTGGCAATTGGAGATGCGCTGCGCCAAGCGCTGGGTGATAAACGTGGTATTGCCCGTTTTGGTTTTAGCTTGCCGATGGATGAGGCCAAGGGCGAATGCTTACTGGATCTTTCCGGCAGGCCTTTTATTAAATTCGCCGCCCAATTTGAACGGGAAAAAGTCGGTGAAATGGCCACCGAAATGGTGCCGCACTTTTTCCGATCTTTTGCCGATGGCCTACGCTGCACCCTGCACGTCGCAGCCGAAGGAGATAACGATCACCACAAGGTCGAAGCGCTATTTAAAGTACTGGGCCGCGCGCTGCGTCAGGCCGTCAAAGTTGAAGGCGATGTGTTGCCATCGAGTAAAGGCGTGCTCTAACACCTCACTCAACCTGAGTTAGGTGTGTAATGACCTGATGCAGATTGATTAACGAATAATACAAAGTCTGATGATTTTAACGAGGGGCAGTTTCGGGAATGTGGCGATAAACCACTTCCCCGCTGACCCATCAATAGGAAAACCCAATGTCAGCAAACATAGATGAATTTGATGTTGTCATCATAGACACAGGTTGCGCCAACTTAAGTTCGGTCCGGTTCGCCTTTGAGCGCCTCGGCGCTAAGGTGTTAGTCACCGATGACAAGGCCAGCATTAAAGCCGCTAAACGGGTGGTACTGCCAGGTGTCGGCAGCGCTGGCGCCGCGATGGCTTCATTATCTGAAAAAACCTTAGTCGAATTAATTCAAGGGTTAACTCAACCCGTGCTGGGGGTCTGTTTAGGGATGCAAATGCTCACGCTGCTCTCTAAAGAACGTGGCGGCCAAGCGCTGGATTGCCAATGCTTAGGCATTATTCCAACCGAGATTGACGAGCTAGACCGTCAAATACTGAAGGCCGAAGGTTTACCTCTGCCGCACATGGGCTGGAACCAACTGACCTTTAGCAATCCGTCTCAGGTTCACCCGCTGTTCGCCGGTGTTCCAGCCGGCAGTTACGTGTATTTTGTGCACAGCTACCGCGCGCCATTAAGCAACTACACCTTGGCACAATGCCGTTATGGTGAAGACTTTAGCGCCGCCATCGGTAAAGACAACTTTATGGGCGTGCAATTTCACCCTGAGAAGAGCGCCGCGGTGGGTGCACAAATCCTAGGTAACTTTTTAAAAATGCAGTAAATGCAATCGCTTATTGTGTTTGGGATGAACCAGTATTTTTCAGCCATAACATTGGGCAATAAAGCGCGGCAGCAAATGCACCAAAAAGAATTTAAGGACAACAGATGATCATTCCAGCAATTGATTTAATTGATGGCAAAGTAGTTAGGCTCTACCAAGGGGATTATGGGCAGCAGACCACCTTCGATTTAAGTCCGCTGGCCCAGTTGCAATCCTACCAAGACCAAGGGGCAAGCTGGCTGCATATCGTGGATTTAACCGGCGCTAAAGAACCCGCTAAACGCCAAACGACTTTGATTGCCAAGCTGACTGCGGGACTAAGCGCCAATATTCAAGTGGGCGGCGGGATCCGCACTGAAGAGCAAGTCGCCGAGTTATTATCCCTTGGGGTTAAACGTGTGGTGATAGGCTCGCTCGCCGTCAAAGAGCCTGAGCTAGTCAAAGGCTGGTTTAACAAGTTTGGCAGCGAGGCAATTTGCCTGGCACTGGATGTGAATATCAATCAGAACGGCGAGAAAATCGTCGCGGTTTCTGGCTGGCAAAACGGTGGCGGCAAGAGTCTAGAATCTATCGTTGAAGACTTTAGCCAAGTGGGACTTAAACATGCACTGGTGACTGACATCAGCCGCGATGGCACCCTCACTGGCGCCAATACCGCACTCTACCGCGAGCTATCCAGCCGCTATCCCAATATCGCTTGGCAAGCCTCGGGTGGCATTGCCACCCTTGAGGATGTTGCCGCCGTCAGAGACAGTGGCGCCGCGGGGATCATTATCGGTAAAGCTTTACTTATCAATCAGTTTAATGTGGCGGAGGCAATCCAATGCTGGCCAAACGAATAGTCCCCTGTTTAGATGTGAAAGATGGCTGCGTGGTCAAAGGTGTACAGTTTCGCAACCATGAAATTGTGGGCGACATCGTACCACTCGCAGCGCGTTACGCCGCAGAGAGCGCCGACGAACTGGTGTTTTACGATATCACTGCCAGTGCCCACGACCGAGTGGTCGATAAGTCTTGGGTGAGCCGAGTGGCGGAGCAAATCGATATCCCCTTCTGCGTCGCTGGTGGCATTAAAACCATCGGCCAAGCCCGGGAGTTACTGGCCTTTGGCGCGGATAAAATTTCAGTCAACTCGCCTGCCCTGAGCGACCCAAGTTTAATCTCACGCCTGCAGGATGAGTTTGGCCGCCAATGTATCGTGATTGGCATCGACTCATTTTATGATGCGGCAAGCGACAGTTATAAAGTGAAGCAATTTACCGGCGATGAAGCCGCCACCAAAGAAACCGCTTGGTACACCCAGGATTGGGTCGAAGAAGTACAAAAACGCGGCTGCGGCGAAATCGTGCTCAACGTGATGAACCAAGATGGCGTGCGCGGTGGCTATGATATCAAACAGTTAAGCCTAGTACGCCAGCTGTGCGATGTGCCCCTAATCGCCTCGGGCGGCGCTGGCACTATGGCGCATTTTCGCGATGTGTTTATCGAGGCAAAGGTGGATGCGGCGCTGGCGGCTAGCGTGTTCCATAAGGCCATTATCAATATCGGCGAGTTAAAACAGTATTTAGCGGCCGAAGGCATCGCCATTCGCCAGTAACTCAACATCAGTAGCGATTGATACAAATAATAAGGTATGCAGATATGACAACTGGAACCACTTCAAGCTGTTGCCAAGGCCCAGCAAGTGCAGAACTGGTCAATAGCCTCGACTGGGAAAAACAACAGGGGCTTATCCCTGCGGTTATTCAAAACCATCTATCGGGCAAGGTATTAATGCTCGGATTTATGGATAAAGCCGCGCTACAGCACACGCTGGCGACCGGTGATGTGACGTTTTTTAGCCGCTCTAAACAACGTTTATGGACCAAGGGCGAAACCTCAGGCCATACCCTAAAATTGGTCGCCATCGATAAAGACTGTGATAACGACAGCTTGCTGGTACAGGTGTTACCCAATGGCCCAACCTGCCATAAAGGCACCGAAAGCTGCTGGCTCGATGGCAATGCTCACCCGTTTTTAAACAATCTGGCCGAGCTTATCGCCTCGCGTAAGGGGCAAAACCCAGAGTCGAGCTACACCGCTTCCCTTTTTGCCCGTGGCACCAAACGCATCGCCCAAAAAGTCGGTGAAGAAGGGCTCGAAACCGCCTTGGCCGCTGCGACTCACGATAAAGAAGAGCTGATTAACGAGGCATCGGATCTGGTGTATCACATATTAGTCTTACTTGAAGATCAATCACTAAGCTTAAGTGATATCAACGCCAATTTGCTCGCCCGCCATCAAAAGGCGCAGCAAAAGTAGTCCGCTTTCAAACATCACGGTATCTCTCTGCCGCATTCCTTTTGGTCTACGGCAGAGTACTCTCCATTTTGCATTCAGTGACGGCCAATTAACTTGCTGTTGCTAACCCCGGTTTTACTTAATCCCTGCTGTTGCCAACCCCTTCTAGTGCTAACCAAAGCCTCGCCTCCACAGTCCGTCTTGTAACCCTTAACCTGACCTAAAAACCACACGACGTCACGCAAATTGTACACCTGGCCCCTGACAAAAAATCAGCAAAATACTGTTGTAATGGTTGACAAGTACACCTTAACTGCCTATCGTAGCCAGCGTCCTCGAACCAACACCGAGGCATTGTCGCAACTTATTAACATTTAAGATAAATTTAAAAAACAGGGCAAATTGTCTTTGTTATGTGATGTGACCAAGCCATTAGATGTGGTCAAGTTACTCGATGTCATTAAGTGCCGAATTAACCCCAAGCAAAGGCGAGTTTTATGCGTATTACCACAGCTTATTATCCCTATCTGTAGCCGCAATGGCATAGATAGGCATACTCGCCTGACCTTCCATTGTGGCCATATCCCCAACGATCCGCAGATTGCGCCACGATCACAATACAGGTACACCACGTACCCTTTAGATCCCAGTATCACGCGCCATTCTGCACAGCTCCTCAATAAAGCACTCATCTGAGACAGTTGAGCCATTAATAAAGACGTTTGAGCGTAAAGTTATGACACAGAATAAATTTTTCGGCAGTTTGCTACTAATTGCAGGCACCACCATTGGCGCGGGTATGCTCGCACTTCCTATCGCCTCTGCAGGACTCGGTTTTGGTGTATCGAGCCTGATTATGTTGCTCCTCTGGGCGCTGATGGCCTACACCGCTCTGCTGATGGTTGAAATCCATCAATTTGCCCCGAGCGATGCGAGCCTGAACCAATTAGCCCGCACGCTTTTGGGCGCCAAGGGCCAAGTGATTGCCAGTGTTGCGTTAATGTTTTTACTTTACGCCCTGTGCGCCGCCTATATCGCAGGTGGCGGCGAGCAAGTTAATCAAAAGCTCAATGCTTGGTTAGGATTAAATCTGCCACCACAGGCGGGTGCCATCTTCTTTACCCTGTTAGTCGGCACCATTGTCGGCTTAGGCACCCATTGTGTCGATTTGATCAATCGCGTACTCTTTAGTTTAAAAATCATTGCGTTAATCCTAATGCTGGCCTTATTACTGCCACAGGTCGAAGGCACACATTTACTCGAACTGCCACTAGAGCAAGGGCTTATCGTGTCAGCCATTCCAGTGATTTTTACCTCCTTTGGTTTTCATGGTTCGATTCCATCCGTGGTGCGCTACTTAGGCGTTGAGGTAAAAAGCCTGCGTAAAATCATGCTGCTCGGCTCGGCGTTACCACTGCTGATTTACCTGCTGTGGCAACTGGGCAGTCAAGGCGTGCTCAACCAAAGCCAACTGATGACGAATCAAAGTCTTTCAGGCTTTATCAATCAGTTAGCCAGTGTACTGCACAGCCAATACTTAAGTTCTGCCATCAGTGTGTTTGCCGATCTGGCGCTGGCCACCTCCTTTTTAGGGGTCAGCCTAGGTCTGTTTGACTTTATGGCGGCGAATTTAAGGCAGCAGGATAATGCCGCGGGTCGCAGTGTTACCGCCGCCATTACCTTCGTGCCTCCTCTGGGGTTTGCCCTCTTTTACCCGCAGGGATTTATTACCGCCCTCGGTTATGCGGCAATCGCACTCGTGATCCTCGCGATTTTTTTACCCGTGGCCATGGTGTGGGTACAAAGACAAGCCCGCGATAAAGCAAAACTGCCACAAGGTTACCGCGTCGCAGGGGGGAAGCTCGGTTTACTGTTAGCTATGCTCTGCGGAGTGGCCGTGATTGGCGCTCAGCTCTTGGGATAAGCTGTACGGATAAACAATCGGGATAAACGCTATTTTAGCTTAAGCCGTATAAGTGCCTGTAAAATCATGATGAATAATGACAGGCACTCAGTCTTGCTTCGCGCAAGATTGCCAAGTTCTTTATTAGTCAGCCAGCGGCTTGGATGTTAAACTGCCGCTAATCCCGCTTGCCGCTGAGCATCGGCAGCCCCAAATCGCCTCACGCTCCCACGGGGAGCAATCGCTAGGCGCTGATGATAAGGATGATATTCGAACCCCATGGTTAACACGCCGACATCGCCAAATCAGGCGATGCCTCAAGAGACGACTGCGGTCGCAGCGCCATATTCGGCGACGCACCGTCGCGGTTCTACACTCAAAAAGCGCTTAAAACAAAGCTTGATAGCCACCACTGTGGCTGGCCTGTTAGCTGGCGCGGCGCTAACCATTTGGATAGTCAACAGCCAAACCGAAGCCCTGATCCTTCGCGTCGCGAATTATGCCTTAAGCGGCATGGACGGTGAGCTTAGCGATATTCGTTTAGGCCCCATGGGTTTAGAACATTGGCACATTCGCTCTGCGAGCCTGCGTGTACATGACTCGTATTTAGTGATCAATAACCTGGATATTCAGCTTGAACTCAACTGGCCCAAAAGCCTTGAAGAACTGAAGCAACTTGTCCAAGTTGAGAGCTTGACTCAAAAAATCAAGCGCATTAGTACGGGCGAGATAGACGTTGAACTCGGCGCATCACTGCTGGAGCGAAGCCCCACCATCGCCGATGAACAAACGCCAGCGTTGGCGTTAAATATCAAATCTTTACCTTTAATTGATATAGGTAAAACCACACTCAGATTAGCGCCGCAAGCAGAGCTTCCGGCCTATCAGCTGGTGATGGATAAACTCAGCCTGAATCATCAAGCTGAATTAACCACAGCCTTTAGCAGCCCTGAGGGTGAACCGTTAGCCCAGCTTGCCGCGACGCTTGGCAACGAACAATGGCGCTTGAAGAGCGAACTGAATATCGCGCCGCTACTGGAAAACCTGCATCAAATTGGCCTGCGCCAAACCCAAGGGAGCATCCTCAGCCAATTAACCCTGTGGGATCAACAGTGGCAACAACTTGGGATAGGATTAAGTGGGCAATTAAGTTCTGAGAGTGCAATGACACTCGCCAGCGGCGAAATTACAAGCCGCCACCGCATTCAGCAACCCAGCATCAGCTTAAGCCATTTTGCCGACTTAACGCTCGCGCCGCAGCCGGCTTTAGGGTTTGAGCTTAGTGGATCACTTGCCTCACTCAATCTCACCCTTGAGCCCTTTAGCCTTGCGCTTACGCCGAATGCGGCACAGCACACCCAGCTATTAGCGGCACTTAATCAGTCTCTGCAATTGAGCGATGTGGACTATCAAGCGCTCCTTACCCTGCTCTCGGGGCTGAAAAGCACCGAGGCGCCCGTGGGCCTTGGCCTTTCGATGACGGCGCCGCTGCACTATGCACTGACATCTCAAGCGAACACCCATAAACCCATACCGATGCCCGCATTAGAGGTAACCACCCTAGGCAGTAAGCTTGAGACGCGTATTCACTTACAAGATATCCAGTTAACGCCCACGCCAGATGCTTGGAATGTCAAGAGCCGCTGGCAACTGGTGCTTAAGCAAACGACCCCACTGTCGCTGCAGGAGCTCTGGCGCGCAGCCCCGCAGGATCTCAGTTGGGGCGCGGGAATGCTGCAAACGGCGGGTCATGTCAGTGTTGCTCAGTCACCTCAAGGGCTGAATTGGCAAATCAGCACTGCGCCAGTGACGAGTGACTCAAGTGACACTCTGCAATTTGCGCTGGAAGATGTGCAGCTACAGCAAACGGCGCAAGCCGCCGAGCATCAAACTAAACAGACGCAGTTAAGCCTTGGCAGTATTCAGCTCAACGCCAAGGCCCCCATGGCCGCAAGCGCAACTCCCTTAGCGGCTAAGGATACGACTGGCGCACAATCGACCGAGTTTGCCTTCAAGCTGCCGCCGCTCTCACTTGCCTTGTCGCAGCTGCGCGTGAGCCAAACGGTAGAGAATCTTGCGGGCACCGCCGCGACCGCAATACAGAGCAGTCGCAACGATATTAGCCTCAAGGCGTTCACCCTTGAGACATCAAAGCCGATGCTCCTCGATTACTCGTCATTGCAATCCATTGCAAATACTATTCAATCGAGTCATTTGACTAATCAAGTTAACTGGCAAGCGCAGCAACTCTTGATTGAAAAGCAGCTCAGCGCCAAAGGCCGAACACGTAAGCAGACTGTCCTTAAACTGGATAATTTGGCACTCGCGCAGACGTTAAACTGGCAAAACCAGCGTATTAACGGTCATGAACAGTGGCAAGTCGGCACGGTTGAGCTACAAAGCGATCATCAATTACAGTTCGCCACGCCTCACAAGCCTCTGCTGTTAACGGGCCAGTGGGTTGTCGATACCAGCATGACAGAGGCTTTGTCTTTGCTTAATCAAACCCAGCCCTTGCCCGCTGAGTTAAATGTGACCGGTCATAACCAATTACAGGCACAATTTAAGCTGACACATGAGCCAGAGCAGACCCAATTTGCCATGCAAATTACCCAGTCGATGACAGAGCTGGAAGGTTTTTATCAAGACACGACCTTTGAAGGCGGGAAATTACAGGCCCAATGCGAGTTCACCTGGGGGCAATCCTATAAGTCGCCGCAAGCGCCAGGCTATTTCAGCAGTTTAAGTCGGCTGAACTGCCCGCAGACCATGATGACTTTTAACTTGTTCGATCCCGGCTTCCCCTTGACCGATATCGAAGTGGAGGCCGATATTGTCCTCGCCAAGGATGCCGAAAAGCTTCCCGACAATTGGCTGCAACAACTCACGGGCTTGAGTGATACCGACGTGTCGATGACTGCTAGGGGCAAAGTATTGAGCGGCCAGTTCTTACTGCCTGATTTTAATTTAAAATTGCAGGACAAATCCCACGCCTATCTATTATTGCAGGGCATGAGCCTTGAGGAAGTGCTGCGCATTCAGCCGCAAATTGGTATCTATGCCGATGGTATTTTCGATGGTGTATTACCCGTGGATTTGGTCGATGGCAAAGTCTCGATCAGCGATGGCCAACTGGCGGCCCGTGCGCCCGGCGGCCTTATTGCGATTTCAGGCAATCCGGCGGTCGATCAAATGCGCCAATCGCAGCCTTATCTCGACTTTGTATTTTCGGCACTAGAACATTTAGAATACAGCCAGTTATCCAGTAGTTTCGATATGGATCAAACCGGCGATGCCAACTTGTTAGTGGAAGTCAAAGGCCACAGCCGAGGGATTGAACGCCCCATCCACTTGAATTACTCTCATGAAGAGAACATGCTGCAATTATTCAGGAGTCTTCAGATTGGTAACGATCTGCAGGACAGAATCGAAAAATCCGTGAAGTAACAAGGAAACCTCAGTGAAGATCATTCAATTACAGCAAGTGAGTTTAGGTACATTGCTGCTACTGGCGGCATTGCAAGGCTGTGCGCCAACAGTAAAGATTGAGCCGCCTGACAAACCGATTGTGATTAATCTCAATGTGAAAATTGAACACGAGATAAAAATCAAAGTGGATAAGGAGCTAGATCAGCTTCTATCAGATGATAAGTTGTTCTAATCACAAAGAATTGAGGAATATACAATGAAATCAATACCACTCAAAACCCTGCTACAAAAGCCCACATTACTGCTGTTGCTCGGCCTTAGTTTATTCAGCTTAAATGCCTTTGCCATGTCATTGCAGGAAGCCAAAGCCCAAGGTTACTTAGGTGAACAGCTCAATGGCTATTTAGGCCTAGTGCAAAATAATAGCGAGGCCAAGGCCGTGATGGACGATGTGAATAACAAACGCCGCGCCCATTACGAAACCATCGCTAAAAAGAACAATATTTCTGCCGCAGATGTCGCCAAATTAGCTGGTGAAAAAGCCATCGCGGCTACAGACAAAGGCAACTATGTGCAAAATGCTCAAGGCAAATGGGTTAAGAAATAGCCTTTTTTAATGACAATTGAGCACCGACTAAACCCATCGAAGAACGCCTGCAATTGCAGGCGTTTTGTTTATCGAGATCGACCGCCACGAGCATGGTAATCCTCCTGATGGCTTTGCTCCCTCAAACTAACAGTACAGGTGTTATTTTCTGCTCTTTTTCTTGACGTAACAAAGCTATAGCTGACTCAAACTCCACAATCACACCACCCGCAGTTGTTTTGGCAATATAGGCATCATTAGTCTCTAGACTGAAGTGGCATAGTGAATTTGTCATCAAGGAACGGAGGTAAATGCTTAGGAACACCCTTGCGGATTTTCCAGATCCCAGACTTTGGATCGCGGTGTGGTTGAGTCATAAATGCCATCGTTTTGTACCACCCTTTTGTACCACCTTAAGGTGCCAAAGGTTGGTGAGCCATTGGATTTAGCAACTATAATTCATAGGTTTATGATAGAAAAGAAAAAACCCGACCATGTGATCGGGTTCTTAGAATGTGGCGAGAGAGGGAGTCGAACTACAGGCTTAACACATTGAAAAACATAACTAATAAAGACGCATAACAGGACAGCATTACTTTTTGCATTACTTCCAGTTTTTGATAATTTCTTCAATTAGACCAATGACTTACCCTGAGAATTCGACTCCTTAACTTCTGTTCAAAATAACAACATAACCAATTGTATTTAATGGATTTAATTCAATTTCAAAAAAGTCAATAAAAATTTAAAACAAATAACGCTAGTCGTCATTTTTAACCAATATTCGCACATCTGTGACTTATTTTGATAGCTTCAATGTCTAGATCAGACATCGTTTCAGTAACGGTTTCATCACTGACTGGCAAACGTGAGATAACGCTTGCATGATCTGTAAGTTTTAGTGGACAACGACAAGTATACTCTGCCACAAATTACATATCAGCCAGTTTTTGGAAAGTTTTAGGATGGGTTCTTAATACTCGTTCCGTTTCTGACTTCACGATTTGACGCCCAAAGTCACCAGATAAATCAAGTTGCTTGGTCGCTTTGATCTTCGGCCTTGTGACCACTTGAACCCCGTAAATTTCTAATTTTCTATTTATCATTCTATAGCTTCATGTACTTCGACTTGCTAACAGTATACATATCCCATCAAGCTAAAAATGCGAATTGACAGAACGTCAATCAGATGCCGATATCCGGCAGTATTTCCTTGCGAACAACCGAACAAAGACTTGTTGTTTGGCGGCATCGACTTATGCGACAAGCCGCTAAGTCTCTTGTAACTAAAGCTGTTTTTGTAGCGACATTTGTAAATAAATATAGCATGCCATATACTTAACCATCGATCTCATTCGCTTTGGCTATCACCTCTGTTTGCTTTTGGGTCGCCTCTTCGATAACTTTTGCAAAAAACTTTCTTTTCTCCCTGGATGATGCGTTGCGCACAAAATCAGAGAAAGCGGTCGATTTGACCTTACGACACTTGGTAATCATTAATACCTCGCAAACCTGCATCATGCTGCACGATCATCCAGTATGACATCAAATAAAATCAACGATTAAATACCTGTAATTAAATGATAATTTTTAAAATCGGCTCTTTAATATATTGTTTGATTAATAACTTTCACAACAATAACCTTTGTACAGCTACCTGTAAGTGGTGTCAGCTTTGGTTAAACTTTGAATTATAAAGTGATTGATTGCGTTACTAAGCATAATCCTCAAGGCTTACACGGACCTCAACGCACATCATAAAGTCTCTCTGCCGTTATCCATAAATCCGATGGATTGCAATTTAGCGCTTGGGCTAGTTTCCACACTGAAGCGATAGATGCCTTAGCCACACCGCGTTCAACGCTTGATACAAACGAACGAGCAAGTTCGGCCTTATCTGCTAGCTCCTCTTGGTTAATCCCCACCTCAACACGACGCAACTTAATTGCTCGGCCGAAGGCCAACCCAATTTTTAACACTTCATCATCATTCACTTGAGAACCCCAGGATATTGAATACTGGATAATTCTCAAGGACTCATGATAGACAAACCACGCCATAAACATTACATTTAGACCTGTATAGTGTTCATTTTGTTTTTTTACATTAAGAACACCTACCGATAGAAAGTAAATATTTTCTTTCAGAACAAGCAGTGTCTTTAAACACGCTAATTAAAAGGAGTTACACATGTCAGTCGTAAAAACCATGTCAATCATAGGGATGGTGTTTTTCCCTTTATGCCTCATTCTTGCTTCTGCATTTGCAGACATCGATCTAGAAGCTTCAGCTGGATGGGGGATGTTTGCCGCCTTATACGGGATTGGGTATTCCATCACTGTTTTTGTTAAAACTAAAAATGCAGCTAATAGCGCCACCTAAACAATCAATTGTGCCCCTAATGTGGATAGGGGCCTCAATCTACTGATTACCAATCAGCTAGTAGCAAAGTGAAATACTGTACAGCGACGATTAGCGCTATAAATGCAATGCCAATTTACACAATTAAAATTCCATTTAATGCCCTTCATCGTTAGCTGTGTATCACAAATTTAAGGTGTGTTTAAGATGAAGAAATTGCTTTTTACTTTTGCGCTGCTCGGGATGACTAGCGCTTGCAGTGATTCAAAACCGAATGTTGAAATTGAAGTTTACGACAGAGCGGGTTTTTATATCAAATCAATCGAAGTGAAGGTCAAGGCTATTGAAGATGATGTCATCGTAAACGACATCATTGTAAACAGAGGCAACTGTGAAAGCCTTTTCGAAAAAAAAGGTTTTCCCAAACAGCTTAAATTTGGTCAATCTACTTCAGTCTCTTATGGAGGCTCGTGTGATCTAACACAAGTTGACGTAGTAACCAATAATGGGAGCTGGACAGTTACCTACTGAGTTGACCTTAATCTGATACAGGAGGTGCTAACCTCCTGTGCTAGCAAACGAAATCCTTTGTACAAGCCATCTTGAATAGCTAGAGCCCTATTCTGAAAAACGCATCAAAAAGCCTCAACAAAAAGGCTTATTGGGTAACGCCAGTTAGCATTGTGCATTTAAGTCTAGCCAGCCTTATTTACTTAAGCATTACATGCTACATAACCGTCAACTGTGCCTCAATAGCTCGTAAAGGCTACCGCACTTCTGCTCGTACTGCTTCTGCGGAGGAGAGATCCCCTCGGAGACAATTCACTCTCGGCCGTCAATGCCCCGAACAATATAGCCTAGTCGCCGAATATATCGGCATCTTCAATAATGCCAAGACAAACTCAACACTGAGATGTCACCACCACAAGCTAAGGAATTGTTTGTAATGGTGACGTTACCTTCTTCTAATTCTAATTCTAATCCTCTTCCTCATCATAACCCTGGTATTCATCATGGTTAGGATTTAACTGGTTAGCATGGTTATCGAGGCTATCCCAGTAAGCATCATTATTTGGATTCATGCTGTCACTACGATCATCGTTTGGTGTTCTGCTCATGATGGTTTTCCTCGAAGTTTAAATTTAAGTGTTTGAACAATTGCTATGAGAAAGCCTAATGTTTGGGCGAAATAGCTCGGCCCTTTAACTGACTGCAACAACATTTTCTAATGCCTTTACTACTTGCTCTAATTCTTCAGGCGTTGCACATCGTGAGCCAAATTTCGCCCTCTCTTTTGACAGTTGCTCAAACTCGTCTTGATTTTCAAGCAAATGCTCTGCTAACTCTAATGGCGTCTGTTTGCCGGCGTCACGCTGCCAGGCCATTTTAGGTGCGATCGCAATTAGCTGCCGCACTGCATGCAAGTTACCCATCCAGGTAGCGGTATGAAGCGGAGTTCTCCCATCAACGGTGACCAAATCTAAACGACATGGCAGGTTTAATAGGTAGTTCACACAATCAACGCTGTTTGATTTAGCTGCTGAATGAAGAGCTGTCATACCTTTTATGTCTTGTAAATCCGGATTGGCACCCGCCTCAAGCATGATTTTGACCAATTCAGCATCACCAGCTTGAGCCGCCAGCATTAAAGGTGTTTGCCCTTTAATATCAACGATATTAAGTTGTTTAGGATGCTCTTTTGCAAGTTGGCCAATAAAGTTCCGCCACTTTTTGAGCCACAAATTAAACCTGTCCACTTCGCCCTGTAACTCAAGGGGGGCAATTTGCTTAATAATTGGTAACCGCTCAACAAAGTTACTTCTCATTTTAAACAGCAACATTAAAACAGTGTTACCGTCCACTTCCGGTAAGTTTGAATTGAGTAGCTGCCGGTTAGATTTAATCCACTGGGACAGCTCGCTTTCTGTGCCTGCAACAAGCAGTTTCACGATTTCTTTGAAAGCCCTATCAAATTGCTTGCTGTTACCTCTGACAATTGCCGGCACACCCGGATAAGGTTTATAAAGTGTTTCCCAAAAATAATCAGATACCCACCGCGCTGTATCTTCAATTGAAGGTATTTGATCACACTCACTCATCATTCCACCAGCAAGCATCTCACGATAAAACTTTTCATGGTTGTTATGAATTAGTTTTTGATTGGCGACCGATAAAGCGAAAGCATCTCTGGCAATCTCGCCACGCACCGGACCGTAGTTGCGATCATTTACAGCATCTAGAGCTTCCCTAAAGCATTTCGCTGCATCTTCAAATTGGTTGCAAGCCAGCAAATGCTTAGCTTTATACTGGAGAATAGGCGCTTTCCAGAGTTCATTGCCTTTGTTTTCATCTACCTCGGCAAGAAGCAAAGCAACTTTTGCGGCAGTGTCTTTTGGTCTTTGCTTACGATCACCATTCAAAAAACCACCCAATTCTAAAAGAATGGCTTGAACAGTTTCAGCAGGCGACGCAGCTAGCTCACGCAAACGATTTGTAGCGAGGGTTCTTGCATTAGTAGACAGCCTAGGATGCGCAGCAACCTGACTTACCACCCAGTAACTTTGTTCATGCTGCAATGCTCTCCAGGGAGAGGCAACTTGCATTCTCGATAGCAGCTGATCAGCTCTCTCCATTTCAGAAAAGAACAACTCAGCTCTCTCAACATTACGCCGGATAATTTTAGCTACCGACTCTGAATTCATGCCAATATGGCATTCCAACGGCTCGCCAGGTTGCATGGCATAAAAACGACGAGTTAGCAGTTGTGCTAGTTCTTGATTGGCCGTTGTATATCGTGACGGGAGTATTGACAGGAAAATACCGAACTTATCCCACTCAGGAAGCTGCTCCTCAAACCAACGATTTTCTGCAGCCACACCTTGATCAGCACAATTACGCCAAGCTCCAATTGTCGTGTTATAAACAAATTTATAAATACCAGATAGTTGCAGTACTTTGTTTTGCTGTTCATCTACGCACTGACGATCAATATCAGGACACAGAAACTTCAATAAGCGCGAGTATCCATCCTGCACAGTACGCGCAAGCAGAAGGCGCTGGCGGATGGTTTTCATTGACGGCGTAGCATAGCGTTGCGTTATGCACGCCATAAATCTGGCTTGCTCTTCCTCACTGGCACTGCCAGCTAATATGGCCTCCAACAGCCCTGGTTGAGTCATCGGGATTTCCATACGCAGCAGCTCAGCTGAAAGGTTTTTACTTCTAACAAAGGCTAACGCGGTATCGAACTGCTGGGCAGGTGTTTGCGAGTTATCAAGTTGAAATGCGCCTGCGAAGCTTAGTTGCGCATCATCTGCAAAATACTTTTCGATAGAATCAGGGCTGATGGGTGTGGCAGATCGCCAGTTATATAAAGACCGTCTCATCGCCTCATGCTGGCCATCAGTAGAATCACTACGTTGATCAGAGAACACTTCTAGTGGCATTCCGAGCAAGTCAAGCAACCAGTCTACCACTTGCGCAACTGGCATATATAAAGTGGCATTTCCGTTATGTTCAATAATCTCAGGAAGATACCAGAATCGACCGCCCGGCATACCCGCATCTAACGGCTTAGGCAGGTTCCAAAATGCAACTCGACGTGCAAGGCCTGGCACGAGAAAATAGCCCAACATATCCCAGACAATTTGCCGCTGGTCTGCAGCAAAGGTCCATGTATTGAGCTCAATATGCTTATAAGCATTAGCAAACTCCATTAGGTTATCCATTGCATTGAGTTGCATTCGCGGATCCATGTCAAAGGCGTCAAAGACAGCCTCTAAGGTTTCTACGCACATCACCCTGTGCATATCTAGGCTTAACTGGCCCTTGGCAAACTTATCTTTTTTATTGGTTGGGTAACCTTGAATCCCCGCACTTTGGCGGATTTCAAGCAAAATAGACTCAATTAGTGGCAAACTGCTCATCGTTAGTTCCTTTAGCTGACCGACTGCTGATCATTCTGGCAATTACATTCCTTGTTTTCACTGAAACCTGATGTATCCCCCTATAAAACAAATGAGCAACTGCTTTATATACTTGTTTTATAATTGCTTTCAACTAATTTGGTTGAAGTGTTTGCTTGAACCACAATCTCAAATTCTTCCTTTGTACTAGACCTATCCAAATCGATATAAACCGCGTGTTCGATTACTTCTGGTTCTAAGAGTGGATTTTTTAAAATACTTAAACTAAAGATATCCGCTGATATTTGTGAAATACATCCATATGTATCTGCCAAGTCTATCAGACAAAATCGAAACCAGAATTTGCAATTACTCCCCATATCAAGTTCAATGTCCGCTTCCCAAAAATCCAGTACCGAACTCATTATGAAACTCCTCAACACTTACGAAGACAAAGACGAAGCCGAAGTTGCTCTGACCAAGGTGCAAGGGCCAAAGCGCCTAGCCAGTGAACGGGATGATACCCAGGTCATTTACAACCTATTTGGTGAGCCTAGCTGGGGCAATTTTTATCGTCTGGAAATGTTTCAACTGCCTGAGCTGCAAACTCTAATCGCCCAAAAACAAAATGGCTTACCCTACGATGAAAAAAAGCATCGTGAGATCATCACGATGCTTCAGTATGTTGCCGGGAGCTTCGAGTTAATCATTCCCGAGCATTGGCGATAATTAGTTAAGGGAGCTCAAGCTCCCTTATGCATGCGACTGCCTGTAACTTTTCCTCAAGATTAGGCGACCATCTTACGGAATAGCTTCTCCAAATACACAGGACCCGAGTCTTCCATAAACAGCACATTTCGTTCTTCAAGCTCATGCTTAGGTGCAGACACGTTCAGTAAGTCAGAATGCAAGGTTTCTGACACGATAAATGCACTCAGGCTCAAGTCTTTGTCTGCAAGCTTTGGCTCTAGCACTTTAATCTCCTTGTATAACCCGAATTTGGCATCATCCAAATTCAGGTTTCTAATACCCTTGGGATCGATAAGGCTTAACCATTGCTTACCTGTCACATCATCAACCAGCCACAGCAAGAAATCCGGATAGAAATTACCTGCGGTAGCAAAGCCTAAGCCTCTTGATTTAGTATCCGCGTTACGAAGTAAATACAGGCTTTTATCTCCAATAGTCTCTTGGCCTTTTGGCGTTTCGATAAAAGCCTGTAAGTCCTTAATAAACGCCACTTCACTGGGCGCATCGAAGGCGGCAGGCCGCATCTTCAGTGGCAAATCGGCATTTCGCTCAAGTGAAAGCAGTGGATAATACAAGTGCCTATCAAAGGTAATGGCAATCATACCCGGCGCATCCCAGGCTTTGGCCTGGCCAATGTCACCTTTAACAACAAGTTGCTGCAATTGCTCCAAACGCTCAGCGTAATCAAGGCCATCATCCGACTCTTCGATTTCAAAGTGATATACCTTAATCATGCAAGGGTCATCTTCCTGCACCTGAGTCACCTGGTAGAACTGGCCTTCATAAGCGTTTTTCAATGTCTTATAAAAGCGGTCGGTATAATCCAGCAACAGACGCAACATAATGTCCTCTTGCTTTTTTACATCCGAGAACTGTCTTATTTCCAACTCAGACGCAGGGATCAGCAAGGTATACCAGCCGTTAGAAGCCATAGTTTTACCCAAACAAAACTTCATCAGCCGCTCTTTATCAAGCCGTAAATTCGACCAGCCTCGCTGCAATTTAAAATCCTGAACTGCGAGGTATAAACGCTCAAAGTCAAACGCAGCTACCACTTTACAGTCCAGCTTTCCTTCGTGGCGTACATTCACAGGCGTGTTAGTGCCCTTTCGGCTGGTATCAATGGCTTCGAGCTTGGGGTACAGATCCAGTTTGACGTGTGGCAGCTTGATTTTGCCCTCAAACTCCGCTGGCACTTGGTACAGCTCAGGAAAATGCACACGCTTAAATCCAAGGTTTTGGTTGTCTTTATAGCCATCCTTAAGCTTTAAGGTTTTCAGCGAAGTCACAGGCAAGTTTGGCCGGATCTCAAAATTGAGCTCCAACATTTCATCGCTTGGCGTAATCCCTTCTGCTTCAAGGTATTGCTTAAAGGTCGCCATATAGTCGGCGCGTACACCAAAAATATTCAGCGTTTCGAGCTTATCAAGATGGATACCCTTTGGACGCTGTGCCGGGGTGCTGCGCTTAAGCGAATAATCACGCCCTTTTAACCGTACTCCACGACCAAATAGCTGAATGATCTGCGAGCCTTCACCACGGCCCATATTCAACAAGCCCATGGTCGATACTCGCCAGCTACTCCAGCCTTCTGTAAACTTGCGCGACCCTATCAAGATATGCAATTTAGAATCTTTGTCATTCAGGGTATGGAACAGGGTTTTGGCAAAGTCATCCCGCTGATAATCAAAGGTCTCATCTTCTTCACACATGGCGTAAAGCGAAGGTGAATCACCAATGTTAATCAATCCAAACGCTGATGCTTCACCCACTTGCAAGGCAAGCTCGCCCTTGCTGCCAATCAGGTTCAGCACCCGCAAACGTTGACCTGAGTGAGTGGTGTTAAACAACTTTGCCAAAATGTCGGCATAGATATCGGTAGGGCCATTCATCAAGGCCGTGAAGCGGTTTTCGAAGATATTCCTGTCTTTGCTGTCCAGGATCCTGGCCTTGTTAGCGACAAGATCGTTAATCCATGCCCTCGCTTGAGCTTCATGGTTTAAAAACCACGCTAAAAATTTAAGTACGGCATGAATATCAGAATCTTCGCCGCCAACGGTGTTACCCACAAATACCCATAGCGGCTTTTCAATATTGAACTCAGTCAGCTTATCTTTGTGCTTATTAAACAAGTACTGCTGCTGATAGAAGCTTAACAAACAGGCTGTGAAGTACTCATAGCGCCGTTCATCATGCTTATCCTGTTCTGGGTTCAGGTTAAGGATCAGCGACTCCTTGCCATAACCATCTTCATAGAAAAATTTGTACGAGTAATCAAACAGCACTGACTTACCGTACACTTCCCGCGTGGCTTGAATACGCGCATCGCGCTGCTCTTCCGTGTCTAAGGCCAGCTGCGCTAATTGCTCATTTGAAAGTTTGCCCAGGGCTGTGGTATCAAACAGCATCTTGGCCTTTTTCTTTCGGATATCCTCTTCCAATGCATCGACAGTTTTGCCGTCAGATACGGCCTGACCAAAGGTGGCGGAATACTCAAAGGCAAAGCCATCGCGGGTCAGTTTGTCACGGCGGCGCATCCAGGCCCCTGCAGCAGTGCCAGTGCCTTTATGGCCTTCATCAATCAGCACCAGGTTTCTACCTTCAAAAGCTTCAACAGCGACCGTTTTGTCACCCATGTCATCGGCAAGCTTGTTGATATCAATCACTTCTATCGTGCCTTTAAATGGCGTCGGCTTAGATTTATCAAACAGCTGAATATGCGAAAAACCCGAGTCATACAGCTCATTCATGTGCTGCTGCGACAAGCGCTCATCCGGCGTCAGTAGAATAATTTTGTCAGGGTAATGGCTGGCATTGCCATTTTGGAAGTAATGTAAATACTGCAAAATATTGACGTGCAGCAGCAGGGTTTTGCCCGAGCCCGTCGCATTCCAAAATGCCAGCTTGTTCAAGTCATCCAGTATATAGTCTCTAAACTGGTTAGCTTTATCTTTCGCCGTTGCACTGTTTTCGCTGTTGTAGCTTGTCAGCTCGCGATTCAACCCATCAAGCAACTCTTGCTTTCGGTTGAAATGCCAGTCGAGGTAAATCTCGGTAAATAGCAAGGAAAGGTACTGAAAATACTTCATATTCAGTACCGTATCTTCTTTACGGTTACGGTGCTCGGTGATCTGCTGCCAGTGCTTAACAATGTTCAAGTCGTAGCGACGCAGCTCATCAAGGTCGATTAAATCCACCTCAAACAAGTTACTGCACAGCTCATGAAAAAACAGGCTCTGGCCATCCTCATGAATGCCCTCGAAGCGGTCTTCGCCCAAGCGCAGTTTTAATCCGTGTAAGCTGCCATCTTTAAAAAAGCGGAACATAAAGCGATTCAGCACCAGCTGCTTATGGAAGCTGAGCTTGCTGTTGGTTACCTTTTTTACCGCCTTGCCCTTGCCTACTGTGTTTTTTGTTTGTGGAGCACGCGCCATGGTTACGCCTCCTCTGCAAACATCAGGCTTAAGAATTCTGGCTCTATCTGGCGCAATTTCAGGCTACGCACCACTTCAGCGTCGTCACCATCAACCGTAAAGGCGGTTGGCAGATTGTGGTCGCCATTAATGTAAATCACATCAAAGGTCTGCTCTTTGGCATAGAGATCGAAACGATTGGCATATTTGGTTAACTCTTCATAGCCAATTTTGTCGCAATCACGCCACAAAATCAGGGTGCGTTCGCCCGTTGGTAATGTGCCTTCAATACGCACATAACCGCGTTCGATGTTGGACTCAACCGATTTAACATGCAGACCAATCAGGAAATTAAAAGTTTCTACCAAGTCAATCGGCTTTCGCTCTGTCGCGCCAGCCGAATCAGTCGCAATATCCATTTGATAGTTAAAAGGCTTGCGGAAATTATCGATATTAAGCAAAGATTCTTTACTTTCTTCCTCTAGCATATATTTCAGCAAGTAATCATCAGCGACTTCTGCAGACAGGAAATTAAATAAATCCACATCCTTTTTCGCTAAAGAAATATTGTTTAACGTGTCTTCATATGACTCAAGACTAATTATCTTAACAATTTTTTCAGACGAAAAATCAGTCAGTGGCTCACCATTTTTCCACTCAGAAGACATCAACAACCTTGTAATTCTTGGCTTAAGAGTGTCGTCAAAATGAGCCCCCATTTCGATTAAAGTAAACTTACGTTCACCTCGATCCTCTGCATTTAAACTTATTATTGCATGTGCTGTTGTTCCAGAACCACCAAAATAATCAAGTACGTCAGCGTTTTTATCGTGTTCCAACGATGAGATCAAACGCGAATAAAGTTTAGATGAATGAGCAAATGGAAAAGAAATACCCAAATTATCTAATTCTTGCTTACCTCTAAATCCACTTCTAAGCATACTAGGCAATTGACTACTTTCATTATCTCGAAGAAATACCTTTCTTCTCGGTATTTTATTATGATCATCACCAAATAATATTGCATTGTTTTCTAGATGATAATTCATAGTTTCTGGCTTATAACGCCAACCATATTTTGGAACAGGGCACGCTTTTTTTGTTATGGGATGTATTAAAGGTATAAAATATTTAGGATCTGTTCGTTGATCCGTAGCAGTCATATCCGCAGATCTGAATACTTCACCATTACAGTCCACATTGTCATAAATCAACTCTGCTTTGGAAAGAGAATCTTGAGACTTAAGCCATAAGCGCCATGCTTTTTTGAGCTCATCTGCATCTTTAATATTTTTAGTCAGATTTTTTGCTTGAGAAAGCATTTTTTCAATATTTTCCTTTTGAGATTTCAACTTAACTGCTTGATATTTAGATCTCCACAAAATATATTCATGTTGAGTTGCCAACCCATGAGTTCCTGTCACTGGAGAACCTTTATCCCAAATCATATTACCTAAATCTTGACTAAAAATGCTAGATGCTAGAATTGATAAATGTTCAAATTCATGTTCATCGATGTGACAACAAAAAACACCATCATCCTTTAGAAGTACCGAACTTTGCTCCAGACGATCCTCCATCATTGACAACCATGATGAGCTTTTAAAATTATTTTTGTATAAGAAACCACTAGTCTCCGTGTTATATGGAGGGTCAATGTGGATCATATCAAATTTTTTTTGTCGTGATGAAAGTAACCGCAAACCATGCGCATTATCACCCTTAATCAACAAACCAATTGTTCTTAATTCAAAATCAGATATTGAATTAATTACTTGCTGCCTTTCTTTAAAACTTAAAAGAGATGTATCAACTATTGTGTTATTGTAAGACAAAAAATTATTCCTGATATCTTCTGGAAGAATTTGAAGTGGCACTAAATAATCAGTGTTAACTACAAACTTTTTCTTATTCCAAAGTTTCTTCTGAAAATTCTCGATTTGTGCCAAGAAGGTGATCAACTCTTGGGCCACTGCCCGCAAACACTGGATCATCCGCAATTGTTTTTCGATATTGGCAAACACCTGCGCATTTTGCAGGTTATCCAGATTCATCACTTCATTTTTGATGTAAAAATCCAGCTCATTGGTTAAGAATCCGCCGAGATCTTTATGAATAAAGTAATCTGCGGTGTTGCGCTGAGTGTAGGTTGTCAGGTGGCGTTCAAGTTCTGTGCGACTTGGGTTACTCTCGGTTGGCGCGCGTTTGGCAAGCTCGGCCCAATACTGCTGCACTTGGGGTTCAGAAAGAATAGTAGCAATCGCAGATTGCACCAAGGCATCTTGCTTGGTGCCTTTTTTCATTGCCTTGTATTCAAAATGAATGACCAATTCCTCGGTTTCAATGGCTTCACCATTAACAAACCCTGTGGTTTTGATCACTTCAACCGGCTGGTAAGCTTGCTCAAACTCCTCGCCTTCTTCATCAATCTTGGTACGGGTATGTGGCTCAATCAGCACAAAGCGACGATCGGCATCGTTATCTTTACGGTTGTCTTTGGCGGTATCGGCCGCCAGCAACTTGAAACTAACCTTGCGACCATCATCAAGCTTAAAAGCATAGTTGGCAAAGTTCTCACCGCTTTTGATGTAATACTGGTCTTTATTGGCCCAATGCAGCATGACTTCTTCACCGGCATAGGGGATGGCATAAGTATCGCCTTTGTAGCGGCGCTTGCTGATAAAATCGCCGTTATCGTAGTAGCGTGAGAAAAAGGTGAGTAGGTGTGAGAACACGGCATTTTCATGCTCTACGCTACCTGACGCCATACCTGCCAACTGCTTTCTTAAATCTTGCACTTTTGGGCTTTGATCCGGCTCGAAGCCCGCATCGGTTGTCGCTTTAATCGCCGCTTGCAGCTGCTGCTCTAACTCAGCTTTGTTAGCATTTCCGGCATCCTTGAGCGCAGCCTGAATTTTGGCTTTGAGTTTGTTATCCAGGTAATCGTTTATCTCATCAGCACGGGCGTTAAGGATACGATAAATGCCAAAATCCAACTCTGGACGGTCAATCTGAAAAATCTCTTTGAGTTTTTTTACTAGCTCGTTGTATTTGCTCATTGGGTTATCTCGAATCACTTTTTAAATCGTAAAGGGTTATGCCACATGCCAACGGATGGTAAACAACTCGGAAATGTGGGTCTTTTGTTTCATACGGGCTTCCAGGGCTGCGATGAGCTCGTCCCGCTTATCAGCTATTTCGTCTTCAATATCGAAAATGGCCATCCGCTGGCGCTTTTGTAGCCTTTCAAGCTGCTTGAGTTTTTCTTGGGTTTGCTTCTGCTCTTCAGTCGTTTGCGCCAAGCGAGACTCGCGCTTTACCGACTTAATTTGCGCCTTGGTGTCGCGCAGTGACTCTTCGGCGGCAAACATTTTATCTTCGGCCCACTTTTCCAGTTTGTCGCGTTCGACCTCAAACAGTGCATTATTTTGTTCCATGACTTCAGCCAACTTGGCCTCTATTTGACGGGTTTTCAGCACCACTAAGTCAGCTGGGGGTTGGTTTACGTCAACGGCGTGGGCCGTGGTGTTAATGGTTGCGTCAAGATTGAACAAGCGTTTACAGGCATCATTGTCAATCAGCTGGCCTTTATCTGTTCTGGCGGTGAAGAGCAGAAACTCCTGCCGATTGAAAGCATCCACCGCCAGCATATTTAAGGTTAACCACCCGGATTGGCCCTGGAGCTGCTCGGCAACTGAGATTTTGGTTTGATGTTTGCTGTAATCAAAAATCAAATGGGCATTCGCCGTCGGCTCCGACTTGGCAGAGTCAATGACATGTTCACCGAGAGGATGGTTGATGCGATAAGCAAAGCTGTGATTATCCTGCACTTGCAAGGCACTGTTGCCATTTTCTGCTTTGCGAAGCAGCTGATATTGCCCCATGGGCTGATGATGTACCGGCTTTTGCAAGGTAAAACGGTAATGTTGATGATCAAAGGCTGCGTAGGGCTGCAACTGATGATGGGTTACCGCCCAAAACCAGCGGCCAACCTTATCCAAGCGGTCTTTGGCCTCGTCCAACTTAAGCTTTAAGATATCGTGAATATCTTCATCGAAGTGCTCTAGCAGCTGTGCTTGGGTATGCTGCATTTTGCTGTTTATCTCGTCTTCGAGTTCCTTTTGCAATGTTTCAAAGGCGGCTTCAATCTCTGCCGGGGTCCGGCAAGATTCATAAATGGCTTGAATACGCTTTTCGAAATCCACACCACTTTCAATGCTGCCAAGCACGCTGTCAGACGCGCCGAATACGCCATCGAACAGATTAAACTTTTCTGTGAGCAGTTCGAGTACGCGCTGATCAGCTTGATTTCGCTCATTGAGGAAGTTGACCACAACCACATCAAACTTTTGACCATAACGGTGGCAACGACCAATGCGCTGCTCAACACGCTGCGGGTTCCAGGGTAAATCGTAATTGATGAGCAACGAGCAAAACTGCAGGTTTACCCCTTCTGCCGCCGCCTCTGTGGCTATCATGATTTCGGCGTGATCTTTAAAGTAATCAATAAGCGCTGTGCGTTTATCGATTTGTGCAGAACCGGTGACGCGCGATGAGCCGTGATATTCTTCGCGCCAGTGCTGATAAATTTGATTGGCTTGTGGCGTAGTATTGGACCCACTGAAGGTAACCACTTTGCCTGCATAGCCATTGTTTTCTAAAAACAGGGCAAGGTATTGCTGCGTACGCATGGACTCAGTGAAGATAATGACCTTTCTTGCGGCCCCCATCTCTGCCAGCTGCGCAAATCCCTTATCCAGACCAATGAGCAACTCTTTGGACTTGGTGTCTATACCAATGAGCTCTGCTTTGGCTATCAGCATGTTAAGCTCTGCGATTTCTGCTCGCAGTGCGTTTTTATCAACAGGTTTGGGTTCTGTGACCTCTTCTTGGATATCGCTTTCTTCGACAAAGTCATCTTCAAGGTCATCATCTGTGATAATTTGCTTGATGATGTCGATATCATCATCAGCAACGCCATCACGCTCAAGCTTTTCTAAGCGGTACTTTAGTACCTGTAAGTTGTTGAGCACGGCTTTGGTACTGGACGACAACAGCTTTCTGAGGATAAGCCCGGTTAAGTGTCTGTGCCGCTTGGGCAAGGCGTAACTGTCTTCCCGCTCCAGCAGTAACTGCACTTGATCGTACAGCTCTTGCTCTTGCTCGCTTGGATAAAAAGGGATGGTGATGGCTTTACGCTCAGTGTACTTAATGTACTCAAGAACATTTTTGCGCAAGGTGCGCTTTACAAAGCCTGCTAAGCGCTCTTTAAGCTCCAGGATATCGCTATCTGCTTGCATAAATTGCTTACGAAAAGCCTTGGGATCCCCAAAAGTATGCTCATCAATCAGGGTCGACATGCCGTACAACTCCATCAAGGAGTTCTGTAACGGTGTCGCCGTCAACAATAGCTTTTTTCGACCGTCTAGTGCGCGCTTAAGTGCCTGGCCCATTTTATTGCTTTCGCGGTGCGCATTTCTGAGCTTGTGCGCTTCATCTATCACCACCAAATCCCACATTTCACCCACCAGCTTATCCTCCAGCTTGGCAGCGAAGTGGTATGACATGATAACAATTTGCTTGTTATTTAGCGGGTTATAAATCCCATCCTTTTGCAGCTGACTAAAGGTTTTGGCATCGAGTACATGCGCTGGTAGGTTAAATTTTTCGAACAGTTCGCTCGCCCACTGTCTCCGCAAAGCCGCAGGGCAGATGATCAGCAGCTTTCGCTTTCTTTCAGCCCAGTACTGGCACAGCACCAAACCGGCTTCGATGGTTTTACCCAATCCCACTTCATCCGCGAGAACAACACCTTTACTCAATGGATTTTCAATGGCGAACAGTGCGGCTTCAATTTGGTGAGGATTGAGATCGACACTGGCATCAAACAAGGACTGAGACAGCCTATCGACACCGTTGTTGGCATGGAGAATGGATAATTCGTGGGCAAAGTATTTGGCGTGATATGGTGTTATATCAATCATTATTATTCCTCAAAGCCAGGCGCTATTGCTAAATTTGCTACACCATATAAAGCTTGTTTGTTTTTTAAACAAAGTTGATATTCAGGTTGTTTCAATAAATGCTCTTGTGAACAGTCAACATTCCATAGCCTCAGTAAATAACCTGCAATTGCTGCCCGAATCTCCACTTTCATCACGCCACCCGTCATGCCATAGTCCAGTTCAATTGCTTCGCTGTGCTTAATACGTGGGTGTGGTACTAACTCCAGCTCTACAAAGCGGTTCCATTGCCGGTCCTGAGTTTCGAGTTCACTTTCTTTGATAACAGAGGGCGACAAAGTGGAGTCTTCAAGCACAAGCGCTGCTTTAATTCGGGTCAGGACAAAGTCACGAAATTCACTATGCTTGCGGTCAAAGCCACGAACGTGCCAACGCAGGCCATTGTCCACCAGCGTATGCGGTACAATTTCACGCGTTGTTTCACCGCTCGATAACGACACATAGGTGATACTCAAGGCTTTGCCTTTGTGTATGGCCTCGGTAACCTTCGCCACTATCGGTAGACTCGGCTTGTTAAGGTGATAAGGCGCTTCACACGCAAGAGGTGGTTTTAGCTGGCCAGAAAAACCATCACCAAAGCCTTGGCTTAAGGTGGCTAGAGTTCTGATTACATCGAAATCGAACAGGGATACAAAAGACGCGGCCTTGAGGTGTCGTTTACGCTTTTCATCATAAACCACATTTTGTGGCGCTATCTCTTTATAACGGGCAAAGTCTTGGGTCGCTACAGAAGGGGCAATATTGAATCGTTCAACGAGATCAGTTCGACGAGCCTCACCTTTAAACATCAACACAAAATCAATGTGAGCAAGTCGCTCGCGCTGCGCAAGCGTTAAACTTTCCAATGTTAATTGAGTCAAGGTCTATCCTTAGCACGCTCGCATGGTAGTAAAACAAACTCAGAATTGTTATACAGCCTACCGAATTTAAGTAGGCCAATACTACCAACTAGTTTATCCCGCGGCTACTTCTATCGTGTGTTAGATTGTGATTTGAAGCAAAAATTAAGTTTTCTTAGGAGTGTTGAAATTTCAATCAAGTATTCATAGTCTTAACTCAATTCATCAGACATTAATCAACCTGAGATCAGTCTAATAATCCTTAAATCCACTCTATCAAGGTTAGTCACTTCTGCACGCGTGATGACGCCATGGTAAATTAACCCCATTAAGAGGCTATATGGCCCACATGCACCGTCAATATATCCCTGTCTTAGGCCAATTTTTCTTGGTTAGCAAACACACAATCCGAAGAAAGCTCCGTAAGACCCTAACTACTGTTAAAGGTTTGCCGATAATAGACTTCGGCACGATATTGGAATTCAGCCAGGATACCTGTCAATTCCATTTAACTTTCGACGCGTTCAAATAATTAGGTGCGGAATTATAACTAAAGCCACTTTCAACAATTATCTAGAATGCTTGTACACGATTGTGCCTTTCGCGTATGACATAGCTATACTAAGGTTCGTTTTATTACTGGGTTATAGCTGGTTTTTCCTCATTGAATTAAGTGAATATGGTACTTGGAATAGCATCTTAAACTCAGTAAGAGCAATAGAAATGACTTGTACTATATCTTCAGAATTATGCCACTTTACGAGTGACTTACACTGGTAAAGCAATAACCAGCTTCTCATCTTGCTGATTCAACTGCTCATTTTTACCAAGCAAAATATTGTTTTCCAATGAGTTAAGTAAGCTATTTATGTCATTAAACTTATTGGTTAACAAACGATTATTGTGACTAGATGATAAACCAGTCAATAAATTGTCGTAAGAATCTCTAGCCCATCTACGATAAGCTTGAAGCACCATGGTATATTTAGCTCCAGCAGTTTCGACTAAGGTATCCGCATGATGGTAATGACCTAATCTAGTGTAAAGAGTTGACTCAATATAAATAGCTTTGGGCATCATATCTAAAACATGAGTGATAAAATCAATTATTAAAGCTGCATGTTCTTGGGTTATGGTATTTTTACCATTTCGATTATTCCCCTGCTCGATCCACCCGATCAATTTCATCAAAAAGGTACAAAGCTCATTCCGTTGCTGCGCCAAAGTGACCAACAAAGGAGCTATAATCTCAGGTATAGGTTCATGTTCTTGATAAATACCTAGCAACTCATGTGCTGCCATTACACTACCAATATAAGACGAAAGTTTTTCAAGATAAAACAATTGATTTTGCGTTTGGATTTCGACGGCTATCTTGTCGATGGATGCTTGAATTTTTTCCAGTTTCTTCGATAAATATACCGTTTGGATAACAATCGCACCAAGAATGATTCCTGTCGATAAGCCTGCGGCAAGAAAGATACTTTGCTTAACTGCAGCGCTTGCTTTTGCAAGCTCTACTACGTTAACCCCCTCACTAAGATCTACAGTCATCTCCTTGAATGGTAAATGCTTAACAATACTCCCTGCACCATCAATTAATTTCTTGCCTTTTGACCAGTAAACAATACCCTCGCGCAACCGCATGTGACCTGACTTAATTAGCTCAATGATTTCCGGATCAACCTTGTCCCAATCTGGTACCATTATTGTTCTAATTGTATTACTAATCATTACAACTCCTTGTTTAGCAAATATTATTTGAATGGATTATCGTTACGTCGCAGTTCTCGGAGCATTGCAATATGAATAACACAGGGTAAAGTAACGTTAACATTTGGGGCATCGGCAAATACACTAAAAATCCCACCCAATACTCCCAATGGACTTGATATCATCAGCACTCTTGGCACGAGTGCCGCACCAACCGCTGCACCACCAAATGCCGATGCAAGGACCCTAGTTACAATAGCGAAATCTTTGCTGCTCCAGTCAAGCGCATTATCAATCTTGCATTGATAATCTTTACTCATTCTCTCGACAAATGCCGAACGATCAGCTTGCGTCATCTTGTCCAATTGCAATTTCATGACCTTAGCGACAATAGCTTTTTCAATTGCAAGAGCACTATCTTTATCTTTAGCACTGACCGAGCAACCAATTGAACGGGCAGTATATTGCAGTAAATTGAGATAGGTTCCCCCCTTTCCGGTAATAAGATTCATCACTGTTGAATTACCAAAAGTTTGCAATTCAGCGCAGATCTCTTGCCATACTAGCGCCAAGTCATGCTTATTCTTTTTAAACCTTGGGTTAGTCGTTAGTGTCTCAGTGGTTCTAAGTTTACCAGTTTTGTCTTTAGTCAAATATTTAACAAGTGGTGTCAGTTGCTTATGAGTGCAAAGGGAAAGAAACTGTAAATCATCATCTTCCCGGTACATGTAGTTCCGCTTCACAAAATCCATATTAGTTCCCTTTTATAAACAGCTTGCATACTGACGTCTTCTTCACTACCTAATTTTTTCAGAGGGCAAATCGCTAAACGCTCAACTTTATTTTTCGCAAGCAACACCTCGGCGCGGTTAAGCTAAAAGTGGGTTGCACTCTAATCGGCGGTCAGTTCGCGATGAAACTTCTCAACCGAAATCGATTAAAGTTATTCACACTAGCCAGCGCGGCAGGCTGGTGTTGACACGAAATACTAAATTAAGCTTAAAAACCATTGGGTGGCATGGTATCTCTTTGACTTAAAAACGTGAATGTTTGAGATGGATATTTGCCAACCAAAATACAGGTTTTTACAGCCAAAAAACGAGAGGTAAATCAATTTAATACCTGTTCTATTCATCAGTAAAATCCCACCAAGGTTTTTCATTTTTCCTCTTCTCCTTATATGCCTTAAAAGCATCATAATCAGGCTTAAGAATAACGAACCTAATTACAAGCAACACAGCAATGATGAGAATCAAAGGCATGAATCGAATAAGCATTCCAACAAACAAGTCCATAGAAATGAATCCTTCGTAATAGAATGATTATAATGACTATTTAGTATATGCCGGGCGAAAAAGCTTTTTACCGTTCAACTACCAGTGAGATGCAAGGCTAGATTAGCGCGAAGATCTATCGCAATATCGGGATCGACTTGATCAATAACATGTTGTTGCTGTAACCAATGCCTTAACTTTCGACCAGTTCTTCCAGCATTAGATACTTCAAGGAATGCTAGTAGGATTTCAAACACTAGAAGTTTTTCCGGTATGTCAGGATAAAAATTCATATCAATCATCAAGATTTTCTGCAAATCAATGCCTAATGATTTAATACAAGCAAAACTCAACTCCAACGAACCATTGGACGCAGCTTTGTTGAAAATCTTTAGCCAATTGGCGATTGCAGTCATATCACTATCAACTGGTTCAGCAATATCATCTACAAACGTTACGTCCTGTTTGCGTAGAAATGCTGGGATATCAAGGCAATCAAGCACTGAACTGCTATACACTGGCGCGGCAAAACAAAGAGATACAACCCCTGCCCCTACCGAACCAAACCCCGCTTCACCGGCTGCACGAGTGTGCCTTATAGTTCGCAACTCTGGTAAACCGTCAGCTTTTTGGTCACGTACGGCGACCAACACACAGCAGGTTTGCTCACAAAGCAAACTATACTTAACGGCAATTTCCTCAGGTTTCTTGCTGCTCGACAATCTTTGGTAAGCAGCCAAACGTGATAGAGTTGCATTACCAATCCCTCGAAAATGTCTTACCGGGATTGACTGATTTTGCTGCATAATTTCAATATTCACGTAGGTTTTTGGTGATATTTCAGTCTCAGATGTGGCATAGCATTGATATCCATCACCCGTAAACAGTAACTGTTTATCAACTTGCTCATTAATTGGTATCGGCCAATGTATTTTAAGATCTGTTATCTCTGGCTGACGGCATCGTTTAAATTGTCCCACAATCGCATCTGCCATCGACTCGTTTGGCGATACATAGATGGCTGAAGCGCCAGTACTGCGTGACAATTTATTCAGAAAAGCTTCGTTTACTGCAGAACCCACGCCCACACTGAATAATCGTATATTTGCTTTTGTTGCATCCGCGATTATTGCCGCGGTATCCCACACTTCACCATCAGTGATCAGCAACATTTGCGTCGCAAATTCTGCATGCCGTCCAGTTTTGCGAGCCAAGTTTAATGCTGCTGCAATTTCAGTTCCCCCCATGTTGGCATCTAGCTGGTTGATGTATGCATGAAGTTTTGCAAGATGCTCACTATCGGCAGGAACAGGGGATGGAAACAAACTTTGTGCTTGAGACCCAAAGGAGATGATGTTGAACCAGTCTGATGGCTTGAGAAGTGTTTTAATTGCGACGAAGGCCTTACGTACCTGCTCAATGGCATCTCCGCACATTGAACCTGAGCGGTCAACAATAAACTGGAAGCACTGAGCTGACTCATTGTGGTTATCTGAGGATGGTAATAGCAGGTTGGCGCAGTACTGCAACCCAAAAGCACTCTTTTCAACTAGAATTTCGCCAGTAAATGAAGGTAATGCTTCTAGTGTAATTATGATGTCCCTATCAGGAATAACCCTATCCCCTGATAAAATTAAAGAATTCTCTTCTCGTTTTACTGTTAATGAATGACTTGGACTGGTAACTAATGAGGAAGATAATTCACCATTAACCGTCAGATTAAATGTTAAGCGTGCGCCATTATCTAGTGTGTGCTCAATCTGTTGATAATCTTGTAAATTTGCTGATCGCTGATGTCCGTAACGGTCACCAATTGTACACGGAAAATAAAACCGCAGTTTACGGTCTTGCCAGTTCAGGACTTGGGCATATTGAATAGAAATGGTAACGTCATCATTAGGTAGCAAATTACCAACATTGAGACAATATAACCCATCATTCAACCGCTCCAGTAATACTGCACTGTCACCTTCTGCTATGGCACCTTCGTATTTATCAGTTCCGATAGCTTTTGGCGTCACTTCACCTGTGAACTGACGCTCACCAATCGCCATAGATAACCCTAAAATGACCGCATCTAGTGGTAACGTAAATGAGAATATGGCTTCAATAGGGCAAGTTTCACGATTTACAAATTCGTGAACCAATTCGACTTCACTGATAGCTCCATTCAGTTGCGCATTAACTAAACTGTGCTTTAAAACAATGTCATGATTAAACCCAAATCCTTCAGAATTACCTAGCGCTATGTTATTCATCACATTGTTGTTCATTTTCCACCCCACCATTATTTTTAGGCAAAGAGCACTGCATAACCTGCTGATAGCTACTTACCATTGCAGGAACTAACATCCTTAACTGCTCACTACTCACACCTGCCGCAACTGGGTCAATCATTAGTGTCAGCCCTTGGCCCAGATACAAATGACTAATTACACGCATGTCCCCTGCTTTGGGTTGCATATCAGGCAACTCAGGTTCATTTGCATAATTCAGTAATTCTTGAATTCGCTCTAAAGACAGCCCCGCACTTTGCCAACGTTTAATTTTTAGCAATTGCTCAACATGTTCTGTGTCGTACCAGGCTCCACGACCAGCGCCATGAGGCCCTTTAATCAGCCCCTTTTGCAGATAAAACCTGATCGTTCTAACTGGAAAGTCGAGCAATCTTGCCAGATCGCTGATGCCATATTTTTCTTGCATCCTGTACCTCCATTTAAACTTCACTCAAATGTATACACTAGAGATGTATAGATCAAGTGTAATGAATAATAATTTTTATGACGTTTGAATCAATAGAGAAAAAATTAACAATAAGGATAGGTTGATTAGCTTCAAACTCTATCGGTGACCCATGTTCTTTCTGGTATTAAAATTTTTCTATGTAATATCTAAACCCATCTTATTTTGTTCTGGTCTAATCCATTTTGAGACAGTATGGTCAATAAATTAAGAGGTCTATATGAGTCTGAAGAAATCACATAAGAGTTATCCGCAGGCATTTAAAGATGAAGCTGTCTTGATGGTGCTAGAACAAGGTTATAGCGTTGCCGATGCGGAAAAGTCTCTTGGAGTTAGCACGAGCCTGCTTTACAACTGGAAGGAAAAGCACCAAGCCCTGAAACAAGGTGTCACCTTAGAAGAGTCTGAGCGTGATGAGTTGAAGCGATTGCGTAGAGAAAACAAAGAATGACGAATGGAGAAAGAAATTCTAAAATACCCAAGGGGCACGCCGAGGCAAGCGCCTTCTTTGCGAGAGAAATGAAGTAAGATTTCGTTTCATCAAACTGCAATCTCACCTGTTTCCCATAGCACTGTTATGTCGAGTAATGACTGTCAGTAAGTCAGGCTATTACGATTGGCATAAACGCCCTGCAAACGTGATAAGCCTTGAAACACTGAAGCTTTATCGCCTTGTTCGACAGCTATTTAAGCAAAGTCGAGGCAGCTTAGGGAATCGTGAAATGGTGAAGAAATTACGCAAGGAAGGCTACCACGTTGGTCGCTATCTCGTTCGTAATATTATGCACCGCCTTCGACTTAAAGCAACCCAGCGACGCGCTTACAAGGTGACTACGCAGCGAAAACACTCAGACGCAGTGGCTGATAACCTGTTAAATATGAACTTTAATCCAGTATCGGCTAATGAGGTCTGGGCGGGTGACGTGACCTATTTAAAGACGGGTGAGGGCTGGATGTATTTAGCAGTGGTGATGGATTTATATTCACGCCGGATTGTGGGATGGCACATAGACAAACGCATGACCACAGATTTGATATCTAAGGCATTAATAAAAGCCTACAACCTGCGACAACCAGCGCGAGGGCTGGTATTTCACAGTGACCGAGGCTCGCAATATACCAGTAAGCAATTCGGTAGGCTGCTATCGAGCTATGGTATCCGAGCCAGCATGGGTGATGTGGGGGCGTGTTAGGCAACTGCTCCTGCGTTGCTCTACCTCCTGCATCCATGGAGTCGTGGGATAATGCCGTTGTTGAGCGATTCTTTGACAGCTTAAAACACGATTGGATTTTTAAAGTTAATCAACCAACAAGGGAGTTTATGAAGCAAGATGTGACTGCTTACATGAAATATTACAACTTGGAGCGGCTGCATTCTGCTAATGACGATCTGTCACCGGTAGAGTTTGAAAATTCTCAAGTAAAAGTGTCCAGTTTGGGTTGACCAATACAGAATAAACGGGTCCACCGACATAAACCTGCCAAGGTTATAGTCGTAAATCCGGCCGTTCATATGAACGCATACAAGCTATGATAAGTTATACTCAACTTGAGTTGGCTGATATCATGTTGTTTAAATCTGGTAACGTTATCACTGACTATGACAGAGCAAGAAACAGAAATTGAAACTCAAGCGGTCACCTATGCGAAAGCAAATCGTACTCGGATAGCTCGAGAACTGACCGATTTGGACAAGTTTCCAGCTGATCAACAACCTGTGTCTATTTTTATGTGCGGCTCTCCTGGCGCTGGAAAAACCGAAGCTTCAAAAGCGTTTCTTGAAATGTTTGATGAAACGGGAATTATTAGGCTTGACCCTGATGAGCTAAGAGTCTTCTTCCAAGAGTACACTGGTGAAAATTCATTCCTCTTTCAGAAAGCTGTCAGCCTTATTGTTGAACGAACCCTAGACAGAATTTTTAACAACAACCAAAGTTTCATCTTAGATGGTACTTTTTCAAACTTTGATATCGCTTGTAAAAATATCGAGCGCTCACTAAAGCGAAATCGAGCCGTGCTCATCATCTTTGTTTATCAAGAACCTACACTAGCCTGGGAGTTTGTCCAAGCAAGAGAAAAGCTTGAAGGCAGACGCATTTTACCTACTACATTTATCGATCAATTCTTAAATTCGCAAGAGGTAGTCCGGCAAGTCAAAGCCAAATATGGCGCGGCAATCAAGATAGATTTACTGATAAAGAACAATGATGGTAGCACTCGTATTTACCATGATAACATTACGGATGTTGAGCATCATATAAAGAAAAAATACTCTCGCACAGAATTAATAAGACTGCTAAACTTGCCACCTGAGCCTATTTTTTAGGCTGTTTTATGTGAGAAATCTATGTCGACCAATACAGCTAAAATTAACGTTACTACATCCAAGCTTTCAGCCTTTGTTATGAACGCAAGTTCAGCAGAGAAAAAACGTGTGTATACTCAAGTTATCAAGAAAGCGACTGAGTCACAGAATAAAATGATTATTGAAGCCAAATCCATGGCAGTGTAATTCATTGGTTTTGTGAATAAAGCCCCGTTAGGGGCTTTTCCTATTTCCTCTGCATCATCACCAACACTCTTCAAGATTCATTCCCCCTCTCGTGCTGCAGGGTGCGTATGATGATAAACCTCCTTTAGCTTACCAATCGTCACCTGGGTATAGACTTGTGTTGTCGAAATATCTGCATGGCCTACCTGCTCTTGGATATAGCGAATGTCGGCACCATTTTCTAACATTGCGGTAGCGGTGGTATGTCGATACAAATTACATGCACCAGGTTTATCTACGCCAGCCCGCCGCACGTACTTAGACACCAAAGCGGTAAGCTGCCTATCGGTAAATGGGAGACCGTCATTATTCAAAAATAACACTGAACCTGATGCGAATATGGCAAAGCTGGGGCAAACATTGTTAACGTACTGCTTAACCCACTGACATGCACGTTTTGCGATCGGAATAACCCTATCTTTCTTGCCTTTACCTTGTTCAATTCGCACAACAAAATTTTCAAAATCAATGTCATTTAACTTTAATCGCCCCAATTCGGCTCTGCGGATCCCTGTAGCATAATAGGTTTCCAAAATCGCACGATCACGTAGACCAATATCACCATGCATTGCCGTCTGTTTAAAAATGGCATCTATCTCTACGTCGACCAAAAAACCTTTTGGGAGTCTTCGTGGTAGCCTGGGAAGCTTAAAGCGTAACGTAGGATCTTCACTGAGATAACTTATACTCATGTATGTTGATGATATAACAAGTTTTTTCCAATTATTTGCCGCAAAGTTTGAGTATGTCTTAGGGTATCACCCGACAGTCTACTTTGAAGCCGCGGAACAATATTGGGAAAAGCAGATGATTGAAGCACAATCTAACGCGCCTCAATAATCACCTACTAGCGAACCTTTTTGCTTAAACCCTTACTCACATCTAAGCAGCCAACGCCCACAAACAGCGAACTATCAGATAAAATCGGCAATATACTGCACATTACAGTATCCGACCTGCAACCCACGTTTCCAATACATCAGCCAGTTTAATGAGTTGTTCTTGATGCTTGGATTTGTTTTTCGCTAGGTTTTGGATATTCAATAACTTCCATCTCACCGCAGGTAGTGCCGCAATGCTCGGTTCATCAAACAATGACCAATCAGGCTGACCCTGTTTAAAGGATAATAAAAAGTCTCTATCTTTTGCAGTAAAGTGATGCTGCAACGCTGTTAGCATTTCTGAGCGAGTTAAAAGCAGCTCATTGAGTTTAATCGGCTTTGTCGTCATTCCATTGAATTCAGTTTGAAAGCTTTCATCAAGCGGTTTCCAGCGTGGAGACATCACTTCATTAATGGGCCTTGGATGGCTAAGTGTATAAGTGAGAAAGCCGACTAAAATATCTCGACTGATCCCCTCTTCCGCCAGCAGCATTTTCACATCGAAAAGATCCCTTGGGTGCTGTCTATCCATCGCTGCACATAACTTACCACCGTATAGATCAGGCAGGCTTACAACGGGGATCTCTGCGTACCCAAATTCTTCTTCAACTAACTCAACGACTGGCATTAATACCGCTTTGTGTAGCGTACCTCTCGCAACAGGAGAGACTTCAATTTTTATTGTGACTCTATCACTTGTCACGACAACCCTGAGCTCATCATATTTATTGTCTTGAAATACTGCACTAAGGTTCGGTTGTAGATTGATCTGCGCAGTCAAACGACCAAGCGCTTCCTTCACACTTTGTAGCGCTTGTTCCCTTGGCTCCAAAGGAAGATAAGCCAAATCGATATCGACCGATAAGCGTGGGAAGTTGCGTACAAATAGGTTGATAGCCGTACCGCCCTTTAGGGCAAATACCTTCTCTTGGGCGACGAGCGGCAACATCCGAATAAGCAAGGTCACTTGCTGGTAGTATATCGATGACTTATTCATATTGATTTTCTTCTGTCTTAATAAACGATGCTGGCACTGTTATTTGATACCGCCCATCGTAACGGCCATGAGCCACCACCTGACGCTTTCCCGCACCAAGCGTGATTTGCTGCTCATCTAGCCTTTTGCTCCACTGGTGTTGATAGTAGTGGCCTAAAAAGAGAAATACGCGATTAGCTTGTACGGCTTCACTTCGATTTAGTATTGACTGTATTTTACGTGGGCTGAGATTCACTAACCCTTGAAACAGCTCCGCGGCATGCTCAAAACTGATATGTTTGCCAATGGCATTGACGACCTCATAGGCGGCAAGCTCCGCACAACTTGCCTTAACTTCCCTATTGTTCACCCCTATAGTAATAAAGTCTTTTTCCAACGTTTGGGTCAGCTTGCTACTGGTATAGAAAAGCCAATTTTGCTCCTCCAATTCGCGGAACCACTTTGGCAACGCCTGCTTACTTTGACAGCCAACCCAAACTTGTTTGCTGCTTAGTTGAAGATAATGACTAAGCCCTTGATGCGTTAGGCTACTGACTCCCGCAAGGTGAACAGGAAGCTTTAGCTGCTCATTCACAGCCTTGAGCGCTTCAACCCAATGAGGCTGTAACTTGCCTGTTGACTTAGGACGAACATAAACCCCCGCACTTATCTTGTACAACCAACCACTCTGCACATATTTTCTCACCAAAGATGAGCTGATCTCATTTTGTGTCAACCACGACTGAAGCACTACCGCACCAGGACTCGTATGATTAATCAGCCAGTTTATTTTTGATGACATAGTTGCACCATAAGTACCAAAATATAGAGTAAATTAAACCAACTATAGAAGCAGAGTTTATAAATTGCAATTACTTAGTACCTTAGGTACATGTTTATCGAAAAATGCAAACTAGCAGAATGAGGGGAAGATTAGTTACCAGTAAAAGGCTAAGGAGGGATACTTACTTAAAACGTTAAACTTAACCCCTGAGCGGCTTTGTTTCCTAAATCGAGTGAGCGAACAACACTCTCATCATTGTTCAAATATCAAGCTACATAGTGGGTTTCAGGCATACCTAGCCCAGTAAGTTTGTTCAAAGCCCTAATCATCGCGTAAGCT
>NZ_BMOP01000032.1 GCF_014647135.1 Shewanella xiamenensis
CCGGGTCGCTTAGCTCAGCCGGGAGAGCACCTCCCTTACAAGGAGGGGGTCACTGGTTCGATCCCAGTAGCGACCACCATATTCTGCACTACTGATTTACCCCGGGTCGCTTAGCTCAGCCGGGAGAGCACCTCCCTTACAAGGAGGGGGTCACTGGTTCGATCCCAGTAGCGACCACCATATTTACCTCAAAAACTTTACCGCCTTAGTATCTCAACTATGCTTGTTCTAAATCAGCATGACGTTAATTGAGTCCATTACCTAGTATTTACCCTGATTTTGGCTAAAACGCGCTGATCCATTGTCTTGAGCTATTTGGAGATCAGCACTATGGCTAGCGTCAGTCAATCCGCATCCCTCACCAATATCGCCGCTTATCTTAAACATACTCATGCCTGTGACGAGCAAACTGCCTTAAGAGAAGCCCGTGAGGTCATGCAAAACCTTGTGAGTATGCGCCAAAAAGGGTTTATTACTGGCTGGTATTTCGATGAACGTGGACACTTGGAGTTACTCCCAAGTGATGAGATCTTAAAAAGAATAGGCGAAGATCACGGCTGACCGTCACTGTGCTTTATTTTATCCATGTCACCTCCCCCTACTCCACAGTCATTTTTCAAACCGTTTTTGATCTAAAAGCAACTTATTTTGCTCAGTTAACCATCAAGCTAAAAACCTCAGCTCATATCTCACAAAATGCAGTTTGGGTGGATTTCCACCCATAGGCAAAATCAACGTGAGCGAGATCTCACCCACAAAACTAAAAGTGTGACAAACGTCAAATGAACTACACTTTATTAACCAAACACTTACAGAATCCATCGTAAGTTGGCGTGGTATTTGCCTTTATTAAGACAGACCTCAGGGAAATCAAGGCTGTATTCCTACTCACACTTGGTAACAAACTAACCAAGGCTGAGGACAAATCCTAACAACAGAAAAAGGAACTCAAAATGACATTGAATCAACAAACTGGATTGACCCGTCCACTCAAAACCTTAGTCAAAATGCTCGCCGTTGCCTCCGTATTCGCAACCAGCTTTAACGTATTTGCAGAACCGATTGAAATTAAGTTTTCACACGTTGTGGCAGAAAATACGCCTAAAGGCCAAATGGCACTGAAGTTTAAAGAACTCGTTGAGCAACGTTTACCGGGTGAATACAAGGTCAGTGTATTTCCTAACTCACAGTTATTTGGGGATAACAACGAGTTAGCAGCACTATTGCTAAACGATGTGCAATTTGTAGCACCTTCACTCTCAAAATTTGAACGTTACACCAAACGCTTACAAGTTTTCGACTTACCTTTCCTGTTCAATGACATGGATGCAGTAAACCGTTTCCAACAGGGTGAAGCTGGTCAAGCACTACTCAACTCAATGAGCCGCAAAGGTATTGTGGGTTTAGGCTATTTACACAATGGTATGAAGCAGTTTTCTGCTAACGCACCACTCAAGCAACCTTCTGATGCTAAAGGCTTAAAATTCCGCGTGATGGCATCTGACGTATTAGCCGCACAGTTTGATGCAGTTGGCGCTATCCCCGTGAAAAAACCATTCTCAGAAGTGTTCACCCTGCTACAAACCCGCGCAATCGACGGTCAAGAAAACACTTGGTCTAACACTTACTCACAAAAATTCTATGAAGTTCAAAGCCATATTACAGAAAGTAACCATGGCGTATTGGATTACATGGTCGTGACCTCTGATGCCTTCTGGAAAAGCTTACCTGCGGACAAACGTAAAGTGATCAAAGAAGCATTAGACGAATCTATCGCTTTAGGTAACAAGATCGCTGCAGAAAAAGATAACGAAGACAAGCAATTAATCCTTGATTCAAAACGTTCTCAATTGGTGACCTTAACCCCAGCAGAACGTCAACAATGGGTTGATGTGATGAAACCAGTATGGGCTAAGTTTGAAGATCAAGTCGGTAAAGATGTGATTGAAGCCGCTGTTGCTGCAAATAAATAATAATGAAATAAGCCGCTTAATCTCATTTTGAGGTTAAGCGGTATTTGAGCGAGGGGAGTACAGCTGTGATATCGCGAATTTTTGGTTACTTTGAAGAAGGGGTGCTCAATCTCTTGATCACCTTAATGACACTCTTAGTGTTTACAGAGGTAGTGGCACGATTTTTCTTCAATACCGGTTTCTTATGGATCCAAGAACTCACCTTAACCCTGTGTGGTTGGTTTGTACTCTTTGGTATGTCCTATGGGGTGAAAGTCGGCGCTCACATCGGTGTTGATGCGTTTGTAAAAAATCTACCACCTAAAGCTAAAAAGCTCACATCTCTAGTGACAGCATTGATTTGCTTGGCTTATTGCGGACTATTTCTAAAAGGTAGCTGGCAATATCTGTCGCAGATGTACCAAATTGGCGTTCCGATGGAAGATATTCATTTCCCTAAGTTTTTGTTAAACAGCTTAGATCCTGACTTTGCTTGGAACACATTAAAAATTGATATTGAAGACGGCGCTGTGCCAATTTGGTTATCCCAAAGCATTCTATTGATTGGTTTTAGCATGTTGACTTGGCGTTTCTTAGAACTGTTTATCGCTATCCTGCGCAACCAAGTCTCTGGGTTCCAATTTGCCGATGAAGCGAAAGAAAGCATGCATTTAATTGATGAAGCTGCTCAGCACGCACAACAAGAAACAGACAATAAGGAAGCGAAGTAATGGCCATTGCGACCCTCTTTACTGCCCTACTCGTCTGTATGTTTTTAGGTATGCCTATCGCAATTGCGTTAGGTTTCTCGAGCATGCTGACGATTTTATTCTTTTCCAACGATTCCCTCGCCTCTGTGGCATTAAAACTTTATGAGTCATCGTCAGAGCACTACACCCTGCTGGCGATCCCTTTCTTTATTCTGTCCTCGGCTTTCCTATCAACAGGTGGCGTGGCAAGGCGGATCATCGACTTTGCAATGGATAGTATCGGCCATATCCGTGGCGGTTTAGCCATGGCCTCTGTGATGGCCTGTATGTTATTTGCCGCGGTTTCAGGTTCTTCCCCAGCGACAGTAGCCGCAATTGGCTCAATTGTTATCGTTGGCATGGTAAAAGCAGGTTATCCCGAAAAGTTTGCTTCAGGGGTAATTACCACCTCTGGCACTTTAGGGATTTTGATCCCACCTTCAATCGTGATGCTAGTATATGCAGCGGCGACAGAAGTCTCTGCGGCTAAAATGTTCATGGCGGGTTTAATCCCAGGCTTAATGATGGGTTTCCTACTGATGATAGTGATTTATATCGTCGCCCGTTTTAAGAATCTGCCATCACGTCCCTTCCCTGGCTTTAAGCAACTGGGAATTTCAAGTGCCAAAGCCTTAGGCGGTCTGGCGCTGATCTTTATCGTGTTAGGTTCAATCTACGGCGGTGTAGCCAGCCCAACTGAAGCCTCTGCCGTGGCTTGTATGTATGCATACTTTATTGCGGTATTTGGATATCGTGATATTGGTCCATTGAAAAATGTCGCATGGCGTAACCCTAATGAAGCCATCCCAAGCGCGATCGCTCGTAACTTAGGTCATATGGTGCTGGGGCTGATAAAAACCCCAATCGACAAAGAAATTCGCCATGTGGTGCGTGATGGTGCCAAGGTCAGCATCATGCTGCTGTTTATTATTGCCAACGCCATGTTGTTTGCACACGTGCTCACCACTGAACGTATTCCCCATATTATTGCCGAGTATATTGTGGGGATGGGGCTACCCGCTTGGGGCTTCTTAATCATTGTTAACTTACTGCTATTAGCGGCGGGTAACTTTATGGAGCCATCAGCGATCGTGTTAATTATGGCGCCAATTCTATTTCCGATTGCCACTCAACTTGGTATTGATCCTATCCACTTAGGCATCATTATGGTGGTCAACATGGAGATTGGTATGCTAACGCCGCCTGTTGGGCTTAACCTCTTTGTGACAGCGGGGATCACTGGCCGCAGCATTGGTTGGGTGATCCAATCCGTACTGCCATGGTTAGCACTGATGTTGGCCTTCCTGGCGCTGATCACCTACGTGCCACAAATCTCGCTATTCTTGCCAGAATTACTGGATAAGCTTAATGGATATTAATCTTCAGGAATAAAGATTATTCCTTGATTCTAGATAGTTTTTAAGCGAGCCTACTCAGGCTCGCTTTGTTTTATTCAGTGTGGATCAGGATCGCCTGCTATGTTGCCCATGACGCCTAAAGCCAAAAAACGTCTATTCATGACCATAGTGCTACTTGCGGGTTTGTTTGCCATCTTAAAATTAACGTACTGGGTGCATTTTTATCAGGGAAAAATAGACATCCAACAACAATCTGAGAAACAACTCAAAGAGCTAGTCAGCTTCTTAGATGGCGCCCTGTCACGCTATGAAAGCATCCCTCATGTACTCTCAACCAATCCCATGCTCGCCAATGTGCTCAACGATCAACAAAATGCCAAGAAGGTGCAAGAGCTCAACCTGTATTTAGAGGAAATTCAGCATGTGACAGAGGCGTCTGATATTTATCTTATTGATGCCCTCGGCATTGCAGTCGCAGCCAGCAACTGGCAACAGCCCTTTTCATTTATCGGCAAAGACTACTCCTTCAGACCCTATTACACCGATGCGATTTCGGGCAATTTAGGCCGCTACTATGCGGTGGGCACTAGCTCGGATAAACGCGGTTTTTACTTTTCTTATCCTATTTATCAGCAAGGCGGAAAAGGCATTCTGGGTGCCATTATTGTAAAAGTGGATATCGCCGATATTGAACAGCAAAGCACCAGTATTGCAATGGCTGGCCAATACCAATTTTTAATCAGCGATCCCGACGATATCGTTTTTATTTCAAGTGTAGATGAATGGCGCTTAACCTCACTCACACCACTGACTCAGGCCAAACAATATGCCTTAAATGCCTCAAAGCGTTACGCCGAACGCCCGATAGGTGAACTATTAATAAAACCGCAATATCAAGAAAATAGCCTCAGCAGCGGCCATATCTACCAAATCCGCCAAGGCAATAATCAATCGCAATATATGGATACCCACCATTTGATGACTAAAGCGGGTTGGCGAGTACATATTCTTGCACCATTAAAACCGCTACATGACTCTTTACCTGCACTGATGCTGCTATCGGCATCTATCTACTTGCTGCTTGCCTTAGGTTTACTCTTTAGCAGCGAGCGGCGCCGTAACTTGCAGCGTATGCAATTAGCACAAAGTTTGTTAGAGCAACGGGTCGAGGAGCGTACCCAAGATCTGCAGCAGGCAAATGATCGCCTAAAAGATACCCAAGATGAACTGATCCAAGCCGCTAAGCTGACCGTGATTGGTAGTTTATCCGCCAGTATCAATCATGAGCTTAATCAGCCCTTAGCGGCCCTTCGCAGCTACGCGCAAAATACTCAAACTTTCCTTGCCCGCAATATGCAAGATAAGGCACTGGATAACCTGAAAATTATTATTGAGCTGACCGACCGCTTAGCCGATATTGTTGGGCAATTTAAAAGCTTTACCCGTAAGAGCAAAGGTGCGGATAGTGCCACCGATCTAAAGGGCTGTATAAAACAAGCTCTGACCATAGTGCAGCCCGAAATCGACAAACAAGGGGTTGAACTCGATGTATTGCTACCTGAAGGCCAATATCAGGTTTGGGGCGACAAAGTGCGCTTGCAGCAAGTGTTTGTCAATATTATGAGCAATGCGGTAGTCGCCATGCAGCAATCTCCAAAACGTACACTGAGTATTAGGGTAAACTGCCAAGACAAGTTCTGTATCAGTATTCAAGATTCTGGCCCTGGAGTACGCGAAAGCCAAATGGAGAAAATTTTTGAGCCTTATTTTACCACTAGCGAGCGTACAGGACTTGGCCTAGGTTTATCCATTTCCCAGCGCATTATTGAGTCTATGCAGGGGCAGATTAATGTTGCCAATGCCGAGGACGGCGGCGCCATTTTCCACATTATTTTACCGATTTATTTAGCTGAGGAACGCCAGTCATCATGAGTCTTCCCAATTCAATTCAAGACTATAGCGTACTGATCATCGACGATGAGCCCCATATTGGCACAGTCCTGGTACAACTGTTTGAGCTTGAAGGCATCAAAGCCTTTGCCACCACCGATCCTAAAGGCATTGCTAAACTCCTTGATAGAGACTGGGCAGGTGTGGTGATTTCAGATGTGAATATGCCGCAACTCGATGGCATCAGCCTAATGCAGCAAATTCGCCAGCAAGATCCCGATTTACCCGTCGTGCTACTCACTGGCTTTGGCGATATCGCTATGGCAGTCAATGCGTTAAAGCAAGGTGCCTACGATTTTCTCGAAAAACCCTTTAACAACGAGCATATGTTAGATGTGGTGAAACGTGCCTTGGATAAACGCAGCCTTACCCTCGAAAACCGCAAGTTAAAGAAAGAGTTAGAAAGCCATAACGTGCCAGGGCCAAGAATATTAGGCCACAGCGTCGGCATTTTGCGTATGCGCCATATTATCGACCAAGTTATCGATACCCCCGCAGATGTGCTTATCGAAGGTGAAACTGGCACGGGTAAAGAATTGGTCGCACGCTATCTGCATGACCACAGTAGTCGCAATCAGGCCAACTTTGTCGCTATTAACTGCGGCGCTATTCCTGAAAATTTAATTGAGAGCGAACTCTTTGGTGCCGAAGCTGGCGCGTTTACCGGCGTCGATAAGCTAAGGATAGGTAAGTTTGAGTACGCTAATGGCGGTACACTCTTTTTAGATGAAATCGAAAGTACACCGCTGTCGTTGCAAGTCAAACTGCTGCGGGTACTCGAAGATCGCAAGGTCGAACGCCTAGGCTCCAATAAAAGCATCCATTTGGACATTCGGGTGATTGCCGCCACTAAAGTGGATTTAAAGTCCCTATGTGACACAGGGGAATTCCGCCAAGACTTGCTCTATCGCTTGAATCTGGTGACTGTGCCAATTCCACCACTCAGGGATCGCCGCGAAGATATCCCTTTATTGTTCTTACATTTTGCTCGTATGGCATCAGCGCGCTATCACAAGGCCTTGATTGCCCTCAATGCCGAGCAAAATGCCATCCTTACCTCCCACGATTGGCCGGGTAATGTGCGCGAACTTAGAAATCTGGCAGAGCGTTATGTGTTACTCGGTGGTGAAGCCGCCTTCGCTGGCACCTTAGGTAATGCACCGAGTCTGCATACCAGTATGTCCTTACTGCAACGGGTTGAGTTTTTTGAGCGAGTCTTGATTGAAGAGGCCTTAAGTCATAACAAGGGCAGTATTAAGCAAACCATGGAACAACTCGAACTGCCCCGCAAAACCTTGTACGACAAGATGCGTAAGTACGATTTAGACCGCAAGCAATATATCAACGCCGACGAATAAGCTTGTCGGTGCCAATAAAAACCCCGCAAACCGGTTCACGGCTGCGGGGTTTGCTTTATCTAAGGAACTTCAAACTCGCATTACAATGCTTATGTTTCAAAAACGCATATTGCAAAAGTGAGTCATTACTCATCCCGCACGCACATACCTTTTGATGATTTCACATAAGGCGCAAGAATAGGCATCATCCCTTTCATCACTTGTAATGGCAGCGCCGAGGTAAAACTAAAATCATCGGACTTACTGCCCGGCACAAAGGCAGTTAAGGTGCCGAAGTAGTTATCACCTAAGTAAAACACAAAAGTCGCAGTACGGTTCATCGCCGTGGTAGCGACTTTTCGGCCCTGCTGCATCTGGGTCACAATACGGTTGTCGCCCGTACCCGTTTTACCGCCAATGGCCAGCATCTCGCCGTTATCATCGGTAAAGATACCCTTAAGACGTCGTGCAGTACCGTTTTGAACGACATTTGCCAACGCCGCCTTTAACGCCTGGGCGACTTCATGACGCATCACTCGTTCGCCTTGGGTATTTTGGTTTTCGAGCCGTACTTCATAGGGCGTACCTTCAGCAAAGTGCAATTGATTAATCCGTACCGTCGGTAAACGATAACCATCGTTTTGAATAATCCCCATTAATTCCGCTAAAGCAGCAGGTCTGTCGCCCGAGCTGCCGAGCGCCGAACCTAAAGAAGGCACCATAGATTCAAAGGGATAGCCTAAACGCGCCCAACGCTGATGAATATCAAGGAAAGCTTCAACCTCCAGCATTACTTGTACACGCACATCCCGCGCGTTTTTGTGCCGAGTTCTAAACAGCCAGCGATAGACTTCCTGACGCTCATCTTTACTGGCCTCTTTCACATCGTTGAGGTTAGCTTCAGGATGTTGATTCAAATAATCGAGTACCCAGAGTTCAAGCGGATGCACCCGCGCGATATAGCCTTGATCTGGGAGGTTATATTTTTCGGGGCCGTACTTGTTATATAGCTCTTTGATGCGCTTATCGGTGTAACTATTTTGTGGTAGCCGCTGCTGTAAAAAGGCCTTAAAGGCGACGATAGACTCATTAGGCTGCAAATAACGATAAGCCGCAGTGAGTTGTTGTTCAGCTTGGGTTTGACCATCGAAAAACAGTTCTAAACGCTCATTGGGTGCCACTTTCTTATATTTACGGTAGAACTTAGTCACGAAGGTATTGCCTTCACGATCAGCAAATACCCGCAGATATTCCTCTCGGCGCGGATCCTTATCATTGCGCAGTAAGCGCGCCATATTGCCTTCGTTTTGCATGCTGCTGCTGTAGTTGACAATGTCACGCATTAAACGCACGAAGGGCAAGTTGATCGAGTCTTGCAGTGCTTGATACATGGTCGGAATCTTAAGATCTTCCGTTTTCTTAAAGTTATTAAATACATGCAAACCACCGCCAGTGAAGAACTGCTCATTAGGCGAGGCGGAATATTCCCGTTGCAGCGCAGCATCGAGCATACGATCAAGGCGCCTATCGGGATTGACAATCAAATAGTCAATCGCCCAGCGCGTGAGATGATCGCGAGGTTCAATCACAATCGACTCCAACTCAATGCCGTGTTTTTTCGAATACTTATCGTGAATTTCAGCAATGATCTCAAGGTAAGTCGCGAGCACCCTAAGCTTTGCCGTCGATCCGAGCTCCAACTTACTACCTTCGTTAATATCGAAAGGTTGGTCAGTACTGTCTGTTTGTACCCGTACACGATTGGCCGTGGCGGTTTTTTCATACAGCGTAAAACTGTAGAGTACGTTTTGCAGTTGGCTAGGTTCGAGTAAACGCTCACCTAAAAGTCCGACTTTTTCAGCCGTTGAAGTTTGCCCAAGGCTGCGTAAGTAGTTACTTACTTGCTGTTGTAACTCACTGTGTAGACTACTATTCACGGTTAAATCGAGTCGGTCCAAATCATATAAGCCGACATTCAACATACCCGCTGTACGAATACGGATAGTGTTAACGCCCTTGTCTGCGCCCGATTGGGTATTACGCTGAGGTTTAGCGACTTTAAACTGTAATTTTTGTCCTAGTGCGGCATCCCTGAGTTTACGGTCAATCAGATAATATTGGCCGAGTAAACGGATATGGCTATCAACTAGATTCTCTAAATCTTCATGTCCCTGTAATAGGTAATAGGATGGACGACGCTGAGCAATCATCAGTGCCACCACCTGGCGAAACACTTGGCCACGTTTGGCTGTATTAGCTTTAATTTGGGGGGAAGACAACAGTTGGTTTGCTGTATCGAAATCTGTACCAAACCAAGCCCATAGGCCGTCACCTATGCCATGCACTTCACCATGGTTAGGGGCTGAGGATAAAGGCACTGTGTTTAAGTAATCTTGGATGATACGTTTACGGGCAGGTTCAGTGATTTCTCCCTGTTGGTACACTCGCACTGTTGCTGAGGCTATTTGCAGCAATTTATCCTTGATACTTAAAGTTAATCCCTGAGAAGAATGGCGGAACTTCTCAATTTGCGTCGCCAGTGTACTGCCACCCGCAGTTGAGACATTCATCCCCACCATTTCAGCGATTTGGCTCATCCCCGCCACAATAAAACGTGGCCAATCAATCACCGGATTTAGTTTTGGCTCTGTGGTCCACAACTCGCGGTTTTCAATAAACAGCAAAGTATTGACGATTTCATTAGGGATTTTATCGTCATCCTGATACACACGTTTTGGATAAGTGAACTCGTAGAGATCGGTATTGCGACAGTCAAGCAAAGTCAAACCCGATTGTGCTTTCTCATGGTAAGGCGGGAAAAAGCCTATCTGGGCGTATTCCTGCAACGCAGGAGAAAACTCAACCTGCTGTGTCACTTGGAAATTACGTTGCAATAAGCGATCAATATATTGTGGCAACTTACTGTAGCCATGACGCTCATCGAAGGGGCCATAACTTGGATAGATAATCGACTGAGTAGGCTCGTTTTTCAGCTCATAGGTCAGAGTTTTAGCGTATTGGTGAATATACTTAGACTGGTAATAAGAGGTTTTGACCTCCTGACCAATCAAAATCGCTAAACAAAAAACCAGAATAAATAATAGAAACCAAGCACGCCCTTTAGATCTAGGCTTACGCTCACGCTTTGCCTTAGGCTCGGGTTGTGGCGGACGAGGACGATAGTTTTCAAATTGCATTTCTTGCGTAGAATTAGGCAAAACGGCTCCAAAAAATCACTTAACACATCCTTTCTACGTGGGATTTTTCCCAACTTATGCTTAATACATCAACATGAAGTACAACGGCAAAACTCACACTTATGCTTATCTGAGTGTATCGCCGCGATACATTCTTATTACCTTGCTCGAACAAGATCTAACTGCTCTTGGATGATGGATTATATGTGTTATATCTCACCATATTTTAATGACTTGGCAGCAAGCCTCAAAGTGGTTAGCACAAAAATTCTTATATTTTGGTTAAGTGCTAACCGAGCTTAGGTTAATCCCAAATAAACTCACGAAAATGTTTACGGCATACCGATTCGTAACTTTCATTACCGCCAATTGCGACCTGCTCACCTTCGCGCATGACTTTTCCTTCACCATCTAGCCGCACCACCATATTCGCTTTGCGACCACAGTGACAAATGGTTTTTAGCTCAATTAATTTATCTGCCCAAGCTAATAAATAATGACTACCACTAAAAAGCTCACCTTGAAAGTCAGTCCTCAATCCATAGCACAATACAGGGATATCTATATTATCAACAATGTATGTAAGTTGTTTGACTTGTTCTTTAGTTAAAAACTGGCATTCGTCTACCAACACACAACTCAGATGATTCACTTGATGGGCAGCGGTAATCATTTCAATCAAGTTGTCATCACGGCTAAAAACCTGCGCCTCGGTCTCAATACCAATCCGCGAAGCTACTTTGCCCTTACCGTATCGATCATCGATAGAAGCCGTCATCACTAACGTATTCATACCGCGCTCACGGTAGTTATAGGAAGATTGTAATAAAGAGGTAGATTTACCCGCATTCATTGCTGAATAGTAAAAGTACAATTGCGCCAAAATGAATCCCTTTTTCAAACTGATTGATCATATCTCTGTCACCAGAGTTTATGCCGCTTAGTTTAGCATTGCGCTTGACCCTAGCACACTAGGCCTTTCTCAGCTTTTATACTGAAATCTCAATCTAAATATCTAGAATGGATATTTTAGTGATTTCATGGTCAATCAACTTTGAAAATCATTGTTCGTATTTCTGTTCAACGCTCAACATATGGAAACAGATAAAGCCATAAAAGCGCAATTGTTACAACAACCTTAATTTAACCTTAAATATTGTTTTAATTAAGAAAAATCACATTAACAAAAGTTTAGAAATGCGATCTACCTCCAAAGTTATAGTCCTAAATGCGGTTTGGTTCAAAAAACAAACATATCAATAACAGTAATATTTCATCCGAGACCAAAAGTACTCAATTTAAAAAATAAAAGTATTCGATGCTTGCAAATGAAATCAGCGGTTCAAAGCACTAATCTCCCCTGCAAACGTTAGTGCTGCAATCCGTGCCTTTAAATGCGTATTGGATTAATGGAGATTATGATGAGAATATTCACCTCTAAAAAACTGGCATACGTTGTCGCCTTAGCACTTACCGGTGCTCTCGTAGGTTGCGGCAGTGATGGTAAAGATGGTGTAGATGGCGCGCCAGGCACTCCGGGGACACCTGGCACACCGGGAACACCGGGTGAACCTTGGGTTCCACCACCAGTCACGAGTTCAACAGTCACCAATGTAAAAGTACTGAACTATAGCTTTGGTGAAGGCAATATCACCTATGAATTTAAGATCACTGACGAAAATGGCAACTTAATCAATGGACTGAAAAATGCTGAAGCCAAAGTTGCAGCATTAACCGATAAAGGCTTTATCAATAATAGAAATGAAGCCGACAAAACCGACGCAAGTGGCAATCCTGTCAAAGATAACGTCAATATCGGTGGCGCTGCAACTCAAGCAACTGAGGGCGCTTTGCTCACTTCATTAGGCGATGGTCACTATAGCTTTAAAGCCCCAATGAAAGGTGTTAACGCTGGTACCGAAGGTATTGTATGGCTCAGAGTCGGCGGTAATGCTGAAACTGGCATTGCTCGCTCAGCACCGCTGGTGGTGAACAAGCCAGAGGGAACTCATTCAACCACGACCGATAGTTGCTATTCCTGTCACGTAGACTATTCAACAAGCCCACGTCGTCACGCTAGTTATGTAGCAACCGGTATGGACAGCGAAGTTACCTTTGTTGAAGGCTGTTTAGTCTGTCACGGCTCAGTTAGCTTTGCAGCAAAAAATGCCGAAGGCTTCTCTATCGGCGGTTACGCCACCAATACACTGTCTAAAATTGGCCACATTAATCACCAGAAATTCACTAAAGATTTCAGCGTGATGAACTGTACTTCTTGCCACGTTGAAGCGCCAACCAATATCAGCGTTTCAGGCCCTGGTTGTATCGACTGCCACAACACTGGCGGCGTACCAGGTGCGATTGTGCCAAGTAACGGTGCCGATGTGCGCCCAATGCATGAAGGCAAAGAAGGCATTACCGAGCGTCAAGCTATCCGTGCTAAGTACCAAGTAACACTCTCAACCCCCGTAAAAGTGGATGATATTTCCACCTTAACCGACCACTATGCGCCCGATGGCTCAAGCGTAGCGAAAGCAGAACCCGGTTGGTGTACCACCATCACAGTGAAAGACACTGACGGCAACATCTTTAGCATTAAAGATAACTTCAACTACTCAGATCCTCTGGTATTTGATGCCAAGAAGCCGATTGTCTACGCTGGTGCCTATCTGCATGCTTATGACAACAACACCTTAGTAGGCCGTCCAGGTGACCGTACTAAGTACTACTATGGTTACAACACCGATGGTACTAAGAATATCTGTCACCTACTAACTAATATCAGCGCAGTAAACGCTAACTATGCCTACTCTGCACGGGTCACCTTCAGCACCGCAGGTTGGATGGAGTACGACGGTAACCAACGCTATCAAAGCAATGGCAGCCTCAGAGCCAATGGCTATGACGGCTCAATGGGGGTCTCGTTCACCGCATACTCTGATGTAGTCGATCCTGCGACAGCAACCAAAGTATCCGCCTTTGAACGTCGCACCGTAGTCAGTGATAACAGCTGTACTACTTGCCACAATGATGCCACCGCATTCCACAAAAATGGCGCATTTGACGAAGGCGGTAAGGCTTGCGTAGCTTGCCATGATAACGGTATGGCACGGACTTCGGCCACTCTGGGTGCTGGTTTTGGTCCTATGGTGCACAGCTGGCACTGGGGCAACGGTGCGAATGTCGGTGAGATGAAGGCCGATGGCACTCAAGCGAAAACCGCTAACGGTGCAGGTGCAATCAACCCAGTCACAAGCTGTGTTGCCTGTCACGAAACCGCGATTGATTTAAACAAAATACCAAACCAATACATCCTTGAACCTGGTAGCAAAATGACCAGCCCTGTCACCGCTAACTGCTATGCTTGCCACACAGGCGATGCAGTCAAAGCTCACATGGCTAGCAATGGTGGCGAGATCAGCGTTCCTGCCGTAGGTGATTGGTTCAAACAACCAACAGGAGAAGCATGTGCTGTTTGCCATAACACAGGTAGCAGCTCAGGTATCGACAAATACCACAACTTCACCCGTAAATAGTTAATCGTCCCGCTATTTTCCCTGCAAGAAAATAGTTCAAAGCGCCCCGTAACCTTGGGGCGCTTTTTTTGTTTACTTTTACTTACAACTTCACCCCATAGGTTTTCAGTCCTATTTAAGTTAGTAACGCTAGAGTCACAAAAACTACAATTCTAAGGAAATCACTCAACTATGCGTAAAAGTTTTATTGCCATCGCCATTGGCGCCACACTGATGACCGGAGCACTCGCAGGCTGTAGCACTCAAGATACAAAAGCTGCAAATGTCACCGCAGTACAAACCCAAAACCCCTTATTCCAAGCCAGTACACTGCAATATCAAGCACCTGATTTTAGTGTTATTAAAGACGAGCATTTTCAGCCCGCTTTAGAACAAGGTATTAAAGAGCAGTATCAAGAAATTTTAGCGATTGCTAACAATCCTGCTGCGCCGACCTTTGATAACACAATTGTCGCCATGGAAAAAAGCGGCGCCCTGCTCAACCGTGCATCGAGCGTGTTTTACAACCTCGCAGGTTCGAACAGCAATCCAGCCCTGCGTAAAATCCAAGGTGAAATGGCCCCCAAAATGGCTGCTCACTCGGATAACATCAACCTTAATCCTGCACTATTCGCTCGTATTGAAGCCATCTATAACGACCGCAATAACTTAGGTTTAACGCCTGAAGCGGTACGTTTGGTTGAGGTGTATCACCAGCGCTTTATCATGGCTGGCGCTAAGCTGACCGATGAGCAAAAAGTGAAGATCCGTGCCTTAAACGAAGAGCAATCGACGCTGACCAACGAGTTCTCTCAACGTTTACTACGCTTAACCAAAGAAATCGCTATTGTTGTCGATAGCAAAGAACAACTGGCTGGCCTAAGTGACAGCGAAATCACCTCGGCAGCAAATGATGCCAAGGCAGCAGGCCATGAAGGTAAGTACTTAATCAATATCACCAACACTACTCGCCAGCCAATACTCGCCTCTTTAGAGAACCGTGAACTGCGCCAGCGCATTTGGGAAGCCTCGGCAAACCGTGGCTTAACGGGTGAAAACGAGACCGCATCTTTAGTGTCTCGCTTAGCCCAATTACGTGCCGAGCGCGCCGCTCTCTTAGGTTATGAGAACTGGGCTAGCTATCGCCTTGCACCGCAAATGGCAAAAACGCCAGAAGCGGTTTACAGCATGTTTGGCTCTATGGTGCCAGCCGTAGTCGCCAACACAGAGAAAGAAGCGGCCGATATCCAAGCGATGATCAACAAGACCGGTGGCAAGTTTGAGCTCGCACCATGGGACTGGGAGTTTTACGCAGAGAAAGTCCGCCAAGAAAAATACGCTCTTGATGCCAATAGCATTCGCCCCTACTTCGAATTTAACCGCGTCCTAGAAGACGGCGTGTTCTATACGCTTAAAGAGTTGTATGGCGTGACGTTAAAACCACGTCCAGATTTGCCTGTATACCACCCAGATGTGAAAGCCTATGAAATGTTTGATGCCGATGGCTCAAGCATGGCGATTTTCTATGCTGATTACTTTGCCCGTGAAGGCAAACGCGGTGGCGCATGGATGAGCTCGTTTGTAGGGCAATCCTTCCTCGAAGGTACTAAGCCCGTCGTAGTTAACGTGATGAACATTAAAAAGGCGCCTGAAGGCCAACCTACCTTCGTCAGCTATAACGAAGTCACCACCATGTTCCATGAAATGGGCCACGGTACCCACGGTATGTTCTCCAAAGTGACTTACCCAAGTCTTTCTGGGACTTCGGTATCCCGTGACTTTGTGGAATTTCCATCGACTTTCGAAGAAGATTGGGCGGCCCACCCTAAAGTGTTAGCCAACTACGCCAAGCACTACGAAACAGGCAAGCCTATCCCTGATGAGTTACTGCAAAAACTGTTAAAATCCGGCAGTTTTAACCAAGGCTTCGATACGTTAGAGTATATGGCTGCGGCGCTAGTGGATATGGAATGGCACTCATTAAGCCCTGATGCACCATTGCAAGATGTAGCGACCTTTGAGGCTAATGCGCTGAAAAAGCACGGCTTAAATATCACCGCCGTACCACCACGTTATAAGTCAACTTACTTTGCCCACGCCTTCCCAGGTGGTTACTCAGCAAGTTACTACGCGTATATGTGGAGTGAAATTTTAGCGGCTGACGCCTTTGCCTATGTGCAAACCCAAGGCGGCCTAAACCGTGAGATCGGCATGAAATATCGTAAGACCATTCGCGAAGTGGGCAACAGTATTGCGCCAATGGAAGCTTACAAGAACTTCCGCGGCCAAGAGCCTACCACTGAAGGTTTACTCAACCGCCGTGGACTCAATCAGACTCAGTAATCTTAGATACTGAGTAGATAAAAATCAGCCAGCATAGTTGCTGGCTGATTTGTTTTACATTCTCAATATAAGAGCGAAGTTAAATCACGGACTTATAAAGCCGTACTTTTGGATTTAATGTGCAAACCAAAAATCGTCAATACAAACAATATGCTACAAGTCACTAATCCCGCATTGACCGATTCAGTTAAGCCAAGCACTACGTAGCCGATCATGCTGATCAGCGCAACGATTACGGCGTAGGGAAGCTGCGTCACTACGTGGTCGATATGATGGCAACTGGCCCCCGTCGACGACAAAATAGTGGTATCAGAAATCGGTGAACAATGATCACCAAATACCGCCCCCGCTAATACCGAAGCCAGCATAGGTAACATCATGGCTGTGTGACTGCCCATCGCCATATCGGCGGCAATCGGCAGCATAATCCCGAACGTACCCCAACTGGTTCCTGTAGAGAATGCAGTCAGGCCCGCTAACACAAACATTAATGCAGGTAAGAAAGCAAAGGGAATATTCCCAGTGGCTAGGCTAGCCATAAACTTACCGGTTTCAAGCTGGCCGATCACAGCTGCAATGGTCCAAGCAAATAACAAGATGTAAATCGCAGGCAACATAGAGCGAGCGCCCTGCACTACACCTTTTAATACCATTGATTTTTCAACGCCTTGCACTAAGTTAAGTACCAGCGCAACCGCTAAACCAATCAGGGCACCAAAGAACAGTGATGAACTCACATCGGTTTTCTCGAAAGCAGAAATAATATTAAATTCAATGCCTTCTTTAGCTAATACTTGAGCACCGCTATCGATCATAAAATACAGGGTCGCAAATACCAGTACTGTGATAGGTAGGAATAACCCGAGGATTTTACCTGTTTCAGCTTCGGGTAAATCAGCATTAGCACCTGGCGGTAAACCTTTAGTCTCATCGTATAAATTACCGCGCATGGCATTTAATTCATGTTCACGCATAGGGCCAACATCTAAGCCCATAAACGCCACACAAAGCAGTAATAATAAAGAGAAAATTGCGTAGAAATTCATAGGGATCATTTGAATAAATACACTCAAATGACCAGAGTCCGCAAAACCATGTGCTGTTAATATACCGCCAATTAACGCAATAATATAAGCGCCCCAACTTGATACCGGTGAAATGACACAAACTGGTGCTGCGGTAGAATCTAATAAATAAGCTAACTTAGCGCGGGAAATATGGTAACGGTCGGTAACAGGCCTTGCGACAGACCCAACGACTAAGCTATTGAAATAATCGTCAATAAAAACAACACAGCCTAAAAACATGGTCAGTAATTTCGCATCGCGCTTATTACGAATATGTAACCTTGCCCAATCAGCAAATGCCCGTGCACTACCACTCACAGTAATTAGAGCGGTGATCATCCCCAATACAATCAAGAAACCGAGAATGTATAAATTCCAAGAATTTACGCCATCATCCGACCAAAAAAGTCCTTTTACACTGTTAAATAAAAACTCACCGCTGGCCACAGGAGAAAATTGATTGAGCAATAATACTCCAATCACAATTCCTAAACCGAGGGAAAGAAGCACTCGGCGAGTAAAAATCGCCAATACAATTGCAACCACAGGCGGGAGCAAAGAAAGCGCCGAATCGGCATAACTAACTACAGTCATTGATTATTTCTTCGTCAAAATACGAATGGAGGGCGACTGAACTGGTGGGAAAAGGCAATAGATACCCAAGATCACCTGTCCTATCAGTAGCGCTCCATAGTAACTATTCCTAATATCCGTATCTGGAAATACTATGGCAGTGTTGTACCTATTAGACACAACCCCAGCAGTTGATCGTGATAAATCAAACTACTTCGGCACCAAATCCTTTCGTGAACGATCAACGGAATCACCCTACTGATCACTACTGATATTTGGTGCGCCTCTACTTCTAAGAACGCCCATACATGGGCGTGAGGCTCATAAAAACATAAGCGGCTAAGCAGTTACCACCGCGAAGCCGCTTACTTTGACTTAGCTCACAAATAAAATCAACTTAAGCTTGCAATCAACTGCGGAACGGCTTCGAACAGGTCAGCTTCGAGGCCATAATCGGCAACTTGGAAGATAGGCGCTTCAGGGTCTTTGTTGATAGCCACAATCACCTTAGCGTCTTTCATTCCCGCTAAATGTTGGATCGCGCCTGAAATACCTACTGCAATATAGAGATTAGGTGCGACAATTTTACCGGTTTGACCGACTTGCAAGTCATTCGGAACAAAGCCTGCGTCAACCGCCGCACGCGAAGCACCTACTGCGGCACCAAGCTTATCAGCCAGTTGCTCTAACATGCCGAAGTTTTCACCGCTGCCCATGCCACGGCCACCAGATACGATAATGCCAGCATTTCCTAACTCTGGACGTGCTGAAACTGTCAGCGCTTGAGACACAAACTGAGCTTTGGCTTCAAACACTTTATCCAAGGTAGTCACAGCAGCATTATTACCCTGTGTCACCGCATCGAACGCACTGGCACGCACTGTCATCACTTTGATAGCGTCATGGCTTTGAACTGTCGCTAAGGCGTTACCCGCATAAATCGGGCGAACAAAGGTATCGCTACTCACCACGCCAATCACTTCCGAAATTTGCGCCACATCTAAAAGTGCTGCCACACGCGGTAACGTGTCTTTACCCGCACTCGATGCCGCTGCGAGAATATGGCTGTAGTTTGGTGCTAAGTCCACCAGCAATTTAGCCACGTTTTCGGCTAAATGCGCTTCATAAGCACTGTTATCGGCAACTAATACTTGCGCGACACCTTGTAGAGCTTGAGCAGCTTGCACCACTGCACCACATTGATGGCCCACCACCAATACATGTACATCACCGCCGATCGCACGAGCTGCGGTGACAACTTTAGCGGTATCCAATTTCAGCGCCGCATTATCGTGTTCTGCTAATACTAAAATGGCCATTTAGATCACCTTCGCTTCATTCTTTAACTTTTCAACCAGCTCTGCTACCGACGCAACCATAATACCGGCCTTACGTTCAGCAGGCGGCGTTACCTTGATCACCGTTTGATGCGCTTTGAGCGTCACACCTAAATCAGCTACCGTCAGCACATCTAATGGCTTACGTTTGGCTTTCATGATATTAGGTAATGAGGCATAACGTGGCTCATTCAAACGTAAATCCGCAGTCACCACAGCTGGCAACGGTAGATTTAAGGTTTGCATACCACCATCTATCTCACGAGCAACTTGAAGTGAATTACCTTCAACTTTAATTGCTGAAGCAAAAGTCGCTTGCGGCATATCCGTTAATGCAGCAAACATTTGGCCCGTTTGGTTATTATCACCATCAATGGATTGCTTACCAAACAGCACTAATTGCGCTTGTTCTTTTTCTTGTACTGCTTTAAGTAATTTGGCAATTGATACTGGTGCTAACTCTTCTTCAGTATCAATGTGAATCGCGCGATCAGCACCTAGTGCTAATGCGGTACGCAATTGTTCTTGAACGGCTTTATTGCCGATGCTGACGACCACTACTTCAGTAGCACTGCCCGCTTCTTTTAAACGAACCGCTTCTTCTACTGCAATTTCACAAAAAGGGTTCAACGCCATTTTGAGGTTTGCGGTATCAACGCTGGTGTTGTCAGCTTTTACCCTGACCTTCACATTGGCATCAACTACGCGCTTAACAGGCACCAATACTTTCATAGGGCTTCCTTCCTACACTTTCATGTACATGGACAAAACATTGGTGATCACCAATGCAGGATAGAGCCACTTTACGTCCTGTTAACGTTAACGTCAACCAAAGTCAAACGCTTGTTTGCATTTTTAAGACTGTCGTATTGGCCACATTTTTGAACACTTATTTGCCATATATAAAAAGTTCAAAAATTAAATAATATTTAATTTTTGTTTATTGCATAATTTTATTTGATTCGAGCAATATTAGTTTCTATCATTTAGCTGTTGTTCACCATTATCCTGTAATAAAAATAGAGTGGGACGAAAATAGATATGAGCGAATTTTTAGAGATATTAACTCACGGTCGTCGTTTTAAAGCTGCGGTAAAAGATCTTAGCGTTGAAGAACTGCGTGATTTAGCGGCTAAACTAGATAAAATTTTAGTTGAGCGTGAGTCAATGGAAGCAGAAGAACAGCAAGCTATTGCTGCTCGTAATGCAAAAATTGAAGAAATCCGTCAACAAATGGAAGCCGTTGGTTTATCAATCGACGATTTAGGTGGTGTTGCAGTTAAAGCCTCGAGCAAGAAACGCGCTCCTCGTCCAGCGAAATACCAAATTGAAGTTGATGGCGAAGTGATCCAGTGGACAGGTCAAGGCCGTATGCCAACAGTATTTAAGAACGAAGTCAATAAAGGCCGTTCTATGGATGATTTCTTAATCTAATCCAATACCGTAATGGTAATGACAATAGCCATTCGCTATTATCATTGAGTAACATAAAAAAGCTCGCGCCCTGCGAGCTTTTTTATGCCTATCCCACCCCGCCCATTGTCATTCAAGTAAATGCTTAAATTGCGTTACAATTCATCTTTAGTATTTACATCTACTTTAGGTTACTCTTTATTCACCCTCCGTCTAAGTGAATAAAAAATGCAGATAAACAATAAGATAATAATAAGCTGCGGCATAATAAGTAGTTTTGTATCTCAACCCATTTTTGCCGAGGCCAATCCCATCACCCCCGTCAATAAGTTAACTGCATTGACCAATGCAGAATTAATTCTTGCACCGGGGAAACGACTCTCAAATGCCACATTATTAGTTGAAAACAATCGGATCAAAGCCATTATTGACCAAGGTGATATCCCCGCGGCGGCATTAAAGGTCAATCTCAGTGGTTATACTATTTATCCCGGTTTTATCGATCCCTTTACCGATTATGCTATCGAGTTTGAATATCCAAAATTGGGGCTAACTCGTCCGGTATATGATATTAAACGTATCGGTGGCAATGCTGAGAATGGTGCAATTCACGCTGAAAAAGAATGGTTTAATTACATTTACCCCAATAAGCAACGTGCTAAAGATTGGATCGTAAACGGTTTTACCAGTGTGCAAAGCAGTAAGCTTGATGGTATTTTCCGAGGCACGGGTGTCAGCCTATCATTAGCCGATAAAAATGCTAACGAGGTGATTTATCGGGCGCGCAGCCAACCTTTTATGGCCTTTGATAAAGGCACCTCCGAGCAAGATTATCCCAATTCCTTAATGGGCAGTATTGCGCTTATCAGGCAAACCTTTGCCGATGCTAACTGGTATAACCAAAATAAGCACAAATCGGTTAATAGTTCAGCTACACCTCAAATTGAATTTAATATTGCCTTCGAACGTTTAGATAACTTAGCCGAGAAACCAATCGTATTTGAAACAAAAAATCTGAACGATTTATTGCGTGCAGCTAACCTACTCAAAGAACATAAGCAGCCCGCCAACTTACTCGCAAGTGGCCAAGAATATGCTCGGATCAACGAATTAAAGGCTCTGAATTATCCTTTAATTCTTCCTCTTAATTACCCACAAGCACCCGAAGTGGGTACCGATGATGCCGATCGCGAAGTCTCCCTTGCAGAACTCAGACAATGGGAGCGCGCGCCCACAAACCCTGCCGCAGTAGCAAATGCAGGTATCCCCTTTGCGTTTACCCAATTTGGCATTAAGACCGAGGCGTTTTGGCCACGCCTTCGTCAAGCGATTGCGCAAGGACTCAGCGAAGATAAAGCCCTCGCGGCCCTCACCACTCAAGCTGCTGAAATGGCAGGAACCGCTGACTTGACCGGAAAACTTGCCCCGGGCTATATGGCGGACTTTGTCATTACTAAGGGCAATATTTTTAAAGACGGACAGATTTACAGTGTCTGGCTACAGGGACAAGAACAAGCCATCCGCTCACTTTCACAAGCCAAGATGTTGGGTGACTATCAGCTGACGTTGAATAATTTAACTTTAGATTTGAGCCTTGAAGAAGCAGACAAAGCAGGTAAAACCACTTTGCAAGGAAATCTGAGCAGTGGCGAGAAGAGTATTCCACTCTCCAACCTCAAGCTTGAAGACGACGGCCGCGTCAGCTTTAACGCCAATTTAACTGATGCAGGCATTCATGGGATCAGCCGTTTTACCCTCTGGTTTGCCAAAGACGGCATTCAAGGCCGGATGGTAGACGCCCAAAGTCGTAGCATTAATGTTGCTGGTATTGCCCTTACGCCTCCGCTAAAGACGGAGCAAGTAAGCACGCCTAAAGCCGATGCAACGCAAACCTTAGTCAGTCAACTTACCTACCCTAACGTCGCCTATGGTTTAAGTGAGGCGCCCAAAGCCGAGAAACTCCATATTAAAAATGCCACCCTCTGGACCTCAGATAAACAAGGTATCTTGGAACATGCGGATCTGCTAATGGCCAATGGCAAGATTGAAAAAATCGGCCAGCAACTCAACACGCCTTCTGGATATCAAGTCCTCGATGCAACGGGCAAGCACTTAACAGCGGGGATTGTCGATGAGCATTCCCATATTGCCATCAACGGCGGCACTAACGAAGGCACAGACGCAGTCACCTCTGAAGTGCGGATTGGCGATGTGATTAATCCTGAAGATGTCTCCATCTATCGCGCACTCGCGGGCGGCGTGACCAGCGCACAATTACTCCATGGCAGCGCTAATCCTATTGGTGGCCAATCCCAGTTAATAAAAATGAAGTGGGGAGAAAGCGCAGAACAGCTAAAGTTTGCCAATGCCCCTGCCAGTATCAAATTCGCCCTTGGCGAAAACGTCAAACAGAGTAACTGGGGCGAAAAGTTTGTGCAGCGCTTCCCGCAGACACGCATGGGGGTAAAAGCCTTATTTGAAGAAACCTTCGATGCAGCACTCGCCTATGAGAATGCGCTGAAGGATTATGATGATTTACGCAGCAGTGAGAAGAAGAAAACCCTCGCACCGCGCCCAAGTTATCGCTTGCAGGCGGTGGCCGAAGTGCTTAAGCAACAGCGCGATGTGCATATTCACTCTTATGTACAGTCGGAAATCTTAATGTTCCTGCGCTTAGCCGAAGCCTACCACTTTAAAGTGCAAACCTTTACCCATGTGCTTGAAGGTTACAAGGTTGCCAGTGAACTGGCTGCCCATGGTGCGGGCGCCTCGACCTTTGCCGATTGGTGGGCCTATAAGTTCGAAGTCTATGATGCGATCCCTCAAAACGCGTGCCTAATGCAAAAACAAGGTGTGCTGACGAGTATCAATTCCGATGACTACGAAATGCAGCGCAGACTCAACCAAGAAGCAGCTAAGTCAATGATGTATTGCGGTATGTCAAAGGAAGATGCCTGGAATATGGTGACCATCAACCCAGCGAAACAGCTCAGAGTCGATGAGTATGTCGGCTCACTCACCCCAGGCAAAATGGCCGATATCGTGCTATGGAACGCCGAGCCGCTGTCGATTTATGCCAAAGTGACCCAGGCTTGGGTTGAAGGCAAACGCTACTTCGATCGCGACCAAGACCAGCTTGCCCAGCAGCAAGTGGTGGCTGAGCGTGCCGCTCTTATCCAAAAAATTCTCAGTAGTGATGATAACGCTAAGGCGGGTGAAAAAGTTACACCGCTTAACGAGCCACAATGGCACTGCGATACCCATTATCAGGCTTGGGGCCAACATCATCAGGGAGCAAAATAATGAAGCACTTACCCACGACCTTGCTGCTGTCGACACTGGCCATCACCTTGTCCGTGCAGGCACATGATCTCATCCCTACGCCTAAACAAACTCACGGTGTGTTGATTAAAAACGCCACTGTGCATACGGTCAGCCAAGGGGTTTTAACCAATACCGATGTCTTGATTGAAAACGGCAAAATCAGTGCGCTAGGACCACAGTTACACGTCAACGGGGCTGATGGTAAAGCACAGGTTATCGATGCCACGGGCAAACACTTATATCCCGGCCTTATTGCACTGGATACCAGTCTTGGCTTAGTGGAAATCGAGATGGTTCGCCCGACCGTAGATAACGCTGAAGTCGGTGACTTTAACCCGCAAATTACTGCAGCAACGGCTTACAACCCGGATTCGGAGCTGCTGCCAACCATTCGCTATAATGGCATCACTCACGCACAAATTGTCCCCAGTGGTGAGGGATTAGCGGGGCAATCGGTGGTCGTCGATCTCGATGCGTGGACCATTGAAGATGCATTGCACCCCAGTGAAGGCCAATTTCATGTTTACTGGCCACAGATAAAACGCATGCCAGAGGATGAAAAAGGAAAAGCCAAAGCGATTGAAAAAAATCAGCAGGCGATCAATCAACTCATCACAGCCTTTGAAGATGGTTACCGCTACTTTTTGAGCCAAAATACACCGGATGCCGACCACAAGCCCAATCTGCGTTGGCAGGCCATGTTGCCACTGTATCAAGGTAAAGCAACGCTATTTGCCCACGCAGACAGTGTTAACCAAATCGAGCAAGTAATTGCCCTGACTAAAAAATATCAATTTAAATTGGTCATTGTCGGCGGTTATGATGCATGGCGACTGGCCTCAAGTTTAAGGGAAGTGAATGCCAGTGTGATTTACCCGCACACCCTAAGCCTACCTAAACGCACAGATGAACCGGTAGATTTACCGTTTAAAATCCCTTCGTTGCTAGCAAATGCCGGCATTCCCTATGCCCTTGGTTTTTCATCGGATTGGAACAGTCGTAACCTACCCTATGCCGCAGGTTACAGCGCAGCTTATGGCGTTACGGCAGAGCAAGCGTTGAAATCTGTCACGTTAGATGCAGCAAAGCTGTTAGGGATTAACGATTTAGGCGCTATCGAAGTAGGCTATCAGGGCAGCGTTGTGCTGAGTGACGGAGATATCCTCGACCCCATGAGTAACAAAATTGATGCGATCTGGATTGAAGGAAGACAAATAGATCTGAATAATCGCCACCAGCAGCTTTATCAAAAGTATCTTAAGCGATAGAATTTACTGAGATAAATCGCACAGCACCGCGCAGTCCATGGGACTGCGCTTCTTTACCCTTAATCTCAGGTCAAACCATGAAAATCATCCTCTCAAGTGCATTAGTGCTCCTGCTTAGCGCCTGTGCCAGCGACTACAGTTTTAATAGCAATTTAGACGGTGAGGCGATTAGTGACTACTTCAAGGCAGGCGATGTTACGCTATTTGAAGGTGATAGTTTGCCTAAAGGCCACTACGAGTTGAAAGGCTTAGTGCAAGGAGAATCTTGCCAAGCGGATGTAAATGGCGTGCCAGCATCCTTAAGCGAAGCGAGAACCGAAGCCCGCCGCGCTGCGGCTGATAAAGGTGCTAACGGTATCATCATCAAACAATGCGTGATGATGGAAGAAGCTGCGCAAGGCTGTATCAGCCGCGCGTTATGTGTCGGTCAAGCGATTAAAATGGCCACCGCCGACTAGTTCATCGCGTGTATACTGCACGCCATTCTTGTTGTACTTTACAACCTAAGCCATCTGAGTTTGGGTTGTTGCTCCTTCCTTTAGGTGTTTTTTGCATGACATTTACCAACCAAATTACCGCTGTGGCCACCTGCCGTACCCCCTACAAACAAAAATTTGGCATTCCAAGGCAACCTGGTTTGGTGGAAGCACGCGGTTATGTTGAGCTGGAAGGCCATATCAATCATCTCGACGCCGTGCGTGGCATCGAGCAATATTCCCACCTTTGGCTGCTGTTTTGTTTCCATGAAAATCTCGCCCAAGGCTGGAAAACCACAGTTCGCCCACCGCGTTTAGGTGGTAATGAAAAACTCGGTGTATTCGCAACCCGCTCGACGTTTCGCCCAAACGGCATTGGCCAATCCGTGGTAAAACTCCACCGAGTGGTGCAACGTAAAGGCAAAGTATGCCTGGAGATTTCAGGCATGGATCTTGTCGATGGCACGCCGATTATCGATATAAAGCCCTATATTCCCTTCTCAGATTCGATTGAAGGTGCCGTCGGCGGTATCGCTCAAGAAGCGCCTAAGCTGATTAGAGTGGTGTTTTCCGAGCTCGCGGCAACGCAGATTAACACCTACAGCAAACAGGACGCTTATACTGATTTGGCCGAACTTATCCGCGGCGTACTCGGACAAGACCCTCGCCCTGCCTATAAAAAAGCCAAGGATGATCCCAAGTTATATCAAGTGGCTTTGTATGATTTAGATATCTTTTGGCGGATGGCGGTTGATGAGGATGATCGGGAATATATTCAAGTGCTCGAACTCAAACCCGGGAAATGTGGCTAAATGCACACGCTAAACACAACCGCATTGCCTGATTATCAGAGCCAACACAAAAAGCGTCTGTCTTGGATGCCCTGGCTGTATTTTTCACTCAAAGAAAAACACTTAGTCTGGGCTAAACCTTGGCAGGATGAAATTCAAACCAACCTTTGCGCCCTCGAAACCGTCACCATTGGTGATAACTGTTTTATCGCTCCCGAGGCACAGTTATTTGCCGAGCCCAATCGCGATATTAAGATAGGTAATCACTGCATGATTGCCGCCGAATGTTTTTTACATGGCCCTATCACCCTTGGTAATGAAGTCGCCATCAATCATGGCTGCTCCTTCGATGGCGGTCGAGTGGGGATTCAAATTGGCTCCCAAACTCGCATTGCTAACCATGTGACAATCTACGCCTTTAATCATGGCATGGCGCCCGATACGCCCATTTATCAACAAGCCTCCCACTCTAAAGGCGTCGTGATAGGTAAAGATGTGTGGATTGGCGCACAGGCCGGGATAGTTGATGGTGTCACCATTGGCGACCATGCGGTGATTGGCATGGGCTGTATTGTCACTAAAGATGTCCCCGCATGGGCTATCGTCGCCGGTAATCCGGCACGGGTGATTGGCGATCGGCGAAATAAGTAAGCAGCGACGAGAATCTAGATACGAGCAATGACGAAGTCGCACCCTAACGGCGCAGCGCTTATCTTTGCTTTAACCGTTATCCAGCATCAAAAATGCTATTTGTCTCCCAGCTAGTTGAATTTAACCTAAATCCATAGGTGACATCATCAAAGCAGGTGATAAAATGGCGCCCATTCAACTCAAATTTGGACATCGGTAATGCGCGTTAGCAAATACCTACTTTCTACTCAAAAAGAAACACCTGCGAATGCAGAAGTCATCAGCCATCAATTAATGCTACGTGCGGGTATGATCCGCCGTAACGCTTCAGGCCTATACAGCTACCTGCCCACGGGCCTGCGTGTATTACGTAAAGTCGAAGCGATTGTTCGTGAAGAGATGAACAAAGCGGGCGCGATTGAAATCCTTATGCCTATGGTGCAACCGGCTGATTTATGGGTAGAAACAGGTCGCTGGGACAAGTTTGGTCCTGAACTACTGCGTTTTAAAGACCGTCATAGCCGTGACTTCGTTCTGGGACCAACCCACGAAGAAGTGATCACCGACTTAATCCGCAAAGAAGTCAGCTCATACAAACAATTACCGCTGAATCTTTATCAAATTCAAACTAAATTCCGCGACGAAGTTCGCCCACGCTTTGGCGTGATGCGTTCTCGCGAGTTCCTGATGAAAGATGCTTATTCTTTCCATCTTGATGTGGACACCATGAATGAAACCTATGAGGCGATGTATCAAGCCTATAGCAACATTCTGTCGCGCATGGGCTTAGCCTTCCGTCCGGTTTTAGCGGACACCGGTTCTATCGGTGGCAGCATGTCACACGAGTTCCATGTATTAGCGCAAAGCGGTGAAGACTTAATCGCCTACTCTACGGGTAGCGATTATGCCGCTAACATCGAGAAAGCCGAATCGCCAATGCCAACCGAAACGCGCGGCGCGGCGACTGAAGCATTACGTTTAGTCGATACCCCAAATGCGAAAACCATTGCCGAGTTAGTTGAGCAATTCGGTTTAGATATCACTAAAACAGTGAAAACCTTGATTGTTAAGGGTGCGACTGAAGCGGCGCCACTGGTTGCGCTGATTGTACGTGGTGACCACGAGCTAAATGAAATCAAGGCAGATAAATTAGATTTAGTGGCATCACCATTAGAATTTGCCCCAGAAGCCCTGATCCGTGACGCCATTGGCGCAGGTCCAGGCTCATTAGGCCCTGTCGGCCTGAATATGCCGATCATCATCGACCACAGTGTTAGCGTGATGAGCGATTTTGCTGCCGGCGCAAACGTGGATGATAAACACTACTTTGGTATCAACTGGGAGCGCGATCTGCCACTAGCACAAGCGGCCGATATCCGTAACGTGGTTGAAGGCGAGCCAACACCGGATGGTTTAGGTACCTATGCCATGGCTCGAGGTATCGAAGTGGGTCATATCTTCCAACTCGGGACTAACTATTCTAAATCGATGAATGCGACTGTTCTCGATGAGAACGGTAAATCACAGGTGCTGCTGATGGGTTGTTACGGTGTTGGCGTGAGCCGTATCGTGGCTGCTGCGATTGAGCAAAACTTTGATGACCGTGGCATTGTATGGCCAGAAGCGATTGCACCATTTAGTGTGGGCATTCTGCCAATGAATATGCACAAGTCGCACCGCGTCACCGATATCGCCGAGCAGTTATACAAAGACTTAAGCGCTGCGGGTATTGATGTCCTGTTGGATGACCGTAAAGAGCGTCCAGGCGTGATGTTCGCCGATATGGAGCTCATTGGTATTCCTCACACTGTGGTGATTGGTGATCGCAATATCGACGCGGGTGTATTTGAATACAAAAACCGCCGCACCGGTGAAAAACAAGACGTGCCATTCGACCAAATCGTCGATTTCTTAAAGAATCTGCAAGCTTAAGCACTGTCTTTTGCGCTGAATACACATTCGCCAGTGCGAGTTAATGGCTACCATTAACCTCTCAATACAGCAACGCACTTAGGTTTAACTTAAGTGCGTTTTTTATTTCCCGTCTGTTGATGACAAACAAGCTCTCAAGTGCTTGCCTTTGACTCTTCTCATCAAAAACTAAAGAAATGTCATTAAGATAACTGCTCAGACTTGCTTTTTTAGACAAGGCATTGCTTTAATAAAATCATAATAACAAGTCGTTGAGTATTAAGATTGCCAACATCAACAGCATTAGTTCTCGGTGGCGGTGGCGCTCGTGCCGCCTATCAAGTGGGAGTGTTAAAAGCACTGGTCCAGCTTTATCCTCGCAACCATGGCATTCCCTTCAAAATCATATGTGGCACTTCCGCTGGTGCCATTAATGGTACTTCAATCGCCACCCATGCCTCATGTTTTCATTTAGGTGTCAAAAAACTCGAATGGGTATGGCGTCATTTTGAAACTAGAAAAGTGTACCGAGCCACTCTTCCAGGCGTGTTAAAACACCTCTCAAAAATGGCGCTAAAGGGCTTACAGGACGATAAGGTCAATACAGATGCTGGCAGCCTGCTCGATAATGAACCTTTACGGCACTTATTGAATGAACTTATCGATTTTAAAAGAATTGATCGCAATATCCGCAACGGCGCTTTAACCGCTCTGAGTGTCGATACCTCCTGCTATAACAACTCGCGTTCGGTGACGTTTTTTCAAGCGGCACGGGATATTGAAAACTGGACCCGCGCCAGACGCAGCGGTGAGCGGCGCATGTTAAATACCGAGCACTTGTTAGCAAGCTCAGCCATTCCCATGGTGTTCCCGTCAATTAAACTTAATCAAGCTTATTATGGTGACGGCTCAGTCCACCAGCTCGCGCCGCTTTCAAGTCCAATCCATTTGGGGGCGAATAAGCTATTGGTGATAAACCTAGACAGTCCCCATAAGCATTTTCCGATGGAGCTAGAATATCATCCGAAGACAGCGACCATCGCGGGTCATCTGTTGGATACCATCTTTTCCGATACCTTAAATAGCGATTTAGAGCGCCTAGAGCGCATAAATCATACGCTTTCCCTTATTCCAGAAGAAAGCCGTGCGCAACTAGCATTGCACCCCATAAAAACCTTAGTGATAAAACCCAGCGAAGATTTAAGTAAAATCGCCGCCCGCTTCTATGACGATATGCCCTGGGCAATTAAAACCTTACTGGGATTTTTTGGTATCGATAGGCAGTCTGACTCAAGTATTGTGTCTTATCTCTTGTTTGAAAAATCCTATACCAGCGCATTGATAGATTTAGGTTATCAAGACGGTATGGCGCACCTTGACGAACTTAAAGCATTTTTCAATTTAGCCTAATGCGATGACTCACAATAAAAAGGCTGAGTAAAATCGAATTGAAGCCCGCATCTTGCCGTGTTATAAATTAAGCGATGACATAATTTCTTAACCACAATGTGCGAAACTCATTAAAAATTAAGGATTATTCAGTAGCAGCTAAGCTGTAAATCAGTCTAAAGTCTGAGTAGCGGAAAAGATTTAACATTGATCATTTAAGTTGAATCGCCTATCATGCTGTACTAGATTAGCTAAAAATTAGGTTAATTTTTTCTAAAAGGGAATCACGATGAAAAAAACTTCATTAGCACTTATTGCTGCTATTTCAATGTTAGGTTCAGTTGCTGCTAACGCTAACACAACTGGTACAACTACTGGTGGTACTGGTACCGGTGGCGCTACTGGTGCTATCGTTGCTGGTGGTATTGCAGCTGGTGCAGTTGTAACTGGTGTTTTAGTTGCTGCAAATGGCTCAGATGGCAACCCAATCACCACATCTAACAGCAACTCTACATCAGTGTCATCTAACTAATTATCAGTTAGTACATATCGTTAATAACCGCCTTTTGGCGGTTGTTTTTTTTAAAGCATTCAAATGTTCTAAGTAAAAAGTGAAAGCTTGAAATCACTACGACATATATCTACATTGTTCATCTACCATTATTGAGAATAAGCAACTCGGATGCGTATATATAAAAGAATTTTCCCCATTATTGCCATTTCGGCAGTTATCGTAGGGCTATCGGGCTGTAGTCAACGAATTAGCGCATTAAACGATACCGCAAAACTCGCCTTTTTTGGGAGTGACGATGTGGTTCTCTCCCCTGAGCAAGTATCGGCTAATCCTTATGCCAGCATCTATGTAAAACTTGAAGATACGGCTCAGGCATTTGTGGTTTTAGCCTTTGCAGAGCCTAAAATCAGCCTATCTTCAGTAAAAAACTCGCCCGAAGCACTCGAACTTAAGTGGTTATCTGCAGATAAAGGCATGTTGATTACGGTTAACGGCCGTTTAGTCAAAACCCATAATCTGCTTGCAGGTAACTTAAGTGCTGTTGAAAGTAATGAGCCAGATCCACTGTTATTAGGATTGCATTTAAGCAATACCCCTAAAACCTGGACTCGCACCCTCGATTGGCAACCTGGTTATCATTATGGCTACCGAGCAACATCAGAATTTAAATTGATTGGTGACGAAAATATTCTAATCAATGGCGCTCCCACACAAGCTTTGCATTTTAGTGAAAACGTCTCTGTGGATGCACTCAATATCCAATATCAAAATGAGTTTTGGCTAGATCCACAAACAGGCAACGTTATTAAAAGCCATCAGAAAATTGCGCCCAATCTGCCGTTTATTGATATCACCTTACTGAAGCCTTTTGCTGCTTAGTGGAGCCATAATGAGATCTTACATCACCCCGTTGGCACTGCTAGTAGGTTCACTGTTTTTACCCGCTGTAGAAGCCAATACCCAACTTGCTGTCAGTACCACTGCGTCTAACACGCCGCAGCTACACATTACCTATCCCTCAGCCATTCGAGTTGGACAAGCCGTTCAGGATGGGTTAACCCAGCTTCCTCTTTATAATCAGCCAACAAAAAATGAGGCTGTGGCAATTTATTGGCTAGGTGCGGCACTTTTAGATATAAAAAATACTGCAGCATTAGAGGCCACTCGTCAGCAAGTATTGCAACAATTGGCTACGATGGGTGAGCAAATCGATAATGGTAACTACATTGCAAAACTGAGCAAGCTTGCTCAGTTTTTACGCACCATCAAACTTGGCCAGCGAGTTAATCAGCCGTTAGATCTCGACTTAGTCCGGATTACCGACGCTTATAATCCGGTTATCGATGGTGATTTTTTACTGGTGCTACCACCTCGACCAACTACGGTCACAGTCGTTGGCGCGGTCGCGCAAACGGGTGAACAACCATGGCAATCGCGGGCCAGCAGTAAAGATTACCTAAAGCATGCGGGTTTACTCAATAACGCCGAAAATAGCTTTGTATGGATTATTCAACCCGATGGTAATGCAATAAAACAGCCTATCGCCTATTGGAATTATCAAGCTCAGGATATCGCCCCAGGTGCCATTCTCTTTGTTGAGTTTTCAGAGCTGTTTGCTGACCATGCAAAATTAAATAACAACATTATTGAATTACTCAAGAATCGGGCTCTGTAATGAAAAAGTCGACTCCCACTTTGCATACGTTCGGGCGTTTATCTGCGCTGTCATTAGCACTGCTACCTTTATTGCATGTTAGCGCCGATGAATTTTCTTATCCGACACTGTTGCCTTCACAATCAGATTTTGGTGGCGTTGGTTTAATGCAAATGCCTACAGGCCGTATGGCGCCTGAAGGTGAATTTAACTTTAAAACCACTTATAACGATGATTATCAGCACTTTAGTGCTTCAGTAGCGCTATTTCCGTGGTTTGAAACCACCATTCGCTACACCCTAGTACAAGACCTACTTTACAGTAACGACCCTAGCTTTAGCGGTAATACTAAATACACAGATAAAGGCATCGATTTTAAGGTTCGCTTACTGGAAGAAAGTAATTGGTTGCCCGAAACCTCGATTGGGGTTCGGGACTTTGGCGGCACAGGCTTATTTGATGGTGAGTTTATTGCCGCAACAAAACGAGTCGGCCCAGTGGATTTTACCCTCGGCATTGGCTGGGGCTATATTGGCAACAGTGGCAACCTCACTTCCGATAAAAAAGATCTTAATTACAACTGCGACAGAGATACCTCCTATGGTGGTAAAGGTGGTACGGTCGATTACCAACGTTGGTTTAAAGGGTGTGCAGCCCTTTTTGGCGGCGTTGAATATCAAACACCTTGGGAGCCACTACGTTTAAAAGTCGAATATGATGGCAATGACTATCAATCAGACTTTCCTGTGGTTCAAGGTAATATTGCTATGCCACAGGACAGCAAATTTAACTATGGACTACTCTATCGGTTTGGCGATTGGGGCGATCTGCATTTAAGTTATGAGCGCGGTAATACTTGGACGCTTGGCTTTAGTCTACAAACTAATTTTAATACCTTATCGCAGATTAAAACCGATCCTGCTGCCGCTAAATATAAGCCGCTTCCGGCTGCACCATTAACCCTTACGCAAACAGAATCCTCCGCACCGATAAACACACCAACAGTCGAACAAGCGACTGTTGGTGCTGATACTTCCGTGACTCACGATTCGAAAGTGCAAAGTGCTGAAGTAGTCAATCTAGAACCAGTAAACACGCCTAATCAGACGATGGCGGAAAGCCAAGTGGATTGGAACAAGGTCGCTCAAGACTTACAAACCATCGCAGGTTACGCAAACGCCAAAATTTATCTGGATAAAGACAGCATTACTGTCGTCGGTGAACAAACCAAATTCCGCGATAGAAATGAAGCACATCAACGAGCGGCCACCATTCTTGCCAACAATACAGATGTAACTCGTATTAAAGAGTACCGATTAATAGAAACTCGTTATAGCCAACCGATAACGGAAACCCGTATCGATGCCCCCAAATTTGCCCAAATCGCAAATTATGGCTATCTCAATGCCAAAGTAACTGACGCAAGTGTTATAAAAATTCCAAGCTTGCCACAGGGACAACTGGTCAATACTACTGATAAGGATTGGCTAGATAAGTTTAGCTTTGATGTTTCGCCAACCATGTCCCAATCCTTTGGCGGTTCCGAAGGATTTTACATGTTTAGTATTGGCATGACGGGTAGTGTAAATTACCGCTTTACCGATAATTTTGAGTTTTCTAGCTCCCTTTATCTCAACCTTTACGATAACTTTGATAAATTTTTATACGATGTACCGCCCGATGGTACTGACTTAAAACGGGTTCGCACCCTTGTTCGCCAGTATATTCATGATAATCCGGTTAGAGTGAATAACCTGCAACTGACTTGGATGGATAATTTAACCGATAATATTTCTTACCAAGCCTATGGTGGTTATTTAGAAATGATGTATGGCGGTGTGGGTGGCGAGGTTCTTTACCGCCCTCTAAACAGCCAATGGGCTTTTGGTGTTGATGTGAATTACGTTAAGCAGCGCGACCCCGATAGCATGCTCGGCTTGTTTACTGAGGAAAATCAATTTGATCCACTAACTAACCGCCCCTATCGAGTTCAAACGGGTACGGTAACTGGGCATGCATCAGTCTATTACCAACCCGATTGGTTCCCCAATACCTTATTAAGGATCAGTGCTGGCCAGTATCTGACTGAGGACAAAGGCGTAACAGTTGATTTCTCGAAACAGTTTGATAGCGGTGTGATTGTGGGCGCCTTTGCCACAAAGACTAACCTCTCAGCGGAAGAATATGGTGAGGGTAGCTTTACTAAAGGCTTCTACGTGTCAGTACCATTTGATTTAATGACCATTAAATCAACCCATAGTCGGGCGACAATCAGTTGGATGCCTCTTACTCGCGATGGTGGCCAAACATTAGGGCGCAAGTACAGCCTTTATGACGTAATGGATGCAAGAGATCCTTGGTTCACTCGCCCCAGCACTGAAAATAAGCCTGTAAAATAACCGAAACCGCCGTTAGCGTCTAAACGCTAACGGCGGCATTGGCATCTCTTGCGGAAAGAATGGGTCTGTTGTTTAACAGTGGCCACTCAATCGTAAACTCGGCACTATTCCAAGCAAGTACATATTCATCATCCGGCGCATAATAATCGCTGCAACGATACAGCACATCAGCATACTCACTTAACACATAAAACCCGTGGGCAAATCCTGGGGGGATCCACATTTGCAAATGATTATCCGCAGAAAGAATCCTGCCAACCCATTTGCCATAGGTCGCGGATTGTGGACGAATATCGACGGCAACATCAAAAATACTGCCAGCACACACTCGGACTAATTTGCCCTGCGGATATTGTTGCTGGTAATGCAATCCACGCAATACATGCTGCTGCGAGCGACTATAGTTATCTTGCACTAACGCTGGCGCTTCAAATCCGCGACTCCGCAAGCACTCAGTAAAATACGCTTGCCGAAAGGTTTCCATAAAAAAGCCACGCTCATCGCCAAATACCTTAGGTTCAAAGACTAGTACTTCAGCCAGCTCGGTTTCAACGCACTTCATTAAACACCTGTTTATTTAATAAGCCTAAAAGATACTCACCGTAGCCACTTTTAAGTAAAGGTTGAGCTAAGGCAGCTAGCTGCGAGGCATCAATCCAGCCACAATGGAATGCCACTTCCTCCGGGCAATTCACTTTCAAGCCCTGTCGTTTCTCAATAGCGGCAATAAATTGGGTCGCTTCAGCCATCGCATCGGGCGTGCCAGTATCCAGCCAAGCGGTCCCCCGCCCCATGATTTCAACCTGCAACTCCCCAAGCAGCAGATACTGATTGATCACATCCACAATTTCTAGCTCACCTCGCGCAGAGGGAGCAACCGTTTTAGCCAGTTGACTGGCTCTATGATCAAAGAAATATAAACCGGGAATGGCATAGGAAGAGCGGGCTGCGCGCGGTTTCTCTTCGATGGAAATGGCTTTGCCATTAGCATCAAACTCAACGACGCCATAAGCATTAGGATTCGCCACATGATAGCCAAATACGGTGGCGCCAACGGCTAACTGGGTCGCCTTTTGTAAGTTGGTGTTAAGTTGCTGGCCATAAAATAAGTTATCGCCAAGAATTAACGCACAGGAGTGGCCAGCAAGAAAGGGTTCAGCGATGATAAGGGCCTCAGCTAATCCCCTTGGTGAAGGCTGTACAGCATATTCAAGCTGGATCCCCCAACGCTGACCATTACCCAGTAATGCCTTAAAAAGTGGCAAATCATTAGGAGTACAAATAATCAAAATGTCTCTAATGCCCGTCTGCATCAGAGTCACCAATGGGTAATAGATCATTGGCTTATCGTAGATAGGCAATAATTGCTTACACACAACCTGCGTCATAGGATAAAGGCGAGAGCCTGTACCACCCGCCAATAGAATGCCTTTTCTCATTGATATATCGAGGATTAGTGAATTGAATCAAGGCGCAGATTGTAGCATATAACTGCAAACTAAGCGCAGCCAATGGCTTACGAGAAAAAACAGAACGTTGCTATGCGACTTCTAGGCTTATAGGTTCTAGGTTCTAGGTTCTAGGTTCTAGGTTCTAGGTTCTAGGTTCTAGGTTCTAGGTTCTAGGTTCTAGGTTCTAGGTTCTAGGTTCTAGGTTCAGCTTTATTTCTCAGGAAGTTGTATGTCGACTTTTACGCCTTGGTTAGGCGAAGAGGTCAGAATAATACTGCCATGGAGCTTTTGGGTAACCAAATTGTAGATAATTGACATTCCTAAGCCTGTGCCGCCATCTTTGCGAGCGGTGGTAAAAAAAGGCTCAAAGGCTTTCATCTTGACCTCATCAGTCATGCCGACACCATTATCTTGATAACTCATGAAAACGTTCGAGCCTTGCTGTTCAACTCGGATAGTAATTTGTTTATCACCAGCAAAATTGTCAGGAAACCCATGCCGAAAGCTATTGGCAACTAGATTGGTAAAAATTTGCGCTATTGCCCCAGGGTAAGACTCGATGAAAATTTGGTCATCAAGGTCAACGGTTAAGGTAATATTCTTCTTACGCATTAATGGCCTTAATGAGCTAAAAATCTGGAAAAGATAAGTCTTTAAATTAAATCGCTCACGTTCAAGTACCGACTGATCCGCCGCGGTTCGCTTAAAGTTGTGGACTAACTCCGCTGCTCGCGCCAAATTTCGCTCTATCAGTCCCAAACCATCTTGCATCGTATTGATAAAGTTTAAAAACTTATCTTCGTCGAGTTCATTTTGCTCAAATGTACTTTTTAACAATGCGACCTCATCTAAACAATGAGTTACGGAGGTAACAGCAATCCCCAAAGGCGTATTGACCTCATGGGCAACCCCTGCCACTAAACTCCCTAAAGCCGCCATTTTCTCATTTTCAATCAAATGATGTTGTGTTGAACGTAAATCCGCCAATGCGGTTTCCAATTCTTGAGTTCTTAATTCAACTTGCGCTTCCAAATCCGCATTAATGGCTTTTAATTGCTGCTGATAATCTAAAATTTCCCTTGCACTCATTGCCCGACCAAATAAATCGGCCAAGGCGGAAGCAAAGGCTTTTTCATCGCGGGTCCATTCTCTTGACTCACCTTGATGTTCAGAACAAATAATGCCCACCATCTTACCGCGATGACGGATAGGGCTATCTAATATGGAGGTAATACCATTAGGCACTAAGTAAACCTTTACAAACTCATGGGTTGCTCTATCGGTTTGAGCCTGATTAGCCACTATCGCTCTTTCATTATCTAATAAACTGAAATAATAAGGATAATCAGCACGCGTTAAGACAAAAGCTTCTTGTCTTTGCATATTATCGAGCAGGTAAAAGCAGTGCATACTTTGATGATCTTCAGTCCATAACCAAATACTGGCACGGCTGATGTTTAAGCCTTGGCACACTGAAGCAACAATGAGTTGCGATGCCTCAGCTAAATCGCCACCATCAATAATTGAAGAGCGACTCACGTCAAATAAAATCCTATCTAACATCCGCGTCATAATGATGGAGTTCTCCGCGTGGCTTCACCAGACATTGAAATCTGACAATAGCTTCAGTAGCCAATGCTTATGCAAGAGTCTTAAGTACTAACCTTAAAGTGATAGTCTTTAGTATAGATTCTATCTGCAAACTCACTAGGTAGATTACTCTACAGAATAGCATTTCAGCTCTTCTAGCTCTCCCAGCTCAACTGCGATCGCGCCATATTATCGGATTTAACACTATAGCAATGAAGCCGTAAGCGCCGCTGAAATTAAGCGCCCAAATGCCATATCGAGCATAGCCTTAAGGCCTTTGATATGACCCCTTACCATAGTAAATAAGTTTGGTGCCATCGTAGATGGCGGTTATCATCCCTAATATCAATAAATCAGAGGCTTGAGATGAATATGCAACGTCCACTCTTTACTATCGCCTTAGTCGCAATCATGGCAACCGCTTGCAGCGATCCGCAACATGCAACAGATCAAAACTCCACAGCCAATACAGAAACTCAAAAGACCATCCCCCTTGGCGATACCAGCCAAAATGCACTCGATTGGCCAGGCATGTATGAAGGTGTTTTACCCTGTGCGAGTTGCGAAGGTATTCAAACCACGCTAACGCTACTGGCAGATAACAGCTTTGAATTAAAAAGTATTTATTTGGGCAAAGATGAGAGCATCTTCAAGGTGGCAGGAAAATTTGACTGGGATGGCAAGGGCTCAAAAATTACTTTATCCGATGGCAGTAAATACCTCGTCGGTGAAAACCAGCTATTTATGCTAGATAACGAAGGCAACCGGATCAGCGGCGAACTGGCTGAGCACTATATATTGAAAAAGAAAGGGATGTAGACAAGAGCTTTGCAGCGTCACAGTGAGAAGTTGAGTGCTCCACCCAGCTAGAACGCTACGGCTCTAGACTCTAGACTCTAAACTCTAAAGCAAGCTTGTCAGCGTTCTAGATTCTCACATCGGTGGTTACTCAAAATGAAAAGAGTTACTAAGACATGAACCCAGATATCCAAATTATCCGCTATCAAGACTGTGAATCGAGTTTATGGAAAAACGGCGGCGGTAGTACTAAACAACTGCTGATATGGCCAAAGGGGGCAGACCTCAGCAACTTTGATTTTAGGATCAGCATCGCCACCATTTCGAGCAACGGTCCCTTCTCACCATTTCCTGGCATCGATAGACAGTTGTGTATCTTGGAAGGCGAAGGCGTAAAGCTAATGATGTCTGACAATGCGGCTAAATCAAGCGAGTTAGTACTCCGCCCAAACCAACCTGCATTTTGTTTTAGCGGCGAAACTCAGATTGAAAGCCAACTCTTAGATAAACAAATTATCGACTTTAATGTGATGATCAAACGCGGCAAGTATCGCGCGCATATTGAGCGGCTGGAGTTGAATGGCTCGTTAAACCTTACGTCCTATGAAACCAGCCATGACGATAAGGTTTATCAAACAAAAAAACTGTACAACAACGAGTTGCAACAATGGCTACTTTGCCTTGAACCAATGTGCTTAGTTTATCAAGATCAAATGATCCAACTTAAGCGTTACGACATGGTGCAATACCCACAAGTCCAAAATTCAGCAGCACAATCGCCAGAAATACGGCTCTTAGAAGTAATAACTCCCGAAGCAAACCGTTCAAACAAGGGACAATCAACAATTAAGCAAACCAAAGCAGACAACCAGCATCCACTAAACCATACACAAAGCCAGGTGCTGCGTATCGTTATAGAATGCATAAAAGGATCTAGGTTCTAGAGCCACGAAGTGGCGTTCTAAAAGCCGTAGGCCGTCCTAGCAGTTGCGAAGCAACGCCCTAGATTCTAGACATGATGTTCGAGGATGAACTTGCGCACGCACTAAGCACTCGCTTAAAGATGTTGCTGGTTTATAATCCACTCCACCGTCTTTCTGAGACCTGACTCAAAAGACTCTTGCGCTCTCCAACCTAATTCACGTTGAATTTTACTGGCATCAATAGCATAGCGTACATCATGGCCAGGCCGGTCAACGACATACTGAATTAAATCAGCAAACCCCGCACTACCCTTTGCAAGAGATTGCGGATGAGTAGGCACTAACTCCTCTAATAAGGCGCAAATTTGCCGCACAACCGTCAAATTAGTTTGCTCACAGGAACCACCAATATTATAGGTTTGCCCAAGCTCCCCCTGAGTCGCAACTAAATAGAGCGCCTTAACGTGATCATCCACATACAACCAATCACGCACTTGCTGACCATTACCATAAATTGGCAACGGTTTACCCTGTAACGCATTGGTGACCATTAGGGGAATGAGCTTTTCAGGGTATTGAAAAGGGCCATAGTTATTGGAGCAGTTGGTCATCACTATCGGTAAAGCATAAGTTCGATGCCAAGCACGAACCAAATGATCCGCTGAAGCTTTACTTGCTGAATAAGGCGAGCTCGGATCATAAGCTGAGGTTTCACTAAACAATCCAGTTTCGGTCAGTGAACCAAAAACCTCATCGGTAGAAACATGATGAAATCTAAATAACCCTTTTCGCGTATCCGCTAATTGCTGCCAATATCGGCGCGAAGCTTCTAACAACGTATAGGTGCCCACAATGTTGGTTTGGATAAATGCAGCGGGTCCTTCAATTGAGCGATCAACATGACTTTCAGCCGCTAAATGCATTACCACATTGGGCTGATGAGCCTGAAAGACTTGCTCTAATGTCGCTCCATCACAAATATCCGCCTGTATGAAATGATAGCGCTCACTATCGGCAATAGCCGCTAAAGCCTCAGGATGACTGGCATAGGTTAACTTATCGACATTGATCACGATGCACATCGTTTGCTCAATCAGCATTCGCACTAATGCCGATCCAATAAACCCTGCACCACCGGTAATGAGTATTCGCATATCGCCTATCCCAAAGTAAAAGGTTAGAAAAATAAAAGGCCCGAAAGTATACAACTTTACCAGCAGAGCGACGTGACCTTTTTAAGTATGAGGAGCAAGAGAAATACAAGCTGTGCAGGGCGAAGCGAACACTTAGGCGAATGCGCACAATAGCTTGTGCCATTGATTAACGATAAACACCACGCTTAAGGAGTTAACGATTCAGGCATTGTTCTGAAGCGGGTCTGGGCTAGTACATTTACGTTAGTCGATAATTCACCTTTGACAACGGGGTATCAGTTGTTAATGGTTCACACTCTTGCGACATATATCCGGCGTCTGTTGCGCCCTAATGAGATCAAAATTGACATCTTACCCTCCTTGGCATCCACATGACCTCGAAGGCCACTTACACCGAAAATTTTATAGTCTCGCTTGAGCATACCCCCTTCCCGTTAGCAAAACTGCTTGGCTATGAACAATAGAAATAGACAAACGACATTACTTGTCGTCTCGCTGAATACACTATGTACATTAATGAGAATGGACGATGAAAACTACTTAAGATGAAAATATTTTTGGATGATGAACGACTCGCTCCTACTGGCTGGCTACACGTTCGATGGCCAGATGAAGTTATCTCCTGTTTAGCCAAAGGCATGGTAACCGATATTAGCCTAGACCATGATTTAGGGGATGATGCTAGAGGTACTGGCTACGATGTGCTGCTTTGGATTGAGCAAGCTATTGTTGATACAGGCTTTAAGCCTCCGAAAATTAATGTACATACGAGTAATCCTGCAGCAAGAATAAGAATGCTTGCTGCAGTAGAACAGATCACCCGCCTAGCTGAAATGAAATCACAATGACTGCACCTACAGTTGCACCTTTACTTTTATTGTCCGGCGATCCATTTCATCTGCTTGGCCAACTTTCAGCCTTTCATAGTCTGAAGCTAATTTGTCGGCTCAAACAAATCCTACCAGCTCACGTTGGTCGAACTGTCTCGAGTCATGCTGGCATCCCCGTGATCGCAGCAGATTTTGAATTGCGGATCATCGCAGAGGCATATAATTGTTTTGAGAATTTTGATGTTGAAATCTATTTGACGTTTCAGAGAGATCGCGATGCTTGGATGCATTATCAACAGAAGGCTAACGAAATGATTAAGTTAGGCCATTCGGTGTTAGTAACGGCTGAAATCTATAGCCACATTGACGGCTCGATATGTTTGTATGATCCACTACTCAAACCAACCGATATGCCTTTTATTCAATAGGACTGACAATGAAACTGCTCCATGTTTCCGATCTGCATTTCAACCAAGTTCAAATGCTATGGGTTACCGACAATGCATCCGAAGCTGACGTTGTTTGTCTAACAGGTGACTTCATTGATAGTCGATACAACTGCCCTACACCAATCGATGAGCAAGTGGCCGTTATCTCATGCTGGTTAAAACAGTTCAATCGTCCTATTTTTGTATGCTCGGGCAATCATGACCAATTAGGTGATGAACTCAATTCAACCTGGTTAAGGGAAATTGAGGGGATCTACGCAGATCAGGCTATAGCCTCAATCAATGGGGTGATATTCGGCAGCGCGTCATATGGTACATCTGACTTCACACCATTTTCTCGATGCAATGTACTGCTTCACCACGAGCCGCCTTCAGGGCTTAGTGTCGCGAAGCAATCGGGGAGAGATTTTGGCTCAAGGGACCTAACAACGGCAATTAAATCAGGCACCTTGTCTCTTGTATGGTTACTGACAGGTCACGTTCATCAACCAGAGAAATGCGCCTCCAAATTTCGCGGGTGCAGCATTTCAAATCCTGGAGCCAACAGTAAGAGTGAAGTCCCTAATCATCATTGGATCCGTATTTAAGCGTGCCTCAATGCTCAGAAGTACGTACAAAACTGTTCCATTAAAAAACAATATATAACTCCACATTGCGATTAAAAATCATGACATCTTAGGAGAAGTTATTTTGAGTAAACCAGAGATTGATCCAAACCATATTGTCGTTTTTACTGGAGCAGGAATATCAGCGGATCAGCTAGCGACATTTACTGATGATAATGGACTGTGGTTGAAGTATCGGGTTGAAGAGGTTTCTTCTGCTCAGGCCTTAAAAGCGTACCCAGAAAAAGTTATCGATTTCTATAATTTCCGCAAACAGGAAGTGTTGTCAGCACACCCTAATCCAGCACACATTGCCATTGCCGAACTTGAAAAAAAATACCGGGTTAGTGTTGTAACCAGTAATGTGGATAATCTTCACGAACGAGCAGGCTCAACTCAGGTTTATCACGTTCACGGAAGTCTATTTGAGGCTCGGCATTTAGAGAGTGATGTTTCATTTAGCATCGGCGATAGGCTTTATTCGCTCGAGAATAATGAAAGGCCTCACGTCGTTTTATTTGGGGAGCAGGTTCCTAATCTTTATGAAGTAAAAAAACTATTTAAAACAGCATCTAAGGTTTTGATTGTTGGCACTTCCCTTACCGTAAAGCCTGTATGTAATCTTCCAAAATATGCACGCGGAAGAGCAGAAAAAATTCTAGTCTCTAAACATGTCAACAAACGACCTTATGGTTTTGAGTTCATCCCCTTAGATGCAATTATTGCTGTACCGCTGATAGTAAAACGCTGGCTTAATCAACATTAATGGCGACCAACTCGCTCCCCACCGGCTTTGTTTCCTAAATCGATTCAGCGAACAAAGCCCCTCATAATCGTCTAAATATCAAACTACACGGTAAGTTACAGGCATGCCTAGCCCAGTAAGTTTGTTCAAAGCCCTAATCATCGCGTAAG
>NZ_BMOP01000033.1 GCF_014647135.1 Shewanella xiamenensis
CCGTAGATACGTTAGGCATCAAGAGAAAGTAGAGCGGCAAGAGCAGGGTCAACTTGCTCTTGAATAAAGGCCCCCTTTTAGGGGGTTAAAACAAAGCCACCTTCTTCAGAAGGTGGATTCTTTACTGGCAATAATTTCAAGTTCATAACTTTAAAGCCACTCTTGAAGCGATAGTGATCTGCCTCTAAAAAATCATATTTTTCAAAAAATTCAGCTTTCACATAAATGATCTCTCATTTAGTTGTTATTTATTTTAATCAATCCATAATAGCCAAACTATTTCCTTAAGAAGCGGTAATAGGCGCTATTCCCTCTCTTAAGACAGTGGTATAAATAAGCCGAATTTTCCCCCTACACGTGAACATTTAGGATAAGTAGTCATGATTTTCTCTCAGGTAGTACTCGCACCCGCAGATCCCATCCTTGGTTTAACCGATACATTTAAGGCCGATCCGCGCCAAGATAAAGTCAACCTTGGTGTTGGCATTTATAAGGATGAAGCAGGGCAGACTCCGGTATTACAATCAGTCAAGAAAGCTGAAGCACTATTGCTTGAGCAAGAGAAAACTAAAAACTATTTAGGGATAGAAGGGGTTCAAACCTATAATCGCGTAGTACAAGAGCTGCTATTTGGTGAAGGTAGTGATCTCGTGACTTCTGGCCGAGCAGCAACGGCCCAAGCGCCTGGTGGTACAGGTGCACTGCGTATTGCTGCCGAGTTCTTATTGCGTAATACCCCATCGCGCACTGTGTGGGTAAGTAATCCAACTTGGGCAAACCATCAAAATATTTTTGAAACTGCGGGTTTGACGGTTAAAGAATACGGTTACTACAACGCCAGTGCCCACGATATTGATTTTGATGGCATGATGACAGATCTCGCCAATGCACAGGCGGGCGACATTATTCTACTGCACGGTTGCTGTCATAACCCAACGGGTATCGATTTAACGTTAACCCAATGGGAATTAGTCGCTAATCTTTGTGCGGACAAGCAATTAGTTCCATTATTCGACTTTGCATACCAAGGTTTTGGTGCTGGTATTGAAGAAGATGCTGCTGGTTTACGCTTAGTTGCGTCAAAAGTACCAGAACTATTAGTGGCAAACTCATTTTCTAAAAACTTTGGTTTGTATAATGAACGTATCGGCGCGGTGACTGTGGTTGCACAAAATGCCGATGAAGCGGTGCGTGCATTTAGCCAAGTGAAACGTACTATTCGTGCAAATTACTCAAATCCACCAGCCCATGGCGCGTTAATTGTGAGTACGATTCTGAGTGATGCATCATTGAAAGCCCTTTGGGTACAAGAGCTGACCGAAATGCGTGAACGTATTGCCGAGATGCGTACGCTATTTGTACAAAGCTTAAAAGATGAAGGTGTGACACAGGACTTTAGCTTTATTTCCCGTCAAAACGGTATGTTTAGCTTCTCCGGCTTAAATAAAGCACAGGTTGCCCGTTTGAAAGACGAGTTCGGCATTTATATCGTCGGCTCGGGTCGCATTAGTGTGGCGGGTATGACCAAAACTAATATGCCTGTGATCTGTAAGGCGATTGCTCAAATCCTCTAACTTAAAAGAGGCTTACGAAAAGGACAGCTTAGGCTGTCCTTTTACTTTTATGCGGTCGATAAACTTAAGTTTTATGGTTTATCAGTATAGAGAACAATTATGAAGCCAATGTTTCTAAAGGTAATTCTGACTTTATCCGCAGTATGGCGTTAAGCGCATCACGCAGACTCGCCTGATCATGCAATTGCGGATTATGACGATTTTTTAAGGGAAAATAATTAACTAGGGTGCCTAAACGCACTTGTTCCGAATGTCGCAGCACTTTAGTGATCACGGGTTTACCAATTACTTGATGGCACCAGGCTATACGCTGCTCAATACTAAACTGGCCTGCTGGCGAAGTTTCTTCATTAAGATTATCGATAAAGACTACGGGCGCGGTTGTCATTGCTAATGCTTTAGCAAAGCAGGGTAATAAGAGAGGTGGCATCACACTCGTAAGAAAACTGCCAGGTCCCAAGATAATCAGATCCGCGCGGCAAATGGCTTCACAGGCTTCGGCTGTCGCATCAACTTGTGGCTCAAGGCATAGTGCAATGGGAGCTTCATTCATCTTGTCGACATTCACTTCACCAAACACTTTTGATCCGGACGCTCGTAATGCCACCAAATGGGTTGGTTGCTCCGACATCGGAATGATATTGGTCTCAATTTTAAGCATATGCCGAATAAGATTGACGGCTTCGAGGGGCCTAACGCACAACTTATCTAAGGCGAGCAACATCAAATTACCTAGATTATGACCACTGAGTTCAGTTTCGCCTTGAAAGCGATACTCAAATAATTGTGAGCCGACAGAAGGACGATGAGCAAGTTGGGACAAACAATTGCGCAAATCACCCCAAGCAATGCAGTCCTGCTCGGCTCTTAATCGACCTGTAGAACCACCATTATCCGTCGTAGCAACAATACCTGTGAGACGATTGCCTAGAAAATCGAGTGATGAAAGTACACGTCCAAGACCGTGACCGCCACCGATTGCCACTACATGATTGAATTGGTTTAAGATTTGCTGCATGAGGCTTCCTTCCTGAATACCCGTAAAATCCTATCCTGTTATCAACTCGGATAAACTCAGTTTGTTACTGCCGAGGCTAACGGAACCTTAGTATAAAAGCTCAGTCAAAAGCATGCACTAAAAATTCTCACGCATTCTAATACTTAAGCGCCGGATCGCATTTTAGATATGTGTGAATGCAGGATTGGGAAGAATTGTTGTTTTTGCATCCAAATTTCGTGAATTTCAAGATATGACATATAATCTGGCGCTTATTTTGCCACTAGTAACTCAACATCGAAGGTGACTTATTGAAAACTGGTAGAATTGGTTCGTTTACACTCGCGTTAGCCCTAGTGATCTCGGCGATTTTTTCGTTGAGATTGTGGCTCATTCCTACAACGAATGAGCCTGAATCTATTGTTAACCAATTGGAAAACGCCGTTGAGCCTGTTACGCAAGTTCCTGACTTTTCTGCTATCAGTGATGTAGCAGAAAAAAAACGTGCCTTTTTTAACTTTTTGAGGCCGATTGTTCAACAACAAAACGCCATTATTGCCACTGAACGTGAATTTATCATTGATATGTTGGCAGTAATAGATAATGGCAATACGTTGTCCGAATCACAGTTAGCGCAGCTCAATCAATTATTTGATAAATATCAATATGCTGCCCGCAGTGTCGATACTAAATCCCTTAACAGCCTACTCAAACGGGTTGATATTATTCCAGAATCGATGGTGCTGATCCAAGCGGCTAATGAATCTGGGTGGGGCAGTTCTCGTTTTGCTCGTGAAGGTTTTAATTTCTTTGGTGAATGGTGTTTTAGTAATGGCTGCGGCATTGTGCCTTCTTCGCGAGGCTCAGGTAAAATACACGAAGTAGAAATATTTCCATCGGTAGACGCTTCAGTTTCCTCCTATATGCGTAATTTAAACTCGAACACAGCATATGCCTTGTTTCGCTCAATTCGAGCCGATTTACGTGCTCAGGAGGCTGAATTGAGTGCCGACCAACTTATCTATGGATTAGTGAATTATTCTGAAAGGCAAGAAGCTTATATCGATGAACTACTCGATATGTTACGTCATAATGAAAAATATTTGGTGAAGGCGGATGTATAAAAAATGGTTGTTAGTGGGAGTTTGCTTGTGTGCATCAAATGTGCTGGCAGAAACAATTTCCCTTGAATATAAAGGGTTTTATGACAGATTAAAGCAAGTCAATAAGGGTAGTTATCAGTTAGTTGAAGTGGCCTTTAGTGTACCAATGCTGCCTAACTGCCATATTCAGAGTGGTACCATTTCGAGTGAATTAAATTCAACGCCACTCACTTATACATCTGCGCAACGTTTGTTTATTCCCTTTGATGATGCACTGAAAGACCAACGCGCATTAGTAAATCTAGAGTTTGAGGGTAAGGCTGAAGGGTGTGGAATTGCGATGCAAGTGCGCTCGAAGCAAACACAAGTTCAATATGATCAAGAACGCTTACAGCAAATTGCTAGTGAAATGGATGACTTACTAGGGGCTATGCAGGGCTTCCCGATGCGTTACTTTAAGGATCCTATTGCAGGATTAAATTTTGAATTTGCTCAAGATCAAACTGTTACTGTGACGCTTGATGGGCGTGAACAACAGGTGAATACCAGCTTTAAGCTGAGCGTTGAGCAGATCAATAGTTTGACAACATTGCAATTTAGCCATGTGCCGACCGTATTAAGTCCTTGGGTTAAGTAACAATAGATTAGCTATAAAAAAGCCCACGTCGGTGGGCTTTTTTATGCTTGTCGCATTTACGCTTCGTACACGTTGACGATATTGATGCGTTTTGCCGCATCTAAATCGATATGGCCGTTGTTAGCAATATCGAGAAAATCAAAGGCGGGCAGTTCGGCTTCGGCCACATCCCCCTTCATCGGCGCATTGGGATCGCGTTTCAAGGACACAAAGTCAAACTGCTCACGGTCAACACCCTGTGAAGGGGCGGTGTTTTGCATAGCAGTGAAAATGGTTTCAATACGGCCTGGGTAGAGTCTATCCCACTGATTGAGCATGTCTTTCACTGCTTGACGCTTGAGGTTTTCCTGCGAGCCACAAAGATTACAGGGAATGATGGGGAATTTTTTCAATTCCGCATATTCTTCTAAATCCTTTTCGCGGCAATAGGCGAGTGGACGAATAACCACGTTAGCGCCGTCGTCCGAGAGCAACTTAGGTGGCATGGCTTTCATCTTGCCTCCATAAAACATATTGAGGAATAGCGTTTCAATAATATCGTCTCTGTGATGACCGAGAGCTATCTTGGTTGCGCCAATTCGTTGCGCAAAACCATAGAGAGTGCCACGACGCAGGCGAGAGCACAGTGAGCAAGTGGTTTTGCCTTCAGGAATTTTCTCCTTCACAATCGAGTAAGTGTCTTTTTCAAGAATGTGGTAGGGAATATTAAGGCTATCTAGATAGGCAGGCAGTATATCTTCAGGGAAACCTGGCTGCTTTTGATCTAAGTTAACGGCAATAATTTCGAACTGTACAGGCGCGCGCTGTTGTAGATTGAGCAGAATATCCAGCATAGCATAGCTGTCTTTACCGCCACTTAGGCAGCACATGACTCGGTCACCATCTTCAATCATGTTGTAGTCGGCGATAGCACTACCCACTTCACGACGCAGACGCTTCTGTAATTTATTCAGACGGGTAATTTGTTTTTTTGATAATTCTTCAGGCATTTGACTCGCCGTAACTTCAGACATAGCTTCCAACATAAAAAAAGCGCCCAGTAACTCAGTTTCAGGGCGCGTATTATTCCAGCTATCGACGGCGGGGTAAAGAGCGGCGTGCGTTATGCCTCTTCAAGCGGCGATTTATAACCATCAGGTTTGATAGCTAATAAATCACAATTGATGCTATCAATAACATGTTCTGCTGTGTTGCCAATGAGTGCTGCTGAAAAGCCTGTACGACCGACTGTACCTAAAATAACTAATTCAGCATCGAGCTGCTCAGCAAGCTCTGGGATCACATCCTCTGGCAATCCTTCCCTCACATGGCAATGGAGTGTATCGATACCATAGGCATTAGCCAGGTATTGCACTCTTTGTTCGTGTTGTAGGCGAATGGTGTCGTTGTAGGTTTGTGCATCAAAATCGGGGAGTTCAATGGCAAGATTTACCGGTGTGCCTGGATAGCCATTGACTAAGTGAACTTCGGCGGCAAATTTTGCGGCTAAATCCTTCGCATGTTCAATAATTTTGCCGTTAAGCATTTGATGATCGGTATCCTCAGTTGCCACGTTTACCGCGCAGAGAATTTTACCGGTTTCAGGCCAATCATGATCTTTGACCATTAATACAGGAACTGGGGCTTTGCGCATTAAATGCCAATCTGTCGGAGTAAAGATCACCGCTTTTAATTTATCATGAGCATGGGTGCCTTTAACAATCAGATCATATTGCCCTGCAATGGCATGGTTAATAATGCTTTCAAAGGGGCGGTTGTGCCAAATAACTTGCGTATCAATATTAAGTTGTAGGTGGTTATAGGCTGACAGCAGATCTTGTATCCAAGCTAAACGTTGATCAATCACGCCTTGGCGCATGGCTTCGCGCTCTTGGCTCGATAGAATCGATGTCATTTCATAGGAGAAGTCAAAAATCGAAAGAAACACAGTCACATGGGCGTTACTTTTACTGGCTAAGGTAACCGCTCTAGCGAGTGCCACTTGATGTTCTGTCGTAGGATCGACAACGACCAGTATTTTTTGATAATCCTTCATAACTTGTTCCTTTAGTCATAGGCTCATATTCATCATGAGCCTTTGGCAATTATCTGTATTGTTCTAGATCAAAACTCTTTTGAAAACCAGTGCCTAGCGCCAAAAACGCATGATTAATGATGAAGCTTATCTGGCAATTCTGGCATTACCCGCTAGAAGATTAAGTTCATTATAATCAACGATAATGATGTACTTACCTTTTACTTCGATTAACCCAGATTTTTGGAAGCGGCCTAACAAGCGACTGATGGTTTCAACGGTAAGGCCTAAGTAATTACCAATATCCCCACGTGTCATGGTCAAGCGAAATTCTTTGGCAGAAAAACCTCGATTACCAAAGCGGTTAGCGAGATTACTGATAAATGCAGCGAGGCGTTCTTCTGCATTTTTCTTACTGAGCAGCAAAATCATTTCTTGATCGCTCATGATTTCATTACTCATTAAGCGCATGATTTGTTGGCGTAATTTAGGCATTGTGCCTGAAAGTTCATCGAGAATATTGAAGGGTATTTCACACACCATGGAAGTTTCTAAGGCTTGTGCAAAACTTTGATGAGATTGTGCATGAATACCATCAAAACCAATGACATCTCCCGCTAAATGAAAGCCAGTGATCTGTTCATCGCCTTGTTCGGTGATCGTGTAACTTTTTATGGTGCCTGAGCGGATCGCAAAGAGTGATTTTAAAGGATCACCTGATTTAAAAATCTGTTCGCCTTTTTGAATAGGTTTCTTACGCTCAATAATGTCATCGAGTTGATCGAGTTCATTTGCATTGAGGGTGAATGGGATACAAAGGGTTCCCATACTGCAATCGTGACAATGAATTGCGCACCCACTGGCGGCGGGACGACGGTTTTTATTCTGCTCTATTGTCATGTCGGTTCTCAAGTTAATCCACTGCAGCCATGTTAAACCAATTCATTCGCTTGGGCTAGTTTAGCTGCGACAGGGCGATATATAAAGTTTGTGCACCAAAGGCAATTAAAAGTAAGCCACTCAATAATCTAACGGTTTTTTGCTGCACCCAATTGGCTAAGCGTTTGGCCGCCAATCCTGCACTGAGTAGTGCAGGGAGTGTACCCAAACCAAATGCCAGCATAATCAAGGCGCCTTGACTGGCAGAACCTGCCGCTACAGACCAAGTTAAGGTGCTATATACCAGTCCGCAGGGCAGCCATCCCCATATCAATCCCGCGGTGATGGCTTGCATTGGCGTAGTGATTGGCACCAGACGTTGTGCTATGGGTTTCAAATAACGCCACAATATCTGACCAAGGCGTTCAATTTGTACTATTCCGATCCAAATTTTTGCAATGTAAAGCCCGGTTGCAATCATCATGACGCCGGCGATGATCCGGAGAATTAATAGGTAGCTATCTAGCTCAAATAAGTGCCCAAGCATGGCAGATGAACCGCCGACTAAAGCGCCCGCGAAGGTATAACTGACAATCCGGCCAAGGTTATAACTTAATAAGTAAGTGAGTTGATGGGCTAAGTGGTTTCCTTGCTTAGGATTAGCAAGCTGAGAGGAAAAGGCGCCAACAAGGCCACCACACATGCCAAAGCAGTGAGCGGCTCCCATTAGACCAACGAGAAACGCACCCATTACATTGTATTCAATCACAGTGCCAGTCACTGAGGCATGCCTTTGTCTTGAGATTCCTGTTGCTTGATGCTCGCAGGATTAGGTTTGTCGGCATCTTCATCGAATAGAATTGAGACACTTTGGCGGTCTAAATCATCGAATTGTTCGGATTTTACCGCCCAAAAGAACACGGCTACAGCGATCAACACAAAGATCATCGCAATAGGGATAAGTACATAAATGATGCTCATTAGCTAAGCCTATTTTATTGTTATATTTTAATTCGTAATAATCTCAAACTGTTACCCACAACAATCAGTGAGCTTGTCGACATGCCGATAGCGGCAATATAAGGTGCAACATGGCCGGTTACCGCTAAAGGTAAAATGAGCGCGTTGTAACCTAATGCCCAAGCGAGATTTTGGCGAATAATTTGTGTGGTCAGTTTAGCAACCCTCACCGCTTGGGTGAAGCGGGAGAGGTGATCGCCAAGCAAAATAAGATCGGCACTGTTTTTGGCAATTGCACTACCGCTGCCCATGGCCACGGATAAATCGGCGCCAGCGAGTACTGGTGCGTCATTTATGCCATCACCGAACATCACCACAGGATTGGATTGCTGTAACTTATTCACTAGCGAGAGTTTATCGGCCGGTGTGAGTCCACTGTGTACATCCGTAATGCCGAGCTCTTTTGCCAATTGATGCACATGCCCAGAACTATCCCCGCTGGCGATACTGACCTTGCAACCTTGTTGCTTCAGTATGTCGACAGTTTCTTTGCTATCGATACGAATATTGTCTTTGATCTCAATAGTGGCGATAACCTTTAGTTGGTCATCACTGGCACGAGCAAGCCAAATCTGTTGATTGATAAACTCAGGATTGACTATTGCGCCAGTAAAGTGAGCATTCCCAATGCGATATTCAGCGCCATTGATAATGCCTTTAACCCCAAAACCCACTTCATGGTGAACCTGATTTGCGACGACATCGGGTGTCAAATAAGCAGCAAATGCAGCAGCAATGGGATGACGAGAGCCCGTTTCTAACGCTGCGGCAATCGCTAGTACTTGTTCTTTACTAAAATCACCATGACATTGCACCTTGGCTATCGATAGCGTGCCGCAGGTGAGGGTGCCGGTTTTATCAAATACTACATGCCTGATTTGAGGCAGTTTTTCAAATACACCCGCCTTACGGGTAATGATCCCAAGACGGGTAAAAATCGCGGTCGCGCAGGTCACTGCGGTAGGCGTCGCCAGCGCAAGGGCGCAAGGACAGGTGGCCACTAATACTGACAAGGTCACCCAAAAGGCGTCTTCGGGGGAGATTTGTAGCCACACCAGATAGGTGATTGTCGCTATGGTTAAGATAGTGCCTGAGAAATAACGCGACAGTTTATCGGCTAGCATAGCGACGGCAGGTTTAGTGTTTGAGGCTAATTCCTGCAAGCGAATAATTTCAGCAACCAATTGGTCTTGCCCAAGAGCGGTGACTTTTACCTTAATGGGTTGGTCTAGGTTTATGGTGCCAGCAAATACTTGGCTATCGACGGGCTTTTCAATAGGCATTTGCTCACCGGTGAGCATGGCTTCATTGATGCTGGTGTGGCCGTCAACCACGATTCCATCGGCGGCGACCATTTCACCGGGTTTAATGAGGATAATATCCCCAAGACATAATTTTTTTGCGGGGATTTCTTCTTGCCCCTGCGCCGTGACCAGATGTGCCGTTAACGGCACTAACTTGTGGAGATTACTGGAGCTAACGGAAGCTTTTTGTCTTGCCTTCTGCTCGAAATAACGTCCCAGCAGCAGGAAGAAGGTAAACATGGAAACGGATTCAAAATAGACTTCGCCCGTGCCGTTAACGGTCGCAAAGCAACTGGCGATATAGGCGCCGCCAATGGCGATAGAGACCGATACGTCCATATTGAGTTTGCCACTGAGCAGGGTGCGAATCGCGCTAAAATAGAAGGGCTGCGCCGAATAGAGCACCACGGGCGTGGCGAAAATCATGCTCACCCAGCGGAAATAATCCCGATATTGCACATCCAAATCAGTAAAGTAACCGGTATAGAGGGCGAGGGCGAACATCATCACTTGCATGGTGGCAAAGCCCGCCAAACCTAAACGCAGTAAGAATTTACGGCTATTTTGCTTGGCGGTCAGTTCTTGCTCATCCACTTGATAGGGTGCAGCTTGATAACCGATACGGCTAATTTGCCCCAAAATATCACTGAGTTTAACTTGCTGTTTATCCCAGCTGATCAGCGCCCTTTGGGTGGTGGAGTTGACCATCACTTGGTTTACGCCAGGCAGTTGCTTCACTTTATGTTCAATTAACCAAGCGCAGGCCGCGCAGGTAATGCCATCAATGGACAGCGACACTGAGTCGCTATACTCCACTGAGTGGACAAAGTCCTGCTGTACCTCGGGCAAGTCATAGGCACTAAACTGATTTAATTCATCAGGCACAAGGGCCGTCTGTTTATTACCTGGCTCAGTTCTAAACTTGTAATAGCTTAATAAGCCTGCATCAACAATGGCTTGGGATACCGCTTGGCAGCCCGGGCAACACATGAGTTCATCGCGATCATTAATACGAGTGACAAACTGCGTGCCGGTGAGTACAGGTTCATTACAGTGAAAACAACTTGGATGTGTCATAGCAATATTCATTCAACCACAATTAGTTCAACCACAATTGGACGCTGTCTTTTAATTCGACACGTTGATGAATACGCCATTTACCGTCAAAACCTTCGAGGCGAACTTCCCAAGCGCCCGTTAACACATCGGGCAGAGTAATGCGATACACATGATTGGCATCGGCGGTGACAGTGGCCTTAATATCTCTTTCGGCAATCGTTGGGTGATAAAATTCGACTTTCAACGCAGCTTGATAGGCTGGGCCGCCGTGCTGAGTGAATAGGAGTTCATGGTTATTCTGTTCAAGTTGCCATTGCATGCCAAGCTGCTTGGCATATTTGACTTTACTCAAGTCCATGTTGATGGCTTTGCCTTCTTTGTAATAATCCTCGGCAACCAGAGAGTCAGAGTTTGAGAGGGCAATTTTTAGCGTGGTAAAACTTGCGACGACGGCACATAAAGGAAGAATAATTAAAAACCAAGGCCAAAACTGCTTATACCAGGGTTGTTGTTCGCTCATGTTAAATACCCATTATAAAAATTTGCGCCATTTTACCGTTAAAAGGTGGCTTTAGCACTTTAAAAAAAAGGCCCCGACGTTATCGAGGCCTTAGTGTTACTCATATCTAATTACTTGTTTGACAAGCTATAAACATAAGCTGCGATCACGTGGACTTTCTCTTCACCGAGAACGTCTTTCCATGCTGGCATCACGCCTGCACGGCCGTGTTTGATCGTTTCTTCGATCACACCACGGCTACCGCCATATAACCAAACATCGTCAGTTAAGTTAGGTGCGCCCATGAGCTTGTTGCCTTTTGCGTCCATACCGTGACACGCAAAACAACCTTTCATGAATGAACCTTGACCAAGAGCTGCGAGTTTCTCGTCGTGTTCACGACCAGATAACTTAACCACATACTCGGCTAGACCTGCAATTTCGCTATCGTCGATTGGCAAACCACCTTTTGGTGGCATCATGCCATGACGACCGCTCATGATGGTGGTTTTAATCGTGGCTAAATCGCCACCGTATAACCAATCACTGTCGGTCAGGTTAGGGAAGCCTTTGCTACCACGTGCGTCAGAGCCGTGGCACTGCGCGCAGTTTTGTAGGAACAAACGGCCGCCCACTTTCAACGCTTCTTGGTTTTTCACTAACTCTTCGAGTGGTGTTGCCAAGTAAGCCGCGAAGATTGGGCCATATTTTTCGTTAGCGTGTTTAACTTCTTGGTCGTACTGAACGTACATGCCTTCTTTTGCCGCCAGCTCAATCGCGGCTACAGAATCGGCTTTAATACCTTTCTCTGTACCAATGCTTTGGTTAGAGCTGGTCCAGTTCAGTAGACCTTTGTAGTTACCTAAACCTGGGAACAGGGCTAAGTACACTAGGCCAAACACGATAGTGATATAGAACATATAACTCCACCATTTTGGCAGTGGGTTATTGAGTTCTTCGATACCATCGAAACTGTGACCCATGGATTCGCCTTCTTTGACATCCGTGGTGTTCTTTGAACACACACGTAGCAACAGAAAACATCCTGCGATCACAATTAACGAGAGTACGCTAATCCAAATACTCCAGAAGCTACTCATCACTTATTCTCTCCTGAGTCCTTCGATTCCTTGCTGATTTCCTCATCGGAAAACACAAGATTGGCTGCTTCATCAAAGGATTTTTGACGACGCGAGCTATATGCCCAAGCAAATATACCGACGAAGGTCAGCATCACAATGATGGTTAAAATACCTTGTAATGTGCCGTAATCCATATACTGCCTCCTTATTTGAGTGCGTGACCCAAAGACTGAAGATATGCAATCAAGGCTTCCAGCTCTGTCTTACCTTCAACAGCTTTCTGCGCGCCTGCGATTTCTTCATCGGTGTAAAGATCCTTACCTTTGTAACCGCCTTTGTGCATGTTACGCAGAATAGTCATCTTGTCGCCGGTTAACTTGCCGTCTAACTTGTTTTCGGCAAGCCATGGGAAGGCTGGCATATTCGATTGAGGGACCACAGCACGAGGATCGATTAAGTGAACTTCATGCCATTTATCGCTGTAGCGACCGCCAACACGGGCCAAGTCTGGACCAGTACGCTTAGAACCCCATTGGAATGGGTGATCCCAAACAGACTCACCGGCAACAGAGTAGTGACCGTAACGTTCAGTCTCTGCACGTAAAGGACGGATCATCTGGCTGTGACAGTTGTAGCAACCTTCACGCACATAAATGTCACGGCCTTCAAGTTGCAGGGCAGTGTAGGGTTTCAAACCTTCAACAGGCTCAGTGGTATCTTTTTGGAAAATCAGCGGCGTGATTTCAACCAAGCTACCGAAGCTGATAGCGATAACAGTGAATATCGCTAACAAACCGATGTTTTTTTCAACTATCTCATGATTAAATTTCATCGAGTTTGCTCCTTAAGCCGCTTTTGCTTCAGCCAGTGCTGGCAATGAATCTTTAGAGGCTTTCACAGTACGGATCACGTTGTATGCCATGATCAGCATACCGGTTAAGAAGAAACAACCGCCTAGGAAACGTACGAAGTAGAAAGGATAAGAAGCTTCCAGACTTTCAACAAAGCTATAAGTCAAAGTACCGTCAGCGTTAACTGCACGCCACATCAGACCCTGCATTACACCGGAAATCCACATAGACACGATGTAAAGAACAGTTCCGATTGTCGCTAACCAGAAATGCACGTTAACTAACTTGATGCTGTACATACGGCCATGGCCGAACAGTACTGGGATCAAGTGATACAGAGAACCGATAGATACCATTGCAACCCAGCCTAGCGCGCCGGAGTGAACGTGACCTACTGTCCAATCTGTGTAATGAGATAAAGCGTTAACTGTCTTGATGGCCATCATCGGACCTTCGAAGGTCGACATACCATAGAAAGACAGAGAAACCACTAAGAAACGCAATACTGGGTCAGTACGCAGTTTGTGCCATGCGCCAGATAAGGTCATGATACCGTTGATCATACCGCCCCAAGATGGTGCGAACAGGATCAGTGACATCACCATACCTAAAGACTGAGTCCAGTCAGGCAGGGCAGTGTAGTGTAAGTGGTGAGGACCTGCCCAAATGTACAGTGCGATCAGTGCCCAAAAGTGCACAATCGACAGACGATATGAGTAAACAGGACGACCGGCTTGCTTAGGAACGAAGTAGTACATCATACCTAAGAAGCCAGCGGTTAACAGGAAGCCTACCGCGTTGTGACCATACCACCATTGCACCATGGCATCGACCGCGCCACTGTACATAGAGTATGACTTAAACAAGCTAACAGGAACGGCCATTGAGTTCACGATGTGAAGCACGGCAACCGTAATGATAAATGCACCAAAGAACCAGTTCGCTACGTAAATATGCGATGTTGTTCGTTTGATAATAGTGCCGAAGAACACTATTGCATAGGATACCCAAACGATCGTAATTGCGATATCGATTGGCCATTCTAATTCAGCATATTCTTTACCGCTGGTATAACCCATTGGCAGAGTGATGGCTGCTGACAGAATGATGGCTTGCCATCCCCAAAACGTAAATGCAGCTAATTTAGGTGCAAATAGTCGGGTTTGACAGGTGCGTTGTACGACATAATAGGATGTTGCAAAGAGGGCTGATGTTCCGAACGCGAAAATTACCGCATTGGTGTGTAATGGTCGCAAGCGACTATACGTAAACCAAGGCGTATCGAAGTTCAGATGTGGCCAGATTAACTGAGCCGCAATTAAAACACCGACTGACATACCAACAATACCCCACAAAACTGTGGTTAAGGCGAATTGGCGGACAATGGTGTAATTGTAATCAGCGCCTGTTGGCTGGGAATGGTTCATCATAATGCTTCCACTGCTTATTACTTTTACTTTTAGTAAAGACTAGCTTTACCTGTTATATATGACACAAAGCTCATGTCCCTATAAGGGTTATGAAGCCATGTCAATGCGTTACCCTACACATTTGTGCTCAAATATGAGGTTTCGCAATGATACTTGAGCCATGTCAAAAAAGATACCAAAGAAGGGGGACGGAAAGTTGATCTAGATCAACCTACGCCATAGAATGTTAACATCTTGCATCACAAGGTTAATTTTTGTGCTTAATCGCAAACGTCTCCCGCTTTACATCATGTTAATTGCGTTGAATCTTAGCGCTTGTGATAAAAAAACCGAGCAACAGGTAAAAATACCGCCTACAGATCCCACTCTTTGTGTGTTTACTCAGGGAGATTGCATTAAAAAGGTCGGGGATATAGTGCTGAGCATCAGCCTTTCGCCAGATCGTGCGCCAAGTGAAAAACCATTAACATTGAAGCTATTATCTTCTGATGTACTTGATAATTTACAGGTCCGTTTAGAAGGTAGAGATATGTTTATGGGCATTATCCCTGTCAATATTCGTCAACTCGATAAAACAACCTATGAGGGGCAGTTGATTTACGGTTCCTGTAGCAGTGGGTATATGGTGTGGCGTGGTTTTATCAGTTTTAGTCGAAATGGTATCGAGCAAGCCGTTATTTTTGACTTTCTTGCCGATAATCCATATTAAGTTTATGGCGTTCACCGGATAAAGAGCTTGGTAACAATATTAACTCCCACTCCTTATTCATAATGACCGATTATCATAGGCGGATGATTGATTATGAATGCTATTTTGGCTATTCATCATGATCCTTCCAGTTTTCTTTAACCTGTACAAAAATATCGATGTTATTGATAAACAGTTCGAGTAAATCAGGATCAAAATGTTTACCTGCACCTTTACGCATTTCATCGATAACCTCTTCCAGTGGCCAAGCTGCTTTATAGCAACGTGCATGGGAAAGAGCATCGAACACATCTGCAATTGCAACAATACGGGCAAAAATGTGAATTTGTTCTTGTCTTAAATTGGCTGGATAGCCTGAACCATCATACTTTTCATGATGTTGCAAGGCTATAATCGCAGCGGCTTTAAGGATAGGCCGCTCGGAATTCGCGAGGATCTGGTAGCCAATAGTAGGGTGCTGACGCATAACCAACCATTCTTTATCGTCTAACTTGCCAGGCTTAAGCAACACAGCATCGGGGATCGCTATCTTACCAATATCATGCATAGGCGATGCTCTGCGTAAAAGTTCAGCTTCGGTCTCTGATAATCCAGCAAGTAGCGCCAGTTTGGCACAATATTCGGCCATGCGTTTTACGTGATTAGCAGCCTCTTTTGAGCGGCTTTCAACGACATCCCCTAAACGTAGAATAAGTTCAGACTGGGTATCTTCGACCTCTTGATTTAGAAGTAGGTTCTCAAAGGCGATACCCACATTTATTGCAAAAATATCAATAAGTTTTTTATCTAAATCGTCGATTTTATCAATCCCATCCATATAAAGCAGGTTGATAAGCCCGCTCTTCGTTGGGAAATAGCCAACGAAACAGTTATCTTCATATAAACAACGCTTTTGTGCGAGAGCTGTGCGTAATAACTTATCAATATGCATTGGTAACACTTTGTTCGCAGGACTCTCGGCAAATTGTCCCGTCCCCGCCAAAATCTTAATCTCAGCAGATTCCATATGGCCGCTTATCGCATCCATGGCATTGCAGGTTAGCAGCAGTGTTTCGGAATCGAGATTCAATAGGGTTGCAACTTGGGTCAGCAAGCCATCAGCGAATCGATAGAGCGTTCTGAGTTCAAATAATCCTGAGGTTGCCTCGAGCACTCGCTCTAATCCTTTTCGATGATTCAGCTGTGCACGCCTTGCTTGTTCGATTTCCATAATGTCGCGGTAAGAACGCAGTGCCGAGTAGACACTTGTCATTAACTTGCGTGAATCGAGTTCAGATTTTGCCTTATAGTCATTGATATCGTAGTTGACGATAACATCTTCTTCAGGAGCTTGGCCTGGTTGTCCTGTGCGCAAAATTAGGCGGATTGTTTTGTTTTTATGTTCCTCACGGATCCACTTTACTAACTCCAAGCCAGCATGATCGGTTTCCATAACAACATCAATAAAGGCAATTGCCAGATCTTGTTCATTTAAAAGAAATTCTTTAGCTTGCTCAGCACTATAAGCGTTAATAAAGGAGAGGGCACGACCATCGAGTTTAAAACGAGAAAGTGCAAGTTTAGTGACCGTGTGTACATCAGGCTCATCATCAACAACAAGAATTTTCCAGGGCGCAGAAAATGCAGAAGTTTCTATGGTTTTTTTCCCTGAAAAGAGCGGCTTTTTCTTTGTAAGATCAATCACCATCCGAGACCTCATCACTTAATTTATGTCGCACAGTTAGAGTGTAGTAGAAGCTTGTCAAATCAGTAAAAATAATTCTGCAGCGGGGAAGGTCGCAAATTTAATAGCTCGTTATTGATAACTATTATCATTTGTGTATTATCAAAATAGATAACTCAGCAGGAATTTATATGGCATATATGGCAGAAAGGATCAATTTATCTATATCAGAGGAGAAACTTGCGCAACTCATTCGTGAAGGAAGTCTATGTGCAGCGGATTTTTCATGTCTAGATAATCAATCAAAACGGAAAGTCTGGCAACTTTGCCTTATCTGTTGCCAAAAACGCATAGGCTGCCAGCAATGTTCACAAACAAGTTGTCCGCAAATTGAAAGACTCATTAATGCCGATAAATAACGTTATCGGCATTTGCATTTAAGTATTATCATGCATTAAACACTTAAATTTAAAAGTTATTATGCAGCTTCCTCCAGTATTACCTTTATTTGATTCAATTGAATTCATACAAGATGGGAACGGTGTGGTGAATCAATACATTACCCAAGTCAGTCTAACGGATGTGCCTGATGCAGGTTTAGTAATGGAACATGCAACAGATTGGTTGTTTGAACAAAAACACAGTGAAAACAACTATAAAGCCTATCGGAGTGAACTCACTACATTCCTGCATTGGTGTTTTGATGTCGCCAAAATGTCACCCACACAGGTGCTACGTAAGGATATGAGTCGGTATGTGGATTATTGTTTGGCGCCACCCTTAGCGCTGATTGGTTACTTTAACGTGCCACAGTTTAAACTCGATAAACTGCGTGATGAGCGGGTTCCTAATAGTCTTTGGCGGCCATTTGTCGGCAAGAAACTGTTAGGGCAAGTTCAACCTTATGTGCTTAGCGACAATGCATTAAAAACCAAGATTGCTATTTTATCCTCGTTTTATAGCTACTTAATGAGTGAGGAGTTTTGTGAGCGCAACCCCGCGCAAATTTGGTTGAATCACAGCCGCTTTGGCCAAAACAAGCAGTATCAAAGACAAAGCGAGGAAGATGAAAACAACTTGGCTTTCACAGAACTACAGTGGTCCTATGTGATGAGCACAGTTACTCGATTGGCTGAAACATTACCCGAATTGCATCAACGTAGTTTATTCTTGATTTCATTGATTTATTCCTGCTATTTACGCATCTCTGATGTATCTGCACGGGTTGGCTATTCACCAGTAATGGGCCAATTTAGGCAAAATTCACAGACAGGCATTTGGAGTTTTCATATTCCACTCAGTAAAGGTGGTAAAAAGCGTAGCGTGGCGATGTCAAAGGCGTTACTGGACGGCTTAGTTAAATATCGACAGTTTTTAGGTCTTACTGACTATCCAAATCAAAGTGAACCACATCCGTTATTTGTTCGACATAGAGCAGCTGGTCGCGGCCGAGATGCGGGTTTAGTGAATGCCAATCTTGGGATCCGTCAAATCCGTGAAGAAATTCAGACCATCATCAATCTCGCGGCTGATAATGCGCAAACAGATGGTTTTAATCACGATGCCGAGCAAATGCGAAAACTCACTGCGCATAATATTCGACATACTGGGATCACCCATGATATCAACATCAATCGTCGGCCGTTATCACATGTCCAAGCCGATGCAGGCCACGAGAGTATCGACACCACATCGAAGTATTTACACACTACACAAATAGAAAGACATGAAAGTGCCTTTAATAAGCCGTTAGACCATTTGCAAGGTATTAACTAGGATGTTATCGGCACCCCAAATCCCTCTCACACAAAACTGCGCACAATGTATATTATGTTAAATTGTGTTTTGGGGAAAGAAACAGTTCTCTATGGATTTACGTTAAAGTACTTTCACTTCTGCTGGTTCTGCTTGATTGAGGATTTATTGGTTTAAGGAAGAAATGCTATTGCTTATATCGCGTTGCTACGTGAATGTTTGCAGAGATTACTCCGCATAGTGCTAAAGAATTCACATAGCATCGCGTTTTATATCATGATGTTGGTGTCTATTATTACTTGGATCGACTTTTTATTTTGCCAATCAATCTCTTCATTTGCCTACGGTCAAATCTTAAAGCCCGACCACGGCTGGTTGTGACAGTTGGCTTCCTTGAAGTCGATAGCCATGATTATAAATATTTGCTCGACCATCACGGCAGAAACCGACTAAAGTCACATTGCTTTGCTCCGCAATCTCAGTAGCCAACGCCGTCACGGCTGACATAGCAAACAGAATTTGAATACCGACACTTGCCGCCTTTTGTACCATTTCAAAACTGGCGCGGCTGGTTAACAATACCGCAGCGGGTTTTGCTGCATACCGAACAGACATCGCCCCGATCAATTTATCTAAAGCGATATGTCGGCCAATATCTTCAAATAGATAAATCACCTCCCCGTTTTCATTTACACCAATTGCAGCATGGGTTGCACCAGTTAAAGCAAAAGTCTGTTGTAGTTGTTTGACTCGGACTAAAATCGGGTCGAGATGGGCAATGTTGAATCGGATATCTGATCCGACGACTTGAACTGGTTTTACAGCATCTTTAAGCTGTGCAACACCACAGAGACCACAGCCAGTGCGTCCTGCCATGCTACGGCGATGCTCCTTTAACTCATTGAAACAGCGTTGATTAATCTCTATCTTAATGATCACGCCATTAGAAACATATTCAAGTTCAATATCTTTTATATCATTAATGGTTGAGACAATTCTTTCCGAAAGCGTAAAACCTATCGCAAACACTTCCAAGTCCTGTGGGCTTGCCATCATGACTGTGTGCGCCAATCCGTTATACACCAACGCCACTCTTATCTCATTGGCGAGTAATTCAGTTTGTTCAACATTCCCTGCCGTGCTAAATCGAGTCACATCGGCTGTAACAACTGAATTAGGGAAAGAATTATCAGCAACCATCAACGCATCTCCTGTTAACTACGTTTTCTAAGCTTCATGGGCCAGCAATAGCGGATTGACAGTTGTCGCACCATAGCCCTTTGTATTGAGCTCGGCATCCAATCCCATCGATGCGATATCATCCGCTGCCGCATCTAACAATGGCAAACGGTTGATAAACAACATCTTAGTATATCCTTTACACGCCTCGCAGCTCTCAATCCGTACGGCAGCCTTATGATCGTCAAACGACCAAATAGACATCTCACGGGATTGTTCGCAGCAGGTACAATGGGCTCGCACATAGTGCCACTCGCTTTCACACAGACTGCAATGTAGATAACGCAGCCCTTCGCGTGGTTTATCGACAATCATGCTGGCGACAGGATGACTGCCGCATACAGGGCATAAACTGGACTGCTTAACCCTATTGGTATCCATACGCGCAATCACCATGGGCGCCCAATGGGACCAATAGAGTGACAAACCCGCCCAAATAAATAAGCTAAACTGTGCGGGTACGGCACTAAACTGCCCTTGCCTTAGTTGATTGCCCCACTGGAGCAATTGGACTGGCGATTGCTCCAGTAGCTCCTGGAGAACAGGCACTAAATGCGCGGGCACTTGGGATAACAATTCTGTCAGCAATGCTTGCAATGGTTGTAACCAATCCTGAGCCGTTTGAGTTTGGCTTAGGGACAACGGATATGGCGCCTCAACGTCAATCATTGGTGCTGAGCCCATATCCGTTGCCGCCAGTTTTTGCTGCGCAGACACTAGGATTTGGCAGAGCTTAAGATAATCCGCCAGCGGAGAATCCTGCGCTAATTGGGCTAAACGACGTGCTCTATGTTGATAAATTTTCTCAGGATCTGCTGCTTTTAGCGGTTTCAAAGCTAAGGGAGATTTATCAACAAAACTTAACGGGATATCGCTGGCCATCTTCATTGCTATTATTCCTCGTGTTCTTCTAACATGGCTGGGTGGTGCTTACGGGCCCAAGCCTTAGAGACTTTGCCGTAGAGCATCCCAGTGATAGAGCCTTCAATCCAGCAGGCCATCCATACGTGTACCACTAGGGATAACAGCATTAATATGCCGCAGGCCGAGTGGACTAAGGTGGCCCAATTGACGGCTTCTGCCGAGAACATGGGGGCAAAATAAGGTTGCCACATCATGATGCCGCTGATCAGAAACGCCAGTACAAAAACCACAAAGGCGCGGAATAACATTTTCTGACCTGGGTTGTAGTGGCCCACGGGCGGAATGTTCTCTTCTTTTTGCAGTAACACCCACACCACGGCTTTCATCCAGGGCAAATCGTATTTATTCCACTTATTGTGCTGGTAGTAGCGGATTAACATCACCGCCAGCAGCAGACACATGGCAATTCCAAAGAATGGATGCATCACTTTTGCCAGTTGTGGTGTGCCAACAATGCCACTTAGCCACTGGAACGAAGGATAAAAAAACGAAAACCCCGTTAGAAAGGTCACTAGGCCAACAAAGACTATGGTCCAGTGGCACAGGCGATCTACGAGCTTATGACGGACAATCATTTCTTTATGATTCATAGCTTTTCCTCCTCTTTGACGCCGGCATCAATGTAACCAGGCTGATCTTCCTCGACGATGTTGCGCCCTACCGCAATGCGGTGCATCAGGGCGAACGCCGCCGTTGCGAGCAAGCCTGCGGTGCCCAACGGTTTGAGCCAATCTTGACGCCATTCGGTTGCCGCAGGGATTTGCGGATCCTTGGGCATGCCATAGCTTTCGGGTTGCGTGATATCGTGGAGGATCATCATCATATGCGTACCGCCAACCCCTTCGGGGTTATAAAGTCCCGCCTTGGTAAAACCGCGTTCCTTTAACTGCTCGACGCGTTTTTCGGCATAGAACAACATGTCTTCGCGGGTACCAAAGCGCAGTGCTCCCACGGTGCAGGTTTTAACGCAGGAAGGCTCGAGGCCAACGGCGAGCCTATCGGAGCACAGGGTGCACTTATAGGCTTTGTTATCTTTGGCGCTGATCTTAGGCACATTGAAAGGACAGGCACTGGCGCAATAGCCGCAGCCAATACACTTGTTCGAGTCAAAATCCACTGTGCCATTGGCATGTTGCACAATCGCGCCACTGGTTGAACAGGCTTTTAAACAGGCTGGATCGGCGCAATGCATACAGGCTGTGTGGGTAAATTGCCAACGCAACTTATTGTTATCCATCACTTCGTGATACTGCATTATGTTCCAGCTTTCCGGTGACAGTGTCATCGGGTTCTGGTAACTGCCTTGGAAAGTACCGACATCTTCACGAAGGTCATTCCATTCGGAGCAGGCAACCTGACAGGCCTTACAGCCGGTACATTTCGTCGCATCAAACAGCTTAGTCACCTGCTGAACCGCACCAATCCGCGCTTGAGACGCTGGCGTGATATCCGTGGTGCCTGAGATGCGGATAATATCTTGAGAAGCCATAATTAGAAGCCCTCCGCTTTGGCAATATTCACAAGGAATGCTTTATATTCAGGAGTTTGGGTATTGGCATCGCCCACAGATGAAGTCAGTTCGTTGACGATATAGCTCTTCTGCGTCAAGGCCTCATAACTGCCGTGGCGTGGAATACCTATTGTGTGAACTTTTTTGCCCTGAACCATCATGGGTTGGAGCCGTTTAGTGACATAGGCTTTAGTGACAATATGCGAGCGCTTAGAGCTCACCTTGACCCAATCACCGTTATTGATGCCCTTTTCCGCCGCCAAGGTTTCATCGATTTCGATAAAGTGCTGTGGCTGGGTAATCGCAGCAAGGTGACAATGTGTGGTCCAGTTGTTGAAGTGCTCCGTCATTGAGTAAGTGGTGCCAACATAGGGGAATTCTTCATTGGTACCAAAGCTTTCACGTAAGCCTTTGAACATCCGCGCCACTGGGTTATTGGTGACCTTAGGGTGCAGCGGATTACTCGCCAGTGGTGATTCAAACGGCTCGTAATGCTCTGGGAATGGGCCATCTTTTAAGTCACGCAGCGCAAATAAGTGGCCAACGCCATCGGCTTGCATGATGAAAGGATGGGCCGATTCTTCGGCATTCAATTTGGCATTAAAGTCTGGCACATCAATGCCCTGCCACTTGTTGTCCTTGTATTCGAGTAGCACACGGCTCGGATCGCGCGGCTTACCTTGCACGTCGCAGGAGGCGCGGTTGTACAAGATGCGCCGGTTTGCTGGCCAAGCGAATGACCAATTTGGGGTAATGCCTTTGCCTGATGGATCGCTATTATCGCGACGCGCCATCAAGTTGCCCGCTTCGGTCCACATGCCTGAGTAAACCCAAACACCACATGAGGTTGATCCATCGGCTTTTAACTCGGAGAAACCATTGAGTAACTTACCGGTAGTGAGATCATAACCATTCATCTCCCGCGCGATTTCCTCTGAACTAGGTTCATGTTCGACCGCATAGTCCCATTTAATGGCTTCAATTGGCGCAGGTAAACGACCACCCTCTTCACGGTATAAACGTTTTAATTCCAACATGATGCCAGAAAGAATTTCAGGATCAGACAAGGCTTCGCCGGGTGGATTTGCGCCCTTAAAGTGCCATTGTAACCAGCGGCTTGAGTTGGCAATTGAACCACTTTCCTCAGCAAAACAGGTCGTGGGTAAGCGGAAGACTTCAGTTTGAATACTGGCGGTATCCACATCGTTAAACTGACCTGCATTGCGCCAGAAAGTGGAGGTTTCGTTTGCAAGTGCATCCAGCACAACTAAGAACTTCAGATTCGATAAGCCCTTAGACACTTTTTGCTTATCGGGCTGAGAGTTAAGCGCGTTGATGCCTTGGATAAAGTAGCCATTGACCTCACCGTGAACCATCATGTCGATTTGCTTGTTGATATCGTACTGTTGGTCCCACTTTGGCAGCCAGTCATAGCCATAATCATTCTCTGCCGTCGCATGTTCACCGAAGAAGGCTTTTAACAACGACACGGTAAAGGCTGGGTAATTGTGCCAATAGTTGGTTTGGTTTGGTCTTAAGGCTTTTGGGGTGTAATGGGCTAAATAGTTTTGTAAATCAACATCTTTATCTTGAGGTAATTTAAGGTAACCCGGTAAGGCTTGGCACAATAACCCTAAGTCCGTTGCGCCTTGAACGTTTGAGTGACCACGCAGTGCATTCACGCCGCCTCCCATGATCCCCATATTGCCAAGCAGCAATTGGATCATCGCCATGGTGCGGATGTTTTGCGCGCCGACGCTGTGCTGTGTCCAACCTAGTGCATACAGGAAGGTGGCGGCTTTATGGTCAACATGGGTTGCCCCAATTTGCTTACACACTTCAAGATAGGTTTCTTTAGGCGTCCCAGTGATACTGGAAACTGTGTCGGGATCGTAGCGATCAACGTGTTTTTTCAGCAGGTTAATCACGCAACGAGGATGACTTAAGCTAGGGTCGACCTTAGCGTAGCCCTCTTCATCTAACTCATAGAACCAAGTAGATTGGTCGTATTTATGGTTAGCCTCATCGTAGCCACTGAATAAACCTTCATTAAATTCAAAGTCTTCCCGCACGATAAACGAGGCATTGGTATAGGCTTTGACATAGTTAAGGTTGATTTGCTGGGTTTCGAGCAGGTAGCGGATCATGCCGAGTAGGAAGGCAATATCGGTGCCCGAACGAATAGGCGCATATAAATCGGCGACGGCAGCACTGCGGTTAAAGCGCGGATCGACCACAATCAACTTGGCATTGTTGTGCTCCATCGCTTCTGTCACCCAACCAAAACCGACGGGATGCGCTTCTGCAGCGTTACCGCCCATCACAATGGCCAGATCGGTATTTTTCATATCCGCCCAGTGGTTAGTCATAGCGCCGCGGCCAAAGGTGGGCGCCATCGCAGCAGGTGTCGGAGCGTGACAAACGCGGGCGATGTTATCTATGCCTAACATGCCAATGGCACGGCCAAATTTATGGGTAATGTAGCAGCCTTCGTTTGCTTGGGCCGATGAAGTCATCATGCCTAGACTGACTAAGCGGTTAACGGTTTGACCCTGGGCATTTTTTTCAATCAGATTGGCATCACGCTCGTCTTTGATAAGTCTTGCGATACGCTTAAAGGCCTCATCCCAGCTAATGCGCTGCCATTTATCCGAACCAGGTAAACGCACTTCAGGATATTTTAAACGGTGCGGGCTATTCACATAGTCAACCAAGCCAGCGCCCTTAGGACACAGAGCTCCACGGTTAATTGGATTATCGGCATCGCCCTCGATATGAAAAATGCTCTGCTCCGCATTTTTCCCATTACTGCTCTGGCTGTACATCAACAAACCACAACCCACAGAGCAGTAGCAACAATTGTTACGCGTCTCTTTTGCGCGTAGCAATTTAAAACCTCTGACGGATGCAAATGCCTTTTCGGACATCAACCCCAGTGCAGAAATAGCAGAAGTCGCGGCTCCCACAGCACAGAGTTTAAAAAACTGTCGTCTATTCATTGTCATTTCACACACTCTCTTTTATGTGCTCACAAGTTGCAGCGAATACGCTGCATGCTTGAGTAGAGAACTTAACCCTACTCAAGGTGCGAGTATAAAAAAGTGACTAATAATGACAATTTCCGACAGGTGATCGAAATCACATTAAGCTTTCAATGGAATAATATCCTGATATATGTAAGTTTTATTGTGATTGTTGAATTAATATTTTTAAATAATGTTATTTCTCAGGATTTAACTATTTTATTGATATGGACATTTTGATTAGTCATTTTGTCCACTTTGTACCAATTTCTGATAGCCGTAAATCTTATTGTTGATGCGCGTCACAAAAATGGCGTTAGTTGCTCAAATTATGAGTGAAAATACCGATTAGCCGCTTTTTGAGCAAGATCACAATTTAAGGTAAATGATTGGGGCGATAAGCGGCGATTTTGCCTGAAAGCGCGGTAAATCGTTTTTGACTAAGGGATTAGTGAGTGGATTTGATAACAAAATTTGCGCTAAAAACGCTGATGTTTACTTAGATCTAACCGCAAAAACGTGGGGCGGTTACGCCATAAATACCCTGTAATTGATAGATAAACACATCCCCCGCTTGCGGCTCTTGAGCTAATTGCGATGCGTCAAGTGAGTGTTTAGCACTGGTCACGATAAGTAAATCTAATTTTGCGCCGCCAAAGGCGATGCTGGTTGTGTTTGTAACGGGCAATTTGAGGATAAGATCGACTTTACCGTCTGGACGATAGCGTACCACTTGGCCACCGCCCCACTGGGCATTCCAAAGATAACCCGCCGCATCGACATCGGCGCCATCAGGGAAAATGTGATGGCTCGTGCTCGCAAAGAGGCGCTTACGACTCAATAGCCCCTGCTCAATATCAAAATCATATTGATAGATTTGGTGTTTTGGCGAATCAGCATGGTAGAGCGTTCGCCCATCCACGCTCCAGCATAGGCCGTTGGAGATTTCGAGATTTGAGAGGCGCTGGTGGCAATGCCCATTCTCATCCAGACAATACAGGGCTGCCGTTTGTTGCAAAGTATCGCGTCGCTCAACCATAGTGCCGGCCCAAAAACGCCCTTGCCTATCGATGCGACCATCATTAAAGCGATTGCCGGCAAAATGAGATTCTGGCTGCGCCAACCATGTCAGGCTTTGATCTTCAATATTATAAGTCGCAATACCGATATCGAATGCGACGATCAGTGTTGTAGGCTTTGCCGTGAGGCCAAAGGAGCCGACGCGGTGCGGCATGGAGAAAGTATCTAGTGTGCGGGTGGCGAGAGTAAAACGATAAATCACAGAGGAGAGAATGTCAGTCCACCAAATGGATTGGTGTAATTCATCCCATAATACGCCTTCTCCAAGGAGGTTTCCTACTGGGATCGTCATCAACAGCTCGCCAACCGTGACCGTTTGCATTGCGTTACTCAGAAATAAACTCTGTAATCAAGAAAGGCTTAATCTTAAACAACTTATGGGATGAAGCAAGGGTAAAACGTGAATATAGCTTGTGGTTCTTTTAGCTGTCGGGTTATCGCGATAATAGTCGATAAATGACCTTCATAATCGCCAAGATTTAAATATCTTAAGACATTGATTTAAATGCACCATTGAGAGTAATGCCAATCAGTTAAGAGCTGACTGGCCTTTTCTTTTGACTGGGTATTTCCTTGGTTTCGCTATGACACATCGAGGATAAACCCTTAATTCTCGTTGTATCGGTAGTATATGTTGCTCTGTTTCTGCGATTAAACTATCAATTCTTTTAGGAATGGTTCCGGCCAGTGCAAGCGCGGTAGTGAGTTGCATAAAAAAATCCGATGACGAGTGGTCATCGGATTTTGATCTTTTGAATGGGATCGTCAAGCGATCTGGCTTAACTGATCAGTTATTGATTAGATTCGCTAAATAAATCAGCCACATCTTGTTCAGTAATCGCTTCGTCATAGAACTTGATTTCATCGATTGCCCCTTTGAAAGGCGTATCCCAGAAGTTGACCCCGACCGCAAACTTAGTGGTCGGTACTGAGAAGATGTTCGGGAAGTTAGCGCCGGTAAACTTCAATTCACCATTGATATAAACCTTCACATCGCCGCCATTCACTGTGTACGCAAGGTGTGTCCATTGGGATTTTGGCATCACAAAACCGGTTCTACCGTCGTACCATGCTGTGCCTGACCATAATACCATGCGCTCATAATCATTTTGACCGCCAGGTAAGACGCTGGTCCAGCTAGAATCGGTCGCATAACCAAACAAGGCTGTAGTGTACTTATTCAGCTGCTCAGGATTGAGCCACATCGACACTGAGTAGGTGTAGTCTTTGATAAGGTTATTCGGCAATACAATACCAGAGGCACCATCAAAGACCGCCGCCTTGCCTACCGCGCCGTCCATATAGCTGATTTTACCGCCTTCGACACCAATCAGGTTACCCACTAAAGTGCCCGCACCGAAGTTAGCGGTACTGTCGTTAAGATTATCTTCGAAACTGTAAACCGCTACAGGTGTTGGTGGATTCTTAGCTTTTACGGTTGCGGTGAAGACTTTGGTTTGAGTCGCATTACCCAGTTTTAAGGTGGCCGTTAAGGTGACCACCTTGTCTTCTTCACCACGTGCAGGTTGCGTTACGCTTCCATGGGTATCAATAGTCGTTGGATCTGAAGATACCCAAGAAATCGCCGCAGCATAAGGACCCGTTACTGGCAGTTCGATATTTTTACGCACCGCCGATAAGTCGCCTAGCTCCAGAATGGCCGTTGCTGAGGACAAGAGTTCACTGTCGGCTAACTTGTCGATATCGAGGGCTTTGACTTCTTCAGCCGTTAATGCCGCTTCATAGATTTTGAGTTCATCAATGAGGCCGTTGTATGGCAGATCCCAGTAGTTAACGCCAAGACCGAAAACGCCCTGTGCGCCCGTAAAGTAGTTCGCAAGGTTACCGCGGCTAAAGCGCTCAACCCCGTTGATAAAGACTTTAACTAGCCCTTTATTGACGGAGAACGCCAGATGCGACCACGTGTTTTCAGCGATGCGCTCACCGGTTACACCATCAAACCAACTTTCAACCGCGGCACTGCCGCTGGTATCAATATTGTGACTCCAGAACATGGTATTACCGTCCCAGCCCTGTGGCAGCATGCTGACCCAAGTATTGGAGAACTTGCTACCATCTTCAGCGGTTTGCTCGTTAACTGCGCCGAAGAATGCCGTGGTAAACCCTGTAATAACCGCAGGACTTGCCCAGAAAGACACTGTGTACTCGTAGCTGGAGATAATGCCCGATGGTAGTAACACCCCGTGGGTACCATCGAGTGACAGGGCTTGTCCTTCAAAGCCTGTAGCGTAGCCAATGGCATCGCCCGCTTTGAAGATCCTATCGCCAGTGGGTTGGCCATCACCAAATAAGCCTAAGGAATCCTTGAGGTTATTCTCAAAGCTGTACTGGGCAATACGGTTATAGGTTTTATGGGCAAATACGGTGATTTTGAAGGTTTTAGTCACCTTCTTACCATTGACCATAATCGTCGCGGTTAGGGTGACGACCTTATCGCCCTCGCCCACGTTGGGGCGGATAATGGTGCCATCGGCACGGATCACTGACTCGTCGCTTGAATGCCACTCGATAGTTGCCCCACGAGTACCTTGTATCGGTAAGGCGAGCGTGCCTTCGGTGACTTCGGTCGGCAGGCTAATGCCGTTTGCCGATGCCGATAAAATTTCCTCAGTGGTTTTATTGGTGAGCTTCACGCCCCAAATACTTGCCCCATCATTAGAAATGGCGCTAAAGGTGGGCATAAGTTTGTTTTGTTCAGGATCCCATTGCCAGGCGAGTACGCCTTCAAATGTGCCTAAATTGTCTAGCGTCAAGCTGATTTTATTGTCATCGCCCTGTTGGTAAGTACCAGTCACATCGCCAGATACAGTGCCTTTATTGGTCCAAGTACGGGATAACTTCACATGGACTGATTTATGTGCCGCCTTATTGATATCTTTTGCGTGATTAATGAATTGATAATCACCAGTGACATCGATTTCATCGACAATGTTATCGCCGTTGATCGGTGCATAACGCTGTGGTGAGGCAACTAACCAACCATCGCTGTTGAGAAATAGCTCATGCACGCGCACGCTGTGACCTTCGTCGGTATCGGGAAAGCGGGTATGGAATACTAAGAAGTATTTGCCCGTTTGTGCATCATAAAAAGCTGAGTTGTGGCCGGGTGACAGATAACCGTGATCATGACCCACATCGCCTGGGTGGGCCACAAATTGGAAACCGCCCATCAGTTTGACGCCATAGTCGGCGATATTGCCTGCGGCCGTTGCGCCAATCATGTCGAGCCCAGCTGCATCGACATAGGGACCGTTAGGATTTTTAGAGCGAGAGATACGAATGTTGTAACCGTCTTTTTGGGCAAAACCACCAAAGGAGGTAAACATATAATAGTATTCGGATTCAGGGCTATAGATAACATAAGATCCTTCAATCGCACTGTAATTGCCCCCCATGATCTTAGTGCCATAGCCCTGATCCGCTAACGGTTTACCCGTTGCAGGATCTAACTGCATCACCCAGATCCCGCCGGAATAGGAACCATAGGTCATCCACAGGCCGCCATCTTTATCGTAAAACACGGCTGGATCGATAGCGTTAGGGTCGACATTGCCATCGTAAATTTGACCGTTTGCGCCTGGGTTTTCAGCACCCTCATGACCTGATTTCAGGAGTAAACCTTTGTTTACATAAGGACCTAAAATATTGTCCGAGGTGGCCATCCCCAAATAGGAACGCGATACGCAATCAATCTTATCGGGGCCGCCACAAAAGTCGTAATAGAAATGGTACTTACCGTCAGCAAGCTTTATCACATCCGGCGCCCACGAACCGACAAAGCCGCCCGTCCATGCCGTGCCTTCAGCGATTTCTGACGCATAGGTATTAAACAAGCTGCTCGTGGCGGCACCATCCGAGGCAATTTGTGTCCAGTTCATTAAATCAGTAGAGCTTGCCACTGCTAGGTGGGAGCCAAAAACATAGTAAGTACCATCAGTATCTTTAATGATCGATGGATCATGGACCACTGCATTTTTATAGCTCACCTCACCTGCTATTGTCGGATCCGCCGAAGTCACTGGAGCGGGAGGTGTAAAGGTATTTGTGTCGTTAGCACTATAGCTGCTGTCGTCCCCACCACAGGCGGCAAGTGCCATGATCAAGCTTGCTGACACGAATGAGCGTTTAAGCACCATGAGCGTCGTTCCTTTTATTGTTGTGTTGGATAGTTAGAGGTTAATCGTGTATCAATGCATTACATATTGGTAATACAATACTACTGTAACACTAAAATTACATTAGCACTCTGACGAAAGAAGTAAATATCTTGTGAAAGAGATTTATGATTTTTTGCAAGAAATTAGGCATTAAAGCTAAATATACAATGCGATTTATATTGATTTTGCCGCATATTCACCAATTTACCTACCGTCAAACAGTAAACTATCTCTCTGTTTTGTTTTAAAAATTTAATTTTTTCCTTGTCCATAATTCATTCTAAGAAATGCACTCTCTCTTTATTATCAAAATGAAATAGCAATGTTGACAGGTTAATAGTCATACAATATGATTTTAACACTTTGATAAGATCTTAATTGAGCACTTGAAGCATCATCAGATGCCATGGTGCAAAGTACGCTACAAAATTCTAAATTTTCAGGGACACTGTGGGGATGTCCGTGACTCTGAAGTGGAATAAAAAAGACCGGGACGTCAGATGGTGTCTTAGGCTACCGGGTCAAATAATAAAACTACCGGAGATTAACTAGATGTTTAAACAGACTTATTTGGCAAGTGCGATTCTGCTTGCTCTTGCTAGTCAAGCGACGTATGCAGCAGAACCTGAAGCGACACAATCGCCTCAGGCGGAAGAAACGGCACAGCCCTCTTCTAGCGGTAAAGCGCAAAATAACGAAGAGATGGAGATCATTCAGGTTCAGGGGATCCGCGGTAGTTTAAATAAGGCGGTAGAACTCAAACGTCAAAATATTCAAGTTGTTGATGCCATCATTGCCGAAGATATTGGCAAATTCCCAGATAATAACGTCGTTGAAGCCTTACAACGGGTAACGGGTGTTCAAGTCACCGACCGCGCCTCAGGTGAAGCCAATACTGTAAGCATTCGGGGTTTAACGGATGTGACAACCACAGTGAATGGCCGCCAAATCTTCACCGCCGCAGGCCGTGAAGTGGCAATTGCAGACGTACCAGCGGCATTACTCGGCAGTGTTGAAGTCTTTAAAACACGCTCCTCTTCTCAAGTCGCCAGTGGTATCGCAGGCCAAATTGACATTCGTACCCATAGACCTTTTGATTTTCAAGAAGAAAAAATTTCGGTAGCAGCCAAAGGGATTTACTCTGATCAGCCTGACACTATCGATCCCAACTTCAGCGCCTTAATTAGCGACCGCTGGGATACCAGCATCGGTGAAGTCGGTGCATTAGTTAACGTTTCTTATATTCGTACCAATTACAACGATCAAGTTGTCGCTCCTGGTGCGTCCTTGCCCTACTACGCAGAAACGGGTACACAAATCCCTGATATTTATTGGACCCGCGGTTTAGCTCATGGTCTTGATACATCTGAAGGAGCCTTGATCAACGGTCAAGAATATTTGTTGATGCGTGATGCTGTGTTTCAAAATATGAATAACGGTGAACGTGAGCGTCCAGCACTAAATTTCTCATTGCAATGGGCACCAACTGACACTTCCGAGTATCTTTTTGAAGCATTCTATAACGGTTATCGCAATGATAACTTCAACTCTATGCTCTTTAGCAATGTTGATTCCTCGGCTAATTGGCAGCAAGTGATCAAAGATGGTATCGAAGTTTATGATGGTACCAACGTGGTAAAATCGCGAACTGCATATAACGTTGGCGGCTTTAGCAGTTCAGATCATAGCCACAACGAAACAGATAGTTACGTATTTGCCTTAGGAGGTAAGTGGGACTTTGACAATTTGATCTTAAAGTCTGAAGTTGTCTATCAAACCAGTACCTATGAATCACAATTTCTGGCGATGCGTGGTGTAAGCGCGAATAGCACTCAAACTTTCTACGGCGTTGATGTTGACTATAACGACAAAAGTGGTGGTGTCCCTAGCTGGGTTTATTTAGATAACCCTGACACTGCTATTAATGAATCTGATTTAACGCAATTATCCTTGTGGCAAACGGCAAACGTATACGATAGCGGTGCCAAAGACGAGGGGGATTCAGTTACTTGGACACTCGATGGTGACTATTACCTCGACTACGGTATCTTCACTAAGATGAAGTTTGGTGTACGTGCTGAGCAACGTGGTGCAAAACACGGATTGTACGATGCAGGCTCACTAAACACTAATGTTCTATTTAGTGATCTTGACCCGAACATGTTTACCGTAACTACTGACTTCTTTGATGGCCGTGGAAATGTACCAACTAGCTGGGCTATCGCTAACGGTAACTATCTGTATGCTAATCGTTCTGCTATTGAAACGATGTACGGTGCAGATGAACAAGCTCTTGCTATGTATACTAACTATGACATCACTGAAAAATCATACGCTGCGTATATCCAAAGTGATTTTGAAACTGAGTTATGGGGTAAGCAAGTCGATGGTCAAATCGGCCTACGTTACGAGAAAGCCGATGCTGATATGGATTTCTGGGAACGCAAAAAATATGCTACTGAGGATGTCGTTGATGACATTCGATATTATCTCGTGCATGACACCGATACCAATGGAAGTGCGGAGTTATTACCAAGCTTAATGGTACGCTTCTGGTTAACGGATGAACTGGTTGCACGTTTTGCCTACACTGAAACGATTCGTCGCCCCGCCTTTGGTGATTTAACCACTGCGATTTCCTATACAGAAGACTTAACAAAGCTTGGATTCGGTCAAGCTTCAAGTGGTAACTCTAAGTTAGAACCAACTACTTCACAAAACTATGATTTCTCATTGGAATATTACTTTGGTGAGGGATCTTCTATTTTCGGTACTTATTTCCGTCGTGATATTGAAGGTTTTGTATTTAACTCAGTATCGACTATCACTCGTGAAGTTGATGGTGAAACAAAAAAATATCTTTTAAGCCGACCAGAAAACTCTTCGAATGGAAAACTAAGTGGTTATGAACTTGGTGCGGTGTATTTCCCTGAAAATATGCCTAGTTACCTTGATGGTTTAGGTACTCAAGTGAGTGCAACCTTCTTAGATTCTAGCCAAGACATCCCAGAGTTTGATAGTGAAAGTGGTGAGCAAATTGCAACTACAACACGAGATTTATTTGGTGTATCAGATACCTCAATGAGTGCTGTATTGATTTATGATAAAGACGTTTATAGTGCTCGCCTCTCTTACACCTGGCGTGACAAATTCTTATCTGCTTATGACGCAGGTAGCTTCGCAATGCCTCGTGGCATTTATCGTAAGCCGGAGCAATCGCTTGACTTCCAATTTAGCTATAACGTAACAGATGAATTTGTACTAACCTTCGATGCGACTAATATTCTTGATGATATCTATCAAGAATACTATGAAGACTCAGTACTCTATAACCGTACGAATAGTATCTACACCCGAACGTTTGCCCTCGGTGCGCGTTACTCCTTCTAATTAACCACTGTTGTTTAAAGCGAAAAAGCTAATCCTGTGATTAGCTTTTTCTTTTTATATCAGATAAATGGCAAGATTTTTACTCGATCTTTCTAATGCTTATCCATCAAATTGCTTTTGTCTGAGCCCAAGCTTTGCTAGTTTATATTTCTTTTCTTCCTTGAATATTGGCTATGCACACCGCTTGGTTCGATTTTAATCTGATCCCTATCGATATATTCACGCTGTTAACCTTAGCCTCGGCCTTTACTGCATTTTTTACCGCCTGTTTTGGTATTGGCGGTGGTGTGATGTTATTGGGCGTGATGGCGCAAGTGCTTCCGCCTCAAGTGATTATTCCCCTCCACGGCGTAGTGCAATTGGGTTCTAACTTAGGACGAGCCCTATTGGGATGGCAACATATTCAATGGCGAATTATCAGGGTATTCTTACCGGGGGCGCTCGTTGGTGCCGCGCTGGGCAGCTTAGTGTTAGTGGCGATCCCCCCTACGGTGATGTATCTCACCATTGCCCTATTTATTTTGTACTCCTGTTGGGGCCCCAAAATACCTCGTGTAGTACTGGGTACTATGGGCATGTTAATTGCGAGTGGGATAACAACCTTTATCTCATTATTCGTTGGGGCAACTGGCCCTTTGGTTGCGGCGTTTATCAAGCAGTTAGAGATTGATCGATTTCGTACCGTAGCCACCTTTGCAATGATTATGTCCTTACAACATGGGGTGAAAATTATCGTTTTTGAGGGGGTCGATATCCCTATACTCCCATGGTGGCCACTGTTCGTTTGTATGATTATCAGTGGCGGTATTGGAACATGGCTAGGCTTTAAGATGCTTACTCGAGTAACGGACAAACATTTCAATTTAGCTTTTGATTTGATTCTCACGCTACTGGCAATACGACTGTTATGGCAGGCCATGACTGGATAAAAAGAGCCGGGATAAAAAAGAGCAGTAATTGCATACACAATTACTGCTCTGGTGCCGAGCAAACTAGGCTCAACCAAGATGCCGTTAAGCGACCTCAACTTAAACGACATTACAAGTACGCGTTTAGCCACCGCCGTGGTGATGCTCAGTTATTTAGAGCGATGAATTATTTCACCTCTCTAAAATAGAACTGTTGTGAAATGGTGTTTTTCCACACGTCTTCCACTATGTTATCGCCATTGGCATAGGATCCATTGACCACTTTCATAGACGAACCGCCCTTGCGTGACACTAGCCTTGATGAGCCATTGGGCATCAACTCACTACGGAACTCGCTGTCGATTGCATTACAAGCCCCTAGTTCCAGATTACCTTCGTTGGTCACAAGGCATTGTTGCGCCTTGTTGTTTGAAAGTTGGATAGACTGCAAACGGTAAAATCCATCAGTTGTCGGCACTGCTTGCCACTGCTGACAGGCATCGCCGGTGTATTCAAACTGAACAACATTGGCATTCGGTTTAAGCTGACATTGTTCGGCGCTGACTACTCGGCCGCTATGGGCGTTGACTATGGCAAATGTTGAGACTGGCTCAATCCGCCAATCGGTGCATTCACTGACACGGTTTTCGCCCGCAATCACGTCGGTACCGGCCTTTTTACTGCAATTTTTCGCCTGTAAATTACCGATGGAGCGATCGTTTGCAAAGCGGAACCAGCCTTCACGAGTCGAATCCACCGACCAACGCTGACAACGGGAGGCGACCCAAGGCGCTGTATTCAGTGCCGTTGAAGACTCATCTTGGCACTGAGCCTGAGTTAAAAAGGTTCCCTGCCCCACATTGGCAAAGCGATATAGGCCATCGTTACTCGGATCAATTATCCATTGGCTGTTGTCATCGTTGCACTTACCGACACTGACCTGGCCCTTGGCATTGGTCACTAGGCATTGACCGACTTCACGGCTCACAATGCGGTATTTCACGCCTTCCACTTGAGTGGTTATCGGGCCAAACTCGCCACTTGGGACAGGCAATTGCTTTTTATCCGCCATCGGTTCGCCAAATTTAGGCAAGCCTTTGTTATCCCATGTAAAGGGTTGAGCACGTGCCGCTCGGGTACCACTACAGCCGTCGGAGGCCGAGGAGTTGCCATGGTAAATGAGCCAATCTTCTTTTCCATCGGGAGACTTGAAGAAACCATGATGGCCTGGGCCATAGACGCCATTGGCTTTGCTAAAGAAAGGCTTGTCGTACTTAGTCCATGCGGCGGGATCCATAGGATCGTCACCGGTGAGTTCAACCACGGCTAAGGAATAATCCTCAGTGTTACAAAAGCTTGCCGAGTGAACTAAGAAGGTTCTGCCCTCATGCTGGATGATTTCAGGGCCTTCGTTGACGTTTAAGCCTGATTTTTCCCAGTCGTGAATGGGCGCTGTGATCACCTTATGTTCGTCCTCGACGGTCCAAGGGTTGCTCATCTTGGCAATCAAGTTGACTTGATCTTGGCCATGCCATTCGGACCAGAGGAAATATAACTGGCCTTTATACTCCAAATAGCTGCCATCGATATTCCAGTGGTCGGGCATTGGCGTGCCCTTAAACTTGTATGGCCCCATGGGGTCGCTGCCTTCACTCTCGAGGATATGGTTACGCTGGCCATCGAAGTTTTCTGCCACGCCCGAGGTGTAAATCACATACCAACGTAATCCCTGCGCAGTTTGCAGAGGGTGGAATTCGAATGCCCAAAAATTACAACAGTTGGATTTATCTGTGCCGCTCCAAATATTGTGGGCCGGCGCATCGGCAAGCCCAGCAATGGTGGGCGATTTACGCATCACCAGCTCAGAGGTCCACGTGGTGGTGGTGAGATAATAGTTACCATTGTGGTATTCGAGCCAAGGATCTGCACCGTTACGAAATAACGGATTGGCGAAAGTGGCTGCGGTAATGCGGTTTTCATCCGCGCCTTTCACACTTTCCGCTGCATGTAGGTTACCTACCCCCAAGCAGGTCGCACTAAGTCCCATGGCCAACGCAAGCGTAGCCATTCGTTTGTTGATTGTGTGAGTCATTATTATTTTGTTCCTTCGGGTGCAACTAATACGCTCTGGTATTGATTGAGCACCTTAGGATCGACCACGGGCCAACCTTGGCGCCAGCTCAGTTCCGCCATCTTGAGTTTTTGTAAGCCATTATCGGCGGATTCATAGGCATGAAAGACTAAGTAATCTTTACCATCGAAGTTATAAACACTGTTATGGCCCAATCCAGGCCAGTCCTTAGTGCCTTTCAGTAATACTGAGCCACCGCCCTGTGCCATGTCTTTGCCCTCTTTATCGAGGTAAGGCCCAGTCACCGTTTGGGCTCGGCCCACGGCTAAGTGATAGGTGCTGTCATCCCCACGGCAGCAAAGGCCATAGGAGACAAAAAGGTAGTAATAGTCATCTTTTTTATAGATAAAAGGCGCTTCGATTTGTGCAGGACCCGGTTCGGTTTCACCAAGCAATGCCGGGCGTTCTAACTTGGCTAGCGTGTGCCACTCCTCTGGTTTGGCAATGGAAATAAAGTCTGGGTTGAGTTTGACCAGTTTTAACCCTTGCCAGAAGGAGCCAAAGCTCATCCAAGGCGTGCCCTTTTCATCGACAATAATATTGGGATCAATCGCGTTCCATGCATCACGATTTGGCACAGATTGGATAACGATGCCTTTATCTGTCCACTGGTAGTCCTTCGAGTTTTTGTCGAGGGTTTTATTGACTGTCACGCCAATGGCCGAGGTGTTTTTACCAAAGGCAGATACCGAGTAATACAGATAGAACAAACCGTTGTGCTCGATAATATCCGGTGCCCACAAATGGCCATTAAACCCAGATGCCACCTCACTCGCCCAGCTAGGTTCGGTCTCAAATACCCGCCCAGCCAGCGTCCAATGGATTTTATCCTTTGAGGAATAATAGGTAATGCCTGGGCCAGTGCTAAAGAGATAGTACTGCCCGTTCTCTTTCGCCATCACAGGATCATGAATACTCACCTGCTTGGCACTTACTTGGCCTAGAGTTGCCAATATGCCTAGCAGCGCACAATTGAGCATCTTAAAGTGACGTTTTAGGGCTGTTTTCGGTGTGATTCTTATGGCTGGCATTAATTCTCCTTATTACCTCATCCTATTTAATAAAATAGCTATTATGCTATTGTATGATGAATTAAGTTATCATACTATCGGACAAAGAAGTAACAATCAAATGCAAAAAAATTAACAGGAGAAAAATGTGTTAACATTGCGGATGCGATAAATCGCAAAATAACACAATAACTCACTGTTTATAATAAATATAATAAGGATTTCTGATGAGTTCTCATAAATTGTCAGTCATTGAAAAGATCGGTTACGGCTCCGGGGACATGGCCGTTAACGTGGTGATTTCGTCAATGATGTTAATTATTACCTTCTTTTATACCGATATTTTTGGGTTAAAGCCCGCCGATGTCGGGATTTTGTTCCTGCTGGTCCGTCTTATCGATGCCATTACTGATCCTTTAATGGGCATTATTAACGATAAAGTGACGACCCGCTGGGGAAGATATCGTCCCTACTTCCTGTTTATGGCGATTCCCTTTGGTATTTCGGTGTTCTTAACCTTCTCAACCCCGGATTGGGATTACAATGCCAAACTTATCTGGGCCTACTCGACCTATATTCTGGTCACTATCATCTTTACCACAGTGACTATTCCATATATTTCGATTATCAGTGTGATCACCGACGATCCGAAAGAGCGTTTATCCGCCAACGGTTATCGTTTGTTCTTCGCTAAAATTGCCGCCTTTTTAGTGACCATTATCGTGCCTATGTTAGCGTCGTCTTGGGGCGGTGAGAACATTGCCGCGGGTTATCAAAAAGCCATGGGCGTGATGGCATTAATGGCAACACTGTTGTTTTTATTTTGCTTTTTCACGACCACAGAGCGCGTGGCTTATAAGGTTGAAACTAAGCCTGTCGCCATGCAACTGCGATTATTGTTTAAAAACGATCAATGGCTAGTGTTAACTGCGATTTGTGTGATTGGCACCATTGGCTATGTGATCCGCGGCTCGGTAGCTGCCTACTACGCCACCTACTACTTGGGCGGCGATGCCAAAATGCTCTCGGCATTTCTATCGACCGGTGTGGGCGCAGCGATTCTGGCCATGGTGGCTTCGACTTGGATCACTAAGCGTTACTGCAAACTTAAACTCTTCCGTTACAGCCAGATCGCGGTTGGGATCTTAAGCGTCATTATGTTCTTTGCCGTGCAACCGGGGGACATAGTGCTGGCCTTCGTACTCTATTTTGCGATTTCATTTGTGGTGGATTTACATGCGCCTGTCTTCTGGTCGGTGATTTCCGAGTCGGTGGATTATGGCACAGTCAAAACGGGCCACAGGGTCTCTGGCCTTGCCTTTGGCGGGATCTCATTCGCCCAAAAAGCGGGAATGGGCGCGGCGGGATTTGTGGTCGGTATGCTGCTGACCTACTTCAACTATCAACCCGGTGAAACCCAAAGCGAGTTTGCGTTGACCGGCATTTCGTTAATGTTGACGGTGATCCCTGGCGCATTCCACGCGCTGATGGGCTTACTGATGTTCAAATATAAGATTTCTGACCGCGTGTATGAAGAAATCAAGCAGGCTTTACCCGAGCAAACGCACTCAAGCCAAGTTGATACCAGCCGTGATGTCAATCCAAAGGCCGTTACGAGCCAAGTCTCGGCGTAATTCATTTAATGACCATTTAATTCAACTATGGTCATTTTGCCCAAATATGACAAAGCCCCTGCCAAGGGGCTTTTTTATTTTTAGCCCAAAACCACCTACTTCAGTAGGTGGTTATCATCATTTGAGGCTTTGCCTGTATACCTACCCATGTTAAATGCATCTTTGATTTTTAGCGAAGTCAAAAGAGGCAAATAAC
>NZ_BMOP01000034.1 GCF_014647135.1 Shewanella xiamenensis
CGATATCTAAACCGATTGTAGTAATCTTCATAGGTGGACCCGTCCTCTTTCTGATGAGTTTTAGCGACTACATCGTGGCCCATTGCGAGGCCGATTTAAAGTGGATGGGTCCATTCCATTATCCATGTCATCGCGGCATTCGTGAATCCATTCACATCAGACAGGCGGCCCTACATCCACGGATGGACTCGCTGCGGATCTTCGAGCAAATGCATAGCTTACTCTCGGTAGGAGCAGCATGTTTGCCCGTCACTCAAAAATTTTCTCTTTTCTTATCTCAACGTATTCCTAGTTTTTAGATCTTCATATATTAAAATCATATTCTTACAAAATAGGGGAGTGCGATAAGGGCGATGCCGATGGCGATAAGTAGCGCGAGATTGGTGACAAAATAAGGGTAAATCATCAGGGTGAGGCCGACGGTCAGAGGGATGGGGGCGGCTTGGCGCTTGCCGTAGGTGAAAAAGCCAAGACCAAAGAGGCCAAAGACTAAACTCCATAACAATATTGCTGGATTATCAAACACCTTGAGTTCCTCTGTGATTAGCCTTGGTAAGCGCTGACCTGTTACTGTGTCATATTGGTCAAACGATGAGCTAGTGCTGCGCCGCTGAATTGAGTCTACTGCTAAATATCCCTTGGCGTAATTAAGCTTTATTCATCTTAATCGTTGTGTTAATCCGCTATTTTAGTGCGCTGTTTTATTTACATTTTAATACAGCGAGGATTCAGGTTATAGCTCATATAACTCTAGGGGTAAGTCGTCTGGATCGCTAAAGAAGGTGAACTTTTTGCCTGTGTATTCGTCGATGCGGACGGGTTGGACGGCGATATCATGGGCCGTAAGATGCTCGATCGCCGTTTCAATCGATGCGACGCGAAAGGCGAGATGCCTAAGGCCGCATGCTTCGGGATAGCTAGAGCGTTTGGGAGGATTGTCGAAGGAAAACAACTCGATTTGACTCTTATTCGGTAGTTGTAAATCGAGTTTGTAGGACTGGCGCGCCTCACGATAATGCTCTGCAAGCACACTAAGGCCAAGAATAGTCACATAAAAGTGTTTGGACTTTTGATAGTCACTGCAAATAATCGCTGCATGGTGAATGCCGAGTAACATGGTTTGCCTCTGTGCTGTTTAACTGATGTTTACGCTAGTGTGTTTTAAAAAAGCCAGAGTCACAACTAAGTGTGACTCTGGCGCTAACCTAAGATTTTTATCTTACTTTGCTATCTGGCTAATGGACGAGTTCAAATATCGCGGAGGAGAGAGGTGCTAGCTGCAATTTAACTTGTCCTTCACCTTGTTCGACAACCAACTGCGCCTCATGGTCTTCCAGTAAATCCTTAAGCGGATAGGTTGCATCGGTTAACTGCCATTGCGCAATCAGAGATTGGGGCAGTTTAAGTGAAAATGACTTGGCTTGGGTTTGACTAAAGTTACTGACAATAATCAGCTTTTGGCCTTTGTTAGCGGTGGTATTGGCCTCAAAGCGGACAAAAGCGAAGGTTGCGTCATCATAACTCGTTGCGCTGCCATTGATTGTCTTATTGTTGGCCTTATTGCTAGGCTTTGCGGCCGATACCGCGCTACGGTTGGCTGCATCTAGCGAGTCATATTGCCCTAAGAGCGCGGGCGCATTCTGCCCCGTACTGAGGTTCAATAATTTTTGGTAATAGGTGCGCAGCGCGACTTCTGCTGGAGTAGATTGGCCGCCATCAAATTTACCTTGATTCATCCAGCGCTGATGGGCGGGGACGCCCGCATAATCAAAAATACTGGTGCGCGAAGCATGGCCAAAGCCTAGGTTTTGCGTCGCCGCTTCTCCTACTTCTTGACCAAAATAAATCAAGGTAGGTGAGGTACTTAAGGTTGCTGACACCACCATGGCGGGCAGGGCGTAGCGGGGATCGACCGCATCCGTTGAGGTGTTACCAGTTAAGGCGCCTAAGAAGGCGGCATTAGCGATGCGCTGCTCGTCGTGGTTTTCTAAAAAATGCAGCATATGCGAGTCGATATCTTGCACTTTGGCCTGATCTGCGGCGATCTGCGCGGTACTTTTTTGCCCTGCCATAATGGCTTTGAGGGTGTCGTAAAGATCGACCTTGTCGTAGAGGTAATCCATTTTGCCGAGCTGAATATAGTCGCGATACATCGCTGGGTTATAGACCTCAGCTAAGATAAAGGCTTCGGGATGGCTATGTTTTATATGACTATTTAAATAGCTCCAAAACTCGACGGGCACCATTTCGGCCATATCGTAACGAAATCCATCGACTCCCATCGCTAACCAATACTGGGCAATTTGATTGAACTTGATCCAAGAGTTAGGTAATTCACGGGTTCGTTGTTGCCAGAAATCGTAGTGCAGCTCGGCGCCGAGGGTGGCATAGCGTAGTGGCAGTGCGGGGAAATCATGGCTGCCATCGGGGCGGACACCGTAATTGATTTTAACGGTTTCATACCAGTCGTTCATATCTGGCTTGGCAAGGCGTGAGCCATTGCCCGTCGATTTGGCGGGGATCTCTTCAAATTGACCATCACTTAGGGGATGCGATTCGCCGCCTAACGGTTTGAGGCTCTCTGGTAAATCTGGCACTTGAAAGCCAGAGGATTGCTTTTTATCAGTCACATAGTAAAAGTTATTATGCTTTGCATATTCAAGGGTTTGGTTATCGTCTTCACCAAAATCGCGCACGCCCTCGGGCTTAGTGATGGAATGGTAATTACGCGCCACATGGTTAGGGACTATATCGATAATCACCTTTAAGCCTTGCTTGTGGGTGCGCTCGATAAGTGCCTGAAACTCCTGTAAACGCTTGGCGGGATCGACCGCTAAATCGGGGTTTACGTTGTAATAATCTTTAACCGCATAGGGCGAGCCGGCGCGACCTTTAACCACATCGGGATCATCGTGACTAACGCCAATCGCACTGTAATCGCCAATTAAGGCATGGTGTGGTACACCCGTATACCACACATGGGTAACGCCTAAGTCTTTGATACTTTTGAGCGCTGTGTCATCAATATCATTAAATTTACCCACACCGTTTTCGCTAATCGTGCCCCAAGGTTTATTGGTGGTGTTTTTATTGCCATAGAGTCGGGTAAAAATTTGATAAACAACGGGTTTAAACTTATATGCTTGCTCAGCATTATGATCGGCTGGCAGGATTTCACCTTCGTCGGCATTTAGATTGGCAGGCACAGTTTTAGCCGCCACTGCATCTAACGCCGTTACTTGAGTGCTGATTGCTGGTGTGGTCATGGTGCAAAAGGTGCTAATGCTGCTGAGTGCCAGTATGCTAAATCCCTGTTGCCAGCGATAAGCGCGACGTTTGCTGCTGTTAGATAATATAAAATTCAACCTAGGTTCCTTTACTGACTTGGCGGCCAAACTGTGGTTTGGCCGCGCTGTTAGCTAAGTTTGCTATTGAGTATGGGTTATTGATGATTGAGTTCAAGCAGCATAACGCCAGCATTGGGCAGAACAAGTGATTGATTCAGCTTGAACTTATCCTCCGAGAAGACAGAAATAGCAGAGCTATTGCCTGCCAATACCTTGTTAAATCGGCTTAAATCGAGCGTTTGTGCTTGGTCATTCTTGTTGTAAATCACCATCACTTTATCTGCATCGGCTTGGTAGCAGGCATTGCCCGCGAGGGCATGTTTTGCAGCACACCGAAATTGCACATAAATGCCGTTTTGCGGCACAAAGTGCAGTAAATCGCCCGTTTGCAGCACGGCTGAATGCTTACGGTAATTGAGTAGGGTGCGCACAAACGCAAGTGCTTGCTGCTGTTTTGCATTTAGCCCTTTACCGCTAAAACCGTTGACTTTGCTATTGGTAAAGCCACCCGGAAAATCACTACGCACTACACCGTCGTGGCGATCTTTGGTCGGGCTGGTCATCAATACTTCGGTACCGTAAAACAGCTGTGGAATGCGTTTGGCCGTTAACACATAGGTGAGGGCCATTTGATACAGCGGCAGGTTTTCTTTAAGCAGACTATAAATCCGATTGGTATCGTGGTTACCTTCAAAGAGGACTAACTGGCTTGGGTTCGCATATACCACATCGTTAGCTAACATCTCGTAAAGCTTGATAAAACCAGTATCCCAGCCTTCTGGCTCGTTCAGGCTTTCAAGCAGCTTTTCATAAAGTGGAAAATCCATCAGGCTCGGCAAATCTGAGGTATAGCCATCGGCATTGATTTTGCCTTTTTGCCAATAGGAGACGGTATTGGGATTGGCGGTCCATTCTTCTCCGACAATATTAAAATGCGGGTATTCCGCCATTAAGGCTTTTGACCATCGGGCTAAAAAGGCTTTATCGGCGTAGGAGTAAGTGTCTTCACGAATGCCCGAAAGCCCCGCGTATTCCACCCACCAAATGCTGTTTTGAATAAGGTAAGTCGCAAGCTTTGGATTGCGTTGATTAAGATCGGGCATCGAATCTACAAACCAACCGTCGACAAAATCCCGTTTATCCTGCATGTCGGCGTAGGGATCTTGCACTGTGGTGCGTCTATGGCTGGTAAAACTCGGACTGGTAAAGCTCGGGCTGGTAGAACTGGCCGCAGGAGCCGTTTGGGTGTCAGTGACATTGGTTTGCTGTGGGTAATTGAGCCAGTCACTGCTCGGTAAATCCTTTAGCCACCAATGATTTGAGCCAATATGGTTAAGCACAACGTCTTTAATTACGCCTAGGCCACGTTGTTTGGCCTCCGTGACTAACCTTTGGTAATCCTGATTGTTGCCAAAACGCGGGTCGACCCGATAAAGATTAGTAATGGCGTAACCATGATAGGAGTACTGGGCTTGGTTATTTTCAAGCAGTGGGTTGATCCACAGCTGAGTGACGCCCAGTTTGGCTAAGTAATCTAAGTGCCGGCGAATACCTTCGATATCGCCGCCATGGCGACCATCGGAATTTTCTGGCGCCGCATGCTCGAGCATATCGGCTTGATTATCATTGCTTGGGTTGCCATTGGCGAATCGGTCTGGGGTGATAAGGTAAATCACATCTTTATTGCTAAAACCTTGGCGCTCTCGGCTGCCATCTGCCCGCGCAGCTAAAGTGTAGGGCAGTTGGAAGAGCTGCTTGTCGCCAGTGAGAATGCGGATATCAAAGGTCTGCGGTTTAGCTTGGCGCAAATCTAAATTGATGAACAAATAATGGGGATTATCCGTCTGTTCAATCCCTTCAAACACCACATCTTGGCCAGCTATCTCAACCTTAAGCTGCGTTGCATCCGAGGGTAGGGCGCTGCTGTGTAGCATTAATTGCAACTTAGGATTATGCATGCCCGCCCACCAAGAGAGCGGTTCGAGAGTTAAAGGAGCTGTTGAATTGACTTCATTAGCACTGAGATTGGCTGATAATAACGCTGCAGAATCAATTGTCCCTGCTTGAGTATTCCAACTGATTAAAAGGCTAATACTGAGTAGTAAATGTCGCTGTGTTAAGATCATAATTGTTCCTTATTCAGTGCCAAGTAAGTCAAGTATTTACACTTTTAGGCTATTTTACTTGATGAGGCTTAAGATATCTGTGCGAGATATTGTTCATGGGTCGGCATATTACTCACGGTATTATTGATTATCACTTTGATATTGCTTATAAATTCAGTTAAAGCCTCTGGGGCGATAGTGTTTGCGAGAGGATTATAATCTGTAGGGATTATTCCCTGTCCTAACATCACTTGAACCCAAGCCGCTTCGGTAAAGAGTTCATCCTTGTGCCTAAAAATAGCGCCCGTTTCGCTAAAAAGGCTGATTTTCTGTTGCAAGCTTTCAGGTATCTGCATTTGCTGACACGCGCTCCATAGCGTGTCGGTATCTGAGTTTGAACGTTGGTTTAGGTAATAGTGCAGGATAATAAAGTCGCGAATTTGTTCGAATTCGAGCTGAGATTGCCGGTTAAACTCATCCACAGTTGCTTGGACTACACCTTGGTGGGGAAACAATTTAGTTAAGCGAATGATGGCCGATTGCACTAAATGAATGCTTGTAGATTCAAGAGGTTCTAAAAAACCACTTGAGAGACCTATAGCAACACAATTATGCTGCCACTGTTTAAGCCTACGGCCAGGAATAAAGGATATTTTTTTCGGCTCAGCGAGAGGTTTACCTTCAAGTGTCGACAGTAGTTTTGCTTTTGCCTCGTCATCACTCATATAGCGGCTGCTATAAACGATGCCATTTCCTGTTCTGTGTTGTAGCGGGATCCGCCATTGCCAACCAGCCTCATGGGCAATCGAGCGCGTGTAGGGTTTTATTACACCACCTTTTTCACTGGGCACGGCGAAAGCACTGTCGCACAGTAGCCAATCTTGGTAACTCTCATAGCCAACATTAAGTGTTTTTCCTATTAATAGGGCAGCAAATCCTGAGCAATCAATAAAAAAATCACCGTGAACAGATTTACCAGACACCAGTGTCAGATTGGCAATATGGCCATTATCTAGGCAATTTACCGCTTCAACTTTACCTTCAATGCGTTTTACGCCAGCTTTTTCGCTGTATTGTCGTAGTAACTGAGCGTAGCAAGCAGCATCGAAATGATAGGCATGGGTTATACCCGCCAAAGGTGAATGGGGGATTTGTTCAAGTGATTGGAATTTATTACTGATCGCGGCTCGATAATTGAGGGAATAATCCCAAAATGCGCTTATTTCCTGTGGTTTAGCACTTAGCCAATAATGGTGAAATTGCGTAAATCCTATATCTTTACCAATATTGCCAAAGGCATGCATATAGTTATCACCCTGTTTGCCCCAGTGTTCAAATTGAATACCGAGCTTAAAAGTGGCGTGGGTCGCTTTGATAAATTCGTTTTCGGGGATCCCTAGAACACTGTTGAATAATTGCAGTGGTGGAATAGTGGCCTCACCTACACCAATGGTGCCAATATCTTCTGACTCTACGAGAGTAATGCTAAGGGTATGTTTAAATAATTTTGCTAATAATGCGGCCGTCATCCAACCCGAAGTGCCGCCACCTACAATGACAATATCTTTGATTTGACTCATGATCTAAGCCCTTTAGTTGATGTTTAAGGCTGATGACTCAATGGGAAATTACTGATAATTGAACAATAAAGAGAAAAGCCTCTGCATTAGATTGCAGAGGCTTGGTACGTAAACGATTAGAACTTGTAGTTAGCGCCTAACATAAAGTTACGACCATAGTTTTGATAATCACGCACTAAACGTTGATCAGAACCGAAGTAAGACGTAAAGGGTTCATTGGTTAAGTTGTTGACTTGGAAAAGAACTGACAGACCATACAATGATTCAATTCCACTTTCGCTAAAGTCATAGCTGACTTGGGCATCGACCACTGTTTCCGCTTTAATGTTGACGTTTTCACGTTGCAGACTGATCTTAGTTACTTCACCGAGGAAGTCACTGCGGTAACGTGAGCTGATACGCGCTTCAAAGCCTGAGTTTTCATAATAAACTGTGGCGTTAAAGGTTTTTTCAGACAAGCCAGGCAGGGTTGTGGGTTCGCTCGTTGGTGTTTCTTTCACTTCACTGTCATTGTATGAACCACTCAGTACAGTACCAAAGCCACCGAGCACATCAGCGAACATGCCAAAATCTACTGAAACGGCAGCCTCAATTCCTTGAACATAACCTCCTTCACCATTTTGAGGTTGGTCGATATTACCAATCGGGTTGTCTGTTGGCTTTTGTGGGAATAGGGTGCTGAAATCAAATTCGGTAAATTGATTGTAAACGTAGTTTTCAAGATCCTTATAGAATACGGCGACCGAGAAATACCCTTGATCACTGAAGTAGTTTTCATAACCTAAATCATATTGACGGGCTAACCAGGGACGAAGTTCAGGGTTACCCGCGTTACCATTCCAGTTAAGATTGCCACTACTTGGATTGGCTGTATAACTGTAGTTCAGGTTGGCATTCATTTTATCCATACGTGAACGGGTTAGTGTACGCGCAGCTGCAAAACGCACCACTTGGCTATCGGCCACTTCAAAACTTAAGTTCAAGCTTGGCAGCCATTCAACGTAGGAGTCACCCGCGGTGCGTGGTGTTAAAATTACTTTGCCGGCTTCTACAGTGGAAACAGTCCCATCCGACGACTGATCAGTATGAACTGCCTGAAGGCCGGCGTTACCCGTGAATGGAATACCAAAGACTTCAGATTCAAGATTTGCTAATACGTAACCCGTAGTAACTTTTTCCTGTACCGCCCAAGAATTAGTCGCGCGGCTTAAATCCACACCGGCGACGTCTGTTTCGATATAGTTGCCATCGTTGTAGAACGCTAAAGAGTCATAACTTAGCACATTGCCCATGCCAAAGAAGGCGAGGGAGGTCGGATCGAGTAAATACTTATCGGGTACTGTCATGGTGTAATCGGCAGAACCATCATAGCCTTTGAGCGTTAAATAATAACCTTTGTCGACTTTGGTTTTATCACGATCGGTCCGGTTTACACCAAATTCTATACTGCGAACTGCGCCACCATCGAGAATGTATTCGGCACTGAGACGCAAAGAGGTGAGTTCATCTTCAATTTCAGGCTTGTTAATAAAACCATCCTGAGTATTGGCGCCAAGCGGGCTGCCCCAACCGAGAGGGTCACCAAGTTTGATTAGGTTTTTATCTGCATAATCAAGATTATGATCAAAAACATATCCGCCTTTACCATTGTAGGCAAAGCTTAAGTCATCAACAGCGCCAACACCTGTACCGCGACCAGTGCCTGAGTAGCTCTCCATACCGATGTCGGTACGATTTGCCTTAGAGAGTGACACGTCAGCTTCAAGGTTCCAACTATCATTGACGCTGAATTTGTTGTTCCAACCGAGGGATAAAGAGTCCGCGTCACGTTTGTTGACATCGTTACGTACAACCACTTCAGCGCCTTTGATTACACCTTCAGTCACCAGACCATCGACAGTCGTAGTGGCAACAACGCCGCCATTGGTGCCCCAAGCAGCAGGGATTTCAATACCACGCAAACGTTGGTCATCTACAAATTTTGAGTAATAGACATCCAATGTAGAATGGAATCGGTCGTTTGGTGCATACTCAACCACAGCCAGTAGGCCATCACGCTCTAATTCACTCGAGCGAACAAAGGGTTTTGCACCACCTAATACACTGTCACCATTAGCATTATCTGGATAACCCCAGGCTTGCCAACGTTCTTCTTGGTTGGGAGACATCATGCGGGCATAACCAATGGCGACACCTAAGGTATCATCGGCAAATTGGTCAATATAAGAAATACTTCCGCGGTAACCTTTGTCGTCGGAGCCACTGTTGAGTGCGCCCAGGTCGTTCATTTCACCGCGCACTGCTACTGCAATCGTTTGTTCACCATGTGAAAGAGGGCTAATGGTTTGCATATCAACGGTACCGCCAATAGCTTGTGCCATTACCGATGCATCTGGTGTTTTGTACACGACGACACGGTTAAGTAATTCGGATGGATATTGGTCAAACTCAACACTGCGGTTATCGTTAACTGAGGCTTGTTCACGACCATTGAGTGTTGCTGTGGTAAAATCGGGTCCCATTCCGCGAATCGAAATCACGTTTGCACGACCATCTAAACGTTGTGCAGATACACCAGGAAGACGGGCAAGCGATTCGGCAATACTCACATCAGGTAACTTACCAATATCTTCAGCAGAAATCGCTTCAACGATAGAAGAAGAAGACATTTTTAACGATTGGGATTCTTGCAAGCTACGGCGAATACCAGTCACCTGAATGACTTCTATATTTTCGTCTTTGGTTGCTGTCGATTGTGCAGTAGTATCATCTGCTGCGTAGGAGTGCATACTGGCGCCTGCAGCAACAAGTGCTAAGGTCAGCAAGCTGGGTTTAAATCGCATCATTTCTATCTTCCCCTTGAAGTCGCTTTTAACCGCTTATGTAGAGCGTTTTATCGTTATTACCGCATTGTTTTTGCGGCCTTTTTTGGTATTTCGGCGCTTAATTGACTGCATAAGTGCTGCGTTTATGACCAAATTGTTATGCAACGGTGAAGATACTACTCCCGCTAATCTTGGGGTCACAATATAGTGCATACGTATTCAATAGCTCATGCACCCGCTAAAACTGGGGTTATGGGGAAAAAAAGTCCAATTTTATCTCCAGCAAATTTAGTATAACACAATGTTAATAAAGGGTTATTTTGTTATTGGTTAGACAGGTCTGATGATAGTGCGCTTTGCATACGTATGCAGGTGTATTGAACCTTATTTCCTTCTTCACGTATGCTCGCTGTCACAAATACAAGCCGTAGCGCCTTTACTCCGCAGTAACATTGCTGTAACTGCCTGTTAGTGAGTTTTTGGGTTAGCTCGCTGAAGAATAAGGATAAAGGGGCATTATGAGTGAGTTAACCTGGTGGCGTGGCGCCGTAATTTATCAAGTCTATCCACGCAGCCTTTTAGATACCAATGGTGATGGCGTAGGCGATCTTCGCGGGATCATCACTAAGTTAGATTATATTGCCAGCCTGAATGTGGATGCCATTTGGATTTCACCCTTCTTTAAATCCCCTATGGCCGACTTTGGTTACGATATTAGTGATTATCGCGAGGTCGATCCTTTATTCGGTTCGATGCAGGATTTCGATGAGCTGATTGAAAAAGCCCATCAATGCGGTATTAAAGTCATTATCGACCAAGTGTTAAGCCATACCTCGGATCAACATGCGTGGTTTATCGAGAGTCGTGAGAACCGTACCAATCCTAAGGCCGATTGGTATGTGTGGGCGGATCCGAAGGAAGATGGTACCGCACCCAATAATTGGCTAGCGATCTTTGGTGGTTGCGCTTGGGAGTGGGAACCGCGCAGGCAACAATATTATCTGCACAACTTTTTGCGCAGCCAACCCGACATAAACTTCCACAATCCTGAAGTACGTCAAGCCGTGTTAGATAATGTGGAGTTTTGGCTGAAGAAGGGCGTCGATGGTTTCCGCTTAGATGCCATTACCTTCTGTTATCACGATGAGCAGCTTCGTGATAATCCGGCAAAACCCAAGGATAAACGCCAAGGGCGGGGATTTAGTGAAGATAATCCCTATGCCTATCAGTACCATTATTACAATAACGATCGCCCACAAACGATTCAGTTTATTGAAGAATTACGCCAACTTATCAATCGTTATCCAGGCGCTGTGACCTTAGGTGAAGTTTCTGCTGAAGACTCACTCGCTGTAATGGCTGCCTATACCAAGGGCGAAGATCGCTTACACATGGCTTACAGTTTTGAGTTGCTGACCGATGACTACAGTGCCACTTATATTCGCCAAACGGTAGAAGCGCTGGAAGGCAGTATTGGCGATGGCTGGCCCTGCTGGGCAATCGGTAACCATGATGTGCAGCGGGTAGCGAGCCGTTGGGGGCGCGGTAAGCAAATACCCGATATGGTGAAAATGCTTAATGCGATGCTTTGTTCGCTGCGTGGCAGTGTCTGTAGTTATCAAGGGGAAGAGCTTGGCTTAACCGAAGCACCAATTGAATTCCACGAGTTACAAGACCCTTTCGGCAAAACCTTCTGGCCGATGTTTAAGGGGCGAGATGGTTGCCGTACTCCCATGCCATGGGAGCAACATGCAGATTTTGCAGGCTTTAGTCAAGTAACCCCTTGGTTACCAGTGACAAGCGAGCATCGAGCTCTGGCTGTTGATGTACAAGAAGCTGACCCCGCATCTATGTTACATAGCTATCGTCAGTTCCTTGCATGGCGCAAAGGTTATCCTATTTTGATTGAAGGGGAGATTGAGTTTCTCGATGCGCCAGAGCCGTTATTGGTGTTTGTGCGTAAACTTGGGGAACAGAAGCTATTGGTTTGCTTCAACCTATTAGACTCTGAGACTCAGTTGTCGCTAGCAGGGCTTAAGTTACAGCAAGAATTAACCGGACATGGTTTAAAAACCGCACACTTGCAGGGTGATAACTTGATATTTTCAGCCTATGCCAGCTTCTATGCACTATTGGTCTAGTTGGTTGTATAAGTTAGCGGTCTTCCTGCTATGGCCTCAAACAAGCAGTGACAACTCGATTGTTACTGCTTGTTGTTTTACGCAAACGCCTAAGGGACATACCCTTTAGATAATAAAAACATGATTAGAGAGCACAACTATGGCGTCATCTATTAACACCAGCAGCCACACGACCAGCGTCAGCGGATCGGATAATGGCAACTACCGTTTTGCGCTAGTATCACTGACTTCACTGTTTTTTATGTGGGGATTTATCACTTGTTTAAACGATATTCTGATCCCCCACCTAAAAGCTGTTTTTTCACTCAATTACACCCAAGCGATGTTGATCCAGTTTTGTTTCTTTGGGGCTTATTTCTTGGTGTCTATTCCAGCTGGCCAACTTGTTAAACGACTTGGCTACCAAAAAGGGATTGTCACAGGCTTAGTGATTGCCAGTATCGGCTGTGGCTTGTTTTATCCTGCCGCATCCCTTGCAACCTACGGTTTATTTCTCGGCGCACTTTTTGTGCTTGCCTCAGGCATCACCATTTTACAGGTGGCAGCCAACCCCTATGTCAACGCCCTTGGTAGCGCAGAAACTGCATCGAGCCGTTTAAACCTGACACAAGCTTTTAACTCACTTGGCACCACAGTTGCGCCGTTTTTTGGCTCGATTTTGATTTTATCGGTGGCGGCAACGGCGTCTTCTGAATTAGCGCAAGCCAATGCCGAGGCGGAAGTCGTTAAACTGCCTTACTTGTTGCTCGCCGCAGCTCTTGCCGTACTTGCCATCATTTTTGCTAAGTTAGATTTGCCGGTGATCCGTGAACATACTGAAACAACTGGTGGGGTTCAAACCCATTTAGGTAAAACCAGCGCACTACAAAGCACGCATTTAGTGCTGGGCGCAGTGGGGATTTTTGTCTATGTGGGCGCTGAGGTTTCTATCGGTAGCTTCTTAGTCAACTTCCTTGGTGAATCACACATAGTCGGTATGCCAGAAGAACAAGCGGCCCATTACATCGCCTATTACTGGGGCGGCGCGATGGTCGGACGTTTTATTGGCTCGGCTGTGATGCAAAAAATCCCCGCAGGCACAGTGCTTGCATTCAATGCCTTTATGGCGGCATTGTTAGTGTTGGTGGCCATGACAACCAGTGGCAGCATTGCCATGTGGGCGATTTTGGGCGTGGGATTATTTAACTCAATCATGTTTCCGACCATTTTCAGCTTAGCACTGCGAGATTTAGGTCCCCATACTTCTCAGGGTAGCGGTATCCTCTGTTTGGCCATTGTGGGGGGAGCGATTGTGCCATTATTGCAGGGCGTGTTAGCCGATAACTTAGGCATCCAACTGGCATTTATTCTGCCTGTGGTGTGCTACGGTTTTATTCTATTCTATGGTGCTCGGGGCTCTAAAATGTAATAGCATTTGAGTGTTTTATGAAAGCGATCCCTGTGGATCGCTTTTTTATTAGGCTTTTGCAGTGCTTAATAGCAACTGAGCATCTGTTTACTTGCGTATTCGTGCCTGACCTCCTATGATCCCTCGGTTTTATTACTCACGGTGACCTGTAAATGTTGAATTCTCCGCTTTCTGCCAGCTCGAATGAATTAGTGATCAATATCTTAGCTATGGTGCTAAGCGAAGGAAAACCCTTAGACCGGGCTTATTCTCAGCATTTTTCAGGATTAAAGTTAGTACCCGCCGAGCAGGCGCGGATCGCGACTGTAACGGGCGATATTCTACGCCGCTTAAATCTTTACTGTTTCTTAGCCGACATCAAGCCGGAAGAAATGGCGCGTTTAGGCTCAAAGCTACTTAATGTGTGGCACTTATTTCACGCGCTGGAACTGCCTAAAATGCAGTACTCACTGCCAGTGGATACTGATGATTTAGCCGCGCGTATTGAACAGGCTAAAACTAACCCCGTACTTTGGGACGGTTGCCCGGAATGGTTAGATACCATGGGACATGAGCAGTTGGGGGCTTCGTGGGAAAAAGAGCGCGCGGCCTTAAGCACGCCACCTAAACGTTTCCTGCGGGTTAATGGTTTAAAAGTCACCCGTGATGAATTAACGCAAAAATTAGCGGCCGAATTTGTCTCAACTCAAGCGGTCGAAAGCGTTGATTCTGCCCTTGAAGTGACATCGGATTCGGCACTGTTTCGTACTAATAGCTTTAAAGATGGCTTATTTGAGCAGCAAGATGCGGGCTCACAACGGGTAGCCGCTGCGCTCGATGCCAAACCGGGTATGCGAGTGATTGATGCCTGCGCTGGTGCTGGCGGAAAAACCTTGCATATTGCTGCACAAATGCAAGGTAAAGGGCGTTTGTTAGCGATGGATGTGGAGCAATGGAAACTCGACAATCTGAAAGAGCGCGCCCGTCGTAATGGTGCCCACAATATTGAAACACGGTTAATTGTCGGTTCTAAAACCATTAAACGCTTAAAACTTAGCGCCGATCGCGTCCTGCTCGATGTGCCCTGTTCTGGCCTTGGGGTATTAAAGCGTAATCCCGACGCCAAATGGCGTGATACCGCTGAACGTTTACCTGTGTTGATGGAACTGCAAAAGCATATTCTCAGCAGTTACAGTCGCATGGTGAAGGTCGGTGGCATTGTGGTGTACGCGACTTGCTCGATTTTCCCCTGCGAAAACCGCGGTCAAGTGGATGCCTTTTTAGCTGAAAATCCCAATTTCCGTTTACTCGAGGATGAAACGATCAGTCCAGCCGATACTGGTTTTGATGGTTTTTATCTCGCAAAGCTTGAACGCATTCAAGAATAAACCGCAGTATATTCGCCTAATTTCCTAGAGGGTTGACGCTTCGAGATTACATGAATGTGCCCTTGCTAGAGCATGCTCGCGAAATGCGCTGTGATGTATGGTTGTTCCTATGGGAGGTCGAGTGGTTTTAAAAGACTTTAGTGTAGGGACTTGCAACCCAATTGCGGCAAAAATAATCCTTTAACGTCAATATTCCTTAGACTAAAGCAACCTTTGGTTACACATCGAAAGGTTGCTTTAGCTTGTTTATACTCCTAAAATTCACTTCTCATTTACAAAGGTTAATCACCTTAGTAATGTCGTTAACTTACACGCTAACTGACAAGGGTACTATGGACGAAGGAATGCAGGTTGTAGGTGCGGTTGATAAGTTAAGTGCCCCGTTTAATCAAAACGTTAGCCTCGAGTGTTACAACGGTATTCTTTCAATGCTGCTCAATGGTGCGCCATTGGCAGAAATTCTCCATGCCTTAGTGTTAAAAATTGAAGATCAACGCCTTGGTACCCACGCCTCGGTCTTATTGCTCAGTGAGGACGGTAAAAGAGTGCTCATGGGGGCCGCACCCCATTTACCTGATAGTTATAATCAAGCTATCCATGGCGTCGAAATTGGCCCTGAGGCTGGTTCCTGTGGTACTGCGGCCTATACGGGGGAAAGGGTGATTGTTGAGGATATCGAACATCATCCTTATTGGGCCTTGTATAAATCCTATGCACTTGTTCATGGATTAAGAGCTTGTTGGTCTGAACCTATTAAAGATTCTCAAGGTAAGGTGCTTGGCACCTTTGCAATGTATTACAAAGTCATTAAATCCCCAACAGCTGCGGATTTAACCTTAATCGCTGAGGCAGCAAGATTAGCGAGTTTAGCGATAGAACGTAGTCGATCGCTGGAGTTTCAGCGTCTTGCAGTGAAAATATTTGATCGTTTACCCCTAGCACTGGTGATCACTAATGAAAAGCATTCGGTACTTTATGCCAACGATGCTTTTAAACTGATGGTTTGGCCACAGCCTGAGCCTATTTTAGATTTTAATCCTGAGCTGTTTTTCTCTCCCTCTGAGCCCCATGAAATTGCTTCCCTCTTTAACCATCTCTCTGAGGGGAAGATGTGGCAGGGTGAACTGGTAGGTCTGCGGAATAATGGTGAAACCTTTTACCTCGATTTAACCGTAACGGTTTTTCGTGAACCCCATAGTACAGATAATGGGTTTGCGTGGTTATTTTCTGACGTCAGTGAGCGTAAAAAAGCGGCTCAGTTAATCAAATATCAAGCGAATAATGATTCCCTGACGGGACTTGCTAACCGTAATGCCTTGTTTAGACAAATCCAAGAGCTTATTTGTGCCGATAGCCTAACGCCTGGCTTTAGCTTTATGTTGATGGATTTGGATAACTTTAAACAAGTAAACGATACCTACGGTCACGACAAAGGCGATGTCCTCTTAGTGCAGATGGTGGAACAGGTTAAAACTTGTTTGAACGAGCAGGCGGTGTTTGCACGCTTAGGTGGTGATGAGTTCGCCATCCTACTGCCAGGGGTTGTGACTCAAAGAGAACTGTCGCAACTCGCTGACAAGATCAATAAGCAGGTTTATCGACGTTATGAATTATCCCTCGATAAAGGCGTTTATAGCTCAGTGAGTATTGGTATTGCGCGATTCCCTGAAGATGCCCTCGATTTAGAGCAACTGTTAAACTGCGCTGACCAAGCGATGTATATCTCGAAGGCGAATGGCCGTAATAGATATCATTTTTTTACCGAACAAATGCAACAAAATGCAGAGCGTATTGCTAATTTACACACGCTACTTAAGCAAGCATTAGAGCAAAAAGCTTTCGAGTTGTATTTTCAACCGATAGTCGATGCGACAACGGGGCTTATTGTGCGTGCTGAGGTGCTACTGCGCTGGCAGCATGAAGGACAGTTTATTTCCCCCGATGAGTTTATCCCCATTGCTGAAAACAGTGGTTTAATTGTCAATATTGGCCGTTGTGTACGCCAAGCGGTGATGCAAACCATTATTGAAATGCAAGCGCTCGGTTGGCCGATGAGTTTAGCGATTAACGTGTCGACCTTTGAATTTTGGTCTCATGAGTTGCAGGATGAGTTTTGTGATTCGTTCGCCGATATTATTGAAGGTTTAGGGATAGAAGATTTTCCCTATGAGTTGATCACCTTGGAGATCACCGAATCCCTGTTAATGAAAAAACATACTCATTTAATTCAAGTGCTTAATGAGTTACGTGGTCGAGGTATTAACATTTCCCTCGATGATTTTGGCACGGGTTATTCTTCGTTGTCTTATTTAGCGAATTTCCCTATTGATCAAATTAAGATCGACAAGAGCTTTATTGACAGGCTCTCGGAAGGTGAGCGACATCTTGCCTTGATTGAAGCGATAGTACGCTTAAGTCATGCACTTAATCTGCGAGTCACGGCGGAAGGGGTTGAAACTCAAGAACAGCTTAAGGTAATGATGGATAACCATATTCAAGAAATTCAGGGTTATCTATTTTATAAACCCATGCCCAAGGCAGCGTTTTTTGAATTACTGGCGAAACAAGCGGCCATGTCGCCGTGTTGATCATCATCACTATGTATCATCTCAAACAATAAGAGCGCCATTGGCGCTCTTATTGTGACTAAACCTTTCTCTGATTAAGGTGGTTACTTTGCCGCTAACTGGCTGTTAATCACTAAACTTAAGTATTGGGTGAAATCATGCCCATGATTTTGCAGCATCTTAGGGAACATCGAAATGGGCGTCGAACCTGGGAAGGTATTGATTTCGTTCAGCAGGATTTCATTGTCCGCGGTTAAGAAAAAGTCGATACGGGACAGGTGACGTAACTTCATGCCTTTAAAGGCTTTAATCGCATAGGCTCGGATCTGATCGCTGATTTCAGTCGGTACATTTTGCGCGACGACATCGGTTCGCGCCTTACTGTTTTTCGCGTACTTTTCATCGAAGGTGTAGAAGGTATTGCTATCGCAGATGATTTCGCCGGGTAGGGTGGCGATCACTTCACCTTGATATTCGTAAACTGCGACTTCAAGTTCACGGGCTTTAATGGTTTTTTCAACAATCACGTAGGGCGCATAACCAAAGGCATCTTTGAGTATTTCGCTCACTTTGCTAGCCTCATCCACCTTATAGCAACCGACCGATGAGCCTTGAGACGCAGCCTTGACGAAAATTGACCCCCAATTTTCAAGTGCCGCTTGAGTTTGGGCAATGGCTTCATCATCGTATTGATTTAAAAAGATATAAGGCGTGTTGGGAATGCCTAAGGCGCTGAACCACATTTTGGCGGTGATCTTGTTAAAGCAGTTACTGCTCGCTTCGGATTCGCAACCAAAGTAGGGCAGTTGGATAAGATTAAAGTAAGACTGAATGTCGCCTGTCTCACCTGGGTAACCGTGAATGCAAGGGATCACATAATCCACGGGCCAAGGGGCTTTGCTCTCGTCACGAAAGCGGATCTCACGGTTATTGGTCAGCTCGCAGTCATCGCCTGCGGCGGTTTGGTATTGGCCAAATTTATCCAGTACCACACGTAGTACGTTGAACTGTTCTGATTTTGCTAACGAGGTTTCAAAATAATTAGCCGACAGTAGGGAAATATCGTGTTCCGCACTTCCACCGCCGCACAGCAAAAGTAAATTGATCTTTGACATTATGATTCCTCGATTGAGCAAAATGCTGTTGAGTTGCTTCGTGCAACTACGCCACTAACATGCAACTGGGCTAAAAAATAACGACACTGTATTAGCCGCTGCCATCTTAGATTTCTTCGCCCCTAAAGCGCAAGGACTCTGGCTAAGCTGTTTGATTGAGTGATGAATTTTAGCGCAGTTTGACAGCAATAAAAAACGCGCTGTTAGCGCGTTTTAAGGACAACTTTCTAAGAAACGATATTAGAAGTTCGCGGTACGTGGTGCACGTGGGAATGGGATCACGTCACGGATGTTCGATACGCCAGTGACGTAAGACACTAAACGCTCAAAGCCTAGACCAAAACCTGCGTGTGGCACTGTGCCATAACGACGAAGATCACGGTACCACCAGTAATCCTCTTTGTTCAGATCCATTTCTTCTAAACGCATATCCAGCACGTCTAAACGCTCTTCACGTTGCGAGCCACCGATGATTTCACCAATGCCAGGGGCTAACACGTCCATCGCAGCAACGGTTTTACCGTCTTCGTTAAGGCGCATGTAGAAGGCTTTGATATCTTTTGGATAGTTCTTCACAACCACTGGGGCTTTAAAGTGCTCTTCGGCCAGATAACGCTCGTGCTCAGAGGATAAGTCGATACCCCAAGACACTGGGAATTCGAACTCACGGCCACATTTTTGCAGAATATCTACTGCATCGGTGTAGTCCACTTGGGCGAAATCGCTCGAGACGAAGGATTGCAGACGCTCAATTACGGTTTTATCCACGTGTTGGGCGAAGAATTGCAAATCGTCCATACGCTCAGCTAATACTGCGTTGAAGGCGTATTTCAGCATGCCTTCAGCGAGACTGGCGATATCGCTTAAGGTGGCAAAGGCCACTTCGGGCTCAACCATCCAGAATTCCGCTAAGTGACGGCTAGTGTTTGAGTTTTCAGCACGGAAAGTCGGGCCAAAGGTATAGATTTTTGACAGGGCGCAGGCGTAGGTTTCGCCGTTTAATTGGCCCGATACGGTTAAGAAAGCCTCTTTACCGAAGAAATCTTTGTCGTAGTCTACTTTGCCATCACTGGTGCGTGGCAGGTTTTCCATATCCAGTGTGGATACACGGAACATTTCACCCGCGCCTTCACAGTCAGATGCGGTGATCAGCGGTGTAGATACCCACACGAAGCCATTTTCGTGGTAGAAACGGTGAATGGCTTGAGATAAACAGTTACGTACGCGAGCAACGGCACCAATGATGTTGGTACGTGGGCGTAAGTGCGCCAATTCACGTAAATGCTCAATAGAATGACGTTTAGCCGCCATTGGATAAGTGTCTGGATCTTCAACCCAGCCAGTCACTTCAACTTGAGTCACTTGCAGCTCATAGGCTTGGCCCGCGCCTGGAGATTCCACAATCTCACCGGTTACGATCACCGAGCAGCCAGCAGTTAGCTTTAACACTTCGTTGTCGTAATTTTCTAAGCTATTTGGCACGACACCTTGAATAGGATTGAAGCAGGAGCCGTCATAGACTGCCAAAAAAGAGATGCCAGCTTTAGAGTCACGACGAGTTCTTACCCATCCACGTACGGTGACTGTAGAACCGACTGCGTGCTCACCTTTAAATACAGAAGCGACTGATGCAATACTCATTGTTGCTTAGTTCTCCAACGAAACGTTTTATATGAAAATTTTGGAGGTTTATATTACCTTGCTGGTGGCTTTTCTCAAGCTGAAAAAGGTATCCTGAGGTGAATATTACCGCTATTAAGCAATATATACCCAATCAACCACAATCCGACATCTTTAGGTTGTTTGGTTATCGTGCGTTAAACGTTCGGAGGCGATATGAGAAAAGTTAAAATATTCCAGCTCATCCTCGCGACATTATCTATTTTGGGTTGGACATTGGCGGTGTACGCGCTGATGGTGTTTGGCGAGGCTCGCCCCGAACGAGAGGTCGGGTCCTACTTGAGTCGCGGTGAAACCTTCAGGCACTATTGGGACCCAAGCGAAACCGAATTACTGCAATATATCATCTGGGGCTGTGGTGCGATAAGTCTGATAAGTCTAGCGTTTAACTACTATGTTGCCCACCACAGTAAACTGGGTTATTGGTTTAATATTCCCTTGCTGCTGTTAACGTCGTTAGTGGCGGGCTTATATGTACATTTTGTGATTTAAATTATCCAAAAGAGCAATGCGGCTTTACAGCATCTCCTCGGGCAGACTCACATGCCGACAGAGGTGATCGATGATCGCCGCTGTCGCTCCCCAGATAAAACGCTGTTGATACGGGATAAAGTGTACGCTGTAATAACGGCCTTTGCGTAAGAATGCGTTACGATGCCGATGGCTTGGTTCGATAAAAAAACTTAAAGGCACGGTAAAACAATCGGCAACCTCGCCTGGATCGAGTCTTAAGGTAAAATCTTGCTTGATGATCCCGACCACTGGGGTAATTTCAAACCCAGTAAAGGTATTGTGGGCAGGGAAAGTACCTATCACATCCACATTTTCTCGGCAAAGACCAATTTCCTCTTCGGCTTCTCGTAATGCCGCCATAATCGCACTTGGATCACTGGGTTCAATCTTTCCTCCCGGAAAACTGATTTGTCCTGGGTGCGCCCGAAGATGCATGGGTCTTTGGGTTAAAATCAGATTGAGCTCGCCACGGATTTCCTGCAAGGGAATTAACACCGCCGCTTTTCGCAGTCCTTGGTGAGGGAGCGCCGCCGGATCTTGCTTAGCTAATGGGTGTAGATTGAATCTGAGTCTAAATTCCGCTTGATCCATAGGTTTCCCCACTCATTCCTGTCGATTATTGAGGGCTATCTAACAAGGGTAAGATTCGACTGACTTTATCGAAGCTTTCTTGATATTCGGCATCGACATTGGAGTCGGCGACGATCCCTCCGCCAGCCCAACAATAGAGCTTGCCGCGCTCGGCAACAATAGTGCGGATGGTAATGCTTGTATCCATTTGCCCATCTTGGCTGATATAGCCTATTGAACCACAATACAGACTGCGGCGTGAGGGTTCCAGTTCTTCAATAATTTCCATGGCGCGAATTTTAGGGGCGCCGGTAATTGAACCGCCGGGAAAGGCTGCCCGAAGTAAGTCACTGGCGTGGTATTGTGGATCGAGTTTAGCGGTGACGGTACTCACTAAATGGTGCACAGCCGGAAAACTTTCTATGGCAAATAAATGTGGTACTTGCACTGAGCCGGGCGCCGCTACTTTGCCGATATCATTACGTAGCAAATCCACAATCATTACGTTTTCGGCGCGATCTTTAGGGGAGTTGGCGAGTGTTTGTGCCACCTGTTTATCCCGCTCTGGATCGGCATGACGTGGCAAGGTGCCTTTAATCGGTTTGGTTTGAATATCATCCCCGCGCAGCTGAATAAAACGCTCAGGCGAAATCGATAAAATCGCGTTGGCCTCAAGCCGCATAAAGGCAGAGAAGGGCGCCTGATTGGCACTGCGCAGTTTGCAGTAGGCGCGCCATTCATCGCCTTGATACTCAGCTTCAAATCGCTGAGTTAAATTAATTTGATAGCAATCACCGCTTTGTAGATATGCCTGTACTTGATTAAATTTTGAGGTGTACTGGGCTTTGGTGAGTTGCGCCGACCAAGGGCTTGTGAGACTAAACTCAGCCTGTTTTGTGGTGTTGGCTATTTTTGCTTCAATTATGTTCAATTGAGTATCGAGGGCGGCATCGCCTAAATAGTGCACCATAAACCAGCTTTGCTGCTGATAGTCAAAAATCAATGCCCAGTCGTAAAAGCCAATATTCATCTCGCCGAGGTGAATATCCTTAGCCGCTGTGCTGGGTAACTGCTCAATTCGGCGGCCTAAATCATAACTAAAACTGCCCATGGCGCCGCCACTAAAGGGCAAATCGCAGGCAAAAGAGTGTGGATACCAATAGCGCAATAGTTGATTGACCAGCGTAAAGGGATCATCAGTTGCACTCATTGGGGTGGGTATGGTTAATTCGGGCAACTGAATCTGGATATCGGTCAGTTCACCATGGGTGATCAGGGTGGCAATAGGATTTACGCAAATAATATCGAATTTCGCATCCTGATGGGGCGCATTGGCCGAGTCGAGCAAGATGGCCCAAGGCTCGGCTGCAAAGTGTTCGAAGATTGCTGCAGTGCTGAATGTCCAGTCAAGTTGGCGTACTGCCAGCGGTAATGCCGCCCTATTTGCCATCTATTAACCCTATCTAAAAATGTGATGTAGCCCAAAAAGATGGGAAAGAGTATCATATTGGCCCTGAAAGAATTACACAAAAAAACAAGTAAGGCCCTAAAGGCTGCTGGAGCGCACCTACTATGTCATCTCACCATGAAACGTCTGAAAATGTAGTGATTAAACAAGCCGACTTCATTGAAAGTGTGGCCGATGCCCTGCAATACATCTCCTATTACCATCCCAAAGATTTTGTCGATGCCATGAGCGAAGCTTATGAGCGTGAGCAAAGTGCGGCGGCGAAGGATGCGATTGCGCAAATTTTGATTAACTCGCGTATGTCTGCCGAAGGTAAACGCCCACTGTGCCAAGACACGGGTATTGTGACCACCTTCGTTAAGATTGGTATGGGGGTTAAGTGGGACAAAACCGATATGACCGTGCAACAAATGGTCGATGAAGGTGTTCGTCGCGCTTATACCAATCCAGATAACCCACTGCGTGCATCAATTGTGGCCGATCCTGCTGGTAGCCGTAAAAACACTAAAGACAACACCCCATCTGTGGTGCATATCGATATGGTGCCAGGCAATCATGTTGAAGTCGCTATCGCCGCCAAAGGCGGCGGCAGTGAAAACAAAGCCAAGATGGTGATGTTAAATCCATCTGACGATATCGCCGCTTGGGTTGAAAAAACGTTGCCAACGATGGGCGCGGGTTGGTGTCCTCCTGGCATGCTCGGCATCGGTATTGGCGGTACAGCTGAAAAAGCCGCAGTGCTGGCCAAAGAAGCCTTGATGGAAAGCGTGGATATCCATGAGTTAATGGCGCGCGGCGCACAAACTACCGAAGAAAAACTGCGTCTAGACATTTTCGAACGTGCTAACAACTTAGGTATTGGTGCTCAAGGTCTTGGCGGGTTAACCACAGTGTTAGACGTGAAAATCAAGTCTGCGCCGACTCATGCAGCATCCAAACCTGTGGTGATGATCCCGAACTGCGCGGCAACCCGCCACGTTCACTTCCATTTGGATGGAACTGGTCCTGCTGATCTTACTCCACCATCGCTGAGCGACTGGCCAGAAATCACCCGCGAAGTGGGCAGCGATGTGCGCCGTGTTAACTTAGACACTGTCACACAAGCGGATATCGAGCAGTGGAAGAGCGGTGAAACCATTCTGTTAAGCGGTAAAATGCTCACCGGACGTGACGCTGCCCATAAGCGTATCCAAAGCCTGATTGAAAGCGGTGAAGGTTTACCAGAAGGCGTCGACTTTACTGGTAAGTTTATCTACTACGTTGGCCCAGTTGACCCCGTCGGTAATGAAGTAGTGGGTCCTGCTGGACCTACAACCGCGACCCGTATGGACAAATTCACCGATCTGATGCTAGAAAAAACGGGCCTGATGGGCATGATTGGTAAGGCTGAGCGTGGTCCTGCGACCGTTGAATCTATCAAGAAACACAAAGCTGTTTACCTGATGGCTGTGGGCGGCGCGGCTTACTTAGTGTCAAAAGCCATTAAAAAATCCCGCGTGGTGGCTTTTGCCGATTTAGGTATGGAAGCGATTTACGAGTTCGACGTTGAAGATATGCCTGTGACTGTAGCGGTTGACTCAAACGGCGTGAATGCCCATGAAACGGGTCCAGCGATTTGGAAAGTGAATATCGCTAACGCCAAAGCCTAAGCAAATAGCCTTCTTGCAAAAGTGTCGCTTTTTTAAGCGGGATTTGAGCAAGATAGCGAGGCGAGTGGTACTCAATCAGACTATTCTTGATTGACTGACAATTTGTCACAAAAAAATCCGCTCAAGTACGCCTTTTGGCTTGCTTGAGCGTTTTTGTTTCGTTAGTGTGGCAAACTTATCTTCATAGAGACGATTGATGTTCGTTTTGACCGTTCATTCGGTACAACTACCGAATGTGTTTAACAAAAGATGGATATAACAATGAAAATAGCTCCTCTCCTATTGGCGCTTGGCGCGGCAGGTTTGGCCTGCTCTGCCCACGCGGCCGAACCTAAGCCTTTTACTGTGCAACAGCTGGTTAAACTCAACAAATTGCATTCGGCCGTGGTATCTCACGACGGTACAAAACTGGTCTACGGCCTGAAAACCGTTAATAACAAGGGAGAGGCAAGCTCGGATTTATATCTTCTCGATCTGACGCAAGCAGATGCGAAACCGCTGCAGCTCACCTCCGCTGCCGGTACTGAGCACGATGTCAGCTTCGCAAACGATGACAAATCGATTTATTTCCTCGCCAGCCGCAGTGGTTCAAGCCAACTGTTCCAACTGCCATTAACCGGCGGTGAAGCGCAGCAAGTTTCTGATCTGCCATTGGATATTGATGGTTACAAACTCTCTAACGATGGCAAGCAAATCGTGCTTAGTATGCGCGTCTTTCCAGAGTGTAAAGACTTAGCGTGCTCAAAAGACAAGTTTAAGGCTGAAGAGGAGCGTAAATCGACGGGCCGTGAATACAAGCAGTTGATGGTACGTCACTGGGATACGTGGGAAGACCATGCCCGTAACCACTTATTTGTCGGCGCCCTCAACGGTGAGAAGCTGACCAAAGTGGTGGATATCACTCAAGGCTTAGACACCGAAACGCCGCCTAAACCATTCTCAGGCATGGAAGAAGTGACTTTCACCCCAGATGGCCAATATGTGGTGTACAGCGCCAAAGCGCCAAGTAAAGATCAAGCTTGGACCACCAATTACGATTTGTGGCAGGTGAGTGTGAACGGTGGCAAAGCCACTAACTTAACCGCCGATAACATCGCTTGGGACGCCCAGCCAACATTCTCAAGCGATGGTCGTTATATGGCGTACCTCGCGATGACTAAACCTGGCTTCGAAGCTGACCGTTATCGCATTATGCTGCGTGATACCAGCACCGGACAGTCGAAGGAAGTGGCACCGCTGTGGGACAGAAGCCCAAGCTCGCTGATGTTTGCACCGGACAATCGTACTCTGTATGTGACGGCGCAGGACATTGGTCAAGTGTCAATTTTTAAAGTGAATACTCAATTTGGTGATGTGCAGTCTGTTTATAGCGACGGCAGCAATAGCCTGATTGCGATCGCCGATGATCAACTGATCTTCGACAGCAAAACCTTAGTTGAGCCGGGCGATCTGTATCGCATCAACACCGATGGTCAAGGCCTGAAACGTCTAACCGAAGTCAACAAAGACAAGCTGGCCGAAATTAAATTCGGTGAATTCCAACAATTTAGCTTTAAGGGTTGGAACAACGAAGATGTTTACGGCTACTGGATCAAACCTGCCAACTACCAAGAAGGCAAAAAGTATCCGATTGCATACCTAGTCCACGGCGGTCCGCAAGGTTCATTTGGTAACGGTTTCAGTGGTCGTTGGAACGCCCAGTTATGGGCCGGTGCGGGTTATGGCGTTGTAATGGTGGACTTCCACGGTTCAACCGGTTACGGCCAAGCCTTTACCGATTCTATTAGCCAAGATTGGGGCGGTAAGCCATTAGAAGACTTACAAAAAGGTCTGGCTGCGGTGAGCCAACAACAAAAATGGCTCGATCCACAAAATGCCTGTGCCTTAGGTGGCTCTTACGGCGGCTACATGATGAACTGGATCCAAGGTAACTGGAACGATGGCTTTAAGTGCCTCGTTAACCACGCGGGTCTGTTCGATATGCGCTCCATGTACTATGTGACCGAAGAAGTATGGTTCCCAGAGCATGAGTTTGGCGGCACTTATCAGGATAACAAAGCGTTATATGAGCAGTTCAACCCCGTTAACTATGTCGAAAACTGGAAGACGCCAATGCTGGTTATCCATGGCGAGAAGGATTTCCGTGTGCCTTATGGTCAAGGATTAGCAGCATTTAGCTTTATGCAGCGTAAGGGGATTCCATCTGAATTGCTGATTTTCCCTGATGAAAACCATTGGATCTTAAAGCCAGAAAATCTAGAACAATGGTATGCGAATGTGTTCCGTTGGATGGACAGCTGGACGAAAAAGTAATCGAGGATGATGGACTTAAATCCGCTGTGTACTAAGTCCCATTAACTTGTTGCCAAAGCCAGAACCCTGTTCTGGCTTTTTAATAATCGTATTATTTATATCCAGCTAATCTCACCGTTGAACGAATGGGATTAAATACTGGCTACTGTTATCTATCAAGGAATAAAGATGCTGATCAGAGCGGCGAGTACAACAGATATTGAAGCGATAAGCGCGTTAATTACTCAGCTTACACAGGTTTATATCGCTCCCACGTGCACTAATATGGGCGCAGAAACCATAGTCAACGCCATGTCGGTTGAGTCGGTGGCTCATTATTTTGCCTTAGGTTATCAATATCATGTTGCAATGAATGAGACTGGCGAACTCGTCGGTGTGGTAGGAATGAAGGATAACAGTCACCTTTATCATCTGTTTGTGGCGGATATTGCCAAGGGGCAAGGCCTGTCGCGTCAGCTGTGGGAGCATGCTAAAGCTGAGTGTCTCGCGAAGGGGAATCCCGGCACGTTTACCGTGAACTCGGCGGTGAATGCGCTGCCTGTCTATCAGCGCTTTGGCTTTGTTGCACAAAGTGATATTCGCGAGCGAGGTGGGATCCGCGATATTCCAATGCAACTCGTGCTTTGATGTCTAACGATCTTTAACCATAAGACCAAAACATAAAATCAGAAGAAGAGAACCTATGGCGAATGTGAGTTTTTACCCAATCGGGACAGTCGGTGAAAAATGGGGCGATGCCGAAAAGGCCGCATGGTTTGCTAGCACGCAAATTAAACGTTCTTACCAAGACAATGTTGTCACGCCACTAAAAGCGATGGAGTCACAACTGGCCGAATTAAGGTTGAATGTGGTGCAATATGGCGCTTTATCGATTGATCCAGCGCGTTACCCGTTATTTGCGGTCAAGTCAGCAACATTCGATCCAAACAAGATAACGGTGTTAGTCACAGGTGGCGTACACGGCTACGAAACCAGTGGCGTGCATGGCGCCTTGGCTTTTTTGGCTAACAACGTGGCTCACTATGCTGAGCGGGTAAACCTAGTGGTGGCAGTGTGTGTAAGCCCTTGGGGTTATGAGACCATTAATCGTTGGAACCCGAAAGCTATCGATCCAAACCGCTCGTTTTATGCTAATAGCCCGGCAGAAGAGTCGGCAGCACTGATGACACTGGTGGCAAGCGTTCCACAAGGTTTTGATGTGCATGTGGATTTACATGAAACCACCGACTCAGATGAAGATGAATTTCGTCCGGCCTTGGCCGCGCGTGACGGCAAAGGCTTTATCCCAGGCACCATTCCTGATGGTTTTTATGCTGTAGGCGATACCGAAAATCCGCAGGATGCTTTTCAAAAGGCGATTATCGATGGCGTGAGCAAAGTGACTCACATCGCGCCCGCCGATGACAAGGGCGAGATTATCGGCTCAACGGTAGTGCAACACGGAGTGATCAACTACCCATTGAAAGCGCTAGGTTTATGCAGCAGTGTGACGGGGTGTATTTATAACACCACCACGGAAGTGTATCCCGACAGCCCATCGGCCACGCCTGCTGAGTGCAATTTAGCTCAAGTTGCGGCGATTACCAGTGCCATCGACTATGTGTTAGCACTGAATTAATTGAGTTTGTTACTTATTTGATATCAAGCTCGCAAGTCAATCGTAACGTTGTGTACTGTGTCATCAATTGATTTTGCTTAAGTTAAAACGATAAAAGCCCTCAAACGAGGGCTTTTGCATTTAACAATTTTTTATTGCTTAGACTTTATATCTATTGAGCACTATTGCTCGGTGAAAGGGCGGCCATAGTAGCTGTCGAGTAGTAGCTGTTTTAGCTCGCTAATTAGCGGATAGCGAGGGTTGGCACCAGTACATTGGTCATCGAAGGCATCCTCGGCAAGCATATCTACTTTGGCGAGGAAGTCGGCTTCGTTAACGCCGGCTTCTTGGATTGACGCAGGAATGCCCAGCGTCTTCTTGAGTTGCTCGATTTTCTCCAGCAATTTTTCAACTTTTTGCGCATCTGAGTTGCCACCTAGGGCTAAATGATCGGCAATGGCCGCGTAACGACACAGAGCTTTTGGTCTGTCGTATTGGCTGAATGCAGCTTGCTTAGTCGGTAAGTCCGTCGCATTAAAGCGGATAACGTTACTGATCAGCAGCGCGTTCGCCAGCCCGTGGGCTAAGTGAAACTCGGCGCCCAGCTTGTGAGCCATAGAGTGGCAGATCCCAAGGAAGGCGTTGGCAAAGGCGATACCGGCTATGGTGGCGCCATTATGCACTTTTTCACGGGCAATGGGGGATGCGGCGCCGAGCTGATAAGCATCAGGCAAATATTTGCACAGCAGGTCAAGAGCTTGCAGGGCTTGACCATCGCTGTACTCGTTCGCCATCACGCTGACATAGGCTTCGAGCGCGTGGGTGATCGCATCGATTCCGCCGAAAGCGGTTAAGGATTTCGGCATATCCATCACCAGATTTGGGTCTACAATCGCCATATTAGGGGTGAGTTGATAGTCGGCAATGGGATATTTTTTGCCGGTTTGTTCATCGGTGACCACAGCAAAAGGTGTGACCTCAGAGCCAGTGCCGGAAGTGGTCGGTATCGCCACCATAGTGGCTTTGACGCCCATTTTAGGGAATTTATAGATACGTTTACGGATATCCATAAAACGCAGTGCTAAATCGGCAAAGTCGACATCTGGATGCTCGTACATCACCCAAATAATCTTGGCTGCATCCATGGGCGAGCCACCGCCTAAGGCAATAATCACATCGGGTTTAAAGCTATTGGCCACTTTGGCACCTTGGCGCACTGTGGCTAGTGTGGGGTCGGCTTCCACTTCGTAAAACACTTCGGTTTCAAGACCTTGGGCTTTTAAAATCTTTAAGGTTTCGTCGCAATAACCTTGGTTAAACAGGAATCTGTCGGTCACTATGAGGGCGCGCTTTTTATCACTCAATTCTTCAAGCGCAATAGGTAAGCTGCCGCGGCGGAAGTAGATAGACGAAGGAAGCTTGTGCCACAGCATGTTTTCAGCCCTCTTAGCGACGGTTTTTTTATTGATTAAATGGCTTGGGCCGACGTTTTCAGAAATCGAGTTTCCACCCCAAGAGCCACAACCTAAGGTGAGTGAGGGGGCGAGTTTAAAGTTGTACAGGTCGCCAATTCCGCCTTGTGAGGCTGGAGTGTTGATTAGAATTCGCGCGGTTTTCATTCTAAAACCAAAGGTTTTCACCCGCTCGGTTTGGGTGTCTTGGTCGGTATATAAGCCTGATGTGTGGCCAATCCCGCCTAAGGCGACCAAAGCTTCAGCTTTATCGACGGCGTCATTAAAATCAGCAGCGCGGTACATGCCGAGTAAGGGGGATAGTTTTTCGTGGGCAAAGGCTTCGGCCTCAGTGATATCGGTGACTTCACCAATCAAGACCTTGGTGGTGTGGGGGACATCAATGCCCGCCATTTGTGCTATGGTCGCGGCGCTTTGGCCGACGATATCGGCATTTAAGCCGCCATTTTTAAGGATGACTTGTTGCATCGCAGCGGTTTGCGCCGCATTTAAGAGATAACCGCCATGGGTGGCAAAGCGGTCTTTGACTTGCTCGTAGATGCTATCGACCACAATCACCGCTTGCTCTGAGGCGCAGACGACGCCGTTATCGAAGGTTTTAGACATCAAAATCGAGCTGACCGCGCGTTTGATGTCGGCGGTTTCATCAATCACAATCGGGGTATTACCTGCGCCGACACCAATAGCGGGTTTGCCTGAAGAGTAGGCGGCTTTCACCATACCAGGGCCGCCCGTAGCGAGGATAAGATTCACTTTTGGGTGCGTCATTAACTGGTTTGAGAGCGCAACACTGGGCTCATCAATCCAGCCGATAATATCCTTGGGCGCACCGGCGGCAATGGCGGCATCTAACACCAGTTTGGCCGCAGTGGTGGTCGAGACTTTTGCCCTTGGGTGAGGCGAGAAAATAATCGCATTACGGGTTTTAAGACTGATTAATGCTTTGAAGATGGCGGTAGAGGTGGGATTGGTGGTGGGAACAATCCCACAGATAATGCCCACGGGCTCGGCGATAGTGATAGTACCGAAGGTGGGGTCCTCGGATAAAATTCCGCAGGTTTTTTCATCTTTGTACTTGTTGTAAATGTACTCGGAGGCAAAGTGGTTTTTAATCACTTTGTCTTCAATCACCCCCATTCGGGTTTCGGCGGCGGCCATTTTCGCAAGCGATATACGCGCATCGGCAGCGGCGAGGGCGGCGGCGCGGAAAATCGCATCGACTTGGGCTTGACTAAAACTGGCATATTCGGCTTGCGCTTTGGCGACGCGCTCGACCATGAGATCCAGTTCTTGGGCGTTGGTTACTGTCATGATTAAGACTCCTAAAAAGATTTAGGGAATGCACGATTCGCTAACTCTTCTTTATGGTGAAAAATTACACCTAAAGCCTAAGCTAAAGTGTGATCTCGCGGTCAATTTAGGGTTTTTATGTAATAAAAATACGTTAGTTGCGATCTTATGTGTCTTTTTTGTCTAAAATAAGCCAAGTACAGTAAACAGATATTACTCAAACTTGTGATTTAACCTCAAAAATCTCATTTTTCAGTCATCTGTGCTTAAGCTACTATACTTGCCCTTAAGTTTAGTTTGATGAAATTGGCGTGACACGCTCAATAAGGATAGTCACTTGGAGTTAACACTTTACGTTAAATTTTTTCTTGGCCTGGTTGCCATTATCAACCCTATTGGTTTGTTGCCAGTGTTTGTGAGCTTAACCAGCCATCAAACTGAAGCCGAGCGTAACCATACGGGTAAAGTGGCTAACTTTGCGGTGGTGGTGATCCTGTTGGTGACCATCGTCGCGGGACAACATATTTTGAATATGTTTAGTATTTCACTCTCGGCTTTTAGGATCGCTGGCGGCACGCTGATCGCGATTATTGCGATGTCGATGTTGCAGGGTAAATTGGGCGAAGTAAAACGTAACCAAGAGGAAGACCGCGAATCTTCGGCTATGGAGTCCGTGGCGGTTGTGCCGTTAGCCTTGCCGTTAATGGCTGGTCCTGGGGCGATTAGCTCGGTGATTGTGTTTGCCGCTGAGCATAATTCATTATCCAATTTTATTGCGATGTTTATTACCGTGATTATTTTTGGTTTGGTGAGTTTCGGCCTATTTCGAATGGCATCTATTATCTATAAAATTCTAGGTAAAACAGGAATTAACGTGATTACCCGTCTTATGGGATTATTAATGCTCTCGATTGGTATCGAAGTCATTGCCGCTGGGATTAAAGGCTTATTCCCACAACTTTTTAGCTAAAAATCGGAATGCGGGAGGCCATTTCCTCCCGCTGTTGCGGTTGCAGTTTTCATTTGTTTTTATCACACGAAATTTTCTCCCTTGGCCTATTTATAGCCTTATCTCGAAAAGCCGTTGTAGCCTTGTATTGTCGCAACCATTTGTTTTTATAATAATTAGTATTTTCTAAATTAGCGTTATTCTATCGTTATCATTAACATCCTGTGCTATATAATAGGTTAACAATTTAGCCCTAAGTCGATTAAGGATATCCCTATGAAATGGCAATGGATTGGCAACCTCAGCTTAAAGCAAAAATTACTCATGGTTGTATTGCCCCCTTTATTCGCGTGTTTTTTATATGGCGCGCTATTTCTCATCGAAAAGTATGAATATCGTCAAGAGCTGAAAGTCGTCGTGCAGCTAAGCGAATTGGCGGTGACAAACAGTAACTTTGTCCATGAGTTGCAAAAAGAACGGGGCATGAGTGCCGGATTTATAGGCTCAGCGGGCAAGGCATTCGCAGGCAAAATACCCAGTCAAAGGCAATTGACAGATACTCAGCTCAAATATTTCCAATCTTTTATTGAAAACCACAATTTGCCCGCAGTGTTTGCGCCGAAACTGCGCGATCTAAATACTCAACTCAGTAAATTAGCTTCAATTCGCTCGCAGGTTGATAACCTGTCAATCAGTGTTGCCGATGAAGTAGCCTATTATACGGCGCTCAACCGAGAGCTACTTGCGATTGTTGATGAGACTGCTAAAACGGGTGCTAATCAAGAAATTGCCATCAAAGCGGCTGCATTTAGTGCCTTCCTACAAATGAAAGAACGGGCAGGGATTGAGAGGGCAGTATTAAGTTCGACATTTGGACAAGCAGGGTTTATGCCTAAGGTTTACGCAAAGTTTATTACCCTAGTTTCTGAGCAAAATAGCTATTTAGAGCGTTTTATTGCATTGGCAACACCTAATTTGGTTGATGCCATTAACCGCATTCAAAATTCTAATGAAGTCAAAGACGTTGAATCGCTAAGACAAATTGCATTTGACCAAGATAACCAGAAAATTCAACAACAAAATCCAGAAGACTGGTTTGCTAAATCTTCAGCTCGGATTGACAGCTTGCGGGATTTTGAGCAGCAAGTTTCAGCTGATCTTTTGAATATCACCCATGAACGTCTTGCATCTGCCAATCAACAAATGTTTTTTGTGTTGGCGACGTTAAGCTTGGTGCTGATCATTGTGCTTTTGCTCAGTTTATCGGTGATCCGATACTTACATACGAGTGTGCATCATCTTTATTCCACGGTTACACAAGCAAGAAAACACTACGACCTCAGTGTTCGGTTAAACCACAGCAGCCAAGATGAATTTGGTGAACTTGCCTTAGCTTTCAACGAGATGATGAGTGATTTTGAAAACGTTATCTTACAAGTGCGTGCCAGTGCTAGCAAATTACAGCAGGCGGTTGAACAAATGGATGTTTGCACCCATGCCATGGAGCAAGATGTGATGGCAGGCCACAGTGAGGCTGAGCAAGTGGCATCGGCAATGACCGAAATGAGTGCGACCGTTGCCGAAATTGCGAGTAATGCTGTACAGGCATCAGAAGCATCAAATTCGGCTAACCAAGAGGCCAAAACCGGTAACCTTGAAGTTGGCAGAACCAGCAAAGCAATAAAAGCACTAGCGGATGATATTAATGGTGCCTCACAGGCCATCAATGAACTCGATAGAGAAATTCACGGTATTGTGGTGGTATTAGATGTAATTAACAGCATTGCAGAACAAACTAATCTGTTAGCACTTAACGCCGCAATTGAGGCCGCCAGAGCTGGTGAGATGGGTAGGGGATTTGCCGTGGTAGCCGATGAGGTCAGAAGCTTAGCGCAGCGTTCGCAGACATCGACGTCTGACATTAAGAATATGACTGACAGATTAAAGTCCAGCGCTAATTTAGCGGTAAAAGCCATGGATCGCGGATTAGCACAGGCCAATACCAGCGTCCAAGAAGCGGAGCAAGCAGGCATTGAACTTAAACGTATTGTTGAACAAGTCGATATCATTAACCGCATGAATGAGCAAATTGCGACAGCCACCCATGAACAATCCGCAGTGTCTGAAGATGTAAATCGTAATGCGTTAAAGATCAGCGATATTTACTTAAACACTCAACGTATCTCCGATGAGCTAAGGGAATTGACTAAAGCATTGACCTATGACTCCGAACTCATGTCTAAAGAAGTCCATAAATTTACTGTAAAATAGTGCGTTGGTTAATTTTAGCGCCTTGAACGAGGGCGGTTTGTCTAGCAATTGTGCAACCGCCTGAAATCGATTCTTTTTTACTTGACCATACAAAGGCTTTTGCGTACAGTACCGCTCCGTTAACGATGAAAGCTTACACGTTAAGCACTATTCAACTCGATTAACCGTGTTCATTGACACGTAAAAGCTAATGATAACAATCTGGTGAGATGTCCGAGTGGCCGAAGGAGCACGCCTGGAAAGTGTGTATACGGAAACGTATCGAGGGTTCGACTCCCTCTCTCACCGCCAAATTCAAGTTTAAAGACGTCCTAGGGCGTCTTTTTTCTTACCTGTATTTCATTAAAATCAATAACTTATCATCCTATATTGTTTGATGACATCCTACTGCATCCGAAATCTTTAGTAATGCCAAAAGTAATGCCAAGGAAATTTGGTAAATTTTGGCATTACTTTTGGCTTCAAAAACACCCTTTTTTTATGCCGTTGTTTTACTTGATTTTCTCTATTTTATGGTCCAGATTTAACTTTGCAATATCCTGATTTATCTGAATTTATTCAGTGATAAGTAATGCTTGATTTTCGAGTGAAAAATGATGCCAAAATCAAGCATTACTTTTGGGTTTAATTTGAGAGGGTAAAACGGTATGGGAAGGAGTACAAATAAGCTGACTGCAAAAGCGGTGCTCAATGCTAAAGCGGAAGCAAAGCCCTATCGATTGTCTGATGGTGGCAATCTCTATCTCTATGTGCGCACTGCAGGGAAAACGTGGGAATTTAGATATATACGTCCCTCCACCAGCAAACCCACCTATTTTGGTTTAGGCTCATATCCTGACGTATCCTTAGCTGAGGCGCGAGATAAAGCGCTAGAAGCGCGGAAAAACTTGGCCGAAGGCATCGACCCTCAATTACTTAAAGTTGAAAACAAATTAAAAGCGGCAACAGAGAACGCTCAAACTCTGAAGCATATTGCACAAATGTGGATGGACTCTAAGCAGGGAAGCATTAAGCCTAAAACCATCGAAGGCAATTGGCGAAAGCTTGAGCTGTATGCCTTCCCTAAACTGGGGAGTATTGCGATTAGCAGACTCACGGCTCCCATAGCCATTGCCGCGCTCAAGCCCCTAGAGCAAAAGGGGCATCTTGAAACGGTTAAACGTACCGCTCAGTTGCTGAATGAAATCATGAACTTTTCAGTTAACTCTGGTTACATTCACGCCAATCCGTTGTCAGGTATTCGAGAAGTTTTTAGAAAGAGCAAAGTAGAGCATCTGAAGGCATTAAAACCAGCAGAGCTAGCTGAGTTGCTGCAGACTATTGCAAACGCCAATTTATTGTTAACGACCCGGTGTTCGATTGAATGGCAATTGCACACAATGACCAGGCCAAATGAAGCGGCCGGAGCCCGTTGGGAAGAAATCGATTTTGATGCCAAACTTTGGACTATTCCTGAATCACGCATGAAAATGAATCGTGAGCATATTATTCCGCTTACAGCGCATACTCTCGCGATACTCGAAACTGTTAAGCCGATTAGTGAGCAGAGCCAATTTGTCTTTCCATCATCTAAAGATCCTAAAAAGCACACAGATCCTGAAACCATCAACAAAGCATTAGGGCGAATGGGATTAAAGGGAAGAACAACGGGGCATGGTTTACGCTCACTGGCGAGCACTACCTTAAATGAACAAGGCTTTGATGGTGATGTTATTGAGGCAGCGTTAGCCCATGTTGATAAAAACCAAATCCGCAGTGCCTATAATCGCACGACCTACCTAGAGCGACGGACCAAGTTAATGGAGTGGTGGAGCAACCATATTGCCACTGCAGCTGTGGGCTCTTTGTCAGTCACAGCGGGTTCAAAAAAATTAGGGGCATGACCTGTAAGGCCGAATAGAGATTATCTCCCAGAGTCAAAAGGTTAGAGGACGTGACAAACGGATCTAACCTGTTAAGTCCGACTCAGGGTTGTTACTCTTACTTCATGACTAACCTAAAGCCAATGACTATTGAGCAGAGCCAGCATTTGCACCAACTAAACGCTTTAGCTGCAAGCCATTCTGAGGTAGCAGTATTATGGCTTTATGGTTCGCAGGCGAAAGGAAATGCTAGCGAGCATAGCGATTGGGATTTAGCCGTCGCATTCGACCCGGTAAAGGCGGACAGTGTGCTTGATACTCGTTTTAGAGCTGAACTGCTTGCTATGGATTGGCAAAGAACATTGGGGCTAGCCGAAGGAAGCTTGCCGTTGTCGATATCAATCTAGCTCCAATCCCTCTGGCCTTCGGTATCATTAATGCTAACAAACTTATCTTTAGTCGAGATGAAGGCCGAAGAATGCAAGAAGAGTCTCGCATTATGTCGCAATTGGAACTCGATTATTCAGTCCCAAACGACGTTATTATTTTGGATAATGCCTATATCACGTCATTGCGTTTAAGCCTTAGCCAGTTCCAAGCCGTGTTTGGATAATTACGTCAATTACTCAGTCAGCGTCCCCTATCTAATCTTGAATATCGAGCAGCAGAGCGAACACTACAGGTCTCTACTGAAGCTTGCATTGGCATTGGGCTTTGTTTCCTAAATCAGTTGAACTAAAACCATAGCTGGTGATCTGATCGGCATAGCCTATCAACTCACCCATCAATCGTGTCAAAACCTCGCTATAAAACAACTAACTGGAAGCAATACAATC
>NZ_BMOP01000035.1 GCF_014647135.1 Shewanella xiamenensis
TATCTAAACCGATTGTAGTAATCTTCATAGGTGGACCCGTCCTCTTTCTGATGAGTTTTAGCGACTACATCGTGGCCCATTGCGAGGCCGATTTAAAGTGGATGGGTCCATTCCATTATCCATGACCAACAAAACCAAAGGTATTGCTTAGAAATTAAGCTTACCTGGGATATCTTGAACCTTGGCTGAACCATAATCTTACTGCTCGTTACGCATCTCTTGGCATTGAAATCCCTGTTTACGGGAGTCAAAACCACATTTTAGACCGCATTCCCAAGGCACGTTATCGTAAAAAGATGATTGCTCTTTGGCAAAGTCTCGACAGGCCTCATAGCTGTTGAAATTATCAGTTTTTTTATACTTACCAGAATCATAACCATGGGTATAAATAAAAGATGACCAAGTTTCTGGGCGCGTGTCTTTCTCCCCTGAGGAGATAAACCAAATCGCGCTGGCAAAACAGGAAAGTAGGATCAATACAAATACAGGTACAACGGGGAATTTCATTTTTAATTAGAGGTCATAAAACAGTGTGCGAAGGATAATACTTTTTTAGGTAATATGCGCGTTAAAAAGTCACAAATTAATAACTTTATCCCTTATTGGGTATTGGATACAAAAAGATACGATATCATCTGAAATTTTCTATCATATTTACTAATTTATACAAAAGCTTACTGATTATGTGCTGTTAAGGGGAGCGTTTTGCATTAAGCTCGAGTTCAGGTTAGATTTTGTACGGTATAACGCAGAAACTATTAGGCCTAGGAGGCAAATATGAAAGTCCAGTTCCTATTACTCGCCGGTGTGTTGAGTTGCAGTAGTGTGTGGGCCGCCGATGAGGCGAAAACTGACCCTGTGACTGAAGACGGAGTGGTGAAGATTGTTTGGCAAAATCCAAAAGATTTTCGTGATATTAAATCTTCGGGCGAAATTCAGTCCCGTTATGAAAAGCGTTTATTCGATACCTTAACCACAAATATCAATAAAGAAGCCGTAAAAGTCTTAAAACCGAACCAAAAGTTGGAGATGACAGTTACTGATGTCGACTTAGCGGGCGATATGCGTCCAACCTTTGGGGCGACAGCTGATGATTTACGGGTGATAAAAGATCTTTACCCACCCCGTATAACCTTTAGTTATCAAGTGCTTGAAAATGACAAAGTGATCATCGCGGGGGATGAAAAACTCTCCGACATGGGCTTTATGTCCGGCATTCAGTCAGTGAATGACAAGCCATTTATGTATGAAACAAAAATGCTCAGCGATTGGTTGAAAAAAACCGTTGCGCCTAAGTTGTAGGCATTAGTCCCATCTAAGCACTCAAGGCTTGAAGAGTCTCTTCTCGTTCTTCTAACAGGCAAAATCCGTTACTTGCGGATTTTGCCTGTTTTTTTGCCTTGGCACTTAAGGTCGATAGGCTGTGCTCATTGCAGTTAAAGGTATGGGCTGGTGTGAGTACGCCAACGCATAGGCTGATCAACTTGTGATAACAAGCTTGTCCTTGCCTGTCATCTGCTAGCATCTCTTGGGCTTGCCAATGTTCGGCACTATAGAAGAGAGGTTTATTGGTTTCAAAATCCGTCAATATCCGTTGGCAACGATCGATAAGTTGATTGCAGGTACTGATCACCACAAAGTCATCGCCGCCCACATGGCCAATAAAGCAGTTGTCCGTCTTGTATTTCACTAATAGGTTGGCGACCTCGCAGATCACCTCATCGCCGCGGCAAAAGCCGTAAATATCGTTATAAGGCTTGAACTGACAGAGATCAAAATAGGCCAAGTAGAAAGGCTTTTGTTGAGTTCTGAGACGTTTTAGTTCTTCTTGGATCGGCACATTACCGGGTAAATCCGTTAAGGGATTGGCATGCCTTGCCATTTTGATCCTGTGCTCTGTGATCCGCTGGAGCAAATCTTTGGTGTGGCCAATGCCGAGCAACTTGCCACGGCGCAGAATAATAAATTGCTGGGCGACGGTATTGGCGCTCTCTGAGGTCAATAACTGACTCACAATGGAGAGCGGTTCGTTAGCTTCAATTTGTAGCACTTGGTGATCCATCACCTCGCTAACCGCATGATTTTCATGAAGCGCCCGACCATAGGGGGTACTGAAAAGTTCGAGCAGAGTGGCTCGGCTAATAATCCCCAGCGGCAGTTGATCTTGCGCCACAACGACAGCTTGTAAGGTGGGTTGGGTGCTAAAGGTGTCGCTTAGGTGCTTCAGCTTGAGTGTCGGCACCACTGTTATTGCATTGGTACAGAGGCTTTCAGCGGATTCGCTATATCTTGGCTGAATTTGGGTGTTGTTAGGGACTAAGGTCGCTTTCATTGTGCGACTTGGTTGTGCCTCTGGACGTCCAAGCAAATAACCTTGGCAATAAACAATTCCTAGCTGTTTAAGTACGGCTAGTTCTTCTTGGGTTTCAATTCCTTCGGCAATCACTTTACAAGTAAGGCTTTGACAGAGTTCGACAATCGAGCGCACAAACTCTTGTTTAACTGGGGTCGAATCAATTTGGTGGATAAAGTGCCGATCGATTTTTACATAGTCGGGGGATAACTCTGACCATAGCCGTAAACCCGAATAGCCTGCACCTAAATCATCAATAGCCGTCATAAATCCTTGGCTACGATAGTGATTCAGGCAAGATTTGAGTAAATCAATGTCATCGGCGGGATATTGCTCCGACAGCTCAATTACCACTTGTGAGGGTGAAATCCCGAGTTGTTGCAACAGTTGCAGCGTCATACCTTTAGGGTGAGCCGGATCGAGCAGGGCTTTTGGGGAAATATTGATAAACAAGCGCCCTTGAAACTGACGTAGCTTAAATTGCTCCAGCGCAATACGGCGGCATAAGGTTTCTAACTCACTCAACTTGCCTTGATGTTCGGCGGTTTTAAAGAGGGGAACGGGTGAATATAGTGGGCTGTGTTCTGGCCCACGACTGAGCGCCTCAAAGCCGTGGATCTTATGTTCCAATATATTGAAAATGGGCTGAAATAGGGGGCTGATTGCCCCCTTCGCAATTATCTTATCAAGCTCTTGTGCTAGATCTAAACTCGTCATTACTTCTGCCCCCGCAACAATGTTTGCGGAGTCTATGACTTAGAAATGACAAAATGATGACAATTTGTGCGGCTGAAAATCCACTCGTGGAAATGGAATTAACTTTGCTTTTTAAAGGCGTGCAGCGTTTGCAGCAGCGCGGCCAGTTGACGCACTAAGGTTTCGAGTGCGACGGGGTCAAGGCTAGTGTGTTGCTGCAATTTAGTTAAGTCATCGACCAGTTCTTGCACGTATGGCAAAAAGCGATTGCTTGAAACCATAAACCCTTGTTCGGCTGTAAAGATACTCGTGAATTTTCCATGGCCAGCTTTTTTCAATTCATCTAACTTAGCGTCGGCATCGATGGCTTGGCGATAGGCGATTTGAAGATTTTCTTTCAGTTGCTCTATAACCTTAGTGTGTGGCATAACAGCGTCTCATTGCAAAATTTGCAGGAATTATAAGGGGCAAAGGATATGGCAACAAGTCGGTGGCGACTATTACTCGTACTCTTAAGTGTTACGCTGTTTGCAAGTGGGATAACTTGGGCTGCGCCTTCGGATAAGCCGCCATTTTATCGTGTGCAATGGCTGGGGAAATCTGCTTATCTGCTGGGCTCTATTCATATTGGTCGTGCTGATTTTTATCCTATGCCTGCACAAGTTGAGGCGGCGTTCGCCAAATCCAAAGGACTTGTTGTCGAAATCGATATGAATAAGGTTGATAGCCGCGCCTTATTGCAAAAATACGGTATGGCAAATTCAGCGCAAGGGCTTGATTGGCAAAGTAGAGATAAACAAACAGTCACTACAATGAACCAATATTGTGGGGATAAAGCGAGTTTATGTCAGTCAATTCAAGCTTTCGCGCCTTGGCTACAGGCATCTCAACTTAATCTATTACGCTACAATGGCTTAGGTTTTAGCACCGATTATGGTGTCGACATGCAGTTGCTTGGGCGCGGGGATAAGCCCGTTTATGAGTTAGAGACGGCTGAGTCACAGTTTCAATTACTTGCCTCCTTCGATAGTCAAATCCAGTGGGCAATGGTACGTGAAGCTATTGATGCGCCGGATGCTGAGCTGCTCTCACTGGTTGATGCATGGCGCAGTGGTGATGAAGCCGCGCTGGATACGCTAATGCAGGAGCAACTGGGTGGCGAGGGTGATACACAGATGCTGGATAAAATTCTCTGGCAGCGTAATAAAGTGATGGCTGATGGGATAATAAGATTAATGGGTTCAGTAACTGCTAGCGAGCCTTTATTTGTGGTGGTGGGAGCGGGCCATGTGGTTGGCGATAAGAGTGTGGTGCAACTCCTTAAGCAGAAGGGCGCGACAGTAACCGCCTGTTGGCGTGAGCAATGTGACTTATCATACTGATATTTATTGATTTGACTAAGATTGTGCTTGGGACTCTGAATTTTAACGCACTTGGTGCACTGAGTTAGGGGCAAATCATCGGGTGATTTAATAATATAGGACGCCAAGGCGTCCTATATTATTTCGCGATATTACTCAGATGCTTGGGACGTTGCAGCACTTTGCCCTAAAAAATGCACATAACGACCGAGCGAAATATAGGGCTCACGTTGGGAATATTCGAGCTCCATCACCAGCAGTTTTTGATAGTCAAAATCCGCAGCTTGCTGTTTTTTCAAATAATCGTGAATGACTCGCACGCCCGACTCGCGCTGCAGGGTCATGTGCCATTCGGCAAACCATTGTTTAACATCATGGATATAAAGCGGGTGCGTTGGTGTGAGGCGTACTTTCTTCTTCACTTTTAGATCGGCGGCCACATAGTCGAAATTACCCGACACCAGCGCATGGAATCGCATCGCTTCTTTATTATAAAACATCAGCGAAAACAGCCCATTGGGCTTAAGCATGGTCAATAAGCCTTCCATGGTGGTCTTGGCATCGACTAGCCATTCAACCACGGCATGACAAAGGATAAGATCGAACATGCCATGTTCAGCAATCGATAAGGCTTGAATGGGCGAATGTACTAAGCTGATGGCCAATGGCGTGTCGCTGGCATCGATTTGCTCTTTCGCTTGGGCGAGCATTTCAGCGGAAATATCGCACAGTACGACTTCATGTCCGAGACGTGCTAGCTTTTGGCTGAAGTAACCAAAACCGCCGCCGGCATCTAAAATTCGTAATTTTTTATCGCCAAATTGCGCTAATGCAGGAGCAAGATCGCGCCATAACACGGCAGCACGGATTTCACCTTTAGGCGTGCCATAAATATTCTTCGCGAATTTTTGCGCGAGTTTATCGAAATTCTTATCTTGCACGGGTTAACTAAGTTAAAGACTGGGGGCGATAGTGTCGCACAGGCGGCATATTTTCGCACTTTTCCTGTAGCTGCGATGATTGTTGCTTTAGGGGTTGAGTGTAACTTTTTGATTTTAAAGGTAGTAAAAAATCCTACTTTACTTAGGGATACCCAGAACTCGATCCTCTAGGGTATAATCATGCCGTTTTCGATAAACCTGACTCTAATATACCCAAGCGACCTGAAGATATGAGTTTCAGAGCGTCTAGGGGGCTTCAATTCAAGGCGCATCAATGAAGGAATGTGAACACCTTGTGAATTGATGCAACACCGAAGTGGAGTGCCCTAGGCGCTCCGTCTCGGCGGGTTTTAACGCTCTTTATGCTGTGTTGGTTATTTTTAACTTAGTCCACTAGGTCCGCAAATAACCGCCTTGCCTAAAGAGCGTTACATTCCCGCTGAATCCTCATCTTCAGGTTGTTTGGGTATAATTGTCCATTCGGAGAGTCAGCATCAGCCCTTTTAAGACACTGTTTTGCCTGTTTTACACTCGTGATTTTTTGATTTTCCAGATGTTATGCATCTGTCCGGGGGTATTGCTGGCTATCCGTGCATAGGGATAGTTAATTAAAAGGTACTCAGACTTGAATAATGCATATTGTGTTGAATTGAACGCGATGCCGTCGCTGTTTTCTCTTTATCGCAAGATTTTCTTTGGCCGTAAACCCGGTTGGGATCAACAGCCGCTGCCTTATATCAAGGTGAGCGCGCCCAATGTGAAGGTGTCCGAGGCAAAAGTCAGCCAATATGCGCAAGTGTGTGGTTTTGATTTCGACGGTAAAATATTACCTCCCACCTACCTTTATGTGATGGCATTTCGCCTGCACGCGGTGATTTTTACCCATGATGGCATTACCTTCCCGTTACTTGGGATGATCCATTTAAAGAACCGTATTCAAGTCTATCGCCCTACCACGGTCGATGACGTGTTTTCCCTAGAATGCGCGCTAACAACCAGCCGTGAAACTGATTCGGGCTTAGAGTTTGAGTTTGTTTCTAAGGCCTTTGTGGGCGAAGAATTGGTGTGGGAATCGCTATCGACTTACCTCTATCGCATAGAGACTGCCGGTCGTCGCGTCCGTCCACCAAAGGCACTTGAAATGGCTTGGGACTCGCCTCAATCCTGGGAGTTAAGTGAAGATTTAGGTCGTCGTTATGCCAAAGCGTCGGGTGACTATAACCTGATCCACCTGCATCCCGTGCTGTCGAAACGTTTTGGTTTTGACCGAGTGCTGGCCCATGGTATGTGGTCTAAGGCGCGCTGCTTAGCGGAATTGATGCCTGAGATTGGTGAGCGCCCCTTTGTGGTCGATGTTGCCTTTAAGCTGCCGTTACTGATGCCCGCTGAAGTGGGATTTGGTTACGAAAAGTCGCCAGACAAGTGGGTGTTTGAGCTGCGAGACAGTAAAGGTCGCAGACCGCACCTCAGTGGTGAAGTACAACTTTAAGCAGGATCAAGATAACGGCGCCGAGTGCGCCGTTATTGTTGGTGTTGTTTGAGGGGGATTTGCGGGGGTTAAGGCACGCTGTGTCCGGTTGATGCTTGCCAGATACTAAACCATTGCTGCCGGTCTAATGTGAGCGTCTGCGCGGTCACCGCGGTTTTTATCCTCGCGATATTACCACTGCCAATAATCGGTACGGGTCGACTCGGTAACATCCGCACCCAAGCATAAATCACTTGGCTGATATCTTGGGCGCCAATCTCATCGGCGATGACTGCTAAGGTTTGTTGCAAGCGAATGGCCTGTGGATGGCTATTGTCAAAGATTTTTCCGCCGCCTAAACAGGACCAAGCCATCGGCCGAATGCGCCGCTCCTGACATAAATCGAGACTGCCATCGTGTAAACTCGCCATCATTAGCGGAGAGATCTCCAGCTGATTAGTGACTAAGGGCTCAGTTAATCTCGACTGCAATAATGACAACTGCGCATTGGTGAAGTTAGATACCCCAAAATGTTGCACTTTCCCAGCTTGTTTTAAGTCAGCAAAGGCATCGGCCACTAGATCGGCGTCCATTAAAGGATCGGGCCTGTGGATCAGCAACAGATCTAAATAATCGGTTTTAAACGACTTGAGTGACTGCTCCACGCTGGCAATAATATGCGCTTTGGAGGTGTCGTAATGGTTCACGTAGCGCTCGGGACGGCAATTGAAGGCGGGTTTTATGCCGCATTTGCTCACTAATTGCATCTGCTGTCTTAATACTGGTTTTAGCGCTAATGCTTCGCCGAACAGGGCTTCGCACTGGTATTGGCCGTAAATATCGGCGTGGTCCATAGTGGTCACACCTAGGTCTAAATATTGTTCTATCAGGTTAAGTCGCTCGGCGGGTGACATTTGCCAACTGTGCATTCGCCAAAAGCCGGCAACAAACTCTGAAAAAGTAAAAGGGGATCCGTTCATGTTGTTTCTCTTTTGGGAATCTGTATTTTGTAGGGTGAAGGGCCTTGGTCGATTTATTTGATGCAGATTAAGGAATCGCTCATTAACCCTTTCGATGGCTATATATCTTAAAGCTAATCACCTACTATCCGCCATATTCAATCAGCGGTGGCTGATACAAACTGTTTGCACGCTTTTGTTCCGTATACTCATTTCCTATAAAAGTTTGTATACCAACGTTCCAGAGGAAAATATTACCCATGCTAACCGATATGGAGATTTCGCGCCGCGCGCATCTAAAAGATATCGCACAACTTGGTGCAGAGTTTGGGTTGTTGCCCGAAGAGATGCAGCTATTTGGTCATACCAAAGCTAAGGTGGAGCCACAAGTACAGCAGCGCTTAGCCGGGCAACCAAAGGGGAAGCTGATTATTGTGACCGCAGTGACGCCAACGCCCCATGGTGAAGGCAAAACCGTGACGACTATTGGTTTAACGCAATCGCTCAAGGCGCTCGGCAACAAAGTCTGTGCCTGTATTCGCCAGCCCAGTATGGGGCCTGTATTTGGGGTGAAAGGTGGCGCCGCAGGCGGTGGTTACGCCCAAGTGGTGCCCATGCAGGAGCTGAATTTGCACCTAACAGGCGACATTCATGCTGTGAGTAGTGCACATAATCTTGGGGCGGCGGCGATTGCTTCTCGGCTTTACCATGAGACGCGTTTGGGGCGGGCGGAATATGAGCGTCAATCGGGATTAAGGTATTTAGATATTGATCCTAAGGGTATTCGTTGGCACAGGGTGGTTGATCATAACGACCGTTGCTTGCGGGAAATTGAGGTGGGATTGGGTGAAAACAACGGTCCCGCTTATCATTCAAGATTTGATATTACTGCCGCTTCAGAGTTAATGGCGATTCTGGCGCTGAGCGGCAATCTGGCGGATATGCGCGCACGTATAGGTAAGTTAGTGCTAGCCCTTAATCGCCAAGGAGAGGTCATTAGCGCGCAAGAGCTTGGTGTCGCAGGTGCGATGACGGCGATCATGGCGGAGGCGGTAAAACCCACTTTAATGCAGACCTTAAACGGCGCGCCTTGTCTTATCCATGCGGGACCCTTTGCGAATATCGCCCATGGTAACTCGTCAGTCATTGCCGATGATATCGCCTTAAAACTGGCCGATTTTGTGGTGACCGAAGGTGGGTTCGGCTCCGATATGGGTTTTGAAAAGTTCTGTAATATCAAGGCGCGTCAGTCGGGATTAACCCCGAGCGCCGCGGTATTAGTGACTACTTTGAAAGCACTAAAGGCCAATAGTGGCCTATCGTCCGATGCAGATATTAATGCACCAGACCAAGTCCGTCTCGAGGCGGGTTTTGCCAACTTAAACTGGCATATCAACAATGTAGCGCGTTACGGTATTCCCGTTGTGGTGGCGATTAATCGCTTTGCCACCGATACGGACGCCGAGCTTAACTGGTTAATTGAGGCTGTAAGTGCTACCGCGGCATTTGGTTGCGAACTTAGCGAGGCTTTTAGCCAAGGTGAAATAGGCGCCATTAGCCTCGCACAAACCGTAATCCGTGCCTGTGAGCAGCCAAGCGAGTTTCGGTTGTTATATCCTGATGATATGGACTTAGAAGCTAAATTATCGACCTTAGCTGAAGTGGGTTATGGCGCCGCAGGGGTGAGCTTATCCGATGCGGCTAAGCTGCAATTACAGGAGCTCAACTCGCTTGGTTATGGGCATTTACCTGTTTGCATGGCGAAAACACCCTTATCCATTAGCCACGATCCTCAGCTTAAAGGTGTCCCTCAAGGCTTTATGGTACCCGTGCGTGAATTGGTACTGCATGCGGGGGCTGGGTTTATCACGGCATTGGTAGGTAATGTGATGACTATGCCAGGGCTTGGGTTAACCCCTGGTTATTTAAAGATAGATATCACCGCTGATGGTGAGATTACTGGATTAGGTTAGTTTGTTAGCCATTTGAATGTAAAGATGAAAAGGCGCAATCAAAGATTGCGCCTTTTGTTAAGAATTCGCTTTGACGAAAGACTATTTACTGGTTTGGTAAATATGCACATCGCGCTGTGGGAAAGGAATGCTGATACCCTCAGCATCAAAGCGCATTTTCACTTCACGGGTGATATCCCAATATACATCCCAATAGTCTTCTGGTTTTGCCCAAGGGCGGACGATAAAGTCGACCGAGGATTCTCCTAATACGTGCAACTTAATCAGTGGTGCAGGTACTTTTTGCACTTTCGGATGCGCCTCAACAATCGATTTTAGTACCGCTTCGGCCTGCTCAATACTATCGCCATAGCCGATGCCAAATGTCATATCGACTCGGCGCTGGTGCTCGGCGGTAATATTGTTGATGGTATCCCCCCAAATCTTATTGTTGGGAATGATAAGTCTCTGGTTATCTAATGTTTTAATGGTGGTAGAGACTAGGCTCATATGGCTAACGCGCCCCGATACGCCAGCCGCATTAATCAAATCGCCGACATCATACGGACGATAGATCAAAATCATCATGCCTGAAGCAAAGTTGGAAAGGGTGTCTTGCAGGGCAAAACCGATGATCACACCGGCAATACCAAAACCTGCCAGCAGGGGGCCTAGTTCGATACCAAGCTGGGATAAAGCAATCAGCAAACCGATAGTAAATACAGCCTTGCCCGAGAGTGAGGTAAAAAAGTCTTGCAGTAACTTACTGAAATTTAACTTAGAATTGCTAACTGTATTACTCACTATCTTTTTCACCAGTTTGCCCACAAGGTTAGCGACAAATAGGAGCAGACAGAAGATAAATAATTTAAAGACTAAGGTAGGTCCGTGGTTAATAGCTTGATCTTTAGCGGTATTTAGCCATTGCTCGATTAAGCTCGATGCCACATCAATGCTTAACACATCCTGCGTAATATCACCGGAGATGCTAAACAAGGTCTTTTTCAGCAGGGCGGTGTTTTGCCCTAGTGCATCAAGTAGTTCGATATCTATGCTGAGGCTAAGGCTGTTTTGCGCTAAACGGTCTTTTAGTTGTAGCACACGACTGGTTTGCGCTGAGGTAACATTTTTCCCCGCATTGGTGGCGTCATTCACCGCATTTTGTAATTGTTGCTGGGTATAAGTGACAAAGCTATCAAAGTTATCTGCACGGCCAAGCAGGATTTGGGTGAGCTGTGTTTTTTCTGCCGTCACATCTTGGCCAAGTTGACTCAGCCAGTCTAGGGTCTCAAGTCGTTGCTTGTAATTATTGTCTTTGTCGAGTTCACGCTTTGAGATCTCAAGTAAGGTTGCATCATCATCCGGTGTACCGAGTTTCTTGGATAATTTGCTGACGATATCATTAAAGTAGTCGTTAATTTTCTGATTAAAAAGCAATTGCTCTTGAACGAGGGGCAATATTAAGGCTTTGTCGTAACTGTCATTGTCTAAAAGTGTTTTAATCTTATTGCGTAACTGTAAGGACTTATTTTGAATGCGATATTCAACAATGGTGCGTAATTCACCTTGGTATTGAGCTAAGCGCGCAATGTCCTCTTTAATGGCGGTCTGAAGTGTGGTTAATTCACTTTGGGTTTCGTTTGATGCCGAAGCGGTTGGGCTGGTCGTAATGGGGTCTGGATCTGCAGCGAATACCTTGGCACTCATCAGTAGTGGAAAGCTTAGGGCAAGTATCAATATTAGCGAGCGGCGCATAGACGTTATCTTCGACAAAAAGAGGTAGGTATATGATAGGTGTCGAGCTAAACCCTGTAAAATATCAACAGCATAATAGACTAACAATGTTTAAAATTTGTGCGCCAGTTTACAGCTTTAGGCCATAGAATGAAGCTCTGAAACCTCGACGCTAATTAGTTCGACTGAATGGGATAAGGATCTGATAAACTTAGCGCCCCATAGTTAGGAATGTACTTTACATGCTGTGCTCCCATTGTCATCTGTCGATTAAAATTGCCCAAATTACCCAGCAGCGCGGAAAGGGCTTTCACGCCCAAGTCCAATGTCCCCATTGTTCAGCGTGGCTTGGTCATAGTCCTAAGTTATTGAAGTTAAAATTGTTTGGTTTTTATGCGAGTGCCCTGACGGGCTTATACAGTTACTTCGATGCCTCGACGCGGCATTTTTTGATCCCTGTGATGATCTTCTGTGTGATGTTGCTGCTGGTGAGCCATTTTATGGATCAGCTGCAAACGATTGAGGCACCAGAGAAGCAAGACGATAGCGATCAACGGCAAAAGTATCGCTAGAGATGGGATGACACTGGTTTAACCCTGTCGAGCCGTTTAGGGGCCTACCACTGAGGCTCGACATTGTTTTACAGGGTGAACCTGTTATTGAATAACCTGTTCTTGACTCTCTAATGAGTGTTCTACGTAATAAATCCCGCCCAAAATGACTGCGCCGAAAATCACTATCCCTAAGATTAATCCTAAGTTTTCACGAAAGAATGCTAGCATTTTGGTTGCCTTTTGCTGGGTTGAATAGAATTAAATATTTAGCCTGTATAACACTGGGCACATAATAGATTCACTGACTTAAGCTAATCTTAAATAACTCTTTTTGCCAATAATGTGCTCTTTTTAAGGTGCCATTAGTTGCAATGGTAAATATCTTGTAACGCATTGCTTGACCATTACCTTATTGCAACTTACTAGCGGCCTGACTTAAACTTGTGCCACTTTTTACTATGGGGACGACTGAGTGAGACTAGATAGTCACTTAAGACGCACAATTTCGATATGGCTTGCCGCCGTATTGATACTGCTGTCTTTTGTTGCCTCAGCCCATAGTGTGACTCACCTTGATGATGGGGCGAAGACGCACTGTACGCTCTGCTTCCATCAACATCAGCTAAATAAAATTCTGTTCACAGCTCCGCAGACGCTAAATTTAGCGATACAGCGATTTGATGTTTGTGAGTTTGTCTTACCCGTTACCTTCTTCGAACACGTCAGTGTTTACCTAAGCCGTGCGCCGCCTGTTCTCCATTAAATCAACTTTAATATTTTAACTTATTGTATTTCTTGATGACTTAATTTAGTCATCGAGTGCTAGTTGTATTTTGGAGATATCATGACTGTTTTTAACAACCGAATTTCTTTGGTGGCCTTGGCGTGCGCATTTGCTTCGCCGACGTTATTTGCTGCTGACTCAAGTTTAACCAATCCAGCGATCAGTGCGGTGCTGAATGGCTATTATCAAACGGCTGAACGCCCATTGGCAGAAACCGCCGAAGGATTTGGTTTAGGTGAAACTGAGTTGGCGATGAGTGCCAATATTGACGACATGTTCTACGGCAAAGTGACCGCCGTCGTTGAGATGCATGATGGTGAAACCGAGCTTAATCTTGAAGAAGCCTTTATCCAAACCATGGCAATGCCTGCGGGTTTTTCCATCCGTGGCGGACGTTTCCTGTCGGATATCGGTTATCTAAATAACCAGCATTTACATACCGATTCATTCACCGACCGTCCGATTGCTTACCGTGCATTTTTCGGCGGCCACTATTTCGATGATGGCGTGCGCTTAAACTTTGTTGCTCCAACTGATCTGTATTGGACCATTGGCGCTGAAGCGTTCAAGGGCGACAGCATGCGCGCCGCCGATGAACATGGCGAACGTGAGTTTAAAAATGTCGGTGTGTACACCTTATATTCAAAAATCGGTGGCGATATAGGGGATAACAGTTCATGGCAGGCGGGATTGAGTTACTTACGTAACGAAAATGGTCAAGTCACAGCCCATGAAGAAGGGGATGCGCACGAAGACGAAACCGCTGAGGAAGGTCATGACCACAGCCATGCGGCATCTTACACAGGTAAAAACACCTATGGTGCTGATTTTGTGTATAAATGGGCACCAAATGGTAACTATAAATACCAAAACCTGACGTTAAGCGGTGAGTATTACCGCGTGACTGACTTTGTGCCTACCGATCTTCATCCCGAAGATGCACCGAGCAAGGACTATCATCAAGGTTGGTATCTGAGCAGTGTGTATCAGTTCACTCCTAGCTGGTCTGCGGGTGTGCGTTACGGCGAGGTGGATACCCAAGAGCTCCATGGCGAGCATTTTCATGGCCAGAAGTTAAAGGAATCTGAGGTGAGTCTAGCGTGGCATTCGAGCCATTTCTCGACGGTACGTTTCCAGTACACCAATCAGAAGGGAACTAACTTCGATGGAATCGAAGACGACAATGTTTTCACTATTCAATACATTATGTCTCTGGGGGCTCACGGTGCGCATCAATTCTAATGTTGTTAAAGCGGCCGCAGTGGCCCTGTCTTTCGCTTGTTCAGGCTTTGCCCACGCAGAGCTGAATGTGTTTGCCTGCGAACCCGAATATGCCGCATTGGCAAAAGAGTTGGCTCCAAACGCCAGCATTTATTCGGCAACCACGGCCTTACAGGATCCGCATCAAGTGCAGGCGCGCCCGAGTTTGATTGCTAAAATGCGCCAAGCGGATCTGGTGGTCTGTGCAGGTGCCGATTTAGAAGTCGGTTGGCTGCCGATGCTGCAAATGAAGTCAGCCAACGCTAAGGTTCGCTCTACCGATCAAGGGCTATTTTTCGCCGCAGATCAAATCGATACCTTAGATAAGTTAGCGAGTGTGGATCGCAGCATGGGCGACGTGCATGCTCAGGGAAATCCGCATATCCACTTCGATCCGCATCGTTTGCTTAGCGTCGCGAATGCGCTCAGCGCTAAGATGAGTCAACTTGATCCGAGTGAAGCGGCTAATTATCAAAAGGCCTTAGCGGACTTTAGCACTCGTTGGCAGGCGGCGATCCCTCGTTGGGAAGAACAAGCCAAACCGTTAAAGGGTAAAAAGGTCATCGCCTATCACACCAGTTTTAGATATCTGTTCAACTGGTTGGGGATTGAACAAGCCGCTGATCTTGAGCCTAAACCCGGTCTAGCGCCGACCAGTGGCCATTTAGCAAGCCTGCTCAGCCGTGCCGAGCAGGGTGATATTCTTGCGGTGGTTGTGGCGTCCTATCAGGACGAACGTGGTGCTAAGTGGTTGGGTGAAAAAGCGAATCTTCCAGTACTGATGTTACCTATGTCTGTAGGTGGAAACGATAGCAGCCAAGATCTCTTTAGCCTCTACGACAGCGCGATTACCCTCTTAAACGGGGTGAAATAAGCCTATGTTGGATCTGGAACTGATGTCGATCCTGCTGCCTGCTCTGGCAGCGGGGATCTTAGTGCTCTCAACGCACATTGTACTTGGTAAACAAGTGCTTAAGCGTGGGATTATCTTTATTGATTTAGCCATTGCGCAAGTCGCCGCGTTGGGAGCAATTGTCGCCCACATGGACCACAGGTTAGAAGACATGCCATTTTCTAATGTGTGGATGCCGGCCTTGTTCGCCCTTGCGGGGGCGGGATTTATCGCTTGGTTATCTAAGCGAATGGCGGGTGAGTTAGAAGCCATGATCGGTTGTTTTTATGTGCTATCGGCCGTGGCTGCTATGCTATTGCTGGCGAACGACCCCCATGGTGCAGAGCTGCTAAAACAATTGATGTCGGGCCAGATCCTTTGGGTGAGTTGGTCGCAATTAGTGTTACCAGCAGTGGTTTATGCTGGGGTGTTGGCGTTGATTTTTTGGCGCCCACAAATATTAAATGGTGCCGGATTCTATCTCCTGTTTGCCCTAGTTATTACGTTGTCGGTTGAGCTGGTGGGCGTCTATTTAGTGTTTAGTACCTTGATTTTACCTGCACTTGCTCTGAATAAATACCAAGGTAAAAACGGCTTGTTTTACGCCTATCTGGTCGGCCTTATGGGTTACTTACTTGGTCTGGTATTATCGGCAACCATGGATTTACCGAGTGGGGCGGCGATTGTCGCAACCTTGGCAGTCAGTGCACTGGTATTTCGTGTAGGCTTAAGCAAAATGGCTACAGTGAGTCAGATCTAACGCTAGGTTTTATGCTGAGTGTTAGGCGTTGATATTGATTTAAAAGCCCATCGATACGCTTATTGCGTGAGCAACGATGGGCTTTTGTTTGATTGTTAGCAACTCAGCTAACAGATGTAAACATTATATTGAGTCCCTAGGGCTGGGTGGCTATACTGTCGCCACTTTCACCCTTGGAGTATGTCGTGCTATTAATTGTCAGATCTGTGTTGTTGGCGGTGTCATTGTTACTTGCATTTATTTTTGGTGGCTTGGTTTGCCTATTACGACCTCGTCACCGTGACAATGTACATATGTTCGCCAAGATCTTTTCATCCGCAGCGCCGATTTTAGGGCTTAAAGTCATAGTGCGTCGGCCTAAGGAAGTGCAGGATGGCCCTTATATATTTCTAGGAAATCATCAAAATAACTTCGATTTATTCACACATACTAAAGCGGTACCTAAAGGCACTGTGAGCTTAGGGAAAAAGAGCTTAGTGTGGATCCCCTTGTTTGGCCAGATCTATTGGCTGTCAGGTAATATTCTGATCGATAGAAAAAATCGCAATAGTGCTTTTGATACCATGGCGAAAACGGCGGAAAAAATTAAGCAGAATCGTCTTTCCGTGTGGATTTTCCCTGAGGGTACGCGTTCACGGGGGCGCGGACTGTTGCCCTTCAAAGCGGGAGCTTTCCACACTGCGATTGCGGCTGGTGTGCCAGTCGTACCCGTGTTGACGTCGTGCCAAAGCCATATTGATTTGAACCGTTGGGATAATGGTGTGGTGATTATTGAGATGATGGCGCCAATCCCGACTGAAGGTTTGGATAAAGCTGATGCCAAAGCCTTTTCGGCTCAGGTGCATGAGATTATGTCGGCAAAATTTAACGAGATAAATCGCGAAGCGGCAACATTAATGGGTAAAACTATCCCGGCTGATGACGTATAATAACGTCAATTTGAGCCAGTTTTATCTTAACGGAGACAAGTCCATGTCTATTGAAAGTCAGTTAAAAGCACAATTCGCCGAGAATCGTGACATAGTGCAAGCCTTGCTCGACGATGGCTCAGAGCCTGATGCTGAATACACCATTGAGCACCATTTTTCATCGAGCAATTTTGAGCGCTTAGAAAAGGCTGCGGTTGATGCATTCAAACTTGGATTTGAAGTCAATGATGCTGAAGAAATGGAATTGGAAGATGGTTCGGTGATTTTCTGTTTTGACGCTGTTGCTTATCACAAGTTAGAAATTCCATTATTAGACAAAGCGACTGAACAGTTATTGCAACTCGCAGCCAAGCAAAAAGTGGATTATGACGGTTGGGGCACTTACTTTGTTGGCGATGAAGAAGATGAAGACGAAGAAGATGACGAACAGGACGATGGTTTTCCACATTAATACGTTGTCATAATTCTTATAAAGTAAAAGCCCATCAATGATGGGCTTTTACTTTATTAAGCCTAATTAAGTGGAAATTGGTGCTGCATGTAAGACGCTACAATTTCGGCCTTTCTGTTTGGCCTCGTAAAGCGCTTTGTCTGAGCAGGAAATCCAACTTGAACTGCTCGTAATATGTTTGCCTATTTCACATACGCCAAGGCTGACAGTCACTTTAATCTTCAGCCCCTCATACACTACGGTGGATTCAGCGATCTTTTCCCTCAAACGCTCGGTAAAGTTGAGGGCATCGGTGCCACTGGTATTGGGCATGACTACCGCAAACTCTTCGCCGCCATAGCGACCGACACAGTCGGTTTCCCGCAATGAATGACTCAGAAGATGGGCGATATGTTGAATAACCTTATCACCTGCAAGGTGGCCGTAGGTGTCATTGATATTTTTGAAGTGATCAATATCAATCATCACCAAGCTTGCTATACCAGAATAGCGGGCATAGAGATCGTACTCGTGTTCCAAGCATAGTTGCCAATGGCGGCGATTATGCAGTTGCGTTAATCCATCGGTTTGACTGAGACGCTCTAACTGTTCGTTGGCGGCCTTGATCTGCAACTTATTGACGGCGATATCGGTGACATCATAAATAATCACACTGATATGGGTAATTTTGCCGGTTAATGAAGCGAGAGGCAGCAAAGTCACGTTCTGGTACATAAAATCGGCGCGCCCAGTAATTGGGCGATAGTTTTTAAACTGAAACACGTAAGGTCTTTGTTCCCAACTAATAAATGCTCGATTTTTAAGCATAAAAACCGATTCCATTTTTTGCTTTAGCCAAGTCGCTGGCAAATCTGGGAAGCGGCTAAACAGGTTTTGACCTTTAATAGAATTGGGTGAAACGCCACTATGGTTTTCCATAAAGCCGTTCCACAGTTGGATATTATAATCGCGATCTAATACCACGAGACCCACTTCTATGGTTTGTACCATATCGATTAGCCAATGGAGTTCGTTCATTGCGCTTTGATCGTTTGACATAAGGTAAAGTCCAACTGATTAATCGAGTAAATAACCGAGTTTGTAGCTCAGTGTCGGAATAGAGTCTTCGGTAAAGAGCAACAGTAAGTCGCATTGAATATTATGATTTTCAATACGATAGTTGATTTCCATCGCTAATGTTCTGTGCCATTTTTCCGAATTATCATGGATAAGATCATTCACTGTACAGTGACGGCCTAACACCACAGGATGGGCTTGGCTGAATTTCATATCGAGTTGTTCTGAGATCCCATTCAGGAATGCACCAATCAATACGTTCCCCGTGTCGATCAGTACTTCAATCTCGGTATTCTTATCCTCAGGATTTGCAACCCCCATGAGCTTGGCCATATCTTTAAAGCTTGAATCATGGAATAACAACAGTGCTTCACCCGCAACGCCTGCACCAATAAATCCTTGGCAAAGTGCTGAAACAGTTGAGCTTTCTTCTGTTGCTTTCAGAGCCATGGTCAGTTCGCTGACTTCGAGCACGTTCACATTGGGGATAGGTAATAGGACAAATACGTCGAGTAATTTGGCGAGCAAATCGGCTGCACGGCCCATGGCAACGTTAGCGATCTCTTGGCAGGCATCACGCATATCGACTTTGATCATCGGCGTGTCTTCCACCTGATCTTTCTGCGTTAGGGTAAGAATGCCGTACTCTTGGAGGATATTACTGATGGCATCAGCACTGACGGGTTTTTGGATAAAGTCCAATGCACCTAGAGCTTTAACACGTTCATGAGCTTTGATTTGTATATCACCCGAGACCACAATGATAAGGGCGGGGAGATCGTTTTGTTGAACGGTTTGTAGTACTTCATAACCATCCATTACGGGCATATTGAGATCGAGGAAGACCACTTCGCCTTTACCTGCGCGAATGGCATCTAACCCTTCGGCACCATTGGTCGCGTAGGTAATCTCGACATCCCACTCTTTGGGAAGGGTGCGAGCCATTTGTTTACGCGCCATAGCGGAATCGTCACAGATGAGTACAGAGATTGTCATGCTGACTACAGATCCTTATTTGCCCATTTATTGAAGATAACACTAATTCTTCATGTTTGAGTGACGAATTATGTGCTTCGGGCAAGTTTGATTTACATCATCTATATATAACTTATAGATTTAATTAGCTAATTTTATTTATCTTGCCATTAAATTCTAAAGGCATAGTGCGATTAAAATTGTGGTTAGCTAAGTTAACTTCGTTATTTATCGCAAAAAATACCTCGATTTTGCGACCATCTATATGCTTAATCCATCAACAGATGTCTACAGTATCGATCCTCTATCATGCACAGATATACATGCTGTAGGTAAGCGGAGTTGCTAGAGATGCATTTTGTTCAAATTAGACGCTGGCATGGGCTGAACAGCATCGTAAATTTATTCTAACAGCTTCATAAATCAGAATTTGTTAGGTTTTAGATTGCAGCCTAACATAATCGCACACTAATACTTAACGGTGACTGACAATATTTTGACTAAAGTCAAAATTCGGCCTTATGTTACATGTTTTGGTTAATCATGCCAAACATGTTAACATTTGGTCTGGACTGACCAGTAGCAGGATATTTCATGGGTGAGCGTTGTGTGCAAGTTACGGTTGAGAATGGCATCGCAAATGTTGTGCTTAATCGTCCAGAAAAGTTCAATGCAATTAATTATTTGATGTTTAGCGAACTCGATAAAACCATCAAAAGGATTAAATCAGATCCGCGTATTCGGCTAGTAATTTTATCTGGCGCTGGAGGTCATTTTAGTTCTGGCTTGGATGTCAAAAGCGTGATGTCGGCGCCGATGCAAGCAGTTAAATTGCTGTTTAAAGGGTTGCCAGGCAATGCCAACCTAGCCCAAAGAGTATCCCTTGGCTGGCAGCGTTTACCTGTACCCGTTATCGCGGTATTGGAAGGCTGCTGTTATGGTGGAGGAATGCAAATCGCTTTAGGTGCGGATTTTAGGATAGCAAGCCCTGACAGTAAGTTATCCATTATGGAGGCCAAATGGGGGCTGGTGCCCGATATGGCAGGCCTAGTGGCATTGCGGCAAATTATGCCAAAGGATCAAGCGATGTTACTCAGTCTCACGGCAAAAGTGCTCTCTGGCGAAGAGGCTAACACCTTAGGTTTAGTGACTCAGTTAAGTGATAACCCAATGTTAAGCGCGCAACAATTGGCGGAAGAACTCCTCAATACCTCCCCCGATGCGGCTGCGGCAATTAAGCTGAGTATTAACCGCAGCTGGACTGCTTCGGTCCGTGCGTTGCTATGCCGCGAGTCATGGAGTCAAGTGAGATTACTGCTTGGCAAAAATCGTACTATCGCTGCGGTTCGTCAGTTAAAAGATCCCACTAAACCCTACAAGGATCGCCAGTCTGGCTGGTAACTTGGTTGATGCCATTAGCGAGAAAGCCATGTTAAAGACTTCCTCAATGCTGAGGCTGCGTTGCTGTGTCGAGCTTTATTTTGTTCTAGCAAGCCGTGCTCGTAAAATCAGGGGGATTAAAATTTCAATAGGCGCCGCTCATTCGGGCGGCGAATCCTCTAATGGCCGATAAACAATTCTGCCAAGCGCTTTCATTATCCAGATTCAATGCCAGCGTTGTCTGCCGATAATTGGGTGCCTCTAAGGTCACTGCCAGCGTTTTACGTTGTTCAGCCGTTTCTAATGAGGCGGGGTGACCATCGGGTGATTGAATATCGAGTATCGGCATCGTGAGTTTAGCGAGCTTCTCGGCTATGGCTTGGTTGCGCGTTTCGTCTTCACTGTAGGGATTGATGACAATCAATACATCGGGATCGGCAATTTTCTTTTGGCTTAATAGGCTTATCAATAATCCAGCACTTTGATCGGCGGTGATCAGCACTCGTTTACCAGGATAATCGCTACCAACGCTGTCGAGCTGTGACATGCTTTTAACGAGAAAGTCTTCTTGCTCAAGGAGATGCTTATTACTGTCTTCAGGCTTTACCTTTTGACTTGGTTTATTGGAAGGCGTGGTTAATTGCGCTGACCCCGCAGTCGCGACTTCAGTTGCTGGGGTGGCAAAATTGGGCGCTGGTGGTTCTGTTGGCGGTGTGAGGCTTAAGCTCGCCCAACCAGCCGCATTGATATTACGTCGGACAAAGGCCATTAATCCGGGCGCATCGGCGGTGCCATTAGTGGCGGGTAAAATAATGGCTGCACCGAGTTTTTTTCGGCCTTCCCATGAGCGGACTAAGAGTTCAAGTGGTTGGTCATCTATGGTGATTTGTTTGATCTCATTGGCGGGTAAATAGCTGCTCGCTCTTTTAGCGGGCGTCGGTTTGTTAGGATTAGACTGAGCTGCTTCGGCGCTAGGCTCGGGAGTTTGGCTACTGGGATCGGCGGCGAGTAAGCTCGCACTGGCGAGAGCTAAGGTGAGGCTCAATACCGAGGGAATGATACGCGCCATAGAATTGATAACCACCTGTGTAGTCTTATAAATTCAATTAGCTAGAGTATAACCTTAAGCTGCGTAGCAGAAGCAATTTTTGCTTGAGCTCGTGACGGCGACCGCGCACTGCGGCGCCTGGATAGACTTATGCGAAAAAAATGTTTATACAACAGAGAAAATAAAAACGCCCAGCGATTTGGCTGGGCGTTTGTGTTTTAGCTTAAGCGAGCCGGATCAGGCTCAGTTTAATGCCAATCAAGATTAAACATGGCTAACTAGCACCATACGAATCGCATCAAGCTGTAACTGACTCGCGTCGAGGTAAGTGCTCAGTTCCTGCATTTGATTACGCAGGTATTCCAACTCTTCCTCACGGATATTCGGGTTAACCGCTTTCAAGGACTCTAAACGGTCTAATTCACCCGTCAGTTGACTGGTCATCTTTTCACGCGCCTGCGCCACTAACTCGTTCACCGCGGCTTGGGCATATTCTTCACCCTTAGCAAATAACGGATGCAGAATCGGTTGTGAAGCTGTGACTAACTTACTGCCAATATGGCGGTTAACCGCGCTTAACTGTTTGTCAAAGCTGGTGTAATCCACCTTAGCTGACAAATCGTTACCGTTTTTATCCAGCAGTACACGGATAGGCGTTGGTGGCAGATAACGATATAACTGGCTCGATTTAGGCGCCGAAGCATCCGCCATGTAGATCAGTTCTAAGAACAGGGTGCCGGCGGGTAAGGCTTTGTTTTTCAAAATCGCGACGCTCGTCGTGCCTGTGTCAGAGCCTGTGATCAGATCTAAGCCTGTTTGCACCAACGGATGCTCTTGGGTGATCAGGGCGATATCGTCACGGGAGAGCGCGGTATCACGGTCGAAGGTGACCGTTACGCCATCCTCGTGCAGACCCGGATAGGTTGGGAACATCATGTGTTCGCTTGGGCGCAGGATGATCGAGTTTTCGCCTTTATCTTCCTGGTCGACACCGATAATGTCCCACAAGCGGATCACCGAACCAATCAGCTTAGTATCTTGATCGCTTTGGGCTAAACGCTCGACAATCGCTTTGGCTTTATCGCCGCCATGGGAGTTGATTTCTAGCAGTTTATCACGGCCTTGCTCCATGGCGTGTTTCAGTTCTTTGTAACGGCTTTGGGTGTGATTGAGCAGATTGGTTAGCTCATCTTCATCACCGCCGACAAGAACATTTAACAGATCTTCGGCAAATTCACTGAAAAGTATATGGCCGCCAGGGCAGGTAAGCTCGAAGGCATTTAGACCTTGGTGATACCATTGGAGTAAACGCTCCTGCGCCGTATCTTGCAGATAAGGCAAGTGAATTTGGATATCGTTCTTTTGACCAATACGGTCTAAACGGCCGATACGTTGCTCTAATAAATCTGGGTTTAATGGCAGATCGAACAGCACTAAGTGGCTAGCAAACTGGAAGTTACGACCCTCGGAGCCGATTTCAGAACAGATTAATGCCTGAGCGCCGCCTTCTTCTTGGGCAAAGTAAGCACCCGCTTTATCGCGCTCGATGATCGACATGCCTTCGTGGAATACGGTCGCTTGAATGCCTTCACGGGTACGCAGGGCTTCTTCTAAGCTCAGGGCGGTATCGGCGCCACTGGCGATAATCAGCACTTTCTTGCTGCGGTGCGACTTTAAAAACTCGATTAACCAATCCACGCGAGGATCGAATTTCCACCAACTGGCGCTGTTGTCTTCAAATTCTTGATAGAGTTTTTCAGGGCTTAAGGCTTGTGCCGCTTTCGCTTCTAAGGTTTTACGACCGCCCATCATCTCATTAACGCGTGCAGCGGTAAGATATTGCTCAGGCATCGCATGGGGATAGGCGTTGAAAATACGTTTCGGAAAACCTTTTACCGAGGCGCGGCTGTTGCGGTAAAGCACGCGGCCAGTGCCGTGGCGATCAAGCAGTTCTTGCAGTAATTCGCTGCGCGCCGCTTGTTGCAATTCGCTGTCGATGCCTTCGGCTTGAATTAACCGAATGCTCGGCGCTATGTCTTTTTCGCTGAGTAATTCGGTTAAGCTGTTGATAGCGGTATCGGATAATTTGCTTTCGCCCGCTAAAGCTTCGGCGGCGATGGCGACATCTTTGTAGCTGTTTTCTTCAGCAAGGAAGGCGTCGTAGTCATAGAAACGATCTGGGTCGAGTAGGCGCAAGCGCGCAAAATGGCTCTCGTGACCGAGTTGATCCGGTGTTGCGGTCAGTAATAATACGCCCGGTACGACTTCGCTTAAGGCTTCAACCACTTGGTAGGCGCGGCTTGGGGCGTCTTCGGTCCACTCTAAATGGTGCGCTTCATCAACCACTAACAGATCCCAATCGGCATCGAGTGCTTGGTCGAGACGTTTCTTTTTGCGCAGTAATTCGAGTGAACAAATCACTAACTGTTCGGTGTAGAAAGGGTTGTCGTGGTCGGCAAAGGCTTCAACGCAACGGTCCTCATCAAACACGGAGAAGCGCAAGTTAAAGCGGCGCAGCATTTCCACTAACCACTGATGGCGCAGGGTATCCGGCACAATAATCAATACTCGTTCGGCACGGCCTGTCAGCAGTTGTTGGTGGATAATTAGCCCTGCTTCGATGGTTTTACCCAAACCCACTTCGTCGGCCAGCAACACCCGCGGCGCATAACGGCGACCCACTTCATGGGCAATCCACATTTGATGGGGGATAAGACCAACGCGTGGCCCTTGTAAGCCGAGTAAATCAGAGGTCGCCAGTTGATTGCGCAGTAACTGGCATTGGTAACGAATGCCGAAACGATCGAGGCGGTCAATCTGACCCGCAAACAGGCGATCCTGCGGTTTGTTAAAACGAATGTTGTGGTTTAACAGGGTCTCACGCAGGCTGGTTTTCTCACCTGTTTCGCTGTGGATTCCGTGGTAGACGACGAGGCCGTCTTTTTCGGTGAGTTCTTCGACCGAGAGGCTCCAGCCTTCATGGCTTTCAACCGTATCGCCAGGGTTGTATATGACGCGGGTCAGCGGGGCTTCGTTACGCGAGAACATACGGTTCTCACCAGTCGCAGGGAATAACACTGTGACCATGCGGCCTTCAACTTGTACGACTGTTCCTAAACCAAGCTCTGACTCGGTATCACTTATCCAACGTTGTCCTAAGGCAAACGGCATCTTAAATTCTCATCTCTGGGCGGACTCTAACAAAGGGCGCGTATGTTATATCAATACTAGGGATATTTGAATCGCCCTCTCAACCGTTAGAGACTAATTCTCCACACAGCAGATTACAAATTGAACAGTGAAGAAAATTCTCTGTTGCAGCTCGAGGTTTTGTCATGCTTCTGTCATATCGAGGGACCTACACTGCTTTCGAGTCTCTGATGATTTGGTTGGCATTCATTGAGAATGGTGCCAATATTAGTGTAAGCCGCTATCTATCTTTATACGGTAGAGGCTTGAACTTAAAGATCATTCTTAACCTAACGCCAATCAGCAAAGGAGCCATATCCACTCACTGGGAACGAGATATAACATAAAATAATCGAGCACTCTGGAGGCGCCATGGAACAAGACGACAGAAAGTTGTTTGTACTGGATACCAATGTGTTACTACATGAACCTTTGGCGATCTATTCGTTTAAAGAGCACGATGTAGTCATTCCGATGACTGTGCTAGAAGAGCTAGACCAGATTAAAGATCGAAAGAGTGATGTGAGTCGCGATGCGAGAGTTGCCATTAGGGCATTGGAAGATACCCTCGGCGGCGATACAACACCTGAACAAATTATTAATGGCGTCCCTTTGCCAAGTCGAGAAGGGCATGCCGATGCAATAGGCTCACTTTCTATTTTCCCTGACCATCTTGTCGATTTTACCTTAGGTGCCCTGCCGGGGGATGGCAACGATAACCGCATTATCAATACCGCACTACATCTACAAAATCTTCACCATCCACGTACTGTGGTACTCGTCACTAAAGATATCAATATGCGTCTTAAGGCCAAGGGCGCGGGTATTCAATTGGTTGAGGATTATCGAACCGACCAGCTGATCGACGATATTCGTTTCCTCAGCAAGGGCTTTTATCAGTTCGAAGGTAATTTTTGGGAGCATTTAAACAAAGTGTCCACCGAGCGCCACGGTCGGCATACGATTCATGAAGTCCCGCTGAAAGATTTAGACAACGAACCTTTCTACATTAACCAGTATCTGATTGATACCGAATCTGATTTTTGTGGCCGCGTCACCGAGCGTAGCGATACCCATCTGCATATTTTAGATCTGGGCCGCGAGCGCTTAAAAAACCTCGAGGCGTGGGGCGTTAAACCTAAGAATGTTTATCAAGGCATGGCGCTGCAAGCCTTGCTCGATCCCGATATCGATCTGGTGATCTTAACGGGACCCGCAGGTTGCGGTAAAACCTTATTAGCAATGGCGGCTGCGCTTGAGCTGGTGGTTGAGCGTAATCGCTACGATAAGGTGATTGTGACTCGTAATACGCCAGAAATTGCCGAGTCCATCGGTTTTTTACCCGGCACCGAAGAAGAAAAGATGATGCCATGGCTCGCGGCCATTACCGATACCTTAGAAGTGCTGCATAAGAATGATGTCAATCCGACCGGCAGTTTGAACTACATCATGGAGAAGGCGAATATCCAATTTAAGTCGATCAACTTTATGCGCGGCCGCTCGATCCAAAACTCCATTGTACTCTTGGATGAATGTCAAAACTTAACGGCGTCGCAGATCAAAACCATGATCACTCGGATGGGAGAAGGTACAAAATTGATTTGTTGCGGTAACTTAGCGCAGATCGATTCGAATTATCTCACCGCAGTGACCTCGGGTTTAACCTACATAGTGGAACGTTTTAAAGACTTTGAAGGCAGTGCAAACTTATACCTGAATGGCGTGGTGCGTTCACGCTTAGCTGAATACGCTGAAGAACATCTCTAACCATTAACTAAATTGTTACAAAAGGTCTCACTTGTGGGACCTTTATTTTTAGCCATTTCTATGATTTTTCAGTTAGCTAATCATAGACTTTGCCAGTCTTAGTATGGCAATTATTTGATGTGACTCGGGGTTTCTTCCTGCTAATATAAGGACCCATAAATGAACTCCGTAACTTTTGCCACCGATGGCTAAATCAAGTGCTGTAATCAAGGGTAGTGGATGAAATCGAGTGAGCCGGATCTCCAGCTAAAATCGCCGATCCAAAAGAATTATAACCGTGCCGTTTTTTATACTTATATCGGTGTAATTGTCCTGTCGTTGCTGACGGCGTGGATGTTTTTCGATCGCCAGAAAAGCCAGCAGATGGATCAGCGTGAAGAGCAGGTTGAACGCCATGTATTGCAAATTGACTTACTACTGGAGTCGAGCATCCGTGCGGTGAAGAGCTTGCGGGATGTGGCTGTGGATCACCTACGTTTAGGTGAGTTAGTGCGTAAGGATCGCTTACCGCAGTACGGCAAATTTAACGAAAGTGGTCAGTATTTTACCTTAGAGCCTAATTACGCCAAAGGTGGCAAGCCATTCACTAATATGGGGCGGATCACGGGCGCGGGTTCCCTCGATGGTCGCAGTGATAAGTTCTACCAAGAGCTGGAAATGCTGTTCGAGTTATCGCTGTCTTTCCCTGTGGCCAAAGAAGCCGCACCCAAAGCCTCGGCAATTTATTATCTATCGCGCCAGCGGATGATGTCCTACTTCCCTTGGACCAATGATGATCAACGTTTTAGAGACGAGTTGCTCAATAAAAAACAATTCCAATACGCGACGCCAGCGATGAACCCGCAACGCAGCGTGTTTTGGAGTGAGGCCTACGTCGACTCCACAGGTAAAGGCTTATTGACCACCTTAGGTGTGCCCGTTTATCTCGACGATGAGTTTATGGGTTCGATAAACCTCGATATGACCTTAGCCTCATTGGCGCGGCAAATTCGGGTGTACTTCAAAATGCCGGGGACGGTGATCCTGCTCGATCAGCAGAATAATATTTTATCCCACAGTGATTTTGATGGCTCTGATATCAATCGGGTGTATCACATCAGCCAGCGCATTCCTTCTGAGCTGCATTCGTTGCCTGAGTCTGAATTATTCGACGCCCACGAAGGCATTATTCGTAACGGTTACTATATCCACTCGGTTGCGCTGCATAATGCGCCTTGGCGCTTGTTATATCTGCAAAATGAAGACGACCTGTTCCAAGATTCGGTCGAAAAACTGCAACTGACCTTTATCCTTGTGGTCATCGCTCTGTCGGTGCTGGTGACCATAGTACACTGGCAAACGCGCCGCTCTTTTGTGAGCCCTGCATCGCGGCTGTTATCCCACTTAGAGGGCTGCTCCCAAGAACCGCGTAAACCGCCGGAAAAAATCACCCCTGGTTGGGAGCCTTGGTTCCTATTGGTCAGCCGCATTTTTGAGGAAAACAAGCAATACACTCACCATCTGGCCGAGCAAAATAAACGACTCGATAAACTGGTCGCGCGTCGTACTGAGCGGTTAAAAGATGCTACCGAGCGCCGCGAACGTGAATATGCGTTATTGCGGTCCTTACTCGACTCCATCCCAGAAGCCATTGTCTTTAAAGATAAAGAGGGCAATTACCTCGGCTGTAACAAGGCCGCCGAGCGGATGTTGGGTTACACCGAAAGCGAGATGATCGGTCTGTCGTCGGAGGATTTAACCTCGCCAGAGATGGGCATTCGTATTCGTGCCGAGGATGAGCAGATCCTAAAAGATCGCACGCCGCTGCGTTATCAAGAGAAGGTCGAGTTAGCGGGTAAACCTGTGTTGCTCGACACCCTGAAACTGCCTTTCTATAACCGTCGTGGTGAGCTGCAAGGCTTAATTGCCGTGTGGCGCGATGTGACGCGTGAGTACGAGTCCGCCGAACAGTTACGTCTGTCGGAAGAGCGTTACCACTTAGCGATGGATGCGGTAGAGGACGGTCTATGGGACTGGTATTTGGATTCGGAGCATATTATTTGCAACCCATCCTATTATTCGATGCTGGGGTATAAACCCAATGAATTCCCTGCGTTATTGTCGGCGATTGATCAACTGACGCATCCCGACGATAGAATTCGCGTCGAAGAATATCGTAATCAGTATCTGCAAAACCCGGTCGATGCTTATGAAATCGAGTTTCGGATTTTAGGTAAAAATGGCAGTTATCACTGGGTGCTTTCCCGTGGACGGGTAGTGGAATTTACCGCCGATGGTCAGCCTAAGCGTATGGTCGGTACCCATAAGGACATCACGCGCCATAAGAGTAACGAAGTGGCGCTGTTGGAGGCGAAGCAGGATGCGGAATTGGCCAACCTGTATAAGAGTGAATTTTTGGCGAATATGAGCCATGAAATCCGCACGCCAATGAACGCTATTATCGGTATGTTGCAGTTGGCGCAGCGCACCTCGCTGACGGCGCAGCAGAAGGATTACCTCGAAAAAGCCGGTTTCTCGGCGCAGTCGTTACTGCGGATTATTAACGATATTCTCGACTTCTCTAAGATTGAGGCGGGTAAGTTAGAGTTGGAGCGGGTGCCATTTCCGCTGGATAAAGTGCTCGATCATGCCCTCGATCTCAACGCGCTTAAGGCGCAGGAACAAGGCGTTGAATTATTGCTGTATGCGCCAGTGACGGCAGGGCTCATTCTTAAGGGCGATCCACTGCGTCTAGGCCAAGTGCTGATCAATTTGTTGTCGAACGCGGTGAAGTTTACCCAATCCGGCGAGATTGAATTGGGATGTGAAGATGTCGGCGAGCGCGATCACCGGATTACCTTAAAATTCTGGGTGCGGGATACCGGTATTGGGATCAGTAAAGATCAGCAGGAAAAGTTATTCGATGCCTTTGCCCAAGCCGATGGTTCGACGACCCGTAAATACGGCGGCACAGGCTTAGGTTTATCGATCAGTAAGCATTTGGTCTCCATGATGGGTGGCAAGATGCAAGTACAGAGTGAGTTAGGCGTTGGCAGTACCTTTAGTTTTACCATCAGCTTTGAGATTGCCGAAGAGGCCAAGGTTGAGCCCTTAGTTGTGCCTGAAAAACTCAATAATTTACGCACACTTGTGGTGGATGATAACCCAACGGCGCTGCAAATTTACTCAGCGTTGATGCGCGATTTCCACTTCGAGGTGGATACGGCCGCGAGCGGCGCCGAGGCGCTGTATAAGTTGTCGCGAGATCCTATCGATTTATTGTTGCTCGATTGGATGATGCCAGAAATGGATGGCAGTGATGTGATTAGCGCCATCGATACCATGGTGGCCGAAGGTCGGATCGCGAAACGGCCAATCATTATTATGATGACGGCCTATGCGGCTGAACCTTTGCAACTTGAAGTCGATAGTGCCAATGTGTTTGCTGTGTTGCAAAAGCCCTTTAAGGCCTCGAGCCTGTTCGATGAGATTATTGCCGCCTTTGCCGACGAGCCAAGGCTCAATGTCGCACAGCCTATTGCTGAAGTGGCTGTCGAAGAAGGTGAGCACACAGGTTTAGTGCTCTTGGTTGAAGATAACTTTATCAACCAACAGGTTGCGACAGAGCTGTTAAAGAGTGCGGGTTACGAAGTCGTCGTCGCAGGAAATGGCCAAATTGCGTTGGATATTATCGACTCGCGCCCCTTCGATGCGGTATTAATGGATATTCAAATGCCAGTAATGGATGGTTTAACGGCGGCGCGGGCACTGCGTGAACGTTACAGCGCTGATGCCTTACCGATTATCGCCATGACAGCCCATGCGATGTCTGGTGATCGGGAAAAGAGTCTCGCCGCAGGGATGAATGCCCATATTACTAAGCCTATCGTGCTATCCGAATTATTTGAAACCTTAACCCATTGGATTAAGCACAAACATAATCACCATTAATTGTTCGCCCGGGGCCAGTGATGGCCCCGCGTGGTTAGTTTCATAGCGTGACCACGTAGACAGCCAGTTCAGGAGGAAAGATGAAACCCCATAGCCTAGCCCTCGCCATCCTGCTCTTAGGTTTGCCAGCCCTTAGCGTTGCCGCTACTCTGCCGAGCACTAAAATTGTTAAACAAAGCCAAGTAGCCAAGGGATTTCTCAATTTTTACTATGAACCGAGCGAAGGGGAGTTATACCTTGAGGTGAGTCGCCTCAATCAGCCCTTTCTCTTGGTGACTAGCTTACCTGAAGGGGTTGGCTCTAACGATATCGGCTTAGATCGTGGCCAGTTAGGTCAAACCCGCATGGTGCAGTTTGAACGTCAAGGTCCCTACATCCAGCTTAAGCAACTGAACACCCAGTATCGCGCCAATACCCAAGATGCCGCCGAAAAACGAGCAGTAGAGGAAGCCTTTGCCGATTCGGTATTGTGGCAGGGAAAATTGCTCGAAGGTAAGCCGGATATGGTGGCGATCAGTGAGCTAGTGCTTAATGATCTGCACGGTGTCTCACATGTGCTGCAACAGACGGGACAGGGCAATTATCATCTCGATTTAACCCGCTCGGCGATTTTGCCCGCAGGAGTTAAATCCTTTGAAAACAATAGCGATGTAGATGTGCAATTGACCTTTAAGGGCGATGTTGCTGGCGAGCAAGTCGCTAAGGTCACGCCCGATGGCACCTTTATGTCAGTGCGGATGCGTTATTCTTTTGTTGAATTGCCAGGCGAAGGCTATCAAGTTCGCGCCTATCATCCGATGAGCGGCTATCTATCCGATGAGTACCGCGACTATGCGACGGATTTTTCTGAGCCTCTGGTGCAGCGGTTTATTTTGCGCCACCGCCTGCAAAAGGTGAACCCAGGCCCTGCGCCTAGTGAGGTGGTTAAACCTATCACCTATTACCTCGACCCAGGTGTGCCTGAGCCTATTCGCTCGGCACTGCTCGATGGCGCACGCTGGTGGGAAACGGCCTTCACCCAAGCGGGGTTTATCAACGGTTTTAAGGTTGAACTGTTGCCGCCCGATGCCGATCCGCAGGATATCCGTTATAACATGATCCAGTGGGTCCACCGTGCGACGCGAGGCTGGTCCTATGGCGCAGCGCTCACCGATCCGCGTACTGGCGAAATCATCAAAGGCCAAGTGACCTTAGGGAGCTTACGGGTACGCCAAGATTATTTGATTGCCAAAGGATTAACCGCAGGCTGGCAGGATAGAGCGGCGGCAGAGAAGGCCGCTAATGAGCTGGCTTTAGCGCGTATTCGGCAACTTGCTGCCCATGAGGTCGGCCATACCTTAGGGTTAGATCATAACTTTGCCGCCTCAACCAATCAGGATGCCTCTGTGATGGATTACCCCCATCCCAAGATCCAGCTGAAAGGCAATGATATTGATATTTCAGCACCTTATGGCGTTGGTGTCGGGCCGTGGGATAACTTTGCCATAGCCTACGGTTATAGCGATGAAGGCGATGTGACTGCCCAGTTGGCGCTGCAAAATCAGTTGTTGGCCGAGGTCGCGCGTAAGGGACTGCGTTACATCGGTGAAGCCGACTCTCGCCAAAAGGATGCCAGTCATGCCTATGCAAGTTTGTGGGACAGTGGTGATGATCCAATCGCTCAACTATTGGAGCTAAATCGCATTCGTGCCAAGGCGATTGAAGGTTTCAGTCGAGCGGCCTTATTGCCTAGCGAGCCGCTTGGTGAATTGGTCGATGCTTTTGTACCTATCTATCTACTCAATCGTTACCAAATCGAGGCTGTCGCAAAATTTATTGGCGGCACCGACTATCACTATTTGTCTATCGGTGAGGGCGGTCGCTGGAGCTATATTGCACCGCCATTACAATTGTCGGGTCTCGATGCGTTGTTAAGCACCTTAGATGCAGCAAGTCTAACTGTCCCACAAACATTGTTAGACACTTTAGTCCCTAAAGCGGGTAATTATCAGCCAACGCGGGAGTCGTTTGAATCGGGGCTTGGGGTGGCGAGCGATCCCCTTGGCATGGCAGAAGTGTCTGCTCGCCACACTGTAAGCTTACTGCTCATGCCAAAACGCTTAAATCGTGTGAGTCAAGCGGCGATGGCCGATAATGAGCAACTCTCGGTTGAGACCCTACTGAATAAGTTGTTTGCCGCGACGTTATATCAGGAAGATAAGCTTGGCTTAGTTGAAGGTGTGTGGATGCGCGTTAATGCGGTGGTGATCGATGAACTCTTGTCGACCTACCACGATCCGCAAACTGCGCCAGAGGTTAAGGCTGCGCTCTTTGAACGTGCTCAATTTGTGATAAAGCAGCTCAAAGCCAAAGCTAACCGAGCCAATGCTAAAGTGGCTGCCCACTATAACGGATTGGAGCAGGGCCTTAGTGAGGGGCTCTTGGATGCTAATAAAAAGCTTATCCCTAAGCCCTTAACTTTACCGCCAGGCTCACCTATCTAGTCTAGGTTGGGCCGTCAGCATAATAGGCGTTAGCGAATAGAATCGTTAAGCGCCTATTTCTTTTGGATTTTTAGGATAAAAATACTCGGGCTTACGTTCAATATGGGTAAAACGACGGGTATTTTTATAGGGCAGTTTCATAAAGCCGGAAACGCCATGACCTTGAATTTTACCGACATAATGCAAAATGCGGTCGAGGCTGGCGCGAAACGCTGCCTGTTTACGCGGGTTGAGCAACTTTAAGTAACTGTGGATCTTTAAGTGGTTCGGTAGGGCTTCAAAAATAATGCAACCTGTATGGTGGATTTGGTTGATCCTCGCCAATTCCTCCATGATTTCGTTCGGTAGTTCAAGGTTTTCATCCGGATCTTTACCATCTTCAAAGTAAGAATGCAGCCGCGATTTATCCTCGAGGGTTGGCACATCACCCACTTCAAAGGGCAGTTGTAAATCGGCACTGGCGACAAAAGGTTCGTGAATGTTTTCACGCTCGATATGCAGCGTATCTCTGGCGTTAAAAAAGCAGGCCTTAAAGACGCCGATCCGTTTAATTCCCCGTGCGAGGGTCACCATATTATTAACGGCGATGATGAGCGCGCTTTTTTGTTTGGCATCGTAAATGGCAAGATTAGAATCAATAAACACGCCGGTTTCTTGCCAATGAATCGCTAGTCCGCCCACGATCGGATATTGGCCTAGACGACCCACGGCGGCGATAAAGCCTTTTTCGGTGTCGCCCATGCCAGCTAAGAAGTTGCGATAGTATTTTTCGAGTTGAATATCGTCCATCTTGGCGATGGGATCGTAAGCATTATGTTCTTTTAAGAATGATTTACGCGAACTGTAACTGACTGTTTCGACATCTTTTTCACGGGATTGGACCCAGACGGGGATGTCCCCCATCAGCTCAGCTTTTAACAATTCAGGTAAGTGCAATCTATGGCTGTGGCGCATGCTTTTGAGAAAATAATCTCCCGCTAGATTGCGCTGCACGGCATCACTACTAAGCATGCCTTCCAAGGTGCGCGCTAATTCCATCGGTAAGCCAATGCTGGTGGGCGGGATAACCTGCGCACCGAATCGACTGGCTTGTCCAGAGGCTAAGGCATATAAAGTTGCCGCCACGCCTTGCTCGTCAAAGCGTGGGCTGGAGAGTGCGCCGTTTAGCTGTTCTTCGCCAATAAAATACACATCTCCCATGCGAGCATTGGTGTGTTGCTGATCGCTCGACATCAGCGTCATCACATTGTCTTCGACGGCCTTGTTATATTCATCCCGTTGCGCAAACACGGCAGAGCCCCAGTCGATTAAGGATAAGTGTTGGCTTTCAATATCATAAACAAGATTAGAGGGTTTAATATCGCCATGTACTAAGGGTTTGCCAGTGCGTAGATAGTAGAGAATATCGGCGAGTTGGCGGGCTATACTCATTACCATCGCGGGAGGCAGAGCGCCTAAGCGGCGGCAAAGTTGCTCCAAATCTTCACCTTTAGCCCGTTCCATCACTAAAATCCCTTGTTTGCCGACCCGCTCAAATTTGATCGCCCCCGGAATATTGGGGTGTTTAAGCAAGGACAGCATAAAGGCTTCTTCCTCTAAGCGGTCTTGAATATGCTGCGGCAGATTAATTCTTGAGAATTTAAATACATGGGCTTCGTCGGCCTGATTAATTCCCGCAAACACAAAGCCATAAGCCCCCTTACCGATAAACTCAATGTCTCGATAACCCAACTTACTTAACTGTTGTTTACATAAACGGATCCACGCCTTGTGCTTGCGGGCATCGTTAGCCTTGAGCAAATAAATCGATTGCTCTTCGGAAATGTAAAAATGTTGTAGTTGGGGTGTTTGCAATGCGAGGCTCCTTGTTTGGGTTATTTAAACAGCAAGCGGGTATGTTAAGCAAATAGGAGCGGAGATTTATTTTAAGAGGATAAAATGCGCACTGTTTGCGGCTCACCTATCCCATCATTTCGTCGCTGACTTTGATTTATATCAAGTTAAATCGTATAGAGTCTAGGTAATCTTAAGCACATTGGATTGGGATATATTTTTGTTAAATTTCCCGTGGACAAAGTGGATTTAAGGAGGGCATATGCCCGCCCCAGATAAGGCTTTATTGATCGAGTTATTAGAGTTTCCGCGTAAGCGAATTTTACAGTCAATGGAAGTGACTCATTGTCCACATGCGGTATTTTTTAATGATAGCGATGAGCAGTGTCTAACATGCCACCAAGGTATGGAGTGTATCTGGATGAACCAGAATGATGAGCTGGTGGCCGTCGAACAAAAATCCATCTCCGAGCTTAAGCAGCAATTGCTTATTGCCGTCGACTTTATTGATTCTTCACTCAGCCCACACCATCTTTCCCGTCGCCAATGCCAATGTGATAACTGTGCTTGGTTACGCCGGGTGCAAGAAGCATTGTCTTAATCATTAACTATTTCCATCGCTATGATTAACTTGCCGTATTTGAGATTTTGCATCCACTCGTAAATGCCATTAGAGTAAGGATAACTTTAGCCTTTTGAGATATACCTATGGAACCTGGTTTTTGGCACGAGAAGTGGCAGCAACAACAGATTGGTTTTCATCAACAAGACGTTAATCCTTTCCTCGTCACGTATTGGCATCAATTGGCGCTTCCCGCCGATGCCAAGGTTTTTGTTCCCCTGTGTGGTAAGTCTTTGGATATGTGTTTTTTAGCCGAGCAGGGGCATCAAGTGATTGGTTGTGAGTTGAATGAACTCGCTGTGCAACAGTTTTTTAGCGATAACCAATTGCCAATGCAGCAAAGTGCAGAAGGCGAACATCAGCATTACCAAACCGAACAGATAAGTTTGTATCAAGGCGATATCTTCACCTTACCTCAGTCTATTACGGCGCAAGTGAGTGGTTTTTATGATCGCGCGGCCTTGATTGCCTGGCCTGAGAGTATGCGGGCGCAATATGCCAAGCAATTAGCGCAGTTATTGCCTTCGGGCAGTGTTGGTTTATTGGTGACCTTAGACTACCCGCAGGACGCTTTAAGTGGGCCACCTTTTGCGGTGTCGCCAACTTGGGTAGAAACACATTTAAGTGACGATTTTGAAATCCAGCTCTTGGATTGTCAGGACGTGCTTGCGGACAACCCGAGGTTTGTTAAGAAAGAAGTCCCTTGGTTGAATGAAGCTGCGTATTTATTAAAACGCCGATAAACAGAGTGCATCCCATTGAGCGACAAGCATTTGTGCTGTTGACTGAGTGGGATGTCCCATTAAGGGGATGTGCGGCAATATCTGTTTTTAAGCTTGATATTGTGCAATATCTCAAAACGATGTGGATGTTAGCGATTAGGAATAGCAGTGAGCACAAAAATGATGTTTTGCTTAAAGGGGTTGAAGATTCTAAGTTAAGCGACTTCGTAGTAATTAGGTTCGATTTCGAGTTGGTTTTGGATGATTTGTACGGCCATTCTTGCGCATTTGCCGCATTGATCGGCAACGCCTAAACGCTTTTTAACGTCAGCAAGACTTGTATCGCCTTGGCTTACTGCGTTTTTGATCTGAGTATCTGTGATGGCGTGACAAAGACAAACGTACATTTTTGGAACTCCAACATAAGTTGGGCTAATTCTAAATGAAAACGCTTATCAAATGCAATATTGTTGGTGGTCTTGTTTTCTCAATTTTCTATTTTGTTACCTTTAGCACATTTTTTGAGCTAATCTCAAAGGGCGTGAATCAAGGCTGAGTGTTTAGATCAAAATGGATGATTGAATTGGTATCAGGGAAGGATAGCTCATGGATAATGGAATGGACCCATCCACTTTAAATCGGCCTCGCAATGGGCCACGATGTAGTCGCTAAAACTCATCAGAAAGAGGACGGGTCCACCTATGAAGATTACTACAATCGGTTTAGATATC
>NZ_BMOP01000036.1 GCF_014647135.1 Shewanella xiamenensis
AATAAGACCTTCGCCAGTACACATTCTCAATCCGCTATTTGCATAATAAAGTGTCAACAACCAGCATCGGGCTTGTTCAACACTTGGGATAAGGTCGCGGCTACGCGCGGCCTATCCTTATTTGTTAAGCCACATTGCTCAATGGAGGCAAAAATTCATAGCTTGGGTACTGCAATTTTAACAAGTCATAAAGGTCATTCTGAACTGTCATCAAGTGCTGTTGTATCATTGGCAACATTTTATACATTTGCTCCGTTGAATAGATTAATTCATTCGCTACATATTCACCAATCAACTCATTTACCTGTTCAACACTAACATTACTACCTACTTTAACTTTGTGCTTTTGGAGTGCAGCCTGATACTCTGAAATATACAAACTATTTCTTTGCTCTATCTGTTTAGACATTGAGCAGTAATCTCTTTGCGTTTCATCGAGCAATTCTATTAAGTCTGGTCGCCTTACCGCTAATAGAAACATTGACTCTTCAATTTTTATTACGTTAACCAATGTCGGATCAAAGTCGACAGCGGGAACTAGATAAGCTCTGACATCAAGTGGCTTATTCTCATGAGGTTTAAGGTGTTCTGTACCAAACATTGTTATATAACGTATTTGTCTATCAAGGATGAACAACACATAGTTGGCATACTTTACTAAGTTTTGGTCTCGATCATCTTTCCTGTATTGAACCATTGTTATTACAGTTAATATTGCTGCAACTGCACCACCAGCAGAAATAAAACCACCCAGACTATTAAATACTTCTATGATGTTTTTTTCTTGGTCATCAGCAAAAGCAAAGACTACCGCAGCCGCATAAAAACCTATAAAACTCCATGATATATTCAAAATATTCTTACTGATAAACTTCAATTTTTCACCTTTGTGGCTTAACATTTTATTAGTGCGCATGCGCGTTTACCTCATTAGACCAGTGAAAACGCGCACGGTTAACTATCTGTATGCAAAGAACTTATCAGCTTTCTGCCGCTTTTCATATAAGTAATCCATCTGGAAAAACGCGCATGCGCGTTTTCCAAACCTATTAACTAAAACTCATCCTCTATAGTCAGTTGATTTTATAGCGTTTTATTTATTGCGGATGGAATTAGTGCGCACTGATTTTGTCTAAAAATCATACCAAAACACTTAAATTTAAATACGACTGTATACCCATACATTGTTAGTCGATTTCTGGTAAGGCCAAACATAGGCAAATAGATAAGAATTTGTATGGCAGCAGGAGTGGAAATTTTCGGTTGAGCTAACGAGCCGAAACACGGAATGGGGCAATTGCTTTTAGCAGATCGAACAGCGAGAGGGCTAGTTAGGATTGGCATTGTTGCTATCTCATCACAAGTCTTACACCATTCTTAAATGGCCAGAGTTTTTTGTAGTGGTTTATTCCGCATCACAGACTCGATTTCTGCCTGTGCGCTTTGCTCGCATCATGGCCTGATCGGCATTATTGAATAGAGTCTCCAATAGTGCTTGTGCTTCATCGGGATGATTGATTTGAGGCAAGATCAAGGATGATATGCCGAAGCTTGCGGTGCAATGAATGCTGTGTCCATCAAGGGAAAGTGGCTGTGTATCAAATTCATGGCGAATCGACTCTGCAATTTGCCATGCTTGTTCATGTTGGGTGTTGGGTAAAATCAGCCCAAACTCTTCGCCGCCTAAACGAGCAAGAATATCATTTTTTCTCAGTTTAGTTTGTGTCAGCTGTGCAATATGGATTAAGGCTGCATCGCCTGTAGCGTGTCCCCATTGATCATTGACTCGCTTAAAATGGTCAATATCAAACATAATAAACGCCAGCGCTTGGCCAGACTGGTATGCGATAGGGCGCCCCAAATGGAAAAAGGCGCGGCGATTGTAGAGTTTTGTGAGTTCGTCGGTATTTGCAAGGCGCTCTGCGATAAACTTAGCCTCGATTAATGCCTGCTCCATGTGTTTACGTTCAGTGATATCAGTGGCTATTTCTATCCGCACTAGGCGACCATCGCTCCAACGAATTGCTTGATCTCGACACTGGTACCAACGTTTATTTTGCGTATTTTGAAACTCCCATACATGCACACCAGTGGCGTCGCCCTCGGGACTAATCAGTTTATGGTTAGTGCAAAAAGCACAGGGACTATTTTGGCCAGCTTGAAGGAGTTGATAGCACTTTTTACCTGCCGGATTGCCCCAAATGGCCGTTCCATAATCGTTTAAATACAGTAGCTCATAGTTGTGTAAATCAGAAACGTAGACCAGCGCATCTAGGCTGCTAAGGATGGTATGAATGGCGTCAAAGGCTTGATTCTGATCGTTTTTAATAAGAGTCATGGAATGAGATCAGCCAAATAAAAATATCATTTATGAGTCATATAGTTATTTTAGCATTTAATGGACTAACTGTCTGATATTAGTTTGGTAATGGTGTGATTAATGTGATCAAGTTGTTGGCTTTGCAACACGCTACTCGCAATGAAATTGTTAAAACAAAGAGCCCTAAGTGATTTAGGGCTTTGAGGTAAAATACTTTTTAGTGATTGTAAAGGCGCCTGCCTTCGCGCATCACTTGAATAAGCTCAGGTGCGCTCATCTTTTTGTGCAGTCTGTGCTCAAAGTTTTCATCGTAAATGCGGTATTTACCATGGCGGTCGATGACGGTGATTTCCGACTGTTGGTAAATGGCAAAAATGCGACTGTCACCGATGTAAATCCAGGTTTCTTGGCTTGGTTGCAACAGGCTACGGCCCGCACTGTAGTCTGTGGGGTTATTGGTACAGCCTAAGACATGGGTCATTAAAGTGGGAACGATACCATAGTGGCTAGTGCGATAGTTAACCGTGCTAGCTCCTACATTTGGCCAGTGGATAACCAGTGGGACTCTAACGCTATCTGGTGACAAATTACGCAGCGCTTCGTCACTATTGCTGGTAAACATTTTGCCGTTGACGCCGGTGATCACCACTAAGGTATCGCTAGGTAATTGACTTACAATCGATTGAATTTGCTTATCAATAAAATTCAATGATTGGCGATATTGGTTAAATAATACCTTTTGCGCGGGTTGTAAATTCGCATCGGCTTTGACAGTTTCAATACCGAGAAAGCCTACCGGTGTATCAAAATTCTCGGGTGCTTTAAGGTTTACTAGAGCAAACCAAGGACGTTGTTGCACGCTTTGCCACTGTGTAAAGTGGCCAACACTAAGAATATCCGCCTCGGCACTGCCATTGGTTTCTTTGGCAATGACGGGGGTAAAGTCATTAAACATGGCCTGGGCAGAGCGTAAATTCAGATTGGTTTCTGGGATAAACAAGCCTAGTTCATAACCTGCCTGCTTAAAGCTGCGGGTGATGATTGGACTTGTAGTATTGAAGATGCGTGCATCGCCATAGCTGCCTTGTAAACCATAAAGTAGGGAGAACATGCCCGTCTTAAATTGATTGCCGCCACTGTAGTGGTGAGTAAAATGCTGATTCTGCTCGGTGTATTGATGCAAAAACGGCATGGTTTTGGCGTCCACCATGTCGGCACGTAAGCTGTCGATGGTTAGCATTAATACGTTTGGTTTATTATCCGCTTGGCATTGCAGTGGCTGGATAGGATAGCTGAGCACATTAGTGGCATGATTCGCGTCATCATCGATTTGGGATGAACCGTCAATGCCATGGCTTTCCATAAAGCTACGAGCCGTTGCGGGGTACGACAGCGGATACGTGTCATCGAAACGGGTGATTTCGGTGATATCAGCGGCATCGGCCCAAATATGGATCAAATGGCTGCTAACAAAGCATACTCCAACAAAGGCTATGACTTTATTGCCAAGATTGAGTTTTTGGATTTTTTCAATCCGTTTCCACAGGAAGTTCGCCGCCGTTAGCTCAATCACCAAAATGGCGATGGGCGTGACGATATAGGACGTACCGTGGAGTAAGGCGCTCAAATCGGCCCAGGCTAAATCAAAGGCGAAGGGACTTAAGTGCATGCCGTAATCGGCATAAACAATCGTGTCATACAATAAAATACACAGGCTTAAGGTCGCAATAACGGCCGCTAAGCCTCTGAGTATCTTGGAGTAAGGTAAGATTAACGTCAGTGGGAATAGGCAGATCAAGTAGGCGATAAAAGCAAGAAAACTGAACTGGCCAATGGTACTGACGGCGAGATAGCCCCAGCCAAACCAGGTTTCGGGATAACCCACACTACTTAAATAGCGTGTGCCGACGATCATAGCCAATAGGCCATTAAAGAAGGCGAACCAATGTCCCCAGTTGATAAGTCGCGATACGCGATCGCGGCTCATTTGTTTTTTTCGCTCGACCATAGTGATCCGCTTATTCCTAAAAGGCGTTGTATCTTATGCTGTTTTAATCATTGTTACTCGACTAACTTAATTGGATTTCACCGATTGTGCGAGCGCTTTCGCAAATTGTTCGGCGACCGCTTGGCGAGATTCGCTTGGCACTTTGCGCTCGAGCAGGTGAGTGACACAGTTGCCTAGCGCCATCAGGCTTAAGTCAGTAGGAGCTTTGTGCTTTTCGAGTACCGCTAAAATTTCGGCGATTAATGATTCAACTTGTGCGTTTGAGTATTTCGATTGGATTGCCATAATCAAAAAATGTTTCACTTTGGAATGGATTAGCGGCATATAATAGCGGATTTATTCCAGCATCACTATCAGGGCTTATGAGTATTAACATCGAACAAGCAATTATTCACGAGATTTCCCAGGACAGTCAGGGTCAATTACGCTGCCGTTTACGTCCTCAACCTCTGCTGAACGGTCAGGCTGTCGAGATGATGCTCGAAGAGTTGCATCAGACTTATACCAGCAAATCCGGCAAAGGATTCGGTTATTTTGGTATTCACGGTGATGATGGTGAGGCTAATCCGGCGTTTGCCAATGCACTAAAGGAATACCGTGCAGGGGATTTAGGTTTTGTCGAATTTACCGGCCAAGCCAGTAAGTTGTTGCAGGAAGAGTTGGCAAAATATGATTTTAGCCAAGGCGGATTCCTGTTGATGTCCTGCTACACCAACATGGCGAGTGATTATTTGTTTGTGGCGCTGCTCAGTGCAAAATCGTCAATGACGGTACTGGATGATATGGAGCTGTCACAAAATAACCATTTGGATTTAAACAATATCCAGTTGGCTGCGCGAATCGATCTCACCGAATGGCAGGCTGATAAAGATTCTCGCAAGTACATCTCCTTTATCCGTGGGCGTGCAGGCCGTAAAGTGGCGGACTTCTTCCTCGACTTTATGGGCTGTGTTGAAGGGGTGAATACCAAGGCGCAAAACAAAACCTTGATGAACGCGGTGGAAGACTTTGTCGCCAGTAGTGACCTGACCAAAGAAGAACGTCAGCAATGTCGTAATAAAGTGTTTGAATATTGCTCCGAGCGGTTCGATGAAGGCGCCGATATTGAGATCAAAGATTTAGCGGATGAGCTTGCCGATCAAGGTATGGAGTCTTTCTATGACTTTGCCCGTGGTGGCAGTTATGAGCTGGATGAAGAATTCCCTGCCGATAAATCGACCTTAAGACAATTGAAGAAGTTTTCGGGTACCGGTGGCGGAGTCACCATTAGCTTCGATGGTGGGCATTTAGGTCAGCGAGTGATTTACGATCCAATTTCCGACACAATTTTGATTAAAGGCGTGCCGGCAAACTTAAAAGATCAGCTAGATAGACGTCTTAAGGGCGAATAAGCCGCTTGGGATAATATCGCTTAAGCTTTAAGCGTCAGCTTTTAAGCACCAAGCATTAAACAAAAAGGCCGAGGAGTTTATCCTCGGCCTTTGTTTTATGCTAAATGCTTCTTAGGTTTAACCTTTATTTTGCTCCCGTCGCAAAAGGTACTGGGCGCGGCGTCGCTTTATTCGATGGCGGCAGAATTGGTAGGGCGATCTGCGGTTGTTCACCTGTCAGTGAATTTAAGAACGCCACCATTTCCTTGGTTTCTTTGTCGGTAAGCTTTTGCCCTAACTGAATATCCGCCATAGTATTTACCGCTTCTTCGAGCGTCCAGACGCTGCCATCGTGGAAGTAGGGATAGGTGAGTTCGATATTGCGCAGTGTCGGTACCTTAAACACAAACTTATCCGCATCCTTACCCGTTACGCCTTTACGCCCTTCGGCGGGGTTATTGGTGTGGAATGGTTTGATTAAGCCCATCTTCATAAACATAGTGCCACCGACCGCAGGGCCGTTGTGGCAGCTGACGCAGCCTTTGTCCTTAAACAGTTGGTAACCCGCCTTGGCTTCGCTGCTTATCGCATCCTGTTTACCTAATAGATATTGATCGAATGGGCTATTTGGCGTGACTAAGGTTTTTTCGAAGGCGGCAATGGCATCGGTTAAGCGGTCAATATCGACTTTTTCATCGCCGTAAACCTTGGCAAAGCGGGCACGGTAAGCGGGCATTGAGGCAATGGTTTCGGTGGCGAGTTCATGGGTAAAGCCCATTTCTTTGGGGTTGGCAATTGGGCCCGCGGCTTGTTCTTTTAAGTCGCTGGCGCGGCCATCCCAGAATTGCGCCAGCATAAAGTCAGCATTTAGCACGGTCGGAGAGTTTATTGGGCCTTCTTGCCAATGGTGACCAATCGATGTGGGCAGGGCATCCACGCCGCCGGTGGAGAGGTTGTGGCAAGAGTTACAGGAAATAAAACCTGATTTAGACAACCTTGGTTCAAAAAACAGCATTTTACCCAGCTCCACCTTTTCGGGTTCAGTGATTTTTGCTGGGGAAATGACTTCAATCGGTTCGGCGGCAACGGCATAGCTACTCGCTAATATAGCTGTGAGGGTTATCGCGATAGCGGTAAGTTTTGTCATCTGGTTTTCTCCCTTATTAACCTTGTTAATTGTATGGTTTATGGAGCAATAGTAACGACTAAAATTGCTTAGGGATAACGCCTTGTTTCGATTGGGTCTATCGCTGTTGTGGATTAGATTTTTGTGAGCTAATTCGCTGTTTTTACTCGATTAACTTTGTAGGGTTTGCGGTGTTTCGTTTAGGGGTTTGCTTGCTAATCTGTAGTGTCTATTAGTGTGCGGCTGAAACTATCTGTCGGTCACGATATGGCCGATTAAACGGTTTGCGTTATTTTGTGTTTGTTACTCATGCGATAGCAAACTATGGTGGGCTAAGTTCGTTTACACATGTCTTAAGATAAAAAGTATCTAAGAAAGGATTCATTTGTCGCGGGGCGAAGCAGAATTGATTAGAATCCTTATTATTTGGGTAAGCTTGGTGTCTGTCCAAGTGAGCGTGCTCGGCCATCGCTAAGTGGCGCAATCCCTATTAAGGCGGACTGTTTTTCTGCCGAGGAGAGTCAATGCAACTGTTTGTAAAAGATTTAACCGTGATCGATTTTTCTTACCTGTGCCCAAAGCGTGGCATGGTGGGGGAAAGCTGGATTGTTGATGTCGTATTAGAAGGCGGTCTAGACGAGCAAAATATGGTGCTCGATTTTGCCAAGGTCAAACGTGCGATTAAGCACACGATTGATGCGGTGGCCGATCATCGTTTATTGGTGCCTACTGCCTGCAGCGGCGTGCGTTGGCAGCAGCAGGGCGATCGGGTGTGGATGGATTTCGATAGCGCGCTCGGTGAGATCCATTTAGCCTGTCCTTCCCAAGCCTTTGCACTCGTTCCATCGGAACAGATTGATATTCCAAGCGTTAACGCCTTTTTACAAAAAGCCCTACGGGAAACTCTGCCCGATAATGTTGAAGGAATTAGCCTCACTTTAAGGCATGAGATCCTGAACGCGCCTTACTATCACTATAGCCATGGTTTGCGTAAACACGATGGTAATTGCCAGCGGATTGCCCATGGTCATCGCAGCCCAGTACAAGTGTTTGAGAATGGAGTGTCCGCGCCGAAATGGGATGAGTATTGGGCCAAGCGTTGGCACGATATCTACCTCGGTAGCGAAGAGGATTTAGTCTCGGTGAAGACGTTAAACCTATCGCCACAAACGCGGATCAGCGATGACAGCCATTATGGTTTCCATTATCAAGCGCCTCAGGGGGATTTCCAACTGGCGATGCCCAAGGAATGTTGTGATTTGATCCCGCACGATACCACGGTCGAATTGCTGGCAGACTATATGGCAACCACTTTAGCCACGAAAGTGCCTTCAAGCCAGTTTACTGTGATTGCCTACGAAGGTGTGGGTAAAGGCGCCATAGTGACCAAAGGGAATTAACCCTGTCGATTTTTTAACGCCCTAATCTTTAGGGCGTTATTGTTTGAATAAGGATTTTTGAAAATATGCTAAACGCTGTACCTAATGCTCTACCTAAGTTGTTAAAAACGTTGCCGAACATGCTATCGCGCACTTGTAAGGTGGCGTTATTGCCACTTTTGACCCTGTTTAGCTTATCGACTCAAGCACAAGTGAGTTTTGACGGTAAATTTGAACAGGGTGCGTTAATTCGTGGTAAAGCACCAGCGGGTACGCAGGTAAGTCTTAATGGCGAGGCCGTTAAAGTGACGCCTGATGGTCATTTTGCCTTTGGTTTTGATAGGGATGCGCAGCTGACTCAAGAATTACGTTTGATGTATCCCGATGGCTTAACTGAAGTTAAACCGTTAAATATCAAGAAGCGAGAGTACAATATTCAGAATGTTAAAGGGATCAGCAATAAGATTATGAAGCCCGATCCCGTGGCGCAGGAGCGAGCAGCAAAGGATACGGCGCAGGTCAAAGCGGCACGCGGGACTTTTAGTGAACAAACCGCGTTTTTACAATCGTTTATTTGGCCATTAACCGGCAGGATCTCGGGTGTATATGGTAGTCAGCGTATTTATAACGATGTCCCAGGCAACCCACATTTTGGTGTGGATGTGGCGGCGAAAACCGGCACTGTGGTGGTCGCACCCGCCGATGGGGTGATTAGCCTGTCGGTTCCCGATATGTTTTATTCAGGCGGGACTATGGTTATCGACCATGGCTATGGCGTGAGTTCAAGTTTTTTACACTTAAGCAAACTCTATGTGAATGCGGGCGAAACCGTTAAGCAAGGGCAAGCTGTGGCTGAAGTTGGGGCGACAGGACGAGCGAATGGTCCGCATTTAGATTGGCGATTGAATTGGTTCCAAATGCGCCTCGATCCTACGACCATAGTCCCACCGATGGCCACTGTGTTGGCGGCGGAAAAAGCGCAAAAAAACGCTAAATAATTGAGAGCTCAATAGCGCCAATCTCGGCGCTATTTTCTTCTTGAGCTTAGTTATTTTATTGTAATAAGGGATGGTCTGCGGGCAGATGGCGGATGATCCACAGTACCAGTTTGTGCTTCATATTCGGGCCGTCTTCTTTATCTTTTGCTAAGGGTTGGATCAGATTATCGGTCACTAAAAGTCGATAAATACATTCCACTTTATCCTTGGGCGACACACCCTTGTCAAAGTCATCAAAACCGCGTTTTTTGGCGTAGCCGATCCCAATTTCGAGGGCGAGTTTGAGTAGCTGTGCCTCGTGCTTATGTGGCTTCATGTGCTGCATCCTTATGGGTATCACGGCAATGCGCATCGGCGACTCCCGTGGTCGATAATACAAAATCGAGAAAACCTAATGACTAACCAAAGTGTTAATAGCTTGAATCTAGGCTATTTCAACCGTTATTGCTGCTGATTTTTTCGCAAACTGCCTGTTTAATGCAATCCATTATAAGTCATTGGAATTGCTGTCACATTCCTAATGTCAACGGTTTGCGCCTCGATTGATCTTATATCTCCGCCTGTTCGCTGGCGATAACCGCTTTAATGCTGTGCGGGTGGATTTTGATACAGATATCGGCTCGTTTAAAGGCGATGGTGGGGTTAGCTAAGCGTTCTTTATCGCCCTTAGGCGAGCTAAATTTCACTTTTATTGGCGCTTCGGTTAAGGATGCCGAATGCCCTTGGAGTAATTGCACAAGTGAGGGGCTCAAATGAGTCAGTTCTTGACCTAGACTGTCGCAGTCCTGTGCAGTGGATGGCAATACCAGCTCGATATGCTCCCAGCCTTCTTGAGGATAAACGGTATCACTAGGATAGGGGAGTTCGACACAGTCGATGCTAAAGTTGCCGAGTCTTAAGGGCTTATCCAGTTCAATGATCAGGATTGTGCGACCATTAATTTGATTATCCGAGATGATCCGCCCGCGGGCACTTAAGGCTTGCTTGAGTGCATCGGCAGCGGCGATACTGTTCACCCTCAGGGCGACATGATCGCAATGCAATGCTTTATCTGCTAAGCCCAATTGGTCTAGAAACGCCAATATCTTCGCCTCAAATTCAGGCCATGTCTGTTCTAATGCTTTGAAGCTCAATACATTAGCTTCTGTGTTTGCTGTTGACATCAAAAATCCTTAAAGCAGGTAACACAAATAAAAACGCCCATTTAACTGGGCGTATTCTGTGATGGCTTAGGGCCAAATCTCGATGGGTGTACCTTCATCAACGGCTTTCCACACTTCGTCCATCTCGGCGTTAGTAATGGCGATACAACCATCGGTCCAGTTGTATTGCTGTGCTTGCTCAGGAGGGAGAGGCGAGCGTGGGTTCTGGCCATGGATCATGATCATGCCACCGGGTCTGATCCCTAGCGCCTTGGCTCTTAACTTATCTTCTTCATTCGGATAAGAAATATGGATGGACTTATAATAGGCGCTATCGGACTTTTTATAGTCCAGAATATAACGGCCCTGTGGTGTACGTTGGTCACCTTCAGTCAACTTATGGCCTGTCGGCAAGTCACCCATAGCAATGCGGTATTGTTTCAGGACTTTGCCATCCCTTAATAAGGCCATATTGGATTCAGACTTAGTGATTACCACTAAATCGACTTTGCCAATACTCGATGAGGCGAGCACTTGGGGAGAAATCAGTGCGGCGAGAGTTAATGCCACAGTAATGGATTTGGAAAGTAGTGGTACGCGCATGTCTTCCTCTAAAATGACGCTGTTAACGCTTTTTTGCGCATCATACCGCAAATTTTTGCCAATGTGAGTAGATAATTTTGAGCGAGTAGCAATTGCATGGCAGACTTTGGAAATTAGGAGCAGATAACGCTATTTACCGCAAGGATGTTTTCCCCTATGTCAAACCATTCGCTTGAAAAACTGGACACTGAAAGCCCATTTAAACGTAAGTTACGCATCATTATTTTTGGTACCGATACACCCGCAGGCCGCTATTTTGATCTTGGTCTGATCATTTGTATTGTACTGAGTGTGGCGTTGGTGTTTCTTGACACAGTGGAAGCGTTTCATCGGGATTATGGACACATTATTCGGGTGTTAGAGTGGGTGTTTACGCTGATTTTTACCGTTGAATACGGTTTGAGGCTTTATTGCGCGACCCATCCTGTACTGTATGCCCGCAGTTTTTATGGGTTAGTGGATTTATTATCGGTACTGCCTAGTTATCTCGCGCTCTTTATTCCTGGAGCAAATTTCACCTTAGTGATTCGTGTGCTGCGACTTTTTCGGATTTTTAGGGTGCTTAAATTACTGCGCTACTTAAGCGAGGGTAATTTGCTGCTTAAGGCGATGATGCAATCTAGCCGTAAAGTGTTCCTATTTTTCTTTTCGGTGAGTTTAATCATCATGGTATTAAGTGCCGTGATGTATGTCGTTGAGGGGCCTGAGAATGGCTTTAGCTCTATTCCTAAGTCAGTATATTGGACTATTGTGACCATCACGACGGTAGGATACGGAGATATCACGCCGAAAACCGAACTAGGCCAAGCGATTGCCGCATTTACCATGTTGCTGGGTTACTCCATTATTGCGATCCCTACGGGTATTTTAACCGCTGAAATTTCCCAAGAAGCGGGACGGCATAGGGATCTGCGTACTTGTAATCAATGCCATAAAATGGGTCATGATTTAGATGCAACCTACTGTAATCGCTGTGGTTGTGAGCTTGATAAGCTCGAGATACCTCAAGGGAAGGGGGATAAATAGCATAAGGCGTTTATCAGCTCATCCCTTAGAGCACTCAATGTCTCTGAGGGATGAAATGCTTTTATTCACTGGCGATGCTTGTTTAGCATGCCACTTTTTACTTCTTACGGTTTCTCTTGGCGCTGCTCAAGGCTTGAAACAAAACGCAGCTGCATCCCTAGGGCTGCCATTTGTTTCTGTTCCCGCTGCAAATCCTTCATAAACAGGCTAATTTTACGTTTATGGCTGGGTAGCACTAGCATGAGGCCATCTGGAACCACTTGGATTTTCTCAAGCACTAGGGCTTTGGCAATTCGGCCTAAATGCACTAACACTGCCAAGCGCAGTAGACAGGCGAGACGAATGAGGGTGAGTTTGTGGCTAGGCTCTAATTCGGCCAGTAGCAATTCATTGGGTTTCTTACGGTGGTTTGCGATCAGTCTGGCTAAATCCTGTTGCAGCGCTTCACTAAAACCCGGTAAGTCACTGTTACTAATGATATAAGCGCCGTGTTTGTGTAATGCCTTGGAGTTGATGTGTAACCCAATTTCATGCAGGGTCGCAGCGTAGGAGAGTAAGCGTGCATGGGGTCTTAATCCCCATTCATCGGCGACTTGCTCAAACAGCGCCATGGCGGTGTCACGCACTTTAGCCGCATGGGGCATATCCACATGGTAAAGCTGGGCAATACTGTCAACGGTGCGGTGGCGAATGTCTTGATATTGACCGATTTTGGCTAATTCGTAGAGCACGCCTTCGCGCAGGGCGCCTGGACTAAACTCCAATTGCTCAATGGGTAAACGTCTAAAAAAGCTGATTAAAATCGCAAGGCCAGCAGGCACTAGCGGCGTGCGTTTATCATCGACATTGGCAAAGTGCACTTGGCTGATGTGTCCGCACTTGATCAGTTTCAGCTTTAATTGTTTGAGGCGGGCGAGGGTGACGATTTCATCACCATGTTCTTCTTGGATTGCTTCGCAAATAGCTTTTACGGTGCCTGAGCTGCCGAGCACTAAGTCCCAATCGCCACTGAAATATTCCTTCGACAGTGAAGCAAATTGTTTGTCGGCAGCGCTTTGCGCACCGCGAAACGACGCTGGAGTAATTTGGCCATCGATAAAAAAGCGTTCATTAAAACTCACGCAGCCACACCGTAGGCTCGATAAATGGGTAGGGGTATTTTTTTGCCCGAGCACTACTTCGGTAGAGCCGCCACCGATATCGATAACGATATTACGTTTCCCAAGTACTTGGCTTTGGGCAATGCCGTTATAAATGAGCCGCGCTTCTTCATGGCCAGAAATCACCTCCACTGGGTAGGGCATAATACGCAGCGCTGCCTCAATAAACTGCTCACGGTTTTTAGCCACTCTTAAGGTGTGGGTGGCGACTAAGCGTACCTGTGCTTGGTCGAGGTTTGAAAAACGCTGATTAAAGTCCCGTAGGCAATTTAGGCCGCGTTCGATAGCATCAGCACTGAGAATATTTTGCGCATTGAGGCCTGTCGCTAACTGAACTTGCTGTTTTTCTTTGTGTAATATCTGCAAACTGCCGTCTTGCTCTCGGGCGATAACCAAGTGAAAACTGTTTGAGCCCATGTCGATGGCGACAAAGTGTCGCGGCTGTGAATGTGTGGCAACCAATCGGATTATCCTTAGGCAATCGAGACTAAATAAAGCCAGCGTTAGCTGGCTTTGGCCTGTAATGCGGGATCGAGAGTCAGCGCTTGTGTTTGCTCTGCTTCAAGCTTTGCAGCTTCCCGTTGGGCGTTTAATTCTTGCTGCAACCGCTTTTCATAATTAATCAGATATTGATAAATGGCAATTTGAGAACGCACTTTACGTTTATTACCGCGATTACGATAAGGATTACTCTGTTCCTTATTGATAATGCGAGCCTTAGTATTATCGTTGAATTGTAACGATAAAATATCCATCACCATTTGTTTTAGACGCGGATCATAGATTGGTACGCTCACTTCAACACGGTTATCAATATTGCGGCTCATCCAATCGGCGGAGCAAATAAACAACTTATTTTCACCACCCGCGTGAAATAGCATCACCCGAGAGTGCTCCAAAAAGCGGTCGACAATACTGTAGACTTCAATGTTATCGCTGATCCCCGGAATTTGCGGTATCAGCGAGCAAATTCCGCGGATCAATAATTTGACTTTGACGCCCGCAGCTGATGCTTCATAGAGCTTTTGTACTAGAGACTCATCGAGTAAGTTATTCAATTTTAAAGTAATCGCCGCCTTAATATGGCTTTGGGCGTTAACAATCTCTTTATCAATCAAATGGGTGAGCTTTTGTCGCGCATCATAGGGTGACACAATCAAATGCTGGAAGTTATCACGGCGGTAGGGATGTTCAATTAAGTCGAACACTTGCTCCACTTCGCGGGCGATTTCCTGATTGGCGGTAAAGAGGGACAAATCGGTATAGACCCGTGCCGTGCCTTCGTTAAAGTTGCCTGAGCCGACATGGCAGTAAAGCTTCATTTCGCCTTGCTCTTCACGGCCAATTAAGCACAACTTAGAGTGTACTTTTAAGCTGGTGATCCCATGGTGGACCTTTACGCCGGCTTCGGCGAGTACTCGCGTCCATTCAATGTTGGATTGCTCGTCAAATCTAGCCCGTAGTTCTATTACTGCAGTGACTTGTTTACCATTTTTGACTGCATCGATAAGTGACTGCATCACATGGGATTTTTTCGCTACCCGGTACAGATTGATGCGAATAAACCGTACCGCAGGATCGTAGGCGGCTTGACGTACCATCTCCGTAAAGTGGGAGAACTTATGGTACGGATAATTAAGCATAATATCGCCCATTTTGATCGCATCGAAACTGTTGGCACTGCGGCCAAAGCCCGAGCTATTCAGCGCGGGCAGTTTCTCGTTTTCAAGGTAATCACGGCTGGGGTTGGGGAAGCCAATAAAGTCTTTGAAACTGTGGTAACGCCCGCCTGGGATCAAACATTCAGTAGAACTGATATTTAAATTTTCCTTCAGCATTTCAAGCATATGTTCGGGCATTTCTTTGTCGTATACCAAACGCACAGGTTCAGCCGTCAGGCGCTTTTTCAGGCCCTTGGTCATTTTTTCTAGCTGAGTTTGTTCTAGCTCATCGGTAATATCAAAATCCGCATCGCGGGTGAGCTTCATCGAATAAACTTCAATCGCATCGTATTCAAAAAACGGCCCAAACAACTCATCCACACAGTGACGGATAATATTATCCAGCAGGATCAGGTATTTTTTGGCTTTAGATTTCTCTGCTGGTAACTCAATAAAACGCGGGACATTTTTGGTGGGTACCTCTACGAGAGCATATTGTCTGCGCAACTTAGTGTATAAGCATACGCAAAGGTAAGTTGCATCATCGTTGATATGTTTTACGAGGTCGCGATTGTTATTGACGATAAGCGGCGCGATATGACGTTTAAAATGATCGCGAAAATGCTTTTTAAGCCAGTTACTATGGAAGTCGCTTAATTGTTTTTCATTAATTAACAATATATTACGGCGAACTAATTCGCGCATCAGCTCGGCATAGATACTGTCGAAACGCTCCTGCAGTGCCATTACTTTGGATTGAATTTTTGCCATTAAGTGGCGACTATTACTACGCCCTTCCTGCAGGGAAGACAGTAATATAGAGCGCCTGACTGCTGCGACCCGCACCCGGAAAAACTCATCCATATTATTGGAGAATATACCCAAAAAGCGCACGCGCTCAACAATTGGCACATTGGGGTCGCAGGCCTCTTGCAGCACTCGCTCATTAAATGACAACCAAGAGAGTTCTTTATCAATCGACAGTTTATCGGTATTCGGGGACACTGCACAGCTCCTTTAAGCAAGCGTCATGGCGCAGTATACAATAGCATTCATACATCGGAGTGCAATCAGATTTACTGCTACAAATGAAGGGATTTAAAGGCAAATTCCCCTTCGGGCGAAAGTCATTAGTCTATAAAGATACGAACGGAATATGTCAGATTGATGACCATTGTGACAAAAATGTGACTTTAACTTAACACTGGCTAGTCATGAGTTTACAAGGTAAAGGGTAGGATATGCGCTAGGCTTTCTTTGGGATTGAGGCAAACTGTGTTAACGTGCTCGGCTTTTTATTGTGGTATGACTTAGAGGTAAGCGGATGTTTGTTGGATTTGATTATGGCAGTGCCAACTGTGCCGTTGGGATCATGCAGGGAGATGAAGTATCACTCTTACCAATATCCACCGATTCAACTTATTTACCGTCAACGCTATATGCGATGGACCGAGAGTTAATTGCCGAAGCCGTTTATCGCGCTCTTCCCACAGAATTAAAAGCCGATTATGCCCAAAAGCGCGCCGCGCAATTAAGCCGCGCCCGTATGGTACGTCATGAATTAGATCTCGATGCCGAGACGCCAGCGGTGTTTGTGGGTGAGCAGGCCGTGGCCGCGTATCTTGAAATGCCGGAAGAAGGTTTTTATGTCCGTTCGCCAAAATCTTTTTTAGGCGCAACTGGCCTCAGACCCGAGCAAGTTGCCCTGTTTGAAGACATAGTCACTTTAATGATGCAGCATATTAAAATGCGCGCCGAAGCCGTACTCGCCGAAAAGGGCGTAACATCCGCAAGCGAAGCCAGCATTACCCATGCAGTGATTGGTCGCCCAGTGAACTTTCAGGGCATTGGTGGTGAAGAGAGCAACCGCCAAGCCGAGACTATTTTAACCTTAGCCGCGAAACGGGCGGGGTTTGTCGATGTGGCATTTCTGTTTGAGCCGCTTGCCGCGGGTATGGACTATGAAGCCAGCCTCAAATCCGATCAAACCGTACTGGTAGTCGACGTCGGTGGCGGTACCACCGACTGTTCTGTAGTTAAAATGGGGCCTAAGCATCAGGCGAATTTCGACCGCAGTGCCGATTGTCTTGGCCACAGCGGCCAGCGTATTGGTGGTAACGATCTGGATATCGCATTGGCGATGAATGCCTTTATGCCGCACTTTGGTTTAGGTTCGCTGATGAGTAATGGTAAACCTATGCCGAGTAATCCCTTTTGGAATGCGGTGGCAGTAAACGATATCAGTGCCCAGCGTGAGTTTGCCACCTTAAGCACTCGCAAGTTGATAGATGAACTGATCAAAGACGCTGAGCAGCCACATTTATTAAAAAGATTGCTCAAAGTGCAGCAACAACAGTTAAGCTACCAAATTGTACGTTTAGCCGAGCGAGCTAAAATAGCCTTGTCTGAGGCCCAAACAACTGAAAGTTCATTGGAATTTATTGAGGCCAAGCTCAATGTTGAAGTGAGTCGCGATTGTTTTGAAAATGCCATTGAACCGTCATTGACTAAGATAGAAGCCTTAATGCACCAAGCACTGACTCAGGCGGCCAAGAGTCTTGCTGGCAATGGATTAGCACCAGAAGAACTGGCTGTCGAGGCTGGAACCTATGAGTGCCAACCCGATGTGATTTATGTGACGGGCGGTACCGCACGAAGCCCAGCAATTTACGCTAAAATCACTAGCCTTTATCCCAATACGCCTGTGGTGGTTGGGGATCACTTTGGTTCGGTGACGGCTGGCTTAACGCGCTGGGCACAAAAGCGTTTTGCTCAATAGGATGATGAATAAGGATAAACAGATGAAGAAAGTTAATCAGGCTTTAATGTCTTTGCTGGCCGTGACGTTGGCGGGGACACTGCTCACGGGCTGTGGTGATGATGTGGGCAAAGTGAGCCTCGGTTTATTTACCACGAAAGACGTGATTATCGATGCCAAGCAAGACCCGAAAATCCCCGGTGTGACCTGCCATATTAGCCGTATCGAAGCGAATCTTGATTTTGCCGATCCCTCCGATATGGGCATTAGCTGCCGTCAAACGGGGCCGATTTCCGCCGCCGATATCGCCAAAATCGATAAGAGCAAACACGGCGAAGTAGTCTTTACCGAATCCTTAAGTATCTTATTTAAAACTTTAAAAGTGCGCCGAATTTACGATGCGCCCAATCAAACCCTGTTGTATTTGTCTTATTCAACCAAAGAGACTAATGGCAGCCACAAGCATGCCTTATCGACCGTGCCTTTATACGGCTCTCAGGCGTGGGTTGACCCCGCAATAAGTGCGGCGCAGCCAAAATAGTAAAAGTGGGTAAAGCCGAAGTCAAAATAAGGTGGGCTTAAACGAAGGCGAGATAATTCCCGCCTTCATTGTTTAACATATAAGTTGTTTAAGCCTTATTTGGCCTTGGCAGCAAGTACGGCATTAAAGCGCTCGAAGCCTGCGCTGAGATCGGCAATTAAATCATCGGGATCTTCTAGGCCAATATGCACACGGATCAATGGTTTGCTTGCATCCCATTGAGTGGCGCTACGGATTTTTTCAATTCCGAAAATCCCTAGGATCAGACTCTCATAACCGCCCCAAGAAAAGCCCATTTTAAAATGCTGCATATTTTCAACAAGTGCGGTGACCGCCTCCTGATCCCCTTGCTTTAATACAAAGGAAAACAAGCCATTTGATGCGCTAAAGTCGCGTTTAAAGAACGCATGTCCTGGGCAGGTATCAAAGGCGGGGTGACGTAAATGGTCAACCTCGGGGCGCGTTTTCAACCAGTTAGCCACTTTAAGGGCATTTTTTTCATGCTGCGCCATGCGCACGCCTAGGGTGCGTAATCCGCGTGTGGCGAGATACACATCGTCGGGGGAGGTGGTTTGCCCCAATAAATAACTGCGCTCACGCAGCTGCGGCCAGTACTTTTCGTTGGCGGTCGCGGTGCCAATCATTACATCAGAGTGACCGACGATATATTTGGTTGCAGCCTGAATCGACACATCGACACCCATCTCGAAGGGCTTGCTATTGATTGGCGATGCCCAAGTGTTGTCAAGAATAGTCACTAATCCGTGTTCATGGGCGATACGGCAGAGGGTTGGGACGTCCTGCACTTCCATGGTGATGGAGCCGGGAGACTCTAAAAACAGCACCTTAGTGTTGGGGCGGATAAGCGCGCGAATACCTTCACCAATCAGGGGATCGTAATAGGTGGTCTCAATATTAAAGCCCGCCAGAATATGGCTGCAAAGATCGCGGGTCGGCTCATAAACACTGTCGACCATCAGCAAGTGATCGCCCGCCTGTAAAAACGATAATAAAGCAGCGCTAATCGCTGCTGCACCCGAGGGATACAGCGCCGTACCTGCGCCACCTTCGAGCTCACTGATCGCCGCCTGAAACGCAAAGTGGGTCGGGGTGCCGCGGCGGCCGTAAAACATTTCGCCATTGGTTTTGTTTTTGGCGGCGTGACGCATGTCTTCCATGGTGTCGAAGACGATAGTCGATGCGCGAAATACGGGCGGATTAATCACACCCTTGGTCCATTTTTTATCTCGACCGACGCTGACGATTTGGGTGGCTAGCTGATGTTTATCTGTCATAGGGCTTACCTTGGCGAGTCAGTTTTTATGTTGTTATCCATTGTGATGGCCGTCATCTTAGCATCTGCCCGTGAAAATGGCAGGAGGCAAACAGATGAGTTTGCCTCAAGTTGTAAGTCTTTGTATTAGCTAAGCGGCAGGGTGACCAGAATATCGACCCCATCGTTTTCGCTGCGATTACGGGCCAAAATTTTCCCTTGGTGGAATTCGGTCACAAGCCGCGCAATATATAAACCTAAGCCAAGGTGAGGTTTATCTTGGGCTTGATTGGCCCGCACCGAGACCATGGAATCGAAGATCTGCTCCGACATATCCACTGGCAACTGTGGTCCTAAGTTACTGATAAGCAGAGTAGCTTGTTTGCCAACTTGGGTGAGAGTAACTTCAATCGCACTGCCTTGATGACAAAACTCGATGGCGTTAGCGATAAGTTTGTCCATCAATTGGGCGATGTATTCGGGCACGCCCTGCATGATCAACGGCTGCTCAGGCACTTTGACGCTAAATTGCTGCTCAGGGTAGGTCATTTGATAGCCTTGCATACAACCGCTAACCACTTGGGATAGCGGGAACTTAGTCACATCTGCCTGAGTTAAGCTCTGCTCGAGGCGCGTTGCCTCACTCATATTGTTCAAAATCATGCTTAAACGGCTTACCCCTTCTTGGGCGCGGTCGACATATTTTTGGGTGTCTTTATCTAAGGTTTGCAGATTTAAGTGTTCTAAAGAGGAGCGCACCACGGCCACCGGCGTGCGTAGTTCATGGGACAGGCGCGACGACATATTCTCGAGATAATGGGTGTATTGACCTAAACGACCGACAATGCTGGCAAAACTGCGGGATAAGTCGCCAATCTCGTCCCGTGCCTTAGAGGGTTTTAAATGATTACGCACACGACCTTGGCTGTCGATGGCATTCTCGGCTTCATCACGCAGTTTGCGGATACGATTCGAAATACTCGAGGCGAAGAAAAACAGCGCTAAGGTGCCCATGCTCATAATGGTCAGGATCACGTTAAACAGTTTTTCCAGCGCGCGGTTACGCAGGGTGCGAATACCGTGGGTGGTTTCTTCGGCCACCACGGCGCCCATCACATTGTTATCAATCCAAATAGGGCTCGCGGCCGCCAGCACCACAGCCTTATTGTCCGGAGTCAGTCGCCAGGTCGAACTTTGTTGTCCCGCAAGGGCTTTTTGAATATGGCTGCCGTCGAGTTCGGTCGAGTCTTGCAGGGAATCGATAAAATCCTTCGGCGGTTTAGTGAGGATTTTATAGTAGAGCGGGTGCAGGTAGTCGCGCTGAAAACGTTGCCACATAGAGTTGCTGTTTTCATCATCGAGGGTGCGAGTCCAGACACTGTTGCTATCACGGATATCGCCAGACTTCGCGAGCACACGCCCATGTTTATCGACCACCCAAATCCGTGAGCTATAGTGGCTCATCCCTTTGATAATATTCTCAATTTCGGGTGATGGCACTAGGACTGTGCCGAGTTTATCAACGGTATCTAAGGCCGAGGTGCCGACAACGGCTGTGATATCGCGGTATTTGCTGTCATTCACATCGGCAATGGCAAACCCTAGTTTGCTACCCACCATATCCAAGGGAATACGCAGTTCGATATTGTAGCCCACATCCGTAGTGGCCCATTGCCCTTGAATACGGACTTCGGGTGTCACTGGCACGGTTTGTTTAGGGTTGGCGGGCAGCTCGAAGGCGCTGATCCAACCGGGCTGAGTCGTAGCCACGATATAACGTTTAAATTTATTGTCGGGGGCAAGGGTTGCAATCGACAGGTGATCGTTTCTATCGACGCTTAAGGCATTTTTACCCCGAAATACCACATTGGGATCGACCACCTGAAAAAAGGCATACAGATAACCATCGTACTGACCCACCATATGGGTAAAACTCAAGGTGAGCGGCGTGCTGGGATCGGCACGCATGATGAGATTCGCCTCGCCGTACTGGATGAATCTGTGCTGATATTCCTGCCATTCATTGAGTTTGCCATCGAGCAGAATCGCGCCCGCTAAGGGATAAGCATAGAGATCGCGACTCTTTTCCACCTGCTTTAAAAAGCTGGCCTGACCGTCGAACAGTTTCGGCCGCTCATGCAAGGCGGTCGCTAAGGCTTGGGTGGTGCCCTCTAAGGTGCGTTCCTGACCGTGGCGCAGGTATTTTTCCATCTCCCACACATATTGGTACCCCAGCCAAGGTAGGCAGAGTAAAAACAGGCTAAGGCCAATAACTTTAGTGCGAAGACCGAAGGGAAAACGTGTCATAGAATGCTGGCTAATCTGCTATTTGGCATGGTTTAGGCTAGGCTGTCCCAGCGATAGCCCATACCATAAACGGTATCAATACAATCAAATTCGGGCGCGGCGGCCATAAACTTCTTACGGATGCGCTTCACATGGGAGGTGATAGTACTGTCATCGACAAAAATCTTCGCCTCCTGCATCAGCTCATGGCGGCTTCGGACGTGCCCCGGGTGTTTGGCAAGGGCGTGCACCATCCAAAACTCGGTGACTGTGAGTTCTATCGGGATCTGGTTCCAAGAAACCAGCATTCGATTGGCATCGATGGTGAGCGGTCCGCGCTCCAGTAAATTCTCCTGCGGTGTTTGGCTGGTGGCTAACTCAGAGCGGCGAAACAGCGCGGCTAAACGCGCCGTCAAATGGGGGAAGCTCACTTCTTTGCTCAGGTAATCATCGGCGCCTAAACGCAGGCCACACACAGTATCAAAATCGCTATCCCGTGCGGTTAAGAAGATGATCGGCAGAGTGTTTGACATGGCGCGTAGGGACTGACACAGCATAAAACCGCCGTCAATTTCACTGCCAAGGCCAATATCGATAATGGCTAAATCCGGCAGACGGGTATTAAACGCCAACATGGCCGATGGCCTGTCGGCATAGGTTTGCACACTGTAACCGTGTTGCTGCAACACATCCTTGTAATTTTCGCGAATGGCCGCTTCATCTTCCACAATGGCGATACGTTTCATTTAGCCATCTTCCTATTGACTGCTGGGGATAAGTTTTCGTGACTATACAGGAATTTATTTCTGAGAAAAGCTCCCGAATGCAATTGCCATTTTGTTGCCACAATTGATAGTCGCATTGCCATTTTCCATCCCCGCTTATGCCATGGCACTTGTGTTTAATACGCTCATTCCGTTTTACCCGCCGCGCTAATGACTTAGGCGGGTAAACGCAGCACAAATCAAAAGGAATGAGATGATGAAAAAGACGCTGATTAATATCTTGGTACTGAGTGTACTAGCCGCGCCCATCGCCAATGTATCGGCAAAGGTGTCGCTACAAAATCAACCTCTACTCTTAGAACCACAGACTGAGATGCTTGAGCAAGAGGAGGATGACGGCGAAGCGCTGATAGGTCTTGGCGGCGGAGCGCTACTTGGCGCTTTAGTTGGCGGCCCTGTTGGCGCCATTATCGGCGGATTTACTGGCACCTTAATCGGCCAATCGGTATCTGATACCGACACGGTTAAAACTCAGCAACAACATATTGCCTTGCAGCGTCAACAATTGACGAGCTTAGCGGCCAAACAACAGGCTAGCGAGCAACGCGCCGCCGAATACGCCTTAACCCAAAAGCAACTCGATGAACTGCTCGCCGAGCAACAACAACTGTTTAGTGAATTGGCGCTGGGTATGAATGTGCAGTTTCGTACTGGCTCTGCGGAGCTTGAAAGCCATTTTTTGCCCCAATTAGACAATGTCGCCAAGGTGATGAAGCGCTTGAGCGAGTCCAATCTCGAGCTGAAAGGTTATGCCGACCGCCGCGGTGATCTGGCCTACAACCAAGCGCTCTCGGAGCAACGTTTGTTAGAAGTGCGGGGCTACTTGATTAAACAAGGCGTTGCCCCCGAGCGGATCACCACCCAAGCCTTCGGCGCCGGAATGCCACTCAATGACCAGCAAGACAGTGAATCCGATGTGTTCGATCGCCGAGTCACTCTGACCATGCAGCCTAACCAAGGGCTGATGGCGAGCCGCGTGACCGAATAATTCAACAATATCAATCGTATTCAATCAAGATCAGGAGCCTTTGTGATGATCACAGGGAAAAGGGTAAAAGAAGTTTGTCAAACGCTGGCGATGCTAGTGATCGGCGCCTCCATCTGTTGGGGGCTCCCCTTTGCGGTGTTAGCTTCACCAAACAGTGTGGGCACCTTATCGGCACCACAAAATATTGCGGCGACCTTCGATGAACACACGGCGAGCACATTGCCAGCTTTTAGTTTCGATGATGTCACCCAAGGGATGTTGGTGTATCAAACCGCCAGTGGCCGTTTAATGCCGTCCTTACCCGTAGACACGCAAGTGTCGATGCAGGTCTCGGGGTTAACCAATAGGGTGAGCGTAAAGCAGGTTTTCAGTAATCAAACCGGATTTGTCCTCAATGGCCGCTATCTGTTCCCTTTACCCAATGAGGCGGCAGTAGACTCACTGCGTTTACATATCGGTGAGCGGATCATCGAAGGTCAAATTCACCTAAAACAGCAAGCAAAACAGATTTTTGAACAGGCCAAAGCCGAAGGAAAACGCGCCAGTCTAGTCAGTCAAGAACGGCCTAATATGTTCACTACAGAAGTCGCCAACCTCGCTCCCGATGAAAAGTTGGTGGTCGAAATCAGCTATCAAGAAACCATTCATTATGAAGATGGTCTCTTTAGCCTTCGTTTTCCGCTGGTGGTGGCGCCGCGCTATATTCCAGGCCTAACACTCGGTGGGAACCAGAGTGAGCGTGTGACCAGCAGCCAAGTCTTCGATGCCGACCGGATTATCGCCCCGATCCGCAACGCCAATAGCGAGGCGGATCCCGTGCTAAAAGCCGATATTAAGGTCAAACTCGGTGAAGGGGTGGACAAATCAGCCGTGGTGAGTCCGTATCATCCCATTACGATAGATGAAAAACAGGGGCAACTGACGGCTGCCTTGGCTAATCGTGTGCCCGCCAATCGTGACTTTGTGCTGCAATGGCGTCTTAAGCAGGGCACGAGTCCCGTGGCTTGGGTATTCAACCAAGCGGGCAAAACCCATACGGCACAGGACAAGAATGCGAGTGCGGATACAGGTCCAACTGGTAATAGTAGCAATACAGATAACTACAGCTTAGTGATGGTTCTGCCGCCCAAAGTCGAGGCCAGTGAACAACTGAACTTGCCCCGTGAGCTTATTTTAGTGATTGATACTTCGGGGTCGATGGCGGGAGATTCCATTATTCAGGCGAAAAATGCCCTGCGTTATGCGCTGCGCGGTTTAAGGCCACAGGACAGTTTTAACATAATCGAATTTAACTCCGATGTGTCTTTATTAGCGTCCACACCGCTGCCCGCGACAGCGACTAATCTGGACAAGGCGCGTCAGTTTGTGAATCGTTTGCAGGCCGATGGCGGTACCGAAATGGCGCAGGCTTTAAATGCCGCGCTGCCAAGGCAGGCGTTTAACACAGCTTCGGCTGAGGATAAGTCGTTAAGACAAGTGATCTTTATGACCGATGGCTCCGTCGGCAATGAGGCGGCGTTATTTGAGTTAATCCGCAATCAAATTGGCGACAACCGTCTTTTCACCGTAGGCATTGGCTCGGCGCCGAACTCGCATTTTATGCAGCGTGCGGCTGAACTTGGGCGTGGCACTTTTACTTACATTGGTGATGTGGATGAAGTGGAGCAAAAGATTAGCCAATTACTGGGCAAAATCCAGTATCCGGTACTCACCGATTTACAGGTGCGCTTTGACGATGGATCTGTGCCTGACTACTGGCCAGCGCCAATCCCCGATCTATACCGTGGTGAGCCGGTATTGATCAGCCTAAAGCGCCACCCACGTGATCCTCAGGAACTGGTGATCTCCGGTCGTCAGGGCCATAAAAACTGGCAACAGTCGTTATCTTTGCAAGCCAATGACGCAAGCCATTCTGCAACTGATGTAGCGCAGCCCGCGGCGGGACTCGATTTACTCTGGGCGCGCAAACAGATTGCGGCCTTAGAGCTGAGTAAAAACGGCGCTAACGATGACAAGGTCAAAGAGCAGGTCACGGCGCTTTCGCTCAACTATCACTTAGTCAGCCCCTATACCAGCTTGGTCGCGGTGGATTTAACGCCCATCACCACGAATGTGATAAGCCGAGATGCAGTGGTGCGCCAGCATTTACCCTTGGGTTGGCAGCCAATCGGTGTTCTACCACAAACATCGACCTCGAGCCGTTTCGAAATGCTCTTAGGGGGCGGCGTGTTACTGCTTGCCTTGATGTTGGCGCTGTCGATTCGTCGCCAGCAGCGGCAGCAACGCGCGCTGTCATTAGCGCTAAACACTTGAGTCATATCCATGAGTATGCGCGTGACTCAACAGATACAAATAGGGTTGCTGGTGGGATTGGTATTAATCGGCATCACGTTGTTTGGAAAAGGATTCTATATGCAAGCGAAAGCACACTTTGCCCAATATTTGATTGAACAAGCTTGGGCTAAAACCTTAATCGATGGTCAGTCACATAAACCTTGGTCCTGGGCCGATACCTATCCCGTGGCTAAGCTTTCCATCGAGCAGGCTAAAAGACCGAATCACTTCGATGGTCCGGCATCCAACGACAGCTTATATGTGCTGGCGGGCGCATCTGGCCGTAATTTGGCCTTCGGGCCTGCCTTAGTACTATCGAGTACGCCCGCTGGCGCGCAAGGCAACACAGTGATTGCCGGGCACAGGGATACGCATTTTGCGATGTTAAATGGCATTAGTGTTGGACGCCGTCTGGCGCTGCAAACCGCGACGGGCAAGGAAATTGTTTATCAAGTAGTGGCGACCGAAGTAGTACACGAATCGCAAACTGAGTTAATGGCGGCAACTGACGATAATCGTTTAACGCTCATCACTTGTTATCCCTTCGATGCGCTGCAAGGCGGGGCTGAATTGCGTTTTGTTGTACAGGCCATCCCGGTCGAGCCAGAATCTGCAGCTCAATCCGAAGGGGCGACAGTCGATAGGACGTTGGAGCCAAAAGTGGCTTGAACATTCGAGTTGATAGCTTGAGTTACTCGCTACAATGGGCAGGTTGACTGGTAACTAAAAAATTGGCAAATCAATTAAAGCAGAGCTGAAGGCTCTGCCTTAATGTCAGAATTAATTGTTTATCGGCATCACTCTATTACGGCCTAGACGTTTTGCCTCGTAAAGCAACTTATCTGTATTTTCAATAAGTTGTATTACTGATTGTCTTTCTTGCCACTGAGATACACCAAAGGAGGCGGTGATATTGTCGATACGTTCATCTTTGCGTCGATCCTTGATGCTGAGTTTCTCAAGCCCACGGCGCATGGCTTCAGCCAGTTGCCTGGTGATTCGTAATTGGCTCTTTGGCACTAAAATGGCAAATTCTTCACCGCCAAAGCGGTACAGCTTACAGCCATCTCGGCAGGCTTCCTGCAAACGCTTTGCAACGACCTTTAATACTTGGTCGCCAAGCTGGTGACCATAGTTGTCATTAAAGGCCTTAAAGTGATCGATATCGACCAAGATAAGACAGGTGCCCTCGGGAGCCTGTGCCAACATGCCTGCGATATCGGCATCAAAGGCGCGGCGGTTTAAACAGCCAGTGAGCGCATCGTAAAGTACATCTTTTTCTGTTTTTTCAAGCTTTTGTTTTAACGCATCAATCTCTGTTTGGGCTTTTTGCAATTGGGTCGTAAAAAACTCGGTGCTTGAGCGAATATTGTCGGCTTCCTTCACCAAATTACGGACTAAATCGAGCACTTGCTCAACACTGAGCGTGCCTTCTTCGACACCATTGAGCTTGGCAAAGTTATTATTAATACAGCTTTGGAAGTCGGCTGCATCAAGATTAGTATCCCGAATCGATTGCGACAGCTCTGTGGCCATGGCCTCTAGATTAAGCCTCATATCACGCACATCAAGCTCAACAGGATCGGCGACATACTGGCGAAACAACAACTCACTGCTCACTGGTGGGCAAGTGTTGTAGTGGGCGATAACCGTATCGAGCTGGGCGTTTAACGCTGGGTTTTGTTCCCCCACGTAGGTATACCACAGAGCATAATTGATTGGCGTTGTGGGAATTTGATGCTTGAGCATTAAGGGAACCGCTTTTTTAAGATTCAAGGCTGCGGTTTGTAATAAATCTCGTGACATGGATAAATTCCAGTAAAAATAATCCGATAAACCATGCATATCACACATGGATAACAATATGGCTCGTCAAATCCCGTTACAACAAAAGCCCAAAAGCTGGGGCAATTACCTGCCACAAGCTTGGGGGGATATGATAGAGTTTATCGCTAAAATTAAATAATGATAATAACTTGGGAGAAAGTCTTGAAAAATTTCATCCTTGCTGGTGCCCTAGGTTCCTTACTTTCACTACCTGCAATGGCTGCCTCTTCCTTCAGCGACAGCCTAGATTTGAATCAGTATCGTACTGATGTCAAAACCTTAGCCAGTGATGCCTTTGGTGGCCGTGCGCCCTTATCCGAAGGTGAGCAATTGACCATCGATTACCTTGAGAAAGCCTTTAAAGAGATGGGGCTCAAGCCGGGATTTGGCGACAGCTATTTGCAGGCGGTACCGCTGGCGAAAATCACCGCCGATCAAAATATGCAACTCGATATCGGCGGACTTAAGTTTGTCAATGGCAGTGAATTTACCGCCAGAACCCAGAGAATTAGCGATAAAGTCAACCTCAGTAATAGCGATGTAGTGTTTGTCGGTTATGGCATTAATGCGCCTGAATATGGTTGGAATGACTATCAGGTACTCGATGTAAAAGGTAAAACCGTGATAGTGCTGGTCAATGACCCTGGTTTTGCAACTCAAGATCCCAAGGTCTTTAAAGGCAATGCCATGACCTACTATGGCCGCTGGACCTACAAATACGAAGAGGCCGCGCGTCAAGGCGCTGAAGCTGTTTTTATTGTGCATGAAACTGAACCCGCAGCCTATGGCTGGGGTGTCGTGCAAAACTCTAACACAGGTACCAAGTTTACCCTCATCGATGCCAACAATAATCAAGGGCAGGTTGGCGTGATGGGTTGGGTGCAACATGATGTCGCCAAAAAGATTTTTGCTAAGGCTGGTATGGACTTTGATACCTTAAAACAACAAGCCGCTAAGCCAAACTTTAAGGCCATTCCCTTAAAGCTAAAGGCCAATATCAGCTTAAACAATCATATTGAGCGCGCTGAATCCCACAATGTGGCGGCACTATTACCTGGAAAAAGCCGCCCTGATGAGGTGGTGATGATGCATGCCCATTGGGATCATTTAGGTACAGTGATAGAAGACGGTAAACCGGAAATCATTAATGGTGCGGTCGATAATGCCAGTGGTGTGGCAGGTGTGTTAACTCTTGCGCGTTACTTTGCCAAACAAGCAAAAACGGCGCCGCTTGAGCGCTCGATTCTGTTTAGTGCCTTTACCGCCGAAGAAACAGGGCTGATCGGTGCTCAGCATTTTGCTCAGCATCCCAGTGTACCGACCAAAAACATTGTCGCTTTTTTAAATATTGACGGCATGAATATGAACCAAGGGGTAGATTATATTCTGCGCTATGGTGAGGGCGTGTCTGAGCTAGAAACCTATTTGGATAAGGCCGCTAAGGCGCAGGGGCGGATGGTGAAGGGCGATCCAAGACCACAAAATGGTTTGATGTTTAGATCGGACCACTTCGCTCTGGCCCAGCAAGGCGTGCCCGGCTTGTTATTTATGAGCCTTGGGGATACGGATCCTGACTACATTGCCCATAAATACCATAAAGGAGCCGATGATTATGATCCTAACTGGACCCTCGAAGGGGTGAAGCAGGATTTAGATCTGATGGCGAGTATGTTAACCACCTTAGCCAATGGTAAAGATTGGCCGCATTGGTTAGAAGCGTCGGACTTTAAGACTAAGCGTGAGCAGGATGGCCGTAAAAAGTAATTCCGATTAAGGTAAAAAGGACGCTGCTGCGTCCTTTTTTATGTTTATTCAATTAATTAACCTGAGATCGGGATAAGCAGAGCCGCTGAATAGGCATCTTTTCGGGCCTCTCTGCGTTGCTCTGTCTCACCATAGCGCGCTATGGCATACGACAGAGCGCCTTGATATGGGCTTTGTTTCCTAAATCGAGTGAGCGAACAACACTCTCATCATTGTTCAAATATCAAGCTACATAGTGGGTTTCAGGCATACCTAGCCCAGTAAGTTTGTTCAAAGCCCTAATCATCGCGTAAGCT
>NZ_BMOP01000037.1 GCF_014647135.1 Shewanella xiamenensis
GACAGAAAGTAAGAGCAAGGGCTTGCCAGACGAACCCTTCGGGCAGCATTTGGCTGGCTTTTCTGCCGCGTTATCGTCCGTTTATGTAGAATAACTACACTGCACGGACTTTGCCTTGCATAAAAGCTAGCCAAATTGCTGCAAAAATACCCCTGAAACGTCAACACGCCCTAGTGCTTGGCGTGGTAAAAATCCTGTTTGTAGCGGTGTTTTATGTTAACTTTTGGTTTCATAACGGATTATGGACTTAAGATATGCAAGACATTCGCGATTTGACCGCTGTACTACGCTCTAAAACGCCCATAGTGGTGATTGAAACCTATGAAGAATATCGTGTTGTTGACATGCTTAAGCGAATCGCGAATGTACTCTATCAGCCGCTATTTACTTGGAGTATTACCCAAGGGCTTACGCGGGTTGATAAGCCGATGCCCGCACAGAAATTTAATACTGAACCCAGCGATATCTTAGGGCAGATTAAAGCGACGACCCAGCAGGGGATTTATGTGCTCTGTGATTTTCATCCCTTTGTGATTGATGCGCCAAAGAATGTCCGTCTGCTGAAAGAAATCGCCCTCGAATACGATGCGCTGCAACATACGCTGGTGCTAGTGAGTCATGCCTTTGAGATCCCGCCCGAAATTAAGCGTTACTGCGCTTATTTTCAGCTTACCCTGCCGAGTACCTCGCAGCTTGAGAACCTGATTTATCTTGAGGTGGATAAAGTGCGCACCCAAGGCATGCCATTGAATGTGGATGATAAAGCCGTGATTAAACTGGCGGAAAACCTGCGCGGTGTGACCTTAGATGATGCCAGACGATTGATCCATAAAGCGATTGTGGATGATGGCGCCATTACTCACTCGGATGTTGACCTGATCAACAAAGCCAAATTCCAGTTGCTCGATCTTAACGGCATATTGCAATTTGAGTACGACACCAGTGATTTTTCGCAGATTGCCGGGTTACATAATCTCAAAAAATGGTTAAAACAGCGCGCACCAGTGGCGCAGGTAACCACCGATGCCAAGGCCGCGGTACAACCCGATGCGCCAAAGGGGGTGTTATTACTCGGGGTGCAGGGCAGTGGCAAGAGTCTTGCGGCCAAAGCGGTGGCGGGTGTGTGGCAGCGGCCCTTGCTCAGACTCGATATGGGCGCCTTATATAACAAATACATAGGCGAAACTGAAAAGAATCTGCGCAACGCCCTCGAATTGGCCGATATGATGTCGCCCTGTATTCTTTGGATTGATGAAATTGAAAAAGGCTTAAGCGGCAGTAGCAGTGATGAGGGCACTTCGACCCGCATTCTTGGCACACTATTAACTTGGATGGCGGAGCGTAAGTCTGAGGTGTTTGTGGTCGCCACCGCTAACGATATTCAAGCCCTGCCGCCCGAGCTGATGCGTAAGGGGCGAATGGATGAAATCTTCTTTGTCGATTTACCCGATGAGGCTATACGCAAAGCAATTTTCTTGATCCATTGCCAGCGCCGCGGTATCGATGTGACTCGGCTCGATCTTGCCCAGCTTTCACGCCATAGCCAAGGGTTTTCGGGGGCTGAAATCGAGCAGGCGGTGATCGCCGCCATGTACAGCGCCCGCAGTTTAGCGCGAACGCTCGACCAAGACATGTTGTTAGAAGAGCTGACCAAAACCAAACCTTTATCCATCGTGATGGGCGATAAGATTAATGCCCTAAGACAATGGGCTGCGGGGCGCACAGTCAATGCCCATGAGTAGTAATTGGGCTGGTAATCGCTGATTTATATGTGGCGGCTTATGGGGCATCGCTTCTTATCCGCCATAAAGCGACTTTAGATTTTAGGGGGGGCTTTTGGTTGGGGAAAGAGTTAGGTATCATCACAGTCGATGTTAACTTGCTGGTGGATATAGATTATTTTTCAGTTTCTAATGGCAAGTTTTTAGTGTGAGTAATATTTGCCGTTTGAGCCGTACAGCATGATAAGCAGGGAAGAGATGAGTTTCGAGCAAGAGTTTACAGAAAAAGTCGGTGGCTACTTAGACAATCTCACCGATGAGTTACAGCCCATTCTTAAGCAACTGATTGAGTATGACTATCCCCAAGAGGTGGCCACGCTGGCGTTTGAAGTCTTTGTCGATCGTTTTTCATCCCAATTCCCGGTGCGGGTATTTTTTATGGATAAAGATAACACCGAGTATTTTGTGGAACTCGATGGCAAGGCTGCATACCCATCACCAGTCAATCCGAATTTGCTCGATATCGACCATGTCTATCCTGATGAGTTTGAAGAGGAATATATCGACAAGGATGAAGACCTTGACCCTTGGCAGATTGCGACCAACGCGCTTATCGAATGGTTCTCCAAGTGCTGGATTGCCGCAGGTGGCAAAAGCTTTAAATTAAAAGCTAATATCGCTCCCCATGACAGCCACTATGAGTTCAATTTAGTTGAAAGTCAGTGGCAAGAACGATGCTAACTCGCTTGAAGTTAAAACTTTTAAATTAAACACTTGGCTGTTGTGATTCTTGGGTTAATGCTCAGACTGAAGCCGTGATGTCGTTATCCAGTCTTGGTTTGCTCGCCTCTACATCGGGAGTGACCCCATAGAAATCTAAGCTGACATTAGCTTGCAAATCTTGTCTTTGCTTACTTTACGCGTTGCCCACTCTCGCTAGCCTCATTTCGATACAAGACATAAAGGCCTAGGTTTTTGAGCTATCCCAGTCTCGTCGCTTGCCGTATTTGGCAAGCCATAATTCATATCTTAGCGATAGCAATTTATCGACACTGGCCGCCTTTCCTTGGATGCCATTTGTCGCATCGCAATAAACCATTGTGTTTTTGATCAAGCTATTTGGATGGTTTTGTTGCGAATTTGTCATTCTGGTGTAGAACTATATGGTGTCTCAAATTGAAAGACACTGTGTGGCAAAGAGCGATTTTGGTAAAGGATGTTTTACCGAAATAAGGAATGGGAAGGGAGTGGGAGCTGAGCATGTTTCTGGATTATTTTGCCTTAGGTATTTTGTTTTTTGTCGTAGTGGTGATTTTTTATGGCGTGATTGCCATTCACGATATCCCTTATGAAATTGCGAAAAAGCGCAATCATCCCCAGCAGGATGCATTGCATATTGCGGGCTGGGTAAGTTTATTCACGTTACATGCAATTTGGCCTTTTTTATGGATTTGGGCGACCTTGTATCGAGAGGACCGAGGCTGGGGATTTAGCACTGTGATGAAGCGCGAGCAGGCATTGGAGGATGATGTTAAAGCGCTAAGGGAAACAGTCATGGCCTTACAGGCAAAGCTTGAGCAACTTGAATCGGCGCCTATTCCCACTCCGGCAGCAGCAAGCGTTGAGACCATTGCTGCAACTTCCACTGTCGTAAGCCCAAAAGCCGAGGTATAACATGGATTTACTATTGATATTAACCTATGCCTCCTTTTGTATTGTGATTTTTAAAGTCTTTAAGATCCCGATGAACAAATGGACAGTGCCAACCGCCGTATTAGGAGGCGTGATTCTTATAGGGGCGCTGTTGCTGATAATGAACTACAACCATCCCTATTCACGTTTTGCGCGGGAATACTATGTGACTATTCCCATTACGCCTGCTGTCAAAGGCATAGTGACTTCTGTTGATGTCAAACCTAATACGCCGATTAAACATGGGGATGTGCTGTTTCGCATCGATCCAACGCCCTATGAAGCTGTTGTTAAAACTAAAAAAGCAGCGTTGTTAGCAGCGGAGCAAGAGGTGCCACAACTTGAGGCTGCATTGGAAACCGCTAAGGCAAATGTGGCGAGAGTTGCCGCAGATAGAGATCGCAATAAATCAGCCTATGACCGTTATGAACAAGGCCATCGTAAAGGTGGGGCGAACTCGCCTTTTACTGCGCTGGAATTAGACAATAAACAACAATTGTATTTAGCCTCTGAAGCACAACTTACTGCGGCGCGAGCGGAAGAGTTACGTGCGCGTCTTGCCTATGAGTCCAATGTGGATGGGGTTAATTCTAAAGTTGCCGGACTACAGGGTGATCTTGAAAGTGCACTGTATAATCTCGAGCAAACTGTTGTGCGGGCGCCCGCCGATGGTATTGTCACCCAAATGGCGCTGCGTCCAGGGGCGATGGCGGTTCCCTTACCTTTACGGCCGGTGATGAGTTTTATCCCCGATGAACAGCGGTATTTTGCCGGTGCATTCTGGCAAAATTCGCTGCTGCGTTTACAGGAGGGCGATGAGGCCGAAGTGGTATTAGATGCGGCGCCTGGACAAGTGTTTAAGGGCAAAGTCGCTAAGGTACTCCCTGCGATGGCAGAGGGTGAGATCCAGATGAATGGCACGCTGCAATCTTCCAATCAGCTATTCCAAACAGGGCGGGTTATCGTATTAATCGATATTGAAGACGATGCGATACGCCGTCAATTCCCAGCTGGAGTAGCTGGACAAGTGGCTGTGTATAGCGAACATTTTCACCATGTCGCTGTGATGCGCAAAGTGCTGCTACGGATGCAGGGCTGGTTAAACTACTTGTTCTTCGATGGTCACTAGTAGGGGGGAATCTAACCACTTTGCTTGGATTTGGTTTTAAGCTGTTCTAGAGTTAACAAAAAGCGCTGACAAGACTGTCAGCGCTTTTTGTTGTATGCAGTAGGTGAATGCTGGCTGCGATTAAATATCGAAGACTAAGCTGCCCGGCGGCAGGAAGGGCCAGCTTTGACGGATAGGCGAACCATCACCTTGTTCAGCAAAGAAATAACCCGTTCTTGGGGTGGCGTAGACCACACTGCCTTTTTGCAGCCCCAATTCTTGCAGATGGTGGTGGGTAAAGGTGGCTTCCCACAGTTCTTCACTCTGCCAGCCGATAGGTGCCAGTTCGACACGCACTTCTGCGCCAACCGGTGTTATCGCCACTATGGTAAAAGGAATATGGGCTTGGCTATTGGGTTTATCCGCCAGTGCCAGCTCATGGCTACGCACATAGAGCGCGCCGTTTTGTTGCAGTGGCGCTTGCTCAGGAGGCACTAAGAAGGCGTCACCATTGGTCCAACGATTCTGTTGCCAGCTTGCCTCAAACCGATTGACGTTACCTAAGAAATCAAACACAAAGCGGCTATTGGGTTGGGCATACAACTCAATAGGGGTATTGACCTGCTCAATATGGCCGTTGCTCATTACCACTACTCTATCGGAAAGCTCTAAGGCCTCGTCCTGATCGTGGGTAACAAACACGCTAGTGAATTTCAGCTCATCGTGAAGGCTGCGTAGCCAGCGGCGCAGTTCTTTACGCACCTTGGCATCGAGGGCGCCAAAGGGCTCATCGAGTAACAGTACTTCGGGCTGAGTCGCTAAGGCGCGGGCTAAGGCGATACGCTGTTTTTGTCCGCCCGAGAGCTGCTCAGGGTAACGCTGTGCTAGGTGCCCAAGTTGCACCATTTCGAGTAAATGGCTGACGCGCTTTTGGATTTCGGCCTTTGACGGGCGCTGTTTTTTCGGAATGACTTCGAGTCCAAAGGCGACGTTATCGGCGACTGTCATGTGGCGGAACAGGGCATAGTTTTGGAAAACAAACCCGACTCTGCGGTCGCGCACATGCACTTGGGTCACATCGCGATTACCGAAATGGATTTGGCCACTATCTGCGCCCTCAAGGCCAGCAATAATCCGCAGTAGGGTGGTTTTACCCGAGCCGGAAGGGCCGAGAAGACCTATCATCTCGCCTTCTTGAATATCCAGATTGAGCGGCGAGAGCGCCTGAAATTGGCCAAATTTTTTGGAAATATTAGTTAAACGAATACTCATAATGATTGGCTCTGCTCTTGGTTGTCATTGGCGGATAAGCTGCGTTGTTGGCGCCACTCTACTAAGGCTTTTAGCAGTAAAGTAAATAGGGCGATCAAGGCAAGCAGTGACGCGCTCGCGAAGGCGGCTTCGGCCTGATAATCTTCGTAAAGTAATTGCACATGCAAAGGTAAGGTGTTGGTTTCACCACGGATATTGCCAGATACCACGGCAACGGCACCAAACTCACCCACGGCTCTGGCGTTGGTGAGGATCACCCCATAAATCAGCGCCCACTTGATATTGGGCAGAGTCACGCGGCGAAACAGTTGCCACCATGAGGCGCCAAGGATTACTGCGGCTTCTTCCTCCGATGCACCCTGTTGCTGCATCAAGGGGATTAATTCTCGGGCAACAAAGGGGCAAGTCACAAAAATGGTGACTAATAAAATGCCCGGCCAAGCAAACATGATCTGTAAATCGTGCTCAAACAGCCAAGCGCCAAGCCAGCCACTGTTGCCGTAAAGCAGTAGATAGAGTAAGCCTGCGACCACGGGCGATACGGCAAAGGGAATATCAATCAAGGTAATGAGTAACTTACGCCCTGGAAACTCAAAGCGTGTCACGCTCCAAGCGAGCATGACCCCAAACACTAAGTTTATCGGCACGGTGAGCGCCGCGACCATAAGGGTCAACCCAATCGCGTGGAGTGAGTCGGGTTGGCTCAGATGCTCGATATAACGCTCCCAGCCACCGACAAAGGCCTGCTGGAAAATACTGACTAACGGCAGCAGTAATAACACCATGGCCAAGAAGACTGCTAGGGTGATTAGGCTCCATTTGATAAGGGGCGCTTCACCGACTCTTAAAGGTTTAAATGAGTTCATGGTGGCTCCTTATCGGCCGTGAATACGGCGTAAATAACGCGCTTGCCACAGGTTAATCAGCAGTAACAGCAGTAAAGATGTTATCAGCACGATAGATGCAATGGCACTTGCGCCAGCAAAATCAAACTCCTGTAAGCGAACAAAGATCATCAATGAGGTGATTTCACTGATGTAGGGCATATTACCGGCGATAAAAATCACCGCGCCAAATTCTCCAAGACTGCGGGTAAAAGACAGTGCCGTGCCAACCATTAAAGCTGGCCACAGTGAGGGCAAAATCACCCGCCAAAACACCGCGCTATCGGTTGCGCCTAAGGTCATGCCAGCTTCTTCTTCATCGTGGGATAACTCTTCCAATACGGGCTGGACGGTGCGCACCACGAAGGGAATGCTGGTGAAGATCATCGCGACCACAATCCCCAATGGCGTATAGGCCACTTTGATGCCAATTTCGGCCAATAGGCTACCAATCTGACCATTTTCAGCATAGAGAGTGGCTAAGGTAATACCCGCGACGGCTGTGGGTAAGGCAAAGGGTAAATCGACTAAGGCGTCGAGGAGGCGTTTACCTGGAAACTCATAACGAACCAATACCCAGGCGAGTAATAGCCCGAAAAGACAGTTAAATAGGGAGGCGGCCAGTGCCGACAAGATAGTGACTTTGTAGCTTGCTAGTACGCGGGGATCGGTAATCACGCCCCAATACTCGGCCCAGCTCATCTGGCTGGTTTGCATAATCAGGCCTGTGGTGGGGAGTAAAAGAATCAAGCTGACAAACAGCAAAGATACACCCAGGCTGATACTAAACCCCGGCAAAACCCGCTTGTGGCGTAAGCGCCCATTATTAAATATCACTGAATAACCACCCGATAAGGTTAATGGAGTTAATCCAATATTATTATGCCATTAGCACGTTATTGCTCAATCGCGATAAAGACTGCTGATGTTTATCTTTATTGCGATATAACCACAAAACCCGGGACATTGCCCGGGTTGTAGGTTTGATGACTTAGGTACCCAAGCTGATGATCAACGCTTTAATAACTGATCCAGTTTAGCGCCATTGGCAAATTGGGTCTTCATCGCGTTGTCCCAGTTACCAATGATTTGCTCAACGGTCATTAACTCCACCGCAGGGAACTGTTTGGTAAATTCGGCAACCACTTTCTCATTGTGAACGCGGTAGTTAAATCCGGCTAACAAACGTTGTGATTCTTCGCTGTAGAGATAGGTTAGATACTCGGTCGCTAATTCTTGCGTGCCGTTACGCTTAGCATTTTTCTCTACTACGGCAACGGGGAATTCTGCCAGAATCGAGGTTTTAGGCACGACAACTTGGTAATCATCGGCGCCATATTGCTGACGAATATTGTTAACTTCAGATTCGAAGGTGATCAACACATCGCCGATGCCACGCTCAACAAACGAAGTGGTTGCACCACGGCCGCCTGTGTCAAATACGGCAACGTTACCAAGGAACTTTTTCAAAAACGCATCTAAAGAAGCCTGATTATCTTTGCCATAGTTTTTCTGGGCATAACCTAAGGCGGCTAAATAAGTGTAACGAGCATTACCTGAGGTTTTTGGATTCGGGAACACCAGCTTAACGTCATCTTTAGCTAAATCATTCCAGTCGCTGATTTGTTTTGGATTGCCCTTACGCACTAAAAACGCAATGGTAGAGTAGTAAGGTGAACTGGCATTAGGCAGCAGTTGTTGCCAGTTTTCTGGGATCAACTTGCCGCGATCATGCAGAATTTGCACATCGGTGACTTGGTTAAAAGTCACCACATCCGCGGGTAAGCCTTGCAGAATCGAGCGAGCCTGCGCTGAAGAACCTGCATGAGACTGTTTGATTTCAACCGTTTTACCGGTTTTTTCTTGCCAATGTTTAGCAAATACTGGGTTATAGGCACTAAATAATTCCCGTGAGATATCGTAAGAGGAATTAAGTAAGGTCTGATCGGCGGCTGCGGCATTGAGGGAAGCGCCCAGTAATAGGGTTCCTAGCAGGGCCTTAGTGAATTTTACTGGCATTTTGTGCTCCTTAATCTGGCAACTGTGTCAGGGTATGCAGATAGAGTAATTGAAGTTTTTACTTATAAAAAGCTAGTTAAATAGAACTTTTTTGAATAACTATGAGCAATTAATTGTATGCCATAGGTGATATTCATCGTGTTTGTTGTGGCTAAGCCCCTTAAAATATCCCTATGCGAGTTGCTTTTATCAAATAAAGGATAAACCCTGTGTCTGACTTTATGACTATTGAAGCCTGTATCGGGCAAACGCCGCTAGTTCGTCTGCAACGGTTGGATTGCGGGAGCTCTACGGTACTGTTAAAGCTAGAGGGCAATAATCCTGCTGGCTCGGTAAAGGATCGTGCCGCACTGAATATGATTAACCAGGCGGAGCTTCGCCAAGAAATCGCCCCAGGTGATACTTTGATTGAAGCCACCAGTGGTAACACTGGGATTGCCTTAGCGATGGCCGCAGCGATTAAAGGCTACAAGATGATCCTGATTATGCCGTCGAATTCGACCCAAGAGCGTAAGGATGCCATGCAGGCCTATGGCGCCGAGCTGCTGCTGGTGGACAATATGGAAGCTGCGCGGGATTTGGCCTTAGATCTTCAGGCTCAAGGCAAAGGTAAGGTGCTGGATCAGTTCAATAATCAAGATAACGCAAATGCGCATTTTCTCACAACTGGCCCAGAGATTTGGCAGCAGAGCCAAGGCAAGATCACTCACTTTGTTTCCAGCATGGGTACCACAGGTACCATTATGGGCGTGTCGAAATACCTAAAAAGCCGCAACCCCGATATCACCATTGTCGGGCTACAACCCGCTGATGGCAGTTCGATTCCAGGGATTCGCCGCTGGCCGCAGGAATATTTACCGGGTATTTTTGATGCCGCCCGTGTCGATGCCGTGATGGATATAGAAGAGCAAGATGCCAAAGCAATGGCAAGAACTTTAGCGCGTGAAGAAGGTATTTGTGCTGGCGTGAGTTCTGGCGGCGCGGTATTTGCAGCGCTTGAGATAGCGAGGCAGAATCCGGGGGCCGTTGTAGTTGCGATTGTGTGCGATAGGGGCGACCGTTATCTATCATCTGGGCTATTTTCTTAAGCCGCGTTTTATCCACTGATCCTCGCATTTGGGGTTTCTTCTGCAATAAAAATGGGCGTGTATCGCCCATTTTTATCACTTATTGCTTAAGCCCTCATAGTTTCAAGCATCGCTTAAATCATCATGGCCCAATAATTATGGCTGCGGTGGAAATTGCGCCAAAATCCGACTTACCGCCTTAGCGGTGTCTTGGGCTTTTTTATCGCCGCCCGCATCAAAATCGAAACTATCGGTACCGCGCCAAATCAGCTTATTGGTTTTAGCATCGATAATATCAATTTGAATGGTTTGAATTTTTGCTGTGTCACTGCCAAGAGGCACGCCAACGCTGGTGCCTATGCCAATGCCGCCAGAACGGCCAAAACTGCCCGTGCCTAAGCCTATAGATAGACCTGAGTCTTTAGGCTTGTCTTGGGTCAGTAAGCCATAGGCGACTTTAAAATCGGGGGAAGAAGCATTTTCGGTAAAGCCTTTTTGGCTTAATTGCTGGGTGATTTCGGTTTGAATACGCTGGGCACTGAGCGGATCGTCGTTGGGCTGTGGAGCAAGCTGCGAGAAACTCTGCAATGCCTTAAAGTTATAATTGAGATCGTAATCGTTTTTCGGCTTAGTGCTGCAAGCACTTAAAAAGACCGTGGCGATGAACAAACTGGCGATGTATTTGTATCTCATCATTGCACTCCAAATTGTACGAACAGTATTCAATGTGCCTTGATTAACAGTAAGACTGCAAGTAATTTAGTGAAAAGTGTTTGATTTTTGTTAAGTATAGAAGGTCACACATTTTACGTACTTAAACTGGCAGAGTAGCCCAAGATCATGGAACAGTTAGCCTTTTTCGATATTCCTAGCCCTTGTATCGGTGTATGCCAAACCGATGCGCGGGGCTATTGTAAAGGTTGCCTGCGCAGTCGTGATGAGCGGTTTAATTGGTTGCATTTTACCGATGCAGAAAAACATGATGTGATCCGTTTATGTCATCAACGGAAACGTCGGCGGGAGCTGGCCTTGTATAAGGCGCGTCAGCAAGCACTTGAGCAGGAGCGGGCCGCTATCAATCCACAGCTTGATTTTGCGCCACAGACCGCTGCAGAGTTAGATTTAGGCGATCTTGCTCTCGACGAATAATCTCAATGAGCCTTTTTGATAAGATGATACAAACTAGAGGCGCTAAATTTGCCGCTTTTTCGGCCAGCTTAAGGTGAAACGCGTCTGGGCTGGATGGCTGGTGACATTGACCTCACCCTGATGACGCTGCATGATCCGTTTGATAATCGCTAAACCTAAACCATGACCCTTATTGCCATTTTGCACCGATTGGCTGCGGTAAAAGGGCTCGAACACTTTAGGTAAATCCACCTCAGGGATAGGCTCTCCATCATTACTCACACTTAGTGTTACCCGTTGCTGGGTTTGGCTGACTTCAATCAAGATTTGATGGCGAGCAAAACGCTGTGCATTGGTCAGTAGATTTTGCAGTGCTCGCTCAATCAATGCTGGTTCGCCAAATAAGGGCAGGGTCTCTATATCTGTATGCAAGGTTATTGGGGTTTCACTCAATGCACTTAAACGTTTAATGGATTGATTAATCAAGGTGATAAGATCGTATTCATCTAGAGGCATTTCGCGCTGGGATTCTAAACTGGCGTAGGTGAGTAATTCTTGCAGTAGGTTTTCCATTTCCTTTATGTCGAGCTGCATTTCATTGAGAAAATCCTGACGCTTTTGTTCGTCAGAGTCAGGTTGGCAGTACATGGGCATTAGGGCGAGGGCGAATTTCAGTCGCGCAAGGGGCGTGCGAATCTCGTGGGAAACCGCATTGGACAAATGTTTTTGGTTTTCAATCAATGCGCTGATATGTCGCGCCATTTCATTAAAGGTATTGGCTAAGGGTTTTACCTGAGAGCGGTTCGAGAGATTGATGCGAGTATCCCATTTGGCTTCGCCAAAATCCTTTGTGGCCTTACGCAATATGCTTAAGTCTCGCGAGAGTGGTCCAACCCAAATCAAAGCGACGAGTGCGAGTGACAAATAGAAAAACAGAGTGAATAAATTACGCAGATCGGCTCTGGGGTCTATCTCAATAGGACCCGCCATTAATACTTGTTCACCTACCTGAATAAACTGGAATTGTTCGCCCTCACTGGTTGTGGTGGTGACTACATGATTGGGCGTCAGAACTTGATCTTTCGCCAGTGCAATTTGATCTGGACTGAGTAGATTTAACGGCAGCTGACTATCGGTTGTGAGTGCTTCTAAGTAATCGTGGCGGCTCTCCTCTGGAAGCTGGGTCAACAGCTGGGCAAATGCAACCAGAGGAGCATCTAAGGGATTATTTTCATCTACATTTTTCTTCCATAGGCTGTCCAGTGTCCAGCCTATGCCCAGAAAACTGAGACTCAGCAGTAAATATAAGCTGATAAAGAGACGTTTCACGGGAGTTCTTAGTTGTTCCAAGCCTCAGGGGCGAATAGATAGCCTTGTCCCCAAACGGTTTTAATTCTGAAGGGGGTCTCAATATTGTCGTTGAGCTTTTTGCGAAGTCTTGAGATCCGCACATCGATCTTTCTGTCTTTACCATCAAAATCAATATTGAGCAGTAATTGATAGATATATTGACGACTCAGTACTTGTCCTGCCTGTGATGCCAGTAACCACAGGAGTTCAAACTCATGGCTGGTGAGGTCGACTTCTTTGTTGTCGAGTCGAATTGCATGGGTATGGGGATCGATACTGAGTTTACCAAAAGTCAGGCAATGGGATTCGGCCTGAGGCGGTTGGTTTTGGCGGCGTAATAGGTTGTTGATACGGGCAACCAGCAGGGCAGGATCAACGGGTTTAACCACATAGTCGTCGGCACCGAGTTCTAGTCCCTTGATCTGATCTTCGCTCGAGCCTAAGGCACTCATCAACAGGATCGGGCCGGCAAAGTAATCGGGTAACTTTTCGCACAGGCTAAGACCATCAATTCCTGGCAACATAATGTCTAGCAGGATGATATCAGGCTTATAGTTGATTAAGCGGGTTAACACTGTATCGCCACGACGCTCTACTTCAACGTGCATGCCGTGGGATTTCAAATAATCTACGATTAAATTCGCAAGACGGACATCATCTTCAACCAATAACACTCTGTGGGGTGATTGTGGATTCGTCATTAAAATAAACTCCAAGGGTTACGGTAACGTCTGCGCACCTGAGGCTGCGAGGTCGACGTGATTTTTAATTTGGCTCCAGCCAGTGTTTGGTTGGTATCCTTACTGACCAGAACAAAGTGAATATCGTTTAGCGTACTGACATTCAATGTGATTTCATGTTGTTCTAGCGATTCGCTGCACCATTTAGGATAGGCATTGTTGTCAGATAAGATACAAACCAGCTCATTTTTAGCGAGTTGCCACTGCAACTCTACACGGATTTCACAGGCTTGATTTTCATCCCCCGTGATACAGATTTCAGGGGTCAGTTTTAATTTTGACTCTTCATTTGGAGCGGCAAGTGCATGAGTCGGTCCCATTAAGCTAACGCTTAGACCGAATATGCATAGCATCCTAATATGAAGGGGCGTCACTCTTGTTAAAACCTATACGCTGCGCCAATAAAATAAGTGCTGCTATAGTCTTGATTGAGCAAGGGACTGGCGGCTATTTCATCTGCAATTTGTGTGTAGCGGAACGCAAAGAGCATATCCCAGTTATCAGTTAAGATATAACGGGCTGTCATTTCGACCCCTTTATTCCAGCCAGCATCAGCATGGTAATGTTTGCTCCAATAATCATTTTCACTCGGGCGTACACCATAGTAATAGTCGACGACGTTGGTACTTTTCCAATCAAATACGAGTGACATATCCATTACCCAGCGGGTTAAATGCCAACCATAGGTCCATTTAATTTGCGCTTCAGCGCCTTGATGCACATCAAACATATCATGGGTGTAGGCTAACCTAACTACGCCTAATGGGGTATAAATAAATGCTTCAGCGCCACCTAATAACGTAAAGTTACGCGATTCTAAGGAATTAAACACGGGTTCGGGTTCACTGCTGAGAACTGTCTTGGTCGAGAGCATTCTCGCCCCATCCTGTGAACTTCGCTCCAAAAAGATATTCGAAGGGTCCCAGCGATAGAAATAAGCTCTATCCATGCTATAGCTGGTCACTAAGTTGACGCTGAAATATTGCTGCTCAACTAAGCTATAGCCTAAGTTACCGTTATCAAAAAACCAATGATCACCATAGTAAGCTACTGTTGGGATAAAAAAGACCGGAATATCATCAAAATCCCTAAGAGGGTTGGTTTTTTGTCCCCAACCGACCGCCACGCCTAAATCCCAGTTGCGCATTTCAATACATTCATCTTTAGTGACGCACGGTTCTTTGGCCATTCCAATTGAAGGTAGGCTAAGCGCGGTGAGTAAGATTAATAATGTTCGATACATGATATGCGTTCGGATTTAATGACAGTCGGTAATGGGCAACAGATTAGCATTTTATGCTTAATTCCACAGTGCTTTCACCTGAAGGGATGCAAAATGATACAGATATCATACAAATAGCATATATGTAGATCTCGTAATCAATTGAAAGACATCATAAAAGCATAAAATGCACTTACTTAGCGCTTTTGTCGACGTTGGTGTGTTGTATTTATACTGTTTTGCTTTTTGGGTGTTGGTGTTACTAATTTGGGTTGGTGCAGCAAATAAAATGCCATTCATTGTCGGAATGGCATTCGTAAAACTCGATGAAGCTTGATTACAGCCAGGAGCTAAAGGAAGTAAAACCGATCAGTTGAGTTCTTTTAGTGTCTGATAGCCCATTTCTGTTAGCTGGTCATTCACGCAGTCGAGGACATATTGTTTAAGCTCGGCATTTTCAATCTGATCTTCAGATGCCATCTGTTGGCATACTTCGGTCAGTTGAGCGATATCATTTGCAGGTGCAGGAGGAAGTGTTGATTCATCGGCAAAGCTAGCAAAACTGATTAGCGCCGACAGGGTGATAACAGCTGATAACGTTTTCATTTTATTTCCTTTAGTTATTGATAGTTAACAACAGCCTAACTGGTTTCCCATCATGCCGCTGCGTCAACAGATAGCAATTTATCATTGCTATTATTTTTTAGATATAAATAATTTTTCACTCATTTTGTAAGCTATTTTTTGTCGAATTATCATGGTTGTTTTATGGGCAGGCTTAAGTGCCTAAGCCAGTCAAAAATACCGATCTCATCCTTCGTAAACCGCGCGAATCCCCCTGATTTTCCACTACCAAGCTGAGCTTATTTTACTATGACGTTCTTACCACCCTTAAGTTTCATCATCCTGAGCGGCATATTTGTAATTAATATGTTTAAAAATAGACTTATCTCAACTTTGGTCTATTTATGGGATGAAGTTAATCTTTTTGATGGTTTTTACGGATTACTAGAGAGTGCATTTGTTGATGAGAGAGTAGAAAGTTTGAACTATAGCAAAATTGCCCTATAAATAAGATTTAGCGCACTATTTTTACCCATGTTTTATAGATATTTGAATCTTAAGAGATTAATTTTTAGCCTGTAGATTTTTTTATTTATTAATTTTTTATCTTGATGATTTTAATGGTTAATTTGTTTATTTGTTATGATTATAAGATTTAGATTGTGATCTTCTTTGTTGTTATCTAAACTTCGCCGCTTTTTATCGAACTATAAGTGCAAATTATTGTACTGAAATTTACTTATCATTTTGGGGACTTTCTGTGTCGACAAAACTGGCGAATCCGGCTCCATTAGGTTTAATGGGCTTTGGTATGACGACTATCCTGCTAAACATTCATAATGCAGGGTACTTTCCGATTGACTCGATGATCTTAGCTATGGGGATTTTCTATGGCGGAATGGGTCAAATTATCGTTGGCATTATGTGCTTTATGCGTGGTGATACCTTTGGTACAACCGCCTTTACCTCTTACGGTTTATTCTGGTTGACCTTAGTTGGGCTTATTTTAATGCCAAATGCTGGGGTTGCGGCGAGTCCAACCTATTTTATGGGGTGGTACTTAACCCTTTGGGGAATTTTTACAGCCTTTATGTTTGTGGGATCGTTACGTTATCCAAGGGCTAAGCAGTTTGTGTTTGCTTCGTTGACGATTCTATTCTTCCTTCTGGCGGCGAGAGATTTTACTGGCAGCGCGCTTATTGGCACCATCGCGGGTTTTGAAGGGATTATCTGTGGTGCGAGTGCAATTTACTTTGCCATGGCGCAAGTGCTCAATAATGAATATGGCCGCACTATTTTACCGATAGGCGAGCTTAAAGCTAAGGTCTAACTGAGTTCTTAGTTTATGCAAAAGGCTGAATCATTCAGCCTTTTGCATTTTTGACGGGTCAGTAATATTAAAACTTACAACATCAGATTTTAGTTTGGATAAATGCAATACAGGCATTATCTAGACTACGGTTAGAGATATAGCTGGTCCCTGTTTTATGGGTGATTAGGAACCCTTTATCCGTTTGCACAATACGATAAATATCCGTCCAGAGAATTTGAGCGTTAACATATTGTGATTTTGTGTGGATACCTTGCTCATCAATGATAAGGGTGACTTCATTATTGGCGGCTTTGCTCATCATTTGCCGCATCAACCACCACGCTTTGTTGTATTTTACATTTAATGCTTCAATCACCCCGAGCCCAACAAAGAAATAGGCCAGATAGAGGCTGACATCCGCAAAAATCAGCGCAATGCCAATGAGCCCGAAACCTATGGCTTTATAATAAGGTTTGAGAGTGGGATCGGGTTTGACGGACTGGGTATAACACTCGTCAAAATGCGCTTTATCTAAGATGTAAGTTGTGGAATAACAATAGGGTGTGGTCATGTCTTATTTACTAATCAAAAGTTTAATTATCTAAAGCTGGATAGCACATTAGTTTAGCGGGTTAGCTGCGTAAAGTAACGATTTTTGGGATAAGTCTGCAGTAGCGATACGGCGCAAAATACCCTGTTATCGTACCTGCGCCCGTTCCTGCACCATAGTTTGCTTATGACTTAATAGCGGTTTCGCTCTGTGGGAATATCACTCAGATACTCAACAAACTCGACTTCAAATCCATGGGCATCGAAGAAGTAGATATTGCGGCGATAGGGATCTTCCATGCCATCTTTGGCTATCGGAAAACCAGCTTGGGTTAGCCTTGTTATCACTTCATCTAAATCACTCACCACAAAGGCAAAATGAGCTAAGCCAATTTGATGGCCCGTTAAGTCGCGGTTTTCGCCTTCACCGTTATCGCTAAAGGCAATGTATTGATAATCATCGCCAAAATGAATCCAATTGCGCGGCTTGCCGTACCAAGTCCCTTTATCTCCGCCACGGACACGCCAATGTGGGAAGGCGGCTTGATAAAAAGTGAGTGCTTTAGGGATATCGTCGACGACTAGGTTGATGTGCTCTAAATGGATCATAATGCGTTCCTTGTAATGATTTTAGTCAGTGTGATTCACATCCAAGCTGCTTACATACCGTAGCAGTATTCCTGCTGCTTGGGGTAGGGTTGATGAACATGGCGTTGGCGTATCGGCGCTAAGGCTTGGGCGTATTGATGCAACATAAATAGGCTATATTGCACTCTTTCCCTGAGGTTGATATCCCGCGTTCCTTGGGGTGTAGCGTTGAGTACATTCTCGACATTACGGATGATCAAATGATCGGGAATCGGCACTAATTTATTGTTTTTGAGTGCATTCATTTTGACTTCCACAATGGGGTAGGCACCGCTAATGCCGCTGCAAACTGAAATCAACAACACTGGCTTATGGGCGGTTTCCTGACGGCTACACATCAACAGGAAGTTTTTAAGCAGTGGCGATGCCATTCCACCCCATTCGGGTGTAATCAAAACCAGGGCATCCGCAGCATCCACTCTTTGTTCAATCTCAGGCCAATGCTCGCCCTTATTGTCCTCTTCACCATCCCAAAATGGCAAATTGAACTGGCAAAGTTCTAAGTGATGGATAGCGTCGTAACCGACACTATGGGGCGATAAAAAACTGGTTTCGGCTATGTATTTCGCGACTTTAGCGCTTTGGGAGTGGGCTCTTTGACTGGTGCTGATGATGAGTAAGTTCATTATGTAAACCTATTTGTTTATAAATTATTTATAAGGTAATTGCTTTATTTAATCTTGTAAAGGATAAAATAAATAAAAAACTTTATTTATTCTGTTAAAAGGTAGGCGATTGAGGGATAATCCGAGGCGAAGAGCGGAGAGCGCATATGAAAACTACTGATAAGATTATTCAATTACTCAAATTGCATGGCCCGTTAACGGCTAAGACCCTAGCGGAAGAGCTTGCGTTGACCACTATGGGCGTTCGCCAGCATTTGCAAGCCTTAGAAGAGGCGGGTGATGTCGATATTGAAGACAGAGTTGAAGGCCGCGGACGCCCAACCCGGTATTGGGGATTAACTGAGCAGAGTAGAACCCACTTTGCCGATCGCCACAGTGAGCTTAGTTTGCAATTGATTGATTCCGTAAAAATGATATTTGGTGATCAGGGGTTGGATAAACTGATTGAGCATAGAGAGCAAACTGCTATGCAGCAGTATCGCAGCGCGATGCAAGGTATGACGGATATTACCAGCCGTTTAACTAAATTGGTGGAGTTACGTACCCTCGAAGGCTATATGGCGACGCAGGAACAAGCGGATGGGGTGTTCTGGTTACTTGAGAATCATTGTCCAATTTGCAGCGCAGCGACGAAATGCCAAAATTTTTGTCGCTCCGAACTACAACAATTCCAGCAGTTATTTGCCGATATCGCTACTGTAAGCCGTGAAGAGCATATCATCGACGGCGCTCGTCGCTGTGCCTATCGCATTGCGCCTTTATCTTAGAGCAGGATGGTGTGATGCAATCAAAACGCGGTCGTCTCGATAGATACCTAGCTGTTAAGTTACAAATTCACCGTAAAGCCGTGCGAGAACTCTTGCTGGCGGAGCGAGTATATGTGGATGGCACGCCTGCGAAAGCGCTCGATCTGCTGGTGGATGAATTTTCCCACATTGTGTTTGATGGGCAAGTCTTACAGGCCAACCAGCCCGTGTACTTGATGTTGCACAAGCCCGTTGGGGTAGTGAGTGCGACCAAAGACAAGGAGCACCGCACTGTGATTGATTTACTCGATTGCGAAGCTCGCCATGAGCTGCATATTGCTGGGCGGTTAGATTTAAACTCATCGGGTTTATTGTTACTGACCAATGATAGTCGTTGGTCCGAGGCGTTAATGTCACCCGAGCAAAAAGTGGATAAAGTGTATCGAGTGACTTTAGCCAATCCCTTGAGTGAGGACTATGTCGCGGCATTCGCGCAGGGCATGTATTTTGGCTTTGAAGATATCACCACACAGCCTGCAAAGTTGACTATCCTCGACACTCATATTGCAGAGGTTACTTTAAGGGAAGGGAAGTACCATCAAATCAAGCGGATGTTTGGTCGTTTCCGTAATCCAGTGGTGGGATTACACCGCCTTTCCATTGGTGAGATTACCCTGGATAAACACTTAAGCCCTGGTGAGAGTCGGATGTTGACTGCACAAGAAGTCGCCTCTATCTATCATTCAAAAATGAAGTAACTCGAGATGGTGCATAAAGCGCTGATATGCACTTAAAAACATAATCCCCTAAGAGCATGCTGACGTTTTGAGATTAAATTTCGTTCTGGCTCGCTCATTAGGTTAAGTAAAATAGCGATACTGCGCGGACTTTATCTTGCATAGATCGTGAACCAAAGGGTTGCAAAAATAATTCTGAAACGTCAATACACCTCGGCATACGATTGTTTGAAGGACGCTGTAACAAACACGTAAGGATAACATTAGTCTGGCACAGCACGGCTGTGCCAGTGAATATGTGTTAGAGCCTGAATGCACTGACTTGATTACGCATGCTGCTAGCCAGTTTGGTTAGGTTTATAACAGACTCGCTGAGCTCATGTGCTGAGCGAGTCGAGTCATCGGTAATATCACTGATCGCAATAATGCTACGGTTAATACTTTCGGCCACACTACTTTGCTCTTCAGCCGCAGTCGCAATATGGGCATTGAGCTCAGCAATGTTATCTACTGACGCTACAATTTCTTTTAAGGCCTGACCTGCTTCATTGGCTTTATTATTGGCATCATCGACTTGCTTGATACCAACTTCCATTGCATTAACTGCTTCTTTAACCCCTTTTTGTAGCGTTGCGATCATCGCTTCAATTTCTTGGGTGGACTTTTGAGTTCGTTGAGCTAGCGTTCTGACTTCATCGGCGACAACGGCAAAACCTCGACCCTGCTCGCCTGCGCGAGCAGCTTCGATAGCAGCGTTTAATGCCAATAGGTTGGTTTGTTCGGCAATACTCTTTATCACATCTAAAACTCGACCAATACTTTGGCTTTCATTGGATAAAAAGCCAATGACTTGCGCCGTTTTTTGAATTTGTTCTGAAAGTTGAGACATGCTGCTAATTGAGTCAATAACGATACGGTTACCATTCGCCGCATAAGTATCCGCATCCTTTGCCGAATCCGCAGCGGCTGAAGTACTCTGAGCGACCTCTGCCACAGTCGCCGTCATTTCATTCATTGCTGTTGCTGTTTGTTCAGTTTCAGCTTGTTGCTGTTGCATGCGTTTATTGGTTTCTTGGGTAAAACTACTTAGCTCGGTCGCGGAGCTATTAACCGTATTTGCTGCTTCAGCGATGGAGTGCAAAATCCCTCTCAAATGTTCAATAACTTGAGTGAGGCTAGTCGAAATAAGTCCGAGTTCATCATCATTAAAAGTACGGAATTTAACGGTAAGATCGGAATCTTGGCGGATCGTTTTTAAATTGCGCACAATATCATTGATGGGATTCATCACACTGCGATTAACCCAAAGTCCAATCAAAATACTGGTCAGCATTGCAAGCCCTGCAAGAGTGGCAAAGATGGCAATCGATGAGTGATAAATCTCGTTAGCGGCAGCTCTTTCCTGACCTGCAATTTTGATTTGTAGTGCGATAAGTTCTGATATTTTGCCACTTATCGGATCGATTGCTTGGTAAAGCGGTAATATTTTGTCATTCAGTTGGTAAGCTACATCGCCATTCCTCCCCCTAAGATATGAAATGAGTAGCTCAACTTGTTGATTAGCTGGTAAAAATAACTGTCCAGCTTGTTGTGCAAGTCGAGATTCTTCTTGGGTAAGTTCAGTTGCAAGGTATTTGGGCCAGTACTGATTGATCGTTTTGCTGGCATTTTCAAGCGCATTAGCCGCTTGCGAAGCGCTAAATCCGCCAGCATTGGCTTTATTGATCGCGTCAATTACATCAACGGCATATTTATCAGCGATAACCTTAAGATCGTCTAAAGGAACCACTCTGTCGTTATAGATACGCTCGACGCCATATTCGATTTTTCCCATCATATAAATGGCGATAAAACCAATGGTTACTAGCATTAGGAGCGGCACGAGAATGCCAATAAACATTTTTTGTTTTATTTGAAGACCATTCATATGGATTTCCTCAGTGTATTCTGGGAGGCTTTTAGGCAGAACTCGAGCAGTCCATGATGAGTCTGTATGAATAGTTATAGCAAACATGCCAAATGAGGTTGGAGATTTAAGGAAATAAAATCGCAGAAACAAAAAAACCTCGCTTAGCGAGGTCTTTATGTTGGTACAGATGAGAGGACTTGAACCTCCACGCCCGCAAGGGCACCAGCACCTGAAGCTGGCGTGTCTACCAATTCCACCACATCTGCATTGGTATTCGACAGGTTGTCGAACTAAGTTGAATCGCAATTTGGTACAGGTGAGAGGACTTGAACCTCCACGCCCGTAAGGGCACCAGCACCTGAAGCTGGCGTGTCTACCAATTCCACCACACCTGCACTGTACTTTAATTGCAATCCTTTAACACTGGTCGCTAAGGCAACCAACTTAAAGATGGTGCCCGAACCCGGAATCGAACCAGGGACACGAGGATTTTCAATCCTCTGCTCTACCGACTGAGCTATTCGGGCGACGGGCGCAATTTAAAGGCTTTTCGGCTTTTGAGTCAACTGATTTTTACTAAATAATGTAAAAAGTGATGCGGTTGGGTAAGTTTTACTCGAATCGTGTATTTATTGAGTCCTAGCGGGAATGACAAGAGAAAATACTCAGTGCCACTTAAAGGGGATAAACGTAAAAAATGTCCGTAGAAGACGAAAAAATGCCCCTTTAAAAGGGGCATTTCTATTTAGTTAGCTAATATTTCATTGTTTGGGAAGTTAGCTTGCATTACCATTAGCACGTTTTGCTTCAGTTGGTTCTGACCTAACTCGCCATAAGCTTCTGCCATAATCTCCAGTGCTCGCTCAGTTGATGGTGTACCGGGATATGTTTCTAACACAGATTGTGCACGAACAGCAGCAGCACTCCAAGCGTTCATTTTGATATAGTATTCAGCAACTTGAATGGAATATTTCGCTAAACGGTTTTTTAGCGACAGCATGCGTTTTTGTGCGTCAGCGGCATATTTGCTGTTGGGATAGGTTTTGATTAGACGGTCAAAATCCTTAAAGGCATCTTGGGCATTTTTCGGATCGCGATCGGTTCTATCGATATTCAACATATCGTGGAAAAGATAGCTATCCGCCTGCATATTGACGAGTCCTCGCATATAGTAGACATAGTCGATATTGGGGTGCGTTGGGTTTAGACGGATGAATCTGTCAATGTTAGCAATGCCAGAGGCAACATCGTCCATTTTGTAATAAGCATAAATCAGATCCAATTGAACCTGAGTTTTATGTGGTCCAAACGGGAAGCGAGAGTCTAGCGCCTCCAATGAACGGACAGCTTTAGAGTAATTGCCAAGCTCCATGGAGGTTCTTGCCTGAGAATAAAGCTCGTCAGGTGAGGTTTTGGCGGCAATATCGTTATCTTCAGGACTGCTACTACAGGCTGATAACGCTAGTGAAAATAGGACTAAGGTTAAGCCTTTGGAGAATTTATACATACTTGAATTCAATTCTTTATAAGTTGTAGTTAAGAATTTTTCCATTTCACGATAAAATAGAAAGCATTCGATTGTAACAGATAGCACACATTTTTTGACCCCAAAATGGGGATACGGTTCCTATGACACAAGAGATTAATCTAAAAAGCGAGATTTCGGCAACACAAACTGGTTTGAGATTGGATCAAGCACTGGCTGAGTTGTTCCCTGATTACTCGCGCACGCGCATCAAGGAATGGATCCTATCTGATGCAGTCTATGTTGATGGCGTAATGGTAAACAAGCCGCGCGAAAAGGTTTTTGAGCTGCAGCAAATCGAAATTAACGCCACGCTCGAAGAAGAAGTGCATGCGGCTGCGCAAGCCATTGAGCTGGATATTGTCTATGAAGACGATGATATCCTAGTGATCAATAAACAAGCTGGCTTAGTAGTTCACCCCGGAGCAGGCAATGCCGATGGTACGTTGATGAACGCATTGCTGCATCACTGCCCTAATATTGAGCACGTGCCACGTGCGGGTATTGTGCACCGTTTGGATAAAGACACCACAGGTTTGATGGTGGTGGCCAAAACAGTTGAAGCCCAAACCCATTTAGTGGCCGCATTGCAAGCCCGTGAAATCACCCGTGAGTACGAGGCGATTGTCCTCGGTACTATGACGGCGGGTGGCACTGTCGATGAGCCGATTGGCCGTCATCCGACAAAACGTACCCATATGGCGGTGCATCATTCGGGTAAACCCGCGGTGACCCATTATCGTGTGGCGGAAAAATTCCGTAATCATACCCGTTTAAGATTACGTTTAGAGTCTGGACGTACTCACCAAATTCGTGTGCATATGGCGTATATCGGCCATGTGTTGGTGGGTGATCCTGTATATGGTGGCCGTCCAAAACCACCCAAGGCAGCAAGTCCTGAGTTTTTCGAGATTTTGAAGAACTTTAAACGCCAAGCACTGCACGCGGTGCGTTTGGAATTAGCGCATCCTGTGACCTGTGAAATCATGAGCTGGACGGCGCCGATCCCAGAAGATATGGTGATTTTGACTAAAGCACTGCGTCAAGACACTTTAGAACATCCGATCGAGTACTAACTGATGTTGATGCACGATTGGCCTGTACCTGATAATGTGGCAATAGCAATGACCGACCGCCATGGTGGTGTGAGTCTTGCCCCCTACGACAGTCTGAACTTAGGATTGCATGTTGGAGATATGCCGCAGCAGGTATTGGCTAATCGTGGCATGTTGGCAAAGCAGTTAGGGCTTGCGACTGAGCCTGTGTGGTTGGAGCAAGTCCACGGTACTCGAGTGGTTGATTTGGCCGATATCGCCCCAATTAATCTTACTCAAGACGCTCAATCAGAGTGTGTGGCCTTGCAAAATATGCCACCTTTGGTCGCCGATGCCAGCTATACCGACCTCGCTGGACGGGTTTGCGTGGTGATGACCGCTGATTGCTTGCCGGTGCTTTTGTGTAATCAACAAGGGACTGAAGTTGCTGCTGCCCATGCCGGTTGGCGCGGACTGTGTGATGGGGTGATTGAGGCGACCGTGGCGCATTTTACCTCAAAGCCAAACGAACTTATCGCCTACTTAGGGCCGGCTATTGGTCCTACGGCTTTTGAAGTTGGCGCCGAAGTGCGTGCCGCCTTTATGGCAAAAGATCCTAATGCGGAAAGTTGTTTTATTGCGCGAGGCGATAAATACCTTGCCGATATTATCGGATTAGCCAAATTACGCTTAAAGCAACTGGGTATTACACAGATCTACAGCGCCGATATTTGCACTGTATTGAATCAGGGTTATTTCTCCTATCGCCGCGATAAAATCACTGGTCGTATGGCTTCCTTGATCTGGCTTAAGTCTTAAGTTTATTCCCCTATAATTTGTATTTATTTCTAGCCATCTAGCTTGAAATTGGTCAAATAGCCCCCATCTTTTAACTAACAAAATGCTGTACCTTATTTGTGAGTTTTAGGAGGCTGTATGCGACTCGATCGTATGACTAATAAATTTCAGCTTGCCATCTCAGATGCCCAGTCGTTAGCACTTGGGCGTGATCATCAGTTTATCGAACCGCTACATTTGATGATGGCACTGCTTAACCAGGATTCTGGTTCTATCCATCCCTTATTAACCCAAGCTGGCATTCGGGTGAGTGCGCTGCGCTCGCTCTTGAGCCAAGAGCTTGAACGTCTACCGCAGGTCGAAGGCACTGGCGGCGATGTACAATTATCCCAAGGGTTAATTCGTTTATTAAACCTTTGCGATAAATTGGCGCAAAAGCGTAAAGACAAATATATCTCCAGTGAGTTGTTCGTTCTCGCGGCGCTTGAGGGCAGCGATGCACTAGCACAATGCCTTAAAAAATCCGGCGCGACCAAAGAGCTGATGGAACAAACCATTGAGCAAATGCGTGGTGGTCAGAATGTGGATGATCCCAATGCGGAAGACCAACGCCAAGCGCTGAAAAAGTTTACCGTTGATCTTACTGAACGTGCCGAGCAGGGCAAACTCGATCCTGTCATTGGCCGTGATGATGAAATCCGCCGCACCATTCAAGTGCTGCAACGTCGTAGCAAAAACAACCCTGTGCTGATTGGTGAGCCTGGCGTGGGTAAAACCGCGATTGTTGAAGGACTTGCTCAGCGCATTGTGAACGGCGAAGTCCCTGAAGGGATTAAAAATAAACGTGTTTTATCCTTAGATATGGGTGCACTGATTGCCGGCGCTAAATATCGTGGTGAGTTTGAAGAGCGCTTAAAAGCCGTGCTTAATGAGCTGGCGCAGGAAGAAGGCCAAGTGATCCTCTTTATCGACGAGCTGCACACAATGGTGGGCGCGGGTAAAGGCGATGGCGCCATGGATGCGGGTAACATGTTAAAGCCTGCTTTGGCCCGTGGCGATCTCCACTGTGTAGGCGCGACGACTCTTGACGAGTATCGCCAATATATTGAAAAAGATGCCGCCCTTGAGCGTCGTTTCCAAAAAGTATTAGTGGATGAGCCAAGCGTTGAAGACACCATTGCGATTTTACGTGGCTTGAAAGAGCGTTATGAGCTGCATCACCATGTGGAAATTACCGATCCGGCGATTGTAGCGGCGGCCACTATGTCGCACCGTTATGTGTCGGACCGTAAATTACCCGATAAAGCCATCGACTTAATTGACGAGGCGGCGTCGAGCATCCGTATGCAGATGGATTCTAAGCCTGAATCCCTCGACAGATTGGAGCGCCGTGCTATCCAGTTGAAACTGGAAGAGCAGGCATTGGCCAAAGAAAACGATGAGGCGAGCCGTCGTCGACTCGAACATTTACGTGTCGAGTTGCATGAAGTTGAGGCTAAGGCGTCTGAGCTTAATGAAATCTGGCGCACCGAAAAAGCGGCGTTGGCAGGTACTCAGCATATTAAAGCCGACCTTGAGCAAGCGCGGATGGATTTAGAAGTCGCGCGCCGCGCCGGTGATTTAACGCGTATGTCCGAGCTGCAATATGGCCGTATTCCAGAGCTTGAAAAGCAATTGGACTTGGCATCGCAAGCTGAAATGCAGGATATGACACTGCTGCGCAATAAAGTTACTGACTTAGAAATCGCTGAAGTGTTATCAAAGGCGACGGGTATTCCGGTTTCTAAGATGCTTGAAGGCGAGCGTGAAAAACTGTTACAAATGGAAGTGGCACTGCATGAGCGCGTGATTGGCCAAAACGAAGCTGTGGATGCAGTCGCTAATGCGATTCGTCGTAGCCGCGCAGGGCTTGCCGATCCTAACCGTCCGATTGGTTCGTTCCTGTTCTTAGGACCAACTGGTGTGGGTAAAACCGAGTTGTGTAAGTCGTTAGCTAAGTTCCTATTCGATACAGAATCGGCCTTAGTGCGCATCGACATGTCAGAGTTTATGGAAAAACATGCTGTTTCACGTTTGGTTGGTGCTCCTCCTGGATATGTTGGCTATGAAGAGGGCGGTTATTTAACTGAAGCTGTTCGCCGTAAGCCTTATTCAGTGATTCTGCTCGATGAGGTGGAGAAGGCGCACCCAGACGTGTTCAACATCTTGCTGCAGGTGCTGGATGATGGCCGCTTAACCGATGGTCAAGGCCGTACCGTCGACTTTAGAAATACGGTGATCATCATGACCTCAAACTTAGGCTCTGACATTATCCAAGAAGGATTCGGTCACTTAAGTTATAGCGAAATGAAGAGCGCGGTGATGAATGTGGTGACCCATAGCTTTAGACCCGAGTTTTTAAACCGGATCGATGAGTCTGTGGTATTCCATCCCTTGGATGCAGAAAATATCAAGCATATTGCTTCTATCCAAATTGCTTCATTGCGTAAGCGTTTGGCAGAGAAAGACTATACGCTGGAGATCACCGACGAGGCATTATCATTGATTGCCGAAATTGGTTTCGATCCAGTCTATGGTGCAAGACCTCTGAAACGAGCCTTGCAGCAAGAGATGGAAAATCCATTAGCGCAAAAATTACTGCGTGGCGAGTTACTGCCCGGCAAACCTATCAAGGTCAGTTGCGCTGGTCGTGAGCTGGTATTCGAGCAATAATTTACGACAATCTTTGCCGTGCAAAATGCTGCTTAACCTAAACAAAAAACCGAAGTCTTGGACTTCGGTTTTTTTTGCCTATATCGGTTACAGATAAAATAGCGGTTAGCAATAGTGTGGCATTGCCATCAAGATTTTTAGTGGTGCCTATTACAAACTCTGGGCGTTATTTTTTATTGCAAAATAGTTTGATCCGCTGTTGATTCTCAGTAATGGCTGCTTGGCGCTCTTCTTCTGTCATCGCGACAGGTTCTTTATTACCGTCTTCTTGGCGGGTGAGTTTTGTATGGGTCGTTAACACATCTAAATTATGTTTAGCGTTTTCACAAATTGCTTCTGCTTGCTTGGCATCTTTCTCTTTAATTAAAGCCGCCGATTTTTCGGACTCAGACATTTCAGGAGGCGCTTCCTTCTTAACGGGAGCTATATAGCCAATTTTACTCGGTTCAAGATCATTGCTATTCAACTGCTGCGCTTGTTGTTCCTGAGTCGGTGGTTGTTGACTGTAATGAGTCACCCCGTTCTTATCGACCCAAGTGTAAATAGCGCCCGCCAGCACGGGTTGTGTGAGCAACACTAGGCATACAAAACCTAAAAATACCACGCTCAAATTTGTTTTCATTAACATAAACATCATCCCTTAGGGCACCCATCGACATGATAGTAAAATATGCTATCTTGAAGCCTACTTCCATTTCTGCTCATAGCTTTATAAGTGTATGCAAAATTCTTCTAATCAAACAGTAAAGAATAAGGGTATCTATTTACTGCCCAATTTATTCACAACCGCAGGCTTGTTTTCCGGTTTCTACGCTGTGATTGCCTCGATGAATGCCAACTTTGAAGCGGCAGCAATCGCGATTTTTGTGGCTATGATCTGTGACGGTCTTGACGGACGAGTGGCAAGGCTGACGAATACTCAAAGTGACTTTGGTGCTGAATACGACAGCATGGCGGATATGGTGTCCTTTGGCATTGCTCCAGCACTGCTCGCCTATAATTGGGCCTTGGCGGATTTAGGTAAAATCGGTTGGTTGGCGGCGTTTATCTATTGCGCAGGAGCAGCATTAAGGCTTGCACGTTTTAATACCCAAGTCGGTGTTGCGGATAAACGTTACTTCCAAGGTTTAGCAAGTCCTGCTGCTGCGGCCGTTATTGCCGGCAGTATTTGGCTTGGTAATCAGTACAATCTCGATGGTAAGAATATCAGTTGGATTGCCGGATTGATTACAGCAATCACGGGGTTATTAATGGTGAGCAATTTCCGTTATCACTCTTTCAAGGAGATTGACTGGCGCGGTAAAGTGAACTTTATCGCCATCCTATTCGTTGTGGGTGCATTTGTTGTGGTTTCGGTTCAGCCAGCTTTAATCCTCTGCATTGGTTTTTATCTCTACGCCATTTCGGGGCCAGTGATCACTATTCGTACCGTGAGAAAGCTCAAAGTAGCCCATATTGTGGGTGATGGAGAGCATGAAAAGGAACAAGAAACAGCAGAGGGCACCAAGAGTTCAAAAAGTTCTACGGATAATACTTAGTTCGACAGTTCCTACATTCTCAATCTTTTATGCCATGTTAGTTCTACGGTTCAAGAGTCGCCATTCCCTATTCTTGAACCGTTTCTCTGCACCGGACGTACTCATCTATATATATAAAAGTTTTAAAGCGCCCTTTCTTAAGGCTATTCGATCTATAGAATTTCCTGCACATCCTTTCTACATATGCCAAACTTACCAGCCCAAGTGAGAAAAATTGCAGCATATCCACCCAACACTTGAAGATTTGTTGGTTATTTGTCCACTCGGCAGGTTTTGTTAAAAAAGCGCTTGCACAAAAAGTTTCGCTGCCTATAATGCGCATCCACTGACACGGCAGACAGCGAAAGCTAACGCGGTTTCAGTGCGAATCGAATGCAAAATGTGCAGTTGATTCGAAAGCCTCAAGAAGTTTGTAAAAACGCCTTGACGCGACAAGGGAAATGCGTAGAATACGCAGCCCTGACCCAGAGAGCGGTAACGCAAGCGATGAGGTCAAATGCTCTTTAACAATCTAAACAAGAAATCTGTGTGGACACTCACAGGTGTTGAGTTAATCGAAATTACTCTGCCGTTTGGCGAGTAATCAAAGAATTAAATC
>NZ_BMOP01000038.1 GCF_014647135.1 Shewanella xiamenensis
ATTGTATTGCTTCCAGTTAGTTGTTTTATAGCGAGGTTTTGACACGATTGATGGGTGAGTTGATAGGCTATGCCGATCAGATCACCAGCTATGGTTTTAGTTCAACTGATTTAGGAAACAAAGCCGTGAATACATTGACGGATAGAAGCTTTAGCGAGATCTGTTGGCGTACCACACTCGCGGCAAGGCAAACCAACGATGCGATCGCGTAGCCAGAAATCCGCTTGATGACATTGTGGGCAATGTGTTTGAAGGCGCTCAACCAGTTGCTGTGCAGCATTGATAATATATTGCTGCCGCAGCGGAGAATGCATCGCGCGAAGGTCTGGAGCGACATCAATTGGGCAAGCAAAACGACCATTTTCAGGCGCGAGATTCATCGCTTCTAATGTGGCCAGCAACATATCTAGATTAGCTACACCTTTGATCGTATGACCATCAACCTTAACTATCCACGCTTGACCCTCTTCGGCACCAGATAACGCCGCACTAAGTGCACTCACATCATCCCCTTGGAAACTTTGCAAGCTTACCGGACCAGATACATTCGCTACGATATCAATATTTTGCCTTGCATCATACAGTACGATAAGCTCCGTATCCCAATTCATTATTCCTGGCAAAGGCCCTCCACCAAAGCTACCTTCGCTGCCTAACCCCGCCTCTAAACCTGTTAACTCACAGGCGAGTCGCGCTTTTTTCTTAGCGCACTCTAGTGGTGAAAGCGTACGCTCAACTTCTCCAGAAAAGGTGCCCAGCATGTCGGTATCAAATGCATCCGTTGCGACAATTTCAATCCCAAGTGGCGACAGAATTGGCGCAATTTGTGCCGCCTTGCCATGTTTGCTTAACAGGGCAATTCGCTTTGGTATTTTATAATGTGATTGATGATCCATGATGAATACTCACTCCTGAAGTGAGGGGGGTAATTCTTAACTTTAAGCAAACCTAGCCCTCTACAACGCGATAACGACGCTGAATAAGGAAGGCTATTGTTGCCGTATAAGTGATGGGATGTAAAATAGATAGATATTCACATAACGTTCTATATAAGTGAACGATTCTATGAGAAACCTCAATTTTCACCATCTACATTACTTCTGGACTGTCGCTAAAGAAGGACATTTAACTCGAGCCTCCCAGAGGCTAAACATTTCACAATCGGCTTTATCATCCCAGATCAGACAGTTAGAGGAACAACTAGGGCATGATCTGTTTCACCGTCAAGGCCGAGCATTATTACTGACAGAGGTTGGGCATCTCGTTCTCGAGTACGCTGAAGGAATTTTTAATTTAGGCCACGAATTGCTTTCAGTTATGGAAAATGGCGAGCACCAAAGGCTTCAGCTACTAAGAATAGGTGCAGTGGCGACCCTTTCACGCAATTTCCAAGAAAACTTACTACGCCCGGTCATTAAATTAAATAACGTCAAACTTGCTTTAAAATCATCCAACTTTGATGATCTACTCGAGCAATTGCGTGTACATAAATTAGATTTGATCCTCTCAAATCGCCCTGTGGCATCGGACTCTTCAACCCCTTGGCGCTGTAAATTAATTGCTCAGCAAGGCGTATGCTTAGTCGGCCCAAATAAAGCGGAATTCAATGCATTACGCTTTCCAGAGGATCTCACAAAAGTAAAATTACTATTACCAGGCCCCGACAGTGATATTCGTAGGCAATTTGATTTGTACTGCGAGCAACATGGTCTCTCACTAACCCCTTATGCAGAAGTCGATGATATGGCGATGCTCAGACTATTAGCGCGGGATTCGGGTGCGGTGGCCGTGGTACCTGAAGTGGTTGTACAAGATGAGATTCAAGCGGGACTATTGAAAAACTACGCGGCCTTAGATTGTGTGACTGAAAGTTTTTATGCCATAACCGCTAAAAGACACGTTGATTTACCGATCTTACATACTTTGTTAAGCACAAAAATGGAGTAACTGATATCACAATCAGTCGATTGGGATTGATTTTAGTTGCACATAAGCGGCAGGTGCGTTTATTCATCTATTAACCCGATCTGAGGTTAAATAGCATATGTTTGCCAGCCAATTTAGGGCTGAAATTGGCTGGCATTTTGCAGCATCATTGGCTTAAACCAATGAATTACCAAAATTTAAACATCTTAACCAAAAAATATCAGCTCAATCATACCTGCCGGTAGTGATCTTGCATTTGGTATGAACGGGCATACAGTGCAAACACTAATGCCGCCAAAATAGCAAAACCCGCAAAGAAAAACATTTGGAATGCCGTCACGCTCATCCCCGTTTGCATTATTTGCTCAGTCACAGCAGGACTTTTAACACTCACATTGGCAAGCAATACCCAGAGGTTACCAACGGTAACGGAAAGCGTCCAAAAACTCATGATAGTCCCTTTCATCGCTTTAGGCGCTTGGCTATAGGCAAACTCTAATCCTGTCGCCGAAACCAGAACTTCACCAAAAGTCAGCAAAGCGTAAGGTAGAATTTGCCAGAAGATCGAAAGTGCTGAACCACCATCCATCATCAATTGAATCGTCCCCACCACAATCCAACTCAATCCAGTAATGGCAATCCCCGCCCCCATTTTACGTAATGCGGTTAACTTAATCCCCATACGCTCAATCGCGGGGTATAACACAAAGTTATTGAATGGGATCAATAGCATCACTAACAGTGGATTTAAAGCCTGCATCATTGCAGGTTCAAACCACGAAGGTTTAACCATATCATTGGCCTGCAAAATCCAAGTCGAAGCCTTTTGATCGAATAACGACCAAAATGGGGTAACCAACGCAAATAAAACCAAAATTCGAAGGACTGAACGTACACCATCTACCGCAATATCAGGATGACAGCTTCGAGCACGCTCAAGTTGTAATGAAGCGCCAGCCCCTACAAACCCCATCAGTAGCACCATAGCACTACAAAGGCCCGCGACGATTCCTAGAGTTGGGATATTCACCAGCGCATAGGCAGCAGATATCCCACCAATGAGTGCCAACACTAAACCGATATTTCCCTTACCTTCCACTTTAGTAAGCAAGGCGCTGCGGATCACAGGTAAAAAACCATGGGGATCTTTTGGTTCTGGCGGCATATGAATATAACGCTTGCGACCTAACCAGAAAAATACCGTCGCAATAAACATCAGCACGCCGGGGATCCCGAAAGCAACAGCGGCACCAAAGTTTTTAAGTAACAATGGCATAGATAAGGATGCGAAGAAAGAACCAAAGTTGATCGTAAAGTAGAACATATCAAAGGCTTTTTGAGCCAATGACTTATTAGTCTGATCAAATTGATCGCCCATAAAGGAAGAAACTAAAGGTTTTATCCCACCAGAACCTAAAGCAATTAAAAATAACCCCGTATAAAAACCTTGTACACTGTGCTCAAAAATCGCCAAAAAAGCATGGCCCACGCAATAAAGTAAGCTTAACCAAAGAATGGTGTTGTACTTACCAAAAAATCTATCCGCAATCCAGCCACCCAATAATGGGAAAAAGTACACACCAATTACAAAGGAATGGAACACATCCTTAGCCACAGCGCCACGGAGATCCTCCGGAATGGACAGCAAAAGTGCTGTCATTAAGAAAGGTGTTAGAATGTTGCGCATGCCGTAAAAGCTGAAACGCTCACAAGCTTCACTGGCAATAATATAGGGGATTTGACGTGGCCATTTTGGCGCATCAACAGGTGTAGTCATCTGTTATCCTATTATAATTGTTATAAAAAACTTAAGGTTATCGGTATAAAACCAAGATTGCAGCCAAGGATACTAACAGACTGCGAATCAATATTGGCTAAATTTATACAACAAAATACGCTAAGTAGATGTAAGCCCCAAAAATGATAGAAAATTAACGACCACAGAGAGCAGTAACAATGACCAAAATTGCTATATTAGTCGGTACCACCCTCGGCAGCAGCGAATATATTGCAGATGAAATGCAGGCTCAGCTGACCAAATTAGGGCATGAAGTAGACACTTTTTTAAGTCCAACACTGGATTTACTGCAACCCTATTCCCTCTGGATCATCGTTTCATCAACCCATGGCGCAGGTGATCTTCCCGATAATCTACAGCCATTTTGTAAAGAAGTTCTACTCAATACACCAAATCTACACCAAATTAAGTTCGCATTATGTGCCATTGGTGATTCGAGTTATGACACCTTTTGCCAAGGCCCAGAGAAGCTTGTTGATGGACTTGAATATAGCGGTGCAAAAGCGTTTGTGGATAAGATCCAGATCGATGTACAACAGGATCCTGTGCCAGAAGACCCAGCTTTAGCGTGGTTGGCACAATGGCAAGATCAAATTTAAGATCCTCATTTTCAAAATACCTGAAACAACCCACAGTTTAGATCTTATTTATCCACAAAAAACTATTTATATGTATATTTTTGTGGATAAACTATTATTTAGATCTGATCAACCTCTGTGCTATTCACATCATGATCCGCTCAAAGATCCACCCTGTGGATAAATAGCGGATCTATCCCCACCTTTAATGACAGTAGATCTCGGTTAGATCACAGGATCAAAAGCTCATTAACCACTGATATAAAAGAGAAATTAGCCTTACCCACAGGAAAGTTCGATCCTAATAGTAAACATAATAAGAAGATCTATATAAAGATCTTAAGATCTATTAGTCCAGATCCACTGGATCTATTTTCGAAAAATGATCATTCACCTCAATCAAAGCAAATGCTAAAATGATCGGCTCTCATTGGGTCACTTAAGTTTTTAAAGGTAAGGTCATGCATTTTCATGAACGGTTTGATGTTATTGTAGTTGGTGGTGGTCATGCCGGAACTGAAGCCGCATTAGCCGCAGCAAGAATGGGTTCTAAGACATTATTGCTAACGCATAATCTTGATACTTTAGGACAAATGTCATGTAACCCTGCGATCGGTGGCATTGGTAAAGGTCATTTGGTTAAAGAAATTGATGCATTAGGCGGTGCAATGGCGATCGCAACCGACTATGCAGGGATCCAATTTAGAACCTTAAACTCGAGTAAAGGCCCAGCGGTAAGAGCAACTCGTGCACAGGCAGATCGCGCGTTATATCGTCAGAAGATCCAAAATATTCTGCAAAACCAACCTAACTTACGTATTTTCCAACAAGCTGTAGATGATCTTGTTGTAGAAAATGATCGCGTTATCGGTGTCGTTACCCAGATGGGACTAGCCTTCGAAGCCGCCGCAGTCGTATTAACCGCAGGGACTTTCCTCAGTGGTAAGATCCATATAGGGTTAGAAAACTACAGTGGCGGTCGTGCAGGCGATCCACCATCTATCGCACTCGCCCATCGTTTACGTGAGTTGCCTATCCGTGTTGGCCGTTTAAAAACCGGTACACCACCACGTATCGACGCCAATACCATCGATTTTAATCAGATGACAGAACAAAAAGGTGATACGCCATTACCTGTAATGTCATTTATGGGCGATTTGAGCCATCACCCGAAACAAATTTCTTGTTGGATCACCCATACCAATGAAAAAACACACGATATTATTCGTGGAGGTTTAGATAGAAGCCCAATGTACTCCGGTGTTATTGAGGGGATCGGCCCACGTTACTGCCCTTCTATCGAAGACAAGATCCATCGTTTTTCTGATAAATCATCGCACCAGATCTTTATCGAACCAGAAGGCTTAAACACCAATGAGATTTACCCTAACGGGATCTCTACCAGCCTTCCCTTTGATGTACAGTTAAATTTGGTTCGTTCGATCAAGGGGATGGAAAATGCTGAGATCGTACGTCCAGGATACGCGATTGAGTACGATTATTTTGATCCTAGAGATCTTAAAAACTCGTTAGAAACCAAAACCATTAATGGATTATTCTTTGCTGGCCAGATCAACGGTACAACCGGTTATGAAGAAGCTGGCGCCCAAGGTTTGCTCGCAGGGATGAACGCAGCACTGCAAGTTCAAGGCAAAGAAGCTTGGTGTCCTCGTCGTGATGAAGCTTACATCGGAGTATTGGTTGACGATTTATCAACCTTAGGCACTAAAGAACCCTACCGCATGTTTACCAGCCGTGCCGAATACCGCCTATTGCTGCGTGAAGACAACGCCGATCTGCGTTTAACCGCAAAAGGTCGTGAACTGGGTCTGGTGGATGATGCGCGCTGGGCGTCTTTCAGTGAAAAACTGGAATCGATCGAATTAGAGCTACAACGTCTACGTAGCCAGTGGATCCATCCAAACTCTCCATTAGTGCCAGTGTTAAATCCGCACTTGAATACGCCTATTTCTCGCGAAGCATCTTTTGAAGAATTACTTCGTCGTCCAGAAATGGATTACAACAAACTGATGCAGATTGAAGGCTTTGGTCCTGGTCTTACCGATCCACTCGCCGCTGAGCAGGTCCAGATCCAAGTGAAATATTCTGGTTATATTCAGCGTCAGCAGGAAGAGATCAACAAAGCGGTACGTAATGAGAACACGGGCTTGCCATTGAACCTTGATTACAAAGAGGTTCCTGGGCTTTCAAATGAGGTGATTGCTAAGTTAAATAGCCATAAGCCTGAAACCATTGGTCAAGCGTCACGTATCTCAGGTATCACCCCAGCAGCGATTTCAATTCTGCTAGTACATCTGAAAAAACGTGGTTTATTACGCAAGAGCGCGTAAAAGCTAGCTTAATCGCCAGTTTGGTCGCAGAAGGGAAGCATTCAGGCTTCCCTTCGACGTTTCAGGGCTTCATAATAGCCGACGAGTTTATCATTGCATTTTTGTTGAGGTTGTTCAGTGTTATCTGCCCAGTTAGAGGCCTATTTAGCCGAAATTAATCTGCCCGCTACCGCTGAGCAGAAAAAGCAACTGCTTGATTTTGTTGGCATGCTCAACAAATGGAATAAAGCCTATAACTTAACCTCAGTAAGAGATCCCGAGATCATGCTTGTCCGTCATATCATGGACAGCTTAGTGGTATCAAAACATCTGCAAGGTGAACGCTTTATTGATGTTGGAACTGGTCCTGGACTGCCTGGCATCCCATTGGCGATTATGAATCCTGGTAAAACTTTTGTGCTACTTGATAGCTTAGGTAAACGCATTCGTTTTCAAAAACAAGTAGCCTTCGAATTAGGCATTCATAATATCAGTTCGATAGAAAGCCGAGTTGAGGCCTATCAACCCGAGCAAAAGTTCGATGGTGTGCTAAGCCGTGCCTTTGCGTCAATCCATGATATGTTGACATGGTGCCATCACTTGCCTGCTGAGCATGGACAATTTTATGCGCTCAAGGGACAACTGAGTGATGAAGAGATGCAACAAATCCCCGCTGGCTTTGCGATAACTGAAACCATCGAACTCAAGGTGCCAAAACTCGATGAGCAAAGACATTTACTCAAAATAATCAAAGAATAACAGGCTTAAAGCTCCTCATTTTGAATGGATTTTTAAGTAGGCAATAAACCAGAATTTACATACAGGGTGACATTGTGGGTAAAGTAATTGCCGTGGCCAACCAGAAAGGTGGCGTAGGGAAAACAACAACTTGTGTCAATTTAGCCGCCTCATTAGCCGCGACTAAGCGTAAAGTGCTACTGATCGATCTTGATCCACAGGGCAATGCCACTATGGGCAGCGGTGTCGATAAATATGAAGTCGAAAACACGGCTTACGAACTGCTGGTAGAAGAAAAGCCCTTCGATGAAATAGTGGTCAAAGACACCACGGGAAAATACGATCTAATTGCCAGTAATGGCGATGTGACTGCGGCGGAAATCAAACTCATGGAGTTTTTTGCCCGTGAAGTGCGCTTACGTAATGCGCTCGCGCCGATAAAAGATCAATACGATTATATCTTTATCGATTGCCCTCCTTCGCTCAACATGTTGACGGTTAATGCTATGTCGGCGGCGGATTCTGTGCTGGTGCCAATGCAGTGTGAGTACTTTGCACTGGAAGGTTTAACCGCCTTGATCGATACCATCACCAAATTGGCAGCCGTGGTGAATCCTGGTCTTGGGATAGAAGGGATTTTACGCACTATGTATGATCCGCGTAATCGTCTTTCAAATGATGTGTCCGATCAGCTAAAACAACACTTTGGCGATAAGGTGTATCGCACTGTTATTCCGCGTAACGTGCGTTTGGCCGAAGCGCCGAGCTTTGGTGCACCCGCTATGTATTATGATAAATCGAGCGCGGGAGCTAAAGCATATTTAGCGCTGGCTGGTGAGATGATCCGCCGTTCCGAACAGAAAACTCAGGCTAAGCGAGCGTAAAGGAAAACCATGACGTTAAAGAAAAGAGGGTTAGGTAAAGGCTTAGATGCCTTACTGAGTAATAGCCACGCCGCGAGTAAAAAACACACGGAAGAAGTGGTCGTTGTCGATAAAAAAGAAGAACTTATCCATCTTGATCTCGACCTATTACAGCCGGGAAAATACCAACCTCGTAAGGACATGTCTCCCGAGGCATTGGAAGAACTTGCCCATTCCATCCGTAATCAAGGCATTATCCAGCCGATTGTAGTGCGCCCTGTTAGCAATAACCAGTATGAGATTATTGCCGGTGAGCGCCGTTGGCGCGCTTCCCAATTGGCGGGGGTTGAAAAAATCCCTTGTATCGTTAAAGCGGTTCCCGATGATGCTGCTATTGCTATCGCCTTGATCGAAAACATTCAGCGTGAAGACTTAAATGCCATGGAAGAAGCCATTGCATTACAACGTTTAATGCAAGAATTTGAACTGACTCACCAACAGGTCGCCGATGTTGTGGGAAAATCTCGGGCGAGTGTATCTAACTTGTTACGTTTAAACGGTTTAAATGAGCCTGTTAAGCGTTTACTCGAGTATGGCGATATTGATATGGGCCATGCGCGCGCTTTGCTCGCAATTGAGGGTGAAGAACAAACAAATCTGGCGAGATTAGTGGCAGCCAAGGAATTAACCGTTCGCGAAACTGAACGATTGATTAATCAAACCTTAAATCCACCCAAACCCGTCGAAACTACGACTAAAGATCAAGATGTTTGTCGTTTAGAGCAGCAGTTAATTGAAAGATTAGGTGCCAAGGTTTCGATCGCTCATAGCAGTAAGGGGAAGGGTAAAATTGTAATTAACTATCAGAATCTGGCTGAATTAGACGGAATTCTTAGCAAAATTCGTTAATGTCTGTAGATTAACAGTTTTTAATGTAAATTTGTGACATATGTTAATTTTGGATTTTGACTGTTTTGACGCTATATCACGTTAAAAGTGCTGTTTTTCCTTATCTCAAAGTTGCAATGAAGGCGTGAAAAGGTATACTTTCGCAAGCTTTTTGTGCATCGACATAAATACGGATATTTGTCATCCGGTCATCGAAACAAAAAGTATAAATGCGGAGAGGATGAGTTGAGTAAGGTTTTAGCGCGTCGTGGCCGGTGGTCAGCCTATAAATTGGTGATGATGCAGGCGGCGGTGGCTGGGGGTGCTTCAATTCTCTTTTTCGTCGTGTGGGGAGTTCAGTTTGGCTATTCTGCATTAGCAGGTGGTTCAATTGCTGTGCTCCCTAATTTTGTATTCGCGACCCTCGCTTTCTCCCATACGGGAGCAAGTTCAGCTGCAAAAGTGATTAAAACTTTTTACTGGGGGGAAGCGGTAAAGTTGCTGTTAACCATCGCAATGTTTTCGCTAGTGTTTATCAATCTTAAGGTCGCATTTATGCCTCTTTTTGTTTGTTACGTGCTGACGTTGATCGTGCATTGGACAGCTCCTTTATACTTCAAGCAAAGTTAAGTGGGATGAATCATGGCTGCAACTGGTGAAGCGTTAACACCGCAGGGCTATATCCAGCATCACCTTACCAACCTACACGTTGGTGAAGGCTTCTGGACATGGCACATTGATTCGTTGTTCTTTTCGGTTGGTCTTGGTGTTCTGTTCCTGTGGATTTTCCGTAGTGTTGGTAAAAAAGCGACTTCAGGTGTTCCCGGTAAGCTGCAATGCTTTATCGAGATGATCGTGGAGTTCGTTGATAACAGCGTGAAAGAAAGTTTTCATGGCCGCAATGCCGTGATCGCGCCTTTAGCTCTGACCATTTTTGTATGGGTATTCATGATGAACTTCATGGATATGCTCCCTGTAGACTGGCTGCCTTGGCTAGCAAGTTTAGCGGGAATTCCATACTTAAAAGTGGTTCCGACGACTGATGTAAACATCACCTTCAGCTTAGCTATCGGTGTGTTTGTGCTGATTATTTACTACAGCATTAAGGTCAAAGGCGTGTCTGGTTTTGTTAAAGAACTGACGCTACAGCCCTTTAACCATAAGGCAATGATACCCGTCAACCTCCTATTAGAGACTGTTACCTTAATCGCTAAACCAATTTCATTGGCATTGCGTCTATTTGGTAACTTGTACGCAGGTGAGTTGATCTTCATCCTTATTGCGCTGATGTATGGTACCAACTTGTTATTATCTTCCCTAGGTGTGACTCTGCAACTAGGTTGGTTAATTTTCCACATTTTGGTTATCACGCTGCAGGCGTTTATCTTCATGATGTTGACCATTGTTTACTTAAGCATGGCCCATGAAGATCATTAAGGATTGCTGAAGAAATTTTAAACTAAATCATCAACTAATTAGATTTAGATTTTAGATACTGGAGATACAGATGGAAACGATTTTAGGCATGACAGCTATCGCTGTTGCTCTGCTGATTGGTATGGGTGCTCTTGGTACTGCAATCGGTTTCGGCTTATTAGGTGGCAAGTTCCTGGAAGGCGCTGCGCGTCAACCAGAAATGGCTCCTATGCTGCAAGTTAAAATGTTCATCGTAGCGGGTCTGTTAGACGCCGTAACAATGATCGGTGTTGGTATCGCATTATTCATGCTGTTCACCAACCCACTGGGTGCAATGCTGTAAGAAAACGCTTCTGTCTTAACTCTAAATAGGAGGCTGTTGTGAATTTCAACGCTACCCTAATCGGTCAGACGGTCGCCTTTATCATCTTCGTGTGGTTCTGCATGAAGTTTGTATGGCCCCCTTTGATGAATGCCATCGAAGCGCGCCAAAAAAGGATTGCTGACGGTCTAGCTGATGCTGATCGTGCGGTAAAAGACCTAGAGTTGGCTCAAGCGAAAGCGACTGACCAACTAAAAGAAGCCAAGGTGACGGCTAACGAAATTATTGAGCAAGCTAACAAGCGTAAAGCTCAAATAGTGGAAGAAGCTAAAGCCGAAGCAGACGCTGAGCGTGCCAAAATCATCGCTCAGGGTAAAGCAGAAATTGAAGCTGAACGTAATCGCGTGAAAGAGGATCTGCGTAAGCAGGTTGCTACTCTTGCCATCATGGGTGCTGAGAAGATCCTTGAGCGTTCTATTGATCCAGCCGCCCACAGTGACATAGTTAATAAACTAGTCGCTGAAATTTGATAAGGGAGTTTGAGTTATGGCTGAATTAACCACCATCGCTCGCCCTTACGCAAAGGCAGCTTTTGACGTTGCTGTTGAACACAACGCAGTGGATACCTGGGCTGAAATGCTCACGTTTGCCGCATTGGTTAGTGAAAACGAAACCATGCAGCCACTGCTGACTGGCTCTTTAGCCAGCACCAAACTCGCCGCACTCTTTATCAGTGTGTGTGGTGAGCAAATCAATGAGCAAGGTCAAAACTTGATAAAGGTAATGGCTGAAAACGGTCGCTTAAAGGTACTACCTGCTGTATCTGAGCTTTTTGCTCAATACCGTAATGAGTGGGCAAAAGAAGTGGAAGCCGATGTGGTTTCTGCAGCTGAGCTCAGCTCTGAACAACAGCAGCAGATCAGTATTTCTTTAGGGAAACGTCTCGCACGCAAAGTTAAGCTGAATTGCAGCACTGACGCCGCGCTTATCGCCGGTGTAATCATTAAGGCAGGTGACTTAGTCATTGATGGCTCTGTCCGCGGTAAGTTATCGCGTCTGTCTGAAAAGCTGCAGTCGTAATTGGGAGTTTGAGCATGCAACTGAATTCCACTGAAATCAGCGATCTGATTAAGCAGCGGATCGAGCAGTTCGAAGTCGTTAGCGAATCTCGTAACGAAGGTACTATCGTTGCGGTTAGTGACGGCATTATCCGCATCCACGGCCTAGCCGATGTGATGCAAGGTGAAATGATCGAACTGCCTGGTAGCCGTTTTGCAATCGCGTTGAACCTTGAACGTGATTCTGTCGGTGCCGTAGTAATGGGCCCTTATGCTGATTTAGCAGAGGGCGTAAAAGTTAAAACTACTGGCCGTATTCTGGAAGTTCCAGTCGGTCGTGGCCTGTTAGGCCGCGTAGTTAACACTCTGGGTGAGCCTATTGACGGAAAAGGTGCTATCAACAACGATGGTTTCTCTCCTATTGAAGTGATTGCTCCTGGTGTTATCGAGCGTAAGTCAGTAGATCAACCAGTTCAAACTGGTTATAAAGCCGTTGACGCTATGATCCCAATCGGTCGTGGCCAACGTGAATTGATCATTGGCGACCGTCAAACTGGTAAAACAGCCATGGCGATCGACGCAATCATCAACCAGCGCGATTCTGGCATTAAGTGCGTATACGTAGCAGTAGGCCAAAAGGCTTCTACTATCGCTAACGTAGTGCGTAAGCTAGAAGAACACGGTGCATTAGCTAACACTATCGTTGTGGTTGCTACAGCTTCTGAAGCTGCTGCGCTGCAATACTTAGCACCGTACTCTGGTTGTGCTATGGGTGAATACTTCCGCGACCGCGGTGAAGATGCTCTGATCGTATACGATGACCTGTCTAAGCAAGCAGTTGCTTACCGTCAGATCTCGTTACTATTGAAGCGTCCACCAGGCCGTGAAGCTTATCCTGGTGACGTATTTTATCTACACTCTCGTTTATTAGAGCGTGCTTCACGCGTAAACGAAGATTATGTAGAAAAGTTCACTAAAGGTGCAGTAACAGGTAAAACCGGTTCGTTAACCGCGCTGCCTATTATTGAAACTCAGGCGGGTGACGTATCTGCATTCGTACCGACCAACGTAATTTCGATTACTGACGGTCAGATCTTCCTTGAGACTGATCTGTTTAACTCTGGCTTACGTCCAGCGGTTAACCCAGGTATTTCTGTTTCTCGTGTTGGTGGTGCGGCTCAGACTAAGATCATCAAGAAACTGTCTGGTGGTATTCGTACTGCTCTTGCACAGTATCGTGAACTTGCTGCGTTCTCACAGTTTGCATCTGACTTAGACGATGCAACTCGTGCTCAGCTAGAGCATGGTGTGCGTGTTACCGAACTGATGAAGCAAAAACAATATGCTCCTATGAGTGTAGCTGCTCAAGCTGTGTCTATTTTCGCAGCTGAAAAAGGTTACCTGAAGGGCATTGAGCTGAAAAAAGTTGGTGATTTCGAAGCCGCTCTGCTCTCGTACATGAACAGCGAGCATGCTGCTTTAATCAAGCTTATCAACGAGACTGGCGATTATAACGCCGATATCGAAGCTGAATTAAAAGCTGGCCTCGACAAGTTCGTAGCAACCCAAACCTGGTAACAATGATAGAGGTGTCTTAAGACACCTCAGGTCCAGATTGGAGAGTAGAGATGGCCGGCGCTAAAGAGATTAAAACCAAGATCGCGAGTGTAAAAAACACTCAGAAGATCACGTCCGCCATGGAAATGGTGGCAGCCAGCAAAATGCGCAGAGCGCAAGAACGCATGGCTGCGAGCCGTCCATACGCGGAAAACATGCGTAAGGTGATCGGTCACGTAGCGCAAGGTTCTCTCGAGTATAAACACCCCTACTTAGAGGTGAGAGAGGCTAAGCGGGTTGGTTACATTGTTGTGGCAACCGACCGTGGCCTTTGTGGTGGTCTGAACGTCAACCTCTTTAAAAAGGTTGTTGCAGACGTGAAAAGCTGGAAAGAGCAAGGTGCAGAATTTGAATTCTGTCCTATTGGTGCTCGTAGTGTGCAGTTTTTCAAAAGCTTCGGTGGACAGGTTTCTGCCCATGCTTCAGGTTTAGGCGATGCGCCAAAGCTCGCTGACCTGATCGGGACAGTACGTGTGATGCTAGATGCTTACAACGAAGGCAAACTGGATCGTCTGTATGTAGTGTTCAACAAGTTTGTAAACACTATGACGCAGACTCCTGTGATCGAGCAGCTGCTACCTTTGCCTAAATCGGAAGATGATGAGGTTGCTCATCGTTGGGACTACATCTACGAACCTGATCCAAAAGCCCTTTTGGATACCTTATTGGTTCGTTATGTAGAATCTCAGGTTTACCAAGGTGTTGTTGAAAACATTGCTTCCGAACAAGCTGCCCGTATGGTGGCGATGAAGGCGGCAACAGACAACGCGGGTACACTGATTGACGATTTGCAATTGGTCTATAACAAGGCTCGTCAGGCTGCTATTACGCAGGAACTGTCGGAAATTGTTTCTGGTGCCTCTGCGGTTTAGGTTAGGTAACGAATACAAGTTTTAGAGGATTAATCATGAGCACAGGTACTGTTGTCCAAGTGATTGGCGCGGTTGTGGACGTAGAGTTTCCACAAGATGCCGTACCTCAGGTATATGACGCTCTGAAGATCACAGGTGAAGGCTCCTGTAATGGTTTGGTGCTGGAAGTTCAGCAACAACTAGGTGGTGGTGTAGTTCGTACCATCGCTATGGGTACTTCTGATGGTCTGCGTCGTGGTCTTGAGGTAGTAAACTCAGGTTCACCTATTTCTGTTCCTGTTGGTACCGCCACTCTTGGCCGTATCATGAACGTTTTAGGCGACCCTATTGATGAAGCTGGTGCAATTGGCGAAGAAGAACGTTATGTGATTCACCGCAGCGCTCCTTCATACGAAGAGCAATCAAACACGACTGAACTGTTAGAGACGGGTATCAAGGTTATCGACCTTGTATGTCCATTCGCTAAGGGTGGTAAAGTAGGTCTGTTCGGTGGTGCGGGTGTTGGTAAGACAGTTAACATGATGGAACTGATTAACAACATCGCTAAAGCTCACTCAGGTCTTTCTGTATTCGCTGGTGTAGGTGAGCGTACTCGTGAGGGTAACGACTTCTACTACGAGATGAAGGATTCTGGCGTTCTCGACAAAGTAGCCATGGTTTATGGTCAAATGAACGAGCCACCAGGAAACCGTCTGCGTGTAGCACTGACCGGTCTGACTATGGCTGAAAAATTCCGTGACGAAGGTCGTGACGTTCTGTTGTTCGTTGACAACATCTACCGTTACACCCTAGCCGGTACTGAAGTATCAGCACTGTTAGGTCGTATGCCTTCTGCAGTAGGTTACCAACCCACTCTGGCTGAAGAAATGGGCGTTCTGCAAGAGCGTATTACTTCAACTAAGACTGGTTCTATTACCTCTGTACAAGCGGTATACGTACCTGCGGACGACTTGACTGACCCGTCACCAGCAACAACCTTCGCTCACTTAGATGCGACTGTTGTATTGTCACGTCAAATCGCTTCTCTGGGTATTTACCCAGCGGTTGACCCACTGGATTCGACTTCTCGTCAATTAGATCCATTAGTGGTTGGTCAAGAGCACTATGACGTAGCTAACGGTGTACAAACTGTTCTGCAACGCTACAAAGAGCTGAAAGACATTATTGCGATTCTCGGTATGGACGAACTGTCAGATGATGACAAGATGACCGTTTCCCGTGCACGTAAGATTGAGCGTTTCTTGTCTCAGCCTTTCCACGTAGCAGAAGTCTTTACTGGTTCTCCTGGTAAGTACGTATCTCTGAAAGACACTATCCGTGGCTTCAAGGGAATTCTGAGTGGCGAGTTCGACCACATTCCAGAACAAGCGTTCTACATGGTTGGTTCTATCGACGAAGCTGTCGAGAAAGCTAACAAAAAGAAATAACTAAGTAGTCATACTTAGTTTTTTAAGGAGAACGGGATGGCAGCCATGACAGTACAGCTTGATATAGTAAGCGCAGAGAGCAGCATCTTCTCAGGTCGCGTAGCTAGCCTACAAGTGACCGGTTCTGAAGGTGAGTTGGGCATCATGCATGGCCACGCTCCACTGTTAAGCTATATCAAACCTGGCATGGCGCGCATCGTCAAACAAGACGGCAGCGAAGAAGTGTTTTATCTTTCTGGTGGTTTACTGGAAGTGCAACCTTCTTCTGTTTCTGTGTTGGCTGATGTGGTTATGCGTGCCAAAGATATTGATGAGCAGGCAGCATTAGAAGCCAAGCGTCGTGCAGAAGCCCATATGGCGACTGCGGGTGCAGACTTCAATTATGACGCCGCTATGGTTGAGTTAGCGAAAGCAATGGCTCAATTACGTGTTGTTGAAACCATCAAGAAAAACATTGCCAGATAAAGGTTATTGTTTGTGATAAAAGGCGGTTATCGAAAGATACCCGCCTTTTTTGTTGGTTTTTTCGCTGCGTTTTGATATCTGCCTTTCGCTTTGCAGTGCCTTTCCGTTAAAATTGCGCCATTAAATCGAGCTCAGTTTATCCCTTTGGGATGTTAATCAAGGATATGGCAATGGCATTAAATGTAGTGATCTTGGCAGCAGGAAAAGGAACTCGCATGCGCTCGGATCTTCCTAAGGTATTACATCCTATCGCTCATAAGAGCATGGTGCAGCATGTGATTGATACTGCACACCATATTGGCAGTGATGCTATACAGCTCGTTTATGGCTACGGTGCCGATAAATTAAAATCCGCTTTGGGCGAGCAGCAACTCAATTGGATGTTACAAGCCGAGCAGTTAGGCACTGGCCATGCGGTCGCTCAGGCGATTCCTAATATCGATGATAATGATACTGTGCTGATCCTTTACGGTGATGTGCCGTTAATCCAAGCCTCTACGCTTGAAGCATTACTTGCTGCGCGTCCCAATAATGGCGTGGCGATTTTAACCGTCAATCTAACCAATCCTACTGGCTATGGCCGTATCGTCCGCGAACAGGGCAAGGTTGTCGGTATTGTCGAACAAAAAGATGCTAATCCCGAGCAACTTGCTATTAATGAAGTTAACACGGGCATTATGGCGGTTCCTGGTAATGCGTTAAAAACCTGGCTTGGCCGTTTATCGAATAACAATGCTCAAGGTGAATACTATCTAACGGATATTATCGCCATGGCCCACGCCGATGGGGTTGAGATTAATACTGCTCAGCCGCAATCTGCTATCGAAGTGGAAGGTGCCAATAACCGCGTGCAGCTTGCGCAACTTGAGCGCGCTTATCAGGCCCGTGAAGCCGAAAAGCTGATGATTGCTGGCGCTAATTTGCGCGATCCAAGCCGTATCGATATCCGTGGTGAAGTGACCGTGGGTATGGATGTGATGGTCGATGTGAACGTGATTTTCGAAGGTAAAGTGGTGATTGGCAATAACGTTAGCATCGGCGCTGGTGCAATTCTTATCGATTGTGAAATTGCCGACAATGCCGAGATCAAACCTTACTCTATTATCGAAGGCGCTAAACTCGGCGTAGCAGCCAGTGCGGGACCTTTTGCCCGTTTACGCCCCGGTGCGGAGTTAATGCAAGATGCCCATATAGGCAACTTCGTTGAGATGAAAAAAGCCGTTTTAGGTGTGGGGTCTAAGGCTGGTCACTTAGCCTATTTAGGCGATGCGCAAATCGGTGCGGGTGTGAATATTGGTGCGGGCACTATTACCTGTAATTACGATGGTGCCAATAAACACTTAACTGTGATTGAAGATAATGTGTTTGTGGGAAGTGATACTCAGCTGGTGGCGCCGGTGACTATTGGTAAAGGCGCGACGCTCGGTGCAGGGTCAACAATTACCCGTGATGTGGGTGAGGATGAGCTAGTGATCACCCGTGTTAAGCAAAAACATCTGACTGGCTGGCAACGTCCGGTAAAGATTAAGAAGTAACGGCTTTATTTTTTGTTATAGAAAGCGGCAATTAGCCGCTTTATGTTTTTTTGTCAAAGGTCTAAATCCTCTCCAAATAAAAATCAGCTAAATTAATGTTGAATTAATACTGTGGTGTTATGGGTAATTCATTGTTTTTATTCAAAGTTGATCTAAGTCACGCCAAATTGTAAATCCATGTAAAGATCCTTAAATAAAAACAATTCTTATTTATATTGCCTGCAATTCTAAGACGAAAGGTCTACTTGAGGTGTTGGCAATGGTATTTAAATATTCAGTTGTAGGTTTGGCCGTTGGGGCTGCATTAATGGCGATGCCTGTTATGGCAGAAGCGCCAAACGATGCAAATATAGAACGTATTAATGTAACAGGCCGTACTTTTAACGATTATAAAGTCGGTAGCGCATCGGGCGCTATGCGTGGAGATATTGACTTAATGGATACCCCGCAGTCCGTTAATGTTATCCCTGATTTTGTGACTGACGAACAATTAGCAACTAACCTTGCAGAAGTCTTAGTTAACGATTCGAGCGTAACGGCGGGTACTACTCGTTGGAACCGCCAAGTCTTCAGTATTCGTGGCTTCGAACTCGATTCGGGCAACGGTTATCTCATCAACGGTCACCAGCAATGGTCTCATTACGTTCAACCTATAGAAACGCTACAACAGGTTGAGGTACTAAAAGGCCCTTCAAGTATGTTGTATGGCCAATCCGGTCCTGGCGGTTTGGTTAATATGGTCACCAAAAAGCCGACCTATGATTCAATGCTCGATTTAGGTTTTGATACTGATGGCTACGGCTCTAGCCGTGCGCAGTTAGATGCGGGAGGCAGCTTAAACGATGCTCAAAGCATTCGTTATCGTGGTGTGTTAGTTAAACAAGACACTAAATACTGGCGCGAATATTCAACTACTAATGAAAACCAAGAGCGTGATCGTTGGTTGGGTTACTTAAACTTAGAATTTGATATCAGTGATGATGTTTTGTTATCGGTTAAGTACGACCATACCCAAGACAAAGCGGGCATCGATGCGGGTGGCTGGTTAGATAAACAAGGCAATGTGATTGGCGAGCGTAAAACCGTATGGGACGCGCCTTGGGCCTTTACCGATAATACTGTTTCAAATTTAGGTGCTGATCTGACTTGGCAAATGACTGACGACTGGAAAGTTAAAGTCGGCTACAACGATCAACAATTTAATCGCCAACGTTTAGACTCTGCGCCAAGTTTGATTGAAGGCTCTGAAGATCCATTCAAAGATGGTTATAGCATCAAACCATTCGACCGTTATGACGATTGGCAGCATAAAACGGCCTATGTGGATTTCACGGGTGAATTTTCTTTGGCAGGAATGGAGCATCAATTCCTTATTGGTGCTAACTATTTAGACTATTTCTATCAGCAGCAAATTCAGAAAGGCAAAAGTCAGCGTGTAATTCCTGGGCAACCAATTATTCAGCAAGATCTTGATTATCATCAAGGTCAGCTAAGCAACCCAAGTGAATACAAGTATTACGGTTTCTATTTGCAGGATTTAATGACATTAAATGAGCAATGGAAGTTGCTTGCTGGTGTACGGTATGACGAACAGAAAAAAGATACCGCTGGCGGTAACAGCTATGCCGTATCGCCTAAATTCGGGGTGATTTATTCGCCTATGGATAATGGCAGTATTTATGTTAACTATTCAAAAAGCTTTACCCCGCAAGGATCTGTAACCAGTTCCGAAGATGTGAATCAAGGGGCTAATCTAAAACCTGAGTATGGCACTCAGTATGAATTGGGAACGAAGTGGGAGCTCTTTAATGACAGTCTACTGCTGACAGCTGCTCTGTTTGATATAACCGTGTCCAATGTCACAACAGTGCTAGATATTCCAGTAACAAGTGATGGTGATAAAACAATAACCACTCAAGGTGGTGAGCAACATCACCGTGGTTTTGAAGTTGGTGCCCAAGGCCAGTTAGGTGATAGCTGGTTTGTGACTTCATCTATGATGTATTTAGATGCGGAATATAATACGGGTGCAGGCAAAATCGGTGGCAAGAATTTAGATGGTAAAACTCCTATTGATGCCCCTGAGTGGTCTGCCAATATCTGGACTCGTTACGAAGTAACTGACAACTTTGCAATGAACTTTGGTGCTATCTACGTTGGTGAGCGTTTTGCTAATGATGTAAATACCATAACCAAAGATGGTTACGTCCGTTTTGATGTTGGTGCTGCCTACACTATGGATATTATGGGTAAAGACGTAAGCATCCGCGCAAACGTGAGAAACCTATTTGATACTGAATACTTAGATGGTGGTAGCGATAAGATGGTCACTATCGGCCAAGATCGTAACTTCAGCGTGGCACTTGAAGCTAAGTTTTAAGCTCAGCTCCCCTTTTTAAGTTTCATACAATTAAAGCAGTTTACCTTTGGGTGAACTGCTTTTTTATTATTTTTCATAAAGTTAATTAATCCAACTTAAAAGCGACCCATCTTGATTCGAAATTATCTTTCGAATACTAGCAAAAATGTTTCGTTTCTTTATAATGTATCTTTCGAATCGAAAGTTAACTGAAAGGTTTTATGAATAAACGAAATACACAGCAACGACGCCACAGTATCATCAGCATCCTGAATGAACAGGGTGAAGTGAGTGTCGATGAGTTGTCATTACGTTTCGAAACCTCAGAAGTGACTATTCGTAAAGACTTAGCAGAACTTGAAAAAACCGGACTGCTGCTGCGCCGCTACGGTGGTGCTGTGGCTATTCCCGATGAAGTAACGCAGCAGTTTTCTGCCAAGATTGCCCCTAATAAGTTATCTATTGCTAAAGCAGCGGCGCAGCTGATCAAAGATCACAATCGCATCATTATCGATAGCGGTACCACCACTTCAGGCTTAATTGCTGAACTCAACCAAAAACGTGGGCTGGTGGTCATGACCAATGCTCTGCATTTGGCTAATGCGATTCACGAACTTGAAAATGAGCCGACCCTATTGATGACCGGTGGAACCTGGGATCCGCATTCTGAATCCTTTCAAGGCCAAGTGGCCGAACAGGTATTACGCTCCTATAACTTCGACCAACTGTTTATCGGTGCCGACGGTATCGATTTAGCGCGAGGCACCACCACCTTTAATGAGCTGACGGGTTTAAGTAAGGTGATGGCTGAGGTTTCCCGTGAAGTCATCGTGATGGTGGATTCGGACAAAATAGGCAAGCGGATCCCTAATTTAGAACTACCTTGGTCGCAAATCAGTGTACTAGTCACCGATGAGCGCATCGAAGAGAGCGCCCTTAACCAAATTACCGAGCAAGGCGTGAAAGTCATCTTAGCGCCCTACTCGCCTTAGGCATTTGCCCGTGATAAGCCAGAGCAAATGACTCAAACAACTTCATTTTTATTTTTCATTTTATAGGTAAAAACTATGTGCGGAATCGTTGGCGCCGTGGCGCAAAGGGATGTGGCCGAAATTCTGGTCGAAGGTTTACGTCGTTTAGAATATCGTGGATATGATTCTGCGGGTGTTGCGGTGATCCACAATGGCGAACTCAATCGCACCCGCCGCGTGGGTAAAGTGCAGGAGCTTTCTACGGCACTCGAAACCGATCCGCTAGCGGGCGGCACTGGTATTGCGCATACACGTTGGGCGACCCACGGTGAGCCAAGCGAGCGCAATGCTCACCCACATTTATCTAAAGGCGATATTGCCGTTGTGCACAATGGCATTATCGAAAACCATCATAAACTGCGTGAAATGCTTAAAGAACACGGCTACCACTTCAGCTCTGATACCGATACTGAAGTGATTTGCCACTTAGTTCATCACGAATTAAAAACGCACGACACCTTACTGGCCGCGGTGCAAGCCACGGTTAAACAACTCGAAGGCGCTTATGGCACTGTGGTGATTGACCGCCGCGACAGCGAGCGCATGGTCGTCGCGCGTTCCGGCAGTCCACTGGTGATTGGTTTTGGTTTAGGTGAAAACTTTGTCGCGTCTGATCAATTGGCGCTGTTGCCTGTGACCCGTTCTTTCGCGTTTTTAGAAGAAGGTGACGTGGCTGAAGTGACTCGTCGCACAGTGAGCATTTTCGATGTGCATGGCAATAAAGTTGAGCGCGAAGTTAAAGAATCTGAAATCACCCACGATGCCGGTGACAAAGGTGAATATCGCCACTATATGCTCAAAGAAATCTATGAGCAGCCACTGGCACTGACGCGTACTATTGAAGGCCGCATCGCCAACAAACAAGTGCTCGACACGGCTTTTGGTGATAATGCCGCTGAATTCTTAAAAGATATTAAACACGTACAGATTATTGCCTGTGGTACTAGCTACCATGCGGGTATGGCTGCGCGTTATTGGTTAGAGGATTGGGCTGGCGTTTCTTGTAATGTCGAAATCGCCTCCGAATTCCGCTACCGCAAGTCGCATTTATTCCCCAACAGCCTGTTGGTGACTATTTCTCAATCCGGCGAGACCGCCGATACGCTGGCGGCGATGCGTCTAGCCAAAGAAATGGGCTATAAGGCGACGCTAACTATCTGTAACGCACCAGGCTCTTCCTTAGTTCGTGAGTCTGACATGGCGTACATGATGAAAGCAGGCGCCGAAATTGGCGTTGCTTCAACTAAAGCCTTTACCGTGCAATTAGCGGGTTTATTAATGCTGACTGCGGTGATCGGTCGCCATAATGGCATGTCGGAGCAAATGCAGGCCGAGATCACCCAAAGCCTACAGTCTATGCCTGCCAAAGTGGAGCAAGCATTAGGCTTAGATGATGCGATTGCTGAATTGGCGGAAGACTTTGCCGAAAAACACCATGCCTTATTCCTTGGCCGTGGCGATCAGTACCCTATTGCGATGGAAGGTGCGCTGAAACTTAAAGAGATCTCCTATATCCATGCTGAGGCATATGCTTCTGGCGAGCTGAAACATGGCCCACTGGCCTTGATTGATGCCGACATGCCAGTCATCGTGGTGGCGCCAAACAACGAACTGTTAGAAAAGCTGAAATCTAACGTTGAAGAAGTGCGTGCCCGTGGTGGTTTAATGTATGTGTTTGCCGATGTGGATGCGGAATTTGAATCTGACGAGACTATGAAGGTTATCCCGGTTCCACACTGTGATATCTTTATGGCACCGCTGATTTACACTATTCCATTACAGTTGCTTTCGTATCACGTTGCCTTAATTAAGGGCACCGATGTGGATCAACCGCGAAACCTCGCTAAATCGGTGACGGTGGAATAAATTGGAAGCAATAAAAAACCGCCATTTAGGCGGTTTTTTATTGGGGCTTGATTAGAGTATGTGCTGGTGGCTGAGTGTATTAAGCCGTTATTGCATTAAGTGCGTTCTGCTTTTTTGCCTCGAAACGTTTCCATACTTTATCGTGGAAATAAAACACCACAGTGTTAATTGCGGGCTCAACTAAGGCAACGGCACCACCGACCAAAACACTACCAGTTAATAAATAGGTAACGGTGAAGGCAACGCTGAAATGTAATACGGCAAAAGTTAATGTCTTGGTCATGATTCTATCCTCTAATGTAAGCCCCTTTTGGGAATGATTAGATGATAACAATTCTCATTAAAATTTAAAGCCGTATTTTGAGATTAGTTTAAACGGTTTTTCTATCTATAAGCGCTAAAAAATATAAAGCCCTCAAATGAGGGCGTTATATGGCAATCAGCTTCGATCAGTAATGCCAAGGGAAGGCTGAGAAGTCTTGATCGCGTTTCTCAAGGAAAGCATCGCGCCCTTCTTGAGCTTCTGCACTGGCATAGGCTAAACGCGTGGCTTCACCCGCAAACAGTTGCTGGCCAACCATGCCGTCGTCTGTCATGTTAAAGCCGTACTTCAACATCCGCATCGCCGTTGGCGATTTCGAGTTAATCTCTTTGGCCCATCTTAATGCTTCGACTTCGAGTTCGGCATGGGGAACCGATTTATTCACCATTCCCATGGCAAAGGCTTCATCGGCACTGTAGTTAAAGCCGCAGAAGAAAATTTCTCTCGCGCGCTTTTGGCCAATCATCTTGGCAAGATAAGCACTGCCATAGCCTGAGTCGAAACTCGCGACATCGGGATCGGTTTGTTTGAAGACGGCGTGTTCCTTGGAGGCTAAGGTTAAGTCGCAAACCACATGCAAACTGTGTCCGCCACCCACGGCCCAACCAGGCACGACCGCGATCACTACTTTTGGCATAAAGCGGATCAATCGTTGGACTTCGAGGATATGTAAACGCCCCATTCTGGCTAAATCGGCTTTGCCCTCTTCGGCGCCTTCATATTTATAGCCATCTTTGCCGCGAATACGTTGATCGCCACCCGAGGAAAACGAATATTGTCCTTTGGCCGAGGGGCCATTGCCAGTGAGTAATACACAACCTACATCGGACCATTGGCGAGCGTGATCTAGGGCGATATATAACTCATCAACCGTTTTTGGACGAAAGGCATTGAGGCAATCTGGGCGATTGATGGCGATACGCACTGTGCCATGGGCTTTGGCTCTATGGTAAGTAATATCGTCGAAGTTAAATCCGTCGACTTCATCCCACAGTGTGGGATCAAAAATATCTGATACTGGTTTAGTCATGATGCAAGGCCTATATAATTGAAGCTCAAAGGCTAGGCGGAATCATGTTTCTGGTCAATCGTCTAAGCACCATGCTTAGTGATGAATTGCAAAATTCCGTTTGCCTGTTAGTGGAATTAGAGGTTATCGCAGATAAATAGCAAGTTATCTCGGCTAAAAATGGGATGCTCAGTGGCTGTAGTGCCACAGTAGTTTTCTTTAAAATCAGCAATGCCATCTTCGGTGAGTGGGATTTTATTAAACTCTTCAGCCTCAGATGCTGATAACCGCTCCAATATCTCTGTTCGTGCTTTCGTGAGATTTTGGTTAATTTTAATTATCTGAGTGCCCATTGCTGAGCTCACTTTGCTTTCTATCTTTTGAACCATTTCCTCTGTTTTTGCTATAGGTGCATCTAGTTTGTCGGTTTCAGTGTATAAGTAATATAATGCACCACAAAGGAGCGCTAATATGATCCAACCTTTCATCTTTTAGTCCAACATAAGTGAATAACCATTAATAATATGGGTATAATAAGCCAGTTTTCGTCCAATATTAAAGCAGTAAAAGGCTGTCACGATGAACGCAGAATCTAATAACAAGGACTATTCGAAAACCAATCGAATTAAGATTCACCAGCCTGATGCAGATAAGGCTGATCGCTTTAACCCCCGTAATCGGATTTATGTCCGTGCAATCGATGGATTATGGAGTAGTTTACGCCGCCGCATGGGCTGGATAGCAATGCTCTTCTTCCTGATATTACCTTGGATCCCTTGGGGAGACCGTCAAGCCGTATGGTTTAACCTCGCTGAGCAGAAATTCCATGTCTTTGGCTTAACGATTTGGCCGCAGGATCTGACCTTACTTGCCGCTCTCTTTATGATAGCCGCCTTTGCGTTATTTTTTGTGACAACCTATCTCGGCCGAGTCTGGTGTGGTTACACTTGCCCGCAAACCGTATGGACATTTATGTTCATCTGGTTTGAGGAAAAACTCGAAGGTGCCCGTAATAAGCGCATTAAGCTAGATCAAATGCCATGGGGTTTTGACAAAATCTGGCGCAAAACCGCAAAACACACTGCATGGATAGTACTTTCGCTCATCACGGCAATGACCTTTGTGTCCTATTTTGTGCCGAGCCGTGAAGTCTATGTCGATGTATTTACCCTTAATGCATCAGGCGCAATCTACTTCTGGGTGGTGTTTTTTACCTTAGCGACCTACGGTAATGCGGGTTGGATGCGTGAAATCATGTGTATCCATATGTGCCCTTACGCGCGTTTCCAATCGGCGATGTTTGATAAAAACACCTATATCGTTGGTTACGATGCAAAACGCGGTGAGACCCGCGGCCCGCGCTCACGTAAAGCCGACCCCAAAGAAATGGGTCTAGGAGATTGTATTGACTGCGACCTTTGTGTTCAGGTTTGCCCTACCGGTATCGATATTCGTAATGGCTTGCAATATGAATGTATTAACTGTGGTGCCTGTATTGATGCGTGCGACCAAACCATGGAGCGGATGGGATACCCTCTAGGGCTGATTAGTTACACCACCGAAAATAAACTTGAAGGTATTAAAGAGAAGGTACTGCGTCCGAAGCTGGTGGGTTATGGTGTGGTGCTGGCCGCGATGATACTTATCTTTATCTATGCGAGTGCGACAATTGCGCCTGTGCGTATGGATATTATCCGCGACCGTAATCAACTCTATCGAGAAAATGATCGAGGTTTGATTGAAAACACCTTCACCTTGAAGATCCTGAATAAGACAGAGCAAGCTCATGAATACACTATGAGTGTTGAAGGCCTCAACAACTATAAGTGGTATGGACCTACCTCAGTGACGATTGCTGGTGGAGAGGTATTAACTCTACCTATTAGTATCGGGGTCGATCCGGTCGAACTTTCGCGTTCAGTGACAAACATCGAGATAAAAGTGAAAACCCATATTGATGGTGAAGAAGTCGAAGTCGAGCAAGAATCGCGATTCTTTAGCCCATAGTTACTGTTTCGTTAACCAAATGAGTTTAAAAAGGGACTGTTTAGTCCCTTTTTTATTCATGTTGCTGGATATCTAGGCGTCTAGATGATTAATCGTAATTTTCTGACAAAAAGCGCTTGCACAAAAGTTTTCGCTGCCTATAATGCGCATCCACTGACACGGCAGACAGCGAAAGCGAGCGTGGTTTCAGTGCGAATCGAATGCAAAATGTGCAGTTGATTCGAAAGCCTCAAGAAGTTTGTAAAAACGCCTTGACGCGACAAGGGAAATGCGTAGAATACGCAGCCCTGACCCAGAGGGCGGTAACGCAAGCGATGAGGTCAAATGCTCTTTAACAATCTAAACAAGAAATCTGTGTGGACACTCACAGGTGTTGAGTTAATCGAAATTACTCTGCCGTTTGGCGAGTAATCAAAGAATTAAATC
>NZ_BMOP01000039.1 GCF_014647135.1 Shewanella xiamenensis
AACTCCCTTGTGCTGCCGCTCGACTTGCATGTGTTAGGCCTGCCGCCAGCGTTCAATCTGAGCCATGATCAAACTCTTCAATTAAAAGTTTTTTGTTTAACTCGCGTTAAACGACTCAATGAATTCTGTCGTTTGTTTCCGCCCTCTCTTCATAAAGAGAAGAAAGCGAAACCAAAACTTTGTACATATTGCTATGAACACTCATTCATTGATTTAATTCTTTGATTACTCGCCAAACGGCAGAGTAATTTCGATTAACTCAACACCTGTGAGTGTCCACACAGATTTCTTGTTTAGATTGTTAAAGAGCGTTGACCTCATCGCTTGCGTTACCGCTCACTGGGTCAGGGCTGCGTATTCTACGCATTTACCTCATCGCGTCAAGGCGTTTTTGCAAACTTCTTGAGGCTTTCGAATCAACTGCACATTTTGCATTCGATTCGCACTGTCACCGCGCTCGCTTTCGCTGTCTGCCGTGTCAGTGGATGCGCATTATAGGCAGCGAAACTTTTTGTGCAAGCGCTTTTTAAAAGAAAAAAGATCGCATGGCGATCTTTTCTACAACGGTGCTCTATTTACGCTCTATATGCTGTTTAATTCAGCTTTTTAGCGCCTTTATCGATAAAACTTTGGATTAGCGATACGGCTTTTGCATCATCCCAGTCGACAAAGGAGCGCACAAACGCGATCAATTGGCCATTTTGATCGAGAATAAAGGTTGCAGGAATGGTATCCAGTGGGAACACCTGTCCTAAGTTTTGCGTAGGATCGTAATAGGAATTAAAGTTTGCCATTCCTAATGAAGTGAGAAAAGGCTGCACTTGTTGCTTACCACCTGCATCAATAGAGATAGGCAATAACGCAAACTGATCCGCTTTAAACTTTGTCGCCAAACGCTCAATTGCGGGCAACTCCCTTACGCAGGGAGGGCACCAAGTCGCCCACATGTTGACCATCACAACTTTGCCTTTGTATTGGCTAAAGTCGATAGGCTTTCCATTCGCATCACTAAAAGCAACAACTTCGATAGGATAAGTCTGTGGAAGAACGTTAATCAGATCGACTGTCGACTCAATCGGTTTATTTGCCTGCTGCATGCCGGGGTACGCATGGGCACCACCAGCAAAGGCAACAGACAGACTCGCTAGGATTGCAGCTAAAGCAAATGACTTCATTTATTATCACGCTTTAATAAAGCATCAAGCGCTTTTTGATCTTCGGCACTGATCTCAGGCTCGGTCGTGCCACCGATACGTTGCTTGCGGATAAAGATGAAACCAATGATAAGACCGAGCAATAACAAACCCACTGGACCTAACCAAAGAATATAGGTTTTAGTTTCCATTTTCGGTTTGTAGAGTACAAACTCACCATAACGGCTGGTCATAAACTCGATGATTTCATCGTCACCTTTGCCTTCATCGACCATTTTATACACTTCAAGGCGCAGATCTCGTGCAACGGGCGAGTTGGAATCGATCAAGTTTTGGTTCTGACATTGCGGGCAACGCAACTCATGCGCTAATGACAAACCTCGTTTTTGGTTTTCGGGTGATTTAAATTCGTAAGTATCAACCGGTGTGGCCATTACGGTTGTCACCATACTCAGCATTAACACCAGGCCACCAATGATTTTTGTCAAAATTCTCACGCTGCACCATCCTTCGCCGCTTCAGCTTGGAGTTGTTGAATCATAGGATAGAGAGTTTCACTCCATACACGCTGGTCAATAGGCCCTGCGTAGCGATAACGAATAATGCCATTATGATCAACAATAAAGCTTTCCGGTGCACCGTAAACGCCAAGATCTAAGCCTAAGCGTCCATCCTTATCAAAAATATTGATATTGTAAGGATCACCCTGGCGTTTTAATTCTTCCAGCGCGGGGATACGTTCGTCACGATAGTTAATCCCATAGATAGGCAGAATATTCTGACGTTTCAGCATGACTAAGAAAGGGTGTTCATACTTACAAGAGGGGCACCAAGTAGCCCAAACGTTAAGTAATGACACTTTTCCTTTCAGTTGCTCATTGGTAATCATCTCGTTTGGTGTTTCGAGACGTTCCAGTTGGAAAGCCGGAATAGGCTTTCCTTCCAGAGCTGAATCCAGTTTCTGCGGATTTAAAAACAATCCTTTGTATAAAAATACCCCCATGCCAAGAAAAATGACTAATGGGATAAACAGAACCAACTTCTTCATACATTCCCCAATTATTGAGCGGTAGCTAATTTCGCTTTTTCAGTTTGCGGCTTAACGGTAGCAGCCACTTTTGAGCGATAGCGTTTATCCGATGCGGCAAAGAAACCACCGACCATCATGAATATTGCTCCAAACCATAACCAACGAACAAAAGGCTTGTAGTTCAAACGCACAGCAAATTCAGTGCTGCTGATTGGATCGCCCATGGTGACATATAAGTCACGGAACAGACCCCAATCGATACCGGCTTCGGTCATGTCCATAGTACGCACATTGTATTGGCGACGATCAGGCTTGAGTAACGTCAGCAGCTTATCGCCTTTGTAGATCTCAATTTGACCTTGTTGTGCGGTGTAGTTAGGACCAACGACGTTCTTAGTCTCAAGATATTTAAAGGTATAACCCGCAAGCTCTTGGCTTATGCCAGGCCCCATACGCACACTTTTCTCAACCGAGTAGTTAGATACCATAGTGGCACCGATAACCGACACAGCAATACCTAAGTGAGCTAAGATCATACCCAGCTCACTACGGCCCATACGTGCCACGCTTAATTCACCATCTTTAGGCTTCACGATATTGTAAGCGGCTCTAGCGGTTGCCAACACAATCCAAGCAGCGGCGGCGATACCCAAAGCAACCCACACGTTAAAAGCACCATCGACAATAAATGGCGTCACGATACCAATCGCGGCTGATACTAATGCAGGCACCAGCAATTGGCGTTTTAACTCACCCGCTTTTGATTTCTTCCAACGGATGATCGGACCCACGCCCATAAACGCAAACAGCACGAGCACGATCGGTACAAACACAGCATTAAAATATGGAGGTCCAACAGAGATCTTGCCCATACCTAAAGCATCGATCAGCAGTGGATATAACGTCCCTAACAAGACTGTACCAGCAGCGACAGTCAGCAACACGTTACAGACTAACAGCATGGTTTCTTTTGATTTCAATTCGAAGCGTGCTGGGCTGCTCATTTCACTTGCGCGGAAGGCAAACAACGTGAGCGAACCACCGATAGCTAAGCCGAGTAATAACAGAATAAACATACCGCGGCTTGGATCGGCTGCGAATGAGTGAACCGAAGTCAGTACGCCGGAACGCACGATAAAGGTACCCAGTAAACTTAACGAAAATGCAAAGATTGACAGCAATACTGTCCAGTTACGGAACGCACCACGTTTTTCGGTCACAATCAGCGAATGCACTAATGCCGTACCCACTAACCAAGGCATAAAGGAGGCATTTTCTACTGGATCCCAGAACCACCAGCCACCCCAGCCTAATTCGTAGTATGCCCACCAAGAACCTAATGCAATACCGCCAGTGAGGAAAATCCAAGCAGCCAAGGTCCAAGGACGAGACCAACGAGCCCAAGCCGAGTCAAGATGGCCACTCATCAATGCAGCAATTGCAAACGCAAAGCTTACAGAGAAACCCACATAACCTAAATACAACATTGGCGGATGGAAGATTAAGCCTACATCCTGCAACATTGGGTTCAAGTCGCGGCCTTCGGCTGGCATTGGAAATAAACGTTCAAATGGGCTAGAAGTGAGCAGCATAAATAAGCTAAAACCAATCACAATCAGCGCCAATACAGCCAGCACCCTTGCAGTAAACACTTCTTCCAAGCCTTTACTGAATAATGCGACAGAAGCGGCCCAAGTTGATAACGCAAACACCCAGAACAACAGAGACCCTTCATGACCGCCCCATACGGCCGCAATCTTAAAGAAAATAGGTAACTGAGAATTAGAGTGATGTGCCACGTAGGCCACGGAGAAATCATCAACGGCGAAGCTATAACCAAGCGATACTACGGATAAAGCAATAAAAAAGAACATTCCGTAGGCTAACGGCCAAGCATACCTCACTAGGTATTGGTCTTTACGGGCAACACCTATAAGGGGAACGCTGGTTAACAAGAAGGCGAATGCCACTCCTATAATCAGCGAAAAGTGTCCAAGTTCTGGGATCATGGGTTTTCCTCAGTCTCTAATAATATGTTGATTTAGAAAAATTCCAAACCAACGCACAACATGCTGTTCACACAAATGCACGAAATTTGGTTCATTTTAGTATTTGCTATTGTTCCTGTCTGCCTCTTTCATACAAAACTGGGTGACTTGTCTCATTCTCGATTTTTGCCCAAATGGAGCCACCGCAGGTCTACAGTTTTGCATGTGACAGATAAATGAGCCTTAAGTTTCATATAAAATTTACCAGATGGAACAATTTGTGAACCAGTGCCCAACTCTCAGCTTTCACAGTTGTGAAGGTCTTATATTACTGTTCAATGAATAATCTTTACGTATAATCTTGCTTCCAAGCCAGCGGTAACAACCGCTTTTATGCAAACTAAAGTGAATATAGAAACAATGACGACATTTTGGATTTTTATTGCGCTTGTTGTGTTGGTCAGCTTAACACTGATCTGGATCCCACATTTCAGACAGCAAAAGTTATTGCGTACTGAGGAAGCTGGTGTTCGCAAACAAACGAACCTCGAATTGTTCAATGAACGTCTTTCCACCCTTGAGAAAGAACTTAATGAAGAACTGCTCGACCAAGCAGAATTTGATGCGCTTAAGAAAGAACTCGAAATCAGTTTACTCCAAGACATCAAACAAGCGAGCGATGATTCCCTTGTCAATCAAATCAAACCTAAAAGTATCCTTTGGCCATCAGTCATGTCGGTATGCTTGATTGCGATCTCAGGTTACCTTTATCAGCAATTAGGAGCCTTTGAAAATATTGGCAATACCCAAGCGGCTAACCCACATGCTGGTATGGATACTGCGCAAATCATGGGGCAGCGCGTACAAATGATGGAAGCCCAAGTGCAAGCCGAGCCAGAAAATAGTCAGGCTTGGTTTAGTCTAGGTCATGCATATATTTCGGCTAACCAATTTGATAAAGCAGTCGCGGCCTTCGACAAAGTGATGGATTTAGTGGGCAAACATGCCGAGTTAATCGGACCAAAGGCCACGGCGTTGTACTACAAAGCCGGTCAGCAAATGACACCAGAAATTCAAGCCTTAATAGACGAATCGCTAGCATTAGATCCACAGGATCCATCAACACTGTTGTTAGTTGGTATGGATGCTTTCTTTACTGCAAAGTACCAAAAAGCCATTGATTCATGGCAGACTATTCTTAATAGTGACCGTACAGATGTGGATCGCGCCGCACTGATGAATGCCATCGAAACAGCTAACTTACGTATGCAAGCCGAAACGACAGGTATGCCTAACGATGATGTACACAAGCAGGCAAAAGTCACAAGCAAATCAGTAAGTATTGAAATTTCAATTTCACCTGAACTTGCAGCGAAAGCGAGCCCAGAAGACACTATCTTTGTCTTTGCACGTGCAACTGAAGGTCCTAAAGTACCGCTAGCAGCAACTAAAGTTAGTGCAAAATCATTGCCTGTTACAGTGACACTAGACGACAGCACAGGCATGGGTGGCGATGTAAAATTAAGCCAAACTGCTAGCGTTGAAGTTATTGCCGTCTTATCCAAGCATGGCAATATCAAACCTCAGGCGGGTGATATTCAAGGAAAAATCAGCAAAGTTAATGTGGGTGAAACGGCAAACTTAGTACTGGATACCCAAGTGCAATAAGTTATCCGCACCTAGCACTAAGTTTCAGCTTAGCGCAGACATAAAAAAACCGGCTAATGCCGGTTTTTTAACACTGCAAAAAAAATTACTTAGCTTTAGACATAAACTCGATAGCTGCTTTGTAATCATCATCAGTACAATCAGTACACATACCACCTGGTGGCATTGCGTTTAAACCTGTTTTTACACTTTTAACTAGATTATCAACACCTTTAGCTAAACGTGGTTCCCACTCCGCTGCATTGTGCGCTTTTGGAGCACCAGCAACACCCATGCTATGGCACACGGTACATGCCTTGTTGAAAATAGCTTCAGCATCTTGAGCTGAAACGTTGACTGACATAGTCAAAGCAGCGACTGCAGTCATTGCTAACAGTTTTTTCATGTTCAATGTTCCTAATGCAAATACGTACAAAGCTCGCGCTGCCCTTTGAGGCAGACTCATTATAGCGCACTAAGATTACTACAAACTTCAATAAATCTCATCTTTTTGTGATTAGAATCTCAGCACAAATGATATAAGGCGACAAGCGTGACAAATTCGTTAATATATTAGCAACTATTAAAAAAGTTCGATTTGTACGAGAAATATTGCGGTTATTGGAACCACATCAAATTGCTGACATCTAGTCCCAAGCAAGTGTAAACCCGCAATATCGTTTGTGTTAGAATCACTTGTGTTTCCTTCCGGCTTGAGATAGAGGGTTCAGTGACAAATATAACTTCAGTAAACACACTGTTATCAGCGAGCAAGCTGACATGCATCCGTGAAGAACGCATTCTATTTGATGAATTAAGTTTTGAGATTAATGCTGGCGATATCGTCCAGATTGAAGGCCCTAATGGTGCCGGCAAAACCAGTTTATTACGCATATTAGCAGGTCTATCTCGTCCCTATGCGGGGCAAACCTTCTATATAAATGAAGATATCAACCGCTGTCGTGACGAATATAACGAAGATCTACTGTATTTAGGCCACCTTGCGGGAGTGAAATCCGAATTAACCGCTGAGGAAAACCTTAACTTCAATTTAAGAATCAGTGGCTATGATGATTTTGATACGTCTGCCATATTAGCTAAAGTAAATCTATCAGGTTTTGAGGAAGCGCTTGCTGGGCATTTGTCCGCGGGCCAACATCGCCGAACAGCATTGGCAAGGCTTTGGCACAATGATTGTAAGGTGTGGATCCTAGATGAACCTTTTACCGCAATCGATAAAAAAGGCGTCGAAGAGCTTGAACAGTTATTTATTCAACATGCGGATAATGGTGGCTGTGTGATCCTGACCACTCACCAAGATATGGGCATTATCAAAGATGATAGGCTTCGTAAAATTCGTCTAGATTATCGCTTCGTATAAGGTTTGGCATAATGAAAAGAGGCATCAGCTTTACTCAAGCGTTTTTAACGTTACTTCAGCGGGATCTAAAGATTGCCATTCGACACCGTGGTGATATTTTTAATCCCCTATTATTCTTCATTATGGTTGTAACCCTATTTCCACTCGGCATTGGCCCAGAACCACAAATGCTAGCCCGTATTGCCCCAGGGATTATTTGGGTTGCGGCATTGTTAGCATCCATGTTGTCGCTGGAGCGTCTATTTAAAGCTGACTTTAGTGACGGCAGCTTAGAACAGATGCTACTTAGCCCACAACCTTTGTCTGTTTTAGTCTTAGCCAAAGTGTTAGCCCACTGGATACTTACGGGTGTTCCATTGATTATTATTGCCCCACTGCTGGCCGTGCTACTGAACTTAGATGCTAATAGTTATGGTGCATTGATTGCCACACTGGCTTTAGGCACCCCAGTGTTGTCACTCTTAGGTGCTATTGGCGTGGCATTAACCGTTGGTCTACGTAAAGGCGGCGTACTATTAAGCCTTTTGATTCTGCCACTTTATATTCCAGTGCTCATTTTCGCGACCAGCGCCATTGATGCGGCAGGAATGAATTTACCCTATGACGGTCAGCTCGCTATAATTGGCGCCATGTTGATCGGTTCGTTAACCTTAGCACCTTTTGCAATCGGTGCATCTCTGCGAGTGAGTACTAACTAAAATGTGGAAATGGTTACACCCTTACGCGGATCCTGAACGCGCATATAAGTTATCAGGAACATTATTTCCATGGTTTGCCACCTTAGCCTGCCTTTTCCTTACAGTTGGCACCGTATGGGGTTTATTGTTTGCCCCGACAGATTACCAGCAAGGAGATAGCTACCGTATTATCTTTATCCATGTACCAGCTGCATCAATGTCAATGGCGGCCTACATGGGTATGGCGACAGCGGCATTTATTGGTCTTGTCTGGCAGGTCAAATTAGCAGACTGGGCAGCTGCGTCTATTGCTCCTATAGGAGCTGTCATCACCTTTATAGCACTCTTTACTGGTGCCGCTTGGGGCAAACCTATGTGGGGCACTTGGTGGGTATGGGATGCGCGTCTGACCTCTGAATTAGTACTACTATTCCTCTACTTAGGTGTGATTTCCCTCTACGCTTCTTTTGAAGACAAAGTGCTGGCTGCACGTGCAGCAGGGATCTTGGCAATCGTAGGGGTAATTAATATCCCCATTATTAAATATTCAGTTGAATGGTGGAGCTCATTGCATCAACCATCAACCATCAAAATTACCTCTAAATCGACCATGTCGAGTGACATGTTATACCCACTTTTAATCAATATTTTAGGTTTCGGGCTTATGATAGGCGCTATCACTATTGTGAGATTTAGAGCAGAAATCTTAGCAAGAAACGGCATGCGCCCTTGGGTACGTGAACTTGCTAAAGCTGAGGAGGTCAAATAATGCAATTCGATTCTATCAGTGATTTTTTCAACATGGGTGGCTATGCCTTTTATGTATGGCTTGCCTATGGTGTGACCTTCTTCTGTGTATCGACGCTGATCATCACTAGCGCACGCCAAAAGCGTAAGGTTTTGATTGAAATAGCGAAAAAGATGAACCGCGAAGAGCGCCTCAAAGAAACTAGGAGTAACAAATCGTGAACCCAAGACGCAAAAAGAGACTGACGTTAGCTATAGCACTAATCGGTGGCGTAGCCGCGATTGCTTCACTGCTGCTGTATGCGTTGAACTCCAACTTAAACTTATTCTATACACCGTCAGAAATCGTAAACGGTAAAACCGATACAGGCGTTAAACCCGAAGCGGGCCAACGTATTCGTGTAGGTGGCATGGTAACGGTAGGCTCTATGGTACGTGATCCAAACAGCCTACATGTGCAATTTGCAGTACACGATTCCTTAGGTGGCGAAATTCTAGTGACCTATGACGATCTATTACCGGATCTATTCCGCGAAGGACAAGGCATCGTCGCCCAAGGTGTATTAGGGGAAGATGGTAAGTTGGCCGCAACTGAAGTCTTAGCAAAACATGATGAAAACTACATGCCTCCAGAAGTTGCAGAAGCAATGGGGCAAAAACATGAGAAGCTAGATTACAGCCAGCAGAAAGCGACAGCACAATAACGTAAGCACATCGCCGAAAGAATATTTAAAGCCTCAGTATGAGGCTTTTTTATTGCCCGCCGGATACTCGAGGTTGGACTATACTCAAAGCTATATTCCACTAGGTATCTCTCCATGAATTTAATTAAGTTATTAATTAAAAGATGGCGACAGATTTTTACCTTAATGCTGGCATGTTTCATACCAATGGCATATGCGGCCAAGGTGGTTGTCATCGAGAGCTACCACCAAGGTTACACGTGGGATAAGCAGTATTATCAAGCCATACTCGATACATTAACACCTCTCAATGAGGTAAATCACTTTGAAATGGACACTAAACGGCTACCTAAAAATCTTCATGCAAAACGGGCAGAACTGGCATGGCAATTTATTCAACAACAAAAACCACAGTTAGTGATCCTAGCAGATGATAATGCCGTTAATTATCTACACCAACGGTTAAACTCAAGTCAAATTCCAGTGGTATACCTTGGCATTAATATGAACCCAAGAGAATATCACTTAAATGAATATAAGCGTTTTACGGGTGTGCTTGAAAGACCTCTACTCAGACGCTCTCTGCTATTACTACAACGAATATTACCAATATCAAAGCACCGAAAAATCTTAGTTCTCTTCGATCAAAGTGATACGTCTAGACTTGCTGCGGAATATATCAGTAAGCAGCAACTGAGCATGTTGAGCGATGTGGAAGTTGAAATATTACAACTAAATCAACTTAGTGAATGGCAAAAGCAAGTCATTGCAGCTAAAGACAATGGCTTTAGTGCGATAGTCGTTGCACTTTATCATGCAGTGAGGGATGACAAAGATCAGTCGGTTGATGCTGAAGAATTATTAGGATGGGTTTCAGCTAACACACCAGTACCCAATTTTGGTTTTTGGGGATTTAGCGTATACAACAACGGCAATATCGGCGGCTATGTTCTCGATGGTTACCAGCACGGCAAGATCGCAGCCAAAATGGCCTCAAGGATCCTCGCAGGTGAGAAACCGGAAAACATATTCCCAGTAACAGATGACCTAGGACAATTTATGTTTAGCCGTAAAGGGTTAAGTAAATGGCACTTAACATTGCCTAAAGAAATCGAGAAACAAACGACTTGGGTCGAGTAAGTTAAAACGAGCTGAAATAAAAAGCCGGGCTTAGAGCCCGGCTTTTAAATTTGTAACCTTAATTACTCAGCAGCTTCAACATCAACAGCTTGAGCAGCTTCTGGACGACCTACTAGCTCGATGTAAGCCATTGGGGCTTTATCACCAGCACGTAAACCGCACTTAAGGATACGGGTGTAGCCACCAGGACGTTCCTGGTAACGTGGACCCAATTCAGTGAATAACTTACCTACGACTTCAGCGTCGCGAGTACGTGCAAACGCTAAACGACGGTTTGCAACGCTGTCACTCTTAGCAAGTGTTATCAGAGGCTCAACTACGCGACGCAGTTCTTTCGCTTTAGCTACGGTTGTCTTGATGATCTCATGACGAACCAGTGAGCTTGCCATGTTACGGAACATAGCTTGGCGGTGGCTGCTGTTGCGGTTAAGTTGACGACCACTCTTACGATGGCGCATGACCTAATCCTTATAACCTAAATCTGTACAAACCTGAGACTTATAGGTCGTCTGCTAAACTAGCTGGAGGCCAGTTTTCCAGACGCATACCTAACGACAGTCCGCGAGAAGCTAAAACGTCCTTAATTTCAGTAAGAGATTTCTTACCTAAGTTAGGGGTTTTCAGCAGCTCAACTTCAGTACGCTGTACCAGATCTCCGATGTAATGAATCGCTTCGGCTTTCAAACAGTTAGCCGAACGTACAGTTAGCTCTAAATCGTCGACAGGACGCAACAGAATCGGATCGAACTCCGGCTTCTCTTCCTTCATTTCTGGCTCAGTCACGTCACGCAGCTCAACAAACGCATCCAGCTGTTCAGCTAAGATGGTTGCAGAACGACGGATAGCTTCCTCAGGATCAATAGTACCATTAGTGGTCATATCGATAACGAGTTTATCCAAGTCAGTACGCTGTTCAACACGAGCTGCTTCTACATTGTAGGCAATACGTGCGACTGGCGAGAAAGAAGCATCAACCAGCAAGCGGCCGATTGGGCGATCATCGTCTTCTGTCTGTGCACGAGCAGATGCTGGCACATAACCACGACCACGCTCAACGCGAATACGCATGCTGATATCATTGTTACCTGTCAAATGACAGATAACATGATCAGGATTCACGATAGTGACATCACCATCATGCGTGATATCTGCTGCGATGACAGGGCCTGCGCCGGACTTGCTTAATGTAAGCATAGCCTCGTCTTTACCCTCGATAGTCACTGCTAATCCTTTCAGATTAAGCAAGATTTCAAGGATATCTTCTTGTACGCCTTCCTTACTGCTGTATTCGTGCAGTACGCCGTCAATCTCGACTTCGGTAACCGCGCAGCCGGGCATAGACGACAATAGGATGCGACGCAACGCGTTACCTAAAGTGTGGCCGAAACCACGCTCAAGCGGTTCCAAAGTAACCTTGGCACGTGTTGAGTTAACCTGCTCGATATCAACGAGACGCGGTTTAAGAAATTCTGTAACAGAACCCTGCATTGTGTCCTCTCTTGTTTGTTAGCCTTACTTAGAGTAAAGCTCGACGATCAGCTGTTCGTTAATTTCCGCAGACAAATCGCTACGTTCTGGAATACGCTTGAAAGCACCTTCCATTTTCGCGCTGTCGACTTCAACCCATGTAGGCTTCTCGCGTTGACCAGCCACTTCTAAAGCCGCTTTGATACGAGCTTGAGTGCGTGACTTTTCACGGATGCTTACAACATCATTCGCAGACACTTTGAATGACGGAATGTTAACAACACGACCGTTAACCATAACAGATTTATGGCTTACTAGCTGACGTGATTCTGCACGAGTCGCACCGAAACCCATACGATAAACAACGTTATCTAAACGAGTTTCTAAAAGTTGCAACAGGTTTTCACCAGTGTTGCCTTTCAGACGTGCAGCCTCTTTATAGTAGTTACGGAATTGCTTTTCTAACACACCGTAAATACGACGAACTTTTTGTTTTTCGCGTAACTGTAAACCGTACTCTGACAGACGTGGCTTACGAGCGCCATGCTGTCCTGGTGCAGATTCCAGTTTACACTTAGAATCGATTGCTCTCACACCGCTTTTTAAGAAAAGGTCAGTACCTTCTCGGCGGCTGAGCTTGAGCTTGGGACCCAAGTATCTTGCCATGATCTTTCTCCAACTATCCTAATGAAACGCGTTATACACGACGCTTTTTAGGAGGACGACAACCATTATGAGGGATCGGCGTCACATCGGTAATGTTGGTAATTTTGTAACCAACAGCGTTCAGCGCACGAATGGCTGATTCACGACCTGGACCTGGACCCTTCACAAACACTTCAAGGTTTTTTAAACCGTAGTCTTGAGCAGCAGCGCCTGCACGCTCAGCAGCTACCTGTGCAGCAAATGGCGTAGATTTACGTGAACCACGGAAACCTGAACCACCTGAAGTAGCCCATGACAACGCATTACCTTGACGATCTGTAATGGTGACAATTGTGTTGTTGAAAGAAGCATGGATATGAGCCATGCCATCTGCAACCTGTTTACGTACGCGCTTACGCGGAGAACGTGACGGAACTTTAGCCATTGTCTACCTTCCCGTTACTTCTTGATTGGTTTACGTGGACCTTTACGCGTACGCGCATTGGTCTTAGTACGTTGCCCACGAAGAGGCAGGCTACGACGATGGCGGAGACCACGATAACAACCAAGATCCATAAGACGCTTGATGTTCATAGAAATCTCACGACGTAAGTCACCTTCTACTAAGTATTTGGCAACTTCTTCGCGTAGGGTGTCGATTTGAGCTTCGCTCAATTCCTTGATCTTAGCAGTTTCAGCAATTGACGTAGCTGCGCAGATTGCTCTAGCGCGAGTACGGCCGATGCCGAAAATTGCAGTCAATGCGATGACTGTATGCTTTTGATCAGGAATGTTAATGCCAGCGATACGGGCCACTATGCACTCCTTAAGTTAAAGGCCAACTGCGAAAAGCCCGAAAGGATACTCGACAGTTGACAGATTTGCAAACAATATTTGTTCAGCCCAACAGTGGGCTGAACAATTTCACTTTTAGCCTTGACGCTGTTTGTGTTTTGGTTCAACACAGATAACGCGCACAACGCCACTACGCTTGACGATCTTGCAGTTACGGCAGATCTTCTTCACGGAAGCTCGAACTTTCATTTCATCACTCCGTAAAGCTTACTTAGCGACCAAAACGATCTAAATTCGCTTTGTTAACTAGGTTAGCTTTCTTCATCACAGACTCATACTGATGTGACATCATATGGGTCTGAACCTGAGCCATGAAGTCCATGATTACGACTACCATAATTAGTAGTGAAGTACCGCCAAAATAGAACTGTACTTTCCACGCAATTAGCATGAACTCCGGAATTAAACAGATAAAGGTAATGTATAACGCGCCAGCTAATGTTAGGCGAGTCATTACTTTATCAATGTAACGCGAAGTCTGTTCTCCAGGACGGATCCCAGGGATGAATGCACCACTCTTCTTCAGGTTATCTGCTGTTTCACGTGGATTAAATACCAACGCTGTGTAGAAGAAACAGAAGAAGATAATCGCTGCTGCATACAATAATGAGTAAAGCGGTTGTCCAGGTGACACGGCCAATGAAAAATCACTTAACCATGACATAGACTCATTTTGACCAAACCACTGAGCCAGTGTGCCTGGGAACAAAATAATGCTTGACGCAAAAATTGGAGGAATTACACCCGCCATGTTTATTTTCAGTGGCAAGTGAGTAGATTGCGCAGCGAATACCTTACGGCCTTGCTGACGCTTGGCATAGTTAACGACGATACGACGTTGACCACGCTCTACAAACACCACGAAATAAGTCACAGCAAAAATAATTACCGCGAGCAACAACAACACTAACACATTCAGGTCACCTTGACGCGCCTGCTCAGCCGTTTGGCCGATAGCGGAAGGTAATCCAGCAACAATACCTGCGAAAATTAAAATCGAGATACCGTTACCTATACCTCGTTCGGTAATTTGCTCACCTAGCCACATCAGGAACATAGTTCCTGTTACTAAGCTCACAACCGCTACAAAGTAGAAACCGAATCCAATATTGACCACTAGGCCTGGGACTAAGTTTGGTAACCCTGTTGCAATACCGATCGACTGGAATGTACCCAGCACCAACGTACCCCATCGAGTGTACTGACTGATTTTTTTACGTCCAGACTCGCCTTCTTTTTTCAATTCAGCGAGTGCAGGATGCACAACAGTCAATAACTGCATGATAATCGATGCCGAAATGTACGGCATGATACCTAATGCAAAGATAGAAGCACGGGAAAGAGCACCACCCGAGAACATGTTAAACATGCCTAGGATGGTCCCTTTTTGCTGAGCAAACAGCTCTGCTAATACAGCTGCGTCAATACCAGGAATTGGTACAAACGAACCGGCCCTAAAGACGATAATCGCACCAATCACGAACAGGAGGCGAGCCTTCAACTCTGAAAGTCCACCTTTCGCGCTTTTTAAATCAAGTCCTGGTTTTGCCATCGACGTATTATTCCTCGATCTTACCGCCAGCAGCTTCAATTGCTGCACGTGCACCTTTGGTTACCTTCAGACCTTTTACAGTCACTGGGCGCTCAATGGTACCTGAAAGAACGATTTTCGCAAACTGGATGTTGCGAGTAATAACGTTCGCATCTTTCAGAGCGTTTAAGTCGATAACATCACCGTTAACTTTAGCCAGTTCGAGTACACGAACTTCAGCTGTTACCATAGCGCGACGCGAGGTAAAACCAAATTTAGGTAAACGGATCTTAAGTGGCATTTGACCACCCTCGAAGCCTGGGCGTACGCCGCCACCGCTACGAGATTTTTGGCCTTTGTGACCACGACCTGCAGTTTTACCTAAACCTGAGCCCATACCACGGCCTACACGCTTTGGTGCATGCTTAGCGCCTGCAGCTGGAGATAGAGTATTTAAACGCATCTATTAATCCTCCACCTTAACCATGTAGTAGACCTTGTTGATCATACCGCGAACTGAAGGAGTATCTTCTAATTCAACAGTGTGACCAATGCGACGCAGACCAAGACCTGTTAAGGTCGCGCGGTGCTTTGGTAAACGACCGATAGCACTTTTAGTCTGAGTAACTTTTACAGTTTTAGTTGCCATGGTGCATTACCCCCGAATTTCGTCAACATTCAGGCCACGCTTAGCTGCGATTTGCGATGGTGACTTCATGTGCACCAGAGCATCTACAGTCGCGCGAACGATGTTGATCGGGTTAGTAGAACCGTATGCTTTAGACAGAACGTTATGAACGCCTGCTACTTCCAATACGGCACGCATTGCGCCACCGGCGATAATACCGGTACCCTGTGATGCTGGTTGCATGTATACACGTGAACCAGTATGACGACCTTTAACTGGGTGATGCAGAGTACCTGCATTCAACTCAACGGTCACCATGTTACGACGGGCTTTTTCCATAGCTTTTTGAATTGCTGCTGGAACTTCGCGCGCTTTACCATAGCCATAGCCGACCTTACCATTACCATCACCCACTACTGTCAGTGCTGTGAAGCTAAAGATACGACCGCCCTTAACTACTTTAGAAACACGATTAACTGCAATTAATTTCTCTTGCAGATCGTCTTTTTGCTGAGCTTCTAATTTAGCCATTTTTATAACCCCTTAGAACTGGAGGCCAGCTTCACGAGCAGCATCTGCTAGAGCAGCTACACGACCGTGATACTTGAAACCAGAACGATCGAACGCAACTGTCGTTACGCCTTTTTCGATCGCGCGCTCAGCAATAAATTTACCTACTGCTTTAGCCGCGTCTACGTTACCGGTACTCTTCAGTTGCTCTTTAACCGCTTTTTCCACGGTTGAAGCAGCTGCCACCACCTGAGCTTCAGGATTGATCACCTGAGCATAAATGTGACGCGGTGTACGATGTACAACCAGACGGTTCACGCCCAGCTCTTGGATCTTCTTACGAGCGCGAATAGCGCGACGTAAGCGAGATGTTTTCTTATCCATATCGCGTTACCTACTTCTTCTTAGCCTCTTTACGGCGTACTTCTTCGTCGTCATAGCGAACACCCTTGCCTTTGTATGGCTCTGGTGGACGATATCCGCGAATCTCAGCAGCGACTTGGCCAATTAACTGTTTATCAACGCCACGTAGGACGATGTCAGTTTGGCTAGGACACTCTGCAGTAACGCCTGCGGGCAGTTTGTGTACTAACGGATGAGAGAAACCTAAAGTAAGGTCAATGTCAGCACCGACGAGTTTCGCACGGTAACCAACGCCAACTAACTTTAATTTACGCTCAAAACCTTGAGATACACCAACAACCATGTTGTTTACTAATGCACGTGTTGTACCAGCCTGTGCCCAAGCGCCAACTGCGCCCTCAACAGGAAGGAATTTAATCACGCCACCTTCAATAACAACATTGACCGCATTGTTGATCACTCGAGTCAGACTTCCTTTCGCGCCTTTGACGGTCAGGGTCTGTTCGTTTAAGGTCACCTCTACGCCAGCTGGAATAGATACTGGTGCTTTTGCTACACGAGACATTCCTAGCTCCTTATGCTACGTAGCAGATAACCTCGCCACCCATGCCTGCAAGGCGGGCGGCACGATCAGTCATCAGGCCTTTAGAAGTGGACACAATTGCGACACCCAGTCCGCCCATCACTTTAGGAAGTTCGTTTTTACCTTTGTAAATACGAAGACCTGGACGGCTTACACGCTGGATAGTCTCAACGACTGGTTGGCCTTGGAAGTACTTTAAGGTAATTTCCAATTCAGGCTTGGCTTCATCTGCTACGGCGTAATCCGCGATGTAACCTTCTTCTTTAAGCAGTTTCGCAATAGCGACTTTCAGCTTAGCAGAAGGCATCTTCACAGATACTTTGTTAGCAGCTTGGCCGTTACGAATACGGGTTAACATATCCGCAATAGGATCTTGCATGCTCATATTAGCTTACTCCGTGACAAGTGCTTACCAGCTAGCCTTACGCAGGCCAGGAACTTCACCACGCATGGTTGCTTCACGTAATTTGATACGGCTTAAACCGAACTTACGTAGGAAACCATGTGGGCGACCAGTTTGATTACAACGATTGCGTTGACGCGATGCGCTGGAATCACGTGGTAGAGCTTGCAGCTTTAATACTGCATCCCAACGATCTTCATCAGAAGAAGCTGGACTTGCAATAATCACTTTCAGAGCAGCACGCTTTTCAGCGAACTTAGCTACGAGCTGTGCACGCTTTGCTTCACGTGCTTTCATTGATGTTTTTGCCATTACGCTACCCTTATTTCTTGAATGGGAAGTTAAAAGCGTCTAACAAAGCACGACCTTCTTCATCAGTCTTCGCAGAGGTAGTGATAACAATATCCATACCGCGAATTTTATCGATTTTATCGTAATCGATCTCTGGGAAAATGATCTGCTCACGCACGCCCATCGCGTAGTTACCACGGCCATCGAACGCTTTAGCGCTCAGACCACGGAAGTCACGGATACGTGGGATTGCGATGTCAACTAAACGCTCTAAGAATTCCCACATACGCTCACCGCGCAGGGTCACTTTACAGCCAATAGGGTAGCCTTCACGGATTTTAAAACCAGCAACTGATTTACGAGCAACAGTTACTACTGGTTTTTGACCAGCAATTGCAGTCATGTCACGGACAGCATGTTCCATAACTTTTTTGTCTGCAACGGCTTCGCCAACACCCATGTTCAGGGTGATTTTCTCAATCCGAGGGACTTGCATGACACTGGTATAACCGAACTTTTGAGTCAGTTCAGCGACAACAGTCTCTTGATATTTATCATGCAGTTTCGCCATCGTTTACTCCAGTTACTTAACGAGTTCACTGTTCGATTTAAAGAAACGAACTTTTTTGCCGTCTTCAAATCGGAAACCAACACGATCCGCCTTGCCAGTGACAGGGTTAAAGATCGCAACATTTGATGCTTGAATCGGTGCTTCTTTCTCAACAATACCACCGGCTACACCCAGTTGTGGGTTTGGCTTTTGGTGTTTTTTGACAAGATTGATGCCTTCAACAATTAACTTACCAGTAGGTAATACTTGAGCAACTTTAGCACGCTTGCCCTTGTCTTTACCTGCTAATACGATTACTTCGTCTTGACGACGGATTTTAGCTGCCATTTTGAAGCTCCTTACAGTACTTCTGGTGCCAGCGAGACAATTTTCATAAATTGCTCATTACGCAATTCACGTGTCACTGGTCCAAAGATACGAGTACCAATCGGCTGCAGGTTGTTGTTCAAAAGAACAGCTGCATTCCGATCGAAGCGAATGACAGAACCGTCTGGACGACGTACGCCTTTCTTAGTACGGACTACCACCGCGTTATACACATCACCTTTCTTCGCTTTAGCGCGAGGAATTGCTTCTTTAACAGAAACTTTGATAATGTCGCCGATACCGGCATAACGACGATGAGAGCCACCCAAGACCTTAATACACTGAACTCTGCGTGCGCCGCTGTTACATGCGACGTCAAGAGTCGATTGCATTTGGATCATTTTAAGTGCTCCGCTATCGTTACTACACAATTCCCACTATGGGACTATAAACACCATTTTTGCTTTGAATTTAGTCAAAAATGGGGCGCAAATATAACACCATAAATATGGAATGTATAGTATTAAAAAACAAACGGCCCCAAATACTGGAGCCGTTTACCTAAATGCCTAATATTATTAGGCCTTTGATACTACTTCAACCAGGGTCCAAGACTTAGTCTTAGACAAAGGACGACATTCGCGAATCGCGACTACGTCACCTTCATTGCACTGATTAGCTTCGTCATGTGCATGGATCTTAGTCGTACGCTTAATGTATTTCCCATAGATTGGGTGTTTCACTTGGCGTTCGATAGCGACAGTAATGGTTTTATCCATTTTGTTGCTAGTGACACGACCTTGCAAAGTACGGATTTTATCAGACATTATGCACCCGCCTTAGAAGTAATAATGGTCTTAACGCGCGCAATATTACGGCGCACCAATTTCAGTTGATGAGTCTGAGTCAACTGACCAGTGGCGTGTTGCATACGCAGGTTGAACTGCTCACGCAGCAGACCAAGTAGTTCAGCGTTCAGTTCTTCAACGCTCTTTTCTCTTAGTTCGCTCGCTTTCATTACATCACCGTCTTAGTTACGAAGGTAGTCTTGATTGGAAGCTTGGCAGCAGCTAAAGCAAACGCTTCACGAGCGATCACTTCAGAAACACCATTCATCTCATAAAGAACCTTACCAGGTTGAATCTGACATACCCAGTATTCAACGTTACCTTTACCTTTACCCATACGCACTTCAAGAGGCTTAGAGGTAATAGGTTTGTCCGGGAAAACTCGAATCCAAATTTGTCCCTGACGCTTAATGTGACGTGTCATGGCACGACGTGCAGATTCGATCTGACGAGCAGTTAAACGACCACGGCCGACTGCTTTCAGACCAAAAGTACCAAAGCTAACTTCGGTACCGTTCGCTAGACCGCGGTTGCGGCCTTTGAACATCTTGCGAAACTTCATACGTTTAGGTTGCAGCATTGCCGGCTCTCCTATTTACCACGAGGCTTGCGCTTAGGTTGCTGCTGTTTCGGCTCTTCAATCTGTGGCAGCATTCCGTCCAGAACTTCACCTTTGAAGATCCAAACTTTAATACCAATCACACCATATTGAGTGTGACTTTCAGAGGTTGAATAGTCGATATCAGCACGCAGTGTGTGCAAAGGTACACGACCTTCGCGATACCACTCAGAGCGCGCAATCTCAGCACCGCCTAAACGGCCACTAACTTCAACTTTGATACCTTGAGCACCAATACGCATTGCGTTTTGTACCGCACGCTTCATCGCGCGACGGAACATAACACGACGCTCTAATTGCTGTGCAATTGAGTCAGCAACTAACTTGGCATCTAGCTCAGGTTTACGGATCTCAGCGATGTTAATTTGAGCAGGAGTGCCAGCCAGTTTTGAAACGGCAGCACGCAATACTTCAACGTCTTCACCTTTCTTACCAATCACAACCCCTGGACGGGCTGTGTGAATAGTAACGCGGATGCTTTTCGCTGGGCGTTCAATAACAATCTTAGATACTGACGCAGCTTGCAGTTTGTCTGCAAGATACTTACGCACTTCCCAGTCGCTGTTCAGGTTATTTGCATAATCTGACTTATCTGCGTACCAGGTAGAGATCCAAGGCTTGGTGATACCCAGACGGATACCATTAGGATGTACTTTCTGTCCCATTGCTCTCTCCTAGCGATCTGATACAACCACAGTGATGTGGCTGGTACGCTTCATGATACGATCAGCGCGGCCTTTAGCACGTGGCATGATACGCTTCATAGTTGGACCCTCGTCAACGAAGACGGCGCCTACTTTTAGCTCATCAATATCCGCGCCTTCGTTGTGTTCGGCGTTTGCGATAGCTGAGTCAAGTACTTTTTTAACCAGTACGGCGGCTTTCTTTGGGCTGAAAGTCAAAATTTCGAGGGCCTTAGCAACAGGCAAACCACGAATTTGATCAGCAACGAGACGAGCCTTCTGCGCAGACGTACGGGCAAAACGATGTTTAGCTAAAACTTCCATCTTATTCCTCCCGTATTAACGCTTCTTCGCTTTCTTATCAGCAGCATGGCCGCGATAAGTGCGAGTTGGTGAGAATTCACCAAGTTTGTGGCCGATCATTTCGTCAGTTACGAACACAGGAACGTGCTGACGACCATTATGGACAGCGATGGTCAAACCAATCATATTTGGAATGATCATAGAGCGACGTGACCAAGTCTTAATAGGCTTCTTGTCACCTGCTTCCATCGCTTTCTCTACCTTCTTCAGCAAGTGCAGGTCAATGAAGGGACCTTTCTTGAGAGAACGTGGCATGGCGAATCCTCTTACTATTTATTACGACGACGTACGATGTACTTGTCAGTGCGCTTGTTACTACGAGTCTTATAACCCTTAGTTGGCACACCCCATGGAGTCACTGGGTGACGACCACCAGAAGTACGGCCTTCACCACCACCGTGTGGATGGTCTACCGGGTTCATTGCAACACCGCGAACTGTTGGGCGAACGCCTCTCCAGCGCTTAGCACCTGCTTTACCTAACTGGCGTAGCATGTGTTCGGCATTACCAACTTCACCAAATGTTGCGCGGCAATCAACTGGCACTTTGCGCATTTCGCCAGAGCGAAGACGTAAAGTGGCATATGCGCCATCACGAGCAACAACTTGTACATAAGCACCCGCTGAACGCGCGATCTGAGCACCTTTACCAGGCTTCATTTCTACAGCGTGCACAACAGAACCTACTGGAATGTTGCGCAGTGGCATTGCGTTACCGGTTTTGATTTCGGCTTCAACACCAGACTGGATTTTGTCGCCAGCTTGCATGCCTTTGGCAGCAAGGATGTAACGACGCTCACCATCCGCATACAGTACTAGAGCGATGTGCGCAGTACGGTTTGGATCGTATTCCAGACGCTCAATTTTTGCAGGAATACCATCTTTATCGCGTTTAAAGTCGATTAAACGGTAGTGCTGCTTGTGACCGCCACCAACGTGACGAACAGTGATACGGCCAGTATTGTTACGGCCACCACTTTTAGATTTTTTCGCCAACAGGCCAGCAAAAGGTTTACCCTTGTGCAGGTCAGAGTTCACCACTTTAACAACGTGGCGACGACCTGGAGAGGTTGGCTTACACTTAATAACTGCCATGATAATTCTCCTTTGCTTACTCAGCGCCGCCGACGAAATCGATGTCAGCACCAGCAGCTAAAGTCACGTAGGCTTTTTTCCAATCGCTACGACGGCCAGTACGGCCACCAGTACGTTTAGTTTTGCCTTTGCTCACTAAAGTGCGAACTGATTCGACTTCAACTTCAAATAGCTTAGCAACAGCAGCTTTAATTTCAGCTTTAGTTGCATCGATAGCTACGCGGAAAACAACAGTGTTGTGCTTCTCAGCATTCACAGTGCTCTTTTCAGAGATGTGAGGTGCCAGAATTACTTTTAGCAAACGTTCTTCGCGGATCATCATGCTAGCATCTCCTCGATTTGCTTAACTGCATCAGCAGTCACAAGCACTGTGTTGAACGCGATCAGACTTACTGGGTCTAGACCTGCAACGTCACGAACGTCAACCTTGTACAGGTTGCGAGCTGCTAAGAATAAATTCTCGTCAACTTCTGAAGTCACAATTAACACGTCTTCTAAGTTCATTGCTTTCAGTTTAGCTTTCAGCTCTTTAGTTTTAGGAGCTTCAACGCTGAATGATTCAACAACAACCAGACGGTCTTGACGTACCAGTTCAGACAGAATGCTTTTCAGCGCGCCGCGGTACATCTTCTTGTTAACTTTTTGGCTGTGATCTTGAGTTTTAGCAGCGAAAGTTACGCCACCGCCACGCCAGATTGGGCCCTTAACACCACCCGCACGAGCGCGGCCAGTGCCTTTTTGGCGCCATGGCTTTTTGCCAGAGCCAGTTACTTCCGCACGAGTCTTTTGAGCACGAGTGCCCTGACGCGCGTTTGCAGCGTATGCTACAACTACCTGATGAACCAGTGCCTCGTTAAAGTCACGGCCGAAGGTAGTTTCGGAAACTTCAAGAGCGCTTTGCGCGTCTTTCAATACCAATTCCATTACTATCTCCTCAGACCTTAAGCTTTAACTGCAGGCTTGATGATCAGGTCGCCATTAGTTGCGCCCGGAACAGCACCTTTAACCAGTAGCAGGTTACGTTCAACATCTACACGTACAACGTCTAGATTTTGAGTAGTAACACGCTCGGCACCCATATGGCCTGACATTTTCTTGCCTTTAAATACGCGACCAGGCGTTTGGTTCTGACCGATAGAACCGTTCGAACGGTGCGACAAAGAGTTACCGTGCGTCATATCTTGAGTACGGAAGTTCCAACGCTTAACGCCGCCTTGGAAGCCTTTACCTTTTGATTGACCAGTAACGTCAACTTTCGCTACATCAGCGAAGATACCTACGTTTAGCTCAGCACCAACTTCAATGCCTTCGCCTTCACCGTCTGCCAGACGCAGTTCCCACAGTCCACGACCGGCTTCTACGCCGCTCTTAGCAAAGTGACCTGCTTCTGGTTTAGTGATGCGATTGGCTTTTTTGGTACCAGTAGTAACTTGAAGTGCGCGGTAGCCGTCAGTTTCTAAAGTTTTCACTTGAGTAACACGGTTGCCAGCAACTTCAATTACTGTAACAGGTATAGAAACACCATCTTCAGTGAAGATGCGAGTCATACCAACTTTACGACCAATAAGACCGATAGCCATCTCTCAAACCTCTTCTAAGGATCTCAATTAACCCAAGCTAATCTGTACGTCGACACCAGCCGCAAGATCTAAACGCATTAGAGCGTCTACAGTCTTTTCAGTTGGCTCTACGATGTCAACCAGGCGCTTGTGAGTACGTAATTCGTACTGGTCACGAGCATCTTTATTAACGTGCGGAGAGATCAAAACGGTATAACGCTCTTTGCGCGTAGGTAGTGGAATAGGACCACGTACTTGGGCGCCAGTACGCTTAGCAGTTTCAACGATTTCCGCTGTAGACTGATCAATTAAGCGATGATCAAACCCTTTTAAGCGGATACGGATTCTTTGGTTCTGCATTGACCAGAGCTCCTAAAATGGACACATAAAAAATCACCCTCTAGCTTCTTCCTTACTGGAAAAGCAGAGCGAGATGATTTAACCGTTCGACTCCCAATCGGAGCCGCTATGATAATGATAAGTTCAAATACTTGTCATTTAATTCGTTAACCTAGGTTAACGAGGGGGCCATTATACTCATCTGAAATCAGATTTCAAGCCCGCTGTGTAAATAGTCATCAAAAACTATTCAACGTCAGAGTGGCGAGCATTTTACACAAATTTCAGAATAACACCAGCCCAAAATAAAAAAGGAAGCCTAAGCTTCCTTTTTTCTAATCACAATTGCTATTAAGCAATGATCTTAGCTACAACACCAGCGCCTACTGTACGGCCACCTTCACGAATTGCGAAGCGTAAACCTTCGTCCATCG
>NZ_BMOP01000040.1 GCF_014647135.1 Shewanella xiamenensis
TTACTCACCCGTCCGCCGCTCGCCACCTCATAAGTAAACTTACTTGTGCTGCCGCTCGACTTGCATGTGTTAGGCCTGCCGCCAGCGTTCAATCTGAGCCATGATCAAACTCTTCAATTAAAGTTTTGGTGTTTGACTTACGTCAAACGACTCAATGAATTCTGTCGTTTGTTTCCGCTTTTAAAAAAGCGAAACCAAAACTTTGTACATATTGCTATGAACACTCATTCATTGATTTAATTCTTTGATTACTCACCAAACGGCAGAGTAATTTCGATTAACTCAACACCTGTGAGTGTCCACACAGATTTCTTGTTTAGATTGTTAAAGAGCATTTGACCTCATTGCTTGCGTTACCGCTCACTGGGTCAGGGCTGCGTATTCTACGCATTTCCCTTGTCGCGTCAAGGCGTTTTTACAAACTTCTTGAGGCTTTCGAATCAACTGCACATTTTGCATTCGATTCGCACTGTAACTGCGTTAGCTTTCGCTGTCTGCCGTGTCAGTGGATGCGCATTATAGGCAGCGAAACTTTTTGTGCAAGCGCTTTTTTCAGGTTTTTATGATTAATTTTCAAATAGATTGTTACACCCAAGCTAGGCACAACCTACACACTTNAACGCTGGATTTATGCGCAATACAAACCTAACAGCGAGCCTTTATTGAAAGATAGAAGAAAGAATAAATGAGGCGGTAAATTTGGAGCTCTACATTATTAGGATTAGGCAAGATGAAGGCTATTGGTGTCAGCCGCTACTTTACACATATATAAGCTATAAAGTAGCGTGTAGTGATGCACTTATACGTACATATAAGGTACTTAACTTGCACTCCAAAGAAGCTGTCCGCAATCGGTAAGATCATACCCCCCTAAAAGAGCCGCCATTTGCCGAGTATGCCCACTGCTTAACATAGTAAAGAGTTGTTGTAGCTGCCTGCGAAAGTAAATACTTTGTGGCATCACAAAGTCGAAGGACTCCCTGATCAGTGGCACAAAGCTTAAACCGCTCTCTAAAGCAACAGACTGACAACCAAAACCAATATCTGCATCTCCACGTGCAATATAGCCTGCAAGTTCACGCTCACTATAAGCTGTGAGTATGATATTAAGCTGATCTAAACGTGCACCTTGCTTTAATAGCCACTGCTCTAGATGCTGCTGACTGCCAGCGCCGCCTTGGCGACTGACCCAACGCCAAGGCAAACTGAGAACTTTATCCTCTTCTTGGCATCTGTGGTGCATATCGGTACGCATGATCAAGCCTTGCTGACGGGAATAGCCGTGTACCATGATCCATTGTTGATGGTTTTGATAACCTTTAAGCAATGCTGGATGACGGATATTTCTATCTTCCATACTCCCCCAGTGCAAGGTACACACATCAGCATAGCCCTTAGCTAATAACTCCAACCCCAAACGAGAGCCTGTTGCACTGTAACTAATAAGCTCACGACTACCAACCTGCGCCATCAAACGCGCCACTAACATTGACAACAGAGGATCATCACTACCAGTAATCAATAGTCTGTCAGTTAACATACCGCTATGGCAGGAGTCCATCACCCAGCGGTCAATCAGCACCTTAGGGAATAACCATTTGCCGGTGATTTTTGTTGCGGGGAGAATTCGGTCATTCGCCATCGCGTAAACCTTTTTCTCATTAAGATCTAAATACTCAGCAACTTGCTTCGCGCTCATGTAAATCAATTCACTGGCGGATGTCATCTTATATCCTTGTCGTCTATCTCTTTTGAGTCCGGTCGCTATTTATCGGAGTTGGTATTCACATCAAATTCGAGATTTTCACTGCCGTGGTAGACCAAAAAATGACGCCCTTTGGCCCGAGCAATAATCGTGATACCAAGTTTTTGGGCAAGCTCCAGACCCATTTGCGTTACACCACTTCGCGACAGCAATACGGGTATCCCCATTTTGGCGACCTTAATCACCATCTCCGAGGTTAACCGTCCTGTGGTATAGAAGATTTTGTTATCGCCCCGATCCTGTGCTAACCACATATCTCCCGCCAAGGTATCCACCGCGTTATGACGGCCAACATCTTCTACAAAAGCAAGGATCTGGTCAGCTTCACAAACACCACAACCGTGCACTGCACCTGCATTTTTGTAGGTCTCATTATATTCATTGATGTTTTTGAGCAAGCTGTAGAGCGTACTCTGCTTAAGGCTTGGAGTAGGTAGCTGAATACCATCTAAATCCTGCATAAAACTGCCATATACAGTCCCTTGACCACAGCCAGACGTAACGGTTTTTTCAGATAACTTTTGTTCGAGATCGGCGGTTTGCTCATGCGTTAATACCGCGGCAGAATTCACATCCCAATCAACAATTACAGACTCTAATTGAGCAACATCCGAGATAAAACCCTGATTTTTAAGATAACCAAGAGCTAATGACTCAGGCTTTGCCCCCAATGTCATCAGGGTCACTATCGGGCGCCAGTTCAGATAAACCGTTAAAGGTCGCTCACAGGCAACATGCTTATCAATTACCACTCCTGACTCATCCACTGCTTTGACGGCAATAGTTAACGGCACTTCAGCTTGAGTTTTTACAAAGGAAAAGCTTCGCTTGGGTAGAGAAGGATGGTCATTGGCGAGCATCTGCTGAGCAATATTAGAACTGTTATCAGAAATCATAATGTTACCGCTTTACAAGTGATGGCATCAGCATAGCAATATTTATACCTAGGTATAAAACTCAGGGCTAAATGCGTGATCCGTCGCAATACGAAACATTCTGGCGCATCAAAATGTCTCAGACAAAATGTCCATTCAGACAAAATGTCTCGCTTTTAACCCTATTTTGATGATCCACTTCAAACTAATTCCCCTTGTTTAATGGCATTAATATTGCAGTGACCTTTTATCACGATAAGCAGGGGAAATAGCGCCGGATGCTAAGGCTTATCTCCCTTACGGTTGAAACGGAGAGACAATGCAACATACTACTAGTGTTTGGCCCATGTACGTTTCACTCAAAAAAGTAGAGAAACAGGTGGGTCGTTGGACCTCAGTACAATGGGAAATCGATCATTTACTTCCCGCAACCCACGAAGCCCCCGAAGGAGCGACCTTAGTACTGCTAGAGCTGCACAAAGATGAGCGCGCCAGTTACCGCATCAACCTCGATATGGACAATGCGATGTTGTACTTAGTCTGTGATGAAATGGCAGACGGTACTTGGGTACCCGCGTTACTTTCGGCAGATCAAAATGTTGCTGCGGGCTGTCTTGAAGGCAATACGCCCGTAATCAACACGCTTATGCCTGAAGCGATTGCCTGTTGGATCGAAGCCTTTATCACTCAATATGGTGAAGTTGAAATCGCTGCTTATCGTCGTAAGCATGTCGATCACCGTAAAAATCAAGGTCCAAGCCACGATCCATTGCGGAGGGACTAATGACTGATTCAACCCCAAAGGCAAACGGTTTTTTTAGCCGTTGGAGTCAACGTCGTGAGCAAGTGGCAGCTGAAGAAGCCGCTGTTAAAACGCAAACGACTGCGGAAGAACTTGTTGATAATAAGGCAGAAGAGATCACTCAAGAGCCTACCGCTGCGCAAGAATCACAAGATGCGCTTAGCCAGGCAAATGAAGACCCTCATCGCATCCTCACGGCAGAAGATCTCCCTAATCCTGACGAGATTGAGATTGGTGGCAGTTTCGCTCAGTTTATGGGGGCGAATGTTGACCCAGCAGCAAAAACGGCAGCGCTACGCGCCCTTTGGAAACAACCGCATTTCAATGAGATAGATGGTCTTTTGGAATATGCTCTTGATTACAGCAACCAACCGAAACTAACACCCGAAGTCTCCGCTGAATTAGCCCAAAAAGTATTCCGCTATATCACCAAAGACAGTGAAGAATCAGAGATCGAACCGACCTCAACACCAGACGATGTAGTGATCGGTGCAGAAAATACCATCGAATCAAAAAACAGTGATATCGAAACCGAATTGGCCACCATACCGATTGCGGACAATTTGGATGGGGAGACTGATGACCTACCCCAAAATGCACCAGAGCCATTAGCTCAGATGCAAAAGCCAGTTGTTTAATGTCAGTTTAGCTAATTTTTATGTCTATAACTTTGGTATGTGAATTGCTGTACTAAGAGTACAAAACTTAGATAAAAGCAGAAAAGGCAATGACTTAGTATCAAATCAATGCCTGAATCTGTAACAAAACAGCGATAAAAGAGCAGCCAAAGTACTGTTCAGGAACGCAATGTGAGCACTCATTTGACAACCAATCAAACCCAGGCTGCGCTAAAACAAGCGCGGCAAAATGTGTTAGCCCAAACGCAGATTTTACAGAATCTGATCCCGCCAACAGTGAGTTACACCACTGAAGGCACAGTGCTAATTATTGGCCCTGAGGATCTGGCACGCCTCGCGGCGGACAAATTGTCCACTATGGCAAGCCGCGTCATTTTAGCGAACGAAGCCATTACCAGCCAAGATGAAGCACACCTTGAGCAAGTGATGGCTGCCGCCACAAATGTCGAAAGTTACTACAACAAGCTCATCGGTATTAAAGGTTTTTTAGGGCAGTTCCAAGTTAGCGTTGAGCATCAAAACGGCGCGGCGGAATTGAGTGTTGTCGCCATTCGTAAACCTCATTTCGACTTGATTCTCGATTTAAGCAGCACACCTTGCTTGAATTTAGAGATGCTGCCACCGGGTTATTTCTATGTCGGTCAAGACGAAGCCAAACTGGCCGATGCGCTGGAGCAACTGCCAGAACTGGTAGGGCAATTTGATAAACCCCGTTACGTCAAAATCAATGCCGACCTGTGCGCCCATGACCGTAATGGCATCAACGGCTGTAACCGTTGCCTCAACTTCTGCCCTGCCGATGCAATTAGCAGTGTCGCCAAGAAAATTGAGGTCGATCCTTACCTCTGCCACGGCGCTGGCAGCTGTGCGAGCGCCTGCCCAACGGGTGCGATTGGTTATGACTTACCGACACCACAGGCATTGCATTCTTACCTGAATAAAATTATCAGTCGTTACCGTGAGCAAGCGCAAACAGCACCAGTGATATTGTTCCACGACAACGCGGTTGGCGCGAGCTTGATAGGGGACGACTTAGCCGGGGATGTGCTCCCTGTCGCCCTCGAAGAAATCACCGTTGCCAGCATTGACCATTGGTTAGCTTCACTGGCTTGGGGCGCACGCCAAGTGTTAATCCTCAATACCGAGGCAACTGCCCCTACGCTCACACAAATGTTGAAAGGTGAACTGGCTTTAGCCAACAGCATTTTAGATGAAATGGGCCAACCGCAGCGCTTGAGTCTTATCGACCCAAGCATGCTGGCGAATTTGGAGCCTGTGCTCGACATCAGCCTCGATTGGCCAGTGATTGTGCCCGGCGCTTTTGCGTCCACCAGCAAACGTAACACTCTGTTTGATGCGATTGACCATCTAAACAGCCAAGCGGGTGAAATCAACAGCTGTTTAAGTATCAACAACGTTCCCTACGGCAACGTCAGCGTCAATGTCGAGAAATGTACCCTGTGTATGTCCTGCGTGGCGATTTGCCCCACCATGGCATTACAAGATGGTGGCGACAAACCTGCACTACACTTTATTGAGCAAAACTGTGTGCAATGTGGCTTATGTGAGGCGGCTTGCCCTGAAAAGGTCATCAGCCTGACGCCACAAATTAACTTTGATAAAGCTGCTCGTCAGCAATTACAAACCCTGAAAGAAGAAGCCCCGTTCGAATGTATTCGCTGTGGCTCTCCTTTTGCGACCCAATCTATGGTGCATCGGATGCTGGATATGGTCGGCGCGCACAGTGCATTTTCAGCCAATATAGAACGCTTGAAAATGTGTGGTGATTGCCGGGTAAAAGACATGTTTGAAGACATTCTTCAAGATCCTGAAAAGCAACTGCGATAAGAGATCCGCTATGACCGAATCAGTAAGACAAGTATCAGAAAACGATCAGTTGAGAGCCGATATCTATCAACTGTTAGCCGCCCTTTTGCGTCGCCATCCTAGCCCTGAGCTGCTGCAATTTTTGGCCAACCTTGAAATCGATGCCAATGAAGACAATGAGATGACCAAGGCTTGGTTATCTGTACAACTGGCTGCAAAGCAATTCAGCAGTGAACAATTAGAAGATGAGTATTTTGCACTGTTCCTCGGTGTGGGTTGTGGCGAAATCTTGCCCTATGGCAGTTGGTTTATGACTGGCTCATTAATGGACAAACCCTTAGCACTGCTGCGCCAAGACTTGATGCAACTCGGTTTTGAGCGCGAAGAAAACGTCAAAGAGCCCGAAGATCATGTGGCGGCTCTGTGTGAAGTGATGGGCACATTAATTCTTGAGGCTCCAGGTTATCGTCAACTAGCGTTTTACCAACGCCATATTGGCAGCTGGATTCAGCGCTTCTGCGACAACCTAGGTAAAGCACCTAGTGCCGCCTTTTACGCTACGGTTGCCCATCTTGCTAAGGCGTTTTTCGAGATGGAAGCCACCGAATTTGAACAACTCAGTTTAGACATTCCCGTCAATTGCCCCGGCAGTGCGGAGCTACAACCCGCCGCCAGCGATTTAGAAAAACAAGTGGAATTAATGAACTAAACTTAAAACGGTTAGCGATACGCAGATTCAGTGCCTATCGCGTTTTAGTTTGATAGGCAAAGGTGGACTTAACGTTCACCTTTGCCACAAAAAGGAAGCTTAGGCTTCCACAGTAACCGAGGTGGTCGTGGTTTGTATCACCTCATTTAGTAACACAAGGAGACACTATGAAGAAGCAAGCTTCCGACATGGGCCGCCGTCAACTGCTCAAAGCATTAGCACTCGGCAGTGCGGCTGGCGCGGTAGCGACTGTGAGTAGCCAAGCATTGGCTGCGACCCCCACTGTTGCCCCAAGCGAACCTAAGAGTGACAACTATCGCGAAACCGACCATATCCGTAATTACTATGCGTCGTTGAACAACTAACCAGAGGAGTGTGTGTGATGCGATTAACCCGCAAAACAGACCAAGTTGTCGAGCCTAAAGCGCCCGCCCTCGGTCTCAATCGTCGCCAATTTTTAAAATCGGCAGGTCTTGCCACTGGTGGTATTGCTGCAGCGTCAATGCTAGGTACTGGCATGATGCGTAAAGCAGAAGCCAAAGATATCCCCCACAATGCACCGACCGAAGTTAAGCGTACCATTTGCTCTCACTGCGCTGTGGGTTGTGGTATCTATGCTGAAGTACAAAACGGTGTGTGGACAGGCCAAGAACCCGCATTTGACCATCCATTCAACCAAGGCGGTCACTGTGCTAAAGGTGCTGCTCTGCGTGAGCACGGCCATGGCGAAAAACGCCTGAAATACCCAATGAAGTTAGAAGGCGGTAAGTGGAAGAAGATCTCTTGGGATCAAGCCATCAATGAAGTGGGCGATAAGATGATGGCGATTCGTCAAGAATCAGGTCCAGATTCTATCTACTTTATGGGTAGTGCTAAGTTCTCAAATGAACAGGCTTATTTATATCGCAAATTTGCCGCATTGTGGGGCACGAACAACGTCGACCACTCAGCCCGTATTTGTCACTCTACCACAGTAGCCGGTGTTGCAAACACTTGGGGCTACGGTGCGCAAACTAACTCGATTAACGATATCCGCAACTCTAAGTGCATCATGTTTATTGGGGCAAACCCAAGTGAAGCTCATCCAGTTGCAATGCAACATATTTTGATTGGTAAAGAGCGCGGCGCCAAAATTATTGTCGTTGATCCTCGTTTCACCCGTACTGCAGCGAAATCTGATGAGTACGTGCATATCCGCCCAGGTACCGATATTCCGTTCATTTATGGCCTGTTATGGCACATTTTTGAAAATGGCTGGGAAGATAAAGAATTTATCAAGCATCGTGTTTACGGCATGGAACGTATCCGCGAAGAAGTGAAAAAGTACACCCCAGAAGAAGTTGAAAACGTAGTGGGCGTACCTAAGGCACAAATGTATCGTGTTGCCAAGATGATGGCTGAAACCAAACCCGGCACCATTATTTGGTGTATGGGTGGTACTCAGCACCACGTCGGTAATGCCAATACCCGCTCATACTGCTTATTGCAATTAGCTTTAGGTAACATGGGGGTTCCTGGTGGTGGTACTAACATTTTCCGTGGCCACGATAACGTACAAGGTGCAACTGACTTTGGTTTGTTATTCGATAACTTACCCGGTTATTACGGTTTAACCACTGCAGCATGGAACCACTGGGCCAATGTGTGGGATCTCGATCCTAAATGGGTGGCAAGCCGTTTCGACCAAGGCGAATACTTAGGTCAAACACCACAAACTTCAACTGGTATTCCCTGCTCTCGCTGGCACGATGGCGTACTTGAAGATAAAACCAAAATCGCGCAAAAGGACAATATTCGTTTAGCGTTCTTCTGGGGGCAATCAGTCAACACTGAAACCCGTGGCCGCGAAGTACGTGAAGCACTGAATAAAATGGATACTGTGGTGGTTGTGGACCCATTCCCAACCATGGCAGGCGTGATGCATCAACGTAAGGATGGGGTGTATCTGCTACCCGCTGCGACTCAGTTTGAAACCTACGGCTCAGTGTCAGCCACAAACCGCTCGGTTCAATGGCGTTCGAAGGTGATAGAGCCGCTGTTCGAATCACTGCCAGATCACGTGATCATGTGCAAACTCGCTAAGAAAGTAGGCATAGATAAAGAACTGTTCAAACAAATCAAAGTCAACGGTGATGAGCCATTGATTGAAGATATTACCCGCGAATTTAACAAAGGTATGTGGACAATCGGCTACACAGGACATAGCCCAGAACGCTTAAAAATGCACCAAGAAAACTGGGGTACTTTTAATGCTGACAGCCTAGAAGCACCGGGAGGCCCAGCCAAGGGTGAGACCTATGGCTTACCATGGCCATGTTGGGGCACGCCAGAAATGAAACACCCTGGCACCCAAATTCTGTATAACGAAGCCAAACATGTTAAAGATGGTGGTGGTAACTTCCGCGCCCGCTATGGTGTTGAGCACAATGGCGTCAATATTCTTGCTGAAGGCACTTACTCTAAGGGTAGTGAAATCCAAGATGGTTACCCCGAATTTACCGCCGATATGCTCAAGCAACTGGGTTGGTGGGACGATTTAACCGAAGAAGAGAAAAAACACGCTGAAGGCAAAAACTGGAAGACAGATATCTCTGGCGGCATTCAACGTGTTGCCATTAAACATGGCTGTATTCCCTATGGTAACGCGAAAGCACGTTGTATCGTTTGGACTTTCCCAGATGATATCCCACTGCATCGCGAACCACTCTACACTCCTCGTCGTGACTTAGTCGCTAAGTACCCAACCTACGAAGACCGTATGGTTGCGCGTCTACCGACACTTTATAAGTCGATTCAGGATAAGGACTTTACCCAAGGTTTCCCACTGACACTGACCTCTGGTCGTTTAGTGGAATACGAAGGTGGTGGTGAAGAATCTCGTTCTAACCCTTGGTTAGCCGAGCTACAACAAGAAATGTTTATCGAAATGAACCCGGCAGACGCTGCTGACCGTGGTATTCGTGACGGTGACAATGTCTTCGTTCATAGCCCTGAAGGCGCCAAGATCACAGTGAAGGCAATGGTGACGCCACGGGTTGTACCGGGTGAATGTTTTATGCCGTACCACTTCGCAGGGGTATTTGAAGGCGAAAGCCTAGCGAAAAACTATCCAGAAGGCACTGTGCCTTATGTGATAGGTGAGTCGGCAAACACCATTTTAACTTACGGCTATGACGTTGTGACTCAGATGCAAGAAACGAAGTCCAGCTTGTGCCAGATAAGCAAAGCCTAACCAACTTGATGAGGAGATAAGCCATTATGGCAGTCATGAAATTTTTGTGTGACACCAAACGCTGCATCGAGTGTAACGGCTGCGTCACAGCATGTAAAAACGAAAACGACTCCGCGCTGGAGTGGGGTATTCAACGTCGCCGCGTGGTGACAATTAACGATGGTCAACCAGGTGAAGCATCGATTTCAGTCGCATGTATGCACTGTACCGACGCTCCTTGCATGGCCGTATGTCCGGCAGATTGTTTCTACCGTACTGACGATGGCATTGTGCTGCACAACAAAGATACCTGTATCGGTTGTGGTTACTGCTTCTATGCCTGTCCATTCGGTGCACCACAATTTCCGAAGAAAACCGCCTTTGGTAGCCGCGGTAAAATGGATAAGTGTACCTTCTGCGCCGGTGGCCCAGAAGAAACCTTCTCCGAAGCCGAGCACAAGAAATACGGTGCCAACCGTATTGCTGAAGGCAAGCTACCTATGTGTGCAGAGCTTTGTGCAACTAAAGCACTGCTCGCGGGTGATGCGGAAGTGGTATCAAACATTTACCGTCAACGTATGGCATCTCGAGGCAATCCTAACGTGATTTGGGGCTACAACCCAAAAACCGGTGAGATTAACTAAGCAGAGTGAAGGTTAGGGAGTGCTCCCTAACCTCTGGCAAGGAGTGAAAATGTTAAACAAACAGTTAAACAAATCACTGCGCAGTCTGTTTGCTCTGATGGTACTCGTGATGGGATTGGGACTTGGCTCAGTCATGAGCGCAGGCTCAGTACTGGCAAGTGATCAGCAATCGAGCCAACAGCAGGCGAAAGCGCAAACCAGCGAAGCCGATCTGTGGCGTGCGGTAAAGTCGGGTGAAACTGGCTATACCACGGCCAAAGGGGTCGAAACTGGGGTATTGATTAACGTTGCCGGTAACCAAGGTAAAGAAATAAGGAATCAATATATCACCCCGATTATGGCCTTGGCTGTGACGGGTGTGTTTGGTGCTTTCTTACTGTTTTATCTGGTGAATGGTCCTTCAAAACTCAGCCACGGTTTCTCGGGCAAGATGGTTGTACGTTGGTCAAAGGCAGATTTGTGGATCCATTGGATCATGGCAATTAGCTGTCTTGCACTGATGTTTACTGGCTTAACTATTATGCTCGGTAAGCATGTCGTGCAGGAGCTGCTTGGGCCAGATATCTGGGCACCACTGATCTACGGTAGTAAAACTGTACATGACTGGGCTGGCCCCGTCTTTATCATGGCGTGGATTGTCTGCGTAGTGAAATGGATGCCACTTCAAACCTTTAAGATGTACGATCTTAAATGGTTCTTAGTGGTCGGTGGCTATATCAACTTTGGCCCATTCAAAGGTAAACACCCTGACAGTGGTTTTGCCAACGCCGGTGAGAAAATGTGGTTCTGGACACTGACCCTATTCGGGCTGTTTATCAGTGTGTCTGGCATCATGTTGGTATTACCCGGCTTAGACCTACCCCGTGAAGCCTCGATGGGCGCGCTGCTGATCCACTCGATCAGTGCCGTTATCCTGATTGCCTTTACTATTGTGCATATTTGGATGGCAACGGTGCTCAGTGAAGGTGGTATGGAGTGTATGAAGTCAGGCTATTGTGATGAAAACTGGGCTATCCAGCATCACAACCTGTGGTATGACGAAATCAAAGCCAACGGCAGTTTGCGTTATAAAGACTAACGCAAGGGGTTATGCTTAACCCGATAAAAACACCTCGCACTGCGGGGTGTTTTTTTATCCAAACCAAACCAACAACTTATTAACAAACATTTTGTTTTGAAGTAGAAATCGGGCAATTTTGTCATCTCAAATAAACCGCCAAAGCATGAGCAAGTTAACGCTTTTGGATTGGCGTATCATCTTCTGTTACCGCAAACTGTTCTAGATCAAATCCTACTCAATCTTTTCCTACTATATTGCCGTCACGCGCGATGATTAACGGCAAGCAAGATGATTTTATTATCTTTTTCACCTCTAATCTTCACTTTTTGATAACAAGCACCACTCCTCGAAAAGTCGCGCCATCCCAAGAACCATAACCCCTATTTCAGGAGTCAGCATGAAGCAACAACCTAGCGATTTAACTCGCCGTTCTTTGCTTAAAGCACTCACCGTTGGCAGCGTAGCCGGCGCCGCAATTGCCGCTACCGGCATCAGTGCAGCCCAAGCCAGCGAGAGCAGCAAGGTAACAACTAAAGAACCTAAGGGTTACCACGAAACTGCGCACATTATCAGCTATTACGATAGCCTGCGTAGCTAATCTAGGAGAAGTCAGCGATGAAGTTAACTCGCAAGTCCGATGTCGCCAAAGTGGCCGACAAACCGACGTTAGGCATTAGCCGTCGTCAATTTATGAAGCAAGCTGGTATTGCTACCGGTGGTATCGCAGCCGCTTCTCTGATGGGTACTGGCATGATGCGCCGCGCAGAAGCCAAAGATGTACCGCACGATGCGCCTATCGAAGTTAAACGTACGATTTGTAGTGCCTGTGCCGTCGGTTGCGGTCTATATGCCGAAGTACAAAACGGTGTATGGACAGGTCAGGAACCCGCATTTGATCACCCATTCAACGCCGGCGGTCACTGCGCTAAAGGTGCTGCACTGCGTGAGCATGGCCACGGTGAAAAACGCCTGAAATACCCAATGAAATTGGTTGATGGCAAGTGGAAAAAAATCTCTTGGGAAGATGCGATTAACGAAGTGGGCGACCAAATGCTCAACATTCGTAAAGAATCTGGCCCAGACTCAGTGTACTTCATGGGTAGCGCTAAGTTTTCTAACGAAGGCTGCTATATGTACCGCAAACTGGCGGCCATGTGGGGCACCAACAACGTCGACCACTCTGCACGTATTTGTCACTCTACCACGGTAGCCGGTGTTGCTAACACTTGGGGTTACGGTGCGCAAACTAACTCTTTCAACGATATTCAGAATGCCAATGCTATCTTCCTGATCGGGGCAAACCCAGCGGAAGCGCATCCGGTTTCAATGCAACACATTCTGATCGCTAAAGAGAAAAATAACGCGAAAATCATCGTCGTTGATCCACGTTTCTCTCGCACAGCAGCGCACTCAGATCTGCACTGTGCAATTCGTCCAGGCACCGACATTCCGTTTATCTACGGTATGTTATGGCACATTTTCGAAAACGGTTGGGAAGATAAAACCTTTATCAAACAACGCGTATTCGAGATGGAAAGTATCCGCAGAGAAGTGAAAAAATTCCCGCCAAAAGAAGTGGCGGATATCACTGGCGTAAGCGAAGAAGTGGTTTATCAAGCCGCTAAACTGATGGCCGATAATCGTCCTGGTACTGTGATTTGGTGTATGGGTGGTACTCAGCATCACGTCGGTAACGCTAACACTCGTGCTTACTGTATTCTGCAATTAGCCTTAGGCAACATGGGCGTATCTGGCGGCGGTACTAACATTTTCCGTGGTCACGATAACGTACAAGGTGCGACTGACTTAGGTCTGTTATTCGATAACTTACCAGGTTACTACGGTTTAACCTCTGCGGCTTGGACTCACTGGACCCACGTGTGGGATCTAGATATGGAATGGGTGAAGAGCCGTTTCGATCAAAACGCCTACTTAGGCAAAGATCCAATGACCACTCCAGGTATTCCTTGTTCTCGCTGGCACGATGGCGTGTTAGAAGACAAGAGCAAACTGGCTCAGAAAGATAATATCCGTATGGCCTTCTTCTGGGGTCAATCGGTCAACACTGAAACCCGTCAACGTGAAGTGCGTGATGCCTTAGACAAGATGGATACAGTCGTCGTTGTCGACCCATTCCCAACAATGGCAGGTGTTATGCACCGTCGTAAGAATGGCGTGTACCTGTTACCTGCTGCGACTCAGTTTGAAACACAAGGTTCAGTGTCTAACTCAGGCCGTTCTATCCAATGGCGTGAGCAGGTTATCCAACCTTTATTCGAGTCAAAAACCGACATCGAAATCATGTACCGTTTAGCGCAAAAACTCGGTATCGACGAGCAGTACACTAAACGCATCGCCAAAGAAAACGGCTTACCAGTAATCGAAGACATTACTCGCGAAATTAACCGCGGTATGTGGACTATCGGTATGACAGGTCAAAGCCCTGAGCGTATCAAGTTACACACCCAAAACTGGGGCACCTTCAGCAATAAAACGCTTGAAGCCGCAGGGGGGCCTGCGAAGGGCGAAACCTACGGTTTACCTTGGCCATGTTGGGGTACACCAGAAGCTAAACACCCTGGTACCCAAATTCTGTATAACCAAGCCAAACACGTAAAAGACGGCGGCGGTAACTTCCGTGCTCGTTATGGTGTTGAATACAACGGTCAAAGCATTTTGGCGGATGGCACTTACTCTAAGGGTGCGGAAATCCAAGATGGTTATCCTGAGTTTACTGCCGATATGCTCAAGCAATTGGGTTGGTGGGATGATCTGACTGCCGAGGAAAAAGCCGAAGCCGAAGGTAAAAACTGGAAGACTGACCTGTCAGGCGGTATCGTGCGCGTGGCAATTAAGCACGGTTGTATCCCATTTGGTAACGCCAAAGCCCGCTGTATCGTTTGGACCTTCCCAGACCAAGTACCTGTGCACCGCGAGCCGTTATACACAGCACGCCGTGACTTAGTCGCTAAGTACCCAACCTACGACGATATGCAAGTTCATCGTCTACCAACACTGTACAAGTCAATCCAAGAGAAAGACTTCAGCGGTAAATATCCATTAGTACTGACCTCTGGTCGTTTAGTGGAATATGAAGGTGGTGGTGAAGAATCTCGTTCTAACCCATGGCTGGCTGAGCTTCAACAGGAAATGTTTGTTGAAATCAACCCAGGCGACGCTGCCGACCGCGGTATCCGCAACGGTGAGTTTGTATGGTTAGAGGGCGCCGAAGGTGGCCGCATTAAAGTACAAGCCATGGTAACGCCACGCGTTAAACCGGGTGTGACCTTTATGCCTTACCACTTTGCGGGTGTGATGCACGGCGAAAGCTTAGCGCCTAACTACCCTGAGGGCACAGTGCCTTACGTTATCGGTGAATCCTGTAACACAGCACTGACCTATGGTTATGACCCTGTGACCCAAATGCAGGAAACCAAAGCGTCGCTCTGTCAGATCGTTAAAGCGTAAGTGCAGCTTAAGCTAGGAGAATTGCCACTATGGCTACAATGAAATTTTTGTGTGATACCAAGCGCTGCATCGAATGTAACGGCTGTGTCACCGCATGTAAAAACGAAAACGACTCCGCTCTCGAGTGGGGTATCCAACGCCGCCGCGTGGTAACCATCAACGATGGTCAACCAGGTGAGGCATCAATCTCTGTCGCCTGTATGCATTGCTCAGATGCACCATGTATGGCGGTTTGCCCAGCAAACTGCTTCTACAGAACCGATGACGGCATTGTGCTACATAACAAAGATGCCTGTATTGGTTGTGGTTACTGCTTGTACGCCTGCCCATTTGGCGCACCACAGTTCCCGAAAAAAGGTGCCTTTGGTAGCCGCGGTAAGATGGATAAATGTACCTTCTGTGCCGGTGGCCCAGAAGAAAACCACTCAGAGGCAGAGCGCCAGAAGTACGGTTCAAACCGTATTGCCGAAGGCAAACTGCCAATGTGCGCAGAACTCTGCGCCACTAAAGCCTTATTAGCGGGTGATGCAGAAGTTGTTTCGAACATCTTCCGTGAGCGCGTGGCTTACCGTGGTGCTAAAAACGCGGCTTGGAATTAATTCAGGTCACAGGATCTGTCCACAGACTTAGCTTGGCGCCTGCTTGCAGGCGCCACTAAGCGAGAGAGGATGTATGATGAACAAATGGTTCAAACACATAGGTTTAGCCATAGCACTGCTATTTAGTGCCGTGTGCCTAGCCAATGGTGGTGATGGACAGGCGATCCAACCTCAAGCCTCTGATGCCCAAATTTGGGCACAGCTGAAGGATGGCGCGACGGGATACACTACCTCACAAAGCGAGTTCCACGCACAGCCGATCAATACTTATGATCTACGGGTGTTGGAGCTGCGTAGCGACTGGTTAGCGCCGGCTTTAATGGCAGCGCTATTCGGCATGATCATTATCTTTGTCTTATTTATCAAGGTGAATGGCATTTCTAAGCTACACCATGGTTTTTCAGGCAAGTTAGTGCATCGCTGGTCTAAATTCGACGTTTCTATTCACTGGTTAGGTGCGATTCCGTGCTTACTATTGATATTAACGGGCTTAACCTTATTAGCAGGTCGCTTCTTCTTCCAACCTTGGTTGGGCGAAGGCATCTGGGAAGCTATCGTCTATGGCGCTAAGCAAATCCATGATGTGATGGCGATTCCGTTTATGATCGGCTGGGCATTGATGACAGTGTTATGGGCGAAGAACCAGCTGCCAAAAATGTACGACGTGAAGTGGTTCCTGGTTGTTGGTGGTTACATCAACTTTGGTCCATTCAAAGGTAAACACCCTGATGCAGGCTTTGCCAACGCTGGTGAAAAAATGTGGTTCTGGGCCTTTGCCCTGTTTGGATTAGTGATTTCAGCCTCGGGCATGTTGTTACTGTTCCCAAATCTTTTCGAACCAAGCCGCACCTTAAGCTTAATCGCGCTGGTATTGCACTCAGTGAGCGCCATCGTGATCTGCGCTTTCTCTATCGTGCACATCTTTATGGCAACGGTGATGTCAGAAGGTGGTATGGAGTGTATGGTGTCTGGTTATTGTGATGAAAACTGGGCAACCCAACACCACAACCTGTGGTACGACGAAATCAAAGCTAACGGCACGTTGAAATATAAAGAGTAAAAGTCGCTGAAAATAAAAAACCTCCACAGCATATTGTGGAGGTTTTTTTATGGGAAAAATAAGTGCGTTAAATCGAGCGATTAGAAGCGATACATCACAGAGACACCGATATTTCTGGGGTCGATAATCGCGGCATAACCATCGGGGTAACTGCGGCTGGCGGGTTCATTTACCGTCAACGCTTGCTCATCAAACAGGTTGTTGACAAAGCCGCTAACTCTCCAGCTATCGGTTTGATAATCAAGGCTCACACGCGCAACAACATAATCACCCGCTATTCTAGATTCGGTATTATTAATATCCGCAAAATACTCGCCAACATAGTTGCCTGAAAAACCGAAAGAGAACGCATCATTCATCCAATACTTGAATCCGGCATTAGCAGTAATGTGCGGGGCTGAGTTCAACTGATTACCGATAATATCCCCATAGCTAGGGTCGGCTTGCTTGATTTCGCTATCGAGTAAACCTACGCCCGAAATAAACTGCCAGTTTTCAGTTAACATGGCGCTGAATTCGGCTTCAATACCGTAACTGACGGCTTTATCGATATTGGTAATTTTGCGTGCGCTATTAGACGCTTGATAACCATCAAAATCGTTGTAGAAGATATTAGCACTTAAGTTGACATCGCCATTGGCAAATGCGCTACGGCTACTCAGTTCATAGGTATTTACAAACTCCTCATCGTAGTAGTAATACTCGCTTTCCACCAAAGACAGCGCGCCACCACCCGAGTTATAACCACGACGAACACTGGCCGCTAAGGTGGTATTATCATTCAGTGCGTATTGCAGTACTAACTTCGGCAGGGTAACGGTATTGGCGTCATCGAGTTTTTCCTCAAGTAGACTACCTTGATAGCGCATGTTGAAGTTACGTAATTGCTCCTCACGCATCACGCGGCCACCAACAGTAATCCAGAGCGAGTCGGCGAGCCCATAGGTGACTTCACCATAAACGGAGGCTGACTTAGTGCTGTCATCACCACTATAGATTGAGCTGCCAGTACTACCAAAATCTTGGCTACGTTTAAAATAGGCTAAACCAACAAAACCGTTGAAATCTTTGTCTTTAAGGCCAAAGCTATATTTGCCATCTACGGTATAACTCTTGTCCTCCATATCCACATATTGCTGGGCGGTCACGAGAGGGTCATAGGTTTCAAAGCCCCAATCGTAATCCATATAGGCGACAATCAGATCGAGGGCTTGCCCTTCCCCGAGGTCATAATCCACTTTCACAGAGTGAGTTGTCGATTTAGTCTCGATATAACGTTGGGAAATCGGCTTATACGCCCATGGATCATCACCGGTAAAATAGTTACGCCCAGAGTCACCTTTCTCATCATTGTAAGAAAAGCTATAGAGCACTTTTAGGTCTTCAATTGCGCTCGGTTGCCACAGGAATTTGCCGCGCCAGCGATTGGTGATCAACTCATTTTGATCAAATGTGGCGGGATTCGTCTCGTATTCCAAGCCTTTATTGTAGGTTTCGCCCGTCACATTTTGCCCGCTCACCCTAAATGCTAACTCATCATCGAGGATGGGGCCAGAGAGCATCACTGCACTGTCGACAAAGTTATCTTGATTGCGATAACCCACGCGAGCCGCGCCCTGCCAATCGAAGGTCGGATCTTCGGTTTTAATAAATACCGTACCGCCAATGCTGTTACGACCATTAATCGTCGATTGCGGACCACGGAAAACCTCAATTTGTTGAATATCCCACAGCCCAGTATCACCGGTAAGATCCGCAACAAAAGGCTCCGCCACACCATCGACTAAGGTTGATACCCGCGCACGAGCCCCACCGGTGAAAGAGTTAAATCCGGAGGCCGAACCATTACCAGAAACCCCACGGATATCAGGCACAGAGCCGGATAACACCACCACGTTAGGCACCTCAGATAAGGCACTTGAGGTTGATTGGTATTGGCCGCTATCGAGGGTTTCCTTATCAATCACTGAAATAGATGACGTCGTATCCTTCAGGCTACGCTCAATCTTTTCACCATAAACAGTAATTCTTTCAATCGGTTCTGAAGATTCTGCATCCACGCCCGCATAAGCTGACGATATTAGTAAGCTCGAAACCATTGCAGCAATTACACTTTTGTTAAACGCCCTGCATTCCATAAAAACCTCGACGGCACTCATTGATAAAAAGGTATTAACTAAAAATGCCGACAATTTATCTTAAAACAACCTTAACCACAATTGATAATCAATATCATTTACACTTTGATTTATTGCTTTGTGATACGGCGCATATTCATCAGGAATGGCATAAAAAAATGGAACATTAGGGGACAAATGCGATGACTTTAGTGACAGATAAAGATAGTTGCAGAGCTTTATGAGTTTTTGGGATTTCCTTCACAATCATCTTTATGACTGTTAATGCACTGTAGTATGAGCTGTAACTACCAGCATTTTAATTATTAAAATCAATACCATGAAAACACACTGAACTTTAATTACATAACATATGACAACTGTTAGGCTATCCCATGCTAACAGGGCATAAACAAATCCTTTTAAAACATCAGATTAGCAATTATCGCATCAAGAAAGCGCGTTGCAGAACGGTTAGCCAAGGAGCTAAACTAGCTACTTATGTAATTTAATTACACCCTTCTTGATTTAATACCCCAGTAGGCCACCATGTTTAACAATGCAAAAACCAGCACATTGACGGCGCTGCCTTCAGTGTTTGCGAGTATTTTATTGATCATTATCGGCATTTCCTCCTATCGGGGCTTTGCTGAACTCAATGACACCAGCAGCAGGCTAGTCAACAACACCCAACTCGCCGAAACCTTCACCAATGTGCGTGAAGCTTTCTTCGAGTTGCGCTTAGCTACATTAGTCCATAACAGCGACGCCATCAGCTTGCAGCAACGCAATGTGCAGCAGCTTGTCGAGCAACTCGCAGGATTTAACACCGATTTTATGGGGCAAGATGCTAGAACGATCCGCACACTACTGCCTCAAATCGAGCAATATGTGCGTCTCTATCAGCAGGAGTTAGCCTTCGCCAAACAAACCGGCACTGACCCCGAACTCACGCCAGAACGTGGCGCACTTGGGCCAAAAGTTAGCAATGAGATCAATCAGTTAGTTAAATTGATCACCCAACGCAACCATGAACTTGGCAAACAGGCCGAAGACAAAGTCAATGCCACCGAGGCACTGCTCCTTGGTTTAATCCTAATCGCCATAGTCGCGTCCTTACTAAGCGCCCTGTTTATGAGCAGACGTTTGGTCAATATCGTTAATCAAATCAAGCGTGTTGTAGAACACCTTGCCGATGGCGATCTCACCCAGAAGACTCAAATCAGCGGTCAAAACGAACTCTGTTCGCTTGGCGCCGATCTCGACCGAGTGATTGACCACTTGCGCCATATGATTTCCGATATTGCCCAGGCCTCTGAACATATGTCGGATCAAATTGGTCAGTTGAATGTGCAGTCCAATGCCAATACCCATGCATTGCAAACCCACGCGGTAGAAACCGACCAAGTGGTTACGGCCATGACCGAAATGAGTGCAACTGCCCATAATGTTGCCGGTGATGCAGCCTCCGCCGCACGCTTTACCCAACAGGCAAATGAACAGGCTGATAAGTCGAAAAAGGCTGTCGAACAAGCGGCAAAGACGGTTATCGCGCTGGTCGGCAAAGTTGATGTAGCAGCACACAACATAGCGGAAATGAATGAAAACACCCGCCATATCGCCACCATCTTAGATGTAATTGGAGATATCGCCGATCAAACCAACTTACTCGCACTTAATGCCGCCATCGAAGCCGCCCGCGCCGGTGAACAGGGCCGTGGTTTCGCCGTCGTCGCCGACGAAGTACGCGCCCTCGCCGCCCGCACCCAAGCGAGCACAGCTGAGATCAATCAGATGTTAGAGCGACTAAGCAATGGGGCCAACTCAGCCGTTAGCGCAATGGATGAGACCAAACAGAGTTGCCAAGACGCAGCTGACACCACCACGCTGGTCACTGAAAGCCTTGAAACCTTAACGACCTATGTATTTGATATCAATGGATTGAGTAATCAAATTGCCACCGCCGCCGAAGAACAAAGCGCAGTAAGTGAAGAGATTAATCGTAACTTGAATACCATTCGCGAAATGGTTGAAGAGTTAAATCAAAGCGGTAAAGCAACCCTCAATAGTGCGACCTCTTTGGCCGCCACTAAAGAACAGCTAACTGGCGTAGTCTCGCATTTTAGACTCTAATTCGAGTCAGCTAAGTCGTTACAATGGCCTAATACCGCAAGATGTTAGGCCATTTTTGATTAAGGGCGAACAACTATTGGCGACAACATCACAATCTCAGCACTCATACACTTCATTCATAATGAGCCATTAGATACACCAAAAAAATAAAGGCACCCTAAGGTGTAATGCCGATCAGTTAAGACAGATCGCTTGACGATCTCGCTGAAAAGATCAAAATCCGATGACCTCATGTCATCGGATTTTTTATGCAACTCTCAGAAGCACTCGCCCGTACTCATATTACCCGCCT
>NZ_BMOP01000041.1 GCF_014647135.1 Shewanella xiamenensis
CACCTGCACGACCTTCGTCAAGCAGCTTACGGAACATTTCTACGCCAGTACAAGTTGTTTTAGAAGTCGTGCGGATACCAACGATTTCTACTTCGTCGCCCACTTTAACGATACCACGCTCTACACGACCTGTTACTACTGTACCACGGCCAGAAATAGAGAATACGTCTTCGATTGGCATCAGGAATGGCTTATCGATATCACGCTCTGGCTCTGGAATGTAAGAGTCTAAAGCTGCTGCCAGCTCAAGGATCTTCGCTTCCCACTCTGGCTCGCCTTCTAGCGCTTTCAGAGCTGAACCTTGGATTACTGGTAAGTCATCACCTGGGAAGTCGTATTCTGATAACAGTTCACGTACTTCCATTTCAACTAATTCTAACAGCTCAGCATCGTCAACCATGTCACATTTGTTCATGAATACGATGATGAATGGTACGCCAACCTGACGAGACAGCAGGATGTGCTCGCGAGTTTGTGGCATTGGACCGTCTGTAGAAGCAACTACCAGGATCGCGCCGTCCATCTGTGCAGCACCAGTGATCATGTTTTTAACATAGTCAGCGTGGCCTGGGCAGTCTACGTGTGCGTAGTGGCGAGTTGGGGTGTCATATTCGATGTGAGAGGTATTGATGGTAATACCGCGCTCACGCTCTTCTGGAGCGTTATCGATTTGAGAGAAGTCTTTAGCTTCACCACCGTAGGTCTTAGCCAGTACGTGAGAGATAGCTGCAGTCAGAGTGGTTTTACNTACGTGAGGCTTACTACGTTCAAATTTAGCTTTTGCCACGATATATTCCTTTCTTTTCAGAATAGTCCTGCATTGACAGGACCATATTACATTTATGTCGTAACTTAAAATTAGCTACGAGATTCAATAATCGCTTTCGCAATGTTTTGCGGTGCATCAGTGTACTTCAAGAACTCCATGGAGTAAGAAGCACGACCCTGAGTTGCAGAACGCAAATCAGTTGCATAACCAAACATTTCAGAAAGAGGCACTACTGCATGGACTATTTTGATGCCACCAAAGCCATCATCCATACCTTCAATCAAACCACGGCGACGGTTTAAATCACCAACAACATCACCCATATAGTTTTCTGGAGTAGTTACTTCTACTTTCATGCAAGGTTCGAGCAACACAGGTTTCGCCTCAAGCGCACCCTTTTTGAAGCCCATAGAACCCGCAATTTTGAACGCCATTTCATTCGAGTCCACATCATGATATGAACCATCGAACAGAGTGACCTTCACGTCCAATACAGGGAAGCCAGCGAGAACGCCATTCTTCATCTGCTCTTGGATACCTTTATCAACCGCAGGGATGAATTCACGTGGAACTACACCGCCAACGATTGCGTTGATAAATTCGTAACCAGCGCCTTCTTCATTAGGCTCTAGTTTTAACCAAACATGACCGAATTGTCCACGGCCACCTGATTGGCGTACAAATTTACCTTCAGCCTCAACTGATCCACGAATGGTTTCACGGTAGGCCACTTGTGGCTTACCTACGTTACACTCAACACCAAATTCGCGACGCATACGATCAACGATAATGTCTAAGTGTAACTCACCCATTCCAGAAATCAGTGTTTGTGATGATTCTTCGTCAGTCTCAACCCGGAATGAAGGATCCTCTGCTGCAAGTTTTTGCAGTGCGATACCCATTTTGTCCTGGTCGGCTTTTGACTTAGGTTCAACGGCAATGGTAATTACAGGTTCTGGGAACTCCATGCGTTCCAAGATTACTTTGTGGTCATTATCACAAAGTGTATCACCCGTGGTTACGTCTTTTAGACCAATAGCCGCGGCAATATCACCTGCACGGACTTCTTTCAGTTCTGTGCGGTCGTTAGCGTGCATCTGCACGATACGGCCAATACGTTCACGTTTCTGTTTAACAGAGTTGTAAACGCCAGAACCTGATTCGAGTACGCCTGAGTACACACGAATAAAGGTTAAAGTACCCACGAACGGGTCTGTAGCAATCTTAAATGCCAACGCCGCAAAGGGGGCATTGTCATCTGATGGGCGCTCAACTTCTTGCTCATTGTCATCGATGCCCTTAATCGGTGGCACATCGACTGGTGCTGGCAAGAATTCTACTACCGCATCAAGAACCGCTTGAACGCCTTTGTTCTTAAATGCAGAACCACAGGTCGCTAAAACGATTTCATTATTTATAGTACGTTGACGCAGTGCTTTTTTGATCTCTTCTTCTGACAGGGTACCTTCTTCAAGATACTTGTCCATCAGTTCATCAGAGGCTTCAGCGGCTGCTTCAACCAGATACTCATGCATTTCAGCTGCTTTAGCAGCTAAATGTGCAGGGATCTCTTCATAAGAGAACGTCATCCCCTGGTCCGCTTCGTTCCAGTTAATGGCTTTCATCTTGATTAAGTCGATCACGCCAGTGAAGTTTTCTTCTGCGCCGATATTTAATTGGATCGGTACACAAGTTGCTCCAAGGCGAGTTCTGATTTGCTTCACTACACGTTCAAAGTCCGCGCCTGCACGGTCCATCTTGTTGACAAATACGATGCGTGGAACGCGGTATTTGTCAGCTTGACGCCACACGGTTTCTGATTGAGGTTCAACACCTGAAGCACCACAGAAAACCACAACAGCGCCGTCAAGAACGCGCAAAGAACGTTCAACTTCAATAGTAAAGTCAACGTGACCAGGGGTATCGATGATATTGATGCGGTGTTCAGTGAATTGAGCATCCATACCACGCCAGAAAGTAGTGACAGCAGCCGAGGTGATAGTAATACCACGCTCTTGCTCTTGCACCATCCAGTCAGTGGTCGCGGCGCCGTCATGCACCTCACCGATTTTATGAGACAAACCGGTATAGAACAGAACACGTTCTGTTGTGGTGGTTTTACCTGCGTCCACATGAGCACAAATACCGATATTACGATAACGCTCAATTGGGGTTGTACGAGCCACGATTATACCCTCTCCACCAAAACCTAAGTCTTGGCAATATCAACAACAATGGTGTGGGCCTAAGCCCACACCATCAGATTACCAACGGTAATGAGCAAAGGCCTTGTTAGCTTCAGCCATGCGGTGCACGTCTTCACGCTTCTTAACAGCAGTACCTTTGTTTTCAGACGCATCTAGCATTTCACCTGCTAGACGTAAAGCCATAGATTTTTCACCACGCTTACGTGCAGCTTCAACTAACCAGCGCATCGCCAGTGCGTTACGACGCACAGGACGAACTTCACATGGTACCTGGTATGTAGAACCACCCACGCGACGAGATTTAACTTCGACTGATGGGCGAACGTTGTCCAGGGCTGCTTCAAGGATGTCTAAATGGTTAGCGCCTTTCTTTTCAGCGATAACATCAAGAGCCTTGTAAATGATTTTTTCAGCAGTCGACTTTTTGCCGTCCTGCATAATGACGTTGATGAACTTAGCCAGCAACTCACTGTGAAACTTTGGATCTGGTAGGATTTTACGTTGTCCTACAACGCGACGTCTTGGCATAACAATTCTCCGTATGCTTCAGGGATTTCCAAAACTGGAATTCTCAAAATAAACTAGCTTGGCCTTACTTAACGGATACGTTAAGACTTAGGACGCTTAGCACCGTACTTAGAACGGCTTTGGCGACGTGAAGTCACGCCTGCACAGTCTAATGCGCCACGAACAGTGTGGTAGCGAACACCAGGTAATAGACGCACACGAGCTACTTTACGTAGTGCAGAGTTAGGTTTTTTAGGGGTAGTTGTGTACACACGTGTACAAACACCACGCTTTTGTGGGCACGCATTCAACGCAGGCACATTAGTCTTGTCGACTTTTGGCGCGCGTGGCTTACGTACCAACTGGTTTACAGTTGCCATGTATAGCTCCGAGTCAGTTGAATCAAACTCAACGATAAGGTGTGAAAAATCTATATCCCACAATGGTGGGACGCGGAATTTTAGAAAGGTAAAGCCTAACTGTCAAGAAATAGCCAACTTTTGCGGCATATTCCAATAAAAAAGGCGCCAACGGCGCCTTTTTGTTACAAACTGATTACTTAATCTTGGCTGCCAGCCAAGTTTAAGAGGTCTGCAAGGTTTTGTTCTGCTTCACTTGCAGTGATCTTATTCACTACAACTGGCTCGTCTTTCTTAGCACGGGCATCGTTACGGGTCTTGTGATAAGCGTAACCAGTACCGGCTGGGATCAGACGGCCAACGATTACGTTTTCTTTCAGACCACGTAAGTTATCAGACTTGCCGCCTACGGCAGCTTCTGTCAGTACGCGAGTTGTTTCTTGGAACGATGCTGCAGAGATAAACGATTCTGTTGCCAGAGACGCTTTGGTAATACCCAGCAGTTCACGTTCGAAGGTCGCAGGCACTTTGCCTTGTTCGATCAGGTCGCGGTTAGCGATCTTCACGCGAGACACTTCTACTTGTTCGCCTTCTAAGAACTCACTATCACCTGCAGAGGTGATTACGCACTTACGCAGCATTTGACGGATGATCACTTCGATATGCTTATCGTTGATCTTCACGCCTTGTAGACGATATACGTCTTGTACTTCGTTCACAATGTAGTTAGCTACGTTGTGGATGCCACGTAGACGCAGAATGTCGTGCGCCGCTTCTGGACCGTCAGCAATAACTTCACCACGTTCGACTTTTTCACCTTCGAACACGTTTAAGTTACGCCATTTCGGGATCATCTCTTCGTACTGTTCACCGCCATCCGCTGGTGTAATCACCAGACGACGCTTGCCTTTAGTCTCTTTACCAAACGAGATGGTACCAGAGATTTCCGCCAGAATTGCTGGCTCTTTTGGCTTACGAGCTTCGAACAGGTCAGCAACGCGTGGTAGACCACCCGTGATGTCGCGTGTTTTAGACGATTCTTGTGGAATACGTGCTAACGCGTCACCCACAGCGATTTGCGCGTTGTCGTCGAGGTTAACGATCGCACTGCCTGGTAAGAAGTATTGTGCAGGTACTTCAGTACCTGGGATCATCAGGTCGCTACCGTCGGCACCAACCAGACGGATCATTGGGCGCATTTCTTTACCCGCTGAACCACGTTGACCCACGTCGAGGATCACGATTGAAGACAGACCTGTCAGTTCGTCTGTTTGACGAGTCATGGTCACGCCGTCGATCATGTCAACGAACTTAATACTACCCGCCACTTCAGTGATGATTGGGTGAGTATGTGGGTCCCAGTTAGCGATGATATCGCCTGCTTCTACTGATGCTTCTTCTAACTTCTCGAGCACAGTACCGTAAGGCACTTTATAACGCTCTTTCTCACGACCTAATTCGTCGATGATTGCCAGTTCAGAAGAACGAGAAACGATAACCAGCTTGCCGTCTGTGTTTGTTACGTACTTAGCGTTGTGCAGTTTCAACGAACCTGAGTTCTTCACTTGAACGTTGTTTTCTGCAGAGGCACGTGACGCAGCACCACCGATGTGGAACGTACGCATCGTTAACTGTGTACCAGGTTCACCGATGGATTGTGCAGCCACAACACCGATCGCTTCACCGTGGTTGATGATATGGCCACGAGCCAAATCACGGCCGTAACAGGCAGCACACACACCAAAATCGGTATCACAGGTAATGACTGAACGAACAATCACTTCATCGATTGAATGCTCTTCTAACTTGTCACACCATGCTTCATCGAGCAGGGTGTTACGTGGTGCCAGTACGTCTTCAGTGCCTGGATAGAACACATCAACAGCAACCACACGACCCAGTACGCGTTCACGTAATGGCTCAACCACATCACCACCTTCGATCAGCGGCTTCATGGTTAGACCTTCGTGAGTACCACAATCGTCTTCAATGACGACTAAGTCTTGAGCAACGTCTACCAGACGACGAGTCAGGTAACCCGAGTTCGCTGTCTTCAATGCAGTATCGGCAAGACCTTTACGCGCACCGTGAGTAGAAATAAAGTACTGAAGTACGTTTAGACCTTCACGGAAGTTAGCGGTAATTGGCGTTTCAATGATCGAACCGTCTGGTTTCGCCATCAGACCACGCATACCCGCTAACTGACGGATCTGTGCAGCACTACCACGAGCGCCAGAGTCGGCCATCATGTAAATGCTATTGAACGAAGCTTGTTTTTCTTCAACGCCATCACGGTTAATCACTGTCTCAGTTGACAGGTTTTCCATCATCGCTTTAGAAACTTTTTCGTTCGCACTTGCCCAGATGTCGATAACTTTGTTGTAACGCTCACCGGCAGTAACCAGACCTGATTGGAACTGCTCTTGAATTTCGAGCACTTCGGCTTCAGCGTCAGCAACTAAGGTGTACTTCTCAGCTGGGATCACCATGTCGTCGATACCGACAGATGCACCAGAGATAGTGGCGTAACGGAAACCTGTATACATCAGTTGGTCAGCGAAGATAACGGTATCTTTCAGACCTAATTGACGGTAACAGGTGTTCAACAGCTTAGAAATCTGCTTTTTGCCCATGTTCTGGTTAACCAGATCAAATGACAAACCTGCTGGCAGAATCAATGACAGCAGAGCACGACCGACTGTGGTATCTACGATACGACGTTGTTCAGTACGCTCACCATTGTCACCGATAACGGTTTCAGTGATACGCACTTTCACGCGGGCATGCAGTTCAGCAGCGCCAGTTGCATAAGCTTTTTCAACTTCAGCAACAGACATAAAGTACATACCTTCACCACGGCCGTTAATACGCTCACGGCTGGTGTAGTACAGACCTAATACCACGTCTTGTGATGGAGTGATTACAGGCTCGCCGTTGGCTGGTGACAGGATGTTGTTGGTAGACATCATCAGGGCACGGGCTTCAAGCTGCGCTTCCAGTGTTAACGGTACGTGTACCGCCATTTGGTCACCGTCGAAGTCGGCGTTGTATGCCGCACAAACGAGTGGGTGTAACTGGATGGCTTTACCTTCAATCAGTACAGGTTCGAACGCTTGGATACCGAGTCTGTGCAGTGTTGGTGCACGGTTAAGCATCACTGGATGTTCGCGGATCACTTCATCCAGAACGTCCCAAACTTCCGCCACTTCACGCTCTACCATCTTCTTAGCCGCTTTGATGGTTGTCGCTAAGCCACGACCTTCCAGCTTGCCATAGATGAATGGCTTGAACAGTTCCAGTGCCATCTTCTTAGGAAGACCACATTGGTGCAGACGTAAAGTAGGACCTACGGTAATTACCGAACGACCAGAGTAGTCAACACGCTTACCTAACAAGTTCTGACGGAAACGACCTTGTTTACCTTTGATCATATCGGCCAAAGATTTCAGAGGACGTTTGTTAGAACCGGTAATAGCACGACCACGACGACCGTTATCTAATAGCGCATCAACAGACTCTTGTAACATACGCTTTTCGTTGCGTACGATGATGTCCGGCGCAGCTAAATCTAACAGACGCTTCAAACGGTTGTTACGGTTGATCACGCGGCGATACAGATCGTTCAGATCTGACGTCGCGAAGCGGCCGCCATCGAGCGGTACCAGCGGACGTAAGTCAGGTGGTAACACAGGCAGTACTTTTAAGATCATCCACTCTGGCTTGTTACCAGAAGTGTGGAACGCTTCCATCAACTTAAGACGCTTGGTCACTTTCTTGCGACGAGTCTCAGAGTTGATTGATGGCAGCTCTTCACGCATTTGTTCGATTTCTTTTTCAAGATCGATTGCGCGCAGCAGTTCTAATACCGCTTCAGCACCCATCTTGGCTTCGAATTCGTCACCGTACTCTTCTAATGCGTCCAGATAGTTTTCTTCTGTCAGCATTTGGCCACGCTCAAGGCTGGTCATGCCAGGCTCGATCACGACGAAAGATTCAAAATACAGTACGCGCTCGATATCACGCAGCGTCATGTCCAGCATTAAACCGATACGGGACGGCAGTGATTTCAAGAACCAAATGTGGGCAACTGGGCTAGCCAGTTCAATGTGACCCATACGCTCACGACGTACTTTAGTCTGGGTAACTTCTACACCACACTTTTCACAGATCACACCACGGTGCTTCAAACGCTTGTACTTACCGCACAAACATTCGTAATCTTTGACTGGGCCAAAGATACGCGCACAGAACAGACCTTCACGCTCAGGCTTGAAGGTACGGTAGTTAATGGTTTCTGGCTTCTTAACTTCACCAAAAGACCAAGAACGGATCAGATCAGGCGATGCCAGACCAATTTTGATGCCGTTAAATTCTTCAGTCTTGCTTTGCTGTTTCAGAAACTTTAATAAGTCTTTCACGTTTCTCTCCTGAAGGAGTTAAACCGGGTGCTCCGCGACTGCGGAGCACCATTCTGTTGCCAAACGTTGCCTTAAGGCGACGCTTATTCCTGATCCAACTCGATATTAATACCGAGTGAACGGATCTCCTTCAGTAATACGTTGAAGGACTCTGGCATGCCAGGCTGCATCTGATGGTTACCGTCGACGATGTTCTTATACATCTGAGTACGACCGTTAACGTCATCCGATTTCACGGTGAGCATTTCTTGAAGCGTATAAGCGGCACCGTATGCTTCGAGTGCCCACACTTCCATCTCCCCGAAACGCTGACCACCGAACTGAGCTTTACCGCCCAATGGTTGTTGAGTTACTAAGCTGTACGAACCAGTAGAACGGGCGTGCATCTTGTCGTCAACTAAGTGGTTCAGTTTGAGCATGTACATGTAACCAACAGTTACTGGACGCTCAAATTCGTTACCGGTACGACCATCAAATAATTTCAGCTGACCAGAGGTTGGCAAGCCTGCAAGCTCAAGCATCTGCTTGATCTCTTTCTCTTTAGCACCGTCGAAGGCTGGCGTAGCAACTGGGATACCGCCTTTCAGGTTGTTCGCTAAGCGCAATAACTCATCGTCAGTGAATGAATCGATGTCAACGCGCTGCTGCACTTCGTCACCTAATTCGTACACTTGCTTGATGTAGTTACGAACTTCTGCAAGTCCCTTCTCGCGCTGATCTTCCAGCATGGCAGCAATCTTGTTACCAATACCTTTAGCCGCAGCACCTAAGTGAACTTCAAGAACCTGACCGATGTTCATACGTGATGGAACGCCTAGCGGGTTCAATACGATGTCCACAGGGTTGCCTTGCTCGTCGTACGGCATGTCTTCAATTGGGTTAATCTTAGAGATAACACCCTTGTTACCGTGACGACCCGCCATCTTGTCACCAGGTTGGATTGTACGTTTAACCGCTAAGTAAACCTTAACGATCTTCAGTACGCCTGGCGCCAAGTCATCACCTTGGGTGATTTTGCGACGTTTGATTTCAAACTTCTTATCGAAGTCTGCTTTCAGCTCTTCATGCTGTTCAGCTAATTGCTCAAGCTCAGTTTGTTTGGCTTCATCGTCAATGACTTGAACCAATACATCTTTACGTGGCAATGCTGCAATTTGTGCTTCAGTGAAACCGGCACTTAATAATAAGTTGCGCGCACGGCTCAATACGCCTTCTTCAAGGATCTTGAACTCTTCGCCTAAGTCTTTACGAGCTTGGGCAATGTGCATTTCTTCGATTTCAATGGCGCGTTTGTCTTTCTCAACGCCGTCACGGGTAAATACCTGAACGTCGATGATGGTACCTTTAACAGAGTTAGGTACACGCAGTGAGCTGTCTTTCACATCAGACGCTTTCTCACCGAAGATGGCGCGCAGTAACTTCTCTTCTGGAGTCAGTTGTGTTTCGCCTTTTGGCGTCACTTTACCTACCAGAATGTCACCGCCCTTCACTTCTGCACCGATGTAAACGATACCTGACTCGTCGAGTTTCGACAGCGCAGATTCACCTACGTTCGGAATGTCAGCCGTGATTTCTTCGCTGCCCAGTTTGGTATCACGAGCGATACAAGACAGCTCTTGAATGTGGATAGTGGTGAAACGGTCTTCCTGTGCAACACGCTCAGAGATTAAGATCGAGTCTTCGAAGTTGTAACCGTTCCAAGGCATGAACGCGATACGCATGTTCTGGCCAAGGGCTAAGTCACCTAAGTCAGTAGACGGACCGTCTGCTAACACGTCACCACGAACGACTGGCTCACCAACAGAACAACATGGACGTTGGTTGATACACGTGTTTTGGTTAGAACGGGTGTACTTAGTCAGGTTGTAAATGTCGATACCCGCTTCGCCTGGGCGCAGCTCGTCTTCATTTACTTTAACGACGATACGGCTCGCATCAACGTAATCGATCACACCGCCACGTTTAGCGGCAACTACTACGCCTGAATCCACAGCTAACGTGCGCTCAATACCCGTACCGACCAGAGGCTTCTCTGATTTCAGTGTTGGTACTGCTTGACGTTGCATGTTCGCACCCATCAATGCACGGTTGGCGTCGTCGTGTTCTAAGAACGGGATCAGTGACGCAGCAACAGAAATGATCTGTTGTGGCGATACGTCCATGTATTGAATGTCAGACGCGCGCATAAAGGTAGATTCACCTTTGTGACGACATGCGATCTGCTCTTCAACCATGCGGCCTTCAGAGTCAACTTCGATGTTCGCCTGTGCAATCACATAACGACCTTCTTCAATCGCTGACAAGTATTCCACTTCGTCAGTGATCACACCGTCTACCACTTTGCGGTATGGTGTTTCTAAGAAGCCGTATGAGTTAGTACGGGCAAAGCTTGCTAATGAGTTGATTAGACCAATGTTTGGACCTTCAGGGGTCTCAATTGGACATAAACGACCATAATGCGTTGGGTGTACGTCGCGGACTTCGAAGCCTGCACGTTCACGGGTCAAACCACCTGGGCCAAGAGCAGAAATACGACGCTTATGCGTTACTTCTGACAGCGGGTTGTTTTGGTCCATGAATTGTGACAGCTGAGAAGAACCGAAGAACTCTTTCACTGCAGCAGAAATTGGCTTAGCGTTGATTAAGTCTTGTGGCATCAGCTCGTTCAGATCGCCTAATGACAGACGTTCACGCACGGCGCGCTCAACACGGACCAGACCAACACGGAATTGGTTTTCAGCCATCTCACCCACAGAACGAATACGACGGTTACCTAAGTGGTCGATATCGTCCACTTCGTCGAAGCCGTTACGGATGTGAATAATGTTCTTCATTACAGCAACGATGTCTTCTTTAGACAATACACCGCTACCTTCGTCATCAGGAATGCTGAGACGACGGTTGAACTTCATACGACCGACTTTAGACAGGTCATAACGTTCTTCGCTGAAGAATAAGTTTTGGAACAGGGCTTCTGCTGCATCTTTGGTTGGTGGCTCACCAGGACGCATCATACGGTAGATCTCAACTAACGCTTCTAAGCGGTTAGTGGTTGGATCAATACGCAGAGTGTCAGAGATGTAAGCACCGTGGTCCAGCTCGTTAATGTATAACGTGCTCAGCTCTTTGATACCTGCCAGTGATAACTTAGCTAAGTCTTCTAAGCTGATTTCACTGTTAGCAGAAACTAATACTTCACCCGTGTCCGGATCGATGTAATCTTGAGCAGCATATTTGCCCACGATGTACTCAACTGGTACTTCGAGTTCTGTGGTATTGGTTTTTTCAAGCTGGCGAATATGACGTGCAGTCACGCGACGGCCCGCTTCAACCAATACAGTGCCTTCTGCATCCTTGATGTCGTAGCTGGCGGTTTCGCCACGCAGACGCTCAGGGACTAAGGTCATAACCAGAGTATCTTTCTTGATCTTGAACTCAACGCGTTCGAAGAACAGGTCAAGGATCTCTTGAGTAGAGTACTCTAATGCACGCAGAATGATGGTCGCTGGCAATTTACGGCGACGGTCGATACGTACGAATAGTGCATCTTTAGGATCGAATTCAAAGTCTAACCATGAACCACGGTAAGGGATGATACGTGCGTTATACAGTACCTTACCTGATGAGTGGGTTTTACCACGGTCGTGATCGAAGAATACGCCTGGGCTGCGGTGTAATTGAGAAACGATTACACGCTCAGTACCGTTGATAACAAAGGTACCGTTGTCAGTCATCAATGGGATATCACCCATGTAGACTTCTTGTTCTTTAATATCTTTTACAGTGCCTGCCGCTGCTTCACGGTCATACAACACCATGCGTAATTTAACGCGCAGTGGAGCTGAATATGTAACACCACGGATCTGACACTCTTTCACATCAAAAACAGGCTCGCCAAGCTTATAGCTGACGTATTGCAGTTCTGAATTACCAGAAAAGCTCTTGATGGGAAAAACGCTACGGAAGGCGGCTTCAAGACCGCGCTCACCGGTAGGATCTTGATCGGTGAACTTCTTAAAAGAGTCTAACTGAATAGACAAAAGGTAAGGAATATCCAACACCTGTGGACGCTTACCAAAGTCTTTGCGAATACGCTTCTTTTCAGAATAGGAGTAAACCATGGGTTTCCTCTGCTTACGAGATGTGACCAAGACTGAATCAATAACTTAAGTTATTACATTCAGCACGTTTGCCCATCACCGTTGATGGCAAGAACCTAACCAGTAATCTCTGCTAGGGACTGCAAAATCTGGCGACAAACGGTGAAAAAAAATCGCCGGCGCATATAGCGCAAAAAAGGCCGACGGTTAAAAAACCGCCAGCCTCCACCCAAGTGGCTTGGGTGAGCAAGCTAAATAATAGCTTACTTGATTTCTACTGAAGCACCAGCTTCAACTAGTTCTTTCTTCAGAGCTTCAGCTTCTTCTTTAGAAACGCCTTCTTTAACTGCTACTGGAGCAGCTTCAGACATTGCTTTAGCTTCTTTCAGGCCTAAACCAGTTGCGCCACGGATGGCTTTAATAACTGCAACTTTGTTGTCACCGTGTGCAGTCAGAATTACGTTGAATTCTGTTTGCTCTTCAACAGCAGCAGCAGCTTCGCCACCACCAGAAACAACAGCAGCAGCGGCAGAAACGCCGAACTTCTCTTCCATTGCTTCGATCAGTTCAACAACTTCCATTACAGACATAGCTGCAAAGGCTTCTAAGATTTGGTCTTTAGTGATAGACATAACAAATGTTTCCTATTGTTCTGAATTCAATTCTATTAAGCAGCCAGCTTGAAATTAAGCGGCTTCTTGTTTTTGATCGCGCAGGGCGGCCAGTGTACGAACGAACTTGCCAGCAGATGCTTCTTTCATAGTCATCATTAACTGTGCTAGTGCTTCTTCGTATGTTGGCAGTTTCGCCAAACGATCAATGTCAGCTGCAGGGATGAAATTCCCTTCAAAGGCTGCGCCTTTAACTTCGAAGTTAGCTTGCTCTTTAGCAAAGTCTTTTAACAGACGAGCTGCAGCACCTGGGTGCTCGTTAGAGAAAGCAATCAAAGTTGGGCCAGTGAACGTTTCTGCTAGGCACTCAAATGCAGTACCTTCAACAGCACGACGAGCCAGAGTGTTACGTACTACACGTACATAAACACCAGCTTCGCGAGCTTTTTTACGCAGACCGGTCATAGCACCTACAGTTACACCGCGAGAATCAGCGGCAACTGCAGATAGCGCACCTTTGGCAGCTTCGTTGACTTCAGCAACAATCGCTTTTTTGTCTTCGAGTCTTAATGCCATTGGCTTTACTCCTGGATTCTACCTAGGGTATTCCCTAGTATTTACCATACTAAATACTTATGTATTTAGTGACTTACGGTGCAGATTATCCAGTAAAAAAATTTAGCTGGGGCCTGACACCGTCTACGCAGGAAATTAAGTAAACCGTTAAAGTAAACACCTGCGGTCTTGGACGGAAGCCTAATTAATGATGCTTAAAGCATCAAAAACAGGCTTCAACCCACAAAGTGCGCGCATTATAGACTAATGCACTCACCTTGTAAAATTAGTTAGCTGTTTCGAGAGAAGCTTGGTCAACAGCAACACCTGCACCCATAGTGGTGGAGATGCTTACTTTTTTCACGTATACACCTTTTGCAACTGCAGGCTTAGCCTTTTTCAGTGCAGAGATTAACGCTTCCAAGTTTTCTTTCAATTGAACTGGTGTGAAATCCACTTTACCGATAGTAGTGTGGATAATACCGTTCTTGTCGTTGCGGTAACGAACTTGACCTGCTTTAGCGTTCTTAACTGCTTCAGCAACGTTGGGCGTTACTGTGCCAGTTTTTGGGTTAGGCATTAAGCCACGTGGGCCTAAAATTTGACCTAACATACCAACAACGCGCATTGCGTCTGGAGATGCGATAACTACGTCAAAGTTCATTTCACCGGCTTTGATTTTCTCAGCCAGATCATCCATACCAACAAGTTCAGCACCAGCAGCTTTAGCAGCTTCAGCATTTGCACCTTGTGTAAATACTGCAACGCGAACGTCACGACCAGTACCGTGTGGCAACACAGTTGCACCACGAACGTTTTGGTCAGATTTACGTGGGTCGATACCCAGGTTAACAGCAACGTCAACACTTTCAACGAACTTAGCAGTTGCTAATTCTTTTAACAGAGCAACAGCATCGTTGATTTCGTATAATTTAGTACCGTCAACTTTCTCGCGGATTACGCGCATGCGTTTAGTTAGTTTTGCCATTATATTAACCCTCTACAACCAAACCCATTGAACGCGCAGTACCTTCGATTGAGCGAGTCATCGCTTCAACATCAGCACCAGTCATATCGGCGGCTTTCATTTCAGCAATTTCCTGAATCTTAGCACGAGCGATAGTACCTACTTTCTGAGTGTTTGGACGTGGAGAACCTGATTTCAGGCCTGCAGCAGTCTTCAGTAAGTAAGAAGCTGGCGGAGTCTTAGTTTCGAAAGTGAATGAACGGTCACTGTATACAGTGATCACGACTGGAATAGGCATGCCTTTTTCCATTTTTTCTGTACGAGCGTTGAACGCTTTACAGAATTCCATGATGTTCACACCTTTCTGACCCAGAGCTGGACCAACTGGTGGTGAAGGGTTCGCAGAACCTGATTTCACTTGTAGCTTAATATAAGCATCAATCTTTTTTGCCATCTGACATTTCCTCAGTTTGGGTTCAAACGCATATCAGCGACATGCCAACATGCTCCCCCGAAAACAACGGGTGCGGATTATATAGAAATCCGCACCCGTTGCCAAACGGATTTTGTATTTAATTTAATCAGCCTTTTTCGACCTGACTAAAATCGAGCTCAACTGGTGTAGAACGACCGAAGATCATTACCGACACTTTTACGCGGCTCTTGTCATAATCCACTTCTTCAACGGTACCGTTAAAGTCAGCAAATGGACCATCACATACACGCACCACTTCGCCTGGCTCAAAAATAACGCGGTGAGTTGGCGAAGCTGTGGTTTCTTGTAAGCGACGCAGAATAGCATCCGCTTCTCTATCTGAAATTGGAGCAGGACGATCAGATGTTCCGCCAATAAAGCCTAAAACACGCGGGATGCTTTTGACTAAATGCCAGCTATCATCGTTCATTTCCATCTGGACCAAAACATAACCAGGGAAAAACTTACGCTCGCTCTTACGACGCTGGCCTGCACGCATTTCAATGACTTCTTCAGTCGGAACTAAGACTTCACCGAAGTATTGTTCCATGCCGTGCATTTTAATGTATTCAATCAGTGACTTACAAACTCGGCCTTCATAGCCAGAGAATGCCTGCACTACATACCATCTTTTTTTAGCTTCTTTAGCTTCAGTCATTCGAGGTGCCTATACGCCAGTGATAAAATTGACAATTCGCATTAACACTGCATCTAAACCCCATAAAATGAGAGCTAAGATACCTGTTGCAGCAAGGACAATAAAAGTGGTGTTAAGCGCTTCTTGACGTGTTGGCCATACGACCTTACGCACTTCAATTTGCGACTCACGCGCGAATGCTAAAGCTTTTTTACCCTTTTCGGTTTGCAGGGCAATAAAACCAGCAATAGCGAATGCAACGATAACAGCCAGTGCGCGGATCACGGCACTCGCCTCGCTATACATTTGATTGCCAATAACAGCAGCGGCCAGCAATAGGATCGCTAAACCCCACTTCACGATATCCAGAGAGTTAGTCTGGTTTTCAGTATTTGTTGTCATCGGTTATTCCGTTACTCAATACGGCCTGAGCTTGAGCACAATAATTAGGGACATACGACCCAGTTACAATACGCTTTAGATACTCTGAATCCCGAATACCCTTAGAAACGCATGTTGCATAAGCTCAGGGTCAAAAATCGGCCATAGATTGTATTCTGATTCGACTTTGTTAGCAAGGATGCACAACAGTTGCAACCCACAAAACCCACTAAATAATCGACTTAAACAAAAAAGGAAGCCTAAGCTTCCTTTTTTCTAATCACAATTGCTATTAAGCAATGATCTTAGCTACAACACCAGCGCCTACTGTACGGCCACCTTCACGAATTGCGAAGCGTAAACCTTCGTCCATCG
>NZ_BMOP01000042.1 GCF_014647135.1 Shewanella xiamenensis
AGTTGGCGTTTGGCGTGAAGGTGTAAGAGCCGTCGGCGTTGATGATTAAACTGCCGCCTTCTAAGGCAACAGAGGTGCCCGCAGTCACGGTATTGCCGTTTACGGTGAAGCTGACAACAGACAAGGTGCTATCAATATCACTGTCATTGCTAAGGACGTTGCCAGATGCCACAGCGTCTTCAGCAACGGTATTGGTATCGTTAACCAAGACTGATGGATCATCCACTGGGGTGACATTAATGGTTAAGGTCGCCGTTGAGCCAGTGTTGGTGGTGTAGGTGATGATCGGTACTGTGCCATTCCAGTTGGCGTTGGGCGTGAAGGTGTAAGAGCCGTCGGCATTGATGGTTAAACTGCCGCCTTCTAAGGTAACGGTGGTGCCCGCAGTCACGGTATTGCCGTTTACGGTGAAGCTGACAACAGACAAGGTGCTGTCAATATCACTGTCATTGCTAAGGACGTTACCGGTGGCAACGGAATCTTCAGCAACGGTATTGGTATCGTTAACCAAGACTGATGGATCATCCACTGGGGTGACATTAATGGTTAAGGTCGCCGTTGAGCCAGTGTTGGTGGTGTAGGTGATGACCGGTACTTGGCCATTCCAGTTGGCGTTTGGCGTGAAGGTGTAAGAGCCGTCGGCATTGATGATTAAACTGCCGCCTTCTAAGGCAACAGTGGTGCCCGCAGTCACGGTATTGCCGTTTACGGTGAAGCTGACAACAGACAAGGTGCTATCAATATCACTGTCATTGCTAAGGACGTTGCCAGATGCAACAGAGTCTTCATCTACGGTAATGCTGTCGTTAGCAAGCAAGGATGGGGAGTCTGTGGCAATTGACTGTTCGGGAGTGTCGGGTGCAAATGCGGCTAGTGTTTGTCCAGAAGTGCTATAACCTGATGTGGCGAGAGCTTCTGAACCATCACGCGCAAGGCTAACATAGCCAGAGTTACCATCACTGGCTGGTGCATTCCCTGCTGCGGTTTCAGGTAAATTTTTAGTTGGGTCTTCACCTGAAGCAATAAGATCTTGTAATGCTTGAATTTCATCAGGTGTGGCTTCACCTGTTACTGGGGCAACAACCGCAGCAGATGCTGGATTGACTTCTATTTCATTAGACAGCTTGGTGCCATCATCGAAAGTGATTTCATAAGTCGCGTTTTCGCCGATATGGAGAACTGCACCCTTTGGGAGTTGTTCGCCATCCTTAGCGGGTTGATTTGAACCATTAACCTCGACTTCGATTTGCCCTTTAACAAGTTTCAGCAAACCTTTCTTTGTTGTAATGATCGATCCCATAATTAGCTCCCAACAGCCAAAGTGTGTTAATCCGAAGATGCACAAATTCAACAAATATGCTGAATTGTGATACAAGTGGCTAAATTTTAGCTTGGCCGTGTGTGTAAGTCAATTTTTTGACGCGCCGGAATGGCTTGCTATAACTGGATTTTAAGGGGTGGAGTGCGAAAAAATAGCACTTAAAAGTGACAGAACTAGATGTAGTATCTTAAAACGCAAAAGAAACTGCATTTAGTGTCTCTTAACTATCAAAATAAACATATTAATAACAAATTATTCTTAAGATCGGGTTTAATATTTTATAAATGATGTGCGGCAAGTATGTTCAAGGTTGAATGAGGAGGGACCGCAATCCGCCTAATGGATTGCGGTTGATAGAAATTATAGGTTTACTGCCTGACGATAGCTTTGGTTAGCATGACCTTGTTCGCCAAGTTGCTCTTGAATACGTGCTAACGCCAGCCAAGAGCCTTTACTCGGAGCAAGACGACAAACATTCTGCCAGCGGATTTTAGCTTCTTTCATATCCCGGGTTTGTTGGTAGAGTAGCGCTAAACACCGTTGGTAATCAGCATTGTTCTCATGGGTGATTTCATGCTTGAGTAATTGCTTGCGGATCTCTTCGTCATGGGCGGTGACGATCTGTGGTATCACTTCTAACAGTGCTGACTCTGGCGAGCTACGTAGCTTTTTCGAGAGTAATTTAAGCGCTTGGTCTTTACGATTGAAGCGGCATAAGCCCATGGCATAAATCGCTAAAAACTCAGACTGGTTACGTTCATCGCGTGAAAGCCATTGCCAGCATTGTTCTAGGGCTTCTTCCCCTTTTAGACTCGCTGCTTTTAATAGGGCGCAATGGGTTTCAACATTCAGCGTATTTAACTTTGCATCCTCTAAGATCTGGCGTTTCTTCAGTATTGGGAGCAATAGCTTAAGCGCTTCCCAATCTTCCTGGGCGCGATATAACTCGAGGGCGAGTTTCAGCACAGGGGCTTTACTCTTGCTAGTTGGGGCTAACTTATCGAGCTCGGCTCTGGCTAAGGCTAATTCACCTTGTTTAAGTAAATAACGGGTACGAGTGGTTGCTACCGCATTGGCCGTCATAGGCTGCGCTTCTGCGCGGGCAAGATATTGATCTCGTTCGGCAATTTTATTTTGATGTTGAGCAGCACGTGCAGCGGCTAACAAATTTAATGCTGGCAGTTCACCGTTGTCGGCCCCTTTAATCATGGCGCGTTCTGCCGCAGGCCAATCTTCTTCGGCAATCGCGAGTGCGCCCATCAAAGTGTGTTTCTTGGCAGACCGGCGACGCCAATGCTGCGGGATAAAACGGCTACGAAGCAGCAGATTAATCACAGTGATCACTAACCATTCCAGCACTTGGAATAGCGCATAAAACACGATTAACATGACGATGCCAAAAACTAAACTGGTCTCAAGCTGGTAATCACCCGCGGCAATATACACATAGCCAGTATTGCCAACAATCCAGGGGCTGATACACAGGCCTAAAAGTATAATACCAAGAAATATTAATGCCTTAATCATAGCTGCGGTTCCTCTGCAGAGGTGAGTTCACCATAGCTGGTTAACTGTAATAACAGCGGTTTAGCGGCAAAGGATTTTAGCGTAATAGGGTCAAGATCGAGTGTTGCCAACTTGTCGATTTCGGCAATGGCCTCGCTAGTTTGATGCGCTTGAACATCAAAATAGGTTTGGATCCACTGGCGCGCCATCATCAGTGATTGATGATAAGCGGCTCTATCATAGCGATAGAGTGCCAGTTGTGATTGCAGCAGTTTATGGCGGATATTCTCAACCAAATACCATTGTTGCTCTGGAGCAAGTAGGGCTGGCGCATCGGCGGTGCGATGACGAATAGTAATAAAATCTTGAGTCAACGCCTTCCAGGTTTTGCTCAGATTACTTTGCCAATCGTTAAGGTCGCCGGAAATGGTCGTATCTTCAGCCGTGCTTGCTTCAGCGTCGGCACGATTTAGCGGCAATTTGTCAAGTTGGTCTATTAAGGCATCGAGTGCTAATACGCCACCTTCAATATCCACACTCTTAATATTGGTGGTCGCCGCAATATCCTTTGCCAATGCCTTACGGATTGGCAGTAATGCGGGGTTGTTCATCGCGGCAATAGTTTCATCCGCGGATTTTAATAAATCGGTTGCCGTGCGCGGATCTTTTTCGAGCCAAAGCTTACGTCCAGCCATGTTTACTAGATATTCGGCTTCTGAGGCCATCCAGTGGGTTGGGCTGCGCTGGGCCAGTTTCTCTAGTCTGTCCTGTAACTGGTTTTGATCTGTGGCAAGCTTAGATAACTCTTGGAAGGTTTTTGCATCTGAGAGTTGTTGTTGCTCAAGTTGTGCAAGACGCTGATTTGGGACGAGTAAAGCCTGTTGCAACTGATCTTGCAGGGCTAGATTTTTCGTCTCTTGCAGTTGAAGCTGTTGCTGCATTTGTTGATACAGCAAATAGCCACCACCTATGGTGCAAACGGTCAAGCCTAAGGCCAGTAGTACACCAAAACGAATAGCCCATGAGCTACGATTCACTTGCACTACTTGGCGAGCAGCTTGGGTCGATTCGGGTTTACTGGCTTGCGACTTAGTGTCGGCAGGTTTGACTTCTTGTTCTTCAGGCTTGCTCGCCTGTGACTCAGAAGCTTGGTTGTGTGGTGCAGCGTCATCGGTATTGACCGATGTGGCGAGAACTGGGATAGCCTGTGACTCTGGGCTTTGGGCGTCGTGCTTGTTGTTATCCATTTAACAGTCCTTAAAATCATGCTACTGCCGAAATTCGAGTAAAATCGGGCTAAATAGCGCTTAGAGTTTAAGGGCGTTTAGCACGGCTTTGCTGTTGGCGGCATTGGCATTGGTGACTTGGGTTATACCAAAGGCATGAGCTTGAGCTTCTACTCGGTTACTGGGGACTATGATATGACATGAGCGCAGCCATGCAAATAACTCTTTTGGCACTAGATTAATCAGATTATCCAGTACTTCACCACTCGTCACGACAATAGTATCTATCCCTAAGTCTCGCCAGTGTTGGCTAACCGCGGCGCCATCGAGTGGTGGGCAAGCGCGTTGATAGACTTCCCAATAGCGCAGCTTCGCGCCTCTGGCACTCAGTTGCTCAGCGAGGGCTTCACGACCACCGACACCACGAATGATAGTGATATGTTTGCCTTGGATATGTTGCAGTGCAGGCAATGTCAGCAAGCCTTCTGTTTGCTGACAATCATCCGGTGCTTCGAGAGCTTCAATTCCCTTCTCTTGCAGTGCTTCCCACGTAGCATGACCTACGGCGAAATAAGATACGCTTGGCCAGTCTTTAACTTGGGCTGTATCGACTTTAAACGCAGCATCAGCAAAGCTGACTGCATTGGCGCTGATACAGATAACCATATCGACATGGGCTAGGGGATGCGAAGAGTCAGGCGGCAGAGGAGGCGTGGCCTCAACGCAGAGCAGTGGCGTCACGCAGTGTTCGATGCCTCTTTCATTCAAGGCATCGACCATCGACTGATTGCGCCCCTCGGGGCGCGTCAGTAAGACTTTCATCGTCTTAGGCTTTGGCGTAAACAGCGTCGAGGATGCTTTTAGCGCCTTTGCTCAGTAGTTCTTCAGCAAGGGCAATACCGAGTTGCGTCGCTTCGGTCTTTGGACCTGTGATCACGCCTTCGATGATTTCGCTACCATCTGGATTACCAACGAGGCCGCGCAGTGTCATCTCATCACCATCGATTTCGGCAAAGGCGCCAATAGGAACTTGGCAACCACCTTCGAGGCGAGTATTCATGGCGCGTTCGGCAATAACTCGGTAGCGCGTTTCTAAGTGTTCTAATGGTGCCAATAATGCTTTAACGCGTTCATCGTTAGTGCGGCATTCAATACCGACAGCACCTTGACCGTTTGCGGGTAAGGATTCTTCCGCAGAAATAAAGCTGGCAATACGCTCAGATAATTTCAGGCGAATTAAACCTGCCGCAGCCAGGATAATCGCATCGTATTCGCCGTTATCGAGTTTCGCGAGGCGAGTACCGACGTTGCCACGCAGATCTTTGATAATCAGGTCTGGGCGTGAGGCGCGCAGTTGGCACTGACGGCGTAGGCTTGAGGTGCCTACCGTGGCACCGAGTGGCAGCTCACTGATTGACTTATAAAGGTTAGACACAAAGGCATCGCGTGGATCTTCGCGTTCACAAATCACTTCCAGCCCTAAGCCTTCGGGGAAATCTACTGGCACGTCTTTCATCGAGTGTACGGCGATATCGGCTTGGTCTTCGAGCATGGCGACTTCGAGTTCTTTCACAAACAAGCCTTTACCACCAACTTTCGCTAATGGCGTGTCTAAGATAACATCGCCCTTAGTGCTCATTGGCAATAGCTCCACCACAATACCTGGGTGAACGCGTTCTAATTCTGCTTTAACAAATTCAGCTTGCCACATGGCCAGCGGACTCTTGCGGGTAGCGATACGTATGCGGTTTTCAGACATGCCTAGTTTCCATCCGAGATCTTAGTTGCGCCAATGCTAACATTGGCTATTCGCGAATGTAAGGAAGCCGTATCGATTCTTTGAAGTCGGCGGTGTTCTAAATAGTATAAAAGTGTGATGGATATCTCATTTGGTTGCTCAGCTTGGCAAAAGTGTTAACATGAGCACACTTCTCAATTGTGCTTAAGTGTCGTGTTCTAGGATGGATCAGCAAGGCCAGTTTCCTGATATTGCAGAAAGACTTAATCAGGTTCGTATTGCACGGGCCTTAGCCTTGTTGTCTCCGTTGCAAAAGCATTTGTTCCGTTTGATCCCCTTTTTACTTCAACAGAATAGCGTTCAGTATCCAGGATACGTTGATCCTAATACGCCTTGCGGTATTTATGGTTACAAGGCGGGCTCAATAGAAGCCCAGGCTTGTGATGTGTTTAAGCTGCCTTTTATATCGAATGACATGGATTGTTATGCCTTCGAAGGGATATATGCCATGGGCAGCACAGCTAGCTTTGGTCAGAATGCAAAAAGTGATGTGGATGTGTGGCTAGTCCATCATGAGGATTTGTGTGATGACGACTTAGCCTTGGTTAAATTAAAAACGGAACGACTAACCGCTTGGTTTGCAGAGTATCAGTTTGAGGTGAATTTTTACTTGGTTCATCCACTGCAATTTTGTGGTGATATCTCACAGCGTACCGGTTGCCAGTCTTCTATGGCTCATGAGCACAGTGGCAGTACGCAGCATTGGCTGTTGCTTGAGGAGTTTTATCGCAGCCAAATTCGCTTGGCGGGTAAAACTATTGCATGGTGGCCTGATGCTAAGCTCAATCCTGAATTGCTATATCTTGGTAATGTGCACGAGTTACCGGCAAGCGAATATTTTGGTGCCTCGCTTTGGCAGCTTTATAAAGGCTTAAATAAGCCGCATAAAGCGTTGATTAAAGTACTTTTGCTTGAGGCTTATGCCAGTGAGTATCCCCATTCTCAGTTACTGTGTGACCGGCTTTGGCAAAAGACCTTAGCAGGGGATTTTTCTACTGCTAACGATGCTTATTACGCAATTTATGAGGCGATTGAAGCCTATTTATTAAAGCAGAATGATAGTCGTCGGCTGGAAATTGTGCGCCGCTGTTTTTATCTAAAATGTGGCGTGTTCTTAAGTGTGTCTGACCAAGGTAAAGATTGGCGCTATGCCAAAATGCAAAAGTTGGTGCAAGAGTGGCAGTGGCCCAACAGTTTAATTACTACCTTAGATGATTGTGAGCATTGGCATAGTGGCCAGCTCAATTGGTTTAATGAGCAGCTTAATGAATTGCTGCTAGCGAGTTATCAAACCTTGCTGCGTTTCGCCTCCACCCATGAGCTAAACGAAGGACTCAGGATTGAAGAGTTGGGGATGCTCACTCGCAAACTACATACTTACTTTAGCCAAGATGAAGACCAAATCGCCAAGCTGAATTTGCTCTGGAGCCACTCGGTCGCTGAATCTGAAGTAACCATGGTGTCCAGTAACAAGGAAAATCAATATTACCTCTACCGCCAGGGGCCAAAGCCGCAGAATCTGTTAGGTGAATCTGCTATTTGCAAAGGGAAAAGCCCGTCAGCGCTGATGATTTGGGCTTGCTTAAATGGAGTCTCGACGCCAGAAACCAAATGGTATGAGTTTGGCCAGAGTAAGATTAAATCCCGAAGGTTGACCGACGCTTCAAAACGATTACTTAATTTTATCGATCATGATTGGCGGGTCTCAAAGCTTGACCTATGTCAGCCTTGGCATTTTAGAAAACTCATTTTTATCCTAAACCTCGACTGTGATCCTACCATCCACTGGCAAGGGCAAGAGATGATGGTCGATGTCATGAATGCCAACGTGTTTTCATTGGGTCGTAAGCAGGAAAATATGCTCGGCGCCCTCGATGCTATTTGCCTTAATAGTTGGGGGGAGTGGCAGTGTCATCGTTTTGAGGGCGAAACCGCAGTATTGCAGGCACTCGCGTTTGTCACTCCAGGGCTAAGGCGAGCGACTCATCCCGTGGATATGGATGTGATTAGCTGTTCGCAAAAGCTCAGGCCACAACTTAAGTTAGCGGTGAAAAACTTGCTTAAACAAACGGTGCGACTCTGCCAACAGGTGCAACAATCGAGCACCTTAGTGCAGCCGCTGCAGATTAGTCATACCCGTTACGGGATCTTTTTTAATCCTTTGGGGATGGCCTATCAGGACTTGAGTGATGCCAAATCTTTTTATCAGCAACTTGCTCGTAGTCATTTAGTACAATTGCCTCGGCCAGAGTTGGGGGATGACCCTTTTTCGAGCATGCCGAAAATCATTCAAAACTTTGCCGCCAAGGGAGCGATCCAGTACTTTCTGCGGCAACGCACCGATAGCTTAGATGTGTTTATTCTCGATGAGGAAAATCAGCTGAGTCATTATGTGCAGTCTGGTTCAGATATGAGCGAATTGGTCAACAAAGTGAGTCATCACTATGTTTTTGATGAATTTTATGCATCAAAAGCACGGTTTAATATTCCGCAGTTTTTCCATTTAGTACGGGTGGCGGGTGAGCTAACCGTGATGCCCTTTGGGGTGGATATCAATAACGCCAATGTGGAGTTTTAAGCGGGAGCGACCTCCCGCTTAGGAATAAAGCCGCGGCTTAGGAGAGGCTGAGTTCGATACCGCTTTGGCGTAGAATCGAGTCCTGCACAAAGGGCATAAACTCGCCGCCATTACGACCATCAAGCCATTTTCCCTCTACATAGCCAAAGTGATAGCCACCGAAACGCGTTGCTACCCAAATTTCATGCAAAGGTTCCTGTTTGTTGATGACGATTTTCGAACCATCGACAAATTCTAGCTGTAACACGTTACCACTGGCATCAATATCCACATCGGCATCTTGTTCATCAATTGCGGTTTCGATAGCGGTCTCTATCGCTTGGAACATGTCATCGGCGAGCTGGTGAAATTCTGTATCTGTCATGGCCATGCATTTCTGTCCTTTGCTTTCGTCAAGATGGGTGCGATTATAAGACGATTAGTCACTAGATGCACAGATGTTGAGAAAAATGAGACTGTTTTTATTGTTATTGATTGGTAGCCTATTCATTACAGCCTGTGGTCAAAAAGGCCCCCTGTATAAATCCTCTCCAGTAGAGGCGACTCAGTCTAAAAAAAATAAGCCAGCTAAGCGTGATGCTACGCCTGTACAAGCCGCGGAGTCTCAAGCTGAAACTGAAAAAACACAATAATAATCAGCGTAATTACTACAAAGCGCAGTAAGGAATCGGACATTGGATCACTTTCTCTACCAAGATAATACCCTGTACGCAGAAGGCTGTCGGGTCAATGATTTAGCCCAGCAGTATGGCACGCCGCTGTATATCTATTCCCGTGCAACGCTCGAACGTCACTGGCATGCCTTTAATAATGCGGTTGCCGACCATCCACATTTAGTGTGTTACGCGGTAAAAGCCAACTCGAACTTAGCCGTACTGAACGTATTGGCTCGTTTAGGTAGTGGTTTTGATATTGTCTCGGGCGGCGAGTTAGCGCGGGTGATTGAAGCCGGTGGTGACCCTGCCAAAGTGGTGTTTTCGGGCGTGGGTAAAACCGTTGCCGAAATGGAGCAGGCATTAAATCTTGGTATCTACTGCTTTAACGTTGAATCGAGCGCTGAGCTTGAACAACTTAACGATGTTGCTGGCCGCTTAGGTAAAGTTGCTCCAGTGTCGCTGCGGGTGAATCCTGATGTGGATGCGGGCACGCATCCTTATATTTCGACGGGTCTTAAAGAAAATAAATTCGGTATCGCCATGGATGAGGCCGAAGTTGTATTTGCTCGCGCTCATGCGCTGCCGCATTTGCAGGTAAAAGGGGTTGATTGCCATATTGGCTCACAGCTCACTGAAATTCAGCCGTTTCTCGATGCAATGGACAGAATGCTATCGCTCATTGACCGCCTAGCCGAGCAAGGGATAGTGATTGAGCACTTTGATGTCGGTGGCGGTTTAGGGGTGACCTATGATGATGAAACGCCACCGCATCCTGATGTGTACGCCGCTGCACTGCTCAAGCGTTTAGGTCATCGCAAGCTCAAACTGATTTTCGAACCGGGCCGTGCGATTGCTGCCAATGCGGGGATTTTTGTGACTGAGGTGCTGTACCTCAAAGAAAACAGTGACAAACGTTTTGCGATTGTTGATGGTGCCATGAACGACTTAATTCGGCCCGCACTCTATAGTGCATGGCAAAATATCATTCCGGTGAATCCACGGGATGAAGAGGCGCAAGTATTTGATATTGTAGGACCTGTGTGCGAAACCGGTGACTTTTTAGGTAAGGACAGACAACTCGCGATTGCGGCGGGGGATTTACTGGTTGTGCGCTCAAGCGGTGCCTACGGTTTTGCCATGGCCTCAAACTATAACACCCGTCCGCGTGCGGCCGAGGTCATGGTGGATGGCAATAAGGCTTATTTGGTGCGTGAGCGAGAAAAATTAGCGCAGCTCTGGCAAGGTGAGCAGCTCCTGCCGTAAACTAGAAAATTATATTGATTCAGGCGCTTGGCTAGTTATGGCGGCGCCTAGGCTTAAAGGATAAGTATCTTGATCCAATTCACTAAGATGCACGGACTTGGCAACGATTTTATGGTGGTCGATGGTGTCACGCAGAACGTGTTCTTTTCGCCTGAGCAGATCCGCCGTTTAGCTGACCGTAACTTTGGCATCGGTTTCGACCAACTCTTGCTGGTTGAGCCACCCTATGATCCCGACCTCGACTTTCATTATCGCATCTTTAATGCCGACGGTGGTGAGGTCGAAAACTGCGGCAATGGCGCCCGTTGCTTTGCGCGGTTTGTCCGTAATAAGGGGCTGACGAATAAGAATAAAATTCGTGTAAGTACCTCTGCGGGTAAGATGACACTGCGCCTTGAGCGCGATGGTACTGTCACTGTGAATATGGGCGTGCCCGTGCTCGAACCTAGCCAAATCCCCTTTAAAGCCAAAAAGGCCGAAAAAACCTATCTGCTGCAAACGCCGCAACAAACCTTTTTGTGTGGTGCGGCCTCCATGGGCAATCCCCATTGCGTGCTCGATGTGGAAGATGTTACCAGCGCGAATGTCGCCGAAATCGGTGCGTTACTCACCAAGCATGAGCGATTCCCGCGCGGGGTAAACGTTGGTTTTATGCAGGTGGTGAACTCGGGTCATATCAAGCTTAGAGTTTACGAACGTGGTGCGGCTGAGACTTTAGCCTGCGGCACAGGTGCTTGTGCTGCCGTGGTAGTCGGACAAATTCAAGGTAAACTTGACCAACAAGTACAAGTGGATTTACCGGGCGGCAGCTTAACCATCAATTGGGAAGGTGAAGGCAAACCGCTGTGGATGACGGGCCCAGCGCAGCACGTTTATGATGGACAAATTCAGTTATGACCGAGCCTTTGATGCCGCAGACCGATCTTCCCTTCGATGAGTTGATTATTCGCGAGTACCTTCTCGATAACCCAGACTTTTTTAATCGATATCCCGAGCTGTTATTGGCGATGCGTTTGCCCCATTTGGAGCGCGGTGCGATTTCCTTAGTCGAACGACGTCAAGAGTTGTTGCGCCTGCGGGTTGGGCAGCTCGAAGAAGAAATCACCAGTTTACTGGCCATGGCGGCGCGTAATGAAAAGATATTCCGATTTAATACTGAACTGTCTTTTAAGCTACTCAATTGCGTTAACTTAGAATCCCTTAAAGAAGTGCTGGCTGATAATTTAAAGGCGCAGTTTAATTTTACCCATGTGCGTCTTATCAGTGTGTTAGAGGCCGATATTGAGATGAAGGCGATTTGGGCGCAGCGTTTACGCAAGAATTACTATTTTGGTCGTCTGACACAACAAGAGGCGAAACGCTTATTTGGCAGTGAGGTCGGCTCGGTGGCATTAGTTAAACTAGCTGATGATATTTCTGTCATTTTTGCAGTTGCCAGCCACGATGCCACCCATTTTCATCCCGATATGGACAATATGCTGCTCGAGCAACTGCGGCGATTGCTGGCACATATGCTCGCTAAACTCTAAGCCCTGATGAGGAGTCCAATATGAACTCGCCAGCTAATGATATGCCCGCGCGTTGTCACTCCTATTTACAGCAATTTGAAACCTATATGCAGTCGGAGCGACAGTTATCGGCGCATACGGTTCGCAATTATATGTACGAGTTGCAGCGGGGAAGCGCGTTACTGCCCGAGGGCGTTGATTTGCTCAATGTAGGTCGTGAACATTGGCAACAGGTGCTGGCTAAGCTGCACCGCAAGGGCTTAAGCCCGCGCTCGCTATCATTGTGGTTGTCGGCCATTAAACAGTGGGGAGAGTTTTTATTACGCTTGGGCGTGATTGAACTCAATCCTGCTAAGGGACTGAGCGCGCCCAAACAAGCCAAACCGTTACCTAAGAATATCGACGTCGATTCTATCTCGCATCTGCTCTCAATTGAGGGTAATGACCCACTGACCCTGCGTGATAAAGCCATTATGGAGCTATTCTACTCCAGCGGATTGCGTTTGGCTGAGTTGGCGGCGCTGGACTTATCCAGTGTGCAATACGACCAGCATGAAGTGCGCGTCTTAGGCAAAGGCAACAAAGAGCGCATCGTCCCTGTGGGGCGTTATGCTATAGAAGCCATCGGCGCTTGGCTTGAGTGCCGCAGGCGAATTCCCTGTGAAGATAACGCATTATTTGTCACCGAAAAGGGCAAGCGTTTATCCCATCGCAGCATTCAGGCGCGCATGAGCAAATGGGGGCAGGAACAGGCGCTTTCTATGCGGGTGCATCCCCATAAGCTGCGCCATTCTTTCGCCACACATATGCTGGAATCCAGTGCCGATTTACGGGCGGTGCAGGAATTATTAGGCCACGAAAACCTGTCTACCACGCAAATTTATACCAGTTTAGATTTCCAACACTTAGCTAAGGTGTATGATAACGCCCATCCTAGAGCGAAAAAACAACAGGATAAATAATGCGTTGTTATCTTAGACCCCAGAATATTCGTGCGATTAGCTTCGATCTCGACGATACCCTATACGATAACGAACCCCACATTCTCAATGCCGAAGCTGAGTTAATGCAGTTTTTGCATCAGGCTTACCCGCTGACTCAAGCTTGGCAACCGCAGCAATGGCGACTGCTCAAGTTGCAGTTGCTACAGCAAAATCCGGCCCTCGCCCATGACACCTCGGCGGCGCGAATTGCAACTCTGCATAAAGGCCTTTTACTGCTCGGTTATAGTGAGCCTGAGGCAAAACGTGGCGCGCAGGAAGGTTTAGCTTGTTTTTATTTTCATCGAAGCCATTTTCAGGTTTCAGACGACGTCTTGGCGCTGCTCACGCGTTTATCGGTCCATTTTAGGCTGATTGGCATCACTAATGGTAATGTGGACGCACAGCGTATCGGCTTAAGTAATGTGTTTGAATTTGTGCTGCATCCTGGCAGTGGTATACGGATGAAGCCTGCTAAAGATATGTTTTCACAGGCCTGTGAAAGGTTAGATATCGGCTTAGATCAACTGCTGCACGTTGGCGATAGTATGAATGCCGATGTTCGCGGTGCGCGTTTGGCGGGGTGTCAGTCGGTCTGGCTCAACCCAAGTTTTGGCCGCGTGGCATCGTTACCTATTGCAGCACTCTTACCCCATATGGAGATTGCCACTCTCGATTCATTACAGGAAATGTTATTGCCTTAAAAGAATAGCAGCCTATTTAAAGTGATAGGGATCAAGGATTGGCATATCGTTTTGCCGTAGAGTATTAGCATTTGTTTAACTCAGTTGTTACGCCCTCACTAACAAGGAACTGCTATGGTGCGTTTAAGTCTGTTGCTCCTCTTGAGTCTATCGTTTATAGCCCCTGCGTCGGCGCACGAAATCCACTCCGGTGGGGGTTTTATGGCGGGCTTTAATCATCCCGTTTTAGGTTTTGACCATCTCCTTGCCATGTTAAGTGTGGGCATGCTCAGTACGCAGCTCGGTGGTCGCGCGATTTGGACTGTGCCCTTAGCCTTTGTGTGTTTTATGTTGGTTGGTGGAATACTGGGGCTTTATGCCATTCCGGTGCCCTTTGTTGAAATTGGCATTGCTTTGTCAGTACTGTTGCTTGGGTTAGCGATTGCCTTTGACCGCCAGTTACCGCTCTTATTTGCGATGGCATTTGTCGGCGTGTTTGCGATTTTCCACGGTCATGCCCACGGCATGGAAATGCCTGAACTTGCCAGCCCAGTTCTTTACGCCTTTGGTTTCTTATTCGGTACTGCGGTTATCCATTTAGGTGGCGTTATGCTAGGGCTAGGCATGCAGCGCGTCACTGGGCAACGCAGCTTAATGCGCGTATCTGGCGTGGCAATTGCCGCCATGGGTGGCTATTTAATCGCTGGTTTTTAGAAAAAGCACTACCGCGCCTTTATCAGCTTATTGCAGTGATGGGCGCGGCGTAGCATTTGTGTAACCTGTCTCCGGCTGGCATGCATGTCGGCATCTCCAACCCGAAAATAAGTACCTGTATAAGCATCGGTGCCTATAAATACTGGCTTTAGGTGCTCTGGTGCGAGCGGGACACGAATCCTTATCAGCTTTTTATTCATAATTTCAATCAGCTGCACATCAGAAATCGCTAAAATATTACAGCTTATCCGGCTAGGGTCATCGAGGATTTCCCAAAATTCCTGTAATACGGGTAGAGGATTAGGGATGCCTTCAATGGTGAAATGGCCACGATCTTCGCGTACCCCAAGAATAATCTCTCCGCCTAAGGTGTTGGCGAAGGAGCTATAGGTTGCCCAAATATCTTCAGGTAATTGACCTTGACCATCACGGCCTCTTGCGAGTTTAAATTCTACTTGGGCTGATTCGTGTAGAGAAGCAATATCATCGAGTGCGAATGTTGGGTATGTCATGGCGGCTTATCCTTGCAAGGCACACCACTTTTTGTAACACGCCAAAATCACAAAGGCCAGCAGTTGTGCTGACCTTGGTGGTTAATCAATCTTGTTTATTAGGCGAGTTGCAGCGCCTTAGGGAAGAGAATGTTGTTTTCTAAATGAATGTGCCTATGCAGGTCCGCCTCAAATTCTGCGAGCGTTGCATAACAAACCCGCCAAGTAGTACAGGCATATTCGGGAGGCGTAAAGTCGTTGGTTAACTCATGTAGCTTTTGTAAAATCAATCCTGCTTCTTCGTGCTCGTGTTGCATTGCATTGATAGGGTTACCTATATGACCAAAACAACCCTGCACTTGCTCGCCTTGACTCATCGCCCGAATCGCAGGAAAGAGGATATTTTCTTCCTTCATCAAATGCGGTATTAAATCTTCTATCAACGCACGAACCCAACCTGCAAATGGAACAATTTCGGCATAATGCTCGCCATGGGCGCGTACCATCTTTTCTGAGTATTCCAGCAATAACGGTGCTTTAGCGCGGACATATTGGTGGTGTGTACGCTCAATATAATCAATTAGTTGCTCAAGTGGTAGTTGATTAAGTTCATCTTCTTTAGCACCTGAATGTGTCATGTACTCTAATGCGGCGACGACTTTATTTGGATCGGCTTGCGCTCGCTCACAAGCACTGATTAGTGCTCGACCACCGCCACAGCAGAAATCGATACCAAATTGGCTAAACACATGGGCGCGGCGAAAATCCTCCGCGACCAACTCGCCAACTTTACGCTCAAGCCATGGCGATAAAGGGGCTGATGGTTGTTCAACGTGAGACGCTGACGAAAAGCTAGTTGATGACATTGCAACACTCCAAAGCACAAATAATTTACATGCATATTATTTGCAGCTTTATTGTGATGCAATAAATCCTGACTAATTTAGTCGGGATTTGCTGCGGCTGTCACATTAAATTGCCTGAATTATTCCCAAAGGAGTAGGGTGTAGAGGCTGATGAAGACGAGTCGACGTTTTATCTAATTAGTATGTTTTTGGAACTGTGTGGCGTATTGAATTTACCATTCTTTGCGTATCATCTAAGGCTCATCGAATATTAAGTATCTGATGATAAATGAAACTACAAAGATGCTTTCAACGCCCTAAGAGTAGGGCGTTAAAAGCAAATTGTTGAAGGAATTAGGAGGTTATTCGACGTTTTGGATCTGAATGTTTTTATTTTCAATAAAACCATTATTTAACAATAGCTAAATAGCTGTTCCAAATAGTAGATCAAAGGAAGGGAACTCAGTCCTGTTTGAGCGATCTGATCTATCGCCAAACAAACCCACCACTCGCCGAGGACTGAGAATGGCGATCTTACCACCACTTT
>NZ_BMOP01000043.1 GCF_014647135.1 Shewanella xiamenensis
AATAAGACCTTCGCCAGTACACATTCTCAATCCGCTATTTGCATAATAAAGTGTCAACAACCAGCATCGGGCTTGTTCAACACTTGGGATAAGGTCGCGGCTACGCGCGGCCTATCCTTATTTGTTAGTTGTTTGGCTCACAGAAAATGCAATAACAAACGTCCAATAGAGTTAACCAAATCTCGACTATAGATAGCTAGCCATTTATTAGCATCATGATCAAAGTGTGAATCACTAAAGCTATTTCTAGAGTTTGCAATTGCACTGGTAAGTGTAGAAATGCTTGTCACCATTTGAACCGGATAACTACCTACTGCTGAGAGCTTTGAATCAATGTCTGTTCGAACCAACTTGGACAACGGTATCAAGTCAGTGACATTGCTGCTAGCCGGAACATGTTTCTGAACATAGGATTTATACAACCCCTCCAGACACGTATATGCCAAAGTCATTGCATTGTTGTAGTTTGCCGTATCTATTGCATTGTCAATTTTAGACAGTGTCGAATTGAGTTTATCAGAACTCCACTGATGATTGGGAATAGTAGCTTTGGGAACAGGGTTACCGTTACCAAACATATATGCTCGAAGATCTTGAGCTTCAGTTGGACAATGTGGCTCGACAATATCTATAAAGGCACGAAATACTTCGAACCGTGTTGATTCATCGAGATTTTTGAGAATGTCCCAGTAAAAATCTCGACGAGTTGTACTCTGTTTCAACCGGTTCCTTTCTTCAATGTAGAGCGAATAACCTGGTAAGCCACGATCAAACTGTTGAACAACTTTAATGAAGGCTGAGCCGCTGTGGTAAGCGGGTGAATCTGTTTTATCCAACATACTGAACAAACGACTATAAGCAGATATCCACTGCATTCAATACTTCCTCATAAAACAACTAACATTTTATTAGTGCGCATGCGCGTTTACCTCATTAGACCAGTAAAAACGCACATCATTAACTGCTTGTATTGCAAAGAACTTATCAGCTTTTTATCTAATACACCATCCGGAAAAACGCGCATGCGCGTTTTCCAAACCTATTAACTAATTTTGGGAAAGCTTATGCGGATGATTTTTAAGGGTTTTATAAATTTTAGGCTGGATAAACGCGCAAACTAATGAGTTTAAAAACACTCAAAAGCATCTAAATTTAAATACGACATTATACCCATATATTATTAGTCGCTTTACGGTAGGGCCAAACATTGGGTAAATAGATGAGATTTTGTAGGGCAATTAATTCGTTATTTTTCAATTCACTAAATGAATGCTAGCCAGCTTTGGGACAAAAGCTTTTAGCCAGATGAACAGTTCAATGGTCATTAAAATTGCCATTGTTGCAACAGTGACCGATGGCGGCATGGATGCCGTCGTCGAGCCTATAGGGATATATTCACGGCGTGTCACTGGGGAAACAGTGGCAATGCATATATCGCAATATCCGATTCAGCCGACTTGTTTTGGGGCAAAAGCTTTTAGCCTGATGAACAGTTCAATAGTCGTTAAGATGGCATTGTTGCAACAGTGACCGTTGGCGGCATGGCCGCCATTTTATCACTGTCCAATGTGGATATAAAAAACATCGCTTTATGGCTATAGCGACACACGCTCTGCTTAATAATCAAATCCAGGCTGTGCTTTTATTCCGGCCTCAAAGGCATGTTTAATGGGTTGAACCTCGCTCACGGTATCAGCAAGCTCAATAATCGCGCGGTGGCAGGCGCGGCCAGTGATAATCACATGCTGCATGGGTGGACGGTTTTTAAGTGCAGTCAGTACCCGCTCGACATCAAGATAGTGATAACTGACCATATAGGTCAGCTCATCGAGCATCACGCAATCAATGCTCTCGTCTTGCAGTAAAGCTTCGGCAGCTTCCCAAGCGACCAGGGCGGCTGCGGTATCCTTTTCTTTATCTTGAGTTTCCCAAGTAAAGCCTGTACCCATCACATGAAAACTAACGCCAGCGCCTTCAAGTAGATTACGCTCGCCGCATTCCCAAGTGCCCTTGATAAATTGCACTACCGCCGCTTTTTTGCCATGGCCCACCGCGCGGGCAACCGTGCCAAAACCAGAGGTTGACTTACCTTTGCCATTACCCGTTAAGACTAACAAAATACCCTTTTCATCCTGAGCGGCGGCAATTTTTGCATCGACTCCCGCTTTGAGTTTTTGTTGGCGCGCTTTGTGGCGTTCAGCCTTTAATTGTTCTTGGTTATTATCGTTTGCTGTTGTCATGGTTTGGTATTCATCCTACGGCTTAACTGATGCGGTTAAGATTGCCTGTAATTGTGGTAAATCTAGATGTTCGGCTAGCACATCAGCCAAACGATTCAACTGTTGTTCGCGAATTTCATTGATATCAATTGCTTGTGCGTCTTCTAATCCCGCCCAGCGCAGAATTAACTGGCACGCCTCAGGGCTGTCGAATAGCCCGTGTAAATAAGTGCCTAGTACTTGCCCGTCCTCACTTAAGCAGCCGTCAGCAAAAGACTTTTCCGCCTGTTCATCGGAAGTTAGCTCATTGTTCAAGCGTAATGGTGCGCCCTTGGCGGCATCACTGGAGGTGAGATATTGGGACTCACCGCAGTGGATCTCATAACCTTTGACCGCCACAGTCTGCCCTAACAATCTCAACTCACCTGCGACGCTACGTAACTGCTTTTCGGCTTTAAATTCGGTGGTTATGGGTAAATAACCCAACCCTTGGCTAGTCCCGAGCACATCTTCAATCCCTAACGGATCGGCAATGCGCTCACCCAGCATTTGATAACCACCGCAAATTCCCAGCACTTTACCGCCGTAGCGTAAATGCTTAGCAATTTGCTTATCCCAGCCTTGCTCCCGCAAAAAAGTCAGATCGGCTCGGACATTCTTACTGCCGGGTAAAATAAGTAGATCGGCGGCGATCTCCGGCGTCTGAGCTAAGGCTTGCGTCTGGAGTGACACATAATCAAAATCGATATCGGGATGAAGCCTGAGCGGATCAACATCCGTGTGATTGCTGGTGCGTGGATATACCAGCACTCGCACTTTAAAACGACTCTTGGCCTGCTTAGTTGGCGAGTCAGTGAGCGCATCCTCGGCATCTAAGTGCAAATCATGCAAATAGGGCAGCACGCCTAATACTGGCTTTTGCGTATACGCCTCAAGCCAATCAATACCAGGCTGCAACAGGCTGATATCACCGCGAAAGCGATTGATCACAAAACCCTTTACCCGCGCCTGTTCTGACTCGGATAACAACGCCAAGGTCCCGACCAAATGGGCAAAGACGCCGCCTTTATCGATATCGGCAATAATAATCACCGGGCAGTCAACCGCTTCAGCAAAACCCATATTGGCAATATCCCCTGCACGCAGGTTGATTTCAGCTGGGCTCCCCGCCCCTTCAACCACTATGGTGTGATATTGCTGACCTAGGCGTTCAAAGGAGTCCAGCACAGCATTAAGGGCCATGGTTTTATAATCTTTCGATTTTTCTCCAAAAAAAGCCGAGGCTTCGAGTGTCGTTAACGCTTTACCCTGCACAATAATTTGGGCGCCCGTATCTGAACTGGGTTTGAGTAAAATCGGATTAAAATCAGTATGTGGCGCTAAATAACAGGCCGCGGCTTGCAGCGCCTGTGCGCGGCCAATCTCGCCACCATCAACAGTCACAGCACTATTAAGCGCCATATTCTGTGGTTTAAAAGGCGCGACGTTGACACCCTGACGGGCTAGCAATCGGCAAATTCCCGCCACCAACGTACTTTTACCCGCATCTGAGGTGGTGCCCTGCACCATTAATACTTTGGCGCCTTGGGACGGTGTTTGAGGCAAACTAGCGGTTGACGTTTGATTGGTTGCCGTGGGATCTGCAACGTTATGTGAATGCATGGGCAAGGACATCACTCAATACAGAAAATAAGATAAAAGGCGCTTCTTTTTATACGAACTAAACGCGAAAGCGGCTCAAAATAACATTCACAACTTGATTTAAATGCACCAGCTCATTTAAGCGTCAGTGGTAAACCCGCCACCACTAAGGTCACATTATCCGCAACCGCAGCAACATCTTGGTTTAACCAGCCAGCTTCATCCACAAATTGGCGACTCAGTTCCCCCAAGGGCACAATGCCTGAGCCTACTTCATTACTGATTAAAATCACCACACCTTCAAGTGTATTTAACGCACTGACAAAATCCGTTTTTGCCTGTCGCCAGTGGGCTAACACATCGTGTTGAGATGATGTCGCAACCGCTAGAGCAAAATCTGATTCGGTCGAAGCTGGCTCAGCCTGTGGGTGGACAGCAAGTAATTGATTGGTTAACCAAAGCGTTAAGCAATCCACCATAATCACCCGCCCCGGCTTAGCTAAATGCTTAAGCTTGGCGGTTAATGCCAAGGGTTCTTCAATCAACTGCCAGTCGATATCGTCCTGGGCACGACCATCTTGATGCAAACGGATCCGACTGACCATTTCAGCATCGAGTGCCTGCGCGGTTGCGACGTAGCAGGCATCGAATCCTAAAGCCGTATACTGGCGTACTAAGGTTTCACCGTAACGGCTCTTACCGCTGCGAGCGCCGCCCAGCACTAAATGGATCACAGAATGCTACCTACAACGAGCAGCACGAAGTAACACACAATTTCACAAATTTGCTGCGCAGCGCCTAAGGTATCGCCTGTATAGCCGCCAATTTGACGTCTAAAGATCACCACGATCAAACGGCGCAATCCGATCATAATCAACAACAGCGACAGTGCAGCAATCCCCTTTAACACCAACAGCACTAACACACCACTGGCGATCAAAATAAACAGTTCATTAATGCCTTGGTGCTGCGCTAACGGCTTAGATTTACTGGACTCATCGTCGCGCACATATTTTTCGGTGAAAATAAGGCTCGCGGCCACGACTCGACTCACAGTATGGGCGACAATCATCGCCGAACCAGCAACTACAGGGTCATAAAGCGCTAATTCCACCAATAATTGCCATTTAAGCATCAAGACAATAATCAAGGCCAAAGCACCATAACTACCAAGGCGCGAATCCTTCATAATGCGCAGCTTGTCTTCAGCCGTCCAACCGCCACCAAACCCATCGAAGGTATCGGCTAACCCATCTTCGTGGAAACCGCCCGTTAACAGTACGCCCGTTAACATCGACAGCAATACAGACACCCCAGCGGGTAACCAATTTTGAGTCAGCCAAAAAACGATGGCGCTTAACAGTCCCACCAGTAAGCCCACTAAACCAAAGTAACGACTGGCTTTATTGAGTTTATCGGCATCGACTTCGACCCATTTGGGCATAGGAATACGGGTAAAATAGCCCATGGCCACAAAAAATAAATCTATCTCTTTGTGCCAGCTTTCGCGTTCTGACATAAAGCATCCTTAGTGAATACACACTTGCTGCAGGGTTTAAAGTTAAAACGATTGGCTAAACGTTATTATTTTAAATAAGTTAGCAGGCACATCATACAACAGCCTCAATCCCTGCATCACTAAAACTCGCCATTTGATTGTAAAAATTTACTGCGGCTTGAATTAACGGCAATGCTAAGGCTGCACCCGTGCCTTCACCTAATCTAAGCCCCAAAGATAACAAGGGTTTAGCTTGCAAATATTCCAACATACGTTGATGGCCTTGCTCCTCGGAGCAATGGGCGAAAATCAGATAATCCCGTACATTAGCATTGATCGTCACCGCCACTAATGCGGCGGCTGTCGCAATAAAACCATCCACAACCACCAACATCTTGCGCTCAGCAGCAGCCAGCATGGCACCCGTCATTTGCACAATTTCAAACCCGCCAAGACAAGCAAGCACTTGTTTTGGCCCACTAAGCGCACTTTGATGCGATAGCAACGCCAACTCTACCAAGGTTAACTTACGCGCTAAAGTGTCGCTATTAATGCCTGTACCGCGCCCCACACAGTCAGCCACATCGAGCTGCATAATCGCCGCCATAATTGCCGCGGCAGAGGACGTGTTGCCAATCCCCATTTCACCAAACGCAACCAGATTACAGCCCGCTTGATGGTGACGCTCAATAAGCTCCCGCGCCATATCAAAGCCCTTATCCACACTCGTTAAAGGCATGGCGGGTTCCAAATGAATAGCAGCAGTACCCGCGCCAAGACGTTGATCGATAATCCCTTCTAGCCCCTCAACGGGTGTCAAAATACCGCAATCGATCACTTCAAGCGTAAAACCTAATTGGCGACAAAACACATTAATGGCCGCGCCGCCGTGGGCAAAGTTTTGCACCATTTGGTGGGTAACTTCACTTGGGGCAATCGAAACCCCTTCAGCGGCAATGCCGTGATCCCCTGCAAACACCAACATGGTCGGTTTGACTATCTGCAATTGTTGTGGCCCTTGAATGCGAGCAATTTGTAATGCTAAGGATTCGAGTTGTCCCAAGGCACCTGGCGGCTTGGTTTTAAGATCGATTTTTTGTTGAATAACCTGATCCTGCGCTTTACTCACAGGCTCGATTTGAAATGACAGGCTTGATTGAGACATTCACACTCCAGTGACTAATTCGATTTCAATAACTCGTTCGATTTCAATAACTCGTTCGATAACAACTACGACGCATACAGCGGCTATTTTCCATACGCACTTAGTACTAAATTAGCTAATCCTCTGCGAAAAACGCGAGTTCAATTAGTTGCGCCGACGCAAAATCAGCAAAAAGAAAAAACTGCCTATCGAGGCGGTGATAATCCCAACGGGCAGTTCTTGATTGCCCAGCAAACATCTCGCGAGCACATCAATCCACACCATAAACAAGCCGCCCACTAACGCGGTGAGCAAAATTGGCTGACGCCCGGGAAATAACAAGCGCACCGTATGGGGGATCATTAATCCAACAAAACCTATGCCACCACAGGTCGCCACTAAAACGGCGGTAATTAGCGAGCAGAGCAATAACATATTGAGGCGTAATTTAGGTACATTCACCCCTAAGGTGTGGGCCGTTTCATCCCCCGCCTGCAGGGCCATAATCTGCCGCTTCCAACCGAGGATGATAAAAAAACTCACCAATACAACGATGGATGGCAAAATTAAGAGCGGCCAACTGGCCTTAGCAAAACTGCCCAAACTCCAAAAAAGCACTGATGCCGTGGCCTGCGGGCTGGCAAAATACAACAGCAAGCTGGTTAATGCGCCAAACATAAACGATGTTGCCACCCCAGAGAGCAGCATGCGCTCAACTTGGCTGTTGAGCCCAAGCCCTGACAAGGCGAGAACAATAAGAACGGATAAACTGGCACCAATAAAAGCGCCGAAAGGCAAACTAAACCACAGGAGCCCAGCAAACATTCCCGAGCCACTAAAAATCCCCGAATTGGCAATAACGCCCGCATTACCGAATAGACCGGAGCCAGTAAACAAGGTCAGCATCACCACAGCGCCAAAGGAGGCTCCTGAACTAATGCCAAATAAATAAGGGTCAGCAAGCGGATTGCGCGTTACGGTTTGCAGCACACTGCCCGCTAAAGACAGCCCCGCCCCCGCCACAAACGCGAGCAATATCCGTGGCAACCTTAATTCCATCACAATCCGCTCCGTCATCGAGGCGGCAGTTGACGCATCGTCGTTGGCGAAAAATTGATTGAATAGTTTAATAAACACATGCAGCACATCTAAAAAGCTGATATTTGCCGCGCCAAAACTGGCGGCCGCAATCGGGGTCAGCAGGGCAAAACCCACCAAGCCAAGAATCAGCCATTGCTGGCGGGTTAATGGCGTTAAAATATGGGTTAAAAGATTCATTATTATCAGCTTAAACGTGTCAATCATGGCGTGTTTATCTCCCCGTTGATGTTATGGGGAGCGGATACAACCACATCATCCGTCGGTGATTTTTGATAACCATAAAAGTAATTAATTAAAGGATTGGCATGTTGTGGATGGGGCATCACTTGAGCGCAAACACCAAAAACTTGGGCAATGCGCTCCTCTGTTAATACCTCACTCGGCGTGCCCATAGCGCTCACTTGCCCCTTATCCAGTAGCAGCAAACTATCACACAGGGCACTTGCTAAATTCAGATCATGAATAGAGGCAATGACACTAATGCCAAGGCTTCGAACCAACTCCAAAATTTGTATTTGGTAGCGCACATCGAGGTGGTTTGTGGGTTCATCTAAAATCAGTAACTGAGGTTGTTGCACGATAGCGCGGGCAATCAGTGCCCGTTGTTTCTCGCCACCGGAGAGCCGCTCATATTGCTGATAGCGCTTATGGCTAAGACCTACCTTTTCAAGCGCCTTGATAATTTTTTCACTATCACCGCTGGAATTAGTATCGAACATACCTTTGTGGGGCGTGAGCCCCATAGCAACGAGTTGCTCTGTGGTCATATCAAAATAGTGCGGCGTATCCTGCTGCACCACAGCTACTTTGCAGGCAAATGCCTTGGGCGAAAGCTCGTTAATGTCCTGCGAAAACAAACTGATTTGCCCCAGAGTTGGGCGAATAAAACGATATATACAACGCAGTAAACTGGATTTACCCGCACCGTTAGGGCCGATTAATCCCAGCATTTCACCTCGTTGTAGGGCAAAGTTAATCCCTGAAAGAATGGTTTTGCCTTCGATGGTCCAACTCAATTGGCTGACATTGAGTGCCACATTAGCTAGCACCGCCGAAGATTGCACATCTGTTGACGTGGAAGGCTTCATTAAAAGCAGCTCCCACAGGCATATTTTGTACCCAAACCCAGTAGCACCATGGGCCACAGGGCGAAACGAATCAATATCATTTTCTGCTCCCTCGAGTCACCCGCTCGAGAACTAAGGCTGCACGCAGCGAAAACAGAAATAGGCAGGTCTCCTGACTTGTAGCAAAGAAGGTTCTAGGTTCTAGGCTCTAGATTCTAGGCACTTCTTTTAACTACTCACAGTTGCGGGTACAGTTCGGGCTGGCTGACGGGCAGCACCCCGATTCCCTATTATGTTTGGGTTGATTCGGCGTTTATAACGACTATTGCCTTAAGCGAATAGCACAGGATAAAGCGAAATTCCCAACACCTATTTCTGCGACATTTAAACTTAGCGAACACAATGCGCTATCTCGCTCAAACGTCAGGGAAAAGCATTATCCTATATCTTGCTCATTAGGCAATGCAGTTTAAATCAGAAAATGTTCATCATCCCATTTAGCATGAGATTTCAATCTCAATCACCATGGCTCGATGGCCAGTCTAAGCGCCAGTATCGAGTCCCATGTTTATCTTCGAGTACATTAATTGTCACCACCGCGGCAACCGGTAAAGTCAGTTGACTGTAAAACCCTACCGTTCTCACCGCCCCCAATGCTCTTGCCATTAAATGACGGATCACCCCGCCGTGGGTCAGAACCGAGATATTGGCTGTGGGTACATTGGCATTACACTCGCCGTGGGCCTGTCCATCATCCAACGCCAGCAGGGCAAACTCTTTATTGAGGATCTGCTCTATTGCGCCATCGATACGAGCCTCGAAACTTGCCATCGTTTCACCATTGGGCGGCGACACGGCCCAAGGATCTTGCCAATAGGCCGCCATGCGCTCGCCATCCTGTTGATATAACTCATCGAGCAAGCGACCATCCCAATCGCCAAAATCCATTTCTTGTAGATCCTCCAGCAGGTTGACCTCAAGCGACGAAGGCGTTGGCGCAGCTAAATGTGAACTCTCAGACAAGCTGGAATGCGGCTCCAGCGCCAACTCCTTGGCAAATTCAGCGCAGCGCCTTGAGGTGGAGCTGTAAATACCGTGGCATTCTCTGGCCTGCAAAGCGACTGCTGCCAACATCTGCCGCCAGCCCTTCTCGCTCAGTGGAACATCGACTCTGCCACGTAAAATGGCCCCGCCCTCGCATTCCCCATGGCGTAACAGTAATAAGTGAACTTGTTTCATATATGCCTTTTAAAAATCTTAGGATCTAGATTCTAGATTCTCGCTCCTAATGACTTTCACCTTGCCCTGACAATCCGATGTCGCGTATTATGGACGTCTATACGTATAAATGTCCAAACCATAACGAACGACATTCAATAATAAAATGCAATTTACCGCAGAATTGCATATTTTTGGACTCAACTTAGCTGTAGTAAAGGTAATCATTTATGGCGATATCTCTCCATCGAGCCAGCCAAACACTGGCAGACATTCGCAACCAGTTGTCAAAGCGCATTCTGATTTTAGACGGCGCCATGGGCACTATGATCCAAGGCTACAAGCTAGAAGAAGCCGATTACCGTGGCGAGCGTTTCAAGGATTGGCATACCGACGTTAAGGGCAATAACGATCTTTTAGTGCTCACGCAGCCACACATCATCAAACAAATTCACACCGACTACCTATTAGCCGGTGCCGATATTATTGAAACCAACACCTTTAACGCCACCACTATCGCCATGGCCGACTACGATATGCAGTCGCTGTCCGCCGAAATTAACCGTGAAGGTGCGCGCCTCGCCCGTGAGGCCTGTGATGAAATCGAAAAAGCCACAGGGAAACCTCGTTATGTCGCCGGTGTGTTAGGACCCACTAACCGCACTTGCTCTATCAGCCCCGATGTTAACGATCCCGGATATCGCAATATCCACTTCGATGAGTTAGTGACCGCTTACTGCGAATCGACCCGCGCGCTGATTGAAGGTGGCGCCGATATCATTATGGTCGAGACCATCTTCGATACCTTAAACGCTAAGGCCGCCTTATTTGCCATCGAAACCGTGTTCGATGAACTCTTTGGGGCAAATTCGCCAGCGCGTTTGCCAGTGATGATCTCAGGCACCATTACCGATGCCTCGGGTCGAACCCTGACCGGACAAACCACCGAAGCCTTTTATAACTCCCTTCGCCATATCAAGCCGTTATCTATCGGCCTTAACTGCGCCCTTGGGCCAAAAGAGCTGCGCCCCTACGTTGAAGAACTGTCACGCATCGCCGAATGTTATGTCTCGGCGCACCCTAACGCGGGTCTACCAAACGAGTTTGGCGGTTACGACGAAACCCCAAAAGACATGGCCAGCGTTATCCAAGAATGGGCCCGTGAAGGCATGCTCAACATTATCGGCGGCTGCTGTGGTAGCACGCCCGAGCATATTAAGGTCATTCGCGAAGCCGTAGAGCCGTTTGCGCCACGGGTATTACCCGAGATCCCCGTCGCCTGCCGTTTATCGGGTTTGGAACCGCTCACTATCGACGCCCAAACCCTGTTTGTGAACGTGGGTGAACGTACCAACGTCACTGGCTCGGCCAAGTTCTTAAAACTGATCAAAGAAGGCAAGTTCGAGCAGGCGCTCGATGTCGCCCGTGAACAGGTAGAAAGCGGCGCGCAGATCATCGACATCAACATGGACGAAGGCATGCTCGATGGCGTGGAGGTGATGCATAAGTTCTTAAATCTTATCGCCTCTGAGCCGGATATCAGCCGCGTGCCGATTATGATCGACTCCTCAAAGTGGGAAGTGATTGAAGCGGGCCTCAAATGTATTCAAGGCAAGGGTATTGTTAACTCTATCTCCTTGAAGGAAGGCGAAGAGAAGTTTATCGAGCAGGCAACCCTCGTTAAACGCTACGGCGCGGCGGCCATTATTATGGCGTTCGACGAGCAAGGCCAAGCCGATACGAAGGCACGCAAAGTCGAGATCTGTACCCGCGCCTACCGCGTGCTGGTCGATAAGGTCGGCTTTCCACCCGAAGATATTATCTTCGACCCGAATATCTTCGCCATTGCCACGGGTATCGATGAGCACGATAACTATGCTGTCGATTTTATTGATGCCATTAAAGAAATTAAGGCCACCCTGCCCCACGCGATGATTTCGGGCGGGGTGTCGAACGTGTCGTTCTCGTTCCGCGGTAACAACCCAGTGCGTGAGGCGATTCACGCGGTATTCCTGTACCACGCGATTAAAGTCGGCATGGATATGGGGATTGTCAACGCGGGCCAGTTAGCGATTTTTGACGATATCGACCCAGAGCTTAAAGTACGGGTCGAGAACGTGGTGCTCAACCTACCTTGCCCGGTTGAAGGCTCGAGCAATACCGAGCAATTGCTTGAGATTGCTGAAAAATTCCGTGGCGATGGCTCAAGTAGCGCCAAAAAGGAAGATTTAGAATGGCGCTCATGGCCAGTTAATCAACGTTTAGCCCATGCGCTGGTGAAAGGCATCACCGAATTTATCGACGAAGATACTGAAGCGGCTCGCCAGCTTGCCTCCCGTCCGCTGGATGTGATCGAAGGCCCGCTGATGGACGGTATGAATATCGTCGGCGACCTGTTTGGCTCGGGTAAAATGTTCCTGCCACAGGTGGTCAAATCCGCGCGGGTGATGAAAAAGGCCGTGGCCTACCTCAATCCGTTTATTGAAAAGGAAAAAGTTGCAGGTCAGTCTAACGGTAAGATTTTGATGGTGACCGTAAAAGGCGATGTGCACGATATCGGCAAGAATATTGTCGGCGTGGTGCTCGCCTGTAATGGCTTTGAAGTGTTCGATTTAGGCGTGATGGTGTCAGTAGAGCGCATTCTTGAGGCGGTTAAAGAACACAATATCGATATTATCGGCATGTCAGGGCTGATTACCCCAAGCCTTGATGAAATGGTGCATAACGTCAAAACCTTCCACCGTGAAGGGCTCACCATTCCGGCGATTATCGGCGGCGCAACCTGCTCGAAAATCCATACCGCGGTGAAGATTGCGCCCCATTATCCCCATGGCGCGATTTACATTGCCGACGCCTCCCGCGCCGTGCCCATGGTCAGCAAACTGGTCAATAACGAAACTCGCCAAGCGACCATCGATGAAACCTACGCCGAATATGACGATATGCGCACCAAGCGTTTATCCCAAGCTAAGCGTAAGGAAATCGTCTCGCTAGAGGCCGCCCGCGAAAACCGCTGCCAGCACGATTGGGCCAACTACACCCCATTCAAACCTAACGTGCTCGGTCGCCAAGTATTTGATGATTATCCATTAACCGATTTAGTTGACCGTATCGACTGGACGCCCTTCTTCCGCGCGTGGGAGCTGCACGGCCATTACCCTGAAATCTTAACCGACAAAGTAGTCGGCGTTGAGGCGCAAAAGCTGTTCGCCGATGGTCAGGCGATGCTTACAAAAATCATCGAAGAAAAGTGGCTCACCGCCAAGGGCGTGATTGGGCTGTTTCCCGCTAACACCGTCGGCTTCGATGATATTGAGCTGTACACAGATGAGACTCGCACCGAAGTCGAAATGACCACCCATCACCTGCGGATGCAGCTTGAGCGTGTGGGTAACGATAACTTCTGTCTGGCCGACTTTGTGGCGCCCAAAGACAGCGGCGTTGCCGACTATATGGGCGGCTTTGCGGTCACCGCAGGACATGGGATTGATGAGCATATCGCCCGCTTTGAGGCAAATCATGATGACTACAACGCCATTATGCTCAAATGCTTAGCCGACCGTTTAGCCGAAGCCTTTGCCGAGCGGATGCACGAGCGCGTGCGTAAGGAATTCTGGGGGTATGCCGCCGATGAGCAGCTCGATAACGAGGCGTTAATTCGCGAGAAATACAAGGGCATTCGCCCTGCACCGGGTTACCCCGCTTGCCCAGATCACACCGAAAAAGGCCTGTTGTGGGAACTGTTAAAGCCGAATGAAACCATCGACTTAAACATTACCGAAAGCTACGCCATGTTCCCTACCGCCGCAGTATCGGGCTGGTACTTTGCCCACCCGAAATCCCGCTACTTTGGCGTGAGTAATATTGGTCGCGATCAGGTGGAGGATTACGCGAAGCGTAAGGGGATGACAGTAGCAGAGACGGAGAAGTGGCTAGCGCCAGTGCTTGACTATGATCCTGAATAGAGAGTGATCCAGAGTAATCAGGATCGGACTTACGCTAACGCGGTTTGAAAAGCTGATTCAAACTTCGTTTGAATTTTAACTCAAAATCAAAGTCGTGGGGCTTCACCCCACACCCGATGTTGCTGGTTCGTTTTGCATCGCGAACTAGCAACAATATCGCTGTAAAGTAATGGTGCAACTCATTGCCTGCCGCAGGCTTTAGCACTGTTACCCCAGTGACACGCCGTACTTATGCTTTAAAAAAAGTATCCTTGTAGGCTCTACTAAAACATCCATGTTTTAGAAGGTCACTGGTGCAACAGTGCCCTATCTGGTGTCCCCATTAGGCTCTGCAAAAATTGCATGGGCTAATTCAGAAAAATCATCATACAAAAGACCTGTTTCGCGCTTATTCGAAAATCACCGATTTTCATTCGCCCCTTCCCCGAAAGCTACGCAGACGTCCTGTCTTCAACGCCCTTCAGCAACTTCGCAGGGGGTAGGTGAACTTCTGCTACTTTTGTGTTGCCTCTAAATAGCTGATCCGAATACAGCTACATTTTCGCCGTGCCATGCCCACTGCCAGGAAATGGGGAAACGGTTCCCATAAAATGCCATACCATGCCAAGCAGTTCCCGTATGTTCCTGCAAGCGTGATTGCGGGTTACCGTTTCATGCAG
>NZ_BMOP01000044.1 GCF_014647135.1 Shewanella xiamenensis
AATGCACGGCAATTTAAGCTGGATGGTAAACGGGAAAGGGCATATCCACGAGTCCTTAAAATGAGCAAAAACAAGTTTCCGGTTAGACCAAAGAAAAATGCCGTTCACTCTTAAGTGAACGGCATTAACCCTAAGGTGCCTTCATAATCGATTAGTGGTTAATTCCCACCGAAGAGTGATAACGAATCACACCATTTAAGGGCGGCATGGTATTTTCACAACGCTGATTAAAGTTAACTGCTAGAGATTTAACCGATTTATCAGCATTATAGCTCAACTCAAGCACCTCAAAATCCCCGATACTTTGATTGCAGCCACGGCCATCACCCGTAAATGACAAACCTGCCGTCAAGGGGCCTTGAAACGGATAACGAGTAGCATTGATATATTTCTTCACTTGCAGGTTTTCGCCAGCGGGTGCAGCAATATCAAAGCTCCACCAAGTATTTCCGTCAATAGATAAGGTGATTGCATTTAAGCTGTTGTCGTAATTCGTTGGCGTGAACACTGCACTGCTCGAATCCATAATCACTGTTTTCCCACCACCAATGTAGTCACCTTGCGGACTGACATAGTGCATGAATGTATCACTGCCAGCATAATAGTGAATCGTTAAAGTTCGGAATACTTGGTATCCCTGTCCATTGGACACTTCTAACTTTATCGCGACATCAGATGTCACTTCATTTGGAACGGTAAAACCTGTCTTAGCACTAGTCGGATTTGAAAAAACAATGCCGACATTATTCACATCTACCCACTTAAATGTCAGTGCACTACCTTTATTCATAACGGTTTGTGAGGCATCGAGCTTTGGCGTGTCGTTGGCTTTATATAAATAGCTACTTGCAGCTACATCGATAATGATTGCATCGCTGGTTTTAAAACGTTCAGACCACATGGTATTCGCCACTGCACCAAATTTGCTTTCAAGCAAAACACCATTAAAGCGATATACCGTATTTGCCTTTAAATCTGTCTCTGGCGTGATGTTTAATATCGCACCATTCACGCTAATTTTGGCTGCAACTTTTCGGTATGGCCATGAATCCTCATCAAAAGAACTTTCGTAAACTTGGTCTTTGATAGGGCGTGACATGAGTAATCGAATCGTCCCGCCGGACACAGGAAATGCTTGTAAATCCTGGTCTTCAATCATGCCTACATAGTTAAAGTTGTCAGAGCGAAACTCAAATGATGAGTTAGATTTTCCACCTTCAAGATGCCACAAACTTCCCTCAACAATTTGACTCCAATAAACCATGTAAGCTTCTTTAGCAGTATTCACATTGAGCATTTTAGAGTCAGTAACGAAGTTACTCGTCATTTGAACTGAGTCCTGAGCTGATGTACTGGCGACAATCGAGCCTTCATGGGGAAATTCGTTAAAATGTCCTTTCAATGGTTTAGTAAACTCAAAACCAAAGCCATTATTAAATTGTGCGACCGAAATCTGGCCTTTACCACTAATCGCATAAGTTGCATCGGAAAAGTTTTCCACTCTCGTTAAAGAGAGATTAGTAAAACTTAACTCCGAATTACTATTTACAACTAATTTAACAGTGCTTTTGCTTTGAATGTTCAACTGTCTTTGCAGCGGTGAAATGTTATTTTCGAACAACATTTGACCAACCAAATTGAAGTTATCATCTCCATTAACCTGCAGATTAGAAATATCAATCGACCCCTTTACCTTAGTGCCCTGTTGATATTCAGATAGCGTTAATGAACCTTCGCCATTCACTGTGCTGTCGAGTGCTTGAATGTAACAATCACGATAGGACATATTAAGACTATCGCCGACAGAAATGCCTTTTGAGTCATCCTTATCAATCAACTCAATCGTCGCTAAACCGCCATTAGAGCACGACTTTTCAGCTCCATTAGCCTCGATATCAAAATTGCGTAAGATGTCATTAGCAAAAAAACCAACTTGCAAAACACTCTCCGCTAACGATAGCGAAGTGACAGCAACTTCCGTCGGGTAATCAGTAACTTTAAAAGTTGTTGTCTGAGGAGGATTGGTCGGTGATGTTGGCGTTGTAGAGTCGCCACTTCCCCCGCCACAAGCAGATAAGACTAGTGAACTGCCAAGTAATACACAGATTCCTTTTGCGGTCATATTCGTTCCCTAAACTAGCAAAAACAGATCATATTTTTAATTTGCCAGCTACTTTACCGAATTAATTAAAGTTAACAACAAGTATCTATAATTTAACAACAAGTTAATCGGCTGGCATAAGTTGATGCTAATTAAGTGATGCACATTTATGAGCGAGTGACCACATACTCACTTATCCATAAAACACTCATATATTTCATTTACGATATTAAGATATACGTTACTTCAGCTTATTAAAAAGCTGCTATCGTTTCTCACTATTTGGTGGTGGTTTTCACACCATCCGGATCTTGCTCTAAACTCGCCCAGTAGCCTGCCAGCATGGCGCCTGAGAGATTATGCCAAATTGAGAAAATCGCGCTGGGGACGGCGGAGACTGGGCTAAAAAACTTGATACACAGAGCGGTCGCGAGACCCGAGTTTTGCAGCCCCACCTCAATCGAAATGGTTTTACACACGGTGTGACTAAAGCCGAGCAAGCGGCAACAGGTATAACCCAAGGCGAGTCCTAAGCCATTATGTAGAAACACCGCGAGTAAAATCACAGGTCCCACCTGCGCAAATTGCCCCGCATTTAAGGCCACAATAATACTGATGGCCAGCACAATCGCCACGATAGAAATAATGGGCAATGCGGGGGCAAGTTTAGCCACCTGCGGTTTAAAGAAGTGATTCAACACCACACCCACAGTTACTGGGATAAGCACGATTTTAACGAGGCTGACTAGCATATCCACTAAAGGAATAGCGACCATCTCGCCGATTAATAGCTGGATAATCAACGGGGTGAGCACCACACCCACTAAGGTGGATAGCGCCGTCATAGTGATGGATAAGGCGACATCCCCCTTGGCCAAATAGCAGATCACGTTCGATGCCGTGCCGCCTGCCACGCTCCCCACCAGCACCATGCCTATGGTCAACTCCCGATTGAGCCCTAACAGTAAACTGATGACTAAGGCACTTAAGGGCATTAGGGTAAATTGCAAGATTAAGCCAGTGATAACGGCGCGTTTCTGCTTAAATGCATTGGTAAAATCCTGCAAATCTAAGGTCAATCCCATGGATAACATAATCACCACCAGCAACGGCACTATGCTGGTTTTTAATCCGCTAAACCATGCGGGCATCAAATACGCCGTACCCGCCCCGAGTAAGGCAAATAGCGGAAAAAAGCGGTTGATATTAACCAATGGGGATCCTCCGAGATTTCAGGCGATTTGAGGAAATTAAGCAATGTCCGCAGGGATAATGACAGCCTGACTCCCTCAGCACAAGCCAAAGCGTCCACAAGTAAGAAGCTCAACTTTTTATCATTTCAGCCTTTCGATTGAGCTCTTAAGTTAATCGCTCTAATTCAATAACAAAGAGCCAAAAACCTCAGTAAATATGCATCTATGTTTACTAAAACATGATCTGCTTAACAAAAAGCCCGTGATTTCCTTGTTAGGAAACCGTAACTTATAACCAGTTCACGTTTTATTTACTCCATACGAGGTAGTCTAATTGCGCTAGGTGGTCGTGAATTACCTAAAGCAATTTTGGTGTTTACGGTTAGCACTCTCAGATAGGAATCGTTATGTCTTCAGTTATTCAAACGCTCAGCGGCGCGATCGCAACGCCTTATCAAGCGAATATTACCGTCCCTAACTGGATGCTCAGCTCGATGGAACGAGTCATGCAGTATTATGTCGATAAGAATCTTCGCCTTGATACGCTCTCCGCCGACATCATGCCCGCTCCAGTCGAAGGCAAAAAGTACATGCTTTATGCCCATGTGCCCTTCTGCCATACCTTGTGTTCTTACTGCACCTTCCACCGTTTTATGTTTAAGGAAGACAAGGCGCGCGCTTACTTTATCTCCCTACGTAAAGAGATGGAGATGGTCAAAGCCTTAGGCTATGACTTTGAATCTATGTACATTGGCGGCGGTACCACCACGGTATTAGAAGACGAACTGGCTCGTACCATAGAACACGCCAAAACCTTATTCCCTAGTATTAAAGAAGTCTCCTGCGAGTCCGATCCGCAGCATTTAGACAGCCCTGGCTTTAAGCAACTCAAGGGCTTAGTGGATCGCATGTCCATCGGCGTACAAAGCTTTAACGATGACATTTTAAAAATGACCGACCGCCTCGAAAAATTCGGCACAGGTCAGCAAACCTTCGACAAGATCATGGCGGCTAAAGAGCTGTTCCCCATTATCAACGTCGACCTGATTTTTGGCTTCCGCGGCCAAACCGATGAAGTGATCCAGCACGACTTAGACATGGCCTCACGCCTCGACCCAAGACAGATCACCACCTATCCACTGATGATTACGCACCAAACGCGTAAGAGTGTTAAAGGTAAACTGGCCGCACCACAGGCGGATATGGCCAACCAATATCGCCAGATCTTAAACAGCTTAAATGGTCAATATAATCAGTTGTCTGCATGGGCCTTTGGTAAGGCGAATGACGAAGGCTTCGACGAATATGTAATCGACTACGATGAGTATTTAGGGGTGGGTTCAGGCTCATTTAGCTTTTTGAATGACACTTTATACGTTAACACCTTCTCGCTACGTAAATACCAAGAGCGGATCGCCGCTGGCAAGATGGGCGTCGAGCAACAGAAGAACTACAACAAAAAAGATGTGATGCAATATCGCTTTCTGCTGGGGATGTTCTCCGGTCGCCTATCGCGTAAATATTTCCGCGAAACCTTTGGCGTTAACTTAGACACAGCCCTGTTTAAGGAAATGACCTCGATGAAGCTGATTGGCGCCATCAAGAACGACCCCACCGATCCCGATAATCTGATCATCACAGATAACGGAAAGATGATGGGCCTGTTAATGATGAAAGAGTTCTACGCTGGCATGGATAACGTGCGCGCGCAATTGCGTAAACCGCTCAAACCCTGCGATATGTAAGCAAGAGTAAAACCACTAAAGGCCCTTTATGGGCCTTTTTGTTAAGGTGATTTCGCGCTACTCTTGCCTCGGTTTATTCGCATTCGTGACCAACCCAGTAATAAAGGAGTATTCGTTATGGGTTTTACTGATCAAGAAAAACAAGCACTACTCGCCGTTAAGGGCGTTGGCCCGACTGTCATTAAACGCTTTGAAGAAATCGGTATTAGCTCACTTGCGCAGTTGGCCGAACATGAGGTCGAGGATATCGCCAACCTCGTCGCTAGCATGTTACGCACCACTTGCTGGAAAAACAGCCCGCAAGCACGCAATGCTATTGCCGCAGCCATCGAACTTGCCCGCCATCAATAATCTTTTGATTTCCAATTCGTTGAGATATTTATGCCATCTTATTTACGCATCTTAGCTTGCACTCTAACCGCGTTGTTATTTAGCACATCGGTTTTTGCCAACGACAGCAGTTTTGGTGATGCCAATGGTTCAATCACCCTTAAATATCAGCCGCATATCAGTATGGACAAAGAGTCACTCTTTATCAGCGAGGCCGAAATCAGGGTCGATTATGTGTTTACCAACACCAGTTCGCAGGATCTTATCGTCCCTATCGCCTTCCCCATGCCGCCGATGTTTTTTGGCTCCGCCGATCACAGCAGCATCGATAACTTCACCCTTAAAGTGAATGGCAAACCCCAGCCAACTGAGCACAGGCTCGTCGCTCAACTTGCCGATAAAACCGATATTTCTGCAGAGCTTAAAAAACTCGGCTGGGGTGTAGAGGAAGTCGCCTATTTTGCCGAATATAGCAAAGTCCCCAAGGGCAAACCTGCGCTCCCCAGTCAATGGTTGGATGAGGACCAACAAATCGCCTTTACCCTAAGTGATTACTTTGTGTGGCAGCAAACCTTTCCCGCGGGCCAATCTGTCTCCATCAGCCACAGTTACACGCCGAGCCTCTCAACAGGCATCCCCGATACTGCCAATAGTATTATCGATACTTACACTGAACTTGCCTGTTTAGATGAAAGCGCCAAGCAAGGTATTCGGAAGCGTAATCTCGTCGTTAAACAAGACGGCGAAGATGTTGAATATGGCGTGGAATGGAGCCACCTTAGCTATATTTTGGTCACGGCCAATAACTGGCAAGGAGCGATTAAGGACTTTAAACTGACGCTGAAAAAATCCCAACCGACTGATCTCGTCAGTTTGTGTTTTGATGGTGAACTTAAAAAAACTGATCCACTCACCTTTGAGTTTCAGCAAAAACAATTCACGCCAACACAGGATCTCAGCATCCTATTTATCCGTAAACCGGATTTTGAATAATCGAAAAAGCCAGCTAAAAGCTGGCTTTTTGTATTAAGCGACTAATTTTAAGCGCGGTTAAAAACTATAGGTCATACCTAACCAGTAACGGCGACCATCTTCAATATAGCCGTACTCATCTTGAGTAATCTCTTTATCGAAGGCGTTATAGATACCTGCGCTGAACTTAATGCTGTCGTTAACGCGATAGTTCGCACCCAAATCTAACAGCGTATAGGACGGCGCAATCAAACTGCTTGAGGAAGGCCCAGTGGTTGGTTGGCTCTCTTCACCACGGTAGTTAACCCGCAGCCAAGTGCTTAACTTATCTATCGGCTCATAGTTAACCGACAATTGCACCAGATGTTTAGGTAGCTGGTTCAATGGACTCCCTTTGTAAGCGCCCGTTTTTTGCTCCGAATCGGTATAAGTGTAGTTACCCGTGAGCGCCAAGTTGCTGAGGATTTTATAGTCGATACTCAGCTCAACCCCTTGGGTGACTGCCTCATCGATATTCACATAGGTGGTTGGGTCGGAACCAAACTGATTCGGCCCATCAGTACATTGAGTCGCAGGGCAAGCGACACGGGTGATCTTGTCCTCAAACTCGTTATAGAACACACCAGCACTGGCCGTGATGGAATCGGTCAAATCCGTGTAAATGCCTAACTCATAGTTCACAGAGGTTTCGGGTTGCAAATCCGGATTACCATACATATTGCCGCCTCGGCTCACCTGCCCCCAATCTGGCACGGTTTGCCTTAGGCTCGGCGCCCGAAAGCCCGTCGACACACCGCCTTTTAAGGTAGTGTGCTCGGTCAGCCCCCAAACACCATAAATCCGTGGACTAAGGTGGTCACCAAAGTTTTCATCATCGTCTAAACGCAGGCCCAAGGTTAAGGCAAAATTATCGACAATACGCCATTCATCTTCTGAGAATACCGACCATTGACGGCGACTAATATCGGTTAAGTCACTGACCTGATTGCCAGTTTCATCGGTGAGATCTTGCTTATTGAAGGCCGCGCCGAACGTAGCGGTATGGCTTTCACCTAAGGTAGCGATCAGGCTGGTTTGAGCATCGGTATTTTTGATTTTCATCTTGCGGGACTTGTTATCGTACACTTCGTGCTTGATATAAGTATCCGAAGTGCCAAAGTCCCAACGCCCGGTATGCGATAGCGAAATGGTGCTGTTTTCATATTCGGTTGTCGACGATGCAGGGCAACCGCTGCGGCCACAACTTGCTCCCGGCGCCAATGGTGCAACGGTTTTCCCTAAGGTGCTATCCAACTCTTGGTTGGCTACGCCCACTTCTAACATAATGTCATGGTCTTGATTCGGCGTGAGGGCAAATCTAGCGGTGAGATTATCCGCATCACGGCCTCGGTAACCACCGTAGATATTATCTTCTTCACGCTGGGTATATTGGCCGTATAACTGCACGCCAAGCAAATCTTTAATCAAGCCACCGTTCACAAAAAAGTTGCCCTGATACACATTGCCCGAGGCTGACTTCTCCTGCAAGGTGCTATCGAGGCGCAATTCCCCCTGCCACTCATTGGGCACTTTACGGGTGATAATGTTGATCACCCCACCAATAGCGTCAGAGCCATAAAGCGATGACATGGGGCCACGGACAATTTCAATCCTATCAATTGCGGCGAGCGGCGGCGTCCAAGCGCCTTCAACACCAGGACCATCACTGTTGGTGCGGGTCTCGCGGGAAGATTGGCGTTTACCATCGACGAGGATCAACGTGTACTGGCTGCCCATGCCCCGTAGACTAATGTCCCGACGGTCGGCACCGCCAGTCACCACCACGCCGGGGACTTCTAACATGGCGTCGGTTAAGTCACGGTAAAAACGCGTATCAAGATCCTCTCGGGTGATGACGCTGATAGAAGCGGGCGCGTCACGTACTTGCTGCTCAAACCCTGACGCAGTAACGACAATTCTTTCCATCATCTTGTCTTGATCGGGTGCGGTATCCGCCAAAGCCTGAGTGGCTGGTAGCAATAATGCGGTTGATACTAGCTGTGCGAGGATCTTTTTACGACGTAACAACATAACCAACGAATCTCCCTTAACGGCTTTCTAAATGATAATAATTTTCAATACGGCAATGTATCCCTATGTTACAATCGGCTCAAGTTAGACTTTGAGTAATCACTTGTAAGAGTTGCTTAAGAATGAATAGAAATATGGTCAAGGGCATGATCGTGTTTGCCGCCATCGCGGAAAAAGGCTCGATGAGCGCTGCGGCAACACAGCTTAATCTGAGTTCATCGGCGGTGAGCCAACAAGTCGCAAAACTTGAAATGGATATGGGAATTAGTCTGTTTCACCGTAATACCCGCCACCTCACACTCACGGAGGCGGGAACGTTATTTTATGAAAACTGCATTAAAATCATAAAAATAGTAGAAAGCGCCGAACAACAGCTGCATGCATTAAAGGGCACGCCTTCGGGGGAGCTTAAAATCGCCGCGCCAGTCGGTTTTGGTGGTGGTTTACTCAGCCAGCCATTAGCACATTTATTGGAGGCTCACCCACAGATCAGTCTCAATCTGCAATTGCAGGACGGCCCAATTGATATAGTTAATGAAGGAATCGATCTGGCAATTTGCATCGGCCCGCTGTCGGATTCGAACCTTATCGCTCGCCCCTTGGCAGATTGGCGTATGTTACTGTGTGTGGCTCCGAGCTATATTCCCCAGCATCATAGCCTACAGCATCCTCACGAGTTACAAGGGTTCAACCGTATTAGCCACAGCTATGCTAAGCCCGAGTTTTTAACCCATTCACAGACTCAAGAGCGAGTCGAACTCTCAGCCCAGCGCATCAACGTCAATAATATGCAGACGCTGATCCAACTCACCCTCGATGGATTGGGCTATGCCGTATTGCCAGAACCCGAAGTGTATCAATACCTTGCATCTGGCCAACTGGTAACACTTTTACCCGAATGGTCGCTACGCACCTACAGCGTTTATAGCGTGACCTCGGCGCGGGATAAACAGCCCGCCAAGGTGAAAGAAGCCATCACTGCGCTCAGCCATTATTTTAGCCAGATGGATTTTAGCCCGAGCCCAGCATTACTGACTCAACCTAGCGCCAGCGAGCGCACGCCGAGATTAGCCATCCCCGCCTAAGTACTCGTAGGCATGCGTTTCATTTATCAGGTGAGTTAGAGTATGCTGTTTTATCCATTTGATTAAGCAGTAGTAACGTAATGCAAGATGTGGCCTTAGTGTTAGAGGGCGGCGGCCTGAGGGCAATTTATACCGCCGGCGTGTTAGATGCCTTTTTGCAGCAACAATTGCACTTCCCCTATGTGATTGGTGTATCGGCGGGGGCGATTTATCCCGCTTCTTATGTTTCACGGCAATTTGGCCGCAATTTAAAAATTCAGCAGCAATATCTGCGGGATAAGCGCTACATGGGGCTGCGCCACTGGTTAGCCACGGGCAATTATGTCAACACCGACTTTACCTATAAGCGCATGGCCTATGAGTTACTGCCTTTTGATTTTAAAACCTTTTTAACCAGTGGAACCGAGTTTAAGGTCGGGGCATTTAATTGCCAGACAGGACAAACCGATTACTTTGGCATGGCCGATTTTCAGGAGCACGACAAATTGCTCGACGTGCTGATCGCCTCCTCTAGCCTGCCTTTTATGGCCAATCCCTATCGGATAAACCAGCAAACCTACCTCGATGGCGGTATCGCCGCGCCCATTCCTGTAGCCAAGGCGCAGCAAGAGGGCTATAAGCGGCAGGTGGTGATCCTGACTCAGGACGCAAACTATCGAAAATCGCCGATGAAGTTCAATTGGTTAGCTCGCAAGCGTTATCAAGCATATCCAGCAGTGGCCGCTGCGCTCAAAGTACGCCACCAACGTTATAACCACTCCCTCGAGGAACTCACCCAGAGTGTTGCCAGCGGCCAGTCCTTTGTAGTCCGCCCTGCTGCACCACTTAATCTCTCACGACTTGACCGCAATATCGATAAAGTGACCGCCGTATATCATCAAGGACTGGCGGATGGTCAGGCGATTTTGCCCAAACTGCAAGCTTGGCTAAACACAGGGGCAGATATCAGTTAGTGAGCGAGGCGCTGACTTTGTTAATAATCAGCTCCCGCAACCATTTATGGCTGAGATCGTGTTCGAAATGCTTATGCCACATCAGCAGGTACGCACCGGGGATCAGTTTAATCGGCGAGGGTAAATACTTAAGATCAAACGACTTCATCACCGCTAAGGCATAACGGGAAGGAGCGCAGAGAATCAAATCGCTTTGCTCACACAGGGCAAGCGCACTCAGGAAGTCGGTCATATTGACCGCAATATCTCGTTTACGCCCTTGGATTTGCAGCACATCGTCTAACAACCAATATTCCAAGCCACCAAAGGCGACCTGTAATTGGCGATAGCTTAAAAAGGTATCGAGATTCCATTCCTGCGATAGTGCAGGATGGTCACTGCGCATCAGACACACTATGTAATCCTGAACCAATTCAACATAATGGATATCGTCCGGAATATGGTTTACATGCATGGGCGAACGTTCATCCCATTCGCGGCAGCCAATAGCCAAGTCGATATCGCAACGCAGCAATCTGTCCATGGTATCGAGCCGCCAGGTTTGGCAATTGATGCTCACACCGGGCGCCTGCGCCAATAGCGAAGGCATAAAATGTGGAAAGGTCAGCGAATAGGTAGTTTCGACCAGATGCATTCGAAATTGTCTTTGGCTTAAGGCGGGCTCAAAACTATCGGGCCGAGTAAATTGCGCTAATTGCTGTAAGCATTGGCGTAAGTCGGGCGCCAGCGACAGCGCCTTGGGCGTCGGCTTTAGCCCGTAAGCGGTACGCTCGAATAAGGGGTCATCAAACACTTCACGCAGGCGAGTCAATTGCTTACTCACTGCCGACTGACTTAAATGCAGCCGTGCCGCTGCGGCCGTGACACTCTGCTCCTCGAGGAGGATTTCTAGTACGGGCAGTAAGTTTAAGTCTAAGTGTTTTAGCATCTAACCCCTCGCTTTTAAGGGACTCCACCTCAATTTTTGCGGCAACTTCATCAGCAGCAGCGACAGTAAAATCACTAAAATCCCCGCCCACTGCCGCATATCTAAGGTTTCACCCACAATCAATACGCCTAATGATACGGCAACCACGGGATTGACTAAAGCCACCATCCCCATGATTTCTGGCCCTAAATTTCGCATTGACCACAGCCAAGCCCAATAAGCCACTGCGGTATTGGCGGTAGCCAACCAGATTAACGAGGGAACCACATCCATATTCGGTATCTGTGGCGGCCCCGCCATAAACCAAGCCAGCGGGATCAACATCAATCCCCCTAAGAGTAATTGCCAAGCGGTCAGCACTAAAAAGTCGCCCACATCCCAGCGCTGCATCCAGCGGGAAGAAAAGGCAATCAACGTTGTCGCGCTCAGCATACACAGGACACCAATCGGGTCGAGATCCGCCGAAGGATTAAGCAATAAAATCACTCCTGCGAGGCCCATCAAACCGAGCAGTAACCACTTCATCCCCGGACGTTTTTTATCGATCAGCCAAGCGAGGATCAAAAAGATTAATGGCAAAGTCGCCCCCAGCGTACCCGCGACGGCGCCGGGTAGCCGATAGGCGCCAATAAACAGCAGCGCAAAGAAAGCGCCAATATTACAAAACGCCAGCAAGCTTAATTTAGACCATGCCAGCGTCGGCAAACGTGGGCGCAGCATCAACAGCAATATGCCCGCAGGCAGCGCGCGCCAAACCGCCACCCAGTAGGGCGACATATCCTGTAAGTAAAGACTAACCAGTGCATAAGTGGTCCCCCAAAACACCGGGGCGAGTAACGCAATCACAAACGGCATAATGACTTCTTAAAAAGTATCTTGATATTGAGATATATTACTTTGAGAGAATAAAACAGGCAAGCGCTGAGATAAGGTTAATAGGGAGAAAAGAAAAGGGACTAGCGTTTATGCCGCTGTAGATATGCACACGCAGAGCTGTGCTTAAGCCTTGTTTGCCGTATAATCGGGCGTCATTTTTTATAGGCGGGCAAGCATGTTCCATATCGCACTCTATGAGCCAGAAATCGCACCCAACACGGGTAATATCATTCGCCTTTGCGCAAACAACGGCAGCCAACTGCATCTAATTGAGCCGCTAGGGTTTGATTTTGAAGAGAAAAAACTGCGCCGCGCGGGCCTAGACTATGCCGATTTAACCAATGTGACTCGCCATAAAAACTTCGATGCCTTCCTCGAAGCCATGGCAGGTAAGCGCATTATGGCCTGTACCACTAAGGGCAGCCGCCCTCACACTGAACTGAGTTTTGCCAAAGATGACGTGCTGTTATTTGGCCCTGAAACCCGTGGTCTACCTATGCCGATTATCGAGTCGATCCCAACCGAGCAGCGATTACGCATTCCGATGGCGGCCTCCAGTCGCAGCCTTAATCTCTCCAATGCCGTGGCGATTATCAGCTACGAAGCCTGGCGTCAGCTCGGGTTTGAAGGCGCAATTTAATACGCAGGAATACTGATTTGGATTAGGCTGGACTTAACCAGCCAATTTTCCAATCATTCAGCCATCCAAATCATTCAGCCATCCACGCCGAAAGATAGCTTTAACTTAATTCACACCAAAGCCATATAACCTTGCCGCTAAATAGCTGTTCCAAATAGTAGATCAAAGGAAGGGAACTCAGTCCTGTTTGAGCGATCTGATCTATCGCCAAACAAACCCACCACTCGCCGAGGACTGAGAATGGCGATCTTACCACCACTTTG
>NZ_BMOP01000045.1 GCF_014647135.1 Shewanella xiamenensis
ATCGCCAAGCGCCTAATTTAGCTTAATGTGCAAACGTTAAGTTAAAGGAGCGGTAGTTCAGTTGGTTAGAATACCGGCCTGTCACGCCGGGGGTCGCGGGTTCGAGTCCCGTCCGCTCCGCCAACATAAAGAAATAAGCCTCATCGAAAGATGAGGCTTTTTTCGTTTATTCGCCGAATAAATCTACTCAGACTAACTATCAGCGGTGTTGTACTCTGTCTCATTCTTGTAAGTTATTCTGATACCATCATTTTTATTAAAAGAATTGAGCCGTTTTCGTTATGATAGACAGCTTATTTTTACGGCTGGACAGTTCAGTTTTTCATTTGTGGGTGAGGTGGTTGTGCGCCACTTGGCAGTATTGAACTGTGTTTCTGCCCACAGATAAATTAAACGGTATAATGTTTACCAATTTTTACGAGTAATAAAATGAATTGTCGCCTAGGCTGTGGTGCTTGTTGTATTGCACCTTCAATTAGCAGTGGGATCCCTGGAATGCCAAATGGTAAGGCGGCTGGGGAGCGCTGTGTGCAGCTCAGTGATGATAATTTGTGTTTGATTTTCGGCTCGCCTGATCGTCCTGCGGTTTGTAGTGATTTTGAAGCGTCTTTAGATGTCTGTGGGGATTCTAACGAAGAGGCGCTTTGGTTGATCACAAACCTTGAATCTCAAACATCTCAATAGTTTATTGCTGACAGGTGAATTATGCAGTTAACACGCTATACCGACTTTGGTGTTCGCACGCTGATGTATTTGGCGGTTCAGCCCGATAGAACAACCCTTTTTAGGATCGCTGAGATTACCGAGGTCTTTGATTTGTCACCAAATCATGTCTCGAAAATTGTGCATCACTTAGGCAAGTTAGGTTATCTAGAAACCATACGCGGTAAGATGGGGGGCTTTCGTTTAGGGAAACCAGCGAGCGAGATTAATCTTGGGCAACTCATTCGTGCGTTAGAGAACTCGCTGGCACCGATTGATTGCAGCAAACCTTACTGCCGCTTCACTCCCGCCTGTCAGTTGAAGGGCGTATTAGCCAAAGCGGTTGAGGCGTATTTAAGTGTGCTCGATCAATACAGCTTGGAGGACATTGTAAGCAATCGAAATGAGTTGCTAGCATTGCTGCCAGATATGACTATTTCTGTCTTACAGTTGGATTAGCGCCTTTCTCATGGGCTAGTTCGATGGGCAACAAGCGTGATGTCGGTACTAGCTCAATTCCTTCCGCCTTTAGGCGTGCTAAGTTCGTTTTTAAGAAGTGAATGGTTTCGGGGTAAGGATGCGCGATGGCCACTAAACTGCCTTGCGCGTGAGCCTGGCTTATCATCAAGTTAAACTGTTTTTCCAGTGCTGTTGCACTGACGTCATTATCGAGAAAGAGTTGGCGTCGTAGTAGTGGCACGCCGAGTAAATCTGCCTTATCTCCCGCCTTAGTGAATTTGGTTGTCATGCTATCGATAAAGTAGAGCTGCTTCTGCTTTAGCGTTTCCATTACCCATAACATAGGATCATCGAGCTGCGTCAGCAGGCTCCCCATATGATTGTTGGCACCTTGAGCGAAGGGCACGCTGGCGATAGCAGCAAGTACACTGCTACGTATCTCTGCTTCGCTCATTTTGTTGGTTAAACCGCCGAGCCCTAAGGCTTTACCATTGAGCGCCTGCATGGGTAAGTGCAGCATAATCTCGTGGCCTTTGGCATGTGCGGCTTTGGCTAGCTTATTGCTGAGCGGCGTGTGTGGCAGCACCGATAAGGTGACTGCGCTGGGGAGTGAAAGCACGGCTTCGTCGGTGTGACGATAGCCGATATCATCGATGATCAAGGCGATTTGAGCTGCATTGCTTGGCGCAATACTGATAGCCAAAAGGGCCAATATATAAAATAGACGCACTATTTCTTCTTATTAGTCATGATGTTGTATCCAAGCAATAGCGGAAATGACTATGTTGTCTTGGCTGACATCGGTTCGTGCTGAGATGGCGTCGATTATAGCCATATTCTTTTGATTGGGGCCAGTTTCGGTTGCAACTTTGATATCTGGCACTATGCCAATAGCGTGGATGTTTTCCCCTTTGGGTGTGTTGTACTGGGCGATAGTGAGCTTGATAGCATTGCCGTCGTTCAGTATGGGGATCAGGCTTTGTACTGTGCCTTTGCCGAAGCTGGTTTCACCGAGCAGCTTGGCGCGACCATTCTCTTGTAGGGCTGCGGCGAGGACTTCGGAGGCGGAGGCCGAGCCTTTATTGATCAGCACTAACATAGGCACATTGGTCAGCATGGTTTGGGGGGAGGCGTAATAGTCGGAATTGGCATCGAAGAAGCGGCCTGAGGTAGAGACGATTCGTCCTTTAGCTAGAAACAGGTCGGCAATTTTGATTGCCTGATCCAGCAAGCCGCCGGGATTATTGCGTAAATCTAAAATCAAGCCCGTAAGATGCGCGTTTTGCCACTGGCTTAAACTGCGCACCATATCCTCGGTGGAGTTTTCTTGAAAGCTGCTGAGCCTAATATAGCCGATATTACCATCCAGTAATGTGCTGGCGACAGATTGAATCGTAATAGTGCTGGGCTTAAGGGATACCTCGAACTGGGCGTCATCATTATGGTGCTTTAAGGTGAGGTGAATACTCTGATTGCTGAGGCTATGTTGTTTGATTTGATTGAGTATATCCGCAAGATTGGTTTCGGTGGTTGGCGTGTTATTTAGCTTGATAATGATGTCACCCGCTTGGATACCTGCCTGTTCGGCGGGCGAGTTTGCAAAGGGCGCGATAATGCTGATATGGTCTTTATCGCTAGCGACCTCAAAACCAAAGCCGAAGTATTCGCCGCGATTGGAGTCTTTTAAGTCGAGTAACTCTTGGTGATTTAAAAAGCTGGAATAGGGATCTAAGTGCTCAAAAATCCCTTTAATGGCCGCTTGCACCAGCTCATCTTTGGAAACGGTTTTAACGTAATAGGTTTCGACCGTTTCTAATACATCCTGCAATAGCGGGTAGTCGAAGTCACTCTGATATGATTTGGCATTCTCTTGGCTGGAGAGGCTAATGGATAGGCCTAGGCTTAGGCCGAGTCCAAGGCAGACGATATTGCGGATTAGATGTTTCATAGCCGTCCCCGATGTTGATGGGGACGGCCACCTTAGCGACAGTACTGATTAACGACAGTACTTGGCTGGATCGACCGCTTGCCCCTTATACCTTATTTCAAAGTATAGGCCAGGCTCTGTCTGTCCACCGGAACGTCCGACTAAAGCAATTGCTTCACCGGTTTTGACCATGTCTCCAGGGCTTTTTAACAGGGCCTGCGCATGGCCGTAGAGGCTCATATAACCTTTACCATGGTCTATCACCATCACCATACCAAAGCCTTTAAGCCAATCGGCATAGATGACTTTACCGCCAGAAACCGCGCGAATATTTTGTCCTTCGGGCGCAGAGAGCATAGTGCCTTTCCACACCACTTGGCCCGATCTCGGGCTGCCAAAACCAGCAGTAACACGGCCCTTTGTTGGCCATTTGAGTTTACCGCCTTGTTTATCGAAGCCTTCCATCGAAGGATTGTCACGCATGGCCTTAAGCGCTTGTTCAACCACCCGTTTTAAGCTGGCCTCTTCAATTTGCAGTTGTTCGAGTTCGGCACCTTTAGTATTTAAGGTGCGCTGTAATTCATTGAGGGTTAATTGGCGTTGATCTTGTTCTTGATTCAAGCGCTTAGATTGCACTTGTTGCTCGGCCATCAACTTAGTTAATTGTTTTTGCTTGCTGGTTTGGGTGACTTTAATCTCATCCAGCTCTGTGATGGTTTGTTTTAACTCGTTAATCGACTTCATCCGCGCTTTGTTGAGATATTGGTAATAGGCCAACATCCGCTCAATAGTGGCGGGACTTTGCTGATTCAGCATCATCTTAGTGTAATCGTGGTTACCGGCTAGGTATGCGCTCGCAAGTTGTTTTGAAAGCGTATTTTGCTGGCTCACCTTGAGGGTTTCTAACTCTTCCTGGCGTTGCTTGAGTTCGGCAAGCGTATTATCAATCTGCGCCAAACTGGTTTTGGTGCTATTGACCTTTTTGGCTGCCGCCGCAATCGCCTCTTCATCGCTGCGTAGCAGTGCGAGTAACTTTTCCCGCTGCTTACTGGTGTTTTTAAGCGCGCTTTGTTGTTGGTTGATTTGCGCTTGGATGGATTTCAACTCGGACTGACGCTTCTCCAAATCAGAAGCGTAGACCGAGAAAGATAACATCATAAAGCCAGCAATAATGCTGGCTTTAACGGGGAGTCGAGTGCTCACTAGGTAACAACTACTCTTTAACGTGGATTAAGGGCTTACCCGTCATCTCTGCGGGAATGGTTTCACCCATCAGGTGCAGAATCGTTGGGGCGACATCACTCAGTTTACCACCTTCATCTATGGTGGCGTCACGGCCAACAAACACAAAGGGTACGAGTTCACTGGTGTGCGCCGTATGGGCTTGGCCAGTGGTTTCGTCGGTCATCTGCTCGGCGTTGCCGTGGTCGGCGGTAATAATACATTCGCCGCCTACTTTTGCCAGTGCGTCAACTACGCGGCCGATACAGGCATCGACAGCTTCGCAGGCTTTAACCGCCGCATCGAAGTTGCCAGTATGACCCACCATATCACCGTTAGGGTAGTTACAGATAATCACATCGTATTTAGCGGATTCAATCGCTGCGACTAACTTATCCGTCAGCTCGGTTGAGCTCATCTCAGGTTGTAAGTCGTAGGTTGCCACTTTAGGTGAGTTGATCAGGATACGATCTTCACCGTTGAATGGCTCTTCCTTACCGCCGTTGAAGAAGAAGGTCACATGGGCGTATTTTTCAGTTTCGGAGATACGTAACTGAGTACGGCCACGATTTTGCAGCACTTCACCTAAAGTATTTACTAGGTTTTCAGAAGGATAGGCGATAGGCGCTTTGATATCAGCCGCGTATTCGGTCAGCGTTACAAAGTTAACCTTTGGCGTCACTGCACGTTCAAAACCGTCGAAATCGGCATTGATAAAGCTGCGGGTGATTTGACGAGCACGGTCGGCGCGGAAGTTCATGAAAATCAGCGCGTCGCCATCGTTCAAGCTGGCAACTTTGCCTTCGCTATCGGTAATGGCTGAAGACGACACAAACTCATCGTTTTCGTTACGCTCATAAGCGGCTTCTAACGCGGTCACGGCGTTATCGTATTGGAACTTCGCCTTGCCTTGGGTGATCAGATCGTAAGCCTGAGACACTCGGTCCCAACGGTTATCACGGTCCATAGCAAAGTAACGACCAATAATCGAGGCGATACGGCCATGGCCCAATGTAGTAAACAGATCATCAAAGTGGCTTAGGCTGCCTTTGGCGCTGCGAGGTGGGGTATCGCGACCATCCAAGAAAGCATGTAAGTACACTTTAGTGGCACCGCGTGCTACTGCCATGCGGCACATGGCTTCGATATGCTCTTCATGGCTGTGTACGCCACCGGGAGAGAGCAGACCCATAATGTGTACTGCACCACCAGCTTTTTCTGCCGCATCAACGGCATCACAAAGGGCTGGATTTTGTTCAAACTCATGATCTGCAATGGCTTTGCTGATACGAGTCAGCTCTTGGTAAACGATTCGGCCAGAACCTAAGTTGATATGGCCTACTTCAGAGTTCCCCATCTGCCCATCGGGCAAGCCTACATCTAAGCCTGAACCTGAAATTAAACCGTGGGCATATTGGGCGTTGAGACGGTCGAGTACTGGTGTGTTAGCGTGGTAAATCGCATTCATATGCGTATTTTCACGGTAACCCCAGCCATCGAGGATCAACAACGCGATTGGACGTTTAGTTGTCGTCATGGTGATACCTTTAAAGTTTAAGGAAGCTAAAGAAATCTGAAATTGGTTAAATATTACTACGTAAGCGGGGTACGAAAAAGCGCTTTACCTAGATTAAGGTCATCGAATCGCTATTTGAGGAGATTCTGTGAGCGCCAAGAGAAGCGAGATGGCGCAAGGGCTGAGCTGTGTTCTAGAACTGTGACTAAACTGCTGCAATCTGCCAAGGCAATGGGTATACTCTGTGCCCTTATCGAATTTTTCGCCATTTATACGGGCTGTAACCATGCAAGAATATATCGAATTTTTTAAGGCTCACACTATGCTAAGTCTGGCTTGGGTGGGTTTGTTTGTAATGCTTGTGGTCAGTGTGATCAAATCGAGCTTCTCTAAAATCAAAAATGTCACTCATCAAGAACTCACCACTATGGTGAACAGACAAGACGCTAAAGTCGTGGATGTGCGTTCAAATGACGAATTCCGCAAGGGCCATATTGTTGATGCAGTTAACGTTACGCTCGCGGATATCAAAAATAATCAGGTTTCTGCCCTTGAAAAGTTTAAAGGTAGTCCCATTATACTGGTATGCAATGCTGGCATGACCTCGTCTCAAGCGGCTCAGCTTTTAAGTAAACAAGGTTTTGAAAACCTGTATAACTTGAAAGGTGGTATGGGTGAATGGCAGGCAGCGAATATGCCTGTTTCAAAAAGCAAAAGATAAGTTGTCGGCGGCAGTTATGCGCTGTGCTGCATAGTTAATTGATTGTGCAGCAGTAGCGTCATCATTGTTTGGCATACTAATCCTGCAGTCACTAAGGGCTTTATTAAGTGTTTAGATTGACTTCACAAGTACCCGTTAAGGGAAAGTAGGGACGGTACTGAGATCTAATACAGGCCTCGTAATAAGCCCGAGCTAAATTGACAAAAAGCCAGCCACAAAAGCGCTGGCATAACATTGATAGGATAGGTAGGAAATTATGGCTGAAGTAGCAAACAACGAACAACAAGCCCCACAATTCAACATCCAACGTGTTTACACTAAAGATGTTTCTTTCGAAACACCTAACAGCCCAGCTGTATTCCAAAAAGAATGGAATCCAGAAGTTAAGTTAGATTTAGACACTCGCAGCGCTAAATTAGCCGATGACGTATACGAAGTGGTTCTGTCTTTGACTGTGACTGCACAAAACGCTGGCGAAACTGCATTCCTGTGTGAAGTACAACAAGCGGGTATCTTCTCAATCGCAGGTCTGACTGAGCCACAACTGGCTCACTCATTAGGTGCATACTGCCCTAACATCCTATTCCCATATGCGCGTGAAGCTGTAGGTAGCTTAGTGGGTCGTGGTACTTTCCCACAACTTAACTTAGCACCAGTAAACTTCGACGCGCTGTTCGCACAATACGTGCAACAACGTCAAGCCGCAGCAGCTGCACCCGCAGCCGAAGAAGCTAACGCTTAATTACATGAAAAACTCTGCCGATATCACGGTGTTAGGGGCGGGCTCTTATGGCACCGCCCTTGCCATCTCTTTAGCCAGCAATGGTCATAAGACCTTGTTGTGGGGGCACGATCCTGCCCATATGCAGACGCTCGCTCAGGACAAATGCAACCAAGCTTTCTTGCCGGGTATTGCCTTTCCTGAGTGTTTACATATCGAAGCCGACTTAGCCAAAGCTTTAGCGGCCAGCAATAATGTGCTGATTGTCGTACCTAGCCATGTGTTTGGCTCGGTATTGGCCCAAGCGAAACCTTTGTTACGCCAAGATGCTCGCATCGTATGGGCAACCAAAGGACTCGAGCCTGAAACCGGACGTTTGCTGCAAGATGTGGCCCGTGATGTGTTAGGCGAGCAATATCCGCTGGCGGTATTGTCAGGACCGACGTTCGCGAAGGAATTAGCCATGGGATTACCTACGGCGATTTCGGTTGCGGGCACCTGTCCAAAATTTACCGCTGAGCTAGTGGAATTGCTGCACAGCCCTAAACGCTTACGTGTTTACGCTAACGACGACTTTATCGGCCTGCAATTAGGCGGCGCGGTGAAGAACGTTATCGCCATTGGTGCGGGCATGTCCGACGGTATTGGCTTTGGTGCTAATGCCAGAACGGCGTTAATCACCCGCGGTTTAGTCGAGTTAACCCGCTTAGGTGAAGCCTTAGGCGCCAGTACTGCCACCTTTATGGGCATGGCTGGATTAGGCGACCTAGTGTTAACTTGTACCGACAACCAATCCCGTAACCGCCGCTTTGGTTTAGCCTTAGGTAAAGGCTGCGATGTGGATACCGCCCAGGCAGAAATTGGCCAAGTGGTTGAAGGTTATCGCAATACTAAAGAAGTGTTTACCCTGGCGAAGCGCATGGGCGTCGAAATGCCGATCACCGAGCAAATCTACCAAGTGTTATACCAAGGCAAAGCGCCCTTGGATGCCGCCAAAGAACTGCTCAGCAGAGAAAAAAAATCAGAAACGCCAGCGCAATAAAGCGCGAGCCGTGATGATGCTGAATAAAATAAAGGGTGCTAAAATAGCGCCCTTTTTTATGTCCGATCGCTATCGCCTTAATGTTACCGGCAGCAGTCGGGCATTGGCTGTATCCATTAAGAGTGGATGCTGAATGCGGAATATCTACCCCAATATCGAAGATCAATACCGTAACTCAGTCTTTGAACTATTTGGGGTGATAGGCAATAGCTAAATCAATTTATCGACTGGAGTATAAGTGTGAAACATCATGATGTAATTATTATCGGAGCCGGCGCCGCAGGATTAATGTGTGCTGCAACAGCGGGTTACCGAGGTCGTGATGTACTGGTACTCGATAATGCCAAGCAGGCAGGGCGTAAAATCCTTATCAGCGGTGGTGGCCGTTGTAACTTTACTAACCTGAAAGTCGAACCCGCCAACTTTATCTGTGGCAACCCACACTTTGTTAAATCCGCGTTGGCGCGTTATCCGTCGCAACAGTTTATCGAACTGGTTGAGCGCCACGGCATTGAATACCACGAGCGCGACCATGGCCAGCTGTTCTGTAATGACTCGGCCAAAGAGATAGTCACTATGCTGCTGACCGAATGCGAATGGGCGGGTGTGAGCATTAAACTGCGCACCGATATTCTGGCGGTGAGCAAAACTGAGGCAGGCCGCTTTGCGCTAACCACCTCAAATGGCGAGTTAAGTTGCGACTCCTTAGTGATCGCCACCGGCGGTTTATCTATGCCAAAACTTGGCGCCACGCCCTACGGTTATCAATTGGCCGAGCAGTTTGGGCTTAAGGTGTTGCCAACTCACGCGGGTCTGGTGCCTTTTACTTGGCACAGTGAAGATAAAATTCGCTTCGAACCGCTATCGGGCATTGCCGTACCGAGCCGTATTACCGCCAAAGATGGCACAGCCTTTAGCGAAGCCTTACTTTTCACCCACAGAGGCTTATCTGGCCCCGCTATTTTGCAGATTTCCAACTATTGGAAAGCGGGCGAAACTATAGAAATCAATCTATTACCCAATATGGATGCCGCACAGGCCATAGAGCAACAACTGGCCGCACATCCTAAACAGAGTCTGCGTAATACCTTAAGCCAGTGGTTACCTAAGCGGCTGGTGGAAGTGTTATTCGATGAAGCTTTGCTCAACAAAGCCTTAAATCAGCTGGTTCATGCAGAGCGCGCCAAGTTAGTCGACGATCTGCACCGCTGGACAGTCTTAATGAATGGCACCGAAGGCTATCGCACCGCCGAAGTGACCCTCGGCGGCGTAGATACCCATGAACTGTCCTCCAAAACCATGGAAGCCATAAAAGTCCCCGGCCTGTTTTTTATCGGCGAAGTGATGGATGTCAGCGGTTGGTTAGGCGGCTTTAACTTCCAATGGGCCTGGGCATCTGGTGTGGCGGCTGGACAAGCGGTTTAGTCTGTTTGGGAACAATAAAGTTTGAAGAAATATTTAGAAAAATTAAATGAACTAGAAATCGCTTGTCATAACAATTTTGAGGATGATTCAGATGAACATTGGGTTGATGAAGAATACGTCCGTATAAGAGTTGATGCTCTCAAGTTGCTAAGTAGCGCAAGCAAAGAGTTAGAAGTAAATGAACTCACGAGTTTTAGATTGAAAATAGTACAGTTCTTTTGTGCCAATATGGGATGTCATTTAGATATTAAAGTGCTTGAATCTGAAGATGCAAATGTACTGTCGCATAATGAGATCGAATTAATATTGGGAAATTCTCAGTTAGCGCGGTGGAATACGTAAATTTAGGTTTGTTTTCTGCACATAACAAACAAAACACAAAAACACGGACACCCAGCCTTAATAGCGCGGTAGCTAACCTCCGACTATGCTTTGGTTAAGCATTGAACATGGAGGTTTGTATGCCGCGCCCTCGCAGAACTCAGATAAGTCTTGAAGACACCCCTTATTACCATTGCTGTAGCCGCGTTGTTCGGCGGGCATTTTTATGTGGTGATGATACCTATTCGGGTAAAAACTATGACCATCGCCGCGCTTGGGTCGAATCGCTATTGTTTGAACTTGAAGCGGTTTTTGCTATTGATGTGGCGGCCTTTGCGGTGATGTCGAATCATCTGCATCTGGTGCTGCGAGTCGATATCGAGACTGCCAATCGTTGGACTGACCGCGAAGTGCTTGAGCAGTGGCATAAGTTGTTTAAAGGCGATGAGTTAACGCGAAAATTTGTTAAAGGTGAGTTGGTTGAATCTCATCAGGTCAACAGATTAAAGCACTCAATCGCCCTTTATCGTAGTCGATTATGTGATATCTCATGGTTTATGCGCTGCCTCAACGAACCGATTGCAAGACAAGCAAATCAAGAAGATAACTGCACAGGTAGGTTCTGGGAAGGGCGGTTTAAATCCCAAGCCCTACTCGATGAAGCCGCTGTGCTAGCTTGTATGACTTACGTCGATTTAAATCCCATCAGAGCACAACTCGCTGATACACCAGAACAATCCGACCATACCAGTATTCAACTACGTATTCGGGCCGCATTAAAAGGTGAGCAGCCCAGCAATCTTCTACCTTTTATCGGTAGCGAGTGCGACAACCAACCCAATAGCATTGCGTTTTCATTAATGGATTACCTTCAATTGGTGGATGATACCGGCCGAATTATTCGCAATGATAAACGTGGATACATCAGTGAAAGTAGTGCCAAGATACTGAACAGATTAAATATCCCCCATGACAATTGGCTCAAGTTGACAACCGAATTTGGCAAGTTATTTCATGGCCCTGTAGGCACATTGCAAAAGCTGACCGATTACTGCGAACACTTAGAAAAGCGACGACGGCACTTTGCCGCAAGCTGTCAGCACTTTCACTGCAATTGACAACGACTGACATCACTTCAAAAGCCTACATTCAGAACACATCCCAAGCACTAAGGGACGATATCCCTCGTCTGAAAAGCACCCATTTTTGAAAGAATTAGCGCAATTTATTGCCTCAGATGCTGCCCCTGCGTCTTTTGATGGCTCTTTTTTAAACAATGTTAACTTTTACAAGTTGTAGGCAAACTGAAAGTCCGTTATGTTGTTGATTTAAATTGGGTGGCCAAGTTTAGTCCAGATATTAAAGTGCTTGAATCTGAAGATGCAAATGTACTGTCGCAAAATGAGATCGAATTTATATTGGGAAATTCTCAGTTAGCGCGGTGGAATACGTAAATTTAAGTTTGTTTTCTGCACATAACAATTCAAGGAAGTTGGCGTTGTATACATTGTCACTGTTTCCCCTGTGACACGCCGCCTTTTTATTTTACAAGAAGTATCCCTATAGGCTCGAAGGCGGCATACATGCCGCCAACGGTCAAAGTTACGACAATGGCAATCGTAACTATCTAAGCTATTATCTCGATTCTTTACCTCGAATGCAGCCTTGCTACTTTTCTTGTTACTTATTGAAGTCATTCTAGCCAGATGTGTTGTCGGAAAATCGAAAGTGAATTATGTTATTGCTTTACTTTGGGTGACTCTATTTTTTAGGTAAGATTATGGAACTAACTGATCCGAACTACGTATTAGATTTGTTCAAAAAACTAATAATGAGTGTTTTTGAAGAAATGAGAAACCCAACAAACTCTTTTGACTTAAACGAAAAAAATTATAAACGGAATATTGGATTAATAGCTCAGATCGACGTATCTAATATTTATTTACGTTTATCTTCTATTTTTGACCAAATCAATGAATTAAAAAATCGTGTTGCTTTAGAAAATGAATTTCAAATTAGTCAATTTAATTATGAGACGATGCTAAGGCAGTTTTGTGATGATTACCATGATGTCGTAAATGTTGCTGCATCCATAAAAAGTAGTTTAGACCAAAGGTCTGGTTTGCTCGGTCTATTCAAAGGCTACAATAATCCGATTGAAACCATATTGAGTGGGAAAAGCTACCAATTGAACTTTCAGCAATTGCGTAACAAATTTTCTTATCATGCAGCAGTTCTTCGGCAGTCAGAAAAGAAAACGATAGATACTATCGCAAAAGATTTGGACGAATTTATGCTTAACTTTACTTGAGGCTGAAAAACTGGACACCCATCCTTAATAGCACTTAAGTCAACCTCCTATTATGCTTGGTTTGGTTAAGCATTAAACAAGGAGGTTTGTATGCCGCTTCTTCGCAGAACTCTGAAAAGCCTCGAGTTCATTCTTGTATATCAGTTGGTTAGCTGTATTGTGCTGCGTGACTCTTTTGCGGTAATCCTACCATTTTTAACATTCTTGCCATTGAGTCTAACTAGTTAGGTGTAATGTATAGAAAACTTGAAAAACTATACATGTTTTCTCTGTCATGTATAATTTTTGAGGAAAACTATACATATTGAATCTCTTCAGTATAGAAAAGAGTGGAATTTATCTATGTTAGACTCACTGGCTTTGCTTCCTCTTCCTAACATTGAACTGTGGGAAACCCGTTCGGTACTCAAAAAAACTGCCGAAGCACATCGCTACTTGGCAGAGCTTAAAGGTGTCGCAGCCAGCATTCCCAATGAAGCTATTTTAATCAATACGTTAGCTCTGCAAGAGGCAAAAGATAGTTCTGAAGTTGAGAATATCGTCACTACGCACGATGAGCTTTATAAGGCCAATTTATTTGAAGAGGCCATTACTAACCCTGCTACCAAAGAAGTCCAAGATTATGCTTTTGCTTGGCTTTGTTTCCTAAATCGATTCAGCGAACAAAGCCCCTCATAATCGTCTAAATATCAAACTACACGGTAAGTTACAGGCATGCCTAGCCCAGTAAGTTTGTTCAAAGCCCTAATCATCGCGTAAGC
>NZ_BMOP01000046.1 GCF_014647135.1 Shewanella xiamenensis
GATGTCATGCTCTCGAGCTTGCTGCGCGGTGGCTTGAAAACCCGCTTCAGCAATATCACTGGCTTGAATATTCTCATTGCGGATAAATCGGTAGGCCCCTTCCATCTCAGCGGGGGATAAGGGAAGTCTGGACACGGCAACTCCGGGTTGTTGGGTAATAGAGGTAGCCAGTGAAACAAGTCTTTGTGTACGTCTTGGGTCGTTGAGGTTTGCGTGCCCAAATTGACATTGCGCCCACTGCTCTGGATCCATCATCTTCATCATAATCGCCTCGAATATTTAGCCCTAGACGATCTGATCACAATGCGGGGAATGAGTTCAAAAAAAATCCCTGAGCATTGTTCAGGGATTTGTGTATGAGAGACAGGCATTTAGCTGGCTTTCGGTGTTTACACGAACACAGATGAGGTATCGATAGGTTAAATATCGTCCATCCGGATAGTGCTGTGAACTAATCGTTGCTGTTGAGTTTTCTCAACTCGAATTAAGCCTTCTAATGCCGCACGCGCATCTTCAGCGGTGGTTGAGTTGACGGTTTTTTCCAATAAGCCAATCAGACGATTTTCCAAGTCGAGATGTAAATTCAACACATCATCTTCGTTCATATTGGCGGGTAACATGGTATCTTGGCAACGCTTAGTAAAATCTTCAAACACAAAGTCTTTATACCAAGTATCGAGAACCCTCGCTGGCGCCTCATCCATATAATCACGCAATTTTTCAGCGACATGCTTTTGATGAGATTCAAAATACTCTAGCATCATCTTTACTCGAGCGGAGTCAGCATGATTGTTCAGTCGGCCATAGAGTTGCGCCATATCTAAGCGGCAGTTCGCCACATACTCAAGTAAATCACGTAATTGTTGAATACGCATATAATGCACTCCAGTGTTAAGCCAACTACTTGGCGCTATTAACTTTGTCTGGATTCATTATGTAAGTAAAAGCGTTACGAATATTTGAACAAGGTCATAATTTAACTTTCGCAACGCCATCTAATTTAGGAAATCTTGAAGAAACAAGGTGCAGATCACGCATTAACCTTGCTGTTTTATTTTTTACAAAATAGAAAACATCATCGACAACAGCCGCTGAGCAGGCAAATCCTGCAACACTTAACCGCATTAGTATTAAAAATAACCACGAAAACAAAGGTTAATAAATTGCAGCGATGAACGTGCTCAAAAAATACATGGAATAATCAACAACGGAACAGACATGTTAAGTGTACAGAAAAGTAAAATAGCGCTATGTCAGTTGCGATAACTTAGTTTGAAATGATGAAGATTTTATGGGGAGACTGACGAGAAAAATTGGAGCGACATATCAGGTTCGAACCGATGACCTATACCTTGAAAAAGAAAGGTATCGCAATATCAAAAGCACAACTGAGCTAATGCTAATTGAGTACTTGATTATGGGGAGATTTAAAAAATTGGAGCGACATATCGGGTTCGAACCGATGACCTATACCTTGGCAAGGTATCGCTCTACCAACTGAGCTAATGTCGCATTTACATTTTAAGACTGTAACAGTCTGAAATTGGAGCGACATATCGGGTTCGAACCGATGACCTATACCTTGGCAAGGTATCGCTCTACCAACTGAGCTAATGTCGCATAATTTTGTATTTAATGACTTGGTGAATCACTAAATTTGTATTTGGAGCGACATATCGGGTTCGAACCGATGACCTATACCTTGGCAAGGTATCGCTCTACCAACTGAGCTAATGTCGCATTTTGTATCGCTGCTAAATTTGCCTTCAACATCCACAAAGGTATCGTCTATCCACCTTTGCCAACTGAGCTAATGTCGCATAATTTTGTATTTAATGACTTGATGAATCACTAAATTTGTATTTGGAGCGACATATCGGGTTCGAACCGATGACCTATACCTTGGCAAGGTATCGCTCTACCAACTGAGCTAATGTCGCATTTTGTATCGCTGCCACATTTGCCTTCAACATTCACAAAGGTATCGTCTCCTAACCTTTATCAACTGAGCTAATGTCGCCTTTACTTATTTGACTAGACAATCATGCCCGCATCAAAAAGTTGAGGCCGCATTATATGAAAAATTTATGCGGCTGCAACCCCTTCTTGCAGATTTATCTGCTGATCGGTCAAATTTTAAATACTTTGCTGCGGTAATACTGTAATTCAGCGATCGACTCTTGGATATCTTGCAGCGCTTGATGAGTGTTTTGCTTTTTGAAACCGGCCATAGTTTCAGGGCTCCAACGCTTCACTAGCTCCTTAACCGTGCTTACGTCTAGATTGCGATAATGGAAGTAATCCTCCAATTCACGCATATAACGATTTAAGAAGCGACGGTCCTGACCCACGCTGTTACCACACATAGGCGAGGCACCCTTAGGCACGTATTGCTCTAAAAATGCGATGGTTTGTGCAACAGCCTGCGCTTCGTTCACTTGGCTGGCACGCACTCTATCGATGAGGCCCGATTCACCGTGATGTTTTTGGTTCCAATCATCCATGGCCGCCAGTACTTCATCCGATTGATGAATAGCAATCACTGGCCCCTGACCGATAATATTGAGTTCTTGGTCTGTTACTAAGGTAGCAATTTCAATGACCCTATCGACATCGGGTTCTAACCCAGTCATTTCGAGATCGATCCAAATGAGATTATTTGCGTCTGCCGCCATAATTGCGCCTTATCATGTCAGTTAGCCTAAATTCAGGCTTTTTTATTCAAGAGCGTGTATCATACTGCTTTTTTCAAACACAAAATATCACCTAATTGACGAAGACAAACCAGTGAGTAAAAAGAAACCCCTAAGCCAAGGCCAATTACGCCGTATGCGCGCCAATCACGAGAAACGCCTCAATCGTGACAATGGTGATAAAAATGCGCCTGAGTTACAGGATAGCTCACTCGGCCCAGAACAGAGCGGAACCGTGATCTCCCGCTTTGGTCAACATGCCGACATTGAAACCGAAGATGGCCAGATTGTGCGCTGCAACATTCGCCGCACCATTAGCAGTTTAGTGACTGGCGATAAAGTGATCGTACGCTTAGCTATTGAAAGCCAAGCAAATAGTGGTATAGCTGGCATTGTGGAAGCAGTGCATCCAAGACGCTCTTCCCTCTCGCGCCCCGATTTATACGATGGCGTGAAAATTATCGCCTCGAATATCGACCAAATTTTGATTGTGTCTTCCGTATTACCTAGCTTTACCACCCAGATTATTGACCGCTATTTAGTGGCAGCCGAAGACACGGATATTCCGCCGATCATCATTTTGAACAAAATTGATCTGTTAACGCCGGAAGAAGCCCCCGCCATCGATGCAGCCTTAAAGCGCTACGAAGCCATTGGATATCCAGTATATAAGGTCAGCAGTAAGTTAGGCGAAGGCTTAGATACCATTAAAGCCCTGCTGAAAGATAAAGTGAGCGTATTTGCTGGCCAGTCTGGTGTGGGTAAATCCTCTCTGGTCAATGCCTTACTGCCCGAAGCCGAGCTACTGGTGGGCGATGTCTCCGACAACTCTGGGCTTGGACAACACACCACGACCACCGCTAAGTTACTGCATTTACCCAGTGGTGGTGATTTAATCGACTCCCCCGGCGTGCGCGAATTTGCCCTCTGGCACTTACCCGCCCAACGTGTCGGTTGGTGCTTTATCGAATTTCGTGACTTTTTAGGTGGCTGTAAATTCCGCGATTGTAAGCACGGCGATGACCCAGGCTGCGCCTTAAAAGCCGCAGTCGAAGCGGGTAAGATTAGTGAAGATCGCTTTAATAACTACCATCGTATTATCGCAAGCCTTGATGAACAGCGTCACGCTCGGCAATTTCGCGCCCAAAGCGATGAATAACGAGTACAACAAAGCCATCACAACGAATAGAATTAACGCAAAACAAGTCTCAACCTAAGTTGAGCAACATAAAGGAAAGGAACACAAATTGGATAAAGTTAAAATTGCGCTGCAGTACATGCTGCCAAAGCACCTGTTATCTCGCTTAGTCGGTAAACTTGCCGCTTCCGAAGCTGGCGCATTAACGACTGCCGCGATTAAATGGTTTATCAAGCAATATAAAATCGATATGAGCGAAGCGGCTCAGAGCGAACCTGAGGCTTATAAAAGCTTCAACGACTTTTTTACCCGTGCACTTAAGCCTGGTATTCGCCCAATTAATACTGCGGCCAACATCATGGTGCACCCCGTTGATGGCGCCGTCAGCCAACTTGGCCCCATCAAGGATGGGCGTATTTTCCAAGCTAAAGGCCATCACTATTCTTCACTCACTTTGCTTGGCGACCAAGCCGAAGATGCCAAACGCTTCGAAGGTGGTGATTTTGCGACAATTTATCTGGCTCCTAAGGATTATCACCGCATCCATATGCCGATTAAAGGCACCCTGTCGAAGATGACCTATGTGCCAGGTGAGCTGTTTTCCGTTAACCCGCTAACGGCGCGCCATGTGCCAGGCCTATTTGCTCGCAACGAACGTGTAGTAGCGATTTTTGAAACCGAGCTTGGCCCACTGGCTATGGTATTAGTAGGCGCAACTATTGTGGCGAGCATCGAAACCGTTTGGGCAGGCACTATTACGCCGCCAACCGGTAAGCAAGTATTCACTTGGGAATATCCAACGGTAGGCCCTGACGCGATTACCTTAGAGAAAGGCGAAGAAATGGGTCGCTTCAAGCTTGGCAGTACCGTCGTCATGCTGTTTGCCAAAGATGCTATCGACACCTTCGCCGAAGGCGTTGAACCCGAAGCCGTGACGCGTATGGGTCAAGCCTTTGCTAATCTGAAAAACCAGGCGTCAGCCGACTAATTACGGCGACCCAATTGAGCCAGACCAGTAAACCTTCGGGATTAATCGAATTACACTTAGCTGTGCTGATGTTTGGCGGCACAGCGTTGTTTTCAAAGTTAATCCCCTTAAGCGCACTCGATATTACCTTCCTAAGATGTGTGGTTGCGGCCTTGGTCTTGGCGTTACTCATTAAATTCCGCGGTAAATACTTAAGCCTTGCTAGCAAACAGGATTATCTAGTTGCTATCGGCTTAGGTGTGATAGTCAGCTTACACTGGGTCACCTACTTTGCCGCGATGCAACTCTCATCGGTAGCCATCGGCATGATTGCCTTCTTCACCTATCCGGTGATGACGGTGATTGCCGAGCCATTATTAACGGGCAATAAAATCAAGCTGATGGATATTATCAGCGGCATTTTCGTGTTGATAGGTGTTGTACTGCTGATCCCCGAAGCCAATCTTGGTAACGACACGACTCTAGGAATTGCGATCGGTATTCTGTCGGCAATGTTATTTACCGCCCGTAACCTACTGCAAAAACGCTATTTTTCCCAATATAGTGGCCCCCACGCCATGTTTTATCAAACCTTAGTGGCGGCGGTGTTTCTTATGCCTTGGCATCAAACCGAGTTACAGACTATCTCCCTCGAGACCTGGGGCTTGATTGTGCTGCTCGGGGTCGTGTTTACTGCCGCGCCCCATGCGCTGTTCACCTCGGCATTGCGCCAATTAAGTGCTAAAACAGTAGGACTAGTCTCCTGCCTTCAACCCTTTTATGGGGCCATGTTGGCTTTGCTGATTTTAGGTGAAGCACTGAATGTAAATACTTTGATAGGCGGAACCATCATAGTCGCCACCGCCATCTTTGAAACCCATCAATCCCACCAGTCACAACGGCGAAAAAAGAACATTTGAAACATACCAATCTCGGCCCAAGTTGGCTAAGATGAGTGCGTCTTTCGCCTCTAATTGCTTTTGCCTATATGCCACGTATTTTATTGTTCGTTATTGCTTTTTTGTCTTTTTCTCTCCATGCCAATTCGCCCTTACAATTGGACAAGCGTCTTGGCCTAAACAACCAAAATCAGCAACAAAATATTAGCATTAACGATCAAATTGTTGAGCTTAAAAACAACATTGACAGACTGGCGGCCAATGCGAGCAGTTTTCAGCAGGCGCAGCTGGATTTTGAAAAAAATAAAAAGGTCATCGATCAGGGCTTAAAAGAGGCCACTAAGCCATTAAAGCTGGATAAAGGAACAGATCTTAACCAGCAAGCCTCGATGGCTTATTTACGCCTATCTGAGTTAAAAGAGAGCGAGGCGGCTCTCGGCAATCAAGTCAACGAACTACTACAGCGGCATAATCTACTGCCTTCCGTCATTGCCAATGCAAGACAAAATGTGCTGCAAAATAAAAAAACGGAATTGGCGCCTATCGATACGCCAGCGGGTGAATTACAACAAATACAGCGGATTTTCTTCGAACAGAGCCTAGCCACACATGAGGCCGAGCTTGCCAGTAGCCAAAAGCGTATCGAACTTACCCAGCTACAGTTACAGTTAGTTCGCCAGCAATTGAGCCAGCAAGAAGCCTTTATTGAAACTATCAATAAGGCGATCAACAAGCAGCGCCAACAACAAACCGATGCCACGCTGGCCAAGAATTTAGTTGATACCACTAAAGTCATCGATCCGATTACACGCAATATCGCCGATACCAATCAGATCTACGGCCAAAAACTGCAAACCTTAACCTTGCAAATCAATAACGTGGTAGAGCAGCAAGAACAGGCTGAGCTCCAATATCAATCCCAAGCCAAGCAACTCGCAAATATCCAAGAGCAAATTACTTGGGTCAAAATGAACTCCGCCTTTGGCGAACGCTTTTTGCAGATGTTGCAATCGCTACCCAAACCGCCAAACCATGAAAAACTACAAACTCTTATCGCCGATGCGCGTCTCGACAGGTATCACCTAGAGCAACAGCAGGCACTCAACGAACAAGAACTCGAACAAGCCAATCTCTATAATGAGGGGCAGATTAAGCTACTGCGCTCACAGCAAGCATTGCTGACTCAGCTAATGCAGAGTTATGACCAGTATTTGAGTGAACTAGGCAAGCTTAAAGTGAATTATCAGCAGCTTAGCCAACAGCACCTGACGCTAAAAAACACCCTAAACGAACATCTATTTTGGGTGCCTAATGCCGCGAGCATTAACAAACTCTGGCTCACCGATATTCAACGTAGCGCCCTATGGCTAATCCAACAGGCACAATGGGGACAACTGAGCAAAGCTTGGCAGGAGCAAAACGACTATTGGTCATGGTGGATCATTCTGCTAGTGCTCTGTTTAGTGGTTCAAGATTTAATAAAACCTAAATTCAATCGATTACTCGGCAACTATGCAACCTATGTGGGTAATGTGACTCAGGATAAATTTATTTATACCTTCAAATCCTTAGTCCTTAGCCTAGGTTATGCCTTAATCAAACCGCTACCCATAGTGGCAGCAGGATGGATTTTCTATCAATCAGACCGTAACTTTGTGCAAGCGGTCGGCATGGGAATTTTAGCAATAGGATTGGTTTACCTATTGTATCGATTGATTTTTATTCTTGCTCTAGATAAAGGCGTATTGGTTGGTCACTTCAAACGCCCCTCAAAACTGATTCAGGCAGGCCAGCTCAGGCTCAAACACTTTGTATTTGTCGCCAGTCCCTTGCTTGGCATTATGGGCTTTACCGAAATACTCGATGCCTCGCTTATCCGCAACAGCATTGGCCGCGGCGCATTTATTTGTTTTTGTGTAGTGTTATTCTTGTTATACAAGGATATTTTGCTATTAAGCCGGCAAAATAGCGTTGCTGAAAAAGAGGGGAAGAACAAACGGCTGATCCAAAAAATGCTCTGGGCATTGTTGATCGCTGTTCCCCTGCTGAGCGCTGTGCTCGCCTTTAGGGGCTACTACTTCACCGCATTCCAAATGCTGTTGCAATTACAGCTATCGATCATATTGGGATTAAGCTTTTTACTGCTCTATCAATTAATTAAACGTTGGATGTTGATTGAGCGCCGCCGCATTGCCTTCGACCGAGCGAAAGCGAAACGGGCTGAGCGTTTAGCCCAACGGGAAAAGGGCGAAACACACCATAGCTCCAATGATGGCTTAGATACCTACGAAGAACCCGTAGTCGACCTCGAAACCATTTCGAGTCAGTCCCTTGGATTGGTGCGTTCCTTATTGCTACTGGCGTTTTTAGCCAGCTTGATTGGCCTGTGGACGCAAACCCATACGGCGCTGTTTTCCTTCTTGGATGGCATCACCCTCTGGACCACCAATACCAGCGTCAATGGTGTCGAGCAGCAGCTCCCCATCACCATGAAATCGCTGTTATTCGGCTTAATCATCGTTGGCTTCTCGCTGATGATTGCGACCAATTTACCCGGCCTGCTCGAACTGATGATCCTACAGCGGCTCGATTTAACACCCGGTACTGGCTTTGCCATCACCACAGTAAGTCGTTACTTAGTGGTGTTTTTAGGCCTGTTGATTGGTTTTTCGAATCTCGGGATGGAATGGTCAAAACTGCAATGGTTGATTGCCGCCTTGTCACTGGGTCTCGGTTTTGGTTTGCAGGAGATTTTTGCCAACTTTATCTCGGGCCTGATTATTCTGTTCGAAAAGCCAGTGCGTATTGGCGATACGGTGACAATCCGCGATCTCACCGGGACTGTGAGTAAAATCCAGATCCGTGCCACCACCATTATCGATTGGGACAGAAAGGAAATTATCATTCCTAACAAGGCTTTTATTACCGAGCAATTGATTAACTGGTCGCTGTCGGATCCTATTACCCGTGTCATTGTTTATGTGTCGGTTGCCCGCGATTCGGATCCAGCAAAAGTGGAAGCCACGCTTTATCAAGCTGTTCAGGAATGCGAAGATGCGTTGCCGAATCCAGAGCCAGAAGTGTGGTTTGCTGGCTTTGGTAAACATACTCAAGACTATGAAGTACGAGCCTATGCAAAAGATATGTCGGCACGCTGGCCACTACGCCACGATCTGCACAAACGTATTACCCGTAAGCTTAAAGAAAACAACTTGGAACTCGCCTATCCGCAAATGGAAATCCATATTAAAAATGACCAAACTCGCGATCAGGTCGGCATAATCCGCAGTTAATAGGAAAAATCACATGCTTATTTTTGCTCACCGTGGTGCCAGCGGTTATGTGGCGGAAAATACCTTAGCCGCCATGGCCAAAGCGATTGAATTAGGCACCAAAGCCATTGAGTTGGATGTGCACAATGTCGAAGGTGAGTTAGTCGTATTTCATGACCGCAGGCTCGACAATAAAAGCTCAGGCCAAGGCATTATCCATTTAGTAAGTAGGGACTACCTAGAGCAAGTCACAGTTAAAGGCGAACCCATTCCCACACTTTGGCAAGTGCTCGAACTGGTCGCAGGTCGCGCCACAGTAAACATTGAACTTAAAGGCGTAAATACAGTAACGCCACTCCTCGAACTTTATCCAAAAGCCATCACCGAGCTAGGGTTCAGTACCGAGCAATTACTGATTTCCTCCTTTAATCATCCTTATTTACAGCAAGTTAAACAGGCTCTGCCACAGGCATTAGTGGCGCCCTTGCTCGCCAGTATTCCCCTCGATGGCGCAGCGGTCGTAAGCGAGCTAAACGCATATTCTTTGCATTTAGATGTGAGTTTTATCAGCCAAGCTCTAGTGGATGACGCCCACCAAAGAGGTGCTAAGATTTATGTTTACACCGTCGATCACAGCGATGATATTCATGCACTTAAGCAACTTGGTGTCGATGGCATCTTCAGCAATTACCCCGATCGTGCGATGCAGGCGCTAGCACAACCGACCAATACAGACTATCGCGGTTATTTCGAATAACCGCATTTCACGGACTTAACGCCTTAAGCTTGGCTATTTCGCTGTGCCCAATAGCCGATAAAAATAAACATGGCGACGATCAGCAAAAACATCCAATGGGATGGCATGGCAACGATTTGCCTTGCCACCCAAGGCGTAGCTTTAACGATCAATAGGCCATAACCAAAGGCATTCACAATGATAAAAACCAAGGTTCGCAGGATAAAAGAGTGACCAACTAAATGCCGTCTGATGATGCGATTCATATCGGCTGAAAACACTAAAATCAAACACACCACCATGGCCGTGGCGATATCGAAGGACCAAGGACGCAACATATTTCCTAAATGGCCAATAATGGCGACTAACTGATCAAACATAAGATTCAACCTAAATAGCGCTGCAAAAATAAAACAAGACAGCAGCATATTGAAAAATAACGACAACCAAGCATAAAGGGAGACGACATGGGGCACAAGTTACTCTTACTCACTAAGGCGAATGAACAATATCGCCAGCTCATTGAGGCGCAGCAGTTGCCCGGGCTTGAGTTGCTTGATGATAATCCCACCAATATTGCACAGGCCGATATCTGGCTTGCCGAGCCCAAACTTGCCGCGCCACTACTGCCGCATGCAAAGCAGTTGCAATGGCTGCAATCCAGTTTTGCGGGCATTGATGCCCTGATGGGGCCAAGGGCAAGAAAGGATTATCAACTCACCAACATCAAAGGGATTTTCGGCCCCTTAATGAGCGAATATCTATTCGGTTATCTGCTCGCCCACGTGCGAGGACACCATTTCTACCAAGCGCAACAGCGGCAAAAAATTTGGCAAATACAAAGTGCTACGCGCACCAGTTTACAAGGGATGCGATTATTACTCTTAGGCACAGGTTCCATCGCCCAGCATGTTGCCAAGACGGCTAAACAGTTCGGCATGCATGTCACAGGGATAAATCGCAGCGGCCGTGAGGTCGAAGGCTTTGATGTAATTTTGCCGCTCTCACAGCTCGCACAATGCTTAAGCCACAGCGATGTGGTCACTAACTTACTGCCAAGTACACCAGAAACGCGCCAGCTTCTGAATGAGTCAATGCTCGCTAAGCTCAAAGCCGATGCTATTTTGGTAAATGTTGGCCGCGGTGATGTACTCGATCTCGATGCCCTCAATGCCCAGCTGATTGCCCAACCTGCGCAGCAAGCCATTCTCGATGTGTTCATGCAGGAGCCACTCCCTGCAACGCATCCGATTTGGGAGAGGCCAAACGTCATTATCACGCCCCATATCTCGGCGCCGAGCCAACCTGAGCAAATCGTTCGTATTTTTAGCGACAACTATCGCCGCTACATCGCAGCAGAGCCCTTGCAAAATCAGGTCGATTTTACTCAGGGCTATTAATCGAGGCTCAATCCCTACGGCAGAAAAGAAAAGGCAATCAAAGATTGATTGCCTTTTGATTCAAACTTTTGGATAGCGACGATACTAAACTTTAAAACTGCGTTTTAAAAACTGCCCAACCAACACGGTATGGGAATCCATTTCGCTAATCACTTCATCATTGAGGTCAACCATTTCACAGCCGAGTTGGTGGCTGGAATGGGTAAACTGTGACACATTAACCACGCTTCGGTTCATCTCATTTGCCACACTCGATTGCTCTTCCACCGCACTGGCAATATGGTGATTCATATCGGTAATGGTCACTATGGCCTCACGTATGGTACGCAGCGCCGCACCGGCTAAATCTGCCGTTGTAATGCATTCAGAGGCAGCTTCAACCCCTTCATGCATACTGCGCACGGCTTTATTCGTGCCCTGCTGTAACAAATTAATCATACTGTGAATTTCTTTGGTGGCATCGTGAGTGCGTTTCGCGAGGGCCCGCACCTCATCGGCAACAACCGCAAAACCACGTCCTTGCTCCCCTGCCCGTGCAGCTTCAATGGCGGCATTTAATGCCAATAGGTTTGTTTGCTCTGCAATGCTTTGAATGACATCCAGCACCCTACCAATATCTTTACTATGCCCTTCTAATTCGCTGATAACTTTCGAGGTTTCGTGCAACTGTTGCGCCATGGCCTGAATAGATTGAATCGTACTCAGCACAGTTTTATCGCCGTTGATTGTTTGCTCTGATGCCATCTGTGAAGCGCTCGCCGCATCGGCACAGTTAGAAGACATATCACCAAGGGTTGCTGTCATTTGCTGCATTGCAGTTGCTACTTGCTCGATCTCAGAAAGCTGTGACTGGCTTGTATTTTGAATTTCTTCGCCTTTTGCCGCTGATACTTTAGCTTCTTGAGTCACCTTATCGCAGGAATCACGGGCACGACCTAGCACAGATTTTAACTCTGAGTTTTGCATTTGCAGTGCAAGCTCTATCGCGCCAACATCATCGGATTGTCCAGTGTAGATATATGCCATTAAAGGGTTATCGTAGATTTTCTTCGCCTTGGCGACCAAAGTCCGATACCGACCTAAAATCAAATTACCGCCAATAAACAGCACTAAGGCACTGATGGCTAGCGCCATAAATCCTACCACTCCCACTTGCAGCGCCAAGTACAGCATGGGCAACAAAGCCACAAACACTAAAAGCGCCAACTTAGTTGGCATATCCAAGATTCGCTTTAATGCGTTAACATGGCCGCTTTTATTTAACTCGGCGTAGGCCGTCTCTGCTCTGTTGATCTGTTCGCGGCTGGGTTTAGTCCGTACCGACTGAAACTCCGCCACCTGGCCATTAATAACAATGGGAGATACATAAGCATCAACCCAATAATGGTCACCATTGGCGCAGCGGTTTTTAACAATGCCTTTCCAAGGCTCACCTTTACGAATGGTTTTCCAGAGGTCTTCAAACGCTTGAGGGGGCATATCGGGGTGACGCACCATATTGTGGGGTTGCCCCAACATCTCATTGAGGGTATATCCCGCTACAGTGCAAAAGGATTGATTGGCGTAGGTTATGGCTTTGTTTCCTAAATCGATTCAGCGAACAAAGCCCCTCATAATCGTCTAAATATCAAACTACACGGTAAGTTACAGGCATGCCTAGCCCAGTAAGTTTGTTCAAAGCCCTAATCATCGCGTAA
>NZ_BMOP01000047.1 GCF_014647135.1 Shewanella xiamenensis
CACCTGCACGACCTTCGTCAAGCAGCTTACGGAACATTTCTACGCCAGTACAAGTTGTTTTAGAAGTCGTGCGGATACCAACGATTTCTACTTCGTCGCCCACTTTAACGATACCACGCTCTACACGGCCTGTTACTACTGTACCACGACCAGAAATAGAGAATACGTCTTCGATTGGCATCAGGAATGGCTTATCGATATCACGCTCTGGCTCTGGAATGTAAGAGTCTAAAGCTGCTGCCAGCTCAAGGATCTTCGCTTCCCACTCTGGCTCGCCTTCTAGCGCTTTCAGAGCTGAACCTTGGATTACTGGTAAGTCATCACCTGGGAAGTCGTATTCTGATAACAGTTCACGCACTTCCATTTCCACTAATTCTAACAGCTCAGCATCGTCAACCATGTCACATTTGTTCATGAATACGATGATGAATGGTACGCCAACCTGACGAGACAGCAGGATGTGCTCACGTGTTTGTGGCATTGGACCGTCTGTAGAAGCAACTACTAGGATCGCGCCGTCCATCTGTGCAGCACCAGTGATCATGTTTTTAACATAGTCAGCGTGGCCTGGGCAGTCTACGTGTGCGTAGTGGCGAGTTGGGGTGTCATACTCGATGTGAGAGGTATTGATGGTAATACCGCGCTCACGCTCTTCTGGAGCGTTATCGATTTGAGAGAAGTCTTTAGCTTCACCACCGTAGGTCTTAGCCAGTACGTGAGAGATAGCTGCAGTCAGAGTGGTTTNAACATGGGGCTTAGAACGTTCAAATTTAGCTTTAGCCATGGTATTGCCTCAATCCAAGAGTCTTGGTGATGAAAACATACATATAGAAAAAATCCGATGCATATAAATGACATCGAACCGATTAATTTAGGTATAGGAGCTTAATTCAGAAAGGCTGGTGCTGATAGGCAGATTCGAACTGCCGACCTCACCCTTACCAAGGGTGTGCTCTACCAACTGAGCCATATCAGCAACTAAATTTGGAGCGGGCAGCGGGAATCGAACCCGCGTTATCAGCTTGGAAGGCTGGAGTAATACCATTATACGATGCCCGCGCAACCTAACTAAGGCTACCTAACTACCTAGAAAATGGTGGAGGGAGAAGGATTCGAACCTTCGAAGGCGGAGCCGTCAGATTTACAGTCTGATCCCTTTGGCCACTCGGGAACCCCTCCAGTAAAATGGTGCCGGCACCAAGAGTCGAACTCGGGACCTACTGATTACAAGTCAGTTGCTCTACCAACTGAGCTATGCCGGCAAATCATTTCGGAACGGGATATTAGGTAAATGTGTGCCCAAGTGCAAGCGAAAATCGACGATTTGTTTAAAAAAAGCAATCAAATGATGTTTTTTTACCCTCAAACTGATGTTGGCAAGCATTTATCCAGTAAATAAGGCTAGAAGAGCTAGAAACCGAGCTTCATGAATTGATTTTATATTGTCGATACTTAAGTCATGGTGTACTGTGCGATTCCTAAGCCGAGGAAAGCCAATGACGTCAAAAAATCCAATTCAAAAAGCACTCTATCTTGCCTTTGAGCGCGCACAATGGTCTGTTTTAAGGGACGCAGTGCCAATGACGCTGAGTGAACAAGACTTGGAGAATCTTCGGGGTATCAATGAGAAGGTTTCGCTCTCAGAAGTCACTGATATTTATTTGCCTCTGAGCAGGTTGCTTAACTTAATTGTAAAAGCCAAACAACAACGTGGTTTAGTCCTTGATGAGTTTCTCGGGCAAAAGCCCTCAAGTAGTCCTTATATCATCAGCATTGCCGGTAGTGTTGCCGTGGGTAAAAGTACCACTGCGCGTATTTTACAGGCGTTACTAAGCCAGTGGCCCGAGCATCCTAAAGTCGATTTAGTTACGACCGATGGTTTTCTATATCCTCTGGCAGATTTGAAGCGTAAAGGGCTATTGCAACGCAAAGGCTTTCCTGAAAGTTACGATATGAAGATGTTGGTCGAATTTATTTCGGCGGTAAAATCCGGGCAAGCCCATGTAAATGCGCCTATCTATTCCCACGTGACTTACGATCGTATTCGCGGCCAGCATCAAACCGTTTCGCAGCCCGATATTTTGATCCTCGAAGGACTGAATGTTTTACAAACAGGTTTAGATTCGCCAGTCGATATACGTAGGCCCTTTGTCTCCGACTTTGTCGATTTTTCGATTTATGTCGATGCCGAAGAGCATTTATTGAAGCAATGGTATCAAGAGCGCTTTTTGCAATTTCGCAAAGGGGCATTTAGTGATGAAAAGTCCTATTTCCATCACTATGCTAGCCTGACGGATGATGAAGCCTATACTATAGCGGCGAAAATATGGGACACAATCAACGGTCCCAATTTGCAGCTCAATATTCAGCCCACAAGGGAACGAGCGCATCTGATCCTACAAAAAGGACAGGATCATTTGATGTCACACGTTTTACTGCGTAAATAATCTTATCTTGCTCTTAAACTGATTTCTCCGCCGATATAGGCTTGTATGCCATCGGCGGTTTCTAACAATACTGCACCTTGTTCATCGATCCCTCGACAGATGCCGTCAACGTGATTCTCGCCCATCAGTAAACGAATTTCTTTACCATGGAATAGATCTGCCTGTTGCCAGCGCGTTTTAAAGGCTGCCAGCCCTTCACGCTCAAACAACTGTATGTCTCTCTTCAACTGTTTGTGTAGTGCAATCACGAGATCTGTTTTATTTGGCATATCCGTCAAGCTAGACAAGTCGCTCCAAGGCTGGTCAATTCCCTTACCTTGGTCTTCCGACATAGCCATGTTAACACCAATACCAATGATTAATTGGCACTCGCTATCCGCTTGCCCGGACATTTCAATTAAAATCCCAGCAAGCTTTTTATAATTAAGGTAAATATCGTTTGGCCATTTCACGCCGATATTATCAACACCAAAGGATTTCAGTACCTCAACTAAACTACAAGCCACCACTAGGCTTAAGCCCATGGCCTGTGCCATCCCTTGGGGGAATGACCAAAACTGAGAGAAATACAAATGATGTCCATAGGGAGACACCCAAGTTCGTCCTCTACGTCCTCGTCCCGCTGACTGGTACTCAGCCACACATACATCGCCACTTTTAAGCTCACTGGTATGGCTTAACATAAAGCCGTTAGTGCTCGGGATTTCATCAAAGTAAAAGCATCGATTATCGATCGACTGAATTAAACGAGCCGAGTCGATAAGGGAGATGGGATTAGCTAACTTGTAACCGCGGCCTTTGACACTGTAGATCGCCACACCATAGTCTTCCAAAGCATCGACATGCTTGCTCACCGCCGCACGAGAAATACCCAGTTGTGTCGCCAATTCTTCACCTGAGACAAAATGTTCGCTCGACAGTAATCCCAGTATTTCGCGTTTTCTCACCCAGTTATCAGACATCGAGACTCGTCTCCCCTGTTAATCCCATAATTCTTGGCTCGGCTTCTAGCTTAACGCCAAAAACCTCATTCACTCGCGCAATAACATGTAATGCTAATCGACAAATATCTTGGCCAGTTGCATGGCCTAAATTGACTAATACTAAGGCTTGCTTCGCATGCACTCCCGCGTTTCCTAGGGCAAAGCCCTTAAGACCCGCATGCTCAATCAGCCAACCAGCAGCAAGTTTAACCTCTCCATTCGGTTGAGCATAACCAACAATGCTTGGAAAGCGTTGAGCTAGTTCAATATAAACTGATGCGCTAACGATTGGATTCTTAAAAAAACTCCCAGCGTTACCTAGCACCTCAGGATTCGGCAGCTTCTCACTCCTCACCTCACAGACACGGTCAAAAATCTCCCTTGGGGTCACCGTCTCAGCGTTAAATGATTGCAACGGGCCATAGGCCAATTTTGGTTGCCAAGCTTTAGGGAGGCGCAAACCAACAGCGGTAATCACAGCTTTGTCGCGTAAGCTGCCTTTAAATATCGACTCGCGATATGAAAACTCACATTCATCGACCGTAAGCCTTAGTAAGTCGCCAGACTCGACATCAAGATATTCAACCCAATCACAAACATCGCAAAACTCCACACCATAAGCACCGATATTTTGAATCGGAGCTGCGCCAACTGTGCCCGGGATCAGGGCTAAATTCTCAAGTCCAGGCATATTCTGATCTAAGCTAAATAGGACCAATTCATGCCAGTTTTCACCCGCCTCAACATCAAGATAAAAGTGAGAGTCATCTTCGGAGCAGGAAATACCTTTAGACAATACTCGCACTACAGTGCCATTAAAATCATCGGTAAATACGATATTGCTGCCACCACCAAGCACAAGCATTGGTTGCTTTGATTGATATAAAGATAAGCAAGTCGTTTGCAGTTCCATCTTGGAATGGACTTCAATCAATGATGAACAGGATTGCTCCACGCCAAAAGTATTAAACGGTTTTAGCGAGTATGGGAAAGACATGATGATGTTCTGCCGCGATAAAAGCGACATTGTAAACGCTTCACCCTAGAATTGCAGCAAACTGAGATTGATCGGTAAAACAGATACGTCATGACTCAAGCTTTTGTGCTTTTGTGCTTTTGTGCTTTTGTGCTTTTGTGCTTTTGAGCAAGAGTTAAAGATGAGCACAAACAAGTTGAGGAAGCCGTGAATAAAACATCAAAAACAAAAAAGCCAGCTTATTCAGCTGGCTTTTGTGTTTATTTAGGCGCTTGGCGATGAAATGCTATTGTCACCAAGCAAATTCTTACTGGTTAATTCTACGTCTGACGGCATTGTTTCCTCACTCCAGTGCTCATGTACTACCGTACACTCCGCCCTTCGCTCGTCACGGCTTTGTCTGCCGTACAATTACCTGCGTAATTAACCTTTATTTGTTAATTTAGAAAGCTGTTTTGAGTATCACTTCTTAAGTGTTCATATTCAAGCTAAGTGCTACTTAGCAAAACCCATCTGGGTTGTATGGTTAAGCCTCTCGAGTCATTAGTATCAGTTAGCTCAACGCCTCACAACGCTTACACACCTGACCT
>NZ_BMOP01000048.1 GCF_014647135.1 Shewanella xiamenensis
AATAAGACCTTCGCCAGTACACATTCTCAATCCGCTATTTGCATAATAAAGTGTCAACAACCAGCATCGGGCTTGTTCAACACTTGGGATAAGGTCGCGGCTACGCGCGGCCTATCCTTATTTGTTATATTTCATAGCGAAGATTTGCTAAATGGCTTATGGAACATCGAAGGCATCCTATCTTGCTTTAGATAGAACTTTGGAAACTGCTCTTTATCAACCCAAGCGTACCCATTAAGGCGATCTTTTAGCTTTCCATACTGAGATGGCATGGCCAGTTCATCCATAACTTTCTTCACGAAGCTTCGGTATTTTTTGCCCACAAAGTACTGTTTGTATAATCCAGCCGGTATCGGTAAATCAATTTTTGCATCGTCACCAGAAACACTTATTCCTAGCAATTTAGTTGGCGGGCCTAGCTTAATGAATCGTGGGTCCACCCCTTTTTCCTTAAGCAGGTTTTCACCGACGCGCTCAATGTCTTTAACCATCTGGGTGTGCTTTTTATAAATTCCTTTTTCTATTTCTGAATCGATTTCAGAAAGTCGCTGCCTGATTTCTACCACTTCGTTTACGTTCCTGTAATGCGATAATGCATCTAGGTATTCTTGCCCGTTACCGCACTCAGAGACTAGAAATGGCAGGAAGTTAGGCAAATGCAGACTTTCCGATTGTGGCACTAAATCTAGCTCTCGATAGGTATCCAGCATTTTCTTCTGAAACCCTTGCATTCCCGTCCTGAACGATTTTGCAAAGTTCTCGCTAGTATTGGCGCCATGATTAAGTCGGTCTAGAAAATCATATGAAAAAAAGTCTCTAAGAGGATGGGAAAGATAATTTGCGTTGTGTTTTGCTGCGTAGACTTGATACCAGATATATTGATTACCCAGCCACGCTAGAACAGAAACAAGCCTTTTGACATGAGATGACAGCTTTTCCCACTTAACTGGCAAATTATCAGTGCCCTGTATCTCAAGCTTCTCTCCCAATCCATAATCAGCAGGGCTATCTAGTACGGCTTCAATGAATGGGCTTTCTTTATCAATTCCCATCGCTCTGAAGACTAAATAGAATTCAGAGCTAGCATGCTCCCAGATAAATTTACTAAAAGCATCTGCCTGTTGAAAATACTGTGAGAATAGACTGCGATCTGACCCTTCTTTGTATGCTACATGCCATGCCTCAGATAATCGGCCAGCAATACTTAGTAAATCGCTATCTTCTTGCTCCTCCACTGTTAAAAATGAAAAAACAGGATCAGAAAGCATTTTCTTTCTAGCTGGCGTTAAAGCTTTTTTGTAAGTGTCAGGGATAATTATGCTATCACTAAGCAGAAATGCTTCTGAAAACCGTTCTAAAGCTACATGCTCAACATCTAACAAGGCGGGCTCTTTTGTCGGAGCTTTGCCTAATGCTCTTTGTACGCTCGAAATTGTAGAGTTATCTAGCATCACCACAGACATGCTTCAATCTCTCCTTTAAATATAACGCCGCAATAACCGGCGCGAGGTACGAGCGTCCGGCGCCGCAGGCGCGTAGTTGATTGCTTTGTGTACGCCCAGCATGGGCATGAACTAATGAGGTGAAAGTCCTCTGTAGGAAGGTCACCGTTCAATAACATGCTGTTATTAAACGCTAACTACTAGTGAATGGCAAGGGCTTATCCGCGAGGATTGGTTTGAAGGAAGCCGCTAGCAAATTTGCGAGCTGATGAACAAGAACATCATATGAGGCGTAGGCTAGAGGTGAGTTGGCACAAGACGACAAAACCACGTGATCTAATGGCCACCGTAAATGATGCAGCAGTGCAAAGAAAGTTCATGTTCTTATCTGGGGAGATCTGTTTAACACGCGATCGGTCATTAACCAGTCAGGCTCTGGTTTATAAGTGCCTTGGCTTTTCAGTGTCATCGACTGAAAAGAGCGAACCAGATGAAAACCGATAGCGCATGACGGGGTAACTCGGCATGTGATTAAACAGAAGTCAGCAGACGGCATAGTAGCCCAACGCCCATCGTAATGGATGGGATATGGTGAAGGCCTGAACATTTAGAAGAAGGAGGAGTCTTGTCAAACTTGTTGATACCCACTACGTCGCCAGACGATTACTATCAGTAGCGTATTGATATGCAACCAGCCTTCAACAGCGATTTATTCCAACAACTGCTTCAGCCTGAGAATCTACACCGAGCTTGGCGTCAGGTTAAAGCCAATAATGGCGCGGCTGGTATCGATGGCATGACCATCGAAGCCTTCCCGCTTTGGGTGCAGCAAGGCGGTTGGCAACAGTGTAAATCTCAACTTGAGTTAGGTGAATATCAACCCTCAGCAGTCAGACGCGTAGAGATCGACGAACCCGATGGCGGTAAACGCAAACTGGGTATCCCTAACGTCATTGATCGTGTGATACAGCAATCAATTGCTCAAATTCTCACGCCGTTGTTTGATCCTTCCTTCTCGGCTAATAGCTTCGGCTTTAGACCGAATAGGAATGCCAAACAAGCAGTCTTGCAAGTCAGGGATATCATCAAACATAAACGCAAATTTGCCGTCGATGTTGATCTGTCCAAGTTCTTTGATCGAGTAAATCATGATCTCTTAATGACTCAGTTAAGGAGCAAGGTACAGGATAAGCGTCTGCTGGCGCTTATTGGTAAATACCTGCGTGCTGGCGTGATGATCAACGACCAATTTGAAGCAAGCTTCGAAGGCGTACCTCAGGGTGGCCCACTCTCACCATTACTATCAAACATCATGTTGGATAGTCTGGATAAAGAGCTGGAAAGCAGAGGGCATCACTTCGCCCGCTACGCGGATGACTTTATCATCTTGGTCAAGTCTCAACGAGCGGGCGAACGTGTCCTCAAGAGTATTACTTGCTATCTTGCCACTAAGCTAAAACTGGTTGTTAACGAACAGAAAAGCCAAGTGGTTAAGGTAGGCCAAAGCAAGTTCCTAGGGTTTACCTTTAACCGCGGAAAGATCCAGTGGCATGTCAAAACACTGCACATCTTCAAACAAAAGATAAGACGACTGACAAACCGCAATTGGGGCGTGAGCATGAGCTATCAATTGTTTAAAGTGCGGCAATACATGCAAGGCTGGATCAACTACTTTGGCATAGCCAACGCTTATCAAGAGTGTGTCGATTTAGACCACTGGATCCGTCGTCGAGTACGTATGTGCTACTGGCGTCAATGGCGAAAGCCACGGACTAAGGTACAAAACTTACTCAAACGTGGCGTCAGGATCCAAGCGGCCGTTGCTTGTGGAATTACAAGCAAAGGGCCGTGGCGAAGCTCGAAAACACCAGGGATACAGCAAGCGCTGAGTAATGAGTATCTCAAGAAAGCAGGATTGTATTCACTGAGAGATGGATGGATCGCGGTTCACTATCCGAACCAGAAAACAGGTTAGGCGTTCTAAATGAACCGCCCTGTGCGGAGCCGCATGCAGGGTGGTGTGGGGGCTGGAGGCTAAATACCTCCGGCTACCCGATTATAGCTTTGCATATTCTTTAGCTATTGTTTGATTAATTTCAGTTGCGAGTGCTTGAGCCTGACGCATAGTATTTTGCACCGACTCCCAGTTTGCCCAATGCTGCGCCCACTTTTCTTTGCCGACCACTGACTCAAAATCAACTTTAGTTGGCTCTAACCAAGCCTCGTATTTATGCAGTTTATCAATGCGTCGGTTAAGATCTGACACGCCTCTAGATTTTGGCGATAACTTTGCTGAGCGGCTTTGTTTCCTAAATCAGTTGAACTAAAACCATAGCTGGTGATCTGATCGGCATAGCCTATCAACTCACCCATCAATAGTGTCAAAACCTCGCTATAAAACAACTAACTGGAAGCAATACAATCA
>NZ_BMOP01000049.1 GCF_014647135.1 Shewanella xiamenensis
CGGCTTTCGCTCGTTTGCTGATACAAGTGTAATGTGGGCACGAAAGCGGAATATCAGCCAGTTTAAACACCGAGTTGATAAAGCCTTGTAACGCTCGCAGTGGCATAGAGAAAACACGTTTAACCATTAGTGCGGTGGTAATGGCTAAGTCGCTAAATACGTGTGGGCGACCTTTCCTTGGTTGCTCAGCCTTAGCTTTCCACTGGGCGATAGCGTCCTCATCAATCCAGAAGGTAAGTGAGCCACGATTAATTAAGGCTCGATTGTATTGCTTCCAGTTAGTTGTTTTATAGCGAGGTTTTGACACGATTGATGGGTGAGTTGATAGGCTATGCCGATCAGATCACCAGCTATGGTTTTAGTTCAACTGATTTAGGAAACAAAGCCCGTCTACACACAAAATCAATGGCAGAGTGCTTTCAGATGGGGTTGGCATTAAGTCACCTATCGCATTTGTCCCATTTGTCTTATAGATTAAAATTATGCTATAAGTGTTAACTAAGCAAGAATAATCATGGGTACGAGAGCATGAAAACGCTCAAGCCAAGCGATATTGCTCAATATTGCGATGTTCATCAACGCACAGTGAGTCGCTGGATCGCTAAAGGTCAATTAAAAGGTCACAAATTACCTGGACGGGGTAATTATCGAGTCTTGGTTGATGACTTCATTAGTTTTCTACATCAACAAAACATGCCAATGCCAGAAGCCTTTTTAGCCTCAAATAATAATGAGTTAATGGCTGATAAAAAGTCTATTCTTATCATTGATGATGAATTATCGATGCGAAATGCACTCAGGCGGGCACTCCATTCAACACCCTTTGCAATTTTATCGGCACAGGATGGTTTTCAGGCTGGGGTGAAAATTATTGCTGAAAAGCCAGATTTAATTCTTCTTGACCTGTCCTTACCTGGGTTGAATGGTTTTGAAGTTATCCAATTTATTCGAGAGCGACCAGAGTTAGCAAATATTAAAATTTTAGTATTATCAGGGCTTTCACCTAAAGAGTTAGCAGAGTCGATTAGATTAGGTGCGGATGATGCGATAGCAAAACCTTTTGATAATCATGATCTATTGGACAGAGTAAATATGCTCTTAAGCTAGAGGCCACAATGGATAACTCTTTACTACTAGTCGATGACGATGTTGGCATTTTAAAGGCCCTAAAACGCTTATTAACTCGTTCTGGCTATTCGGTAAAGACAGCTCAAAGTGGAGAAGAAGCGTTAAACCTATTACTCACTTATGATTGTAAAGTTGTTTTGACCGATTTTAGAATGCCCTATATGGATGGAGGGCTGTTACTTTCTAAAATCAAACGCTTATATCCTGAAGTCGTCGGGCTTGTCATTAGTGGTTATTCAGATTTTGAGTCGGTGAAGTCATTACTTAATGCGGGTAGTGCGTATCGTTTTCTGCAAAAACCTTGGGAAGATAACGAGTTACTTGATGAAATAGCGAATGCATTTACGCATCACAACAAACAGATTTTTCAACGCCAATCCCAAAAAATGTTGTTGGCTAGTTCCGATGCCTTACTCGAGATATCCCCATCTAATCAAATTGTGCATGCTAATATTGCGGCGACAAAGCTCTTGGGTTCAACCTTGGTCGAGGGACGTTTGCTTGATGAGTTTTTGGTTGAAACAGATAGGTTAACCTTGCAGGAACAGACATTAGCAATCGGTCAGAGTGTATCTATTAGGTTATTGAATCACACTGAATTAGAAGTGAGTTGTCGTTTAGCTGGTCCTTCTGGGGTAGTTTTGTGTTTAAATCCCGTGACTGATGGTGAGTTGCTAAACACGGCATTTGAACTTCCTTCGCTGCTTAATTATCAGCAGCTTATATCGGTGATAACACAATATCTCAATTCTCGCAGAGCTATGGTTCTCGTTGTTATCAAGATCAAAAGTTTTGAACTCTGGAGCCGCATGATTGGTTATTCAGAAGCGCAGCGGACTATCGAGCATATTGCATTACAGCTACTTAATTCCACTGGTACGGCAGGGGAGCTTGCACTACTAGCTAATGAACAATTTGTGCTTTGTTTACCTGATATTACCTCCGAGATGGACGCTTTACAGAAGGCCGCTTCAATTATTGACCCCGTGACTGGTAAAGCTAATTTGACCTCATCTAAGTTGGATTATGCTGTCAGTTACTGTCTTATACCCGACGATGGTGATGAGCCTCGAGCCGTTCTGAATAATTTATTACTGGGTAATCTGATGATGGCAGAAGACTCCGTCCGGATGTTTATGCGTTATGATCAGCAAGCTATTGAACGAAAAAAACACCAGATCTCATTAAATCAGGCGTTATTTCATGCGGTGCAACAGCGTCAACTTTTTCTGCATTTTCAGCCAAAATTTGATTTTGCCAAATATAATTTGTCCGGCTGTGAAGCCCTCATTCGGTGGCAGCACCCCGAATTTGGGATGGTTTCACCTGCGTTATTTATTCCTTTAGCAGAGCAACATGGCCAAATGGTGGATATTGGCTATTGGGTGCTCAAAACGGCCTTTATTACTGCGGCTAGATGGCAGAGTGAAGGCATTCAATTTGGAAAAATGGCAATTAATATAGGCTTTGTTTCCTAAATCGAGTGAGCGAACAACACTCTCATCATTGTTCAAATATCAAGCTACATAGTGGGTTTCAGGCATACCTAGCCCAGTAAGTTTGTTCAAAGCCCTAATCATCGCGTAAGC
>NZ_BMOP01000050.1 GCF_014647135.1 Shewanella xiamenensis
TAACAAATAAGGATAGGCCGCGCGTAGCCGCGACCTTATCCCAAGTGTTGAACAAGCCCGATGCTGGTTGTTGACACTTTATTATGCAAATAGCGGATTGAGAATGTGTACTGGCGAAGGTCTTATTTTAAAAGAGACTTTTATGCAGACATGACCCGCCCTTAGCGAACGAGCTAATATTTTTATTACCTACTCATCAAGCTGTTATCGAGTCCTCATTCTGTTTGGTTAACCCGTTATCCTTATACTTCTCGCCTTAGGCGATGATGTTAGCGTCTGTCGGTCGATGACGCACATGAACGCCCATAAAATGCATCGCGAGATAGCAACAAGGGCAATAGCGCACGGCTAAGGCACGTTTGACCTCTGGTAATACGGGGAAAGCGGCTCCTGCGACAGCCAGCATCAGTTGGATTTGTTGCCGTAGCGTTTTGGCATTACCTCGCAGTAAGCCATAGTCACGCACTCGCCGTAATCCTTTGGGTAATACATGTTGTAATATCAACCACAGAAATTCGACGGCGGGCAAGCTGCGTACTTGTTGGCAGCGAGTCTGACTGTCTTGATAGGTAAAACTCACCTGATTATCGACATGACGACAAATACTGCTGTCGGGTAAAACGCCCCGATAAAGGTAGCGCGACAGATATTGCAGTGCAGGCGCACCTTTACCGACAAACTGACAATCGACCACCCATTTTGAGGGAGATTGATGTGGCAGTTTAAGCTGAAGCGTGTCACTCAGATAAGCCAGTAAACGTGCTCGCCACACCTTGGCAAGATTAAAGGCGTTAAATAAGTAATGGGTTTTACACTTACGCCATTGCCGCTTGCCAGAGTGGTAGCTCCCTGCGGGGATAATGAAGTGCAGATGTGGATGGTAGTCTCTACGCCGACTGTGAGTATGCAATACCCCCGTGAAGCCGATGTCACCACTGAGCTTAGGGGAGCGTGCTGCAAAGTCTTTGAGTACACCCGCTGCTACGGTAAACATGGCGTGATAGAACGGCTCGGGTTGCGATTTTGCTATGGCTCTTAATTCAAACGGCAAGGTAAAGGTCACCATAAAATAATTCACCGGTAATAACTTAGCTTGTTGTTTACTCAACCAGTCACATGTGGTGCCATGTTGACACTGTGGGCAACTGCGATGACCACAAGAGAGCGGAAACTCAAGCTGTTGCTCGCAGGTTTGACAATCCCAGCAACTCACCCTCGCCGTGTTGCAACGACAGCTGAGCATGGCATGGATAGCATCCTTTATCTCTGGGGTGATTTGATGGGCATAACGCTGCCGAAAATCCGCCAGATGTTGACGTAAGATATCGATAAACTGGCTCATAACCCACACTCCCACCTCAAGGCTAAGCCGTTGGTTAGTTGGTTAATTGCCTCACAGGTATTTTTACGGGTGATATCAGTGAGCTGCGTGTAACGGGCGGTGGTATTCAGGCTATGGTGGCCGAGCAGTGTTTGCACCGAGCGCAAATCGAGTCCTTGCTCCAGCAAATGGGTGGCATAACTGTGACGTAGACTGTGCGGACTGATGGCTTTATGAATATTGCACTCGGAAATGACTTGCTTCATGGCTTTTTGGAGCCCGCCTCTGTCCATGAGTGAGTCAGGTTGATTATCTTTACTCGGAAATAGCCAACGAGGATGACGGTGGGTGCGCCAATAGAACCTTAACGCTAACAAGGTGCGTTGAGGTAACGGCACCAGTCTATCCTTGCCCCCTTTAGCATCACGGATATGCACCTGCATCAGTCCCGCATCAATATCCCCGACCTGTAATGAAATCGCTTCACCAAGGCGCAATCCCATGCTGTACAGGGTTAAGAAACAAACCTGATAACGCAGTTGACGCGTGAGGCTGATAACCATCGCGACCTCGCAGGGCGTCAGGATATCGGGCAGGTGTTTCACCTGTGGTGGCTTAACAATATGAAGCCACTGCCAAGATTTGTTGAGAACGTGAAAGTAGAAAAACTGCAAACCGTTGCGGTCGAGTTTGACGGTGCTCCAAGAATGTGAGGCAATCAAATCAGCAAAATAGCGCTTCAAATCATCGGTGGTCAAGGTGTCGGGGCAGCAGTCAAAATATGCCGCAATACGGCGTATAGCTCGGCTATAGGCATCAATGGTTGCAGGCCGCTTACCTTGCAAGGTTAAGTTGGTAAGATGTTGTTCATAAAGTAAATCAAAGCGTTGTTGTTCGTGAATGTCCATGATGATACTCCTAGGATTGCGACCGAAGCAGGTCGCGTCTAGCAAGTATTTAGGATGAGGGGCAAAAGGATGGCTTTATCTTTATCTTGTTCCTGCCGCAAAGCGGCTTCGTTCAACAA
>NZ_BMOP01000051.1 GCF_014647135.1 Shewanella xiamenensis
AGCTTTCCACTGGGCGATAGCGTCCTCATCAATCCAGAAGGTAAGTGAGCCACGATTGATTAAGGCTTGATTGTATTGCTTCCAGTTAGTTGTTTTATAGCGAGGTTTTGACACGATTGATGGGTGAATTGATAGGCTATGCCGATCAGATCACCAGCTATGGTTTTAGTTCAACTGATTTAGGAAACAAAGCCGCGAATATCTTGCAAATGCATTGCAATTGCCTGCAGAACAGATAGTTACGATAACAAAAGCGGGCTTATTTTCAGAAATCGGTAAAATCGCGCTCCCCACCAAAATAGCTGAAACGGCATATACCGACCTCTATGATCGTGAACGTCGTTTATTTAATGAACATCCATTACATGCCGAAGAGATCTTACTGCCCGCGATACATTTAAGCGAAATGTCACTCATCATCGCCAATCAATTAGAGCGCTTTAATGGCGGAGGTGAACCCGCTCAAAAAGCAGGCGTAGACATCCCTCTTGGGTCACGAATATTGGCAGTAGCAAGAGATTTTTGGCTGCATGTTGAAGGCCGATACGATGGTAATAAAAAAAGCATGGCTGACGGCTTTGACGCAATAAAACTACGCCAGGGCAGTTATTATGACCCAGTGATAGTCAACGCTTTGTCAATTTTAGTCACTTCCGAAGAAGTAGACATAGCAAACAAAGCTAGAAGAGGACTACAAGTGAGTGCACTCAAAGCCGGTATGAAATTAAAGCAAAACTTATACAATCTTAGGCACATACTGCTGTTGCCTGAAGGACATATACTAACCTCTGCTTCACTTGATAAATTATCAAAGTATCAGCTAAAACATAAGGAGCAATTGTTAGTTGAAATAGAAACAAACTAAAGCTTAAAACATTATAGATCAATGGGATGACTTAAATATATGACTCACTGAATACATGTAAAATGCCCACGCTGTGATGTTAAAAGTCCGACAAATATTCAGCAGTTATCATCCCTATGACCATTGCGGTGATTATTGGCAAGCTAAACGAAGCTATACTCAGTGTTGATACAAAGCTAACTTTCATCCCTTCCATTAGCATTTGTAACGTTGACATACGTGCTCCATATCAACTGTGTCAAAACGACTAATACTCTTGTAAAGAATCCACCTTCTGAAGAAGGTGGCTTTGTTTTACCCCCCTAAAAGGGGGCCTTTATTCAAGAGCAAGTTGACCCTGCTCTTGCCGCTCTACTTTCTCTTGATGCCTAACGTATCTACGGATTATTTCCTCGTTAATTCCAATCGAATCGACGAAGTATCCT
>NZ_BMOP01000052.1 GCF_014647135.1 Shewanella xiamenensis
AGACTAGGACGTTGATAGGTCAGGTGTGTAAGCGTTGTGAGGCGTTGAGCTAACTGATACTAATGACTCGAGAGGCTTAACCATACAACCCAGATGGGTTTTGCTAAGTAGCACTTAGCTTGAATATAAACACTTAAGAAGTGCAACTCAAACCAGCTTTCTAAATTAAAGAATCAAGGTTAATTACGCAGGTAATTGTGCGGCTGACAAAGCCGTGACGCGCGAAGGGCAGAGTGTACGGTAGTACATGAGCACTGGAGTGAGGAAACAATGCCGTCAGACGTAGAATTAGCCAGTAAGAATTTGCTTGGTGACAATAGCATTTCATCGCCAAGCGCCTAANGCATTTAGTGTTTTCAGTTCTTGCTTTTTTCACTTTTACATTCTCCCTTAGATACCATTTCAGATTGGGTTACTCTAAAAATTTAGGTACATAACATCAGGCCAATAAAAAGAGCAACCTAGGCTGCTCTATTCTGAATTGGGGTTAGCGTGACCATGCTAGTTTGCTGCTGCGCAAAAAGTAACGAATAAGCTTATTGCCCATTAATTTTGGCTTTGAACTTTGCTTTAGTGACGTCATCGGCGAGTTGATACCAATAATCCAGCATATGGCTGATTTCGGCTTGAGTTGGTGAATCAGGCGCTGTGCTTTGTGTTATTGCAGCTGTGGATGCGACTGCTGTGGTGGTAACTATAGTAGACGTCGCAGAAGAGGTAGCTGGCAGAGTTGGTGCACTCGTTGTCGCTGATACTTGAGGCAGGCTTTGCTGAGTGGTAAACGTTATCGAGGCGGGATGTTGTCCCTGATTATACTGAAAGATTTCCTGCTCGAAGTTTCGGCCTATCTGTAACCCATTTTTCACTAATCTATCTTGGTCGAACGCAATCACTTGATTATGCTTATCTAAAAGCATGAGTAATGGTAACTCATCGAATTGCTTTGCAGCCTTAGCCGAATCTATATTGGGCAGTTTGAGATGTAATACCATTCCGCATTAAAGTTCAGTCACCTTTGCCCATTCCCGAGAGCACATCTTTACCACGCGTTTTGTACAACTGATAAAGCTGTTCCATGCCTGGCTGCAGGCATCCACTATGTCCTCATATCC
>NZ_BMOP01000053.1 GCF_014647135.1 Shewanella xiamenensis
ATCACGCTTGCAGGAACATACGGGAACTGCTTGGCATGGTATGGCATTTTATGGGAACCGTTTCCCCATTTCCTGGCAGTGGGCATGGCACGGCGAAAATGTAGCAGTATTCGGATCAGCTATTTAGTGGATTATTTAATTCGTGGGCAACACTGGCTGCAAGCTGACCGATTGCCGCTAATTTTCCTTGTTTCGCTAAACTGTTTTTAATTCTTTTTTGTTGTGAAAATAAACTGTCGGGTTCAGCTGCAATATGGCGATAGTCTCTCAATGTGAGTGTGTTTGCGATAAAGCTACAGTAGTTTGATATGATAGATTGCGTTCCAGAGTTAAAGCTATAGGGCTCTTTTTTTAGCAAGATGATGGCATAATCACTGTTGTTAAATTTTACAGGCTGAATTAATGCTGATGTCGCTTGGGGCAATAGGCGCTTTAGTGTGCTTGACCAATTAGAGGTAGAGTCTAAATTGATCACTGTTGTTTCTCTAAATTCAAATTTTACAGTTTTAGTATTTTCGAATGTAATGTGTTTTCCAATTAGTTCCTCATGTGTGCATGCTAAAATACTCAGTTCAGTACTTTCTGGGTTGCAAGTTACGATTAATTGAAGATCAGGTTTTAACTCCTGTTTGACTAGTGAAAATAAGACGCTAAATGGCATAGCTTGGTCTATGTTTTCCGTCAAAGCTTGCATCGATTTTGAAATTAAATTATTGAGTATTTTAAACTCTAATAATTCCTGATTTTCTGCTCTTAATTGTATCAGCAATTGCTGTTGGTCATTTTTATTCATTCAATAGTCCAAATTGCACAGCTAACTTTATTTTTAGCCCAAAACCACCTACTTCAGTAGGTGGTTATCATCATTTGAGGCTTTGCCTGTATACCTACCCATGTTAAATGCATCTTTGATTTTTAGCGAAGTCAAAAGAGGCAAATAACATGA
>NZ_BMOP01000054.1 GCF_014647135.1 Shewanella xiamenensis
CTTACGCGATGATTAGGGCTTTGAACAAACTTACTGGGCTAGGCATGCCTGTAACTTACCGTGTAGTTTGATATTTAGACGATTATGAGGGGCTTTGTTCGCTGAATCGATTTAGGAAACAAAGCCCTGCACAGCCATAATTTCGCGCTCCACCATATTCGCAAGATTAGCTAACATAGCGATGTCCTCATCGCTAAACTCCCGAGGGATTAGATCAATTATACAAAGCGTACCTAATCCTTGTCCGCTCAACGTTCGCAGGGGATAACCTGCATAAAAGCGAATATGGGGTTCATTAATTACCAAGGGATTATCTGAAAATCTCTTATCCTGAGTGGCATCATTTATGACTAGCGCACCATTGTTAAGGATGGCATGACCGCAGAATGAAATCGTCCGCTCTGTCTCTAAAACATCCAATCCCATACATGACTTAAACCATTGCCTGTTTTCATCAACCAATGAAACCAAAGCGATAGGAACTCCAAATAAGCGTTTCGCCATGCGCGTTACGCGATCAAACCGCTCTTCCGGAGAAGTATCAAGAATTGCTAAAGCCCGAAGCTGATTTAAACGAACTTGTTCATCATCAGGTATTTTAGGAACTTCCACATTGCGCTCCAATGGATATCCGACATGCTTCCCCACCTGCACAGTTAGCAACTATCTAGGAAGATTTATCTGATCAAATACTTTTGGATACTTAACTACATTAAAGAACAATTCAAGCCCTTTTGCTACATAAAGTATGTATATAAATAAGCATTAAATTAACTTCATTTCATTCGAAACGCTAAATAGCTGATCCGAATACTGCTACATTTTCGCCGTGCCATGCCCACTGCCAGGAAATGGGGAAACGGTTCCCATAAAATGCCATACCATGCCAAGCAGTTCCCGTATGTTCCTGCAAGCGTGA
>NZ_BMOP01000055.1 GCF_014647135.1 Shewanella xiamenensis
AACGCTCCATTGAGGTTGCCAAAGCATTACCCGATGCATTCAAGTTCTTCTGTGCCTTCATTGAAGTCACGTTTGTGTTTACTGTAATTGCCATGATTATACCTCATTAAGCCTGGTTAAGAGCTTGCCTGTTTTCCAGGCTAAGTGAATCTGTTCACTATTTATAACGGCCAAGGGCGGAAAAGCTTTAGGAAAAAAAATGATTTTTCTGAAACAAATTTCTTAGCCAATTTCCACATATAAAAATGCCCACGACTGCAACAGTCTGTGGGCATCGAAAGAGCAGCAATATCTGATTAAAGTAGAGATAACGCCACTTGAGGTAACTGGTTCGCTTGAGCCAGCATTGCCGAACCTGTTTGTTGCAATACTTGGTTCTTCGTCATTTGCGAAGTCTCTTTCGCAAAGTCCACATCTACAATACGACTCTTCGCATCGGCCACGTTGGCTTGAGTGTTCGCACTGTTGCTAATGTTGTGAGCTAAACGGTTTTGTGTTGCACCTAACTTCGCACGCTGGGTGTCGATAGTCTTGATTGCAGCGTCAATTAAACCCGTTGCTGTGGAAGCCGCTGTATCCGAAGAAACAAGTAATGCATCCACGCTTAATGTTGCTGCATCAGTTCCTGAAATCGAGATAGAGATGTTTTCACCTTCTTGGTGACCAACTTGGAAGCTCTTGCCTGTAAAGCCACCGCTCAGTAACTTAGTATCACCGAATGCAGTAGTGTTAGAAATTGCTGTGATTTCTAATGCTAATTGGTCAATCTCAGCCTGAATGGCATCACGGTCACTAGTAGAGTTTGCACCGTTTACCGCTTGAACCGACAGGTCACGCATACGCTGTAACATGTTGGTCTGCTCTTGCATCGCGCCTTCTGCGATTTGTGCCACTGAAATACCATCGT
>NZ_BMOP01000056.1 GCF_014647135.1 Shewanella xiamenensis
TTGATTATGTTGCACGCAGCGCCGTGACTCAGGCGCGTAAACGATTGGGCAGTGAGGTTATTAGAGAAGTATTTAGCCGCAGCGCCAATACCTGGCACGCGAGAGCTGAACATCCTCATTGGTGCGGCCTTAACTTGTATGGTGTTGACGGTGTCGTGTGGCGGACACCCGATAGTGTCCAAAATCAAGCCGCCTTTGCGCGTACCGCAAACGCTTCAGGCGAAGCGGCTTATCCGCAAATTCGCATGGTTTGCTTGATGGAATTAAGCAGCCATTTGTTGGTCAACAGCGCCTTTGATTCGGTTGCCGAAAATGAAATGAACTTAGCGTCCCAGCTCATTCCTAGCATTCCTAATCACAGCCTAACCCTATTTGACCGAGGATTTTACTCGCTCGGCCTGCTGCACGCTTGGCAGCAAGCGCAACCTGATAGCCACTGGTTGTTGCCACTGAAGAAAGGCACTCAATATGAAGTAGTGCGAACGCTGGGGAAACATGACCAGTGGGTGAAACTCACCACGACACCTCAAGCCAGAAAGAAATGGCCGCAGCTCCCTGAAACTCTTGAAGCGCGTTTATTGACTAAGATAGTGAAAGGTAAGTCAGTCGCCATTTTGACCTCGTTGACAGACCCGATGCGTTACCCCAGCGAAGACATCGTCGACTTATATGCCCATCGATGGGAAATCGAACTGGGCTATAGAGAGATGAAACAA
>NZ_BMOP01000057.1 GCF_014647135.1 Shewanella xiamenensis
TTGATTATGTTGCACGCAGCGCCGTGACTCAGGCGCGTAAACGATTGGGCAGTGAGGTTATTAGAGAAGTATTTAGCCGCAGCGCCAATACCTGGCACGCGAGAGCTGAACATCCTCATTGGTGCGGTCTTAACTTGTATGGTGTTGACGGTGTCGTGTGGCGGACACCCGATAGTGTTCAAGATCAAGCCGCCTTTGGACGAACCGCCAACGCTTTAGGCGAAGCGGCTTATCCGCAAATTCGCATGGTTTGCTTGATGGAGTTAAGCAGCCATTTATTGGTCAACAGCGCCTTTGATTCGGTTGCCGAAAATGAAATGAACTTAGCGTCCCAGCTCATTCCTAGCATTCCCAATCACAGCCTAACCCTATTTGACCGAGGATTTTACTCGCTCGGCCTGCTGCACGCTTGGCAGCAAGCGCAACCTGATAGCCACTGGTTGTTGCCATTGAAGAAAGGCACTCAATATGAAGTAGTGCGAACGCTGGGGAAACATGACCAGTGGGTGAAACTCACCACGACACCTCAAGCCAGAAAGAAATGGCCGCAGCTCCCTGAAACTCTTGAAGCGCGTTTATTGACTAAGACAGTGAAAGGTAAGTCAGTCGCCATTTTGACCTCGTTGACAGACCCGATGCGTTACCCCAGCGAAGACATCGTCGACTTATATGCCCATCGATGGGAAATCGAACTGGGCTATAGAGAGATGAAACAA
>NZ_BMOP01000058.1 GCF_014647135.1 Shewanella xiamenensis
ACTTCCCTTATCCCCCGCTGAGATGGAAGGGGCCTACCGATTTATCCGCAATGAGAATATTCAAGCCAGTGATATTGCTGAAGCGGGTTTTCAAGCCACCGCGCAGCAAGCTCGAGAGCATGACATCTTGTTAGCACTAGAGGATACCACCTCGCTGACTTACAAGCATGACAGTGTCAGGGAGGAGTTAGGTCATACCAATCAAGGGGATAAAAACCGTGCCATTCTGGCGCATTCTATCTTGCTGTTTTCACCGCAAAGCCAGCAAGTCGTTGGGCTGATTGAGCAACAGCGTTGGACGCGGGATATCACTAAGCGCGGGCAACGCCGCCAACATGCTACTCGCCCTTACGAGGAAAAAGAGAGCTACAAATGGGAACAAGCCTCCGCCAATATGTCTGCCCGTTTAGGCGAGCATATCAACAAGGTGATTTCCGTCTGTGACCGTGAGGCTGATTTGTTTGAATATCTGACCTATAAAACCCAGCACCAACAGCGCTTTGTCGTCCGCTCGATGCAGAGTCGATGCATTCAAGAGCATGCACACAAACTCTATGACTACTCGAACACATTACCGCTTGCAGCGACGAAATCTCTCCTCATTCCTCAGAAAGGCGGAAGGAAAGCCCGGGCGGTGACGCTGGAAATGAGATATGCCCGAGTGACCCT
>NZ_BMOP01000059.1 GCF_014647135.1 Shewanella xiamenensis
TTGGACTTGGAACACGGCTTCGCCGTTATCGACGTCGGTCACATCGAGCTTGCCGCCAACGGTTTGCACGGTAGCAACATCGGTATCGCTGTCGCCATCTTCGGTCACCGTGCCGTTGTCGGTATCGTTAACGGATATATTTGCCGGATCACCCTCTGGGGTGACATTAATGGTTAAGGTCGCCGTTGAGCCAGTGTTGGTGGTGTAGGTGATGACCGGTACTTGGCCATTCCAGTTGGCGTTTGGCGTGAAGGTGTAAGAGCCGTCGGCATTGATGATTAAACTGCCGCCTTCTAAGGCAACAGTGGTGCCCGCAGTCACGGTATTGCCGTTTACGGTGAAGCTGACAACAGACAAGGTACTGTCGATATCACTGTCATTGCTAAGGACGTTACCGGTGGCAACAGAATCTTCAGCAACGGTATTGGTATCGTTAACCAAGACTGATGGATCATCCACTGGGGTGATATTAATGTTTAAGGTCGCCGTTGAGCCAGTGTTAGTGGTGTAGGTGATGACCGGCACTTGGCCATTCCAGTTGGCGTTTGGCGTGAAGGTGTAAGAGCCGTCGGCGTTGATGATTAAACTGCCGCCTTCTAAGGCAACAGTAGTGCCCGCAGTCACGGTATTGCCGTTTACGGTGA
>NZ_BMOP01000060.1 GCF_014647135.1 Shewanella xiamenensis
CTTGAGACCGTGACTGCGTACCTTTTGTATAATGGGTCAGCGACTTACGTTTTGTAGCGAGGTTAAGCGAATAGCGGAGCCGTAGGGAAACCGAGTGTTAACTGCGCGTTTAGTTGCAAGGCGTAGACCCGAAACCCGGTGATCTAGCCATGGGCAGGTTGAAGGTTGAGTAACATCAACTGGAGGACCGAACCGACTAATGTTGAAAAATTAGCGGATGACTTGTGGCTGGGGGTGAAAGGCCAATCAAACCGGGAGATATCTGGTTCTCCTCGAAAGCTATTTAGGTAGCGCCTCGAGCGAATACCATTGGGGGTAGAGCACTGTTAAGGCTAGGGGGTCATCCCGACTTACCAACCCTTTGCAAACTCCGAATACCAATGAGTACTACTCGGGAGACAGACGGCGGGTGCTAACGTCCGTCGTCAAAAGGGAAACAACCCAGACCGTCAGCTAAGGTCCCAAAGTGTATGTTAAGTGGGAAACGATGTGGGAAGGCTTAGACAGCTAGGATGTTGGCTTAGAAGCAGCCATCATTTAAAGAAAGCGTAATAGCTCACTAGTCGAGTCGGCCTGCGCGGAAGATGTAACGGGGCTAAACATACCACCGAAGCTACGGGTGCA
>NZ_BMOP01000061.1 GCF_014647135.1 Shewanella xiamenensis
ATGAGGACATAGTGGATGCCTGCAGCCAGGCATGGAACAGCTTTATCAGTTGTACAAAACGCGTGGTAAAGATGTGCTCTCGGGAATGGGCAAAGGTGACTGAACTTTAATGCGGAATGGTATAACATTATCTCGCCAATCGCTGTTTTAAAGGATATGAGGACATAGTGGATGCCTGCAGCCAGGCATGGAACAGCTTTATCAGTTGTACAAAACGCGTGATAAAGATGTACTCTCGGGAATAGGCGAAGGTGGCTGAGCTTTAATGCGGAATGGTATCAATATTGGAGATTGGAGGAACATTTATTGACCGACATCGAGGTAGCTTTTCGCGAAACGTATAAACACAAAAGCCCTAGCGGTTTAGGCTAGGGCTTTTGTGTTTATTTGGATGCTTGGCGATGAGCCACAATGCTATTGTCACCAAGCAAATTTTTCTCTAGGACATGACACTAGACTATAATGGTGCTGATACCCAGAATCGAACTGGGGACCTCATCCTTACCAAGGATGCGCTCTACCGACTGAGCCATATCAGCAATTTCTTATCATCAATAGATGAAATTAGGCGCTTGGCGATGAAATGCTATTGTCACCAAGCA
>NZ_BMOP01000062.1 GCF_014647135.1 Shewanella xiamenensis
CGTAGCCGCTGGAGCAGTGAACTGCTTGCCATGGTGATTAATGCACAGCTTAAGCTCAGCATCGCTGCATCCACCGTCCGCCGATTACTACCCAAAGCAGGAATGGTCTGGCGCCGCTCGGCTCCGACATTGCGTATCAAAGACCCACACAAAGAGGAGAAAATGGCCGCGATAAATCAGGCACTTGAGCAGTGTTGCGTCGAGCATCCGGTTTTCTATGAAGATGAAGTAGACATCGACTTGAACCCAAAAATCGGGGCAGATTGGATGCCAAAAGGACAACAAAAACGCGTTGTCACCCCAGGCAACAACCGTAAGCATTACATAGCTGGAGCCCTGCATGCCAGCACCGGGAAAGTGCTTTATGTAAGCCGCGATAGCAAAGCGTCAGAGCTGTTTATTGCCATGTTGGAGAAGCTTAAGCGTCATTACCGCAAAGCCAAAACCATCACGCTCATCCTGGACAATTACATTATTCATAAGAGCCGTAAGACCGTAGCTTGGCTCAAGCATAATCCCAAATTCAGATTACTATTTCAGCCGGTATACTCGCCGTGGGTCAACAAGATAGAACGCTTATGGCTCGCAC
>NZ_BMOP01000063.1 GCF_014647135.1 Shewanella xiamenensis
CAAGGAGGTTATCTTTACCTCCGCTGCTGTGTTGCTTGGGAACCAAGCCACACCAAGCTGAAAAGTGTCTACCATTACTGAAGTCTTTACCCTCTCCAGCAGCCGCATAAAAGGCCGTAGCGGTGACGGGACCAATACCTGGGATAGTCTCTAAACGCTGGCAAATCACATTGTTTTTCGTTTCAGTGAGTACTTGGGTATCACAATCCTTAAGCCGTCTTTCTATATCTGTAAACTCTTCATATAACTGATAAAAAATTGTTCGACCTTTGGTAGTCAGCGCATTGGTTTCGTTAGTCAAAATCTCAGGAAACTGTACTTTAAAAGCCGATTTACTTTTGGCTATCACGATGCCGTATTCAGCTAACATACCTCGCACTTGGTTGATTAAGGCTGTTGATTGCTTAGTTAATCGTTCGCGCATTCGGTGGAGCAGTTGCACATCTTGCTGCTCGACGCTTTTGGGTTTTACAAACCGCATGTTGGGTCGCTGCGCAGCCTCCGCGATGGCTAAAGCATCATTGTAGTCATTTTTGTTACCTTGCCGAAAAGGCACGACAAATTGAGGAGCAA
>NZ_BMOP01000064.1 GCF_014647135.1 Shewanella xiamenensis
TCTTCTGTGGATGTCAAGAGTAGGTAAGGTTCTTCGCGTTGCATCGAATTAAACCACATGCTCCACCGCTTGTGCGGGCCCCCGTCAATTCATTTGAGTTTTAACCTTGCGGCCGTACTCCCCAGGCGGTCTACTTAATGCGTTAGCTTGAGAGCCCAGTGTTCAAGACACCAAACTCCGAGTAGACATCGTTTACGGCGTGGACTACCAGGGTATCTAATCCTGTTTGCTCCCCACGCTTTCGTGCATGAGCGTCAGTCTTTGTCCAGGGGGCCGCCTTCGCCACCGGTATTCCTCCAGATCTCTACGCATTTCACCGCTACACCTGGAATTCTACCCCCCTCTACAAGACTCTAGTTCGCCAGTTCGAAATGCTATTCCTAGGTTGAGCCCAGGGCTTTCACATCTCGCTTAACAAACCGCCTGCGCACGCTTTACGCCCAGTAATTCCGATTAACGCTCGGACCCTCCGTATTACCGCGGCTGCTGGCACGGAGTTAGCCGGTCCTTCTTCTGTAGGTAACGTCACAGATGAGCCGTATTAA
>NZ_BMOP01000065.1 GCF_014647135.1 Shewanella xiamenensis
AAAAAAGGAAGCCTAAGCTTCCTTTTTTCTAATCACAATTGCTATTAAGCAATGATCTTAGCTACAACACCAGCGCCTACTGTACGGCCACCTTCACGAATTGCGAAGCGTAAACCTTCGTCCATCGCGATTGGGCAAATCAGCGTAACAACCATCTTGATGTTGTCACCAGGCATTACCATCTCTACGCCTTCTGGCAGTTCAATAGTACCGGTTACGTCAGTTGTACGGAAGTAGAACTGTGGACGGTAGCCTTTGAAGAATGGAGTGTGACGACCACCTTCTTCTTTTGACAGAACGTAAACTTCTGATTCAAAAGTAGTGTGTGGGTTGATTGAACCTGGCTTAGATAATACTTGACCACGTTCTACGTCATCACGCTTAGTACCACGTAATAAAATACCACAGTTCTCACCTGCACGACCTTCGTCAAGCAGCTTACGGAACATTTCTACGCCAGTACAAGTTGTTTTAGAAGTCGTGCGGATACCAACGATTTCTACTTCGTCGCCCACTTTAACGATACCACGCTCTACACG
>NZ_BMOP01000067.1 GCF_014647135.1 Shewanella xiamenensis
CACACAAACTCTATGACTACTCGAACACATTACCGCTTGCAGCGACGAAATCTCTCCTCATTCCTCAGAAAGGCGGAAGGAAAGCCCGGGCGGTGACGCTGGAAATGAGATATGCCCGAGTGACCCTTAAAGCTCCAGCCAACAAACGCACTCAGGCAGACATCCCTCTGTATTACGTCAGTGTCGTAGAGCAAAGTCATCGTGAAGAAAAACTGGCATGGCACTTACTCACCTCAGAACCTATCACATGCTCGAAGGAGGCACTGGAGGTTGTCGGCTATTACGAGCGCCGTTGGTTGATTGAAGATTACCACAAGGTATGGAAAAGCAGTGGCACCGCGGTGGAAGAGCTGAGAATGCAGTGCCGTGAGAATCTGGAGCGTATGAGTGTGATACTGGCTTTTATCGCCACACGCTTACTCCAGCTTCGCTTTATGAAGGTATCCAAAGCGGAAGTGGCAGCACAATGTTGTGAAACGCTATTGGGTCAGAAAGCGTGGA
>NZ_BMOP01000068.1 GCF_014647135.1 Shewanella xiamenensis
CACACAAACTCTATGACTACTCGAACACATTACCGCTTGCAGCGACGAAATCTCTCCTCATTCCTCAGAAAGGCGGAAGGAAAGCCCGGGCGGTGACGCTGGAAATGAGATATGCCCGAGTGACCCTCAAAGCTCCAGCCAACAAACGCACTCAGGCAGACATCCCTCTGTATTACGTCAGTGTCGTAGAGCAAAGTCATCGTGAAGAAAAACTGGCATGGCACTTACTCACCTCCGAATCTATCACATGCTCGAAGGAGGCACTGGAGGTTGTCGGCTATTACGAGCGCCGTTGGTTGATTGAAGATTACCACAAGGTATGGAAAAGCAGTGGCACCGCGGTGGAAGAGCTGAGAATGCAGTGCCGTGAGAACCTGGAGCGTATGAGTGTGATACTGGCTTTTATCGCCACACGCTTACTCCAGCTTCGCTTTATGAAGGTATCCAAAGCGGAAGTGGCAGCACAATGTTGTGAAACGCTATTGGGTCAGAAAGCGTGGA